>NZ_JAYEFD010000002.1:0-1274566 GCF_035117725.1 Microbulbifer magnicolonia | reverse complement strand
CCATGGCCGCGATAGATCGATCGCGGCCATGGGCGGACGGCCGCCCCGCCGCTCCTACAAGGGGAAGTCCTCAGCACGGCTCGGCCACCGCGACTGGGCGGGCTTCCCGAATGCGCCGCCGGCTCCCGGCATCGAACAGGTAAATTGCCTCCGGGTCCAGCGCCAGCTCTATGGAGTCGCCCGGAGTGAGCGCCTGCAAACCCGGCAGCCGCGCGATCAGCCGTTCGGCGCCGGCGCCCAGGTGCACCAGCATCTCCGCGCCGAGGGTTTCGACCATCTCGATGGCGGCGCGGATACGCGGCCAGTGCGCCGGCGCGCCGGCTGCGTGGCAGAGTTTTTCCGGGCGGATACCCAGCAGCAGCTCGCCAGCCAGTCCGTCCAGCCCGCCGCGCCGCAGATCGAGCAGGGCATTCTTCAGGCCGCTGCCGCGGTTCTGTACCGGCACTATGTTCATCGGCGGCGAGCCCATAAAGGCGGCCACGAACACATTGTCCGGATCCTGGTAGAGCGCCATCGGTGTGCCCACCTGCATCAGTTCGCCGCGGTTCAGTATCGCGATGCGCGTGCCGAGGGTCATGGCCTCGACCTGGTCGTGGGTCACGTAGACGGCAGTGGTGGCGAAGTCCCGGTGCAGGCGGCCGATATTGCCGCGCATCTGCACCCGCAGCTCCGCATCGAGGTTGGACAGGGGTTCGTCGAACAGGAACACCTGCGGTTCGCGCACTATCGCGCGCCCCAGGGCCACACGCTGGCACTGGCCGCCGGACAGCTGGCCCGGCTTGCGCCCCAGCAGCTCGGCGAGGCCCAGGGTCTCCGCCGCCTGTTCCACCCTGGACTTGATCAGGACCTGCGGCTGTTTGCGCACCCGCAGGCCGAAGGCCATGTTGTCGAACACGGTCATATGCGGGTAGAGGGCATAGTTCTGGAACACCATGGCCACGTCGCGGTCTTTCGGCGGCAGCGTGTTGACCAGGCGATCGCCGATCCACAGCTCGCCGCTGGTGACCGACTCCAGCCCGGCGATCATGCGCAGTGTGGTGGACTTGCCGCAGCCGGAGGGGCCAACCAGCACCATGAACTCGCCGTCGCGGATATGCAGGTCCAGGCCCGGCACCGTGGGCGGGTTGTCGGCGTAGCGCTTTTCCACCTGCTTGAATTCAATACTGGCCACGGCGGTACCCTGGATAGTTAGCGGCGCCGGGCAAATAGGTTCGGCTGGCTTTTCTCATTGATGCGCGGCTTGGCAAGCTTGTTCGTTCCGCCCCGCAGGCGCGGAGCCCGGCAGCCTTGCATTCTCACTCCGCCCCCCGCGCGCGGGCATCAGCCCCCAGCGGGGCGTAGACGGACAAAGATTGCACAATAATTGATCAGCCCGAAAAGATCAATTGTCCGCCTGCCGGTCGAGCTTTTTCAGGAAGACCTCGATTTCCCGCTCCACCTGCTTGTCCCCCTTCTCCCGCGCCACCGTCAGCCCGCTGGCGAAGGCCTCGCGGGCCAGGTCGCGCTCGCCGAGCGCCATGCGGCTGCGGCCGAGCAACTTCCAGGCCGCCGAGTGATCCGGCATCTGCCGGACGCAGATCTGCAGATGCTCGGCCGCCTCGCCGTAGGCCTTGTCATTGAACAGCGCAGAGCCGAGGCCGAAACGCAGCAACGGCGAATCCCGCCCCTCCTCCATCTGGGCGCGCAGGCGGGCGATGATCGGATTGGTCATGGGAGTCTCCGGCGGGGGCGCGTTAGAATCGGCCGACGATAATCACAATGAAGGAAATCAACCGTGAAACGATTATTCCTGCCCCTCGCCATAGGCGCAACGCTGCTGGGCACCAACCCGGCGACCGCCGCCACTCCCGACCAGCTGCTGAAGAACACCGAGTCCAAGGTGATCGAGTGGCGCCGCCACCTGCACCAGCACCCGGAGCTGGGCAACCGCGAGTTCGAAACCGCCAAATATATTGAAAAACACCTGCAATCCCTCGGCCTGGAAGTCGAGAACGGCGTCGCCCACACCGGTGTTATCGGCCTGCTGAAGGGCGGCAAGCCGGGCCCGACGGTGGCGCTGCGCGCGGACATGGATGCGCTGCCGGTCACCGAACAAGTGGACCTGCCGTTCGCCTCCAGGGTTAAGAGCAGCTACCAGGGCAAGGATGTGGGCGTGATGCACGCCTGCGGTCACGACACCCACGTGGCCATGCTGATGGGCGCGGCGGAAGTGCTGGCCGGTATGCGCGGCGAGCTGGCCGGCAATGTGCTGTTTATCTTCCAGCCCGCCGAAGAGGGCGCACCGGACGGCGAGGAAGGCGGCGCAGCGCTGATGCTGAAAGAGGGGCTGTTCAGGAAATACAAACCGGACGTGGCCTTTGGCCAGCACGTGACCTCCAACCTGCCCTCCGGCGTGATCGGTTACCGCCCCGGGCCGTCGATGGCCAGTTCCGATGAATTCCGTATCACCGTGGACGGCCGCCAGACCCACGGCTCGCGCCCCTGGGGCGGCGTGGACCCCATTACGGTAGCCGCGCAGATCGTGATGGGCACCCAGACGATCGTCAGCCGCCAGATCGATATCACCAAGGAGCCGGCAGTGGTGTCCTTTGGCAAGATCGACGGCGGCGTGCGCAACAATATCATTCCGGACAGCGTGTTCATGAACGGCACCATCCGCAATTTCGATATGGACAACCGCCGGCAGATCTTCGAAAAGCTGAAAATCACTGCGGAGAACATCGCCGAGAGCGCCGGCGCCAAGGCGACGGTGCAGATCATCGAGGGCTACCCGGTGCTGTCCAACGACCCGCAGCTGACCGAGGCCTCGCTGCCAGCCCTGCGCGCCGCAGCGGGTGAGCAGCGCGTAATGGAAATACCCAAGATCACCGGCGCCGAGGACTTCGCCTACTTCGCCAACGAAGTGCCGGGCTTCTATTACTGGCTGGGCGTAACGCCGAATGGCAAGGACGCGGCCACCGCAGCCAGCAACCACTCGCCGCGCTTCTATGTGGACGAGAGCGCGCTGAAAATCGGCACCAGGGCCATCACCCAGCTGACGCTGGACTATATGGCCAGCCACAAGGTGCTGTAATTTCAAGAGCGGGGGCGATTGTGCGTTAAACGCCTCCGCCCCTGGGAACGCCGAGCTCCAGCTCGGCAAGCGGGCCGCAGGCCCGCATGGGCGAACGCAATGTTCGCCCTATCAATCAACTTCCACTGCCCCCTAAAGAATCCGCCCACCACCCCGACGACTGTTTACCACTTCTCTCCAAAGCCGTTCATATTCGAAACCTTTTTACGACCAAAAACTCCATCACAAATTTTTTACCAAACTCAAAGCATACCGCGCCAAACGTATTGCAATTCCCACCATCACCCACAGAATACTGAACATCCATACATATGGATGCTTATCCAGCACACTGGATTTAATACAAGCTAAATAATCAAGAAATAAAATGGATTTTATTATGATCAGATTTTTCCTGCTGCTGTTGCCGTTGCTAGCCCCTTCCCTCTCAAATGCATCTGAGTTCCATGAAATAGATATATGGAACCAAAGCGACACCTACACTCGGGGAGACGTAGTCACTCACGATAATGGCATCTATGTCGGCCTTATTCGATCCGTAAACGAAGAACCCGGAAACAGCTGGAGGTGGAGAAAGGTAAGGATATCTTCTGTCGGGGACTTCCACATCAATCGAGTTTATCTCCTTGCAGCGGCAGTAAGGCACCAGGAGAAATACTACCTTGCAAGGAAAATAGCGATTGCGAGAAATGAGAGTCAGCTGAGCGACTCTTCGACCTGGTTTGAATTTAGTCACCCCGCAATTGGATCCGGATTACCCGAAGAGGTGCAGGTGGATAACAAGTCTCTGCTCGGCATCGACGACAACGACAATGCCATCAGGGACCAGTATGAACTGACCGTGCTGATGAAGGATACCAATGACGACATCCGCTACAGGGCGCTGCAGGCGGGGAAAACATATCAGTCCGTCTTGGCAATTGCAGAATCTTCTACAAATGTCGGCGTCGACCAGGCCGCAGACATATTCAGGCAGCTGATCAATATTCGCGCATGCGAGCAACTGCTGAGATCTCAATACGACCTGGACACCGGGACATCCTACGAATACTTCAATACCTACGAGCGAATAGAGGCCAGATACAAGGTCGAGCGGCTGCTGTACGACCTGCTCCAGGAAAACCACGTGCAGGTAGAGGTTAATGCCACACCCTGTGACGTTCTGTCGGAGGTATAAAGATGATGCGCATTTTAATTATCCTGCTGTCTTCTCTCGCTTTTGCAAACCTCCATGCCGCTTGTGAAGACAATGTGGACAAAGTCCAAATATTCTACATCAATGGTATGTTTACCACTTCCTCTGCATTCGAGAGCAACAAGGATGCCATTCAAAGGTTTCAAAACCAATATCTTTCAGATTTTCAGTCGTATAGCGATGTGGAAGGTTCATACAATTTCGATGAATCGAAATTCGAACAGATCCTGGAAGTAACCCGACAAAAAATTGAGGATATTTCAAACAATAACACGAATACCTTTTCACTCGTGATTCGGAAAATACTAAATGGCGACTTTAAAAGCATATCCGACCTGAGAAAGCAGTTCGTTATAGAATACTTTGCTGATACAGCCATGTTTTTTGTCGACAGCATTACCGAAGAAAGTGACTATCTCACTGCCAAAGCAGAATTGAGCAATCTTTTACAGGAGTGTCCACGTGTAGTACTGGTTACCCATTCCCAAGGAAATTTCTATGGAAATGCACTCTTCAACGAAATGCTCGCCAGATTCACCTATCCGAGCGGTTACCGTTTAAGCGAATACCCCATGTTAGGCTATATGCAGATAGCATCGCCCACCAATACCCCAGGGGGCGCCGCGGCATCAATTTACCCGGATCTGGTTGGCCATATCACCAATGACACGGATATCGCCATGTTCGGCGTCAGACAGGTTATTGGTTCCGTCCCTGCAAACTACAACAGCCCCGTAAACGAGAACGACTTCACAGGGCACGGACTGGAATCATCCTATCTGGCACCGACTGGACAGGCGACCAATATAGCCGGTCAAATAGACGGGATTATCAGAAAAATGCGGCCATATCCCCTGCATCCTCAGGCCAATACATCCTCATCGGCACTGGCCGGCATTGGACACTCTTCCATCAGCAGCGCTCTGGATATCCAGTTTCAGAGCGGCGCTGTATACAGGTACTCAGGGGTACCGGAAGCGATCTTTTTCGGTCTTTTAGGCGCGGCATCCCAAGGGGGATATTTCAATGAGCATGTTAGGAATGTTTACGCGACGGAAAAGCTTCTTGATTGAACACCCGTTACAACGATTGTTCGGACGCATTTCCCTGCCCCGGCACAACTATGCTCGATATCTACTTGGTACAGTAGCAGTCGTCAATTTATTGGGTTGCAGCCCTTCCTGGGAAATAAAAAACCACTGCATTTCAAAGAGATTCGCCAACGTGCATGCAATTACGTTCAAGACCAGCGAACTATATTTGAATCCGACTGACCCAAGGTTCACCGAGCATCATGCATTGCGGAAATTTGGAATTACGGGGCACGCCACCTTCGGTCATGCCTTATCACAACAGGCAAAACTAGCACCTTTCGATATCGATGTAATTATAACCGGACGGCTTGTTATCGAATCCCCCGGGATCGCGCAGCGGTTTGTGGGCATGCACAATAAAATTCATTCGTACGAATTGAAGATTCTCGGAGAGAATTATTTAATTGCCGGCTCTTCGTTAACAAGTGATGTGCTTAATCTAGTCTCCAAGGATCATTGCCGACCGCCACTCAGCGACGGAGAAGATCCGTAAGCTTGGAACGTGGTCGGGGTCGATCCTGCAACTGGCCTGAAGAGGCAGAGGCGGCCGTGGGCCGCCCCCCCGTGAGCCGGGCTCTAGGCCGACTCGGTGCGCGCCGGGCGCCTGCGGCGGCGCGGGCGCTGCGCGTCACTGCGCGGGGCCTGGCCGTTGCGGTTTTCCCCGCGCGGCTGTCCATTGCGGTTCTCGCCGTTGCGGCTCTCACCATTGCGGCCATTACCCTGGCCAGCGCGATTCTGACCGCGGCCCTGAGTGTTGCCGCGCGAATTGCTGCTCCGATTCTGGCCCTCGCCGCGGCGGGTCTGCAGGCCGCGCGTCTTGCTGCCGGATTCAGGCAGCTGATGTTCCGGTTCGAAGCCCTCGATCTCCTCGCGCGGCACCGGCTTCTGGATCAGCCGCTCGATATCGCGCAGCTGCTGTATCTCATCCGCACTCACCAGCGACACCGCCTGTCCGCGCGCACCGGCGCGCCCGGTGCGGCCGATGCGGTGCACATAGTCTTCGGGCACGTTCGGCAGGTCGAAATTCACCACCTGTGGCAGCTGGTCGATATCAATACCGCGCGCGGCGATATCTGTCGCCACCAGGATCTGCACCTTGCCGCTCTTGAAATCCGCCAATGCTTTTGTGCGCGCGTTCTGGCTCTTGTTGCCGTGGATCGCCGCCGCGCTGATCTTGTCCGCCTCCAACTGCTTCACCAGCTTGTTGGCACCGTGCTTGGTGCGGCTGAATACCAGCGCCTGGTGCCAGCTGTTCTCGCGAATCAGGTGGCTCAGCAGCTTCTGCTTACGCGCCTTGTCCACGGGGTGCAGCTTCTGCCGCACGGTTTCCGTGGTGGTATTGCGCGGGCTGACATCGATTTCCAGCGGGTCCCTTACCAGCCCTTTGGCCAGCTGGCGGATCTCCGGCGAGAAGGTGGCGGAGAACAGCAGGTTCTGGCGCTCGGCCGGCAGGAATTTCAGGATGCGCTTGATGTCGTGGATAAAGCCCATGTCCAGCATGCGGTCCGCTTCGTCCAGCACCAGCGCTTCCAGTTTGTCGAAACGGATGGCGCGCTGGTTGTACAGATCCAGCAGGCGGCCGGGGGTGGCCACGAGAATGTCCGCACCGCCGCGCAGGCGCATCATCTGCGGATTGATCTTGACTCCGCCGAACACCACCGCGTGGCGCAGCGGCAGGTATTTGCCGTAACTCTGCACATTGTCGAACACCTGCGCCGCCAGTTCGCGGGTCGGGGTCAACACCAGGGCGCGCACCTGGTTATTGCGCGCGGGATCGCCCTGGGACAAGCGGTGCAACAACGGCAGCGTGAAACCGGCGGTCTTGCCGGTGCCCGTCTGCGCGGCGGCCATGATATCGCCGCCCTTCATAACTGCTGGTATGGCCTGCGCCTGGATAGGCGTGGGTTCGCTATAGCCCTGTTCCGCCACGGCGCGGGCAATTTCCTGGACCAGGCCCAGATCTTCAAACAACATAGATAACCTCGAATCGCGCTGTAGGCGCAATCAAAAAACGTTCGCCCCGCATGAGGCTACGAAGTAAAAATCGGAGTTTGCGAACCTATGCTGTTTCAGCTCTGGGCTCGCGCCGCCGTCGAATGGCCGGTGCTTTTTATGGGTCAGCACCGGCATGGTGCGGCATTCAGTAGAGGATTCCGGGAAGAATTTGGGAAAAAATTCCGGGGAGTTGCCGGCTATTTACCGGCCTACAGATGACGCAGCTGACATGTGTCAGCCGCGGCACTATAACATACAGACTCTGACTGCATAGTTTTATTTTCCGGCGATGCGATCGAGTTCTAGCCTGCGGCCGTGTAAAACGATTTGCTTCAATGACCGCTACCTCATTGGGGTCCACAGATGATCACCATAGCATAGAGACACGGTTGCTTATGCGACCGCAGGCTCTGTAGAAATAAAATTTCTGTTGAGGAACTTTGGGTAGACAAACTGCCAGCGGCAGTCGGGAGGTTGATGAATATGTCTACCTACGATACGTCATACAAAGATTACAAACCGGAAACGGTAACCCTGGGTAACGGGCGCAGAGTAGTGATTCGGCCCGTGTGCAGAAATGACGGCCAACTGGAAAAGGATCTGATCGAGGGGCTGTCACCCGAGACCCGCCGCGACCGCTTTATCGGTGGTAGCTGCAAGGCCAGCGAGAAACTGATCGAGCTGTTGACCGATAACGATCACCAACTGCACGAGGCGTTTATCGCCGTGGCCGGCAGCAACCACACAGAGCGGGCGGTGGCGGTAGCACACTATGCGCGGGACGACGATGGCCGCGCCGCCGAGTGTGCGGTGGTGGTCAGCGACGACTGGCAGGGGCTGGGCCTCGGCAGCCTGATGCTGCAGCGTTTGATCGACGCCGCCTGCGAGCACGGCCTCGAGCGGATTTACTCCATTGATGCGGCCGACAACATGCGCGCGCATGACTTTGCCAAGTCCATGGGCTTCCAGTGCACGGCAGACCCGCGCGACTACACGCTGCTGACCTACACACTGGATCTGCAACACCGGCTTGCCGGTCGCGGCGCCACGAGGGAAAGGACTGCCGCGCGCGCCCACTAGCCCACTAGCCCGGCGCAACGCACGAAATAAGAGTGAAGGAGGAAATTGGCGGCGCACCCGCGAACACGGGTGCGCCACATTTATGCCCCGCGTTTACACCCGCACCTAAACTGTTCATGCAATGCTTTCCCAGTGGAAAGCGGAAAATCGAAAAGCCCCAGGTAAAGAGCATGGACAAAAAGATCCCCGCCAGGCTGCCGCTGTACCTAGACGGCAGCTGGGTTCAATCCCACAGTCACGAGTGGCTCGACGTGGACAACCCGGCCACCGGCGAGGTACTGACCCAGGTGCCCTATACAACCGAAGACGAACTGCAGCGCGCAGTGGACTCTGCCAAACAGGCGTTCACGGAATGGAAGGCGACGCCCGTGCCGAGCCGCGCACGCCTGATGCTGCGCTACCAGGAACTGCTCAAGCGGCACCAGGAGGAGCTGGCGGAAATCCTCTGCGAGGAAACCGGCAAGACCTTCGAGGACGCCAAGGGCGATATCTGGCGCGGCATCGAGGTGGTGGAACAGGCGGCGAACATCGCGTCACTGAAGATGGGGGAAACACTGGAGAACGTCGCCACCGCCATCGACTGTTATTCCTACACCCAGCCGCTGGGGGTCTGTGCCGGCATCACCCCGTTCAACTTTCCGGCGATGATTCCGCTGTGGATGTTCCCTATGGCCATCGCCTGCGGCAACACCTTCGTGCTGAAGCCCTCGGAGCAGGACCCGATCACGCCGTGCAAACTGGCGGAACTGTTCGAGGAGGCGGGCGCGCCCAAGGGCGTGCTGCAGGTGGTGCACGGCGGCCGGGAGCAGGTCGACTTCCTGCTCAAGCACCCGGATATCAAGGCCATTTCCTTCGTCGGCTCGGTGCCGGTCGGCCAGCACATCTACCGCACCGGCACCGATCACCTGAAGCGGGTGCAGGCCTTCGCCGGCGCCAAGAACCATATGGTGGTGATGCCGGACGCGAACAAGCGGGCGGTACTGAACAACGTGGTCGGCTCTTCGGTGGGCGCCGCCGGTCAGCGCTGCATGGCGATTTCTGTGGTCGTGCTGGTGGGCGAGGCGCAGCAGTGGATTCCGGAAATCCGCGACACCATGGCCAGGGTGCGCCCGGGTGTGTGGCGGGACCCGAAGGCGGACTTCGGCCCGCTGATCTCGCCGGCCGCGCGCGAGCGGGTACTGGGCTATATCGCCAGGGGCAAGGCCGAGGGTGCCAACTGCCTGCTGGACGGCTCCGACGCAAAAGTCGAGGGCTATCCGGACGGCAACTGGGTGGGACCGACGCTGTTCGCGGATGTGACCGCGGAGATGTCCATCTACACGGATGAGATCTTCGGCCCGGTGCTGTGCCTGGTGAACGCGGACACCCTCGAGGACGCGATTCAGCTGATCAACGACTGCCCCTACGGCAACGGCACCTCCATCTTCACGTCAAGCGGCGCGGCGGCGCGCAAATACCAGCACGAAATCCTCGTCGGCCAGGTGGGCATCAATGTGCCGATTCCGGTGCCGCTGCCGTTTTTCAGCTTCACCGGCTGGCGCGCGTCCTTCTACGGCGACCAGCACGCCTATGGCAAGCAGGCGGTGCGCTTCTACACCGAGACCAAGACCATCACCGCACGCTGGTTCGACGCGGATATCGAACACGCCGAGCACCCGAATATGACCATTCACCTGAAGTAAACGGGACTCGGGAATCGGGACTCGGGAATCGGGATTGGGGAATGGGGAATGGGGAATGGGGAATGGGGAATGGGGAATGGGGAATGGTCAAAATTGTAGGATGGGCAAAGCGCAGCGTGCCCATCAAATCCTGGCCGATGGGCACGCTGCGCTTTGCCCATCCTATAGGACTATCCTGCAGGCAAAAAAAAGAACAGAACTCCGTGGACATTCGCCTGCGAGCAGGCTCCTACGGCACGAAACTCCGAAGACGGGAAAAGATATGAACAAGACAGTGGCATTTTTCGGCCTCGGCCATATGGGCGGGCCCATGACCGTCAATCTGCTAAAAGCCGGATTCTCAGTGAGCGGCTTCGATCCGGTGCCGGAGTTACTCGATCTGGCCGCGAGCCACGGCGTGAAGAGATCTGCATCGCCACTGGAGACAATCGCCGGCGCCGACTTCGTCGTAAGCATGCTGCCGAACGGCGAAGACGTGGAAGCACTCTATATCGACCGCGAAAAACTGCTGGACCGTATCGACAAAAGCGCGCTGGTGATCGACTGCTCCACTGTCGCCGCCACCAGCTCCAAACGCCTGATCGCCGAGGCGCAGAAGCGCGGAATGAGCGCCATAGAGGCGCCGGTATCCGGCGGCGTGGCCGGCGCCGCAGCAGGCACCCTCAGTTTTATGTGCGGCGGCGAAGCGGCGCATGTCGAGCGCGCGCGCGAGGTACTGCAGCACATGGGCAGCAACGTCTTCCACGCCGGCCCCGCCGGCGCCGGGCAGACCGCAAAGATGTGCAACAACATGCTGCTCGCCATCCATATGATCGGCACCGCCGAGGCGCTGCAGCTGGGCGTGGACAACGGCCTGGACCCGAAGGTGCTGTCGGCAATCATGCTGAAAAGCTCCGGCGCCAACTGGTCGCTGGAGAAATACAATCCCTATCCGGGCGTGATGGAGAAGGTACCGGCCAGCAACAAATATGAGGGCGGCTTTATGGTGAAGCTGATGTGCAAGGACCTGGGCCTGGCGCAACAGGCGGCGACCGCCAGCAGATCCTACACGCCGCTGGGTTCCCTGGCGCGCAACCTGTATGGTTTGCACAGTCTCGCCGGGAATGATGAACTGGATTTTTCCAGCATCCAGAGGCTGGTTGGAAAAATCAACTAGATCGAGAAGGCCATACATCCGAGAAACAATGAGCTAGGAGGGATTCCGGCCGGTCGTTAACACCGATTCCGGAAAATCTGGCCAAAGGCATTTACGTTGGACCAGAGTGTGTGTTCACGATGTGCCTGAATATGGAACTGTCGAATTCTCTCTATTCCGGTCGACTATCTTTGCGTATCGACATCAACTTACAGAAAGGAATATCCCATGTCCTATATCGATGGCTTCGTACTGGCCGTGCCCACCGACAACAGGCAGCAATTTATCGAACACGCGAAAACCGCCGACAGTGTATTTCTCGAACTGGGCGCGCTACGCGTTCTCGAGTGCTGGGGGGACGACATCCCCAAGGGCAAGGTAACTGACTTCTATGGCGCCGTGCAGGCCAAACCCGAGGAGACGGTGGTCTTTTCCTGGATAGAGTGGCCGGACAAGGCCACCCGCGATGCGGCCATGGGCAGGATGGAGGAGCTGATGAAGACAGACCCACGTATGAGCCCCGAGAAGAATCCCATGCCGTTCGATGGCATGCGACTGATCTACGGCGGCTTCAGCCCGGTAGTGGAGCTTCGCAAGTAAGCGAGCAATTCCGTGGGCCCGTCTTTTTTGAGAAGCTGCTAACTTCCAAAACTCACCACTAGATACGTTCCAAGGCGTTGTAATCGCCGGAGCATAATCCCATGGAACTCCTCTCAAAAAGCCATTAACACTATCTTCACCATACTTGAAACTTTGGATTTCAATATTTCTGGACGCCGCTAAGGCATTGGAGAAAAAAGACCAGGCAAACTTCTGGCTGGTCTTTTTTGGTGTGACTCAAATAGCTAATGAAAGAAAATCAAGATAACTAAGATCCAATAGGTTTTTTCCCATTTCTTTCACACCAATACAGGTATAGCCCGAACAGCGCAAAAAATAATATTGAAGATATGACATAAACCAACGCTGTCAACATCCCAAGAGCATTTCTGTTCGCTAGACTCCACGCAATGCCAAATACTGTAAAAATTAAACTAGCCCCAGCTAGATATATCCCTATCACAACCAGAAAACCACTTGGAACCCCTCCAATTAGCAGCTGAAAAACTGCTATAGCTAACGCTAAAATATAGCCCCAAAACAGGGATTCCCAATATATATTTTTTGAAAGCATTTTAATCACTGTACCCATAATACTTCCTCCAATCAATTTCGATCGAAAACTTAACTAGAAATACGGTAGCGGAAAACTCTGATATTCCACCTGGAGCCTGCGAGAAACCCCCACCTTGCAAAGCAAAATTCTTCTTGATCTCTATTGGTCCTGGGATCTGCTGATCATACAATATCGTCGTCGCTTGCTGGGCTTTTAGCTCTCCCTTGAACACATTGTCAAACTCGAAGGTCATCCCGGCTTCACCCTGCAACTCTGACCAAGTCCCTTCGGGAGAATAAACCCCGTCCCAAGTGATTCCGCCACCTAGTTCAGCTTTTCCCCTCCCTGTTTGAATTTTTCCGTGCAACCCCGCTCCAAGGCCAATCCGCCACGTAAGTGATCGGTTTAGTTTGGTGAATGTACTTACATCTCCATCATCGCCGCCGCAGACACCAGTAATCGGGTCAGCATTACAGACAACCTTTTCCAAATTTTCATCCTCTTTGCCAGGCTGAGCTGTATTACCGGTCGGACGGTCATACCCAGGCGCACTGCCATATGACCCCTTATATCCGGTTGACACATATCGGTCCATGCCCGCCATCGAGGTAGAAACCCAGCCCCCTAGAGAACCAGTTACATTGATGTCCCACCCGTCTGAACTTCCGCCTTCGAGATATTTCTGCAAGAAGATATACCCACTTGGGTCTGTATAGCTGAGCGGGCTGTTAACCACATAGCTGTAACGGTTCCAGCTCTGGCTATTGGTCGGCGCCTGAACGAAAGGATCCGGACTTAGGAATCGTCCAAGTGTTGGATCATAAATACGGCCGTTCATGTGGATCAGTCCGGTTCGATCCAGGTGCTCGTGCCCCGTAAAGCCCCGCCTGGTTGTCAGCGATTGAGCACTGAGCAAATCCTCCAGCTCGGCCGAGCTGATTTCACCGCTCCAGTCAGACGTTCTTCGCTTTCCGAAGGGATCAAACGAAGAGTCCAAGATGATATTGCCTGCTTCATCCGTGACTTTTTCGACGGATCCAAGATGATCTCGGTGTATATACTCCACCGTGCCGACCATTAGCCCCGTCCAATCAGTGGCGGCAATGTGCGTGATATTGCCGTCAATTCTAGTTTTTTGAATACGCTGATAGTCGGGATCGTTCGCAGGAAGCAAATCCTCATATTTGCCTACAATGAATACTTTCTCACTGTGCATGGCCTGAGCTGTTTCATCCCACCAGGTCGACTCCCGATAGTAAAGCTGGCCATTCGGACCGTATTTGAATCGATCCCTGGCGGTGGGCGTTTGGCTAGCTTTGCTGTCAGCAACCGTGACCTCAACAGGCAGCTGCCGCGTATTCCATGTTACCCACTTGTCATCTCCGTTAGCCGCATCGTAATGGGTAAGCGCACCATTCGCATCATAGTAGAGATTGTTCGTGACACCACCGATTACGGCCTGGCTAACCGCATTGGGACCCGCACTGCCGCCCTGACCATATTGATACCCGCTAACACTGGGATCTCCGGCGTAGCTGCTGGTCTTAGCCATGACATTTCCCAGCAGGTCATATTGGGTCGTCAATGTACGCTGTAACGCACTATCCAAATAAGATTCAGCGCGAGTAAGGCGATTGAGAGAGTCGTAGCTAAAATTTTCCTGCTTTACAGTACCAATTCTTACCAGGCGGCTCTCCAGTGCGCCATTCGAGCGCCACTGGTACAGATTGTCCTGAATCTGACTGGCGCCTGCGGTGGCAATGGACTCCAAATGACCAGTATCTGGGTTATAACTCCGGTTGGTCACAATACCATTACCGTAGACCTCTTCCTCTACGCCGCCAAGCGCATTGATGGCACTTAGGCTCTTGAGAGTATTGCTGCCGTCTGTAATACCGTACAGATAGCCTTGTGTATTGTATTGGTAGTGTGCTTCAACGCCACTGGGATAGGTAATACGCTGCAAGCGGCCGTATGCATCGTAGCCATAGCCGTGCTGGTAGGTGCGAGTTTCACCAGCGACCGACAGGCTAGTGTTGGTTTCAATGAGCTTTGCTCCGGAATAGCTGTAGCTCTCACGGAACACTTCGGTACCGCTCTCTGTGTAGCTTTTTCTGGCTACTCCACCCACGGCGCCTATAGGATCATATTCCCAATTGGCAATGCCGGTCGGATCACTCTGCTCCAATAGTCGGCCCAGCTTGTCATACTGATAGACAATCGTCTGATCCTTATTGTCCGTTTGGGTAACTCTCTGGTTGAGAGCATCGTAAACCGTAACTACCGTACCTAAGTTAGGATCCGTCAAACTAGTTCTGTTACCGGCAGAGTCGTAGTTGAATAAAGATTCAGTACCTGAGTCATTATTCACTTTGACAGACTTCACCAAGCCCATACCGTCGTAATCAAATGTTGTCGCCACTTCCTCGCTGGTACCTTCCGCATCGATCGTCTTAACGAGATCTCCCGCCAAGCTATAGATACTGCTCTTGACTTGAGTTTCCTGGAATGTGCCGTCAGCCCCAAAGACGTCTTCTACTACCGTTACTTGGAATTCATTGCTGGCTGCTAACGGTGTAAAACTGGTACGAACCTCTCCGTCACCGGCCTGCTGAATCCGCACAATGCGGTTGCGAATATCATATTCGTAGATATTCAGCGGCTTGTAACCGCTCGGGAAGTAGGGTTCGGTTTCAAGGTAGAGTCGCCCTCCCGCATCGTAGTTATATTCGCGACGGGAAACCGTGCTTCCGTCAAATGACTGCGTATCCTGCTGTACGATACGACCAAGAATGTCAAAGTAGCGATCCAACGTGGGCGTTATCGCCGAGGTTGTGGAGACCTTATACGCTGCCAACATATCGCCGTACACCGGGCAGGTTCCACCAGCACAAAAGCTGTAATTCGTATTAAAAGTCACGCCGTCCGTATTTGTGCGCATAACTTCTCGACCGAACGGATCGTATTTAATGACGGTATCACGACTATTCGCATCCGTGATCTGGCTAGGCTTACCAAATCTAGGGTCGTAGCTAACATTTATAGTTTGACCCAATGGATTTGTAAATTGCGCAGGATAGCGCTTGTCACTGTAGTTGCTGGCCAATGAGTTGCGACTTTCAATCGATGCACCGGTGGTCGTTTCGCTGAGCAAGTTACCACTGGCGTCGTATTCGTAGGAAACCGTCAACTCTAGATCTGGATCCCCCGGGAATCGTGTAATGCTTCCTACCTTGTTGGTATTGCCGTAAGGCAGTGCGGCAATAGATTGGCTTCGGTCCGGAGATTGACCGGCATCACCGTCGTAGTAGCCGATGTCCTTACCGCTGGCAAAGCCGATCACCCACGGGCTAGTGCGGTTATTCAATGCAACTACAGTTTCGCTGCTGCGCTGAACTCCGCCTGGACTTACCGTCAGGACCTCACCCCAAAAGCTTTGGCTCATTGAAGTATTTACATTCGCAGCGTACTCCCTCGTCTGCACTTCGCCAGTTATGAACTCCCCGAAACTGCCAAAGCTTCCCTTGGAAAGCTCCATCGTATCAACCTGGAAACCAATGACTTGGTTTTTCTCATAAAGCGTCTGAACTGACTGCTGAACGAAGGGATAATAGGTAGTGGCACTGCCCACATCCAACGCAAGAGACTGGTGCAGAAATTGCTGCTCAGTCAGGGTCTGAAGGTTGTCATCAAAATTTCCCTCATACTGCTGAATGCGAGCAACCTGCCCAAAATGCGGGAAATCATGCCGGAACTGCTTATAAGTCACGATTCCGGACTCTGTATCGTAAATTTTCTGTGCGTAATAGCCGAGAAAGCCCCAATGGTTATCGCTAATTAAGCCCGCACCTTGGTAGCTATACTGCGTGACGTGCCAGCCATCGGCAAATCCGTTCGAGCGATGCACTTCGCTGACAACGCAGCGATATTCACCATTTACCGGAGCTAATGGCGAAGCACCGACTGGAAGTATTCCCTCACCAAAGGGCCGCTCAGAAAACAGGCCTTCAGTGGAGTTTTCCAGAATCATCGTGTGATAAAAGCGCGTTGTTTTTCCGAGCCCATCTGTAACTTCTCCGACGCCGGTTTTTATGTCGATCGGATTTGCACCTTCCGGCTCTAGCCAGCTGAACTCCAGTGGATTGAGGCATTCACTACCCACCCCATACTCATCGTAACCGCAAAGCTGAATCTGTTTTAACCGCCGATATTGCTCCGTATCAGGCTCAGTAATGAGGCGGTACTCGCGCAACAGTTTTCCATCGAGTGAGACATTGATGTGGTGAAGCAAGACGAGCTGTTCTTGTTCGATCTCACCCTCATTCAGGGGTTGCGGCGGGGCATCGCTGCGCGTCCCATATGCAAATTCAATTTTCGCGTCGCCACCGTTTCCGTATACCACCTCTAATGGATAGTTAATCCCTTCTACGGTATCTCGATGGTATCGATAAGTAATCGTGTTCCCGAATTGATCACTAACTTTATTGACGGTCCAGCCGAAGTGTACGGAATTGCCAGCTCTTAAGCGGCTATCTTTTGAATTTCCGTATTCTTTGATATCACCATTTGGCGCGGAAACTTTGAACCAAACCGTCCCATTGGTTTCCTTCAGCTCGACCAAATGGAAACTGTCACGCATCAAGCGATATTGGGCACCAGGTTCCCAGTGCACACCTGAAACCAGCACCAATGGCTCGCCGTCCAGACACAAGGAATCGCCCGCATCTAACTGAATAGAGTCGCTATTAGGGCGCCCTTTGACACACCGGCGAATTGAACTAAACCCTGTTAACCTCCAGCCATAGCCCAGAATATCTTCTGGGAGGACTTCATTATTGCGTTCGCGGTAGCGGGCACCCGAGTAGTGGACTTTAATGTCGGGAATGAGTCCATTGACCCCAGGCGCCACTTGCACCGGTACTGCCACTACCGCATCGCCCTGTTGCGTAACTTCCGCCCTATATGCTATGGCCCCCGGAGTGGTAGCCGGAGCGAGATTCACGGCCGGTGCTATGCCATCGAGATTGTGCACGTCAATCCACGGGCTAGTAGTCCAACTTGGGTTACAGGCATCGTCATTACAAGCAAGCACACGATAACGATACTGGTCTTGGATATCGCCTCGGGCTTCATAGATTTTGCTAAGTGGGCCTGCACGGGGTACGTCATGCCAGCCCACATAGCCACACGTTGCTACTCCTTGCTTGCACTCACGCTGAAGCTGGTAACTCGTTACAACACCAGCGGGCTTGCCCCACTCAATGTCATAGTCCCCAAATTCACTGTCTTCCGGAAGGCCGTTGAACTGAACTTGCTCAGGTGGAGAGAGTGGGATATTTACAGGGACAGATTTAGATGGCGACCAACCACCGCAGCCGCGAGCATTACAAGCTCTTGCCTGAAAATAATATGTGCCCTCGCTGCCTTCTGGTAAGCTAATCGGCAAGGAAGTGCTGAGGCCCGTATTTGTTACGCTGTTATCAGTTTTTGAACACGTCGCATCCCCCCAAGCTGAGTTGCCGGGTGCTTTGCACTGCAATTCATATCTGGTCACAGCATCGTATTGTCCACTAATTGGACTCCAAGCCACCTGAAAGTCAGCGGTTTGAGTTCCTGAACCCGGCTGAGTAAATGCGCCTAGGCCGTCTGGCTTGCGATTAACTGTAATTATCGATGAGTAAAGATAGTCACCCCAGTTGGTATATGAGCCGACAGTAACGTATGCGCGTACTCTATAGCGATATGTTCCGTCGGAAAGCTGGCCCGAAGAAGGTCGAGAGATTGACCGGGTAGTTGTGTTGGGTTGCATATAGATTTGCGTCCACAAACCACTATTGACTTGCTCTTGAACCTCATAGCCGCTAATAAGTGGCGGAGTGGTAGCTAACACCCAGGTGAAGGTGAATTTTCCGTCCCTATCAGTGGTGCCGCTAGTTATGCTCGAAAAACTGTGACTTGGTGGTGTATTCGGTTTAAATGCAACATTGACAGAGTGATTGGCAGACTGTTGTCCATCGGGCTCCGTACAAATCGAGCCCATCCACTGCAAGCATTTCGTAGAGATTCTCAGGTCGAACTTATACACGCCCGACGAATCCGCCGTAGCGTCGTAGTAACTCTTACCTCTCATATCTAAGCTGCCCAGACTCACCCCATCTTTATATCGATATAGGCGGGACTGAATTGTGCTATTGCCGCTAAATGTAATTCGGAAAGAGCCAGTTGAATCATTTGTCGGCCCAGAAACCGAAACGGCTAGCGCCTGATTGGCTGCTAGGGGAGCGCCCCTAACAACATAACGCGAACAAAATACCCGATCACTTTGAGTACACCTTTTTATTAGTCCTTATCTCTCCGGAGGGAGCGCTTTTTAACCAAACGAGATAAGCCGGTTATGAAGCAGGCAAAGTTATTCGCGTTTGGCGGCAAATTCAACATTATTTGGCTGCCTAAACGGACCGGCCCGTCAACGCTCAAATTGATCGTTTTACAAGCAGATCAAGCTCAAGCAATGTGATGCTTGTCGCGGACAACTGAGAAGACTTCGTGCGGCTAGCTATCGAAAATGCTTCGAAGGGGGATAGGGGGAGCCAGGCAGTCGATTGATAGGATTGTCTTCAAGCGACTGCGGAAAGCCGCCTTGGCAGCCAATAATCGATACTCGCGCCTGACTGACTGCCACTTTGCGGAAGTGCAGCTAGCGAGGCGCAATCCTCACCTTAAATTTGTTACCCCCATGGGCTGTAGCTGCCGGTGATCTCAAATTTATTTAATGGAGAATGTTCCGGCGAGCAACAACTACGAGGGCGGTTTTATGGTGAAGCTGATGTGCAAGGATCTGGGCCTGGCCCAGCAGGCCGCCACCGCCAGCAAGTCCTATACGCCGCTGGGCTCACTGGCGCGCAACCTGTATGGGTTGCACAGCCTGGCCGGCAACGAAACGCTGGATTTTTCCAGTATTCAGGAACTGATTGGCAAGCGCCGACCTGAGCCCGACTGATTCACTGGTTGAGACAATTCTCTACCCAGCAATTCTCTCTGTGGGAGCCTGCCCTGCAGGCGATTTCACCGTCGCCACCGGCAACGTATTTTCGCCTGCAGGGCAGGCTCCCACAAATCCATGTTCCAGTTCTCGTGGGATTAACTCACTTCGGCCAGATTACCCTTCGTCTCCAGCCACTGCTTGCGGTCGCCGGCGCGCTTCTTCGCCAGCAGCATATCCAGCAGCTGATTGCTGTCATCACCGGCATCGATATAAAGCTGCACCAGGCGGCGTGTGTCCGGATCCATAGTGGTCTCGCGCAGCTGTAGCGGGTTCATTTCACCGAGGCCCTTGAAGCGGGTCACCTGGACCTTGCCCTTTTTCTTCTCCGCGGTGATGCGGTCGAGGATGCCCTGTTTCTCCGCCTCATCCAGCGCGTAGTAGACGTCCTTGCCGATATCGATACGGAACAGCGGCGGCATGGCGACATAGACGTGGCCGTGGGTAACCAGCGGACGGAAGTGACGCAGGAACAGCGCGCACAGCAGCGTGGCGATGTGCAGGCCGTCCGAGTCGGCGTCGGCGAGGATACAGATCTTGTTGTAGCGCAGGCCCTCGAGGTTGTCGCTGCCGGGATCCACCCCCAGCGCCACGGCGATATCGTGCACCTCCTGGCTGGCGAGAATCTCCGCGGAATCCACTTCCCAGGTGTTCAGGATCTTGCCGCGCAGCGGCATGATGGCCTGGAATTCGCGGTCGCGGGCCTGCTTGGCGGAACCGCCGGCGGAGTCACCCTCCACCAGGAAGAGTTCGGAGCGGGAGGTATCGCCGCTGGAACAGTCCGCCAGTTTGCCCGGCAGCGCGGGGCCCTGGGTGACTTTCTTGCGCGCGACTTTTTTCGCCGAGCGCATGCGCTTCTGCGCGTTGCCGATACACAGCTCGGCGAGTTTGTCGCCCTCTTCGGTGTGCTGGTTCAGCCACAGGCTGAAGGCGTCCTTGGCGACGCCGGAGATAAATGCGGTGGCCTCGCGGGAGGACAGACGCTCCTTGGTCTGGCCGGAAAACTGCGGGTCGGCCAGCTTGGCGGAAAGCACGTAAGAGCACTGGTTCCAGATATCCTCCGGGCCCAGTTTGATGCCGCGCGGCAGCAGGTTGCGGATCTCGCAGTACTCGCGCATCGCCTCCAGCAGGCCGGCGCGCAGGCCGTTTACGTGGGTGCCCCCCTGGGCGGTCGGGATCAGGTTTACGTAGGATTCGGCGGTGACTTCACCGCCTTCCGGCAGCCACTGCACCGCCCAGTCGGCGGCCTCGGTAGTGGCGGCGAAGCTGCCGACGAAGGGCTCCGCCGGCATTACTTCCCAGCCCTGATTGGCGGCTGCCAGGTAGTCCTTGAGGCCGTCTTCGTAATACCACTGGTCGGACTCGCCGTCCTGCTCGTTGATAAAGACCACGGTCAGGCCGGGACAGAGCACCGCCTTGGCCCGCAGCAAATGGCGCAGGCGCGGCGCGGAGAATTTGGCCGAATCGAAATATTTCGGGTCTGGCAGGAAGCGCACACTGGTACCGGTGGTGCGTTTGGGACAGTCGCCGATCACTTCCAGGTCCGAGGCCTTGTCGCCGTTCTGGAAGCCGATGCGGTGCACATGGCCATCGCGCTGAATAGTGACTTCCAGCACCTTGGACAGCGCGTTCACCACCGACACACCGACACCGTGCAGACCGCCGGAGAACTGGTAGTTCTTGTTGGAGAACTTGCCGCCGGCGTGCAGCGTGGACAGGATCACTTCCACCCCGGGGCGGCCCTGCTCCGGATGGATATCCACCGGCATGCCGCGGCCGTCGTCGCTGACCGACAGGGAGTGGTCCTTGTGCAGCACCACTTCGATTTTCTTGGCGTGACCGGCGAGCGCCTCGTCGACACTGTTGTCGATGACTTCCTGGGCCAGGTGGTTGGGACGCGTGGTATCCGTGTACATGCCCGGGCGCTTGCGCACCGGGTCCAGCCCCGTGAGTACTTCGATATCTTCGGCGGAATAGTTGGCCATATTCTTATTGACTACTCGTTAACAAATTCTGCTTTTTTATCCTGTAGGAGCGGGCCATGGCGGGCCTGCGGCCCGTTTGCCGAGCTGGGGCTCGGCGTTCCCAGGGGCCGCTCCTACGGGTTAAATAAAAATTCGACAATGGGCCCGCAGTAACGCGCGAAGCCCTGAAAGCCGTGATCGCCGCCGTCCTCGATGGTCTGGCGCTGGCCGCGGTAGAAATCCTCGGCGTCGCCGTAATCGAGAGTCTCGTCGCCGCGCTGCGCCAGCAGCCAGTAGCGACCGCGCAGCGGCTGTCGCAGCTCGGCTTCCAGTTCGCACATGGTATCAACGTCTGCCCGGGTTAGGCGATACTCCTGGGACTCACCACTGTAGGGCGTGAGCACCTGTCCCAGATAGGAAGGCATGAAGCGGGACGGGTGCACCGCCGGATTCACCAGCACCGCCGGCAGTCCGTAGCGCTCCGCGAGGTAACTGGACCAGAAGCCGCCCATGGAACTGCCCACCAGGCCGATGGGGCCGCACTCCTTATGGCTCAGGAAATTGTCCAGCAGACTGACCAGTGACTGCTTCGCGATGGCCGGGTAGGGCGAAACCTGCGGCGCGCAGAAGACGATGCGCGGGTACTCGGCGGCGAGGCGCGCGCGCATCAGCTGGCACTTGAAGGACTGCGGCGATGACAGAAAGCCGTGCAGATACAGCAGAATCGGCCGCTGGATGTGTTGAGACTCAGACATGGCCGGGGATTATAGCCCGGCCGCGCAAATAGCAAAGTCCGACAGGCTGCTAGTTCAGCGGACGCTGCGGTTGAGACTCTCGAAGAGGCGCCGCAAATCCGCGCGCATATACCCCCAGAAAGCGGGTGGGGAGAACCGCTGCAGGCGCTCGGTACCTGAACTGGGAAAAGTATCGCCGAACTCTCGACGGTCGCGAAACTGCAGCACCACCTTGCCCGCGCGATCGTAGAGGGTGCCCACCAGCGTGCCGTAGGCGACACTTTCCGTGAACACCTGCCTCAGCCGGGTAGTCTGCTCGAGAGGCGCGGGCAGGTAGAAATCTTCCAACTGCAATCGCAGCGTGTAGTCGGCGGCGCGGGCATCGGGAGCCAGTCGGCCACCGCGGGGCGCCAGAAAGCGCTCACCAAAGGCCTGCGCCATCGTCTCCTGCAAACGGGCGCGCTCGCCTGCATCCAGCTCGCGATTGCGCCAACCCAGCGGTTGGGCGCTGTCAGAAACCTGGCTGCGGTAGTGAATCTCCAGTGGCGCGACGTACACGCTGGCACCACTCAGGCCCAGGGCGGCAGCTGCCTCCACCTGGTCGAGATCGCTGGCGCGGGGCCGGAGTCCGGACGGCACAATATCGGCAGCGGCGTCGGGCCTGACTCCAGCAGTGTACTGATTACCGCCGGTGGCAGTACCCGGCCCGGCGCAACCACACAGCAGTGCGACCACCGCGCCCGCCACGAGTCCGCGGCTCGGCAATAGCTTCTGATACACGGCTCGCAAACCCTCATTCTGCAACCGATACTCGCTGCATTGTAGGCTCTGCGACGGGAAACCCCAGACAGCCGCGAAGAATCCGCAACGGTCCCGGCATGGAGGTTGGAACGGAGGTTGGAACGGAGGTTGGAACGGAGGTTGGAGAGGTATCGACAGTGTGCTCAGTAACCCGCCGAAGCCAGGTCGACGCTGTATTCGGACACGATGACCCGCTCTACACCGGTGGTATAGCTGCCATCTTCGCGCAACTCGAACCACCGATAGCCCGGCATCTCGTCATCGACCGCGAAGGGGCCACTGCCGGGGGTGAACTGCACCGAAGTGGACGGGGTCGCGTGCAGGCCCACACTGCCAAGACCGGGGCGATCGAGCTGACTGTCGTACTGCTGGTGCACATGCCCCCATACCAGGGCCCGCACATTCGGCGCTTGGCCGACCAACTGCAGAAACTGCTCACCGCCCTGACGCAGCATATGGCCGTCGATCCAGTCGCTACCGACCGGCACCGGCTGGTGGTGCATCATGATCATCACCGGGTGCTCGCGGCACTCGTGCAGAAGCTTCTGCAGGCGCTCAAGCTGCTCGTCACTCAGCCCACCGCAGATCTGATTCTCGACACTGGTGTCCAGCAGCAGTAATCGCCAGGCGCCCAGTGCGACCACCTCCGCACAGCGGCTTGGAGCAAACTGCCGCATACGCGCGGCGTTGTCGTGGTTGCCGGGCAGCCAGTACCAGGGCGTACGCACACGCTGCATTTTCTGCAGAAAGCGGCGGTAGGCAGCCTCGGAACCATTGGCGCTGATATCGCCGGTGGCAACCAGCAACTCGACAGCCGGCTGCGCAGCCTCGATAGCGCGCAGCACTTCATCCAGTGTGTGTCCGGTATCCAGGCCGAGCAACTGGTAATCCTGCCGACCGCCGATGTGGGGATCGGTAAACTGAACCAGGCGATGTATGGACCCGCTAGACTTTACGCTCACTTGCTCACCTTGTATTCACATCCGTGTGCGAGCCGGCGGGGGAACCACTGAAAAACTACTGCGCGTGCGCCTGGCGGCGCCCGGCGGTGCTCACAATCCTCACGTACTAAAGTACGCTCCGGTTGCTGCGCTCCGGCGGCCACCACCAGCCACCCGCTCGCTACGTTTTTTAGCGGATCCCTATCCGTCGGCCATCCAGTATTAATTCAAATTCAGCCCGACCATTGGCGAGACAGTGTCCCAGCCACTCACCCAGGAAGCGGTTGGCCTGCTGCCGCTCGTCCGCGCGCTGCATGCGCGGATTCGGGTAGGCCTGGTCAACGCCGCCAAGCGGCCCGCGCCCGTCGACAGCAACCACCTCTGCCATGCGCGCGTCGTGATAGAGGCGCACGGTAATCTGTGGCGGCGCCAGCCAGCGGCGCTCGCCGTCAGCGGCCTCTGCGCTCAGGCGGACCTCCGTCGTGTACCTGGAACGCTCCACTACCGCCAGCTCCAGCGCGCCGTGAGGCATCTGGTAACGCCAGCGCCTCCTGCTCGCCAATTCCGGCAACAATTTGCACAGGCGCAGGTAATTCGCATCGCAGTCGGCGTGGTAAGACGGCAAATCGACTCGGTACCCCGACTTTTGCCTGCCTTTTCGCGACAGATCCACGCGCCCGCGCGCTTTTTCCCCGATCTCGGTCGGTAGGGCCATTATCGACACTCCCATTCTATTGTCGCCGTGACTTAGATCTCAGTTTGCGCGCCACGCGGGTAAATGAACGAAATCTTCGGTGACTGGTCAGACTCCCCGCGTCCCCGCCACCAGTTGTTCCCGCTTCAACTGCAGCCACTGCATACAGATGACCGTGGCCGCGTTGTCGATCGGACAGCCGTCGGGACCACTCTCATCCATCGCCCGCAGTACCGCCTGCCGCGGGAAAACCCGCAGGCGGATGTCTTCGTTTTCGTGCTCCAGGCCGAAGTGACCCTCGGCCTCACTCAGGTCCACCAAAGCGCAGTAGAGATGCAGTCGTTCCGAACTGCCGCCCGGGCTCGGCATATAGCTGCGCACAAAGTGCAGCTGCTCCACCGCCAGACCGGCCTCCTCCAGGACTTCGCGCCGCGCGACGACTTCCAGGGACTCACCCTCCTCCACCATACCCGCGACCACTTCCAGGCACCAGGGGCCGCCGGGGCGCTCGAGTGCACCGACGCGGAACTGCTCGGTGAGACCCACCAGGTCTCGGTCCGGATCGTAGAGCAGCACCCCCACCGCGGGACCGCGCACAAACAGCTCGCGCTCGAATTCGCCGCTCCAGCCACCCCGAAACAGGCGGTGACGCAAACGCAGGCGCAGCATGGTGAAGAACCCCTGGAACACCGGCGTACGGGCTATGACATCCACGGCTCCGCGGGTGAACTGGGGGGACAGATCCGTGTCGCTATCGATCTTTTTCATTATCGCATCTCAATCAACTGGGCGGCGCCCAAACGTCGCCACGTCACTGCGGGACTATATCGCCGCCGGGCAACTGCTATACTCTGCGCCCACTGAAGCAGCCCTGGGCGCCCACTGAAACAGCCCTGAGCGCCGCTAAACACAGCCCTGAGCGCTCACTAACACTGCCCCTGACTCAGCGGCCACACAAGTCACCTTCCGGGATGTACAGAGATCGCACACCTATGAGAGTGCTCAATATCGCTTACCAGCAACTGCGGCGCTACGGCAAGACTCGGGTCAGCTGGGCACAAAAGCTGACGTTCGGTCTGATCAAGAACGACCACTATACTCAGGTTTTCAGCGATCGCGACGTAGCCGCCTTCGAGGCCCCCCTGGGTATTCGCGATCTCGGCGTCGGCAAGGCCAACCGGCGCCTGCTGGAAACGGTCGAGGCATTCGAGCCCGACCTGGTGATCGCCGGCCACTGCGACATGATCAGCAACGACACCCTGAAAGCCATCAAGCAGCGGCTGCCGCACTGTGCCATAGCGCACTGCAACAACGACCCGCTGTTTGTGCCCAGCAATGTGGAGCGCATCAAACACCGCGCCGAAGCCGTCGATGCGGTGTTCGTTTCCACCGGCCGTCGCGAACTGAATATATTCGAGGGCCTGGGGGCACGCGTCTACCATATGCCGAATCCGGTGGATCCGTCGATCGAGGATCTGGACAACGCCCGGCGCACCGACCTGCCCATCGACCTGCTGTTCTGCAGCAACAGCAACAATTTCACCAAGCGGCTGCAGATGGTCAAGAACCTGAAAGACGCGCTCGGTGATTCGCTGAATTTCAAGACCTACGGCAGCTTCGGTGAAGCGCCAGTGTGGGGGCGCGATTACGACCGCGCCCTGGCGCAGACCAAAATGGGGCTGAACTTCAATCGGCAGGATACCCATTACTGGTACTCGTCCGCGCGCATGGCGCAACTGGCCGGCAACGGCATTCTGCAATTTACCAGCGACAAGCTGCACTTCGACGAGTTGCTGCCCGCGGAGAGCGTGGTCTACTTCGACGACGAACAGGACCTGCTGGCGAAAATTCGCGAATTCCACGGCGACGATGCCAAACGCCGCGCCTGGGCCGCACGCGCTCGGGATTTTTTCCAGATGGAGATGAACTCGAAACTCTACGCGCAGTACATCGTCGAAGCCTCGACGCTGCAGCCGTTCAGCCACGACTACGTCTGGGCGCGCGACATCAATCTGGACGGCTCGCTCAAGTAATGCGCGCCGGCAATAGACACAGAACACATTGATTATGAGTAACAAGCCAATGCGCGTGGCGCAGGTCCTGGCCGGCGCCGAACACGGCGGCGCGGAAAATTTTTTCGTGCGCCTGGTGAGCGGGCTGAATGAACGCCCGCAGCTGACAGAGAAGGCGTTTATCCGCAATCACGACCACCGCGTGCAGGCACTGCGCAACAGCGGAGTGGAAACCGAGGGATTCAAGTTCGGCGGCAAGCTGGATTTTCGCGGCCGCAAAATTTACCGGCAGGCGCTCACCAGCTGGCAGCCCGACATCGTCATGACCTGGATGGGCCGCGCCAGCATTATCACACCGCACGCGGAAAACTACCTGCTGATTAACCGGCTGGGTCACTACTACAACCTGAAGTACTACAGCCACGCGGATTACTGGATCGGCATCAGCAAGGGCATCTGCCAGCACATGATCGACGGCGGCTTCCCCAGAGAGCGTATTTTCCACATTCCCAATTTCGCCGATGAGACTCCGGTAGAGCCGATACCCAGGGACAGTTTCGATACGCCGACGGACAGGCCGCTGATCCTCGCCGCCGGTCGCCTGCATGAGAACAAGGCGTTCGATGTGCTGCTGCACGCGCTCGCGCAGGTCCCCGACGCGATCCTGTGGCTCGCCGGCACCGGCCCGGAAGAAAAAAAGCTGAAGGCCCTGTGCCACAAGCTGGGTCTGGACGAGCGGGTGCGCTTCCTCGGCTGGCGCAACGACGTCACCGCACTGATGAGAACCGCCGATCTGTTCGTGTGCCCGTCGCGGCACGAGGGACTGGGTTCCATCGTGATGGAATCCTGGGCGCACCGCTGCCCGATCGTCGCGACCAATTCACAGGGCCCCGGCGAGGCGATTACCGATGGCGTGAGCGGCCTGCTCACCCCCATCGACGACGCCGACGCGCTGGCGCAGGCGATCCGCTCGGTGCTGGACAATCCGGAGCTGCGCCAGAGCCTGATCGAGGGCGCCGCCGAGGTGTACGCGCAGGGCTATTCGCGAAAGCATATCGTCGACGCCTATATCGAGCTGTACCAGCAGCTGATGGCGAAGCGGCAATAGCGCAAGACTTCCTGTAGGAGCGGCGGGGCGGCCATCCGCCCATGGCCGCGATCGATTGTGACGCTGGCACTTGGCCGACTAGTCCGATCGCGGCCATGGGCCGCTCCTACATGGGGAATCGCAAGAAGATCTGTAAAGGCGAACCTTGTGTTCGCCCGCAGGCCCCGCGGCCCGTATGCCGAGCCGTCACTCGGGGCTCCCGGACATATCAGTAGGGCGGAAAGCGATTCAGCATCAGTGCCAGCTCTTCACTCAAGCGCTGCTGGCTCTGCGCCGGGTCGGCATAGCGCGCGGCGGCGGAGGGCGTACTGGCGCGCCACAGGGGCGAACTCTGGGGTGACAGCACATCCAGCACCAGGAAGTTTTCCCGGTACTGGCGCACCTCGAGCGGTGCGCGCCAGCCGAAGCCCCAGTAGCGGTAGCCGCCATAGAGCGCGTAGCTGTCCTCGTAAACCGCAACTTTCTCCACCGAGTTCAACTGCAGACGCACCAGGAAATCGGCGCTGTCGGCGCTCTGTGCCGGCTGGTAGCGCATGCGCAGCAGAGCGTCCAGCGCCTGCCGGGCGCGCTTGATTTCCAGCGGGGAAACCGGGCCGGTGGCCAGGGGCTCGAGCAGGTAATAGGTGCGCAGGCCGGCAAAGTCCGCCTGCGGATCATAATCCACGGCGACCGGCGGCACCGTTGCACAGCCCGCCAGTAGCAGCACAAAAAAGACAAAAAAACTGGCCCGCAATTTGGCACTCATGCCTGTCTCCAACTTCTGAATCACTGAAGGATCGGCATCCGTACCGAACAGAGGTCTATTCCTATTGTATTGTTGGCGGCCTCAATAGGCCGCCGGCAGATCCCGTAACAGTTCCCTGACTGCGGTGCCGATGACCCGCTGGCGCTCTTCGGCGCTCTCCGGGCGCGTCAGCAACTTGGTCGCGCTGCCGCCCCAGATGGCCGCACCGCCGGGCCGGCCTATGCCCAGGGTCACGGTCACCCGCGGCGCACCGGTGCGCGCGGGCAATTCGACCACGCCCTGGGCGGCATTGCTGTCGAACTGGGCATCCCAACTGGGATTGCTCGGGTCGCCGGAAAACTGCTCTTCCACCACCGCCACCTGGTAGTCCACCAGCATATCCGCATTTCCCGGTTCCGCCTCTTCGCGGTAGCCCCGCGCGCTCAGCTCAGCGGCAACGGCGGCACGCATTTCCTCATCCAGCTCGACCAGCTGTGCCGATGCCTCCGGCACGTCGCCGAGCGCCGACTGGCCCCAGGCGTAGGTGGAGAATGCCACCGGCGCCGAACGCGGCTCGACACGCTCTACCTGCATCTCCTGGCAGCCGGCGAGCAGCAGTCCGAACAGGCCCATCAGTATTAAACGCATATCGACTCCCTTGCTTCTTTTTTCGCTTGGTCTGGCCTTACTTGGTCGGCTCGGCTAGGCATATTTCTATTTTAGGACTCCAGCTGTACCACTCGGGCTTGGCCTCCGGATAGAGCGGGAAGTGACTGCCCGATTCCACCTCGAACCCCATCTGCGGCGGCTCGGGCGTGGCGAAAGCGAGGCCACCGGCCAGCAGCGCCTGGGTGGATTCGGTATGGATCTGCAGGCCGGTCTTCAGGCCGATATTCACTTCCATACCACTGGCATGCCAGAACACCGTGTGCTCCCGCACCAGGGGGCGGTAGCACGGCTGTATATGTACATAGATGTAAACGCGGTCCGCCAGTTCCCCCAGCGCGAAGCCGGTCACCTCCCCCACCTGCACCTGGCGATAGTAGACCGGACTGCCCGGCACCAGCGAACCGCGGCGTGGCGCATCGAGTATCACCGCCAGGCCGGGGCGACTCATGATATCCGCCAGGTCCTCCCGCGGCGGCTCCGGCAGCGCGACGAACTCCAACTGCGGCCCACCGCTGCCGGGTTCCATTGCCAGGTAGCGGCCGGTGATCAGGGTGTCCAGGTTGGCCACTTTGTCGATGCCGATCTGTGGCGACACCACCCAGATGCGCGTGCCCTCGCGGGCGAAGTGCTCGCCGCGATGGTACAGCTTGGCGGAGGCGTGCACCGCGCCCAGGTCCCGCTCCAGCCGCAGCCGGGTGATCTCCCCCACCTGGATTCCCCTGTAGCGCAGTGGCGCGCCGGCCTTGAGACCCTCGGCGTCCTGCAGCGCTATTTGAATCTCCACCCCCTCTTCCAGCGCTGCCTCGCGGCTGCTGTACAGCGGGAAGCGGTCGCCGCTCTTCGCCGGCGCGGCGTTTTCCCGCGCGCGCGGTGGGCTGCCGAAGGCGATACCGCCGCGCACCAGCGACAGCAGCGAATCCGCCTCCACTTCTATGCCGTTCAGGCTGGCGGTGGCGCGCAGGCCGCTGACATTCCAGAAACGGCTCTCTTTATTGACCAGGTGCGCGTAGCGCGGCTCAATCACCACATAGACTTCGACGCCGTCTCCGTCCGGGCGCAGCTCCATGCCCTGCACCCTGCCCACCTCGATGCGCCGGTAATAGACGGAAGCTCCGCGCTGCAGCGAGCCCGGACTGCGCGAAGTCAGGCGCAGGTGCAGGCCGGGCGCACGCGGGTCCATCGGCGGCGCCGAAGAGCGCGCGTCAAAAGTGCGCTGCGAGCGCTCGCCGCGGCGCAGGTCCACCTCGATGCGGTTGCCCTTGAGCAGCTCGTTGAGGCCGCCGGCGAAATCCAGCGTCGGCGGTGCCAGCCAGAAGCGGGTATTTTCGCTCAGCAGGTCGTCGGTGATCGGATCCATCAACACCCGCACCTCCATGCCGTCGATCTGGTGGCTGGCCTTGACCTCGCTGACCTGTCCCACCTGGATACCCTGGTAGTACACCTGGGTGCTGCCCGCGGTGACACTGACGCCGCGATCGAAATTCAGCGTAACCGGAATGCCGGCATCGGCGGCGGCAAAACTCTTGTACAGCTTGAATTCGCTGCCATTGACCGCCAGCGGCGACTGGCGCTGCGCCTCGGGGGTGTAAAAGCTGACGCCGCCGGCCACCAGCGCGGCCAGCGATTCCAGGTTCACGGTAATGCCGCCGATGCCGCCCTCCACCGAAATACCCGAACTGTTCCAGAAGCGGCTGCCCCGGTGTACCAGGTGGGCGAACTCGCGGCGAATAAACAGGTCGATTTCCACGCCGCTGCCGTCCTGGTCCAGGCGGTAATCCTCCACCTGCCCGACATTCAGCTGGAGGTAATAGATGGGCGACCCCCGGTTCAGCGAGCCCAGCCGCGGCGACTTCAGCACGACGCGCAGGCCGTCGCCGCGCACGAAGGCCGGCGGCCGGTCGAGGGCCACGAACTTGCGCTTGCGCCCGCCGCTGCCGGGCTCGACGGCGATATAGTTGCCGGACACCAGGGTTTCCAGCCCGCGCACACCGGTGATGGTGAACTCCGGTTTCACCACCCAGAAGTCGGTGCCCTCCACCAGCAGGTGCTCGGCACTGCGATTGAAGTCCACCTCGGCCAGCACGCCGTCGGCGCCGTTCAGTTCCTCCGCGTCGGGCATCAGGCGAAAGTCCCGCACGACGCCGATATCCACGCCGGAATATTTCACCACCGTCTTGCCCTTGATCAGGCCGTCGCCGGAGTGGAACAGTATGGTGGCACTGATATCGCCCTGGGTGACATCCCGGTACAGCAGCCAGACGGCGATCAGGGCCGCGATCAGGGGCAGCAGCCACACGAGCGGCAGGCCGCGACTTCTGCGCACCAGGCCCTGCTGGGGACCGTCTCCGCCGGAGCGGGCGTCCCGGAAGCCGTTGTCCGGAGGCAGTTCGTCAGTCACCCGGGCCTCCTCGACGCCGTTCCGCTGATTCCAAGCCCCGGCGCTCGTCATAGACGTCCCAGATCAAACGCGGGTCGAAGCTGCGCGCCGCCATCATGGTCACCACCACCACGGTGGCGAAAGCCGTACTGCCCGGCCCCGCCGCCACCTCGGCGATTGCGCCCATGTCCACCAGCGCCACCAGAATGGAGATCATGAACAGGTCCAGCAGCGACCAGCGGCCGATGCCCGAAACCACCCGGTAGAGCTTCATCGCCTGCAGCGGAACCAGCGGCAGCCGCAGCTGGATCTGCACCAGCAGCAGCGCCAGCCCCACCAGTTTCATGACCGGCACCGCAATGCTGGCGACGAAGACGATCAACGCTATACCCCAGAGACCGGCGTTATATAGCTGCATCACACCGCTGATAATCGTGCTGGGCTCCCCGGACCCCAGATAGATAACCGTCATCACCGGCAGGATATTGGCCGGCAGCAGCAACAGCGCGCCGGTGATGGTGAGCGCCCAGGTCAGCATCAGGCTGCCATCGATACGGCCGTGCACCCTGGCGCCACAGCGCGGGCAGTAGCAGCGACCGCCAGGCGGCAGCGATACCAGCTGGTGACAGCAGAGGCAGCTTGTGAGGCCGTGCTCTAGGGCTTTTTGTGGGCGCGTCACGACAGTTCTCCGACGCCAGCCGCCCGCTGCCGGCGACGCGCCATGCGATCCCAGACCGCCTGCGGATCAAAACTCAAGGTGGTCAGATTCGCCACCAGCATCATGGCGACGAAGCAATAGAGACCGGGCCCGACTTCCATCTTGCCCAGATCGCTCATTTTGATCAGCGCCACCAGTATGCCGAGCATATAGACGTCCAGCATGCCCCACTCCTTCAGGTGCTGGTACCAGCGTACCGCGGCGGCTACCGACCGGTCGAGAAAAGCCCAGGCGCTGCCCCAGCAGATAAATGCCAGCAGCAGAAACTTTCCCAGCGGCGCCAGCACACTGCAGAACAGCACCAGCGTGGACAGCCAGATGTAGCCGGCCGCGAACAGCGACATGACGCCATTCAGCAGTGTGTTTTCGGCGCCGAAGGCAAAAATGGAAAAGTGCAGCAGGGGCAGCATCGCGGTGGGGATGAACAGCACGAGACCGGTCAGACTCAGGGCAGCGGTGTAGCGAATACTGTTTTGCGCATTGCGATGCAACGTGGCATTGCAGCGCGGACACAGCAGTTTCTGACCGGGCGGTGCCAGCCTCCCCGTCAGCAGCAGGTCACATTCGTGACAGGCGCGCCGCCAGCGTGTCGGCGATTTGTCTCGCCCGTATTCCATAGGCGGGGGTCCTTGCCTTTTTCTGCACAATGGTTGCCGCATCCAAACAGGCTGCGCGTGCGTCTATTGAAATGTTACGCTGCGGCCGCATCCTAACCGCGGCGTAATTGCCGAATGTTCGCCAGTAACCGCACATTCGCGTCGGTTTAACGAAGATATACCAAAAAGCTGCAACCGTCGCCTCGACGCTCCAGCTGGCCGCGGGTACACTCTCGCGACTGCTTATTTGGGGAGACTGGCAGCACTACTCACTTCAGAGTTCAGGGGGCCTCTTCGTATTCCCGACCGACTGGGCATTCGGCCCGAACTCCAAAGTAGAAGCTTTAAGACCGCACCCGCCACAGGAAGTTGAAACAGATGAAAAGAAGTGATTGCACCGAATCGCGAGGCCGCCAGCTGCGCCCGCTGAAAACGCTTGTCGTCGCCGCCATGCTGGGCCTCGGCGCCGCGCAGGCCCAGGCCGATACCCTGTGGGAAATCTACCTGCAGGCGCTGGACAACGATCAGCAACTGGCCGCCGATCGCGCCGCCTACCACGCCGGCCTCGAGGCCAAGAACCTCGGCCGCTCCGCACTGTTGCCGCAGATCAATGCCTACGGCGAAGTCGCCAGATCCGAAGTGGATGTCTCCCGCGTGCAGACCCAGGGCGCCGGGGCGGGCGGCGAAGCGGAACTGGTCAGCTTTCCGCTCACCAGCAACACCACCACCGACGACCGCGTCTACGCCGCCAGCCTGACCCAGGCCCTCTTCGATGCGCCGGCCTGGTTCGGCTACAAACAGGGCAAGTCGGCCAGTGAACAGGCCGCGGCGGAATTCAGCGCCAACCAGCAGGAGATGATGCTGCGCGTGGCCACCGCCTATTTCGATGTCCTGCGCGCCTACGACGTGCTGGAAGCCGCCCGCGCCGAAGAGGAGGCGCTGGCCAAGCAGCTGGAGCAGACCCAGCAGCGCTTCGAGGTGGGCCTGACCGCCATCACCGACGTCTACGACTCCCAGGCAGCCTTTGACAGCGCCGTCGCCCGCCGGCTCACCGCGCAGGACGATCTGCTGAGCAATTTCGACGCGCTGTCCGTGCTCACCGGCACCCATCACGATACCGTGGCGCCGCTGGTCGACACTTTCAATGTCGCGCCGCCGGAGCCCGCCGACCGCAGCGCCTGGGTGGACTTCGCGCTCGCCAACAATTTTGATCTGAAGGCCGCGCGCCTGGCCGCCGATGCCGCCCGCTTCGGCGCCCGCGCCGCCGCCAGCGAGCACCTGCCGACCCTGACCGGCTCGCTGAACTACCGCAAGGACTACAGCGACGGCGACACTACCGCCACCGCTTTCGGCGACACCGATAAGTTTCCCGTCGATGACGAGATAGAGACCAGGATTGCCGCCATCCGCCTGGATGTGCCCATCTTCACCGGTGGCCGCCTCAGTGCCAGCCGCCGCGAGGCGCGCAATCTCGCCTTTCAGTCCGAGGACCTGCGCAACCTGACCGAGCGCAACACGGTGCAGAACACCCGCACCCTGCACCGCGCCGTGGTGACCGATGTATCGCGGGTGCGCGCCCGCGAGCAGGCGGTGATATCCGCCAAGAGCGCCCTGGATGCCACCCAGGCCGGTTATGAAGTCGGCACACGCAATATCGTCGACGTGCTGCTGGCGCAGCGCACGCTGTTCCAGAACCAGACCGACTACGCCAACGCCCTCTACGACTACATCCTGAACACGCTGAGCCTGAAGCGGGTGGCGGGACTGCTGGCGCCGAACGACCTGCAGCAGCTGGAAACCAGGCTGAACCCGGCCCAGCCGGTCAGCCGTGTGGCGGAAGCCGGGGCCCCGACGCTTTCCAAGTAATCTTCCCGCAGGGGCGAACCTTTGTGTTCGCCCATATCCGGGCTGTTCCCATTTACTTTGGGCCACTGTATACAGCTTAGTGGCGGCACTGCTACCGGCAGCCGTTTGCGGGACACGCCGTGAATCCATCCCTGGAGGCTTGTCGGCGAGGTCCCTCTCGCCGACAGTCCCGCAAACGGCTGCCGGTATCAGCGCCTACGCATATAGGTAACTGACCTACCGACATTCCGGAAAACGCGCAGTTTCCACCTGCTGGCTTTGCTGATGTAGCCGCAAACTCGACGCGAAGGCGCTGATGCCGGGAGCTTCGCCTCGAGATCTCCGCCATTCGATCTTTCAAGTGCGAACACAAGGTTCGCCCCTATATTCCCGCCGCGAGGCTTTCGATTTCGTCCAGCAGCCGCCGCAGCGCGCCGCTGTTCTCCTCCGCAACCAGCCTGCCGCGCTCACCGGCCATGCGCCGCTCTCCATCATCGTCGAGCCAGTCCTTGATCTGCACCGCCAGTCGCTCGGCGGTATCGACCACCGCCATGCCGCCCGCCGCGCGCAGCAGCGCCGCCACAGTGGCAAAGTTGTGCAGGTGTGGACCGCAGACCACCGGCACGCCCCATGCGGCCGGTTCGATCATATTGTGACCACCCACCGGCACCAGGCTGCCGCCGACAAAGGCGATATCGCAGGCGCCATAGAACCGCAGCAACTCCCCCATGGTGTCGCCCAACAGTATCTGGTGCTCGGGAGCGGGCAGGCCGCGGTCGCTGCGGCGCAGCAGCTTGAAGCCGCGCTCGCGGCACAGCCGCGCCACACCGTCGAAGCGCTGCGGATGGCGCGGCACCAGCACCAGCAGCAGATCGGCATGTTCAGGGTAATCGCGCCGCAGCTGCGCGAAAGTGTCGAGGATAATCTCCTCTTCGCCGGCGTGGGTGCTGGCCGCGAGCCACACCCTGCGGCCCGACCTGCCGCGCCACTGGTGCGCCAGCGCCTGGGCCTCGCTCTCGAGGCCGAGATCGATATGCAGGTCGAACTTGATATTGCCGCTGGCCACCACTCGCTCCGACGGCAGGCCGAGCGCCACAAAACGCTCCGCATCCGCGGCGTACTGGGCCACCACCCGGGTCAGATTGCCGAGCATGGCCCGGGTCAGACGGGAGAAGCGCCCGTAACCGCGCGCGGACTTCTCACTGAGACGCGCATTGGCCAGCAGCGTGGGGATACTGCGCTCGGCACAGGTGGCGAGCAGATTCGGCCACAGCTCGGTTTCGATGATCACCAGCATATCCGGGCGCAGGGCATCGACAAACGGCCGCAGACACTCGGGCAGGTCGTAGGGCAGGTAGTAGTGCAGCAGTCGCCCGCCGAGCAGTGGCTGCAGGGCCGCGCGCACTCTCTCGGAACCCGTGGGCGTGGTGGTCGTCACCAGCCACTGCCAGTGTGGATGACGCGCCGCCAGCTGCTCTATCGCCGGCACCGCCGCCAGCGTCTCGCCCACGGATACCGAGTGCACCCAGATCAGCGGTTTGCGGCTGGCGCGGGCGGGGACGCGGCCGAGGCGCTCGCGCAGGCGCTGCCGGTATTCCGGCTGCACGCGACCGCGCCACCAGAGACGCAGCAGGACGAGCGGAAGGGCGGCTCGAAATAACCAGGTGTATAGAATGCGCATCGATGGCCGTGTTTGAAACTCAATAATCGGATTGGCAGTCGGTTGCCGCAGCCGTTGCCTGTACGGGATGCGGCTCCACTGCCTATAATGGGCGCCCTGTCCGGCCGCCCGAGCCCGGGCCCATCATATCATCGACGGAAACTTTTCCTCTTCTGCAATCGGAGTTGAGCCTTTGAAGGTAGTGCAACTGCTGCCCGCCTTGAACTCGGGCGGGGTTGAGCGCGGTACCGTGGATTTCGCCCGCGCCCTGGTGGCCGCCGGGCACGAGTCCATCGTTATTTCCAGCGGTGGCCGCATGGTCGAACAGTTGCAGCGCGAAGGCTCGCGGCATATCGCCATGCCGATCCACAGAAAATCCCTCGCCAGCCTGTGGCAGGTGCGCCCGCTGCGCAAACTGCTCACGGAACTGCATGCGGACATAGTGCATGTGCGCTCGCGCGTGCCGGCCTGGCTGACTTACCTGGCCTGGAAAAAAATGCCCGCAGCCAGCCGTCCCCGACTGGTCAGCACCGCCCACGGCCTCTACTCGATCAACCGCTACAGCGCCGTCATGGCGAAAAGCGAACAGGTCATCGCCATCTCCCAATGCGTGCGCGATTACCTGGTGGAGAATTATCCGAAGGATTTACAGAGGCCGCCGCAGATCGTCTATCGCGGCGTGGACACGCGGGAGTTTTATCCCGACCTGCCGCTGCCGGAGGACTGGCTCGCGAACACCTGCGCGGAGTTTCCGCAGCTGCGCGACAGGCGCTGGCTGCTGTTGCCGGGCCGGCTGACGCGCTGGAAGGGCCAGGAGGATTTTATCGACCTGATGGCGCGCCTCGCGGAAAAACATGCGGATATTCACGGCGTCATCCTCGGCGGCAGCGAGCCGAACAAGGCCCACTACGAGGAAGAATTGAAGCAGCGGGCGCGCGATCTCGGCATCGCGGACCGCGTCAGCTTTGTCGGCCACCGCGCGGATATCCGCTACTGGTACCGGCAGTCGGCCTTGGTATTCAACCTGTCCCAGCGCCCCGAGCCCTTCGGCCGCACCGTGATCGAGGCCGCGGCCATCGGCACCCCCATTGTCGGCTACGATATCGGCGGTCCGGCGGAATCCCTGCGCGCCTGTTTTCCCGAGGGACTGGTGGCCAAAAGCGATCCCGAAGCACTCTATAAAACCACATGCGCCCTGCTCGACGGCCCGGCACTAAGTGCACGGCTCACCCCGGAATTCACCTTGGAGAACCAGGCGCGGCACACCATCGAGATTTACCAGTCGCTGCTGACAGAAAAAAGTGCCGCGGCCGGCGAAGGGAGCAATGCACGTGATTGACTTGAGTCACAGCGAGCCCTTCGCCAGCGGTGGCAACCGCTTCTGCTATCGCCACCCGCAGGATCCGCAGCGCTGCGTAAAGGTGATGCGCCCCGGGCGCACGGCGGAGCTGCTCGGCCGCGCGCCCTGGTACAAGCGCTGGCGCGGTGAGGACTATTTCGACGACAACCTGCGCGAGCTGGAAGGCTATTCGCAGCGCGCGCTGCAGCGCGACGACGAAGCACTGTGGCTGCACCTGCCGCGCTGGTACGGGATACAGGAAACGAGCCTGGGGCCGGGCGCGGTCACCGATATGATCCTGGATGAAAGCGGTCAGCCGGCGCCGACCCTGCGCCAGTACCTGAACAAACACGGCCTGGACAGCGCCGCGCGCGGGGCGCTGCAGCGCTTTGCCGACTGGCTGCTGCAGCAAAAGGTACTGACCAAGAACCTGATCGCGCACAACCTGGTACTGCGCGAGGAGCGCGGCCAGCTGGAGCTGTACCTGATCGACGGCCTCGGCAGCGCGGCCTTCCTGCCGCTGCCGGAAATCTCCGACTTTTTTGCCGAGCGCTATATCAAGCGCCGTATCGAACGCATGTGGCTGCGCGTGGAATGGGAAATTTCCGACAAGAAGATTCCCTGGCGCAAGTTCGAGGCGCGCGGCATCAAACGCTAGCGATATGCGCGCAATCTAATCCCGCACCGGCAGACCGCAGCGGCGCAGCAGCGCCCGCGCGCAGACCAGATACTGGTTGAGCGGCTCACGCGTCGCTTGCACCGGCAGGGCGACATCCTCGACCCGGTCGGTGACCAACCCCTGGTCCACCAGCCGCTGCACCGCGGCCCGCACCTTGTTTGCCCGCCCCCTGCTCGCAGTGCGGATAATCCCCACCCGCGCGCGACTCTGCAGGGACTCAAACACCATGGAGATACTGTCCTCGGTGACCCAGATCTGCTCAGCGGCGGCCATCTGTTCCTGCACCCAGCCCGGTGGGCAGTCGCGCCAGTCGATCACTTCCGCTGTGTCCGCAGAGTAATCGCCGAGGGTATCCGCCGGCGTGCGCCGGCTGTCCGACAGATGCCAGGCGAGCGGCTGCTGCAACAGTTGCTGCACCTGCCGGCTCACGGACCCGGCATCCCAGTCGAAATGCTTGCTGGGCCCGCCCAGCAGTATCAGGCCGCGCCCCGGCTCCATGGCCGCCTGCGGCAGCGGCTCGGTCAGCGCGCCCTGACTCAGGATGATATTGTCCAGCGGCGGCGGGCGATCGTGCTCCGGCACTATGGCGAAATCAAACCAGCGGAACGGCAATATCGGCAGGTTGATCGCCACCGCGCGGCCGCCGTAGCGCCGGCGCGCCGCCAGCATCGGCCAGCGACTGCGGCGGCCGGTACCAATGATAAAGTCCGGCTGCGGCAGGTCGCGCAGCTGCGGCGGCTCGGAAATCAGGCGCGCAATGGGCGACGCCGGGCAGGGGATGTCGAAGCAGTCCAGCTCGCCGCCGCGCTTTTCTCCGCCGGGGGCCCCTTCTCCGCCGAGTGAGGCGCGCAGTCCGGCCACCAGCGCTGCGCTCTGTTTTTCGTGGGCGCGGTTGCCGTCGAGGAAGCGCCAGACGGTTAAATGCAAAGGAAATAGCCTCTAACTATCGGAAAAGGTCGGAAGCATAGCCCAGCTGCCCAGCGCAATTGAAGCCCCGGTCCGTTCGGGAATCTGCAGCAAACTCGGGTACAATTGCCGCGATTTGATGCCCGGACGAGGCATTGCAACCTTCACCTCATCGACTGAAGCTGAGATTAGCGCATGAATGTAACTGTATTTGGCACCGGCTATGTCGGCCTGGTTCAGGCCGCGGTACTGGCCGAAGCCGGCCATCACGTATTCTGTATCGATATCGATGAGGGCAAGATCGAAGGTCTGAAACAGGGCCAGGTGCCGATTTACGAGCCGGGCCTGACGCCGCTGGTGGAGCGCAACCTGTCCACCAACACCCTGCACTTCTCTACTGATGCCAAGACCGGAGTGGATCACGGCGAGATCATCTTTATCGCCGTGGGCACGCCGCCGGACGAGGACGGCTCCGCGGACCTGCGCCACGTGCTGACCGTGGCCAGAACCATCGCCGAGTATATGGCCGAGCCGAAGATTGTCATCAACAAGTCGACGGTGCCAGTCGGCACCGCCGACAAGGTGCGCGAGACGATAAAGGGCGAATTGGACAAGCGCGGCGCCGGCGACCTGGCGTTCAGCGTGGTCTCCAACCCGGAATTCCTCAAGGAGGGCTCGGCCGTCGCCGACTGCATGCGCCCGGACCGCATCATCATCGGCACCGACAGCAAGGACGCGGAAGAGGCCCTGCGCCAGTTGTACGCGCCCTTCAACCGCAACCACGAAAAGATCATGGCCATGGACGTGCGCAGCGCCGAACTGGCCAAATACGCCGCCAACTGCATGCTGGCGACCAAGATCAGCTTTATGAACGAGATGGCGGAGATCGCCGATCGCGTCGGCGCGGACATCGAGCAGGTGCGCCAGGGCATTGGCTCAGACCCGCGAATCGGCTATCAATTTATCTACGCCGGCATCGGCTACGGCGGCTCCTGTTTCCCGAAGGACGTCAAGGCGCTGATCACTACTGCCGGCAAGCTGGGCCTGGCCCCGGGCATCCTCACCTCGGTGGAAGAGCGCAACCAGCGGCAGAAACACTATCTGCTGCACAAGATCGCCGCGCACTTCGGCGACGATCTCTCCGGCAAAACGTTCGCGCTCTGGGGCCTGGCGTTCAAGCCCAATACCGACGATATGCGCGAAGCGCCGAGCCGCGTGCTGATGGAGCAACTGTGGGCGCGCGGCGCCCGGGTACAGGCGTTCGATCCGCAGGCAATGGAAGAGTGCCAGCGCATCTACGGCGTGCGCGACGACCTGCAGCTGTGCGGCACCAAGGAGAGCGCCCTGGCCGGCGCCGATGCACTGATCATCGCCACCGAGTGGCAGCAGTTCAAGGCGATAGACGTCAAGGCGGTCACCGGCGGACTGAAGCAGCCGGTCATTTTCGACGGCCGCAACCTCTACGACCCGAAGCAGCTGGCCCGCGCCGGCATCCAGTACTACTGCGTCGGCCGCCCGTCTCGGGCAGCCGCAAAGTAATCAGCGATTTCCCGCAACGAACCAGCCAAAAGAAAGGGGCGCCATTGGCGCCCCTTTCTTCATGGCCGGATTTTGTCGTCCCGCCCGCGGATAGAGAAATCGGCCCGCAGTATATGGGTCGCCACCCCCGCGCAGATGATGCCAAACACATAGGTACCGGTGGCATAAAACAGATAGGACTCGAAGCAGTTGATCACCAGCCAATAGAGCATAAAGGTGAGGAAAAACAGCAGCAGGTCCCCCGGCAGCTCGCCCCGCCGCCAGGTATTCACGCTCGCCAGCAGCAGCCAGGCGACCAGCGCCAGCAGCAACAGGGTGCCCAGCAGGCCATTGTTTACCTGCAGGTCCAGGTAACTGTTGTGCAGGTGCCCCATGGTGTCCTTCAAATGCTGGGGCATGGTTTCCGAGTGCTCGATGACCAGGCTGCGCCCCTTGCCGCCCCAGCCCAACAGCGGGCGCTGCTCGATCCAGGTCAGCGCGTCCACCCAGGTGTGCACGCGGATGCCGGCGCTGGTATAGGGCGCAGCCTCTATATCTCCCGCCAGTACCGCATCGATGGTGTCGTTTTCATAGCCGAGGCGCTCGACGACGATACCGCCAAACTTTGCCCCCAGCGCGCCCAGCAGCGCGACGCAGAGGCCAGTAATGACCAGCACACGGGGCCAGCTGCGCGCGCCGTATTTGACGATGACATGGCGCAACCCCATCGCGACGAGAAACAGCGCCGCCACCACAAGTCCGAGCCACACCCCGCGTGTCTGCGAATAGAGCACCGCCAGCACGCAGAGCACCACGGCCACCAGCCACAGCAACCCGAAAACGGAATACCACTTCACCGTGCGGAACAGGCGCCGCGCCAGCACCACCAGACCGAGCAGCGCGGTGCCGAACAGCATGGACGTATGCTGGGCGTTGTGCAGGTTGAAATCGACGCGCCGACCGGCGGCGCCGGCCGCCCACTCGGCAAAGCCGCCGCCGACCACCCAGGGCGCCAGCAGCAGGGATATCAGCGCCACCAGCCACAGAATCAGCGTATTGCGCGTACTGCCGCCGAGCCAGCAGGCAATAGCCGCGAAGGCGAACCAGTGTCCGAGGCGGTGCATCTTCGGGGAGGACTCCGCCCACTCCGGGTGGGAGAGCAACACGCCGGCCCAGGACATTATCTGGATCAGGATCGAGGCGGCGAACAGCCAGGCCGCCGGAGAGCGCAGCAGTCGCCGGCCGTGGCGAAACACGGCCCAGCCGGTAAGCAACACCAGCAGGATATTGAAGGGACCGGCAAATTCGTCGGTCAGCAAGCGCGTGAAGGCATTGAGCAACAGGAGCAGGCCGCCGAACAGCTGCAGAGAAGGCGAGATGTCCAGCAAGCGGTTTTGCTGCCAGACTGAGGAGTCGGCGCGGAGCAGCCTTCCCGAAACACTACCTAGAGAAAACAAATCCCACTCCCGTTCCCGGTATGCGCAGACAAGCTCATCTGCGTCCGGCTACCGGCTGGGCGGACGGTTGTCCCGCCCGCATGTATTTAATGTTATATGAACGCAGATCTGCGCTTTTATCTGCCGGAGTTCTTCCCTGGGGCCGGCACCGGCCTCCGTTCACCATCCCAATAGTCGTGCGCGGCCCGCTGCCGTCGAACCGGGGACGAAAAAGCCCCCCGTCGACCAGCGCCAGGCTGCGGCCGAAGGGGGGCTATTCTACGGGATGTTGCCGGGCGGCTCTACTCGCGGCCGCACGGCTGTGTGCGATGCCACAACAGTAGAGACCTCCTGAAAATACCGTGAGGGGGGAGCAGCCGCCGACTAGACGGCCGCCAGCCGGCCCGTTGCCGCCGGAGCCGCATCCGCGACATCGCTCAGCCAGCCCAGGTGGGCCTGGCTGCGACCCTGTACCACATCGAAATAGAGCCCCTGCAGGCGCTTGGTAATGGGGCCGCGGCGGCCGGCACCAATAGCGCGACCGTCGAGCATGCGGATCGGCAGCACCTCGGCGGCAGTGCCGGTAAAGAAGGCCTCATCGGCGATATAGACCTCATCGCGGGTGATGCGCTTCTCCACCACCTGGTAGCCGCACTCCCTTGCCAGCTGGATCACCGAGTTGCGGGTAATGCCGTCCAGGCAGGAGGTCAGTTCCGGGGTATAGAGCACGCCGTCGCTGACGATAAAGACATTCTCGCCGCTGCCCTCGGCCACATAGCCCTCGGGATCCAGCAACAGGGCCTCCTCGCAGCCGTTGCGAATCGCCTCCTGCAGCGCCAGCATGGAATTGATGTAATTGCCGTTGGCCTTGGCCTTGCACATGCTGATGTTCACGTGGTGGCGGGTATAGGAGGAGGTGTTGACCTTGATGCCCAGCTCGCGCGCCTCCGGCGACATATAGCTGGGCCACTCCCAGGCGGCGATGATCACATGGGTCTGCAGCGCTTCGGCGCGCAGACCCATGCCTTCGGAGCCGTAGAATGCCATCGGCCGCAGGTAGGCTTCGCGCAGATTGTTCTCGCGCACCACCAGCTTCTGCGCCTCGTTCAGCTGCTCGGCGTCGAACGGCATCGGCATATTCATGATTTTGGCGGAGCGGAGCAGCCGCCGCGTGTGATCCTGCAGACGGAAGATGCTCGGGCCGCTTGCCGTCTCATAGGCGCGCACCCCTTCGAAGACGCCCATGCCGTAGTGCAATGTATGGGTGAGTACGTGAACCCGCGCGTCGCGCCAGGGAACCAATTCGCCGTCAAACCAGATAACGCCGTCGCGGTCGGCAAAAGACATGGAAAACTCCTACAGATCCGTGGGACCCTGAAAAACAGTTTAATCGGGCAGCAATGAGCCTGTCGGCTTTTCAGCCGAGCAATTGCTGCCAGTTTGTTAGAACGGTCTTTCTTTCCGCTGTGAATTGGTCACCACTTACAACTCCCGGCAATTGTTGTAATGCCAGGCGATGACCTTCGGATCGGTAGGCTTTGTAGGCGTCGATCAGATGCTCGGCTTGGTGGGCCGGCATCAGGCCCGCGTCAATGAGACTCTCGAGAATGCGGATGTTGTCGGTGTAACGCACTATCGACGGCGCATTTTGCGCCCAGGCCAGTGCTGCATATTGAACCATAAACTCGATATCGACAATACCGCCCGGCCCCTGCTTCAGGTCGAAGTTTTTATCATTGCTCTTATCCAGGTGCGCACGCATTTTGTCGCGCATGGCGACCACTTCCTCGCGCAATTTCTTCTCGTCCCGCGCCTCGCAAAGCAATTGCAGCCGTAACTGTTCGAAGTCCGCGCAGAGCCGCGCGCTGCCGGCCACCGGCCGCGCGCGCACCAGCGCCTGATGCTCCCAGGTCCAGGCACTCTCGCGCTGGTATTTTTCGAAGGCAACCATGGAGGTCACCAGCAGACCGGAGTTGCCGGACGGCCGCAGGCGCGTGTCCACCTCGTACAGCGGGCCGCTGAGGGTGCGCGTCTGCATGATATGAATCAGCCGCTGTGCCAGGCGGGTGTAGAAACGCAGGTTGTCGATGCTGGTGGTGCCGTCGGTTTGCTGCTGCGGATCGGCATCGTGCACGAACACGATATCCAGATCGGAGCCGTGCCCCAGTTCCAGGCCACCGAGCTTGCCGTAGGCGATGATGCCGAAACGCATTTCCTCAGTGGAGGCGCCCGCGGGCAGCCCGTATTTCTCCACCATCTGGTTCCATGCCAACTGCAGCGACTGCTGCAAAATCGCCTCCGCCAGCCAGGTCAGGGAATCGCTGACCTTCATCAGCGGCAGAGCGCCGCTGACCTCCTGTGCGGCGATGCGCAGGCTCTGGCTCTGCTTGAAGTGGCGCAATGCCTCCATCTGCACCTCGAGATCTTCGGGATCGACCCGCAGCAGTTCACGGCGCAGCTCGTCGGCGATATCCGCCGCTGTCGACGGCGCCAATAGCCGTCGGGAGTCCAGCAATTCGTCCAGCAGAATCGGGAGGCGCGCGAGCTGTTCGGCGATCCACGGGCTGGCGCTGCACAGGCGCAACAGCTGGCTGAGCACCGGCGGATTCTCATTGATCAGCACCAGATAGGCGCTGCGGCGCAACACCGAACGCACCAGCGGCAGCACCCGCGTGAGCGCCAGCAGCGGCGCCTGCTCCCGGGCCGCAGCCGCCAGCAACAGTGGCATGAACTGAGCCAGGCGCGCACGCGACTCGGTCGGCAGCGTGGCGACCAGCGGCGCGCCACGCAACTCCGCCAGCAGATCGAGAGCCTGCTGCGCCGGCGCAAAACCGGCGTTATCCAGCGTCTGCAGATTGGCCTCGACGCTGGCGTCGTCGGCGCAGCTGGCCCAGAGTCCCTCCCACTCCTCGGCGGCACTGGGCGGGGCTATTTCCTCGGGCGGCGCGATCACCGTGTCGAATTCGCGCTCGATTACCACGCGCGCCGCCGTCAGCTCACCCTGTAGCTGCGCCCAATCGTCGCGGCCGAGCGCGAAGGCCAGCTTCTGCCGGCGCTCTTCCTCCGCCGGCAGCGTCTGCGTCTGCCGATCGCGCTCCGCCTGCAACGCGTGCTCGACGCGGCGCAGCAGCAGATAGGCGCCGGCCAGCTGCTGTGCAACGCCGGGCTCCAGGTGGCCATCGCTCTCCAGCAGGGGCAGCAGCTTGAGCAGGTTGCGCTCGCGCAGGGCGGGCTCGCGGCCGCCGCGAATCAGCTGGAAGGCCTGGGCGATAAACTCCACCTCGCGGATGCCGCCGCGGCCGAGCTTGATGTTGTCGCTGAGACCGCGCGCGCGCACCTGGCGCTGGATCAGCGCTTTCATTTCGCGCAGCGCATCGATCGCGCTGAAGTCGATATAGCGGCGGTAGGTGAACGGGCGCAGCAGCTCCATCAATTCGGCCGCGACCGCCTCGTCGCCGGCCACCGGCCGCGCCTTGACCATCGCGTAGCGCTCCCACTCGCGCCCCTGGGTCTGGTAGTAGTCCTCCAGCGCAGCGAAGTGGCTCACCAGCGGACCGCTGTCGCCGTAGGGGCGCAGGCGCATGTCCACGCGGAACACGAAACCGTCGCCGGTGACCGCGTCGAGGGACTTGATCAGGCGCTGGCCCAGACGCTGGAAAAACTTCTGGTTCTCGAGGCTCTGCTCGCCGTCCGTCTCGCCCGGCTCCGGGTAGGCGAAGATCAGATCGATATCCGACGACAGGTTCAGCTCGCGGGCGCCCAGCTTGCCCATGCCCAGTACCACCAGCGACTGGACATTGCCATCGGCGTCGCGCGGCTCGCCGTGACGGGCGACCAGCTGGCGGTGATGCCAGTCGAGCGCCGCCTGGATGCACAGCTCGGCCAGTTCGGTCAGGCGCAGGCAGACCCTTGGGATGTCCCACTGGCCGGCGAAATCGCGGTAGATCACCTCCGCGGTGACGCGATTGCGCAATTGCCGCAGCCGTCGGTTCAGGGCGCCCTCATCCGCGATGGAATCTGTGTCGATGGCGTCGAGCCCCAGATCGTCCTTTTGCAACAATTCGGCCAGCAGTTCGGGATTGTGGCAGCACTGCCGGTAGAGGAAGTCCGAGCCTATAAAGCTGCGCGCCAGCGCCCCCTGTAAGGTTTCATCCTTCAGCAGGGCTTCGGCTGTTGCGGCCTGCTGTTCGCCTGCGGATGCGCGCCAGTGGTTCCACTGATCTTCGAGCTGTGGCAGAAATTCTGGTGGGCAGCTTTTGAAAAGAGGCATTTTCGACTTCCTATCGCGGCCACCGGCCGCTCCTACAGGGAAAAAGAATAGCGAAGCTCAATGCGAAGGCCCTGCTGCCGGGGGCCATCCGGAAAACATTTGCCGATGAGGCTGTTTAGCGGATGGCCACCGGCAGCAGGGCCGCCACGTAACCCGCTTAGTGGGTACCCGGCAGCCCGAGCCCCATCCCCCGCCCCCTGCACGCGGGGGAGGGAAGAGCGGGCCTGCGGCCCGCGTGCCGAGCTGGAGCTCGGCGGTGACTCGCGCCATCCCTGGCGCTCGGCCCTCCGGGCCAGCTTGCGCTGTCCAAATCGGCCTGCCCGGCCGCTCCACGGATTCGCGGCGCCTTCGGCCCTGCAGATTTGTCCCAGCTTAAAAGGCGATATCCGGCGGCGGCGCCACGCGCAGTACTTCCGCGACGGTGGTGATGCCGGCGGCCACCTTCTTCGCACCCGATAGACGCAGACTGTTCATGCCCTCGCGCATCGCCTGGCGGCGCAACTGCTGCAGGTCGCAGTCCGCGGTGATCAGGGCCTGGACCGACTCGGTGAACGGCAATATTTCATAGATGCCCTGGCGGCCGCGGTAGCCGGTGTTGCGGCACTCCAGGCAGCCCTCCGGGCGGAAGACGGTTTCCGGCCGTGGCGCCTTCCAGGGGCGCACCAGCGCCTGCCAGTCCTCCTCGCTGATCTGGTCCTTGCGCTTGCACGCCGGGCACAGGGTGCGCACCAGACGCTGGGCCATGACGCCGAGCACGGTGGACTTCAGCAGGTAGTGCGGCAGGCCCAGATCCAGCAGACGGGTGACCGCGGTGGGCGCATCGTTGGTGTGCAGCGTGGAGATCACCAGGTGACCGGTCAGCGCCGCCTGCACCGCCATCTGCGCGGTTTCCAGGTCGCGGATCTCGCCCACCATGATGATGTCCGGGTCCTGGCGCATCAGGGTGCGGATGCCCGCGGCGAAATCGAGGCCGATGGCGTGGTGCACCTGGGTCTGGTTGAAGCTCTCCTCCACCATCTCGATCGGGTCCTCGATGGTGGAGACATTCACCTCGCTGGTGGCCAGCTGCTTGAGGCCGGTGTAAAGAGTCGTCGTTTTGCCCGAGCCGGTCGGGCCGGTGACCAGCACTATGCCGTTGGGGCGGGCGAGCATCTTGTGCCAGCGCGCCAGGTCGTCGCCGCCGAGGCCCAGATCGCTGTAAGAGCGCGCCAGCACCTCCGGGTCGAAGATTCGCATCACCAGCTTCTCGCCGAAGGCGGTGGGCAGAGTCGACAGGCGCAGCTCCACCTCGCTGCCATCCGGGCGCTTGGTCTTGATACGGCCGTCCTGGGGTTTGCGCTTCTCCGCCACATTCATGCGCCCGAGGATCTTCAGGCGGCTGGTCACTGCGGCGTTGACCGCGTCCGGCAGCTCGTGGATCGGGTGCAGCACGCCGTCGATGCGGAAACGGATGCGGCCGATGCCGCGGCGCGGCTCTATATGGATATCGCTGGCGCGCTGGTCGAAGGCGTGCTGCAGCAGCCAGTCGACGATATTGACGATGTGCTGGTCGTCGGCATCCGGATCCTTGAGCTTGCCCAGCTCCAATAATTGTTCGAAGTTGCCCGCAGCGGAACTGCCCTTGAGGCCGCTGGCGCCGGAGATGGAGTTGGCCAGGGAGTAGAACTCGACACAGTAGCGCTTGATATCTGCCGGGTCCGCCACCACCCGCTGCACTGCGCGGCCGCTGGTATGCTCCAGCTGCTCCTCCCAGCCGCTCGTATAGGGCTGGGCCGTGGCCACCAGCAGCATGTCCTTGCTGGCCTCGACGCACAGGATCTGGTGGCGCTTGGCGAACTGGAAACTCATCACCTCGGTCACGGCGGCCACGTTCACCTTGAGTGGATCGATATGATAGAGACCGTGGGAGGAGGTATCCGCCAGCCACTGGGTCAGGGTCGCGCCGTCCAGCAACTTGCCCGGGCGCCGCTGGTTATCCAGTTCGCAGCTGGCGATATAGGTCAGCGGGTGCATCTGCGCCTGTTCGGCGGTGCGCGGGGTGCCGATCAGGCGGTTGGCGTCCATACGGCTCACATAGCCCTGGGACACCAGATCCTCCAGCAATCCCGGTAAATCCAGCAATCTGTCCGCCGCTTTGCTCACTGCCATCGGGGAAACCCCATCTATTCTTTTTGGTGTCGACGGCGCATTGTAGCTCTATTAGCCCGCCACGACAGTGCACTGATCCCGCCCGATTACCGAGTTTGCTGCGACTTGGGGTACCATGCCGGCCATTTCGCACCCAGAGCCCAGTTCGGACACTTAAACTCAGGAGCTAACCATGCCCTTGTCCAATATCGCCAGCCTGTTCGGCCGCTCGCCGATCAAACCGATCGAGAAGCATATGGCCACGGCCCACGAGGCCTCGGCGGATCTGATTCCGTTCTTCGATGCGCTGATGCAGGGCGATCTCGCCGAAGCGGAGAAAGTGCAGAAGCGCATCTCCGCCAGTGAGAACCGCGCCGACGACCTCAAGCGGGACCTGCGCCTGCATCTGCCGGACAGCCTGTTTATGCCGGTGTCCCGCACCGACCTGCTGGAGTTGCTGCGCGCCCAGGACGAAGTGGCCAACACCGCCCAGGATATCGCCGGCCTGGCAGTCGGCCGCAAGATGGAAATCCCGGCCCCCCTGCAGCCGCTGATGAAGACCTTCGTCGACAGCGCCGTGGCCACCTCCGAGCAGGCCCTGCGCGCGATCAACGAGCTGGACGAGCTGCTGGAGAGCGGCTTCGCCGGGCGCGAGGTGGATATCGCCCAGCGCATGACCGAGGAGCTGGACAACCTGGAGCGCAAGTCCGACAAGCTGGAGGTCGAGATCCGCGCGGCGCTGTTCAAGATCGAAAAAGACCTGCCGCCGGTGGATGTGATCTTCCTCTACCGGGTCATTGAATGGATCGGCGACCTGGCCGACCGCGCCCACAGCGTGGGTAACCGATTGCAGTTGTTGTTGGCGCGCTAGGGGGGCTGACCGTGGAAATTCTGAGTCAATACGGCACTATTCTGCTGATCCTCGCCTGTGTGTTCGGCTTCTTTATGGCCTGGGGTGTGGGCGCCAACGATGTGGCCAACGCCATGGGCACCTCGGTGGGCTCGCGCGCGCTGACCATCAGGCAGGCGATCCTGATCGCGGCGGTCTTCGAGTTCGCCGGCGCCTACCTGGCGGGCGGCGAGGTGACCGCCACCATCCGCAAGGGCATCATTGATTCCGAGGTCTTCGCCGGGCAGCCGGAACTGCTTGTGTACGGCATGCTGTCCGCTCTGCTGGCCGCCGGCACCTGGCTGCTGATCGCCAGCGTCCTCGGCTGGCCCGTCTCCACCACCCACTCCATCGTCGGCGCCATTGTCGGCTTTTCCGCGGTGGGCATTTCCGCGGATGCGGTTTCCTGGGGCAAGGTGGGCTCGATCGTCGCCAGCTGGGTGGTTTCGCCGGTACTCGCCGGCACCATTTCCTTCCTGCTGTTCCGCAGTGTGCAGCGGCTGATCCTCAACACCGAGGACCCCTTCGCCAACGCCAAGCGCTATATCCCCTTCTACATGTTTGCGGCGGGCTGGATGGTGGCCATGGTGACCCTGACCAAGGGGCTGAAACATGTACTGAAGGACGCCAAGATCGAACTCAGCTTTATCCAGGATGCCGGCATCGCCGCGCTGGTAGCGCTGCTGGTGGCGGGGATCGGCGTGGCGATGCTGAAGCGCATCAAGCGGGATCCGGAGCGGGAGAAGGGCAACCGCTTCGCCAACGTCGAGCGGCTGTTCGCGATTCTGATGGTCTTCACCGCCTGCGCCATGGCCTTCGCCCACGGCTCCAACGACGTGGCCAACGCGGTGGGTCCGCTGGCGGCGGTGGTGAGCACGGTACAGAGCGGCGCCGTGGTGGCCAAGGCAACCATGCCGTCGTGGATACTGCTGCTCGGGGGCCTGGGTATCGTCATAGGTCTCGCCACCTACGGCTTCAAGGTGATGGCCACCATCGGCCGGAAGATCACCGAGCTGACCCCGAGCCGCGGCTTCGCCGCCGAGCTGGCCGCCGCCTCCACCGTGGTACTGGCGTCCGGCACCGGCCTGCCCGTCTCCACCACCCACACCCTGGTCGGAGCGGTACTGGGGGTCGGCCTGGCGCGCGGTATCGGCGCTCTGAACCTGCGCATGGTCAGCACTATCGCCGTCTCCTGGGTGGTGACCCTGCCCGCCGGCGCCGGTATCGCGATCGTGTTCTTCTTTTTCTTCAAGGGCGTATTCGGTTAAGGCTCGGTCGGGGAGCCTGGCCGTTCCCGATCCGCTCTGATAAAAAAGGGAAGCCCCAAAAGAGGTATAAGGGGCTTCCCTTTTTTATGCATTGAACAAGGACATCACCCATTGCAGCTGCCGATTTACCAGGCCGACGCCTTCACCTCGACGTTGTTTGGCGGCAACCCTGCGGCCCTGGTGCCGCTGCAGCAGTGGCTGGCGGACGAGCTGCTGCAATCCATCGCCACGGAAAACAACCTCGCCGAAACCGCCTTTACCGTGCCCGCCGCCGGCGGCTTCGAGCTGCGCTGGTTTACGCCGGCCGCGGAAGTGCCGCTGTGCGGCCACGCCACGCTCGCCAGCGCCCACCTGCTGTGGACGGAACTGGGCTGCCAGGCGGTGACCATCCGCTTTTTCACCAGGAGCGGCGAGTTGCGCGTGGGTCGCGCCGGCGACCTGATCGAGATGGACTTCCCGGCCCAGCCGCCGGAGGAAATTCCGCTCGGACCGGAGTACCAGCACGCACTCGGCGCGGCGCCGCTGCGCGCCCTGGCCCGGGAGGGCAATCGGGACATGATGCTGCTGGAGTTCGCCGACGCCGCCCAGGTGGCGGAGCTGCAGCCGGACCTGCGCGCCGTCGCCGCACTGCCCTACCGGGGTGTGATCTGCACTGCCGCCGGCGGCAGTTACGGTTGCGACTTCGTCAGCCGCTTCTTTGCCCCGGCGATCGGTATCGATGAGGACCCGGTGACCGGTTCCGCGCACACGCTGCTCACACCCTTCTGGGCGAAAAAGCTGGACAGGTCGCGCCTGAGTGCGCGGCAGATCTCCGCGCGGGGCGGCGAACTGGAGTGTGAACTGGCGGGCGACCGGGTGCTGATGCGCGGCAACGCGGTCACCTACCTGCGCGGGCAGATCTCGCTGTAGCGAACGACCCTAACCCAGCCTTCCCAAGGGGCTGGCGAGGCTTGCGGGCGGCACCGTAAACCACTCGGGGCCGCTCTCGGTCATGTACAGGCAGTCCTCGAGGCGCACGCCAAACTCGCCCGGCAAGTAGAGCCCGGGTTCGTTGGAGAAACACATCCCGGGCTCCAGCGGCGTGGTTTCACCGCGCACGAAATTGACCGGCTCGTGCCCCTCCATGCCGATGCCATGCCCGGTGCGGTGCGACAGGCCGGGCAGCTGGTAGTCGGGGCCGAAGCCGTTTTTCCGGTAAAAGGCGCGCACGGCATCGTCCACCCGCCCGGCGGGCTCGCCGACCCTGGCGGCCGCAAAAGCCACGTTCTGCCCCTCGCGCACCAGCTGCCAGATGCGCTTCTGTTTCTCGTTCGGCTCCCCGTAGACAAAGGTCCGCGAAATATCCGACTGATAGCCCTCGACACTGCAGCCGCAGTCCATCAGCACGATCTGCCCCTCGCGAATCTCCTGCGGCTGGTCGGTACCGTGGGGGTAGGCACTGGCTTCACCGAACAGCGCCATGGTCCAGACGTCGGCGCCGCCCAGGGCCACCTGGGCCTGCCGCATCATCTGATTGACATCTGCGGGCGTCATGCCCGGTTCCAGCCGGCGGTATACCTGGCCGTAGGCGGCGAGCGTGATCTCGTTGGCCTTCTTCATCAGCGCGAGCTCGGCGGGGCTCTTGATCATCCGGCAGCCGCGCGTTACGGGATCGGCACTGACCAGGGTAAATCCCGGCGCCGCCGCGCGAATGCCGTCGGCCACGAACCAGCGCACCGTGGCCTCCACGCCGATCCGGCCGGACTTCAGGCCGCGGTCCTTCAGAAAACCCGCCACACGCGCGAACGGGCTCTCGTGCTCGTGCCAGGTGCGGACGTCGTCGCCGAACGCCATGGATTCCCGCACAGACGGTTCCTCGAAGAAAGGCGTGATGACGCCGATATCCCCGCGCCTGGGGATAATCACGGCGGTGAGGCGCTCGGATCGCCACCAGCGAATACCGGTGAAATAGCGCATTGCCGCGCCCGGCTCGAGGACTACGGCATCTATGCCGAATTTGCCCATCAGCTCCTGGGCACAGGCGATCCGGGCCCGGAACTCGTCGACGCCGATCGGGCGGGCATCGCCGGTCAGCGGCGCACTATCTTGCGGCGAAGGCTTGGCGGCGGACGCGGTTTCCGCCCGCAGCGGCATACCCGTTGCCGCCGCGAGCAGGGCGGCGGTCTTCAGAAATTGACGTTTGGTCGGCATGGCTGTGTTTCCCCGCTGTTACGGCGCTTTCCCGGCTGCGGATAGCTGTTACTTTCTACCGCCGACATGCGCAAGCGCCCTGCAATCCAATTCCGGGAAGCACTGTATCCCTTTTCAGCGCCGAAAAACATCGCGCCGCCAGCGAGGCCGCGACCGCATTCCGGGATCGGGGCTCTACCGGGCCGGCTACCAGTAGTGGTAGTGCAGCCGCTCATTCTTGCGCGGCCCGTGAATCTGCCAGATCAGTTCGATCTCGTTGCCGTGCAGCAGCAGTTCGGCCGTGTATTTGTCCTTCCCGCAGATGTGCGGTGCCACCTGGCGAAAGCCGTGCGCCGTCACCGGCTGCAGTTCGAACAACAACACCGGTTCTTCGCGGCGCAGGTGTTCCAGGCGCACGGAGTCCTGCAGCAGCGTCCAGCGATAGTGGTTCTGCATGTCCACCTCGCGCCCGTCACTGTGGGTAAAATGCGCAGATTCGGCAAATATCAGCTGCGAGTCCTCCGCTTCCAGGGTGACGCTGCCGCGCGCGTGACCGCGCCAGTCGGTGGCAGAACCCGGTCCGTTGCTGGCGGTAAAGCTGAACTCTGTTACTTTGCCGAGGCGCTGCCAAAGTTGCGCCAGCGCCTTATTCTGATTGTCAGCCACTACTTTTCTGCCATTACGCAACCAATAAATAAATGCCGTTACTGATATTCGTTACCATCCTCTGGGCCTTTTCCTTCAGCCTGATCGGCGTATACCTGGCGGGCCAGGTGGACAGCTATTTTTCCGTGCTCACCCGCGTGCTGCTGGCGGCGCTGGTATTTCTGCCGCTGCTGCAGTGGCGCCGCTCACCTGCGCGCACCGCACTGACGCTGATGGCGATCGGCGCGGTGCAGCTCGGCCTGATGTACCTCTTTTACTACCAGTCGTTCCTGCTGCTGAGCGTGCCGGAAGTACTACTGTTTACCATTTTCACACCGGTGTACATCTCGCTGTTGTACGATCTGCTGGCGGGGCGCTTCTCTCCCTGGAACCTGTTTGTCGCCGCCCTGGCCGTGCTCGGCGCGGCGATCATCCGCTGGGGTCATCTGGACGGAGACTACTGGGCCGGTTTCCTCGTGGTCCAGGGCGCCAATCTCTGCTTCGCGCTGGGGCAGGTCGCCTACAAACAGTTTATGACCCGCGAGCAGGCGCTGCCGGCGCGCCAGACCTTCGCCTGGTTTTTTCTCGGCGCCCTGCTGGTGGCCGTCATCGCCTGGCTGTGGCTCGGCAAGCCGCAGTACCCGCAGACAGCGCTGCAGTGGGGTGTACTCCTGTGGCTGGGACTGGTCGCCTCGGGCCTCGGCTACTTTCTGTGGAACAAGGGCGCCACGCACGTCTCCGCGGGCACCCTGGCGGCCATGAACAACGCGCTGATTCCCGCGGGTCTGCTGGTGAATCTGTTAATCTGGAATCGCGACGCGGATATCGCCAGGCTCGCACTGGGCGGTATCGTTATCGTCGCGGCGGTAATCACCAACGAGTGGCACAACAAACGACAGGGAAAGTGAGATGGCTAGTACCGCGGTACCGGACCTGAAGCAGCAGCTGCGGCAACTGGTGGCCTGCCCCAGTGTCAGCGCTACCGATCCCAAACTGGATATGGGCAATCGCGGGGTGGTGGAACTGCTCGCCGCCTGGCTGGAAACCCTGGGGTTTTCGGTAGAGCTGATGCCGCTGCCGGGCCAGCCGGACAAGGCCAACATGATCGCCACGCTCGCCGGCCGCGGCAGTGGCGATGGCGGCCTGGTACTGGCGGGGCACACGGATACGGTGCCTTTCGACGAGGGGCGCTGGCGGTCGGACCCTTTTCAGCTGCAGGAAAGGGACAACCGCCTCTACGGTCTCGGCGCCACCGACATGAAGGGATTCTTTCCGATTGCGCTGGAGGCGGCGAAGAGTTTTGTCGACAAGCCGCTGCAGCAGCCCCTGATCATTCTCGCCACCGCCGACGAGGAAACCTCGATGGCCGGCGCCCGCGCGCTGGTCAAGGCGGGCCGGCCGCGCGCGCGCTACGCGGTCGTCGGCGAACCCACCGGGCTGAAACCCATTCACATGCACAAGGGCGCGATGATGGAGGCGGTGCGCATTACCGGCCAGTCGGGCCACTCCTCCAATCCCGCGCTGGGCGCCAACGCCCTGGAGGCGATGCACAAGGCCATCGGCGAACTGCTGCAACTGCGCGCGGAGTGGCAGAGCCGCTATCACAACCCGGGCTTTGCCGTGCCGGTGCCGACACTGAATCTCGGCTGTATTCACGGCGGCGACAATCCGAACCGCATCTGCGGCTTCACCGAATTGCAGTTCGACGTGCGTCCGCTGCCGGGAATGCCGCTGGATGACCTGCGCGCGGAGCTGGATCGGCGGCTGCACGGCTGTATCGCGGATGAGAAGATCAAGCTGGAGTATGCGCCGCTGTTTCTCGGTACCGAGGCCTTCGAGCAAGATATCCATTCCGAGCTGGTAAAGACTGCCGAGAAGCTCACCGGCCACAGCGCCGAAAGCGTGGCCTTTGCCACCGAGGCCCCCTATTTCAAGAGTATGGGCATGGACACCATCGTGCTCGGCCCCGGCGATATCGATCAGGCGCACCAGCCGGACGAGTATCTCGGCCTGGAGCGGATAGAACCGATGGTGGAAGTGCTGCGGGGGCTTATTGCGAAGTTCTGCCTTTAAATTCCACCGAAAGAAATTGAGAAATCAGATGCGAAGGTTCTGATACCGGGGGCCGTATGCGGGACCTTTCACGGCCATGGATGGCCGTGGAGAGCGTACAGGGAAGTATTTACAGCGTGTCCCGCATGCGGCCACCGGTAGCAGGACCGCCACGGAGTCAACTTACGGCGCACTGTTTCACGGCCCTCTCCCCCGGCCCCTCTCCCGCAAGCGGAAGAGGGGAGTAAATCTTCCTCGCACCGCCCCAAGTCTCGAATTACGGTATATTCACCAATGCCCAATAACACACGGACTGTAAATTAGTGAGCGACGACAACGCCTCCCTGAACTGGTTTCGCCACGCAGCGCCCTATATCAACGATCTGCGCGGGCGCACCCTGGTCATTGCCATTCCCGGCGATGCACTGGAGCATGCAAATTTCCGCAATCTGGTACACGACCTGGCGCTACTCGCCAGCCTCGGCGTGCGTCTGGTGGTGGTGCACGGTGCGCGCGCGCAGGTCAACCGCGCGCTGGCCGAGCGCGGTATTCAGAACCAGTTTCACGGCAATACGCGCGTGACGGACCGCGAGACCCTCGAGGTCATCAAAGCCGCGGTGGGCAAACTGCGCTTCGATATCGAGGCCGCCTTTTCCCAGGGGCTGCCGGACTCGCCGATGGCGCGTTCGGCACTGAAGGTGGTGTCCGGCAACTTTATTACCGCGCGCCCGATCGGCGTACTGGACGGTGTGGATCTGCGCTGGACCGGCACGGTGCGGCGCATGGAAGTGAAGACCATCGAGCAGTCGCTCGCCCAGGGCGCGCTGGTACTGCTGTCACCGCTTGGCACTTCGCTTACCGGGGAACTGTTCAACCTGAATTATCTCGACCTGGCCGCGGAGGCGGCGCGCGCGCTGCAGGCCGAGAAAATGGTGCTGTTTCGCGAGGCGCCGCAGCTGCTGGTCGACGGAGAGGAGGTGCACGAACTCAGTATCCTTCAGGCGGAGCAGATGGCGCCCCGGGTGCAAAGTGAAGCATTGCGCTGCGCGATTCGCGCCTGCAACGCCGGTACGCCGCGCACCCACCTGCTGAGCTACGCCCAGGACGGCGCGCTGGTGCAGGAACTGTTCCGGCGCGAGGGCGCCGGCACCATGATCTACCGCGACAGCTACGAGGTGATCCGCCGCGCCCGCATTACCGATGTGGGCGGCATCCTCGGCCTGATCCGGCCGCTGGAGAAGCAGGGCGTGCTGGTGCGGCGCTCGCGGGAAAAACTGGAGGCCGAAATAGAACACTTCACCCTGGTGGAGGTGGACGGCGCACCGGTCGCCTGTGCGGCGCTCTACCCGATCCAGGACGAGAGTGGTGAGACGGTCGCGGCGGAGATCGCCTGTGTGGCGATACACCCGCATTTCCGAAGCGGCGGCCGCGGTGCCAAATTGCTGCATCACCTGGAGCGCCAGGCGGGTGTGCTGGGCATCGACGAACTCTATGTGCTCACCACCCAGACGGAGCACTGGTTTATCGAACAGGGCTTCAGCCAGGTGACGGCACAGGACCTGCCGGCATCCAGGCAGTCTCTCTACAACATTCAGCGCAATTCCCGGGTTTTGCGCAAGCGCCTTTCCGCGCAAAAGGGCGCCTGATCTGCCCGACGACCCGAAACGCACATCCTAGAACGCCGCGCAGACTTTACAGTCTGCGCGAAACCATCCCAGCCCAGACCTTTTTTTGCTAAGCTGGCGCTCCCATTTCGCACAGCAGATTTTTGCCATGCCCGAGTATCGCTCCCGCACCTCCACCGCCGGTCGCAATATGGCCGGTGCCCGCGCACTGTGGCGCGCCACTGGTATGAAGGACGAAGACTTCCACAAGCCGATCATCGCCGTGGCCAACTCCTTCACCCAGTTCGTGCCCGGCCACGTGCACCTGAAAGACATGGGGCAGCTGGTGGCGCGGGAGATCGAGAAAGCCGGCGGCGTGGCCAAGGAGTTCAATACCATCGCGGTGGACGACGGTATCGCCATGGGCCACGACGGCATGCTGTACAGCCTGCCCAGCCGCGAGATTATCGCCGACTCGGTGGAATACATGGTGAATGCCCACTGCGCCGATGCGCTGGTGTGCATCTCCAACTGCGACAAGATCACCCCGGGCATGCTGATGGCCGCGCTGCGGCTGAATATTCCGGTTATCTTCGTTTCCGGCGGCCCGATGGAGGCCGGCAAGACCAAGCTGGCCGAGCACAAGCTCGACCTGGTGGACGCCATGGTCATAGCCGCTACCGACTCCGCCTCGGACGAAATGGTGGAGGAGTACGAGCGCTCCGCCTGCCCGACCTGCGGTTCCTGCTCCGGCATGTTTACCGCCAACTCGATGAACTGCCTCACCGAGGCGCTGGGGCTGTCCCTGCCCGGCAACGGCACACTGCTCGCGACCCATGCCGATCGCCGGGAGCTATTCCTGCGCGCCGGTCGCGAAATCGTCGCACTGGCAAAGCGCTACTACGAAGAGGACGATGCGCGCGCGCTGCCGCGCACCATCGCCAACCGCGCCGCGTTCGAGAACGCGATGGCCCTGGATATCGCGATGGGCGGTTCGACCAATACCATTCTGCACCTGCTCGCCGCCGCGCAGGAGGGCGAAGTGGATTTCACCCTGGCGGATGTCGACCGGCTTTCCCGCAAAGTTCCGCAACTGTGCAAGGTCGCGCCGAACACCCAGAAATATCATATCGAGGACGTGCACCGGGCCGGCGGTGTCATGGCGATACTCGGCGAACTGGCAGCGGCCGAACTGCTGGACACATCGCTGCCGACGGTGCACAGCGCCTCGCTCGCAGAGGCGCTGCAGCGCTGGGATATCCGTCGCACCGACGACAGCGCCGTACACGACTTTTACCGCGCCGGTCCCGCCGGCGTGCCGACGCAGACGGCCTTCAGCCAGGACTGCCGCTGGCCGAGCCTCGACGGTGACCGCGCCAATGGCTGTATCCGCTCAGCGGCGCACGCCTATTCCGCCGAGGGCGGCCTGGCGGTGCTGTTCGGCAACCTGGCGCCGGGCGGCTGCGTGGTAAAGACTTCCGGCGTAGACGAGGCGCTGTGGAAGTTCGAGGGCCCGGCCCATATCGTCGAGAGCCAGGAGGCCGCGGTGCGCCACATTCTCGACGGCAAGGTACTGGCCGGGGAGGCGGTGATCGTCCGCTACGAGGGACCGAAGGGCGGACCGGGCATGCAGGAGATGCTCTATCCCACCAGTTACCTGAAATCCAAGGGGCTGGGGCAACACTGCGCGCTGATCACCGATGGCCGTTTTTCCGGCGGCACCTCCGGGCTGTCCATCGGCCACGTCTCGCCGGAAGCGGCGTCCGGCGGCAACATCGCACTGGTGCAGGAAGGCGACACGATCCGCATCGACATACCGGCGCGCACCATTGACGTGATTGTCAGTGACGGGGAACTGCGGCAGCGGCGCGACGCGATGCAGGCCAAGGGGGCGGATGCCTGGAAGCCGGCGGAGGCCCGCCCGCGCAAGGTGAGCAAGGCGCTGAAAGCCTATGCGCTGCTGGCCACCAGTGCCGACAGGGGTGCAGTGCGCGAAATCGACTGAGATTTGGCTGGAGTCTGCACATATTGTGGGAGCCTGCCCCGCAGGCGATTTTATCCAAATGCGAGTATTTCGCCTGCAGGGCAGGCTCCCACAGATCCTCGAGTTAATCCGCTATTTTGTAGGAAATCCGGTTGCGCACGCCGTGGCGTTCCACCGGCACACCATCCTCCAGCTGCGGCTGGTATTTGAACCTGGCTGCCGCCGCGACCGCGGAGCGGTTGAAGATCTCCGTCGGATTGCCCGCGCTGTCATAGCCCGCTATGGCCCGCGGATCCCGCACGGCGCCGGTCTCGGTGATGGTGAACTCAACCACAACATACCCCTCCATGCCGCGTCGCAGCGCGGCCGACGGATAGCGCGGCGCCGGTTTAAAGACCGGCAGCGGATCCCGCGAGGTGACCGCAGAATCCAATTCTCCGCCCGCTGGATTAGGTGGCGAAATTACTATGGTGGTCTTACCGGGTTCAACTGCCGGGTCCACCTCCCGGATCACCATCTGGGGCGGTGGGTCCAGAGGTTTGGCCGGCGGCTCATACAGCTCCACAGTCGGCTTTAAGTCCGGCAAATGAATCGGCTTGATCGGGATAGGCTCGTCGACCTCCGGCTCGGTATAGTCGGTGGCGATCAAGCGGCTCATGGCGAATATAAGCAGCAGGGTAACGGCACCCGCAAACGCGAAACTGCGGCCGGTTTGCCCCAGTTGCCTGAGGGAAGTAACGAAGGGATTAGCCAAGGAAGTGGAAAGCGGCGAATAAGCTCTATCCATAACACCTCTCCTGATTATTGTCTGGGTGTTGAATCGGCGGTCAAACCCTCAAAAGGAAGGGACCAGATTTGGAAAAAGCTGATCAGCTACCTTTACCAATTAGTCGAATTGCGCGAAATTGCAAATAATTCGCAATCGCACGCCGCTTTTTTGGCCACACGCAAATTCCGCACAAAAAAAAAGCCGCACATCGCTGTGCGGCTTTCTCGGCGGAGGCAGAGGCGATCAGATCGCCAGCTGCTCCTCGCGCTTCTTCTCACTCTCGACGAAGGCGATCCACTGCTGGGCGAACTTCTTGGAGCGCTCGTCCTTCAGGGCCTTCTTGAGGGTGGTCAGGGCTTCGTCGTACTTCTTCAGGTTGGCATTCGCCATGCCCAGAACGATGTACAGCTGGTCCGGGCGCTTGAGACCGCCCTTCTTCAGCGCCCTGTTGCCCATATCAATGGCTTTCTCATTCTGGTCCAGGTCCAGGTAAATACTGGCCAGACGCGAATAGATATCACCCTTGTCGGACAGCTGGGCCGCGGCCTCCAGCTCGGGAATCGACTTCTGCAGCTCCTGAGCCATCTGGTACGCCTGCGCCAGGGTTTCCAGATTTTTCGAGGTGCGCTTGATCTTCTTCTCCTTGATGCCCTTGTCGATCACCTTGGCGCCCTTGTAGGGCATTTCGTTGCCCATAAAGAGATAGGCCATATTCAGCAGCTCTTTCTCTTTCTCCAGGGCACCGGCAAGGTAGGCCGACTCCATCATGTGAAGCTGATCCTGCTCACGCTTCAGCTCACCGTACATACCGGCCAGCTGCTTGTAGTACTCACCCTTCGGGTAGTGCTTAACCAGCTTCTCGAGAATATCGGTGACCTTCTTGTAGTCGTTCTTCTCGAAGTAGAGGAAGCGCTGCAGACCGAACCAGTTTTCCTTCGGCACCTTGCCCTCTTTTTCGTACATCGACACAGCTGTGTTGATGTCCGACAGCGCCTTGGCTTCATCACCCTTCTGGTAATAAGCCTGTGCACGCAGGGCGTAGGAGTCCGCATTGATGTTCGGCGCAACGGCGAACCACTTGTTCAGGTAGTTGATTGCCTGATCGTAGTTCTCGGTCACGAAGTACAGCTGGGCGATGGTCAGCAGGGTACCCACTTCCAGTGCCTCGGGCAGGTTCTCGGCGCCCTGGTCCAGCACGCGCTTATAGGCTGCAATCGCCTCCTTGTAGCGCTCCATGCTGTAGTAAACGAAACCGTAGAAGTAGTACATCTGCGCTATTTCATAGCCGTTGTAACCGCTCTTGCCGGCCTCCATTTCACGCAGCGCCGCCAGCGCTGCCGGCCAGTTCTGCGCATCGGCGGCTTCCTGGACCTTGCCCAGCTTCTTGAACACATTTTCCCGCATCGCCGGTACTTTGCGTGTCTTCTGCTGGCTCGGCTTTTGTTCCTGCGCCTCGGCTTTGGCAAAGGAAGCGGAGATGCCCACCGCTTCCAGCACGGTGACACTTACCGCCGGAGCCAGTACCAGGGGCAGCGCCACGGTCGTGCGCAAAGAGTTGCGCAAGACGAACTTGGACAGACCTTTCGCAATGGTCGTCAACTTCATAATGCTTCCCCTTTAGTTCTTGGCCAGGTTAAAGCTGATCTTGGTCTTTACACCAGGTACTTCGATCGGCTCACCGTCGACCACCCGCGGCTTGTACTTGTACTTCAACGCCGACTTGATCGCCGCCTGGTTGAAGACAGTGGTCGGATTACCGTCGGCGGTAAATGCCTCCACCACACGCGGATCGCGTACGGAACCATTCTTAGTCACTGTGTACTCGACGATCACCCATCCCTCCAGACCGCGCTGCAGGGCGCGACGCGGATACTGGGGCTGCACCTTCACGATGGGCAGGTAGTCACCCTCCTGGGCGAAGCCGCCGATGCCGCCCACCTTCAAGTCCGCATTCGCGCGCGGTGCAGACATGTTGATGGAGTCATCGAGGTTTGGCTCGTCGTACTCGGGCTCCGGCATTTCCGGCGGCGGAGTTTCCGGCTCGTCGGGTTTTTGCGGTTTGCTGGTATCGTACTGAGTTTCGATCTTCTGCTCAGGCATCACTACGTCGGCAACCTTGATCTGCTCATCCTCTTCGGGAGCCTTCATGTTTGCCTCAATCAGCTGATGCATGGTGAAGATCAGGGCAAAGGTAGTGGCTACCGCCAGCGTACCCGCTCCTAATAGTCTTACCGGATTCATAAGCTGTTAACTCTTTTCTGTCGCGACCGAAACTTTCTCGATACCGATCTTCCTGGCGGCTTCCGCAATCAGGGCGATCTTTTCGATACTCGCTTTCTTATCGGGCTGAATTACCAACCACCCTTTCGGGTTTTCCGCGTAGAGACGTTCCAGGATCAGTTTCACCTGGCGCTCGTCGGCTTTTTCTTTGGCAATCCAGATTTCGTCATTCTCGTTGATCGCTACCAGAATAGAGGCGGCCTTGAGTTCAGCGGTTGTCGCTTCCGGCTTCAACACGTCGACGCCCGGCTCCTTGATAAAGGTCGCGGTGACGATGAAGAAGATCAGCATGATGAACACCACGTCCAGCATGGGCGTGAGGTCAATCGCGCTCGCTTCTTCTTCTGCCGTATTTTGTCTCTTGCTCATAGCAACTCTCTTAGCGAACTTTCCCGGCGAGGGGCCCGCGAGGGGCGCCCCCGGCGAAAATATCTGGCTTGGCTAAACCTTCACAGCAAATAAGCTCGCCTATTCGCCTTGTGTGGTGCCTTAGTGATCCATCGTCAGATGGTCTTCAAGCAGCTGGGTTTCGCGCTCCGCCTTACGGGTGAGGTAAGTAGTGGCGAATACACCGGACAGTGCCGCGACCATGCCAGCCATTGTAGGAATGGTTGCCATGGATACACCACTGGCCATCTGCTTGGCGTCGCCACCACCGGTAACCGCGAGAACCTCGAACACATTGATCATGCCCCAGACGGTGCCCAACAGCCCGAACAGGGGTGCCAGGGCCACACAGGCCTGGATCATGTCCATATTGTCCTGGATCTTCTCGGATGTCCGGGAGATCAGCGCTTCACGAATGCGGTGTGCAGCCCAGGACTTGCGCTCGGGGCGCTCCTCCCACTGGTCCACCGCACCCTGAACGTCGCCCTTCAACCCTTTGTTGAAGTAGAAGACACGTTCAAAAATCAGCGTCCACATAAAGAAGGTCAGGCCGGCGATCAGGAACAGTACTGGCCCGCCCGACGCCATAAAGGCGTTGACGGCGGCCCATGCGTCATACAATGCGTGCATGTTGCCGCCTCCTCTTATTTACGCTCGGCGTTTTCAGCCACGATGCCGGCACTCTGCTCGTCCAGGATGTGCAGGATGCGCTTGGCACGGCCGTTCACGATGGTGTGCATCAGTACGGTCGGGATAGCGACAACCAGACCCAGAACGGTGGTTACCAGTGCGGAGGAGATACCGCCCGCCATGGCACGCGGATCGCCGGCGCCGAAGATGGTGATCGCCTGGAAGGTGATGATCATACCGGTCACGGTACCCAGCAGACCCAGCAGCGGGGCCACCATGGCGATGATCTTCAGCAGGTTCAGACCGGACTCGATGGCCGGGCGCTCTTTGAGTACCGCCTCTTCCATCTTCAGTTCCAGAGTCTCGCCGTCGATACCCTTGTTCTCTTCGGCAACAGCCAGTACACGACCCAGCGGGTTGTTGGTGTTCGCAGTAGAGGAACGCAGCTGGGCGTTAACCTTGGCACTAACACCAGACAGCACGATCAGGCGCCAGATGGCCAGCAGCAGCGCAAACACACCAACCGCGGAGATGATGTAGCCAACCGGGCCGCCCTGATGCCAGCGCTCAACCAAGCTCGGGCTGTTGATCATGGCCTTCAGGAAGGAACCGCCAGTCGGGCCAGTCGGGTCAACACCGAAGGGGTGGAAACCGGAAGTGGCCGCCTGCAGATCTGCAGCCATGCTCAGGAACTTGCCGTCGGGCTGGCGAATCAGCTCAGCCATTTTGTGGGCGTCGTTCATTTCCAGGTACTTGCCGTTGGAAACCAGGTTGAAGTTACCAACGCGGACAACTTCCTGCTCTACCTGCTCGCCGTCGGGCTTGATCACGGTGCTGGCGAACTTGACCACCTTGCCGGATTCAACGGTTTCACGCTGCAGTTCGTACCACAGACGCTCGATTTCCTCGATGGTCGGCAGCTTGGTAGCGGAGTTCATTTTGTCGATCAGGCTGTCGACGAACTCGGTACGACCCGGGTATTGCGCGGATACGATAGAGCTATCGATATTGGCGCGCAGATCACCGGCAGTAGAGGTCAGGTGACCGAACAGTTCTTTCAGAGAGCCCAGGCGCTCGTCCAGCTGCTGGCGCTTCTGTTGCACCATCACTTCCTGCTCCTGGTACTTCTGTTCCAGGCGCTCGGAGCGGGCCTCTTCAGAGGCGCGGGTGTTTTGCGCTTGAGTCAGCAGAGTCTGCTGATTGGCCTTCTGGCGGCGGAAGTCGGCTTCGCGCTGCTGATGTTCCTTGGACTCGGCGATCTTGGATTGCTGAACCATCTTCAGCAGCTGATCCAGAGAAGTGGCCTTGTCTTGGGCAACGGCGGAGAAACTGATCAGGCCAGCCGCTGCTGCTACTAGTACGCGTTTGGCGATAGAGGATTTCATTGCGCTGCCTCCGGAGCCGTGATCGGCAAGGTCATGATGTCGATAGTGGCCTGTTTCTTGGCGATTTTCAGGCCGTTCATCAGGGCGCGGCGGTATTCGCCGGAATCGATCTCAACCCAAGCTTTCTGATCCTTGTCATAGGCCAGGGAGATCTTGGAATCGGTAGTCTGCGCCAGCAGGGCGATACGGCCGACCTGCAGCACGTTTACTTCGCGCTCCTGGCCGTTCACGTTCAGAGAATCGCTGTAGCTGTCGATCTTGCGCGCGTACTCGGATTCGAAGTTGTACAGCTCCAGAACCTGACGGAATTTCTCCGCTACGGTGATATCGGAGCGGTCCATATTGTTCTTCACGCCTTCGAGGTTAGCCATACGCTCTTCCAGCTTGAAGGGCATGTCCAGCTCGATGAACTGCTCCAGGCCATCCAGCATACGCAGGATCAGCGGCTGGATCTGACGCTCGATCACGGTGACGTTTTCGATGGACTCGTCCAGCTCTTTCATCACGGCGAGCTGGTTGGCCAGCTGCTTCTCCAGCTGACGGTTGTAGACCCGCAGGCCTTCGATTTCCTTGTTTACCACTTTGAAATCCTGCAGCAGGCTGCTGGTTTCTTCGGCAATCTTGTCGATACGCTTTTGCGAAGCCTGGGCAGCAGTGGTTTTCTGCTGGCCGACGGCGAGTACGTTATCGAGAGTATCCGCAGTGGCTACGCTGCCGTAGAGCGCGCCGGCAGACAGCGCAGTGGTCAGCGCCACAGCCATGAATCGCTTGGTTTTCATTAGACCCCCCAGTGGGTTCAATATTTCACAACATGGTCGCGATGAGTTAGCTGCCACAACGCGGTGTCCTTTTGTTCTAAAAACAGTGATGTGAAGACAGCTAAGAGCCGCACATTTTAAACAGCCGATTTGATTATTCAAATGCCGATTGACAGTATCGGCCCGCATGGGTAACAAGGTAACAACCGGGTAACAAATCCGGGTCACATGCACACATTTGCGGCGGTCTTCCCTGTCTATGCAGCGGTGGAATTTAACAGATAGATCAACTTTTGATCAAATCGTTTTTATTTCAACCTGTCGTACTGAACTAAGCAGTAGCTATATTCATCCCTGTCTGACGCCGGGCAACATTCTCGACTGTTTTCTGCCCAGCAGTCATCCAATTCCGGAAAGAAGGCGTCCCCGTCGATCTCGGTATCCACCTCGGTAATGTAGAGGCGCTCCGCCAGCGGCAGTGCCTGCCGGTAGATTTGCGCACCACCGATCACCATCACCTCTGCGGCACCCGTCTCGGCGGCACACCGGCGCGCCTTCTGTAGCGCCGATTCCAGCGACGGCGCCGTCTCCACGCCACTGGCGCGCCAGTCGGGATTGCGGCTGATCACAATATTGACGCGCCCCGGCAGCGGTCGGCCGATGGACTCGAAGGTCTTGCGCCCCATGACCACCGGCTTGCCAAGCGTGGTCCGCTTGAAGAACTGCAGGTCGCCCGAGAGGCGCCAGGGCAATTCATTGTCGCGACCAATGGCGCCGCAGCGCGCCACAGCGGCGATCATGGCGATGGGTATCTCTTTCATCTATTTATTACCGCTATACGGCCACCGGCGCCGGAATATGGGAATGCGCCTCGTAACCGCGCAACTCGAAATCCTCGAAGCGGAATGCGAACAGGTCGGTCACCTCGGGATTGAGGTGCATCTGCGGCAGAGGCAACGGCTGGCGGCTGAGCTGCTCCTCCACCTGTTCCAGGTGATTCGAGTACAGATGGGCGTCGCCGAAGGTGTGAATAAACTCGCCCGGCTGGAGGCCGCATACCTGCGCCAGCATCAGGGTCAGCAGGCTGTAGGAGGCGATATTGAACGGCACGCCGAGGAAAATATCCGCACTGCGCTGGTACAACTGGCAGGACAACTTGCCGTCCGCCACGTAAAACTGGAAGAGCGCGTGGCAGGGCGCCAGCGCCATGCGCCCGGCGCGCGCGTTGTCCGCCGGGGACACACCCTCATCCGGCAGGTCGGCCGGGTTCCAGGCGCTGACCAGCAGGCGGCGGGAATCCGGGCGGTGCTGCAATTGATCCAGCAACTGCGCTATCTGGTCGATGCGGCGGCCGTCCGGGGCCGGCCAGGAGCGCCACTGGTGACCGTAAACAGGCCCGAGGTCACCATCCTCGCTGGCCCACTCGTCCCAGATACGCACGCCGTTCTCCTGCAGATAGGCGATATTGGTGTCGCCGCGCAGGAACCACAGCAGTTCGTGAATAATCGAGCGCAGGTGGCATTTCTTGGTGGTGATCAGCGGGAAGCCTGCGGCCAGATCGAAACGCATCTGGTAGCCAAACACGCTCAGGGTGCCGGTGCCAGTGCGGTCACTCTTGCAGGTGCCGTTGTCGCGCACGTGGCGCATCAGGTCGAGATACTGCTTCATTTATTACTGTGCTCCGCCTTTTATCTGTGGCCGCGCGCGCTTGCGTCCACCTTTATCGCCGCCCTGCTCCCCGGTAAGTGGCTGCGTGCGGTAGCTCCACACCAAAATAGCGATACCGGCGGCGATCATCGGCAGGCTCAGCAGCTGGCCGCGGGTCATCCAGCCAAACAGGTCGAAGCCGATATGTCCGTCAGGTTCGCGCACGAACTCCACCAGAAAGCGGAAAACGCCATAGAGCAGGACAAACAGACCACCGACCGCCAGGCGCGGGCGCGGCTTGCTGGAGAACCACCAGAGCACCGCAAACAGCACCAGTCCCTCCAGGAAGGCCTGATACAGCTGCGACGGGTGGCGCACCAGCAGTTCGGGATCCCGCGGGAATACCATGCCCCAGGGTACATCGGTGGGGCGACCCCACAGTTCCTGGCCTATAAAATTGCCGAGTCGGCCGAGACCGAGGCCGATGGGCACCAGCGGCGCGACAAAGTCGATTAGATCGATGAAGGTGGTGCCTATCTTGCGCGCGTAGATTGTCGTCGCCAGCATCACGCCGACCAGGCCGCCGTGAAAGCTCATGCCCCCTTCCCATACTTTCAGCAGCGACAGCGGGTCGTCCAGCAGCTGCGGGAAGTTGTAAAAGAACATGTAACCGAGCCGCCCGCCCACCACGACGCCGATGGCGCAGTAGAGGATCAGGTCTTCCACCTCCGACTTGACCGGCGGCGTCCAGGGCTTGCTGGCCCGGCGAAGTGCCAGCCACCAGGCGGCGACAAAGCCCGCCAGGTACATCAGCCCGTACCAATGGACTTTCAGCGGGCCAATGGCGATGGCTACCGGGTCAATTTCGGGGTAGGGAATCATGGGGACTTCGCAGTTGTTGGTGAGTGCGTTGAGTTGGGCGAAATGTTACCAGCTAAACAGCTCGGAGAGTAATGCGGAATGATGAATGCGGACCAATCGGCAGGACGCCGATTGGCATCGCCAAAGGCGACCCCGCAAGGGGGTGAAGTGCAGGGACGCGCTTCATGAATGCGGAAATTCACCGCGATAGCCACTAATATTCCGAATTCATCATTCCGTATTCCGCATTCAGTTCATGTGCCTGTTGCTCTTCGCCTATCGCTGCCACCCGCAATACCCGCTGCTACTGCTGGCCAATCGCGATGAATTCTACGATAGGCCCAGTGCCGCCGCGGCGCCCTGGGAGGGCGAGGCGCTGGTGGCCGGCCGGGACCTGCAGGCGGGCGGCACCTGGGCGGGCATCGCGCGCGGCCGTGCGGCCGCGGTGACCAATATCCGCGAACCACAGGTACCCACACCGGTGAATCCGCTGTCACGCGGCGACATCCCGCGGGACTTTCTGCGCGGCAATGCCACCCCCGCCGAGTTCGCGCTGCGACTGGCCGACCAGCGCTACCGCGGCTTCAACGCCCTGCTATTCCAGCTCGACGCTGACAGCGAGCTTGTCTGCGCCGGCAACCGCCACAGCCCCTTCTCCTTTACCGCCGGCATTCACGGCATCTCCAACGGCGCCCCGGATGCGCCCTGGCCCAAAGTGCAGAAAGGCAGGGCCGGCCTGCGACGTATCGTGCAGGACATCCAGGGCCCGATAGACGCCGACAACTTCGTGCGACCGGCCCTGGCACTGCTGCAGGACAGGGCCACCGCCGCCCCTGCGGATCTGCCCAGCACCGGTGTCGGCCCGGAACTGGAGCTGGCGCTGTCGCCGCTGTTTGTAAAGATCGATACGCGCGACAAATTTCCCGCCGCAATCGCCGGGGCCAGCACCAGCGGGTACGGCACCCGTGCCAGCACCATGATGGCGATCGACAGCCGCGGCCGCTCACAGATCTGGGAACAGAGCTACAACGCCGGACGCGCGCTGGATCCGCTGCGCCACTTCACCCTGGAATAGCGCCCTTTCACGGTAACCCGATGGCCCCAGCCCTCCGGACAGTGCTGCAAAGGGGCTCCGCCCGGCCGGGACCACGGAGTCAGATTTTCAGCCCGCGATTAATGTAAAAAGAAACAAACGCCAAGCAAATTCTGCGTTTGTTGCCATACTTATTTTCACAGACTGAATTTGGTTGAGTTTCGCGCAAGGTCACTCAAACCACGGTCTATATAAAAGGAAGGTCGCGCGGGACGCATGACAAGGGCGAGTCGTCGGTAAACATCGACGAACAACAGGACCGACTCGCCACAGGTTGGGAAGGTATGAACGATCTGGCGCCCGATTTCCGCTGACTGGCAAAACGGGCCCTGCAGTATCGCTGAGGTACCATGTCGTATTTCAACCCAGAGCGCCGCACACGCAAATCACCGCTGCCACTGCTGACCCTCGGCAGTCTGTGCGTATTCGCCCTTTACTACGCCTTTGCCGCCAACCAGAAGACGGTGCCGGTGCTACCGGAGAACGCCGTGCGTCCACACCTGGTGCACTGGCTGGAGGAGAACCCCGACGCCTGGCCGGCACAGGACCCCATCTTCAATCCCGCCGCGGTGCGCCGTATCTACCAGCGCACGGACTACCGGTTGCTGTGGTTCGACAACTACAGCCTGAGCGACACCGCCAACGACCTGCTCAAGCAGCTGACTGCGGCCAGTTCCGGCAATCCGAGCAGCATGGTGGATTACCGCTATCACCTGGGCTACTTCGACCGCACCCTGCGCGACACGCCCCAGCGGCTGCAGATGGCCGCGGTGCTCGACGTACTGCTGACTGACGCCTTCGTGTCCTACGCCCAGGACACCCAGCTGGACAAGATCAGCCCGAAGAGCCGCCCGCCCCGGGATATTACCCCCGTCTACCACACCGATGGCGGTTTCCGGCTGGCGGCCTATACCGCGCCGCGGCAACAAACGTCTCCCGGCAGCGGGCGCCAGTATTTCCGCGGCTACAACCGCCGCAGCGACGCCGCCGACAGCCGCTACTATGCGCGCGATTACAACGTAGACCGCTCGCGCCACTACTCCACCTGGGGCAGCCGCAGCTACAACAGCAGTAACCGCGCTTACAACGGCAGTAATTCCGGCCGGGTCTATTACAACGCCGGCCGCGCTTACCAGAATCAGGGTGACCTGCCGCCCGTCGGACGGGTATCGGAGAACAGCGAAGGCCCCTATATCGAGGACAACACGCCCTTCGGCGGCGATGTCTACGCCCTGCGCGAACAGCTGTCGCGACTGCGCGCCATGTCTGCCAGTGGCCGCTGGCGCCCGATGCCGCCCGGGCCGGCCATGACGATCGGCGCGCGCCATCCGCACGTGGCCCTGCTGCGCGACATGCTCTCCCTCTATGGCGACTATCGCGGCTACTACGGATACGGCGGCGCGGAGCGCGACAAGTTTGACCGCGGCCTGCACGAGGCGGTACTGCGCTTCCAGCTGCGGCACGGCCTCAAGCCCGACGGCATCGTCGGCCGCGCCACCCGCCAGCGCCTGAACCTGTCGCCAGCCGCGCGCGCGCAGATTGTCGAGATCAATATACGGCGCCGCGAACAGCTGCCGGCGAGCCTCGGCGACCGCTTTATCCAGGTCAATGTGCCCGCGTACAAGCTGCAGTATGTGGAGGACGACCGGGTGCGGCTGTCGATGAACGTGGTGGTGGGCAAGAAGGAACACGCCACGCCGGAGATCGCCACCCGCGTCAGCAAAGTGGTGTTCAATCCGACCTGGACGGTGCCGCGCAGCATCCTGGTGAACGAAATTCTGCCCAAGGCGCGCGCCAACCCCGCGGGTATGGAGAATATGGGCTACCGAGTGGTCAGTGGCAGCGGCGAGCACCTGCCGCTGACCTCGAAGAATCTGTCCGCCGCGGGCGCCGGCTCCTTCCTGATGCGCCAACTGGGCGGCGAGGACAATATTCTCGGCCGGGTGAAGTTCGAGATCCCGAACAAGCACGATGTGTATCTGCACGACACCCGGGCGCGCAGCCTATTTACGCTGACGGACCGCGATTACAGCCACGGCTGCGTGCGCCTGGAAAAGCCGCGCCACCTGGCCGAAGCCCTGCTGCGCCCGGAGGGCGACTGGGACCAGTGGCGCATCGACCAGCTGACAGTCGGCGATGAGACCACCGAAGTGGAGCTGAAACAGAAGGTAAAGGTCTACATCACCTACTGGACCGCCTGGGTGGACGGCGACGGACGCCTCAATTTCCGCCCCGACCTCTACGGTAAGGACGGCCTCAGCGACAATCAGTTCTAACCGCCGCGCGGGGGCTTTCTGAGGGATAGCCCCCGTTTAATTACCGCCATATTCCAAACTCCCCCAGCCCCCGATAAAGCAATTCCTCAAAAGTATTAGGGGACAACCGGTCACAAGTTACCAATGTGAGTAGGGTCATCAGCCTGGCTGATAAATTCCTGCTTACCGGGGTGACTTATGGACGTTGGCAACCAGCTCCCGCTAGCGCGCGACTGCTCTCACGGCCGCGGTGCTTCCCACCATTGCAGCGCCCTGGCGCTGGCCCTGGCACTGTCATTGGCGCTAGATCTTCCACAGGTCGCTGCGGAAACCCAGCCCACGGCGACGCCCCCGCTGATCGACAGCAGTGACCCATATTCACCTTACGGTCGCCAATACGCGCTGATGCGCGAGGAGCTGGCGCGCTACAGCGCCCTCGCCGAGGGCGATCACTGGCGCCCCCTCGCCCCCGGCCAACCCCTGGTTCCCGGCGTGCGCGACCCGCGCGTCGCGCAGCTGCGCAGCCTGCTGATGCTGTATGGCGACTACCCGCTGGACGACCAGGCTTCGGCCAATCGCAGTGCGGACGAGTACGACGAACAGCTGCAGAGCGCCGTGCGCCGGTTTCAGCGCCGACACGGGCTGAAAGAGGATGCACTGGTCGACGAGCGCACCCGCGCGCGCCTGAATGTCAGTCCTGCAAAAATGGTGGAGACCCTGGCCGCCAATCTCGAGCGCTGGCGGCTCCTGCCCAAGGACCTGGGCCCGCGCTATATCCTCGTCAACATCCCGGACTACAGCCTGCGCCTGATCGACGGCGAGCGCGAGCAGTTCCGTATGCGGGTAGTGGTGGGCAAACCCAAGCACGAGACACCGCAGCTGACCACCCGCATGACACGGCTGGTATTCAATCCCGTCTGGCGCGTGCCGCCCAATATTGCGCTGCGCGAGCTGCTGCCCAAGGGCAGCGCCAACCTCAGCGCCAATGGTTACCGCCTGGTCAATCACAGCGGCAGGGCGGTACCCTTCTCCAGTCGCAATGTCGCCGCGGTCCGCCGCGGCAAGGTGACGCTGCAGCAGAAAGGCGGCCCCGGCAATGCGCTGGGGCGGGTCAAGTTCGTGATACCCAACCGGGAGGCCATATTCCTGCACGACACCAACAGCAAGCATCTGTTCAAGCGCAACCAGCGCGCCTTCAGTCACGGCTGTATCCGCCTGGAGAAACCGCTGGAATTCGCGCGCCTGATGCTGGCGGAGCAGAACAACTGGAGCGAAGCGCGTATCGAGCGCACGCTCCTCAGCAGCCGCACCCGGGGCGTGGAACTGGAAAATCCGATTCCGGTGTATATCGCCTACTGGACCGCCTGGGTGGATGAGGAGGGCCTGCTGCAGTTCCGCCCGGACATATACGGCCGCGACAATCCCGCAGCGTCCGGCGGCGAAACAGCGCCCGCAGATAACACGCAGCCGGAGTGAGTCATGGCACACAACCACGCCAGCTACAGCGTCAGCCCCAGGGTCGGCCGCTGGCTAGCGGCACTGCTGGCCGCGCTGGTGTCAGTTGCCCTGTCCCATGCCGGCAGTGACGCCGCGACAGAAGAGCGCGCACTGGATCCGGCCGGTGCCGGGGCACAGCTGCGCAGCATGGCGGCCCACTACCGCGAACTGGCCAAAGACTGGCAGCCCTTGAGCGAGGGCGGAACCCTGCAGGCGGGCGACCGGAGCGAGCGCGTGGTCCAGTTGCGCAGATTGCTCGAGCGCTACGGCGACTTCCGCGGACTGCCCGGCCCGCTGTCCGCCGGAAATGGCGATCCGCTGCGCTTTGGCAGCGCCTTGCAGCGGGCCGTGGAGAATTTCCAGCGCCGCCACGGCCTGGAAGCGAACGGCATCGTCGGAGCGGAAACGCTGATGGCACTGGCGGTGCCGCCCGCTGAGCGCGCGCGCCAGCTCGAGCTCAACGCCGCTCGCTGGGACAAGCTGTCACCGCCCGGCAAGGAACGCTATGTACTGGTCAATGTCCCCGACTACCGCTTGCAACTGGTGGAAGACGGCGCCGTGACACTGAGCATGAAAACCGTCGTCGGCAAGACCAGCAGCCGCACGCCGACGCTGCGCAGCCGCATCACCAACATCGTGTTCAACCCCACCTGGACAGTACCGCGCAGTATCCTGCTGACCGAGCTGCTGCCGAAAGCGCGCAACAATCCCGAGGCCATGCACAGGCGCGGCTACCGCCTGGTCAATTACGGCGGGGGCGATGTATTCCCCATCTCCGAAGATGGCCTGAGCCGTGCGGCCGAGGGTGATGCCACCCTGCGCCAGGTCAGCGGCCCCGGCAACTCCCTGGGCAGGGTGAAGTTCGTGATTCCCAACCGGCAGGCGATATTCCTGCACGACACCCAGGCGCAAAGCCTGTTCGGTCTGCGCGAGCGCGCCTTCAGCCACGGCTGCATTCGCCTGGAGCGCCCGGAAGAACTGGCCTATGCACTATTGCACCGGCAGGGCTGGGACAGAACCCGCATAGCCCAGGCGACGACCGGCGACGAGACGCTCAATATCAAGGTGGACCGCCCCCCGCGCCTGTATATCACCTATTTCACCGCCTGGGTGGATAGCGCCGGGCGCCCCCATTTCCGCCGCGACATCTATCATCACGACACTGAGTCCGGCACCGCTGAGTAGGCCGGGACAAAGGTCACGGTTCGCTACCCCAACCCTCGCCACTCCTAGTCACCCGCCCGAATCGCTTATTTTTGACTAAAATTGCACCAGCCGGTCACAGAAAAATTTTATTTTAGCAGCGCCACATAAATGACAACGCTGTCTCCCATTAACCGCCCGATTTTGCCGCAGATCGCCAGAATCCGGCGCTGCTCATAGTCCATGGAGCAACAAAGTACCAGTGTTTCTCTTGGATCAATTGCTAATTAGCAGAGATAGATTTGTAACACCTGGCTATTTTTTGTACATTTCTTCCCGTGCCCAGCGACGCCAAGCGTCACCAGGGCAATGACGAGACACAAACGACGAGGCGGAAATTAGGTATGAAGAATCCATCCAGACGTCGATTCCTGGCAGTGACCTGCGCAACTGCGGCGGCGGTCAGCGCCGGACCGACTTTCGCAAAAGTGGGCAACGCCCGCACTTTGAAAATGCGCAACCTGCACACCGGCGAAAGGCTGAGTACCGCCTACTGGTCGGGGGGTAGTTATGACAGCAGCGGCCTGAAGCAGTTCAACCGCCTGCTGCGCGACCACCGCGCGAACGAAGTGACGCGTATGGACCCGAAGCTGTTCGACATCGTCTACAAGCTGAAGGAAAAACTGAACTACAACGGCGAGGTCGAGATCATCTCCGGCTATCGTTCGGAGAAGACCAACGCCAAGTTGCGTGCAGCTGGCCGCGGCGTCGCCAAACGCAGCTACCACACGCGCGGCATGGCGCTCGACATCCGCATGCCCGGTGTGCCGCTGTCCAAGCTGCGCCAGGCGGCGCTGGACCTGAAAGCCGGTGGCGTGGGTTACTATCCGAAGAGTAACTTCGTCCACGTCGATACCGGCCCGGTTCGCCGCTGGTAATACGCCGCCGCAATACGCGGCGGGCAGAAAACACAAACCCCGGCCTTTGCCGGGGTTTGTCGTTTATGCGGCCGGGAAGCCGGCAGATGAGCGGTTACTCGCCCGGCAGCGGCAGCGCTACCGGGGTCATGTCTTCCGCCGCCACGGGCACCTGCGCGGTGCCGGTCATCAGCCCCGCCATCCGCTCCAGTAGTTCGCGCGCCTGTGCCAGCTGCTCCAGCTCCGCCAGCTCCACCGGGTCCTCCATCTTCAGCAACAAGGCTTCGAGCTCGGTAAAGGTTTGCGTCAACGCACTGACCTGGTGGCGATCCAGCAGCATCTCAGCCAGACCGGCCCCCTCTGCCGGCACCCAGTTGGACTGCAGAGTAGAGAGCATCGCCAGCAGGGCCTGCTTGGAATCCGCCGCGCGACCGCTCTCCACATCGCTCTCGGAACTCTCCGGCAGGCGCCGCAGCAACTCCTCGTCGAGCAGGCGGGTGTGGGCCACGCGGATCTGCTGCAGGCGGGCGGCGGGACTCAGGGCGAGAAAATGGCGCGACAGGTCGTTGGCAGCGGTCGGCCAGCGGCGCACCAGCCCGTCCACATCCTCCGCCATGCCACGGCCGATCAGGCGCGTCAGCTCACGGCGGCGGTTGGCGGCCAGCGCCTCGGGCTTCTCGCCTTCACTGACCTGACTGAACTGTTCTGCGGTGCGCTCACTGGTCGGCCCCCAGAGCATGATCTCCATCGCGTGGAACCCGGTGCTGGCCTCCTCGTGCGCCGTCAGCCGGTGCTGTTTGCGCAGATTGGCCAGGGTGAGCTCAATGGTGGTGTCGTTGACGATCCCGCTATCGGAGTAACCCGGCACCGTATCCAGGTAGCCCGGCTGCACCGGCCAGCTGTCCAGCGCCAACAGCAGCTGGCGCCCCTGATTCCTGAGTTCCGCCGGCGCGAAGGCCAGCTCGATATAGGGCAGCGCGCCGGTGAATTCCCGGTGCGCATCCAGCCAGGCCAGCTTGGCCGCCTCCAGGTGATCCTCACTGGGCTGATCCAGCAACGTCGCCACGGCGCGCTCCAGCGCCTCGACTGCTGCCTGGGCATCGATCAACTGTGCCTGACCGGCCTGCCAGACAGCCTGGGTCAGCTCTTCCGCCGCCTGCTCGTCGAAGGCCCGCGGCGCCGCCTGCTGCGCCGCCGATGGCGGCTCCACACGCTTTTGCTCGCAGGCCGCAAGTCCCGCCAAAAGCGCGAGCAATAACACTATTTTTCCATGCCGACTCATTATTACGCTCACAAATTTCCCCAAATCATGCAGCTTGCGCCGACGCCCGCCAGCTTATTCACTGTCGCGCAGGCTGATCACCGGCCAGCCACGCAGTTCCGCCTCGGCGCGCAGGCGCGCGTCCGGGTCCACCGCCACCGGATGCTCCACCTGCTGTAGCAGCGGCAAATCGTTGATGGAATCGCTGTAAAACCACTTCTCCCCGCCGCCGTATTGCGGGTTGTGCGCCAGCCACTGGCGCAGGCGCACGACTTTGCCACCCTGATAGCAGGGTTCGCCCACCACCCGGCCGGTGAAGCGCCCCTGCGCCTCTTCCGGCTCGGTGGCCAGCAGGGTATCCACTCTCAGGCGCGCGGCGATGGGCTCCACCACGAAGCGATTCGTGGCGGTGATGATCATAATATGGTGACCCTCGCGGCGATGCCGACTGATTAACTCTTCGGCGCGCGGCAGCCAGATTTCACTGATCACCTCCCGCATGAACTCGCGCTGCAGGTTATCCAGCTGGCCGCGGGACAGCTGCGCCAGCGGCTCCAGGGCGAACTCCAGGTAGGCGAAGATATCCAGCTCACCGCGCTGGTAATCCGCGTAGAAGCGGTCGTTGGCGGAGCGATAGCGTTCGCCATCGACGTACTCGCGCTCCACCAGGAACTCGCCCCAGGCGTGGTCGCTGTCACCGCCGATCAGTGTGTTATCGAGATCGAAAATTGCCAGTTGCACCACAGACTCCCCAGTAACTATAGATTCCCCAGGACGCTTCCGCCGCCATCTGCGGCGGGCAATTTTACCCCGCTGGCGGGCACTGCACACCGACCATTTCACACGAAGCGCGCCCAATTGCCGTAATACCCCCGCTGTGGAACAATGCGGGGCAAGCAGGCGCGGCAGCTGGCCGCGCACAACAGAATCGAGGACGGTATTTTGGGCGACGGCAAGCCAGCGCAAGCTGGGCGCAAGAACCGCCGCAAGTCCGCCAGACAGTCAAACCGCACCGACAATCCCGGCAACAACCGCAAAGGCCGGGCACGCGGTGACGACAACAGCAGCAATATCGACGCCGAGGGCTTCCGCCCCAATGTCGGCATTATTGTGCTGAACGCCCGCGGCCAGGCGCTGTGGGCGAGGCGGGTGGGCGGCAAGGACGCCTGGCAATTTCCCCAGGGAGGCATCAATCCGGGCGAGACCGCCGAGCAGGCGCTCTTTCGGGAGCTGTACGAGGAGATAGGCCTGACCCGGGACCAGGTCAGCGTATTGGCCTGCACCCGCGGCTGGCTGCGCTACCGACTGCCGCAGCGCCTGATCCGGCGGCGCTCGGAGCCCCTGTGCATCGGCCAGAAGCAGAAGTGGTATCTGCTCATGCTGGAGGCGCCGGAGAGTGCGATCAGCTTCAACAACGGTTACAAACCCGAGTTCGACCACTGGCGCTGGGTCAGCTACTGGCACCCGCTCAGCAAGGTGGTGACCTTCAAGCGTGAAGTGTATCGGCGCGCGCTGACCGAACTGGCCCCGCAGCAAATACAATTGGAAAGGAGCTGGCTGCGCGAGCTGGGCAATCCCTGAGGCGTGCACAGCCGGCTGTGCTGCGAACGAAATCTATCAACCTGACGGATCTGATAGAAAAGCGAAAATAACCGCTGCTGGTCAGCGAAACAATTCCGTTGAATGGCGAGGACAGGCCTTTGCTCGGATCTCTGCGCAGTATTGTTCAGGAAGTCAACGCGGCTCGGGACCTGCCCGCGGTGCTGGAAATTATTGTGCGCCGGGTGCGCGAAGTGATGCACACCCGCGTCTGCTCCGTCTATCTGCGCGACAAGCAGTCCGGCCACTATGTCCTGATGGCCACCCGCGGTCTCAATCAGGATGCGGTCGGCCAGGTGCACCTGGCCCCGGGCGAGGGCCTGGTGGGCAATGTGGTGACCCGCGAGGAACCCATCAACCTGGAACAGGCCGAGGCCCACCCCGCCTACCAGTATTTTCCGTCCACCGGCGAAGAGCGTTTCAGCGCCTTTCTCGGCACGCCGATTATTCACCACCGCAACGTCCTCGGCGTGTTGGTCGTACAGCAGGCGGAAAAGCGCCGCTTCGACGAGGGCGAAGAGGCGTTTCTGGTCACGCTGTCGGCACAGCTCGCCGGCGTCATCGCCCACGCCGAGGCGACCGGCGCCCTGGCCGTCATCGGCCAGCAGCGGCGCGAGGCCAAATTTACCGGCATCGCCGCTTCCCCGGGTGTCGCCATCGGCCGCGTGCATATAGTCGCGCCGCAGGCCAACCTGGCCACCGTGCCCTACTCCTGCTGCATGGATGTCGAGGCAGAACTGGAGCTGTTCCACGAGGCTCTGACCAGTGCGCGGGAAGAGATTCGCGAGGTGGGCGAGCGTCTCAAGGACGACCTGAACCGCGAGGAGCGCGCGCTCTTCGACGCCTACGTCGCCATGCTCGACGACAGCTCTCTCGCCGTCGAGGTCTGCGACCGCATCCGCCAGCAGGTCAGCGCACCGCGCGCCTGGGCCGAAGTGATGCTGGAACATGTGCGCCGCTTCGAGGCCATGTCCGATTCCTATTTCCGCGACCGCGCCGCCGACGTGCGCGATCTGGGCGCGCGGGTACTGATGCACCTGCGCCAGCAGCAGCAGAGCCGGCGCGACTACCCGGAAAACACCATCCTGATTGGCGAGGAGCTGACCGCCGCAGTGCTGGCGGAGGTGCCGCGCGAGAAACTGATCGGCGCGGTTTCGGTAAAGGGTTCCGCCAACAGCCATGTGGCCATCATCGCCCGCGCCATGGGGCTGCCGGCGGTGATGGGCGCGCAGGACCTGCCCTACGAGACCATCGACGGCGCCGACATCGTCGTGGACGGCTACCGCGGGGAACTGCATGTGCACCCCGGCGCAGAGCTGCGGCGGCGCTATGACAGCATCGTCGCCGAGGAGCGCGAGCTGGCCCGCAACCTGGATCATATGGCGAGCCTGCCGGGCGAGACCGCCGACGGCCACCGGGTGCGCCTGTGGGTCAATACCGGCCTGATGGCGGATGTGGTGCGCTCCCTCGAGCGCGGCGCCGAAGGGGTCGGCCTCTACCGCACCGAGGTGCCCTTCCTGCTGCGCGACCGTTTCCCTTCAGAGGAGGAGCAGCGCGAGATTTACCGCGAGCAGCTGCAGGCCTTCGCACCGCGGCCGGTGACCATGCGCACGCTGGATATCGGCGGCGACAAGGCGCTGACCTATTTCCCGATCGAGGAGACCAACCCCTTCCTCGGCTGGCGCGGCATACGCGTGACCCTCGACCACCCGGAGATTTTCCTCGCCCAGGTGCGCGCGATGATGAAGGCCAGCGTCGGCCTCGACAACCTGCGCATTATGCTGCCGATGATCAGCGGCCTGGGCGAGCTGGAAGCCGCGCGCAAGCTGTTGGAACGCGCCCATCGCGAACTGGTGGAAGAGGGCTACGACATCCCCATGCCGCCACTGGGCATCATGATCGAGGTGCCCTCGGCCGTGTACCAGGTGCGCGAGCTGGCCGAGCACTCCGACTTCATTTCCGTGGGCAGCAACGACCTGACCCAGTACCTGCTGGCGGTAGACCGCAACAACAGCCGTGTGGCCAACATTTACCACGCCCTGCACCCGGCCGTATTGCGCGCCCTGCAGGAAATCGTCAGAGCCGGGCACGCCGCCAATACCAAGGTGGGCATCTGCGGCGAGCTGGCCGGCGATCCGGGCGGCGCGCTGCTGCTGGTGGCCATGGGTTACGACGTGCTGTCGATGAACGCCACCAACCTGCCGCGGGTCAAGGCAACGCTGCGCGCCGTACGCAAGGCAGACACGGAAAAACTACTACAGCAGGTTTTGCAGATGCAGTGCCCGGAGGAAATTGAAGAGACGGTGCGGGCCTACCTGAAGCGGATCGGGCTCAAGGCGTTGCTGCAGCCGGCGGGGGGACAATAATTCGCGCTGCAGGCCCCAATTACTTAACAAACAAAAAAGCCGCTGTGATTTCACAGCGGCTTTTTTCTAAGCGATCACCGGCCGGGAATCACTCTTCTGATTCGGCGCGGTAGGCGTCGGCATCCAGCATGTTGTCCAGCTCGCTCACGTCGCTGGGCTTGATGCGGAAAAACCAGCCGTCGTCGTAGGGGGATGCGTTGACGGTTTCCGGCGCGTCTTCCAGCGCCTCGTTGACCTCGATGACCTCGCCGGAAATCGGTGAGTAGATGTCGCTGGCCGCCTTGACCGACTCCACTACACCCGCCTCGTCACCGGCCGCCAGCGTGGTGCCCACTTCCGGGGTCTCGACGTAAACCACATCGCCCAGCGCGTCCTGGGCATGGTCGCTGATGCCGACGGTGACGGTGCCGTCCTCTTCCAGTCGCGCCCATTCATGGCTGGACAGGTATTTCAGTTCGCTGCGAATTTCGCTCATGCTGTGCTCCCTCGATTAAGCATCTCTAAATATTGTTCAAGCTGCTGCGGGACTTGCCTTCAGACTCTCACGAGGACAGTCCCGCTGCCAGACAGCCGTCAAATCACCGATTTACCATTGCGCACGAAGCAGGGCTTTACCACTTTGACCGGCACCAGCTTTTTGCGCATTTCCACCTGGGCTGTGTCCCCCACTGTCACCGGCACACGCGCCAGCGCAATGGAGTAGCCCAGGGTGGGAGAAAAAGTTCCGCTGGTGATGATACCGCGGTCGTCGCTGCCGTCCACCACTACCGGCTGGTCGGCGCGCAGTACACCGCGATCCTCCAGCACCAGGCCGACCAGCTTTTCTTTTACACCGGCCGCCTTTTCCCGCTCCAGCGGCTCGCGGCCGATAAAGTCGCGGTCCTCCGGCTGCCAGGCCATGGTCCAGGCCATGTTAGCTACCAGCGGCGAAGTGTCTTCGTCCATTTCATGGCCATAGAGATTCATGCCGGCCTCCAGGCGCAGCGTGTCGCGGGCGCCGAGGCCACAGGGGGCGACACCGGCATCCGCCAGGGCGCGCCAGAAGCCGGGGGCGTCCTCGGCGGCCAGCATGATTTCCAGACCGTCCTCACCGGTGTAGCCGGTGCGGGCCACAAACCAGTTGCCGCGGGCCACACTCTCGAACACCTTCAGGCCGTCGATGGCGGCGACCCACTCGATACCCATCGCCTTCTTGACCTTGTCGATCGCGTTGGGGCCCTGGATCGCCACCATCGCCAGCTGCGGGCGCTCGCTCAGGGTCACGTCGAAGGACTCTGCCTGCCGGTTCATCCACGCCAGGTCTTTCTCGCGAGTGGCGCAGTTCACCACCAGGCGATAGCCCGGGTCGCGCAGGTAGACGATCAGGTCGTCGATCACCCCACCCTTTTCGTTCAGCATGCCGGTGTAGAGCGCCTTGCCCGGCTTGCCGTCCAGTTTGGCCACATCGTTGGCCAGCAGGTGGCGCAGGTAGTCGCGGGCGCCGTCACCGTCCACATCCACCACGGTCATATGGGAGACATCGAACATGCCGGCATCGGTGCGCACCTTGTTGTGCTCTTCCAGCTGAGATCCGTAGTGCAGCGGCATATCCCAACCACCGAAGTCCACCATTTTGCCGCCCATGGCGACATGTGTGTCATACAGAGGCGTTCTGTTTCCCATCTTTTGTTCTCAATTCACCAGGTAAGAAAGCCGCGTATTCTAGCGGCAGCGCCACCGGCGTTACCAGACGGCGGTATGCTGCAAGCCTAGCAGGCGCCGGGACGAATGACTGCCCGGCGCCGCACTCGCCGTCAAAGATTCGGCGGCGGTGGAAAAAAACACAGCGCAGAACCAAAAATGCTTTGCCGCCACCAGCATTGGCTGTATAAGTGGCCATCCCCACTGGCGGCACCCCGCTGCAGACAGAGATTCCCCGATTGAACATCAACGTTTCCGCCCTGGCGGAGGAGCACCATTCATCCCTCCGTTACCTGGGCCCCCGCGACGACGACCCCATGGACCTGATCGCCGCAGCCCTGCGCAGGGACGGCTATATCGTGCTGCCGGCGCCGCTGCCACCGGCAATGCTGGGGGGGGTGTTGCGCCACTTCAAATCCATCGACCGCGAGCGCTTCAAACGTGCCGGTATCGGTCGCGAGGAAGAGCACCAGCTCAACCGCTTTGTGCGCGGTGACCAGATCTTCTGGCTGGACGACTCCAACCCGGCGGTAACCGCCTATCTGAGCTGGATGGAAACCCTGCGCCTGGGGCTGAACCGGCGCCTGTTCCTCGGACTGTTCGATTACGAGTGTCACTACGCCTACTACGACCGCGGCACCTTCTACAAGAAGCACCTGGACGCGTTCAAGGGCGGCACCAACCGCGTGCTGAGCACCGTGCTGTATTTGACCCCCAACTGGCAGCCGCGGGATGGCGGCGAGCTGGCGATATATCCTCCCGAAACTGCGGCAGCGCCCACGGCGGAACCGCTGCTGAAAGTGGCGCCGCGCTTCGGACAGATGGTGATCTTTCTCAGTGAAGAGTTTCCCCACGAAGTGCTGACCGTCAACCGGCCCCGCTACAGCGTCACCGGCTGGTTCCGGGTCAACAACAGTCTCGGCGACAGCATCGACCCGGCCGCCTAAAGGCGCAAAACCGCGGCTGCCGGCCAGCGGCAGCCGCGGTGCCGGACTCAGTGCGCCGGCGCCACCGCGCGCTGGATATCGGCGAACGTCGGCAGCGCGTCTATGTTGATCTCCGCGTGCAGGCGCCTGCCCACCTCGGCGGCACTGATCACGCCGCGCACATGGTGGTTGTGCTGGTCGACGATCAGGCAGTCCCGCTGGCCGTGGTCGCGCATAGCCTGCAGCACCGTGCGGATACTGCTTTTCTCCACCTGTCGGTAACTCAGCACTTTCAATTTGCTGCGCGAGCGCATCAAATCGCCGACCGTCAGTTCGTGCCGTGGCACGCCTTCGGCCACGCGCTGAATGACCCGCTGGTAGGAAATATCCTCCGCGGTCAGCAGGCCGGCAACCAGCCCCTGCCGGTCCAGCACCAGCACCGCACTCAGATGGCCGGCGTGCATCACCTGAGCGGCATCCGCTGCTGACACCGATGGTGTCAGCAGAGCGGGATGATGGTCTTTGAAATCGGTAACAAAACTGAGTGCGGGAGAATCCGGGGTAAGCTCGCAGAACTCTTCCGGGAAAACCAGCTTGTCGATTTCGTGCAACTGTAAAAAATTCAGATCTTTCATGGCATAACTCACTGCAGCGTGCGCCCGGCAAATCGGGGGCACAGACTATTTCGGGATCACTGCCTCCGGCGGAGCACAGCTGATACAAACGTAAATAATCGAAGCGTTATGCCTGAGAGGGGGGCGCGCGAATGCCATTGGCCGCGCCGCGCAAGGACTGCGGGAAAAACTCGCGGGGAGAAAAGCCGGATGCCGCTGCCGCGGTCGGCTGGGTACGGAAAGCGCCGGCATTCTGCTGATCGTCGTCGCCATCGGTGTCATCGATCGAGACACCGTGGCCACAACCGCCGGGCTGGAAATGACTGGCGATATCGGACGCAAGGGAATCTGCAGCGACGGGACCGGCCTGCACTGTTGCGCACAACAGCACCGCCTGAAGAATCAAAAAGAGCATCCCGGTTCGCACTTTACCCGCTCCCGAAAACCGCGTTGTGTGCAGAGCCGCCGAACATAAACCGGGTACCGCTTGACCGGCAGCCGCAATATCGGCGAGCTCTACTCTGAGACTGACTATCTGGGGCCGGGTTCCGCAATTTCAATCGCCGGAGCGGTTGCGCTCTTCTTCGGCACCCTCGACAGCCTCTTTCGCATCATGCGCCTGTTGTGCGGACTCGTCTACTTTTAACCCGTATCTTTTCGAACGCAGTCGCCACAGGCGCTTGGCGACTTCCTGCCGATCCGGCGTCTTGTCCGCCTCGTCGACGATCTCCTCGCCCAACAGCGTCTCCAGCAAATCCTCCAGCGTGACCAGCCCTTCGAAGCTGCCGTACTCGTCCACCACCGCGCTGATCTGCACCCGCCGCGAGAGCATTTTCTGGAAGGCCTGATAGATGGTCGCCGTTTCCGGCAGCATCAACATGTCGCGGCGGAATTCCGCCAGCTTTTTCTCCCGGTCACCTTTGGCGAAGGCGAGCAGCAGTTCTTGCTTCAAAACGAAACCGACCACGCAATCCGGATCGCCGCGCTCGTAGACGGGAATACGGGAGAAGCGGCTCTTCTCCACTTCCTCGTAGGACGCCCCCACAGTTGCGTCCTGTGACAGTGAGTAGACCACGGTGCGGGGCGTCATCACCTCTCGTACCGAGTGATCGCGCAGGGTAAAAAACAGGTTGCGCAGAATACTGGACTCGCGGCGCTCCAACTGCCCCTCGGCCTCGCCGAGCTCCGCCATTACTGCAAATTCATCGCGACTGAAGCCAGTCAGCGTCGGGCCGTGTGCCAGTCCTCGGGTCAGCCACTCGGACAGCTTCACGAACGGGTAGAGCGCCCACACCATGAACCGCACGACATAGGCCGTAACCGGTGCCAGTTGCCGCCAGTAAGAGGCACCGAGGGTTTTGGGAATAATTTCCGAAAACACCAGGATAAGCAGCGTCAGCACCGCGGATATCACCCCTAGATACTGATTGCCGAATACGATCGCGGCCTGGGCACCGGCACCCGCGGCGCCAACGGTATGGGCGACAGTATTGAGAGTCAGAATGGCGGCCAGTGGCGCGTTGATATCATCCTTCAGTTTGCGCAATACGACACCGGAACTGTGCCCTTCCCGCTCGAGCAAACTGATATAGGGTTTGGTCACGCTGAGAATCACCGACTCGGCGATGGAACACAGAAAGGAAAAACCGATGGCGATGAGGATATAGGTAATCAGTAGAATCATGGAGGCTCAGACTGTCGCGGAACCAGGGGCAAATTTTCGCGCGCCGCCGACGAGACAGTAGACCACTGCGAGCAGCAGACCGCAGACAAATCCGCCAATATGCGCGGCATTGGCAACGCCGACACCGAAGACGTAGGTCACCAGCCCGGTCGCACACAACAGCAGCCAGCCGACCGCTACGGCGACTATGCCACGGGGCACGTCCCGCCAGCCGGGCTGCCAGCGCTGCAAAACAAAAACGCAGCCGACCAGTGCGTAGACCACGCCGGACATGCCGCCAAACAGAATCTGCGGCGACCAGTAGTATTGGGTCAGGTTGGAAGCTGCCGCACTGAAAAACACCAGCCCTGCGAATACCGGGGTTCCGGCGCGCGCCTCCAGCGGCCGCCCGAGTATCCAGATGCCCAGCGCGTTGAACAGCGCGTGGGGCAGCGAAAAGTGGACCAGCGCCGGCGACCACAGCCGCCAGTACTCGCCATGGGCCAGGTGCCAGGCGAGGGTGGAACTGCCCAGAGCCTGACGCATATTGTCCAGCTGGAAATCGCCGCCGCGATCCGGGTAGATAATCAGCACATCCGCCAGATCGTTGCGCAGCAACAGCCAGCCGATAAAGCACAGCGCGATCAGCATCAGGCTGAGCGCCGTTTTCTGCCAGGGCCAGCTCGGCAGCGGCGACGACACAGCGGCTGCTTCGGGCTCCTTTCCACCCTGCGCCGCCGATTCGGGCTGTGCGGTCTCCTCGCCGGCAGCGGACGTCTCGCCTACCGGCTCCAGGCGCACGTCGGCGAGTCTGATCTCGCCCGCATCCCAGCGCTGCAGAAGCGGCAACAGCAATTCGCCCAGCCGCGGATCCAGCGTCGAAAGTATCTGGCGATTGCTTTCTTCGGCAATGCGCAGCGGCAGGCGATAGCGCTGAATGAACTGGGCCAGCTCACTGAGATCTTTATCGATGGGAAATTGGTAAATGCTGGTCCAGTGGCTCAAGAGGCAGGGGCCTTTTTATTTAACGCGCTTTCGATGCACGGCGGGCCCTGGCCCGCCTGTAAAAGATATAGGGGCTGGCGACCACGGATTAAACCGCCATCGCACGCAGAATTATGCGTTTCTTCAATAAGGGGCTGGCATCCACCATGCTCAGCCCGGTGTTGCGCAGCCAGCGCCAGTGCAGGTCGCCGGCGCCGAACAGGGATTTGAAAGTGCTCATGGCTTTCAGCGTCGCGGCATTGTCGCCGCGGCGGCGGCGCTGATAGCGCGCCAGCACCGAGACGTCGGCCAGTTCCAGACCGCGTTTCAGCGCGCGACCTATCTCGTCGCTCAACACGCGCACGTCCTGCAAGCCCAGATTCACCCCCTGCCCCGCCAGCGGATGAATACTGTGGGCCGCATCGCCGATCAGTACCGCACCGGGGCCAAAATAGGATTCGGCATGGCGCGCACGCAGCGGGAAGGAAAAGCGCTCGCTGACCGATTCCACGCGGCCGAGGCTGCTCTCGAACGCCTTCTCCAGGTTCAGGCAGAAGGCGGGGTCATCCAGCATCAGCAGTTCCCGCGCCAGCTCGTCATCCGCCGACCAGACCACCGCACAGTGGTTCTCGTCGCCGAGGCCGGCCAGCGGCAGGAAGGCCAGTGGACCGGTTTTCAGGAAGCGTTGCCAGGCGGTGTGCTGGTGGGACTTCTCGCAGCGGGCTACGCACACCAGCGCCGTCTGGTGGTAGTCGGTATCCTGCGAGCGGATACGCAACAGGTCGCGCACCTTGGAGCGGGCACCGTCGGCACCGATCAGCAGGCGCGTGCTGAGCACCTCGCCGCCTTCCTCCAGCCCCTCGACAGCATTGATGCGATTGCTGCGCGGCTGCAGGTGCCAGAGGCCACAATCGCGCCACCAGCTCTCCAGGCGGAAGCCGTTGACCAGCTCCACGTTCGGCAGCGCCGCCAGGCGCTGGCGCAGTGCCGCCACCACCACGTTGTTCTCGACAATGTGGCCGAGGTTGGGCAACTGCACGTCGCGGCTGTTGAAGCGCACGGAACCGGTACCCTCCGCATCCCATACGCGCATTTCAGTGTAGGGGCAGGCGCGGCGGTCGCCGATCTCGGCCCAGGCGCCCACTTCCTCGAGCAGCTCACGGGAGGCCTGCGTCAGGGCGACTACGCGGGGATCGTAGTGATCGGCGGGCAGCTGCGGCACCTCGGTGGAGGCCTCCAACAGCGCCACCTGTAACTGCGGATGGCGAACGGCGAGCAGCGCGGCCTGGGCCAGCCCCACCATGCCAGCGCCGACAATTGCGATATCCAAACGGTGTCTGATCATATGACGCCAATCCCGTTGTTGTGACTCCGCCGGCATCTTGCCGGCCGGTGGGCACTATTAAAGCCCAAAACCCGCCGCCTGGCCGACGAAACTCGCGCGCAGCGGCGGCGCCAGCGTCAGCCCGAGCAGACCCGCCTGGCGCAAGCCCTGCGCCAACAAACTGGAGGAGGCGAAGAGCGGCGGAATCCGGTCGCTGAAGCCGATGGTCAGCTGCTGGTCCAGGCGCCGGTCGCGGCCGTAGCCCTGTAACAATTCTAGCTGCCCGGTTGAATCATGCGCCAAACCGGCCCCGGCCAGGGCGTGCGCCAGGCCGTAGCAATCGCGCAGGGTCAGGTTAAAACCCTGGCCCGCTACCGGGTGCAGGTAATGGGCGCAGTTGCCTACCAGCACCAGACCGCGGCGCCACTGTTCCCGCGCCAGCGACAGGCTGAGCGGATAGCTGTGCGGGCTGCCCGCCCGCTGAATGCGACCGGCGCGCCAGCCGAAGGCGCGCTGCAGCCGCTCGACAAATTCGCGCTCGGGCAACTCGGCCAGGGCCTCTGCCGCTTCCTCCTCGCAGGTCCACACCAGCGCCATGCGGTGCTGGCCGCCGCGCTTCGGCAGTGGCAGCAGGGCCATGGGGCCCGCATCGGTGAAGCGCTCGTAGGCGACACCGCCGTGATCCCGCTGCAACCCTACTGTAGTGACCAGCGCCCGCTGTCGGTACTGCACCGCTTCGGTCGCAATACCCAGCTGCTGGCACAGCGGCGAATTGACGCCGTCTGCGGCAACCAGCAGCGCGGCCCGCAGCTCGCTGTCGGCGCCGTCTTCGCCGGCGCGCCAGCGCAGGCGCGCGCCGCTGGCATCCATCTGCACTGCGGTAACCTGCGCCGGCGCCAGCAGTCGCACCGGCGTCTGCGCCAGCGCTTCGTGCAGAACGGGTCCCAGGGCGGCGTTTTCGATCACCGCACCGAACATACCGTCGAAACTGGCGCGTCGCTGCCGCTCCGCATCCATGGCGACACCGACGGCGTGGCCGCGGTCGTTGACCTGAATGCGTCTTATCGGTGCGCAGTATTCGCGCAATTGCGGCCAGAGCCCCAGCTCGGCGAAGATCTGCAGGCTGCCGGCCGCTATGGCGGTGGCGCGGGTGTCGAAGCTGGGCAATTGCACACTGGCGCCGGCGTGCGGCAGTGCCCGCTGTTCGAGCAGCGCCACCGACAACTGCGGACAGAAGCGGGCCAGCATCAGCGCCAGGCTTGCCCCGGCCATACCGCCGCCGACAATGGCGACGTCGACCCGCTGCAACGATGTAGCTACCACAGTTCCTCCTGCACCAGATCGTGCCCCTGGCGCATCGTGTATTCGATATCCGCGACCGTTTTCGGCGCCGCCGCCGACAGAACCTGAACGCCCTCCCTGGTCAGCGCCACGTCGTCCTCGATACGGATGCCGATGCCGCGGAATTTTTCCGGCACCTGCTCGTCGTCGGCGGCGATGTAGATTCCCGGCTCCACCGTCATCACCATGCCCGGCTCCAGCTGGCGCCACTGACCGTGTACACGGTAGTCGCCGGCGTCGTGCACGTCCATCCCCAGCCAGTGGCCGGCGCGATGCATATAGAAGCGCCGGTAGGCACCGGATTCGATCAGGCCGCCGAGATCACCGCGCAGCAGGCCCAGGTCCAGCAGCCCCTGGGTGATGACCTCCACACTGGCCGCGTGGGGCTGGTCCCAGTCATTGCCGACGCGAATCCGGTCAATGGCCGCGGCCTGCCCCGCCAGCACAATCTCGTACAGCGCGCGCTGTACCCCGCTGAAGCGCCCGCTGACCGGATAGGTGCGGGTCACGTCCGCGGCATAGCCGCGGTACTCGCAGCCGGCGTCCACCAGCACCAGGTCGCCGCTTTTGAGCTGCGCACTGTTGCTGCAGTAGTGCATCACCAGGGCGTTCCGGCCGCCGCCGACAATGGTCGGGTAGGCGGGCTCGCGCGCTCCGGCGGCGACAAAGGTATGCAGTATTTCCGCTTCCAGGTGGTACTCGTAACGGCCGGGGCGACAGCGGGCCATGGCGCGGCGGTGCGCCTCGGCGCTGATCTCCGCCGCGTGCGCCATCAGGCGCAGCTCGGCAGCGCTCTTGTACAGGCGCAGGTCGTGCAGCAGGTGATCCAGGTTGACCATTTCCGGCGCGCCGCCGCTGCCCGGCGCTGCGTCTATGGCCTGCAGGTAACTCTGCAGGCGGCGGTCCAGCTGCGGAAAGCGGCCCATCGTGAAGTAGATGTGCGCGCGCCCCTCGAGCAGGCCCGGCAGTATGTCGTCCAGGTCCCCGATCGGGAAGGCGTCGCACAGGCCGCACTGCTCGGCGGCGCGTTCCGGCCCGAGTCGCGGGCCGTCCCACATTTCCTTCTCCGCATCGCGCTCGCGACAAAACAGCAGCGCCTCGCCCTGGCTGCGCCCGGGCACCAGTACCAGCAGCGCCTCGGGTTCACTGAAACCGGTCAGGTAGAGAAAGTCGCTGTCCTGGCGGAAGGGGAAGTAGGTGTCCCGCGAGCGCAGCTGTTCGCGCGCCGCGGGCACTAAGGCCAGGCTGCCCGGCGCCATACTCGCGATCAGGCGCGCGCGCCGGCGAGCGTATTCAGCCCTGGTGATGGCCGCCGGTGCGGCCGCGGCAACTGTCATCAGTGTACCGTGGGCCCACTGCAGGACCTGTCGCCGCGTACCTCCGTAAAAATATTCAGTACCGCCACGCGCACATACTCCTGCAGTTCCGCCAGCTCGCGCTCGGCCTCGCCCGATTTCTCGGCGTGATCGGCATCCACCTGCGCTATGGCGCCGATGTCCCGCAGTGCCTCCTGGCTGGTCGGCTGCAGCTCCCCCTTAAATGCACCGATACCAAAGCCGTGCAGGAATCCCTCACACCAGTGGCCGAGGGTCAGTGTCCGCGCAATGAGGTCGTCCTCATCGCTGAGCAGCAACTGGAACGCAAAGTTGCTGTCACTCAGCTGCTGCTGGCTCTCCTCGGCCAGCAGCAGGAATTCACGGTTCAGGTCCGCGGGCACCGCGTCCAGCTCCAGCAGCTCGGCCAGTTCATTTTGCCAGCGTTTTTTATCCGGCCTGGCACCCGCGGCCAAAATACCGCAGGCAAAGCCGTGCAGTTCACTGGGATCTGCTTGACCGCCGGCGGCGAGAATGGCATTGGCAAGGGAGTCAAATCGGTTGGCTGCTGATGTCATGGTTACCGCTCAGTAAGTTTGCAAAGTGATCAGAACTTATTCAGTTAGTTGCGACCGCATTGGGCCGCCACCGGACATTTCGGTCTAAGGGACAAATTTATGATTACCCGCGCAGGCGGGGCGATTGACCCACCCATACGCCGGCAATATAGTAGCGGAATCCCTCGCAGTCTGTCGTGTTGCGAACCAACCCAAATGCAGGAATTATGGATAAGCTGCAAACGTTAGAAAGCACTGTGGATTCGCTGATCGCCCGCTGTCAGCAGCTGGCCGATGACAACCGCGAGCTGCGCCGGCAGGAAGCCGACTGGCAGCAAGAGCGCCAGCGCCTGGTAAAAAATAATGAGGCCGCCCGTTCGCGGGTAGAAGCCATGATCAACCGCCTCAAGGGGCTAGCGCAAGAATCCTGATGGCTGACTCAGCATCCTCCTCGGAAACCGTGACTGTCTCTATACTCGACAAGGAGTACCGCGTCGCCTGCGCGGAAGACGAGCGCGCCGAATTGCAGGCCTCTGCACGCCTGCTGCACGAGCGCATGTCGCGCATCCGTGCCAGCGGTTCGGTGATCGGCCTGGAGCGCATTGCGGTGATGGCGGCGCTGAACATCGCTCACGAACTGATCCAGGCCAAGGCGGAACTCACCCGCGTGCCGCTCGAACAGGAAATGCTCGACCGGCTGAAGGACAAGGTGCAGTCTGCGCTTGGCAAAATCGATACGCACGAAAAAAGCTGAGCACCCGGCCCATTAATTCACCCCAGCGCACAGCCAGTCTGCTCCACTGAAAAAACTTGACAGCCTCGCCGCAAGCAGAATTCCACCGCAAGTGCATTTAGCCTTTTCCGGCACCCCGCGTTATAATTCCTTTGCCCTGGGGTGTTGGCCAGTTGACTATGTCCTCGAGCCGATAATCTGACCCTGGTGGTTTCCAGCGGGTGCTGGTGAGCAGGTCCGCCGCGTAGCGGAAAGCCTTATGTATCCCGGACACCGCCACCTTGAACTTTACGGTTCAAGGCTACGTCATCAGCCGCACACTCGGGGTTCCTAATTTCTCTTCCAGTCTTCCCAATCGATGACCGAAAGCAAAGCCCGATCTGAGAAGGCTGAGTTGCGCCGCCGCATGCGCGCGGCCCGACGCAAGCTCAGCGTTTACCAGCAGCGCCTGCACGGTCGCGCCGCCGCCATTCACTTGAGCCGCAGCCCGCGCATGCAGCGCGCGCGGCATATCGGCATCTACTGGCCGATGGACGGAGAACTGGATATCCGCTGGCTGGTGCGGCGCTTTCCCGACAAACACTTCTATCTGCCGGTGCTGCCGGCAGAGCCGCACCCGCACCTGCGCTTTCGCCGCTGGCACGGCAAGCCGCTGAGCTATCGCAACCGTTTCCGCATCCCCGAGCCGCTGCGCGGCCACAGTCAGCCGCCGCTGCAACTGGATCTGGTGCTGGTGCCGCTGGTGGCCTTCGACCCGAGCGGCGCCCGCCTCGGCATGGGGGCCGGCTTCTATGACCGCACCTTCGCCTTCAAGCGGCTGCTACCCGGCGCCGGCCCGGTATTGATTGGTGCCGCCCACCAGCTGCAGTGCGTACAAAAGCTGGCCACCGACAGCTGGGACATACCGCTGGACGCGGTGGTGACCGAGGAGCGGATGTACCGCTGCCGCTGAACCTCAACACACTGTGGGAGCCGGCCCTGCTGGCGATGCCCATCGGCCGGCGGCCTCATAGCCGCCTGCAGCGCAGGCTTCCACAACGCGGGGAGAGCCCCGAAACGAAAAAGGCCGAACGCTGGAGGCGTTCGGCCTTTTTCGTTTGTTTGCGGGCAGAGTGGCTTTGCCGGCGAGATGCCTAGCGGTTCACCACTCCCTGCTGCAGAGCCGCGGGCGGTTCCGGATCCGAGGCGAATACCTCGGTCAGACCGGTGCTGCTCAACAGTACGCCCGCGACAAAGACAACCACGGCGATTGTCAGTGCATCGGGTTTCATTGGGACCATCCTGTAGGATCGATGTTCTTGTTATGCGCGTTTCGCCCCGCGTTAGACTCAGTTCAACGCAAAAGTTCCACAGCGGGAAAGATACTTTAGAAACGGCCAAATAGTAACCGGCGGGCGGTCGTTTTTTGTGAATTTTGTCGCATTATTGTTCAAAAAAGTTAGACAAGTCCGCCAACCCGGTCTACCCAGCGGCGGAACCATCCGGTCGGAAGTGACTTAACTGCCCCGCGGCGCGGGGCGGCCGCCTCAGCTGGCAAGGAAGAAGCGGTAGGCCGGGTTGTCCGTCTCGTCCCAGAAGGGGAACTGCAGCTGGTCCAGCAGCGCCCTGAGCTGCTCCCGCTCCTCCTGCGCCACCTGCAGTCCGGCCAGCACGCGACCGTAGGCGGCGCCGTGGTTGCGATAGTGGAACAGGGTGATGTTCCAGCGCCCCGCCAGGTGTTCGAGGAATTTGCGCAGCGCGCCGGGGCGCTCGGGAAACTCGAAGCGGTATACCACCTCGTCGGTCAGCCCCGGCGCGCGGCCGCCCACCAGGTGGCGGATATGCAGCTTGGCCATCTCGTTGTCGGTCAGGTCCGCGACCCGGTAGCCGGCGGCCTCCAGCCTCTCCAGCAGCTGGCGCCGGTCCGCATCCGCGGTCACCTGCAGGCCGACGAAGATATGCGCCTCGCCGCTGTTGGCGTAGCGATAGTTGAATTCGGTGATGGCGCGGTCGCCCAGGTCGCGGCAGAACTGCAGGTAGCTGCCGGCGCGCTCGGGGATGGTGACCGCCAGTACCGCCTCGCGCTTCTCGCCGATTTCGGTGCGCTCGCTGATGTAGCGCAGGCGGTCGAAGTTGGTGTTGGCGCCGCTGCACACGGTCGCCAGGGCCGCGTTGCGGCTGCCGCTCTGCTCTACATATTTCTTCAGCCCCGCCAGGCCCACGGCACCGGCGGGCTCGGCGATGGAACGGGTATCCTCGAAAATGTCCTTGATCGCCGCACAGATCTCATCGGTGGTCACGGTAATGACACCGTCCAGTGTTTCGCGCAGTACGCGGAAAGTCTCCTCGCCGATCTGCGCCACCGCGACACCGTCGGCAAAGAGCCCCACCTGCGGCAGGCGTACCCGCTCGCCGCTGTCCATCGCCGCCTTCAGGCAGGCGGCTTCCTCCGGCTCCACCGCATAGACCTTCACCTCGGGGCGCACATATTTGATGTAGGCGGCCATGCCCGCGGCCAGGCCGCCACCGCCGACCGGGATAAACACCGCATCCAGGTTGCCCGAGTGCTGGCGCAGCAGTTCCATCGCCACCGTGCCCTGGCCGGCAATCACGTCGGGATCGTCGTAGGGGTGCACGAAAACCAGGCCGCGCTCCTCTACCAGCTCCCGCGCGCGCGCCGCCGCCTCGTCGAAGGTATCGCCGTGCAGCACCACTTCGGCACCGCGCATGCGCACGGCGCCCACCTTGATCTGCGGCGTGGTCGTCGGCATCACGATGGTGGCGCGCACCCCCAGCTGTGCCGCGCCCATCGCCAGCCCCTGGGCGTGGTTGCCCGCGGAAGCGGCGATGACGCCGCGGGCGCGCTGTTCCGGCGGCAGCTGCAGCAGCTTGTTGTAGGCCCCGCGCACCTTGAAAGAAAACACCGGCTGCAGGTCTTCGCGCTTGAGCAGAATGCGGTTGTTGAAGCGGTGTGATAGCTGGCGCATCGGCTCCAGCGGCGTCTCGGTGGCGACATCGTAAATGCGCGCGTCTAGAATGCGCTTGATATAGGACTTGGGCATGGCGTAATTCGGCGGCCTTAGCGGTAAGAAGCAGCGGTTAAACTCTGTGCACGACGCCGTTTAGCACCGGTTCATTGAGATCGGCCGGACACGCGACACCGGCAGGCCAGTCTAATCCTCCGCCAGCAGAATTGCCACAGGAAAGCCGGAGTCACGCGAAATTAATTCGCGATCAAGACCTCTCGACACGAATAATTGCACAGGAAACTTTCCACACTATGACTCAGGACGAATTGAAACGGGCCACCGCCCGCGCCGCCGTGGACTATATCGCCCCCAAACTGGAAGCCGATTCGATCGTCGGCGTCGGCACCGGCTCCACTGCCAACTTCTTTATCGACTACCTGGCGGAGATCAAAGGCCAGTTCGACGGCACCGTGGCCAGCTCCGAGGCCTCCGCGGAACGGCTCAAGTCCCACGGCATACCGGTTTACGACCTGAACAGCGTCGACGGCATCCAGTTCTATATCGACGGTGCCGACGAGGCCAACCCGGCGCTGCAGCTGATCAAGGGTGGCGGCGCCGCGCTGACGCGGGAGAAGATAGTCGCGGCTGTGTCCTCCGAGTTCGTCTGCATCGCCGATGAGAGCAAGTGGGTGCCGATCCTGGGGGATTTCCCGCTGCCGGTGGAGGTCATCCCGATGGCGCGTTCCCTGGTGGCGCGCGAGCTGGTCAAGCTGGGCGGCGACCCCGTCTACCGCCAGGGTGTGACCACCGACAATGGCAATGTCATCCTAGATGTGCACAATCTGCGGATTACCGAACCGAAAGCTCTGGAAGAAGCGATCAACAATATCACCGGCGTGGTCACCAACGGCATTTTCGCCCTGCGCCCCGCCGACGTGCTGTTGCTGGGCACCACTTCCGGAGTAAAGACCTTTACCGCCGAATAAACTGCTTTGTCATGCCGAAAAACAATAACGATCGAATTGCCGTTTTACTGCTGCTCACACTGTCAGCGCTGACCGCGGGCTGCGCCACCAGCCCGCCGAGCAATCCCGACGATATCTGCTCCATCTTTCGCGAGAAAAAGGGCTGGTACGGCGAGGCCAAGGACGCCGAGGAGAAATGGGGCTCGCCGGTGGCCACCATGATGGCGATACTGCATCAGGAATCGCGCTTCGTGCACGACGCGCGCCCGCCGCGCACCAAGATCCTCGGCTTCATTCCCGGGCCGCGCCCGTCCGACGCCTACGGCTACCCGCAGGCGCTGGGCACCACCTGGCGCGGCTACCAGCGCGCATCGTTCAATTACGGCGCCGATCGCGACGATTTCGGCGACGCCATCGATTTCGTCGGCTGGTACAACAACACCAGCGCGCGCCAGTGCCGCATCAAGTCGAACGATACCTACCATCTCTATCTCGCCTACCACGAGGGACAAGGTGGCTTTAACCGGCGCACATTTAGAAATAAGGGCTGGCTGCAGCAGGTTTCCCACAAGGTGTCCGCCCGCGCCCAGAGCTACCAGCGGCAGCTGAACAGCTGCGAGAGCTCGCTGAAAAGGCGCCGGAAATTCCTCGGCATCTTCTGATTTGCGCCACAGCGCCCGATAAAAAAATTCACCCGTCTGGCGGCAAATGGCGCAACGCGCCGCCGAAACTGTCTACCCTGAGCTGACAACACCTCACTTTTGTCCCCGGCTGCGCCCGCAAAAGTACGACGTTTGTGGCCCCCTACGCGACGCTGGGCGCTCCCTCGCCGAAGCAAAAGCGTCCTTCCACCTATCCGAGGTGCACGATGAAAACTCCAGCTATCTGTTTTGCCGCGCTCGCTCTGCTCCTGGTACTGCCAATGGCACAGGCGCAAACTCCGGTCGCCGAAGTCAGGGCCCAGCAGACGGCATACAGCGATCCGCAGCTCCAGCAATTTGCCGACGCCTACCGCGCCATAGTCGTGCTCAGCCGCGAGTACGGCCCGAAACTCAAGGGCGCAGCCGACATAGAGGAAGCGGAGGCAATCAACCGGGAGGCGCAGGAAAAGATGGTCGCCGCAATCAACAAGGCGGGGCTGTCCAAGGAGGAATACCAGGCGATAGCCTCCAGCCTGCAGTCGGACCCGGCACTGGTGGAGAGAGTCAATAAACTGCTGCAACAGCAGGAAGGACAGTAATCGACAACAGGACCGCGGCGCACCGCCGCAGCCTTCAGGCGAGGGACACCTGCAGCACCTTGCAGATCTCCGGCAGGTGACCTCGCACCCACTCCCGATCGAAAGACCCCCAGTCGCGCAGCACGTAGTAGCCGTCGTTATTGCGCACGCCCTGCTGCACAAACTCCACCCGGGTACCGTGGCCCGGCAATCCCTTGGCGATGATGTCCTGCACCGTGCGCCGCGGCCAACCGGTAGCCTCCTCCAGCGCCGGGTTGTTCGGCTTCGGCAGCTGCTCGATCAGATGCGCGATCAGCATGCGCCGGCAGATGGTGGGATTGAGCTGTTCGGCGAGATCTGAAGTCATGGTATCCGTCCATTGGTCGATGCGCCCTTTGTAGCACACCGAAGTCCCACTCACACCCCAAAACTGACTTTCCGCGCCGCTTTGCGCATAATCGCGGTTCCACATCAGCGGATACACGCTGCGGGACTAAAGAGGGCTGAGGCTGTGGAAAACGACAGTGTGGAAATCGACAAGGCGGAAAATGGGGAAGCCAGATTCCGCGATGCGGACCCGGGCATACTCGCCGCGGCGGTGCGCGCGCAACTGGCCGGCGCCCACGATGCCGGGCTGGACTGCCGCCAGCTGCTACTCGACAGCGGCATAGACCCCGCCGCTATCGACGAGCCCGACAATCGCATCGGCCGCGAACAGGTCGCCAACCTGCTGCGCCGCGAGTGGGACCTGCTGAACGACGAGTCCGGCGGCTTCCTCGCCCGGCCGTGGCTGCCCGGCACCTTCGCGATGATGGGCCACGCCTGTATCAGCTGCCCCAACCTGCGCCGCGCGCTGCTGCGCTCCGGCCGCTTCGTCGCCATGGTCAGCGACGACCTGCACATCAAGCTGGTGGAAGACGGCGAGGAGGCGCGCCTGACCTTTCACCACGGCAACGACAAACAGCTGCCGAACCAGATCTTCGTCGAATCCCTGGCACTCATCTGGCTGCGCTTCTTCAGCTGGTTGATCGACCGCACCATATTGCTCGAACGGGTGCACCTGGCCTTCCCGCCCCCGGACTACAACGAAGACTACAGCGATATGTTCCCCTGCCGGCACTACTTCCACCAGCGCGAAACCTGCCTGGTGTTCAGCACGCGCTATTTGCAGATGCCGCTGGTGCGCGACGAGCAGCAGCTGGCCGAATTCCTCGCCCGCGCCCCCGAGTGCCTGCTGGCCCAGTACAAATCCGACCACAGCTACACCGGCCGCATTCGCCGCATGCTGCAGCAGCAGAACTGCATCGAGAACCTGTCGCTCGACGACGTCGCCGCGCGCCTCTATACCTCGCCGCAGACGCTGCGCCGGCGACTGAAAGAGGAGGGCAACAGCTGGCAGGACATCAAGGACTCGGTGCGCCGCGATATGGCCGTGTACCAGCTCAAGAAACAGGAAACGGCAGTGGCGGAGATCGCCGAGCGCCTCGGCTTTTCCGAACCCAGCGCTTTCAACCGCGCCTTCAAGAAGTGGACCGGCCTGGCGCCGGGCGCCTACCGCGAGAAATATCGCGGCTAGTGACATCTACTTACTGCGCCGGCGCCATGGGGATTTAAAGAAAATGTGCATCCGGTCGTCATACCGGCGCAGACCGGTATCCAGTTTCGCGGCACCAGGGTTCCTGGCCTGCGCCGGAACGACGACAATACGCCGAAGTCTCCCCAGCATCACAATCAAAAAAATCCCCGCAATTGCGGGGATTTTTTTCGTCTGGCAAAGCCGGGTTACTCGAAAGTCACCACCCGCACGCTGATGCGGCGGTTCTTCTCCTTGCCTTCCTCGGTGCTGTCATCGGCGACCGGCTTGGCCGAACCCATGCCGGTGGCAGTCACACGGTTTGGGTCTATGCCCTTTTCCACCAGCATCTGGCGCACCGTATCCGCGCGCTCCTGCGACAGCTCCTGGTTGGCCATCGCATCGCCCTCGCTGGAGGTGTGCCCCTCGATGGCGATGGTCAGCCCCGGGTTTTCCTGCAGGATGATGGCCAGCGCATCCACATCCGGCACAGACGCGCTGGTGACTTGGGCGCTGTCGACGGCAAACTGAATTGTGAGCGGGAACTCACGATTCGGATCCCGCGCGGCGCTGGTCAGATAGTCGCGGAAACTGCTGGCGAAATCCACCGTCTCCTCGGTGGTCGGCGGGGCGGTAGTGGTATCCGGCGGTATCGCGGTGGCATCGGGTGTCTCCTCGATAATCACCTTCTCCTCGTCCAGTATCACCTCGCCGGGTTTTTCCTCCACCTTTTCCCGCTTCGCGCACATGTTGAGCGCGTAGAGCGCCGCCAGGGCAATCAGCAGTGGCCAGAACCACTTGCCGAAACCGCCGCGCTTTTTCTCCGGCGCGCGATGTATCGCCTGCGGGCGCGCCTCCTGCGGCTGTTCGTGGCCGTGAGTTACCAGGGATTCGCCGAGCTTGTTGAAATCGGCCACCCCCAGTTCCCTCAGCAGCCCCGCGGGCACCTTGTCCTTGATAAATGGCTTCTGCCCCAGCAGCAGCGAGGCGAGACTGGAAACGTCCAGGCCCTTGCTCTTGACCATTTTGCTGAGCAGCGACATCACCACCGGCGCCGCCACCTTGAGCAGGCTGCCGCCTTTGCCGCCGCTCATGCCCAGCGCACTGGAAACAATGTCCCCGACACCGGCGGCCTTGCCGCCGAAGATGCCCTCCAGCATATTGCCGCCGCTCTTTTGCAGGCTGCTCATCTGCTCCGGGTCTTTGAAGACATCGGCGATGGACGAGAAATTCAGCTCGCTGCTGCCGGTGATCATGTTGAACAGGTTACCCATACCCGTCTTGCTACTGCCCTTGTTGAGCATGCCCGCAAGCACGGATGAGAGCCCGGTATTGACGGCGGACTCCCCTTTATCTGCCGGCAAGCCGAGCGCGCTGGTCAGCGCATCGATACCTGAATTACCCAACTGGCGTACCGCCATTTCCAATAAATTTTCCGCCATAACACAACCTCGTCGTTTAATACCTCTAAACGTCTCCACTGAGTGTACGGCAACCCCGCCAGTGGATTAGTTTGATTCCGAATAACCAGCGGGCGAATACCATCGGTGTCTTTATGGTCACCCCACTGGCGCCGGCGTCACCGTCTGTGGCGCCTTTTATCATTTGCGTCACCGGCGGGCCCAACTAAGGTATAGCTACTACCAATAACGAAGAGGCTCAGAACGTGCCCGCAGAAGCCTATATCTACGATGCGATCCGCACGCCCCGCGGCAAAGGCAAGCCCGGCGGCGCCCTGCACGAAGTCAAACCGGTGACGCTGCTCGCCGACCTGCTGCGCGAGCTGCAGAAACGCAACCAGCTGGACACCCGCAGAGTCGATGACGTGGTCATGGGCTGCGTCACCCCGATCGGCGACCAGGGCGCCGATATCGCCAAGACCGCGGCTTTGGTTGCCGGCTGGGACTGGGATATCGGCGGTGTCACCCTGAACCGTTTCTGCGCCTCCGGTGCCTCGGCGGTGAATTTCGCCGCCGCCAAGGTGCGCTCCGGCTGGGAGCAATTGGTGGTGGCCGGCGGTGTCGAGTCCATGTCGCGCGTGCCGATGGGCAGCGACGGCGGCGCCTTGATCGCGGACCCGCGCACCGCCATGGACACCGGTTTCGTGCCGCAGGGCATAGGCGCGGACCTGATCGCCACCCTCGGCGGCTTCAGCCGCGAGGACGTGGATGCCTTCGCGCTCGAGTCCCAGCGCAAGGCCGCTGCCGCCTGGGCCCGCGGCGCCTTCGCCAAATCCGTCGTGCCGGTGCGGGACCAGAACGGCCTGCTGATCCTCGATCATGACCAGCTGGTGCGCCCGGACACCTCGATGGGAGGCCTCGGCCAGCTGAAACCCTCGTTCACCGGCCTCGGTGAGCTGGGTTTCGACAGCGTGGCCAAGGCCCGCTACCCGCAGGTGGAGCGCATCGACCATGTGCACACCGCCGGCAACTCCTCCGGTATCGTCGACGGCGCCGCGGCGCTGCTGCTCGGCAGTGAACAGGCCGGCCGCGATCTCGGCATAACGCCGCGCGCGCGCATCGTCTCGGCCGCGGTGGTCGGCACTGATCCCACCATCATGCTCACCGGCCCGGCGCCGGCCACGAACAAGGCATTGAAAGTGGCGGGCCTGACCGCGCAGGAAATCGACCTGTACGAGGTGAACGAGGCCTTCGCCGCGGTGGTGATGCGCTTCCAGCGCGAGCTGGATATAGATCCCGAGAAAATCAACGTGAACGGCGGCTCCATCGCCATGGGCCATCCGCTCGGCGCCACCGGCGCCATGCTGATCGGCACCGTGCTGGACGAGCTGGAACAGCGCGGCCAGCGCTACGGCCTGGTCACCCTCTGTGTCGGCGGCGGCATGGGCGTGGCGACCATCGTCGAGCGTCTCGGTTAAATAGGGGAAGGGGAAAGAAAATGAAATCCATTCGCCTGGAAAAAGACAGCGACAACATCATCCACCTGATCCTCGACAATCCCAACGCGTCCGCCAACGTGATGGACCGGGATTTTGCCGAGTCACTGCACCAGGCCGTCGAGCGCCTGCAGAAAGACGACTACGCCGGCATCATCGTGCGCTCGGCGAAAAGCACCTTCTTTGCCGGCGGCGACCTCAACTGGCTCTACTCGGTGCAGCACAAGGATGCCGGGGAATTCTTCAAACACTGTGAAGCCCTGAAAGCGGACCTGCGCTGGCTGGAGATCCAGGGCAAGCCGGTGGTGGCCGCGATCAACGGCGCCGCCCTCGGCGGCGGCTGGGAGATAGCGCTGAGCTGCCACCACCGCATCGCGATCGACAGCCATGCGGTAAAGATCGGCCTGCCGGAAGTCACCCTCGGCCTGCTGCCCGGCGGCGGTGGCTGCGTGCGCATGCCGCGCCTGCTTGGCATCCAGAATGCACTGCCCTACTTGCTCGAGGGCAAGCAGGTCGGCGCACAGCAGGCGCTGGAAGCCGGCCTGATTCACCAGACCGCGAAAGACGCGGACGAGCTGCTCGATCACGCGCGCGCTTTTGTGCTCGCCAACGCCGGCAGCGAGGTGCAGCAGCCCTGGGACCAGCCCGGCTACCGCATGCCCGGCGGCGACGCCAGGAACCCAAAAAATGCGCAGCTGCTGGCATTCGCCCCGGCCATGCTGTGGCAGAAAACCAAGGGCTGTTTCCCGGCGCCGGAGGCGATACTGGCCACGGTGATCGAGGGCTCCCAGGTGGACTTCGACACCGCCACGCGCATCGAATCCCGCTATTTCGTCGAGCTGACCTGCGGCCAGGTGGCGAAGAACATGATCGGCACCTTCTGGTTCGGCCTTAACGCGATCAAGGCCGGTGCCTCGCTGCCGGACGCCGCGCGTGCTTTATTAAACGAGCGGGAAACCGCACCGTTAAAGAAAATCGGCATTCTCGGCGCCGGCATGATGGGCGCGGGCATCGCCTACGCCTGTGCGAGCAGGGGCGTCGAGGTGGTGCTCAAGGACGTCTCGCTGGAGGCCGCGCAGAAAGGCAAAGGCTATGCGGAGAAATCCCTGCAGAAGCGCGTCGACCGCGGCCGCATGGACGAGGCCGGCATGCAGGACATACTGTCGCGCATACTGCCGAGCGACAGCGCAGCTGACCTCAAGGGCTGCGAGCTCATCATAGAGGCGGTGTTCGAGGACCGCGAACTGAAGGCCAGGGTCACCGCGGAGGCCGAGGAACAGCTGGGAGAGAGCGCCATCTTCGCCTCCAACACCTCCACCCTGCCGATCAGCGGTCTCGCCGAGGCCTCGAAGCGGCCGGAGAATTTTATCGGCCTGCACTTCTTCTCCCCGGCGGACAAGATGCCGCTGGTGGAAATCATCTGCGGCGAACGGACCAGTGACGAGACCCTCGCGCGCGCCTTCGCCTTCGTGCTGCAGATCGGCAAGACGCCGATCGTCGTCAACGACAGCCGCGGCTTCTTCACATCGCGGGTGTTCGGCTGCTTCACCAACGAGGGCATCGCCATGCTCGGCGAGGGCGTGAACCCGGCCAGCATCGAAAATGCCGCGGCCCTGGCCGGTTTTCCGGTCGGCCCGCTGGCGGTCAGTGACGAAGTCTCGCTGACGCTGATGGGCAAGATCCGCCAACAGACCGTTGACGACCTGCAGCGCGAGGGCAAACCGGTGCCGTCGCATCCGGCGGACAAGGTGATCGACCATATGCTGGAAATGGGCCGCGCTGGCAAAGCCGCCGGCGGCGGCTTCTACAGCTACCCAGAAGATGGCAAGAAACACCTGTGGACCGGGCTGGCGAAGGAATTTCCCGTCGGCGAACAGCCGGCGTTCGAGGATGTGAAGGAGCGGCTGCTGTTTATCATGGCGATAGAGACGCTGCGCTGCTATGAGGAACATGTGCTGCGCAGTGTGCGCGATGCGAATATCGGCTCCATCTTCGGTATCGGTTTCCCGCCCTGGACCGGCGGCGCCCTGCAGTACATCAACCAGTACGGCCCGGCGGAATTCGAACAGCGCGCGCGGCAGCTGGCGGAGCACTACGGCGAGCGCTTCGCGCCGTCGCAGGTGCTGGTCGAGATGGCGGAAGCCAACCTGCCGCTGACCGATGAATAGCACGATGCCGAATTACCCCCTGTAGGAGCGGCCCTTGGCCGCGATCGATCTCGCTATAAACCACCATCGATCGCGGCCATGGGCGGATGGCCGCCCCGCCGCTTCTACAATAAGAAAAAAGATCCGGAGAAAAGTGATGATCCCGAGAACCGTCTTCAACGAAGATCACGAACAGTTTCGCGATACCGTGCGCAAGTTTCTGGAAAACGAGGCCGCGCCCTATCACCACCAGTGGGAAAAGGACGGCCAGGTGGACCGCGAGCTGTGGACCAAGGCCGGCGAGATGGGCTTCCTCTGCCCGCAGATCCCGGAAGAATACGGCGGCCTGGGCCTCGACTTCGGCTATAACGCGATCGTCGCCGAGGAGATCTCCCGCGCCAACCTCACCGGTATCGGCTGGGGCCTGCACTCGGATATCGCCGTGCCCTATATCGTCAACTACGGCAGCGAGGAGCAGAAACAGAAATACCTGCCCAAGTGCATCAGCGGCGAGATCATCACCGCCATCGCGATGACCGAGCCGGGCACCGGCTCCGACCTGCAGAACGTGCGCACCACCGCCATCAAGAAGGGCGATCACTATGTGCTGAACGGCTCCAAGACTTTCATCACCAACGGCCAGCTGGCCGACCTGGTCATTGTTGTCGCCAAGACCAATCCGGACGAGGGCGCGGCCGGCGTCAGCCTGCTGCTGGTCGAGTCCAACCTGCCCGGCTTCAAGAAGGGCACCAACCTGGAAAAGGTCGGCATGAAAGCCCAGGACACCTCGGAGCTGTTCTTCGACGACGTCAAGGTGCCGGCGGAAAACCTGCTCGGCGGCGAGGGTCAGGGCTTTGTCTACCTGATGCAGGAACTGGCGCAGGAGCGCCTCGGTGTCGCCATCGGTGCCGTCGCCAACGCCGAGGCCGGCCTGCGCTGGACCGTCGGCTATGTGCGCGAGCGCAAGGCCTTTGGCAAACCCATCTCCGCCTTCCAGAACACCCAGTTCAAGCTGGCGGAGCTGGACAGCGAACTGACCGCGCTGCGCGTGTTCATCGACCGCTGCATGGAACTGCACTACGAGAAGAAGCTGGACGCCGCCACCGCCGCCAAGGCCAAGCTGCTGGCCACCGACTTCCAGTGCAAGCTGCTCGACGAATGCGTGCAGCTGCACGGCGGCTACGGCTATATGTGGGAATACCCCATCGCCCGCGCCTGGGCCGACGCGCGCGTACAGCGCATCTACGCCGGCACCAACGAAATCATGAAGCTGATTATTTCCCGGGATCTGCTCAAGGATTAATCCGCTAACACTTTGTCGTCGTCCCGGCGCAGGCCGGGCCCCAGGTGCCGCGAACCTGGATACCGGCCTGCGCCGGTATGACGAGAGACTGGAAACCCTCGCCAACCAGACCGCAGATAACCTATGACTTACGTTGACGGGCCTTTAAAGGGACTGAAAGTTCTCGACTTCTCCACCCTGCTCCCCGGCCCCTACGCCACCATGCTGCTGGCCGACATGGGCGCCGAGGTGCTGCGCATCGAGTCGCCGACGCGCCCGGACATGCTGCGCGGCCTGCCGCCGATGGTCGGCGAGGATCAATCCGTGTCCGCCGCCCACGCCAGCATCAACCGCAACAAGCAATCCCTCGCGCTGGACCTGAAAGACCCGCGCGCCGGCGAGATCGTGCGGCGCCTGCTGGTGGACTACGACATCGTCGTCGAACAGTTCCGCCCCGGCGTGATGGGCAAGCTCGGCCTCGGTTACGAAACCCTGCGCAAGACCCGCGCGGACCTCATCTACTGCTCCATCACCGGCTACGGCCAGACGGGCCCGCTCAGACAGCGCGCCGGCCACGACATCAACTACCTGGCGCTGGCGGGCCTCGCCAGCTACTCCGGCCGCGAGTACAGCGGCCCCAGTCTCAGCGGCACCCAGATTGCCGATATCGCCGGTGGCTCGCACCATGCGGTGATGGGCATTCTCGCCGCGGTGTACCAGCGCCAGCAGAGCGGCAGGGGCAGCCATATCGATATCAGCATGACCGACTGCGCCTTCGCCCTGAACGCCATCAGCGGCGCCAACGCACTGGCCGGCGCCGGCGACCCGGAGCTGGAAAAGGAACTGCTCAATGGTGGCAGCTACTACGACTACTACCGCACCGCCGACAACCGCTACCTGTCCGTCGGCAGCCTGGAACCGCAATTCGCGGAACAGTTTTTCCGCGTCATTGGCCACCCGGAGTGGCTGCAGCGGGTGCTGCAGGCCGACCAGCAGCAACCGCTCAAACGGGATATCGCCGACACCATTGCGCAGGGCACACTGGATGACTGGATGCGCCTGTTCGATGCCTGCGACGCCTGCGTGGAACCGGTGCTGACATTCTCCGAGGCGGCCGCGAGTGCGCTGATGGCCGAGCGGCAGATGCTGTGCGAGGCGGTACTGCCGGACGGCAGCAGCCAGCAGCAGATCAATACACCGCTGACGTTCGACGGCCACAGGCCGCGGCGCCACACCGCCGGCGCCCCGCTCGGCGGCGACACCCACCAGCTGCTCAACGCGCTCGGCTATACCCAGGAGGAGATTGAGCAGATGCAACTCCAGGGTGTAATCGCCTGAACACCCCGCCGGGAAAGCGTCGAACAAGGCAGGGAAACGTGAAAACCCTGCGGCTGCTACTCGGCGACCAGCTCAACCACAAACACTCCTGGTATCGCAACGACGACGATGACACGCTGTATTTCATCGCCGAGATGCGCCAGGAGACCGACTACGTCAAACACCATATCCAGAAGGTGGTGGCCTTTTTCGAGGCCATGGAAAACTTCGCCGACTGGCTGCGCGCGCGCGGCAAGCGCGTGATCCACTGGCGCCTCGACAAGCCGGACAACACCCAGCACCTCGGCAAGAACATCGCCAGGCTGGTGCAGCGGCACGGTATCGAGAAATTCGAATACCAGCTGCCGGACGAATACCGCCTCGACCGGCAGCTGAAGCAGCTCGCCGACGACCTCAGCATCGACTGCGAGGCCTTCGACAGCGAACACTTCCTCACCAGCCGGGACGAGCTGGCGGCATTCTTCGACGGCAAGCAGTCCCTGCTGATGGAGAGTTTCTACCGCTATATGCGCCGCAAGCACGACCTCCTGATGAACGGCGATGAACCGGAAGGCGGCCAGTGGAACTACGACCAGCGCAACCGCAAGAAATGGAAGGGCAGGCCGGCCATCCCCCACGAGCGCGGCTTCCGCAAGGACGTGCGCAAGACGCTGCAGCGCATCGAGGGCGCCGGGGTGAAAACCTTCGGCGAGATAGACCCGCAGCACTTCAGCTGGCCCACGACCCGCGAAGACTGTCTAACGGTGCTGCGTTATTTCTGCGAGCATTTGCTGATCCACTTCGGCGACTACCAGGACGCGATGGATCCCGAGCAGGTCTACCTGTTCCACAGCCGCCTCAGCTTCGCGATGAACAGCAAGCTGCTGCACCCGCGCGAAGTGATCGATGCGGTGATCGAGCACTGGCAGCACAACAAAGCCACCATCTCCATCAACGAGGTCGAGGGCTATGTGCGGCAGATCCTCGGCTGGCGCGAGTATATGCGCGGCGTCTACTGGCGCGAGATGCCGGGCTACGCCCGCTGCAACCGCCTAGGCAACCACATGGAGCTGCCAGAGTTCTACTGGAGCGCAGACACCCGGATGAACTGCCTGCACCACGCGATCAAAAACAGTCTGGAGCACGCCTACGCCCACCATATCCAGCGGCTGATGATCACCGGCAACTTCGCGCTGCTGATCCAGGTGCACCCGGACCAGGTGGACGCCTGGTATCTGGGCATCTATATCGATGCGATCGAGTGGGTGGAGATCACCAACACCCGCGGCATGAGCCAGTTCGCCGACGGCGGCCTGGTCGCCACCAAGCCCTATATCTCGAGCGGCAGTTACATCCACAAGATGAGCAACTACTGCGAGGGCTGCCGCTACAAGGTCCAGGAAAAGTTCGGGGAAGACGCCTGCCCGTTCAACAGCCTCTACTGGAACTTCCTCGTCGAAAAACGCGAACACTTCGAGCACAACCCGCGCATGGCGATGATGCTGAGCCTGCTGGACAAAATGGAAAGCGGAGAGCTGGAGGCGCTAAGAGCGCGGGCAAAACGGATTATCCGCTGTCCGGATGATTTCTGAAGCAGCAAATAATCGACGTAAAAAAGGCCAGGGCTTATCGAACTCTTACGTAGGGCACCGAGATCAAGCGTCACAGCTCCAACCGATGATGGATCCACCACGCAACAGATCTATTGAGCCGCCCGAACTCGGTGCGTCTGTGTTACCAGACATGATTACCTGACCGAAAGAAATGGACGTTGGCTTGCCGACAAGATCGTCAGCGCCATCGATAGCAATCCACTCACGGGCTTTGGTATCAGAAAATTACAGCCATTCCGGTCAAAACTCTTTCGCAAAGGTGGTTAGAGGTCAGGAAGTTCCATCTCAGGTTGGGCTGACGACATGCCAAGCACCAATATGCATGCGGTGCTTTTCCAGGGCAGCACCCCATGAGCTAACGTTCGCAAACCCATTGGAATTTTTTGCCTGACCTGCACCACACCCCACGCAAAAAATGAAAATCTGCCTATCTTAAATGAAGACGCATTGCAGCAAAAGGCTATTAGAAAGACGAAAAATACGCTAATCCTATTACACGCCATTACATTACGCTATTTATCCCGCTTAAACGTGTTATTTTCGCTGGCGATTAATAGTTGCGTTTCCGGAACTTATCATAGTTTTAACCTATCAGAAGTAAGATGCACCCCTGAAAAAATAAAAATAAACTTCAGCCTGATTTCAAGCAACTGATATAAGAGGAAATACTGGCTAAGCTGCCAGATATAGTTCCTCTAGCCTCCGCAGATTGCGACCGCTGCGGATCAAAAATTTCTATGATCCGGCATTCAGACACAGGCAATCTGTAAGCCTCGATTATTTATGCGGGTTTAATGCAGAAATACATTGAGCACTAAAAGCAGACGAGAATTAATAACTGGTAAAACTAACACCTGATTATATTTAGTTACACAAAGAAGAAAAAAACAGCATCAGCTAAGTGCCACCGCCGATAAATCAAATTTCAAATACTGCTGTAATCACTATTGCAATTTAAATCATCATTCCGCAAAGGAAACCGACGATGAAGAATATAAGAATAATTACACTGTGTTTAGCTTCCGCTATAGGCATTACACTTTCAGGCAACGTCTTGGGACAAACCAGCGTCATTGAAGTTGACGCCGTAAAACGACAGACCGATTTGCCGCAAGTAACCCCTGGCGCTCTACGTGATCTGAAGAAATATAGAGACCATCACTGGGACTTTGAGGATGGAACCCTGCAAGGCTTCCGACACGAGGACGCAACTGGTGGTGGTGCCACTGGTGCCTTTCATGGTCAGCCAACCTTCGGCGACAACGTGTCTTCTGCGCGCGCGCTCAATACAGCGAGCATGCGCTTACCGGAAAATCCCTGCGCGGGACTGGTCCTGGATGCCGCTACCGAGTGCGAGTTTAACCAGGGATCAACCCATTATTATCTGAAGCAGCTCAGAAACGACCTTAATCGTCTAAGTGCCGATCTCCAACGCGTAGGCGGCGGCTATGCCAACACCGCTTTTCCCATTGGCAAAGAAGGCCTGTATTGGATCGGGACATACGAAAATCGTCCTTCACGCCGAATACTGTCGGACTCTGTGCCCGGCCGCTTTGCCCCGCGCCCACAGCCCTGGGGAACCACCCAGGGCGACCGACTGACGGGACGGCTGGTATCAACAGAAATCGAGTTACAGCATAAGTACTTTCACTTTCTTGTTGGTGGCGGCTGCTCCAAAAACGTCGGCGTTTACCTTCAATCGCGAGTGCCAAGACTCAACAACGCCGAACGCACCTCAGTCGGTGCACCGCTTGCTGGCGTATCTGTAACAGGCGGCACGGCAGGTAGAGGTGTACTCCCAACGACGAAACCCACATCCACCCCAACGATCACCACGGAGTGGAAAACTCTGTCCGATGCATCCGGCCGGCCGATTGCCGCCCGCGGCTTCTGCATAGAGAACATGGTCCGGGTCTCCTTCGATATTGGCCATCTTTCTGGCACCAAAGCGCGCATCCTAATCGAGGACAAGGATTCTGGCGGTTGGGGCCATATCAACGTCGACGATATCTGGATTAGCAACCGCCCAGCGAAGCCAAACAGACGGGACACAGACCCGGTCTTTGGCGTTGCCGATTTACATGCCCACTTGATGAACGAAGAAGCGTTTATGTCATATCCCGCCGATGGAAGGCAACCCGATGCCCGGGGGTTGTGGGGCAGCGCTCTCGGGCCGATCAGCGCGCTGGGGGCCTGCAACGATATTCACACCACCAGTGGCAATGGCTTCGTGCGCCCACACGAAACGCACTTTCATGCCGATTACACAATGTGCCGCGACATGTGCCTGAACTTGATCGAGGGTGCCGGACTGCCCGAGAAAGATGGCGACCAGACGCACCAGAGCCCGGGCCTTGGCGGGTACCACAATACGCAGGGTGGGTATCCGAGCTTTGTAAACTGGCCCATGTGGTACTCTGCCATACATCAACAGATGCACTGGGAGTGGGTTAAGCGTGCCCATGCCGGCGGCGTCAGAATGATGATCGCTTCCGTCGGCAATTCCGAAGTCATCGCATATGGCCTGACCAAGGAAAAGGATCGCCCCTTTACGTCTGATCAGGACGCAATAGCAAAACAGATTCCTGCAATTAAACGCTTTGCCAGGGAAAATTCCGACTGGGCGGAGGTCGCTTACACCCCCCGCCAGGCCAGGCGGATCATCAATTCCGGGAAGCTTGCGATTATCATTGGCGTGGAAGTCGATCACGTGATGGACAGCTGCGACGCTAATGTCACGCGTGAGCGCCACCACGTTGCGCGGGAATATGCCCACCCTGACCTGTGGGCCTCGCGAAATGGAATGGACATCGGCCTGGTCGGCAGTGCCGTCGGTGTTGCCCAATTCCTGGGGGGAGCCACACGCACCATGCACTACGCCGGCCATCCAAAATCCTGCTCCCCGGAACAAATTGAAGCACGTCTCGACGCCTTGTACCGTGCGGGCGTAAGACAGATAACTCCCATACATTTTTCCGATAGCATGCTGGGTGGTTATGCCATCAATGGTGCACTGTTTACTGCCAGCGCCATTTTTGGCGACCCCGACGCACGCCCCCCGAAATTCATGGCGCTGGAGGAACTTGAGCGAACCTATGGCGATCGGGTTCATCCACCCGAGCCTGTCGAACGCGAGGCCTACTACGGAGAAAACAAAAGGCGGCTGGAAGAATGGCGCAACACGCTCCCGTTTTCCTTGCAGCTCAATGAGGTGAATATTCCCATTTGGGCAAAGCTGGAGCCACATGCAATTGCTGACGGAAATGTCATGCCTGAAGGTATTGGCCGAACAGTCGCCGAGTTTTTTGCAGGGCAATGTGTCGAAGACGAAGGCTGGCGAATTGCATTCGGATTTTTGACCGCTGGCGCCTCTGAGGCCACCTGCGCAGCCACAACGTTAAACAATGAGATGTTCGAGGCGGCCCGCTCCACCATGCCCTTTGAAGGTGCTACCGATTCGGCACTCATGATTCCATTGGAGCTCAGCGACAAACAGAAAAAGCTGCCGTTTCATATTAACAGCCGGTCCTTAACCGCAAACGGCCAGGATTTCCTCAATTGCTATGATGCGGCGAGGCATGTTGATTGATATCCAGCACTCTTCAGAGCGGACCAAGGGAGGGATACTAAACCTTGCACACAACTATCCGCTCATGGCATCCCATGGCGGCGTTCAGGACGGTCAGCGTGTCAGTGAGAACATCCTGTCCGCCAAACAGCTATCCCACATTTATTCTCCTCCCGACCGCTTCCTGGCCGGCGGGCTGGTGGGGCTAGGAGTGCAAAGTTCCCACGAACTTGTCAAGCAAATCGGCATCGTGGGCGGAGGTGGTGACCGCGAGCGGCTGACCGACAGCGAGCGCGAGATCCGGCTGCAAACTCGGGGCATCGCACTTGGAACGGACTTTAATGGCTTTGATTGGCATGCCGCACCGCGCTTCGGCCGCTACGCCTATTATCATGAAGATACCCCCGCCGATCGCAGCAACCGCCAGCGCAGCGGTCGTATCGGCGCCAAGGTCAACTATGCCAGCTATCCGGAATCCAGTAATCCGTGGGCTAGCACCAAGCCAACCTGCGCTCCGGCCTGCACATCCTGGAGCAGCCGCACGGCAGAACATCGCCCGATCAATCCAAGCCAAGTTACCCAGGGGAGCCGCGTAACCAGAACCTTTGATATCAACTACGATGGCCTGGCGCATTACGGCCTGATCCCGGACTTCCTGCAGGAAATCTCAGTACTGGGCACAAGCTCCGAGCAAATGGGCGCGGTGTTCCGCTCGTCCGAGGCACTGATCCAGATGTGGGAAGAGACTTGTTTTCTCGCCTACCAAAAGCGTGACCGGCCGAGGAGCCTGGGAATGGGTTGCGGCCCCGCATCCGAGAATCAATAGTGCCCGGGTTCCGTCCCGACATGGCCGCTTGGGAGACCTTCCCAAGCCGGCCTGCGCTACGGTAAAGTCGCCGGCGAGTGCACTTTGACGGTGCGGTGCAAACCTCAACATCCCAGCGAGAGATAACAGCATGGCAAATACGGAAATTACTGAGATCAAGCGTATCTTCACCACGAGACTCGATGTGCTCGATCACATCCTGTCAGTCGGCGAAAAACATTTCCCGGATATGGACGCGATCATGCAGGAGCGTCTCGCCGAGGACATGTACCCGTTCGGCGCCCAGATCGCCTTCGTCTGCAACCAGCCGCTGGGATTTGCCCAGTGGTGCGCCGGCCAGCCGATCGAAAACCTCAGCAGGGAAGTGGACTCTCTGGCAACCGCGCGCAAATATATCGCACAGACCCGCGAGCAGGTTGGTGCCATTGCCGCGGATGACAGCAAACTCGACGAAGTGAAACGTATCGGCCTCGGGCCGGGCCGGTACTGCGAACTGCCGGCGCGGCAGTACATCAACGACTATCTGATGCCCAACCTGTATTTTCACATCACCACCGCTTACGCCATTCTGCGCAAGCTCGGCGCCCCGGTCGGGAAAGCCGATTTCATGACCTACCTCGCGCCCCATGTCAGGGAAGAGGCCTGATTAACTACTGCGCGAGCGGGCCAACGGTCCCTCGCAGGAGCCTGCTTGCAGACAAAAATCTAGCTAGCTAAGCGGCAAAAATTCGCTTGCTGGCAGACTCTTAAAACACTCGCTCGTCGTTCCGGCGCAGGCCGGAACCCAGGTGCTCCGCAACTGGATACCGGTACCGGATCAAGTCCGACACAGGCTCTGCGCCGGTATGACGAAGAGAATAATAGTGCCCATCCTGCGATTCATGGCCTTCGGGCCCGGAATTTTCCGGGCCCGCGCAGCGTTCAATTCGCTGCAGAAACCTCCGCCTGTCGCGTCAGCGTCTCGCCATCCAGCAGCGTCGGCTCCCCCAGACCCAGCTCCTCCAAGCGGCCGAACTGGGTCGCGCGGTCGCCGACCACCAGCCAGATCATCGAATCCGGCTGCATGTAGGCACCGGCAATCTTCTGCACCTTGTCCACGGTCATGGCCCTGGCGATGGCCTCGCGCTCACGCACATAGTCGGCGGGCCAGCCGTAGCGGCTCATGTTTTCCAGCAGGCCGAGCTTGGCGGACGCGGTCTCGAAGGCGCGGGTGTTGCTGCGGATCAGGAAGGAGCGCGAGTTTTCCAGGTCCCGCTCGCTGTAGGTGGGCGCATAGTCTTCGAGGATGTCGCGGATCAGCTGCACCGACTCCGCGGTGACATTGGCGCGCACACCGCTGCCGATCCCGAACTCGCCGCCGCTTTTCCCGGCGTCTATGTCGGAATAGATGCCGTAGGTGTAGCCCTTGCCCTCGCGCAGCTGCTGCATCAGGCGTGAGGCGAAGCCGCCGCCGCCGAGGATGTAGTTGCTGAACACCGCCGGGTAGTAGTCCTCGGACAGCGCGGACATGGCCGGGCGGCCGATGCGCAGTACCGACTGCTTGGCCCCCGGCACGTCGATAAAGTAGATACCCGGTGCCGCCGCCACCGACTGCGGATCGGGGATCTTGATCTCGCGGGCGGGCCAGCGCTCGACCAGGGGACCGGTCGCCTTGAGGAAATCCTCGCGGCTGATATCGCCCACCACATGGGCGCGGCTCACCGATGGCGAAAAATAGTCGCGGTGGAACGCCTTGAGGTCGTCCATGGTGATGGCGGCCACGGATTCCTCGGTGCCGAGCAGGCTGTAGCCGCGGATGCTGTCCTCGCCGTGCAGCAGGCGCGCGAAGGCCTTGCCGGCGATGGCATTGGGTTCGGCGGCGGCGCGCTTGATCTGGCTGGTGACGCTCTTCTTCGCCAGCACCAGTTCATCCTTGTCCCAGCGCGGCTCCAGCAGCATTTCCTCCACCAGCGCGAACACCTGATTGAAGTTGCGCGCCAGGGTGGTGACATCGATGCGGATGGCATCCTCCTCGGCGGATACCTCGATGCTGGCCCCCAGTTTCTGGATGGCGGTTTCCAGTTCTTCCGGCGTGCGCCTGGCCGTGCCTTTTTCCATCAGCATGGCGGTGAGGTTGGCCACGCCGGTCCTGTCGAGCCGCTCGTGCAGCTGGCCGCCGTCGATCACCAGGCTGAAGTTGACAGTCGGCACCTCGCTGCTCTCGATTCCGGACACCCGCAACCCGTTGGCCAGCGTCGCCTGCCACACGTCCGGCACCGCGGTTTCGGCGGGCGCACCGTAAGCGGGTTCTTTGCTGCGGTCGAAGCTGGACGGCGTGTGCTCGTAGTCCGCCGCTACTGAGGCATCGAACTGCGCCTCGGCGCCGTTGACGATCTGCTCTTCCACCACCTCAGCCACACTGGAGTCCGCCAGCGCCAGTTCGGCCTGGCCCTTGGGCACGAAGCTCGCCGCCACATACGGCTTGTCCTTCAGGTACTTGTTGTACACCCGCTGCACGTCTTCGTCGGTCACCGCCAGCAGGCGCTGGATATCCTCGCCCACGTAGCCGGCATCGCCGGTGTACACCTGGTATTGGGCCAGCTGGAAGCCCTTGCCCAGCACGCTGGCGAGGCCGTTGTAGAAGGCCACTTCCTGGCCGGCCTTGATGCGCTCCAGGTCCTCCTCGGCGATGCCCTCCTTCTCGAACAGCGCAAAGGCCTTCTCGATGCCGGCATAGACCTCGTCCAGGTCGCGGCCCCCGAACGCGTGCACCTGCAGCTGTATCTGCCCGGCCAGCTCGGAATCGTAGCTGCCCATGGACACGTCCGCGGTCAGCTGCTCGTCCTCCACCAGCACCCGGTACAGCGGCGCGCGCTTGCCGTCGGACAGGTATTCCAGCAGCACCGCCAGCGGGTAGCTGTCCGGGTGGTAGCGCTCCACCGCCGGCCAGGCCAGCGTCAGCGCCGGCTCGCGGGCAAAGTTGTCCTCGTGGTAGCGGCGCACCGACTCCTTCAATACCGCCGGCTGCTTGGGCGCGCGCTCGATGGCGTCGCCCGCCGGTATTTCATTGAAGTACTTGTGCACCCAGGCTTTCGCCTGCTCGGGATCGAAATCGCCGGCCACCACCAAAGTCACGTTGTTGGGCACATACCAGCGGCGGAAGAACTCCTTCACGTCGTCGAGGGTGGCCCTGTCCAGGTCCTCCAGCGAGCCGATGATCTGCCAGCTGTAGGGGTGCCCCTCCGGGTAGAGGTTGCGGTCGATCACGTACTGGGTGTGGCCGTAGGGGCGATTGTCGACGCTCTGACGCTTCTCGTTCTTCACCACCTGCTTTTCCTTCGCCAGCACCGGCTCGGTCACGGTGTTGATAAACCAGCCGAGCTTGTCGGCCTCGGCCCACAGCATCTTCTCCAGCGCGTCCTTGGGTACCGTCTGGTAGTAGTTGGTGACATCGCGGGAGGTGGAACCGTTGGCCCCGGAACCGCCGATGCGCGCACTCATCGCATCCAGCCCGCCCTTGCCCAGGTTCTCGGACTCCAGGAACAGCAGGTGCTCGAACAGGTGCGCGAAGCCCGTGCGGCCCTCCTTCTCCCGCGCCGAACCCACATGCGCCGTCAGCGACACCGCCACCACGGGATCGGAGCGGTCGATATGGAACAGCACGTTGAGGCCGTTATCCAGCTGGAACTGCTGGTAGTCGATAGCGAACTGGGACGACTGTTCCGATTGCGGCTTGGGTTCGGGTTTGGAGCGGTCGCAGCCTACAAGGCCGAGGGCCGGGAGGGATGCGGCGGCCAGCAGGGCCATGGAGGCGGTGAGGTTCCTGAACATGGTGGGTTCCTATGCGTGGTTATGCGCAGGAAGATAGCAGGAGTGGTGGGGTTGGGCGACGGCGCGTCGACGGCCCGAACGCAATTTAGGAATTGATGACGGTGGTCCGGCATCACCACCTATTCACCGCTGCGCCACTGGAATATCGGCCCCGGCAGCCATGTGGGCGTTATCGGCCTCGGCGGGCTCGGGCATATGGCGGTGAAACTGGCGGTGGGCCTGGGCGCCGATGTCACCGTACTGAGCCGCAGCGACGACAATGAAAAAGACGCGCTGGACCTCGGCGCCGACGGCCTGCTGGTATCCAGTGACGAGAATGCCATGGCGCAGGCGCAGTCATCCTTCGACCTGATTATCGACACGATTCCGGTCAAGCACGACCTCACCCCATACCTGCGACTGCTGGATATTGGCGGCGCCCTGGTAATGGTGGGCCAGGTAGGCGCAATCGACGGGCTGGACAGCGAGCCGATGGTCCTGGGGCGCCGCTGCATTGTCGGTTCCGCCATCGGCGGTATCGCCGAGACCCAGGAGCTGATCGACTTCTGCGCCAAGAAAAAAATCCTGCCCGAATGCGAGATCATCCAGATCGGCGAAGTGAACGACGCGCTCCAGCGGCTCAAGCGCTCGGATGTGCGCTATCGCTTTGTGATTGATATGGCTTCGCTGGCCGCGCCCTGATCGACGCGATTGGATAAACCAACGCTACTTTAAGCGGCACCCCGGCGTATGGTCTTGTGCTCACCTGCAGGGAGTGCCTGATAGTCGGTGGTGACATCACGAAAGTTGGAACCATTTGCATCGGAACCGCAGATGCGCGCACGCATCGAATCTGGCCCGCCCGTGCCCAGTTTCCAGGACTCCAGGAACAGCTAGTGCTCGAACAGTTGCGCAAAACCGGTGCGGCCTTCCTTCTCCCGCGACAAATCCACAAGGGCCGTCAGCGGCACCGACACCACCGGATCGGAGCGGTCGATATGGAAAAGGATGTTCAAGCCATTTTCTAGTTGAAATTTTAGATAGGCGATAGAGAAGTCGGTCTTTGACTGTTCTCAAGACTGAGCCTGAGGTTCAGGCTTCGGAGTGAATACAGTCTTGCAGCCGTCATAGCCCATCAGGGCAATAGCCGGGATGGATACTGCTGTTAGTAGGACCAGCGATGCCGTGAGAGTCCTAAACATCGTGGGTTCCTGTACGTTGTTATGAACAGCAAGATAGCAGGAGTCGTGTCTAGCGGGGACGGCAACATAGTTAGTCAACACCAACAAATTACAGGTAATAACAATAATCCCCCAACTGCTGTTTATCGTGTTATAAACATGCAAAAATGAGATATGCGTCACGCCGAGAAAAAGGCACACAACACGCGTATGAACCTCGCATTGATTGCTCAAATTATGAGCAAGGAAAAACGCTGAAAAACCTCGGCATTCGATTAAACAGCCCTCTTATCGCTGCCTGCTCACCCGAGGAACAAAATACAACAGTACAATCACTCTGGAGCACTATCCGGTAGAAGAAAGGCAGGCACACTAGAAACTATTTATAAATCCAGAAAAAAAATGCCTTGAGTTAAATTTCTATATACGCCCCCACAATTGCAAGTTTATTACTTGCCTTGAGAGCTAAAAAAAAAAAGGATTTACCTGAATGTCCAGTAGTAGAGCTTCACACCGGAAGGTTTCAAAGAGCACCTTGTCGATGTTTCTACGCACAAGATGCGACAGGGAACTATATCTTTCACTGCACGACAATAGGAGTATCGGAACTTTAGGGTTGCCGGAGCCTGTAAAGCGACCAGGAATAGGTACTTTATCGATTGCTGGGCGAGAGTTAGAGCTTGAACGAAACGATCAGGTAGTTAGATTATTCGGCAGTTCAGCGATATTTAATCGCGGGGCAAGCAAGTTCAATGACATTAATCTCAGCAGCGCTCTGCTAAACCTCCAACACTACCCTTGTGTAGTAATTCAGCCTAAGTTTTCGGTAAACGCCATAAAACAGCAAATTCTGCATAATATTGGTGTATCAATACAAGATGCCGCATTGATTCCGCCAATGGCAGATTTCATTCCTGATCTACTTTTAATTCAGCCCGCTCAAGCTGATGATCAGGAAGTCTTAATCAATGGCACTAGATCTCCAATTTCACCAAGCGAGCAGCGGTTGGCGATCAAAGTCTTTGACATTAAGCACACAAGTGAATCCAACCCCAGCTACTGCGCAGAAATAGCGATGTATTGCTTAATGCTTGCAAACTGGCTAGCGAGCAGCCCTGCCCTGAGTCGCCGGTATTATATTTCAGCAAACGCTTACTTATGGACTTTAAAAAAACAGGGTAATAGTGCGATAGATACAGTTGAGGGTCAGCAAGGAGCCAGTATTGGTGACTATGCAGCGGCATTGATCGAGGATTCAGAAGTGGCGCATCTCCGCTACTACTTAGCAACTGTGCGGCAATTTTTTGAAGATATAGCCAGGGTAATCAGAGTAGGCGACGCCTCTCCTGATGCTTGGAAGGATTTAGATTGGCATGTTGTCAGCTCATGCTCTAACTGTGATTGGCTGGGGGATAAGCGGCATTTAGGCAGGACGCAACACACTCTTATCGATAGTAACCGAGGTGGATATTGCATCACTACTGCTACGGACTCTGGTCATTTGAGTTTGATTCCCGGCATTACTAGAGGTGCGAAGAAAACTCTTGAATTAAATTCCATATCTGACGCTGCATCTTTGGCTGGGTCGACAGGGCACCCCGCTTTACAGCAGCATACGATGTTAAAAAAGGAAGCGGCTATTCTTCCTGCCAAAACTAGCGCCATTTTAAATAATCAGCTTGATAATGATCCAAATGCTGTAATTGCGTCTTTGGCAGGCTATGCCAACCTTCAGTTGTTCTTGAGTATAAATTTCGATGCGAGTGCAGGGCTATTGACAGGCATGTCGATCTCAGGGCTAGTTACGAGTTACACACGAGGCCAGGCCCCTGTACGATTTCCTACTGTTCCATTCGTCGTGGATGAAAAAACTATTGACGCAGAATGGGTGGCCTTGGAAGGACTACTGAGCCAAATTGCGGACAATATTGATCGGGCTGAACAGCAATTAGGTGGGGATAATCTCAAAGGTCAAATTCATATCTGGGAAAAAAGGCAGTTTACTGAACTGTGTAATGCTATAGGGCGTCATTTGCCAAGAGTTTTGAATCTTAGTGATCGAAAAGCGAAGGCGCTGGTTTGGATTTTTCCGCCAGAGGAGTTAATTGCAACTCCTAGGGCTATAGAGGCATCGACTGTAGTTATAGTCGAAGATATCGTGAGGCGTATGGTTTTCACGCCAACACCTCACGTTATCACGTTATTCGATACAGCTGAGACATATTCTAACTTGCAGCGTCCTCCAGTCGTTCGTGATTCGTATTTTCGAGAATATTTGAGCAATGGCATTCCGCGAGAGAGAATTTATGAAATATGGAGTAATGCACCGCGTATAAAGAGAGGCCCTAATGTAATACCTCGAAATACGCTTATTTCTGATTATTCAGACGCATTGAAAAAGCAATCCCTATCGCTGCAAACAATATGTGACAAGTTAAGAGATGATTATAGAGGAAGCTTTAAATCTACTGCCCCTAAAATTCCGACAGCGATTCCCCGCGGTGCGACTGGCGTAGCGTTCGACGCAAAATTATGGATCTGGTGGGATAACCTTAATTTTTTGACCTCGCAGCTTGAGGCGCACTTTCGACTTGTACTGGAAGGAAAGAGGCTAGAGGCAACCTATGAGGCCATCATCTTAAATAATGGTCAGGACTTAGGAAATGGGAGATTCTCTTTTGATGTTGAAGCCACATCGGCGGAGGCAAAGTTCAAAACGGATAGCTCGCTTACAGTTGGAAAAATTGGGAAGCCTGGTTTCCCACTGGAATACGTTAATAATGTGATAGCGCCCGCTGCTCAGCCGTATCCAGGCGATCAATCTCCACTTAACATGCCCCTGTGGTCTGTTTTAGAAACGAAACTTATCGATTTTGACCGAGTCAACTTAAGGGCTGTAGTTGAATTTTCGTACTGGCGTGATCCTGCATTTGCCCAATATATTGTTGATAATTGTGTAGAAAGCCTTTTGGATGAGGTATTTCTGCTAGAGTCAAAAAGCCCGAAAGCCTATAACTGGGCAAATACTAGCACCGAAATACTCCGGGAAATAGGAAACCCTCCTATTGCTAGGGTAGATGTGAACGCTGCAGCGGCAATGGGAATTACACCTCCTAAAAGGCAAACTAGAATAGGTGGAAATACACCGGCTGCAGAAATCTTATGGGACGCTGCGACACTTGTTAGAACTTCAAGAATTTCATCTGCTGAGGCTGATAACATTGCTAATGTAGCGGAAGCTAATAATCAGCTTAATGCATCCCAGAAGCAGGCAGTCAAAAACTCAGCAGAAAAAGCTCTCACAGTAATTTGGGGTCCGCCAGGCACCGGTAAAACTAAAACTCTCTCCGCGTTTATTCATGCGATATCGCAAAATTCCAGTATTGCTCAGCGACCGTTAAAGGTACTCATCACAGGTCCCACTTATAAAGCAGTAGAAGAAATAATAGAGCGAACACATAGATTGCTATCAGCCGATGCGACGGCAACTTGCACATTAAGCTTTGGTTATTCAGCAGCGCGAATTACTGGAAGGCTAATACTTTCATCGTCGAGTAATTTGACCTATTCGACCTTTTCGCTTGATAGCCGAGATGCGGATTATCAGCAATGCCTGACAAATTTATCTGAAAATAGTGGTGTTCATATAGTGGGCGCTCAGATAAGACAGGCTCGTCGGCTTTCAAAGGACTTATCTGCAGGTAGAGATTTCATTAACGACGTTTTTGATGTAGTGATTATAGATGAAAGCTCGCAAGTTCCCGTGTCCAATGCATTATCTGCACTCTGCGGCTTAAAGCCTAATGGGAGAGTAGTCGTTGCTGGAGACAGTCTCCAAATGCCTCCGATAACAGCAGTTGAAGCACCATTGGACGCGTCTTACTTGGTTGGCAGTATCCAAACTTATCTTTTAGAGCGTGATTTTGGTCTGCCGATAACTCCATGTGTGCTTGATAGAAATTATCGCTCTTCACGTGCAATCGTTGAATTTGCCAAAACTATAGGGTATCCAGACACTCTTGTTGCTGAGTTTCCCGATACAGCTTTAACAATCTCACGCCAATTTCCTAATCAACGCCAGTATCCTGCTCATCTGCCCTGGAGCGATCAATTTGCGACGTTGTTGTCTTCAGAAAATTCGGTTGTTGCCTTGCTTCATGAGGATGAAATTTCATCTCAAGGAAACCATTTTGAGGCGAAGCTAGTAGCAGGGCTGGTTTGGATCCTTAGACAGACTGTCGGCGCAGATTTAAGCGGCAGGGGCGCATCGAACAATACAACACCAACTCCCGATAAATTCTGGAGTGAATGTGTGGGCATTGTTACTCCACATCGAGCTCAGCGCGCTCTCGTTATTAGGGAGCTGGAGGCTCTATATCCTACTGAAAAAAATTTAATTGATGATGCCGTTGATACTGTGGAGCGCTTCCAGGGAGGAGAGCGGCACAGTATTATCGTGACCTATGGAGTTGCAGACGTTGATGTAATCTCTGGAGAAGAGGCGTTCTTGTTGCAGCTTGAGCGAACAAATGTGGCCATTTCTCGCGCCATGGGGAAATGTATTGTAGTTATGCCAAGGTCTCTGGCGAAACATATTCCAGAAGATAAAAAAGCTTTGGAGACTGCACATGCATTAAAAGACTATCTTGATGAATTCTGCAATGTAAGAGTAGATTGCGAATTTTCCGACCCTCAAGAAGTTCGACCCGGCCAGATAAGGATTCATAGATAGCTGTTATTATGAAAAAACTATCAAATTCGGCTCGATATAAACTTAACGCTGTATGCCCATATTACACCATGTTTCCACTTGAGTTTCCCATGGCTGTTCTCAAGGGGGCTGATCGAAATTCGATTGTATTCGATCCTTTTTGCGGGAGAGGAACGACTAACTTTGCAGCTCAGACTTATGGTATAAAATCTTATGGATTTGACGCATCACCGATAGCTATCGCCATCGCGAAGGCTAAGCTCGCAAATACTGATGTGAATTCGGTAATGGAGCTTTTGGATGAATTGCTTCAGCTACCGAATGTTAAGGTGCCTCAAGGAGAATTTTGGGAATTAGCATTTCATCCAGATACACTTCAGGATGTCTGTAAGCTAAGAGATTACTTACCTCTAAAAAGAGATACTGATGTGGTGGTAATGCTAAAAGCTATAGCCCTTGGGTGCCTACATGGCCCAATGACTAAGGACCCCCATAATCCCTCCTATTTTTCAAATCAAATGCCAAGGACCTTCTCAACTAAGCCAAATTATTCGGTAGGCTACTGGAAAAAGAAAAAGTTATTTCCAATTTTTGTTGATATTAGGACACCAATAAGAAAGAAGGCTGAAATGGTCTTGAAATATATTGATGCTAGTGGAGCAAGACCAACTAATATTGTCTGCACCGACAGCCGAAAACCTTCTGGCTATCGGAAGATAGCAGAAAATATTGACTTGGTGATTTCATCGCCTCCTTATTATGGCATGCAAACATACGTGCAAGACCAGTGGTTAAGAAATTGGTTTATTGGTGGACCAGAACATGTAGATTACGACATCAACAGCCAAGTTAGCCATGAATCTCCTGAGGCTTTTTCAAAATCTTTGGCTCAAGTCTGGAATAACATTTCAAAGAGGGCATCAGAAGATATAAGGCTTGCTATCCGTTTCGGCGGTTTAAGATCCAGAAAGGGTTGCTATGACTCAATACTTCGAGAGTCTTTCAAAATGGCATCGGAAAACTGGTCAATCTATTACAGTCGAAACGCAGGGTCTTCTTATAAAGGTAGAAGACAGGCAGAGACGATGGGGGATAGAGCAAAGTCCTCTCCCATCGATGAGAAAGACTATTTTGTAAGATTTACTTGAGCGCGTATTAGTTGGCTAACTCACAAGAAGTTAGTCGAAATATTTAGGCACAACAGTATTCACACAGAACCTCTCGACGAAAAAAAATCAACTGTAAGTTGTGTGGCGACGTTAAGGTACCATCCTGTCCGTAAATTCTTTGGACGACGATTTAAAAGCAGGCCACAGTTAGATGTGGTTAATGCTAAATGCTCAGCTCCAAAAAGGAGAAAGTATTGACGGAGGTCAATAATATGGGCTGCAAGCTGCAGCCTCGAGATCCAAATAAGTGGGCGGCCAAGGAAGGCCGCCCTAACGGTTACAGATGGCGAGTTTCCGCTGGCGTTGCAAACCCGTTGTCGTTACGGCCGTCGAAATATCGAATCGGCGCATCGATCAGTTCCTGCGGTGTGACATTGTCCAGCGTAGACAAATAGACGGCGACATAATCGCCACCAATTTTCTCCACACATCCCTTGCCGAACGAGCGCACGCCGCAGTGTTTACAGAACAGGTGATGAGCCTGCTTACCGCCAAACTGATAATTGCTGAGCGCCTCCTGGCCTTGTACCAGGCGGAAGTCACCGGGCTTAATCAGTGCGGCCCATTCGCGGGCCTTGGTGCAAATTGAGCAATTGCATTTGCCGGTGCCTGTGCTCAAGTCGATATCCGCCTCATATTGCACCGCGCCGCAGCAATAAATAGGGTCAGATCAACATTATGACGCCGGATTCTACCAAATAAATCAGCGTCACAAATTTGATCTGACCCCATTTACTAAATCGATGCCAGTGTTCCCTCACCGGCTATCGCCCACCAATTCTCTCAGCTCAAATCATCAATATTCCTGTCTGGGCAATCCCCCACCAAGGGAAATTTTTCCGCCACATAATTTGCCTTTGCTGTCGATTTCCGACTACCTGATGCGACTAGTGGATACCGACGCAATCCATCGTTGGCTGTAATCGAGGAAATAACATGTCCAGAATGATGTTCGTAAACCTGCCTGTTGCCGATTTAGGGAAATCCATCGAGTTTTTCTCCCGACTCGGCTTCGAGTTCAACCCCAAGTTCACCGATGACACCGCTACCTGCATGATCATCGGCGAAAGCAACTTTGTCATGCTGCTCACCCGCGAGAAGTTCCTCAGCTTCACGCCCGGTCTTGAGGTCTGCGATACCGGCAAGCGCACCGAGGTGCTGGTGTGCCTGTCCGCAGAGAGCCGTGCTGAGGTGGATATGCTGCTCGACAAGGCCGTCGCGGCGGGAGGGACGAATTTCCGCGATCCCGAGGACCACGGTTTAATGTACGGCCGCTCCTTCCGGGACCTGGACGGACATATCTGGGAGATTATGTGGATGGATCCCGCTGCGGTGTAACGCTGCCTCGCTTCGAAAAATAGGCGGCGACACGGTCGCCACCTATTTCCCTCATCTAGCCTTGCCTACCCTTATCCACCATTTCCGACCGGGCGCAGGCCGCAGTGGCAGCTGCCCTGGCAGGTCTGTTCCATCAGGCCGTTGCCTCAAGCGCGTCATCTTTTTCCATGGCTCGACGGTGGGCATCGCGCGCGGTGACCCGCTGCGCGTAGTCGATGAATTCGATCCGCTTTTCGATCGTGCCGAACTGCAAACCCCAGTTGATGTGCGCACCAACATAGACATCGGCGGCGGTAAAGCGCTCGCCCGTTACATAGGTGTGACCCATAAACCAGCTGGAAAGGTTGTCGAGCACCGCCGCGTAGCTGCCGTAGCCCACCGTCATCTGCTTCTGCGCATCCGGCTCCACCCCGAGTGTCTTGAAGTCGGTAATCGCCGCCTCCAGTGGCCCGGCGGCAAAGATCAGCCAGCGGTAATAGCTGGCGCGCTCGTCGGGCGCTGGGGCCAGTCCCGCTTGCGGAAATGCCTCCGCCAGATACGCACAGATGGCCGCGCCCTCGGTCACCACCTGGTTGCGGTGCACGATGGCCGGCACCTTGCCCATCGGGTTGATCTTCAGGTAGGCGGGCGCTTTCATGCTGGCACCGTATTCGAGAATCTCCGCGCGATAGGGCGCACCCACTTCCTCCAGCATCCAGCGCGCGATGCGACCGCGGGACTGGGGGTTGGTATAGAGAATGACTTCATCTTGCATAGCTGCTCTCCGTTGCTCTTTGTTTCTGTTCGGTTGTCAGTGCCTGTGAAAGGAACGGGAGCACTGTAATCGCCAAATAGGCTATATTCCGCCCTAATAAATTTTGCGGGATGCAAGTCATGTCGAATCCGACAACACGCGTGCTGGCGCTGCTGGAGTTGCTACAGAGCCACGGCAATGCCAGTGGTAGCGAACTGGCGCAGATGCTCGGCGTAGACGGCCGCACGCTGCGTCGCTACATCGCGACCCTTGAGGAGATCGGTATTCCATTGACGGCCGAGCGCGGGCGCTACGGCGGCTACCGGTTGGTGTCTGGCTACAAGCTGCCGCCGATGATGTTCACCAACGAGGAGACGCTGGCCATCTCCCTCGGCCTGCTGGCGGCACGCGGCCTCAGCGTGGGCGAAGTCTCCACCGCCGTCGCCAGTGCCCAGGCCAAGCTCGAACGGGTCATGCCGCAGAATCTGAAACGGCAACTGCGCGCGCTCGGCGATAGCGTCACCCTGGATCTGGTGCCGTCGGCGGCGCCGGACAGTGCCACGCTGGCAACCCTGGCCGCCGCCGCCCAGAACCGATGCCGCACGGTGTTCGACTATGCCGGCGGCAGCAGTAGCGGTAACGGTGGCAGTAACGGTGGCAGCAACGAGAGTAAGACGCGGCGCGAGTTCGACCCCTATGGCCTGGTGTTCCGCCGCGGTCGCTGGTACGCAGTGGGCCACTGCCATCTGCGCGCAGATCTCCGCACCTTTCGCCTCGACCGTATGCAGCAGCTGCGCCGGCTGGAAGTTCCTTTTCAGCGGCCACAGGATTTCGATGCCGCCGCTTATCTCACCAGCAGTTTTGCCAGCATGGATTCGGGCATTGAAGTGGAGCTGTTGCTGCATACGGACCTGGCGAATGCCAGTGCCGTACTCGGCGACGAACTGGGACTGCTGACACCCAAGGGGGATGCGGTGTTATGGCGCGCGCATACCGGCTGCCTGAACTGGTTTGCGGCGCAGCTGGTGCGACTGCCGTTTGCCTTCGAGATTCTCGCACCGTCAAACCTCAGGGCGGAGTTGCGCCGCCAGGCGGAGAGACTCTTGACCATGACGAAGGCCTAGTATGTCTGCACAAACAGCGTCCGCGGGAAGCCGCGTAAAGGGCAAGATCAGCAGCTGGAACGACGACAAAGGATTCGGCTTTGTTGAGCCAATGCCTGGGGGCAAGCGGGTCTTTATCCATATCAAGGCCTTCGCCAATCGCCAGCGTCGGCCGCAAACCGGCGATGTGGTGACATTCGAGCTGTCTTCCGACCGACAGGGGCGCCCCCGCGCAATCAAAGCCGTGCTTGCCGGGGACAAACCCCAGGTCAGGCGCAAATCCGCTGGTTCCCATCCAACCGGTTCCCGCCCAATGCTGATCGGCCTGATATTTTTCGGGCTGGTTGCGGCTTCGGTAGCGCTCGGCAAGTTACCCCCGCTGGTGCTGATGTTCTACCTCGGCATGAGCCTGCTGACCTACCTGCTCTATTACCTCGACAAGTCCGCGGCGCGCAGCGGTGGCTGGCGCACCAAGGAGAGCAGTCTCCATCTGCTGGCCTTGCTGGGCGGCTGGCCCGGTGCTTTGATTGCGCAGCAGAGGCTGCGGCGCAAATCCCGCAAGCAGCCGTTCCGCTTCCTATTCTGGCTTACGGTGCTCGGCAACCTCGGCGCTCTGGCCTGGCTCCATACGGCGGAGGGTTCGGTTTACCTGCGCGCGCTACTGGGTAGCTACGGCAACTTTCCTTTTTGAGCGATTCGAGAACTTATGAAAGCTTTCTTGTTGGGCCTTGCCCTGATCGCCGCCGACGACCTGGCCTTCGCAGAAGCAGCGGCAACTGCCGGCTATGTCATTGAGCATGAGGCGGAGATCGCGGTACAGCAGCCGGGTCCACACAAAGGCGGCGGCGAAACTACCGGCTACCCGTTCTTCGCCGATGTCCCCGCCATGGACCTGGTGTTTAAAAAACGCGTGCTCCACCCGAGCTCGGCGATCGGGTATCACGAGCAGCACAAGGACGAGATCTATTATGTGGTCAGCGGTTCCGGCGAGCTGACCATGAACGGCGAGAAGTCCAAGGTGGGGCCGGGGACGGCGATTCTCACACGCACGGGCAATGCCCACGGGCTGCGGCAGACCGGTGGCGAAGATCTGGTTATCTTTATTGTCTACCGGAAAGAGTCGCAGCAGTAGGTGACTCACAGACTTCGTTCCCGACCTGTACGACTGCTGTACACTGCCTCCTAAACCCCGCGCCCACTATCCGATCAGCTCAGGAGTGACCAGTCATGTCCCTATTATTTGAAGAAATTGACAGCCAGGCCTCACCCCTGGGGGAGATCTCCCTGCGCAGGCGGCGTATCCCCGCGCTCGGGGACAGGGATATCTACGAGGTAAAGCTCGGCGAAGAATTCCTGATGTCGAGCATGTTTGTGGAGGCGGAAGAGGCCCTGTCTAATCTCGGCCTGGCTCGGGTTCAGGGCGACAGGCTCGATGTGGTCGTCGGTGGACTGGGGCTGGGTTATACCGCCGTGGCGGCACTGCGGGACGAGCGGATTGCCGAGCTGCTTGTGGTCGAGGCCCTGGACACGGTCATCGGCTGGCACAGGGATGAACTGGTGCCGCTGGGGAAAACCCTCAACGCAGATGCGCGCAACCGCTATGTGCACGGCAGCTTCTTCGATCTGGCCACGGCCCCGGATACAGGCTTTGACCCGGACAGCCCGGGTAGGAAGTTCGATGCCATTCTGCTGGATATCGACCACTCCCCGACCGAATTCCTGAATGCGGCCAACGCGGGCTTTTATACCGGCGACAACCTGGCGCTGATGGCGGAGCAACTGAAACCCGGGGGCGTATTTGCCATGTGGTCGCAAAACCTGCCGGAGGAACGTTTCGAGACTTTGCTGAAAACGGTTTTTGAAACTGTCGATTCCCATGTGATTTCTTTTTATAACCCCTTCCTGAATGGCGAATCTACAAACTCTGTTTATGTCTGCGTGAAGGGGGCGGTTTCGGCCAGAAAGTGATGGCCAGCTATAGTCTTTAGGACCAGGCCGCAGATGATGGGCACGTCGCTGCGCTTCTCTTGCATGTTCCGCCCCCCTACCGGGAAAGCGGCTTGTGTCGGCCAGTGGCGACGGGGTTTCTGGATTCCCGCCTGCGCGGGAATGACGATACTTAGAGATGTTCGAGAGTCTGTGTCGCGCCAGATCCGCGGGGGGATGAGCCCGTACAATCGCGTCAGCTCCGCCACACCATAGTTTCACCGGCAGATAGCCGGCCAGGTAGTCAGTCAAGATGCAGGATTCCCAACCCAACAACCCGCTCCACGGTATCACGCTGGCCACCATCGTCGAGGAGCTGCAGGCGCACTATGGCTGGGACGGGCTCGCGGAGCGGATCGATATCAATTGTTTCAGGAATGATCCGTCCTTGAAGTCCAGCCTCAAGTTTCTGCGCAAGACGCCCTGGGCGCGCAGTAAGGTCGAGGCGCTGTATATCGATACCTTCCATGACCCGAGCCATGACCCGAGCCATAAACCGAGCCATAAACCGAGCCATAAACCGAGCCGCAAACCGGGCCCGTGGGGCCGGCGCTGACCGGCCATTCCGTGCCGCGCAGCCGGCCTCGCACGGTCAAACTTTGAGCAAAACCCCTCGACTCCGGGCCGCCAAATCCCTATAGTGCGCGGTCCGCTGTCTCTCTGTACCGCCGCTTTGGCGACGCTGGGTTCCCAGCATAGTCACTGTTGCAGCGCCTTACACAAGCACACAAGCCCCCGGGAATACACTCTTGATCACCACCGCGAACATCACCATGCAGTTCGGTGCCCAGCCGCTGTTTGAAAACATCTCTGCCAAGTTCGGCAACGGCAACCGCTACGGCCTGATCGGGGCCAATGGCTGCGGCAAGTCCACTTTTATGAAGATCCTGAGCGGCGCGCTGGCGCCGACCGCCGGCAATGTGTCCATGACCCCCGGCTGCACCCTGGGCATCCTGAGCCAGGACCAGTTTGCGTTCGAAGACTACACCGTGGTGGACGCGGTGATCATGGGCGATACGCGCCTGTGGGAGATCAAGCAGGAGCGCGAACGCATCTACGGGCTTCCGGAGATGAGCGAGGAGGACGGCATGCGCGTGGCGGAGCTGGAGGTGCAGTTCGCCGAGCTGGACGGCTACAGTGCCGAGAGCCGCGCGGGCGAGATCCTGCTGGAGGCGGGCATCGAGGAGTCGCTGCACTTCGGCCTGATGAAGCAGGTAGCACCGGGCTGGAAGCTGCGCGTGCTGCTGGCGCAGGCGCTGTTTGCGGACCCGGACATACTGCTGCTGGACGAGCCCACCAACAACCTGGATATCCACACCATCCACTGGCTGGCGGAGGTGCTGAACCAGCGCAAGTCCACCATGATCATCATTTCCCACGACCGCCATTTCCTGAACCAGGTGTGCACCCACATGGCGGATATCGATTACGGCGAGCTGCGCATCTTCCCCGGCAACTACGACGATTTCGTCGCGGCCTCCACGCTGATCCAGGATCAGCTGCACGCGGAGAACGCGAAGAAGACGGCGGAACTGGAAGAGCTGCAGTCGTTCGTGAACCGCTTCTCCGCCAACGCCTCCAAGGCCAAGCAGGCGAGCTCGCGGGCCAAGAAGATGGAGAAGATCAAGCTGGCGGAGATCAAGCCGTCCAGCCGGGTGCGGCCCTACATCACCTACCAGCAGTGCAAGAAGCTGCACCGGCAGGCACTGACGCTGGAGGGCCTGTCCCACGGCTTTGACAATGAGCCGCTGTTTGCCGGTGGCGAGATGATCCTGGAAGCCGGTGCGCGCCTGGCGGTGATCGGCGAAAACGGCGTGGGCAAGACCACCTTGCTGCGCTGCCTGGTGGACGAGCTGCAGGCCGACAGCGGCGTGGTGAAATGGTCTGAGAACGCCGCCATCGGCTACTGTCCGCAGGACAGCAGTGCGGACTTCGACAACGACCTGACCATCTTCGAGTGGATGTCCCAGTGGCGCACGCCCAAGCACGACGACCTGACTGTGCGCGGCATGCTCGGCCGCCTGCTGTTCACCGCGGATGACGCCAACAAGAAGGCGCGCGTCTGTTCCGGTGGTGAGAAGAACCGCCTGCTGTTCGGCAAGCTGATGATGATGGAAACCAATGTGCTGATCATGGACGAGCCCACCAACCACCTGGATATGGAATCCATCGAGGCCCTGAACAAGGCGCTGTCCCAGTACGAGGGCACCCTGATCTTCGTCAGCCACGACCGCCAGTTCGTGTCTTCCCTGGCCGCCCGGGTGCTGGAGATCAAGGACCGCCAGCTGATCGACTTCCAGGGCACCTACGACGAGTACCTGACGGACAAGGCGCGCGCGGAAGCCCGCGCGGCCTGATTCGACTGACCTGGCGCAGATCTCCGGATATACCGCGATCTGCGCCAGGTAATATCTGAACAATTTGTAGACAGGGCGGCCAGTTCCCTATAGAGTGGCCCCTGCTAGAAAGAAAGACTTTTATTGATACCGCTATTTCGCTGTTTTATTCGTAATACCTCGTCCTGCAGTTTTTAAGAGCCTTTACCTCCAGCACCACCCGCCTCTCGCAGGCATCACTCTGTTTAAATTTCAGGAATGTTTTATGTCCAATACAGTGAAAGGAACCGTTAAGTGGTTCGACGAAGCCAAAGGTTTTGGTTTTATTGAGCAGCAGTCTGGCCCGGACGTGTTCGCACACTTCAGCGCTATCGCCAGCACCGGATTCCGCACCCTGACCGAAGGCCAGACCGTTGAGTTCACCGTAACTCAAGGTAATAAGGGCCCGCAGGCTGAAAACATCATAGTGGTTTAACACCTCTACGCATGTGAAAACGGGCCCTTAGGGGCCCGTTTTTGTTTGTGTGCCACTTGAATATCCTGTGGCCATATTCCAGCCGCAACTTAACCCCTACCCCACGCCCTATTCCACCAGCGGCTTTTGCCTCTCTGAATCCTGAAACTGCAACTCCGCCAGCCTTTTGTACAACGGCGAAATTTCTATCAGTTCTGCATGCTTACCCTGCGCGACCAGCTGCCCCTGATCCAGCACGGCGATGCTGTCGGCGTGCAGGATCGTCGCCAGCCGGTGGGCGATGATGATGGTGGTGCGGTTCTTCATTAGCGCCTGCAGCGCCTGCTGCACGTGGTACTCGCTCTCGGCGTCCAGCGCACTGGTGGCTTCATCCAGCAGCAGGATCCTCGGGTCTTTCAGGATCGCGCGGGCAATGGCCAGGCGCTGTTTCTGCCCACCGGAGAGCCGCGTGCCCTGCTCGCCCAGGTGGCTGCTGTAGCCGTCCGGCAACTGCTCGATAAACTCATGCGCATGGGCCGCCCTGGCCGCCGCGATCACCTCCGCATCGCTCGCGTCGGGTCTGCCGTAGCGGATGTTGTACCAGACATCCGCGGTAAACAGCGCCGGCTGCTGCGGTACCACGGCGATCTGCCGGCGCAGGCTGCCGGTATCCAGCGCGCGGATGTCGACGCCGTCCAGCGTGATGCGCCCGCCCTGTGGGTCGTAAAACCGTTGCAGCAACTCCAGCAGCGTCGACTTGCCGGCGCCCGAAGGGCCGACCAGCGCCAGGCTCTTGCCGGCGGTCACATCCAGGCTCAGCCCGCGTATGGCGGGATGATTGGGGCGGGCGGGGTAACTGAATTCCACTGCCTCGAAGGCCACCTGCCCCCGGGACGCGCGGGCGGGCTGCTCGGGCTCGGCAGTCGTGCTGACCGGAATCTCCGACTCGACGTGCAGCAAGTCCATCAGCCGCTCGGTGGCACCGGTGGCGCGCTGCAGCTCGCCGTACACTTCGGAAATCGTCGCCACGGCAGAGCCCATCAAAAAGGCGTAGAACACGAACGCCGCCAGATCGCCGCTGCTCATGCGCCCGGCGATCATGTCGTTGCCGCCCACCCACAGCAGGCCGCCGACAGCGCCGAACATCAGCAGTATCACCACCGCGACCAGCAGCGAGCGCTGGCGTATTCGTCGCTTGGCGACGTTGAACGCGGTTTCCACTTCTTTAGCAAACGCCTGCTGTTCATAGCGCTCGCGGGTGTAACTCTGCACGGTCTTGATGTGCTGGATAATCTCACCGGCGTAGCTGCCCACATCGGCGATGGAGTCCTGGCTGGCCTTGGACAGCTTCCTGACCCGGCGGCCGTAGAGCACGATCGGCAGCAGCACCAGCGGCACGCCGACCAGCACCATCAGGCTCAGCTTGAGGTTGGTGAACAGCAGCAGGATCAGTGCGCCGGCAAACATCAGCGCGCTGCGCAGCGCCATCGAGAAGGAAGTGCCGATGATATGTTGCAGCAGGGTGGTGTCGGTGGTGAGGCGGGACATGATCTCGCCGCTGCGGTTGGTCTCGAAATAGCTCGGGTGCAGGGTGACGATATGGTCGAACACCGCCTTGCGCAGATCGGCCACCACCCGCTCCCCCAGCCAGGACACCAGGTAATGGCGCGCGTAGGTGCCGATTGCCATCAGGCCCGCCAGCACCAGCAGCACCAGCACGGCGTGGGCCAGCGCCTGGCTGGTATCGCCCGTCAGGCCCTGATCGACGAGCAGCCTGACGCCCTGGCCGATGGACAGGGTGATCACCGCGGTAAACACCAGTGCCACAGCCGCGCCCGCCAACACCAGTTTGTAGGGCCGCATAAACTGCCAGAGCGCGACCATCATCTCGCGCGCGCTCATGCTGGCGGCGGTTCTTGCGGGCCGGTCAGCCACCGGAACGCTGGCGGTAGGTTCGAGGGTATTCGACATAAGGCTCTACAGATAGACAGAGGACGTCAGTATACGGGGCCTGCGCAAATTTTTGGCGCACTGCTATTAACGCACTGGACGGCGCGCCAATCGCCACAACGAAAGAAGCAGGTGCAAAGCGTCTGCCCTGCACCTGCGTCTCAATTTGCCCGTGTATTCGTGGGCGCCCACCCGCGACGCAGAATTTACTTGAACATCAACTCCGGATTCACCATCGACTTCATCTCCAGCACATTTCCGTTCGGATCCTCGGTGAAGAGAGCTTCCAGCTCGCACTCGTCGCCGACGAAGCGGCAGTAGGTCTTGTCCGGACACCCCGGGCCTGCAGCCTCGATGAGGCGCTTCAGTGTCCGGAATTCATCGCCCAGCAGGTGGACCCAAGATGCGGCACGGCCGCCGCACCCCTATCGACCGCATAGCGGACATTCGGCAACCGCTCTTCACTTCGATTGCACAAATGGCGCAACAAAAGGGGGCTGGCCAACTTTTTGACACCGATTCGAACTTGTTAACCCCCCTCTAAATTACAATCTGCCTATCACTGAATGGCGTCGTTGAAGCCCGACTTTTTCGCTTAACTCCTTTTTGACGTCTCCCAACATGCTATCCAGAGCGCAAATGGCCGACAGACTTTTTTAGTAGCACTCGACTGCATACGGAGGATGGTTTAACCAATTCGCGCGCGGGCTTACAGCAAGGGTTCATGCCGAGTCTTTACGACTGATCACGCCAACCTACGGCCTACCACCGAATCTGAAAATGGCGCAGGCAAAATGATGTAGGCGCCCGGGGAATTTATCTGCGGAATTTCAGCGGGGAGCATTGTCGCTCCGGATTCTTGCGGGAAGTAAGGCTCAGGCATTGCCCAGTGTAATCAGAAAAATACCCGCTGTAATGCTACTGCCAAGCCGGAAATCGAGCTGATGGAACAACGCGTAAAAAAACTATCTGACTGGATAGGGCGAATCGTCTATGGACTCATAAGTTTAAGCTTATGCCTTATCAGTGTTGCTATGATGGTAGTAGCCATGTGGGGCATCTGGATTTCAATTCACGAAAAGGCTTTGCTTATAAGCGCTCTACTAAACGCCATCGGTTTAATAGTAATTGGCATGGCAGTATTTGATGTTTCCAAATTTTTGCTGGAGTAAGAAGTTCTGAGCAGCAGTCGCGGAAAATCACTCTTGGAGCAACGAGCGACGCTTTTAAAATTTCTGGTGATTATAATTATCGCGGTCAGCCTGGAAGCCTTGGTGTTCGTTTTCGATGCCGCCAAAAAGGATATTCGCAACCTGATTTATCCAACTTTTTTGTTGGTCTCCGCTGGATTGGTGGTTATTGGCCTAGGCCTATATCAAAAATTGACCGCCCAGGAAAACATAAATGGCGAGTCAGACCGGGAAGGTTCAGGGTAAATTCAATTGATCAGAGCAGAATTTTGATATCCATTGAAAATCTGCAGTTCAGGATATAAACCGACCACATGTCAGTAAATTTTTCTGATCATTGTATCGAAACCGACGGATACCAATTTAAAGCGCTGCTTATGAATTCAGCCGAAAAAGAAGAATTGCCAGCGTTGCTCACCGAGATCAATGAAAACGTTCCTGCGGTGAAATTGGTCGTCGCGACGCATGCATCAAACTGCACAAGAAAATCGATCACAACGACTGATCGGCGGCCGGAGCGCGGCTATTGCAGGAAAGCGGCTCTTACAACGATCGAAAGCTCCGAGAACCGCCTCCCTCATCGCTGGCATTCACAGCTCACTTGAACATCAGCTCCGGATTCACCATCGACTTCATCTCCAGCACATTGCCGTTCGGGTCCTCGATGAAGAAGGTCTCCTGTTCGTACTCGCTGCCGACGAAGCGACGATAGGGAATATCCAGGTACTCCAGGCCCGCGGCCTCGATGCGCGCCTTCAGTGCCTGGAACTCGTCGTCCGGCAGGTGGATGCCGAAATGCGGCACGGCCACCTCGCCCATATCCACCTTGTGGCGCACGTTGGGCAGCTGCTCCTCGCTCTGGTGCAGGGTCAGCTCGTTGCCCCAGAAGTCGATATCGACCCAGCGCCCCGGTTCACTGTTGCCCGTTTTACAACCCAGCACTTCGCAATAGAAGGTCATCGCTTTCGTGAGATCCCCGGCGGGGATCGCAAGATGCAGACAATTGGACTTCATGGTGCCTCCAGCAATTCACTATTCTTGAAATAATCCAGTTAATACTAAGATTTTTGCGCAATATTAATCCTCAAAAATCGCGCGTTGACGGCAAGAACCCATCAAAATTTAACGATTCTCCCGACTATTCATTCACTAGAGGAATTACGTGCCAGATCCCGTCGCCCTGAAACGCTCGCTGTCACTGCCGGTGACCAGCTGCTACGGTATTGGCACCATCATCGGCGCCGGCATCTACGTGCTGATCGGCAAGGTGGGTGCATCGGCGGGAGTGTCGCTGCCCTATGCGTTCCTGCTGGCGGGCGTCATTGCCGCGTTTACCGCACTGTCCTACGCGGAACTGTCTTCGCGCTTTCCCCACAGCGCGGGGTCTGCCGCCTATATCCACAATGCGTGGCACAGAGGCTGGCTCGCCCAGCTGGTCGCAGTTCTGGTGGCGATCACCGGCATAGTCTCGGCGGCGACCATCGCCAACGGCTTCGTCGGCTATCTCGAGCTTTTTATTCAGACTCCGGATTACCTCGCCATCGTCATCCTGATTGCGGTACTGACCCTGATCGCACTCTGGGGCATCAACGAATCCGCGCTAACAGTGACACTGGTAACGCTGGTTGAGGTCGGCGGATTGCTGTTTGTGATCTACGTCAGCCGCGAGGCCGCGGCGGTACAGGAATGGCAAGCGGTTTTTGCGGTTCCGCAGCCGGAGGCCTGGAGCGGCCTACTCGTCGGCAGTTTTCTGGCTTTCTATGCCTTTATCGGTTTTGAGGACATGGTCAATATCGCCGAGGAGGTAAAGAACCCGCGCAAGACGCTGCCGCGGGCGATACTGATCGCCATTGCCGTGTCGACATTACTCTATATGATCGTCGCCGCCCTGGCGGTGCGCACCATTCCGGTTCGGGAGCTGGCCGAGAGTGCGGCTCCGCTGGCAACCATGGTCACCAATGCCGGCCACTCCACCGCCTTTATCGGCGTTGTCAGCATGTTTGCCGTGGTGAACGGTGCACTGGTGCAGATCATCATGGCGTCGCGGCTGCTGTACGGAATGGCCAAAAAAGAGATGGCCCCGCGAATTTTTGCCACGGTCAGCGCCAGAACCCGGACTCCGGTTGCGGCCACGCTGCTGGTTGCGGCGATTATTCTGGTGTTCGCGCTGTGGTTGCCGCTCACCGTACTGGCGCAAACCACCGCGTTTATCATGCTGGTGATTTTCTCGCTGGTTAACCTGTCTCTCGTGGCCATCAAGATTCGCGGCGCCAACGCGGATGAGGACGCGGTCAGCTATCCGATATTGTTTCCGGTGGTGGGATTTCTGTTGTGCGTTGCGCTGATTGCCTTCCAGCTATTGGCTTGAGGGCGTGCCGAGGAGCTGGTCGACTGGCGACGCGGAGCCGCCGCGCCATTCCAACCTGTCGGCTACTCGATCATCTTTCGCAGCGAGCGTTCGATCTGGCCGCCGCAGTAGCCCTTGCCATGCTGCTGCCGCTGCCTTTCCAGAAAAGGCCGGATGTGCGGGCGCGCCTCGACGCGCTGGCAGAGGGTTGCGATATGCGGGGCGTTTTCCTGCAGGTCAGTCTGCAGCTCCGGGAAGGAATGGACCAGCGTGCCAAACAGGGCAGCGGTGGCGATATCGGCTACTGAGGGAGTGGCGCCGAGCAGGAAACCCTGGTCACTCTTGAGGCCGTGCTCGAGCCCGGTCTTTTCGAAGATCTTCATCCAGTCCGGCAAGCGACCGTAGCGGAATTCCTCCCAGCTGCCTTTCTCCCACATCACCATGCCGTTGAAGTTGGTGATCTCCATCAGCACGTCGTTGCAGTCCAGGATCGTTTTCAGTGCGATGGTGTGGGTGTCGGCGCGCTTGGGCAGGTAGTCATACTCCCTGCCCAGGTGCATTAGGATAGCGGGCATCTGCGCGAAATAGGTTTTGCTCTTGCACTCGTACAGATAGGGCGGCGCCATGCCGGGGTTCTTGATCTTCAGGCTTCGCTCCGGGTAGATATCGGTGGCATCGTGCCGTTCATACTTGGCTTCGACCTCTTCCAGGAACAGCTGGATGAAATTGCCCCGGAACGGCAGGTCCCAGTAGTAGAGCTTGTAGTCCAACATATTCTCCCTGGAGCGTTATTTAGTGGGAAGACTGGAGACCGGCGCTTGTGCAATTTTGGTCGGATGCAGGCTAATCGTGGTGCTCGGCCATCGCCTCGGCTTTGGTCTTGTGCAGGGTGCCATCCTTGTGTTCGGGCGGACTGTAGACGGTATAGAGTTTCAGATCCCGGGTGGCAGATGTGTTAATGACGTTGTGCCGGACTCCAGCCGGTATCACCACGGCGTCATCCGCCTTAACGCGATGCTCTTTGCCATTGAGGATAACCTTCGCTTCGCCCTCTTCGAAACGAATGAACTGGTCGATACCGGTATGCACCTCTTCCCCGATCTCCTCGCCCGGCTTCAGGGACATGACCACGAGCTGACTGCGGGAACCGGTGAAGAGCACCTCGCGGAAATTGGAGTTCGACACGGTTCTCTCGTCGATATTCACGATGTAGCCGTCTTCACTTTTCATTTCTTCCGCATGCGGATTGAAAGAGGCGGTCATCGCAAGTAAGGCGGTCAGGTACCATTTGTTTGCTGCCATAGTTAACCTCCAACGCCTCCCACGAATGGCGATCCGATTCCAGAAAATTTGCCCATTGCCAACTGGCGGCAAGCGCATGATCCGCTCTGTTCAGCCGCGTCAAAATGAAACTATAGACCGCCTGTGGTGGACGATAGCGAGCGCAGGGGCGCGATTCTTGTCCGGGAGATCAATCTCGCGCCTGCCCCCCCAGACGACCGGCTGCTCTCGAGCCAGCTCGATTACTGCCCGCCCCATAGGAATTTTTTCTCCATATTCGCCACTTTAAAGTTCAAACTTGCGCAACTGCCTGCCAGGTCACGCATTCCTCTACTCAAAAGTGGAAAACGCGCCTCCAATCCGGTAAATTCCGCGCTCATTTTTTGACCATGCCGGCCGGACCTGGCCAGCCGCACCCCGTCGCGACCCCCCGGGAAGCGCCATTTCTGCTGATCGCTGATGCTGAGGTACCCGTGAATCTGCCTAAGTTCCTGCTGTTTTTTACTGCCGGCCTGCTGACAGTCGCCGTCCGCGCCGAGGTACTCTGGCAAGACAACAGCCTGAGCCTGCTGAGCGGTAGCGACTACAAGGTCGATTACAGCCTGGACACGGACGACTCCAGCCGCACCGTGGCCACCTACGAGCACGCCAGCGGCCACAGCTGGGGCGACTTCTTTGTGTTCGCCGATTACCTGACCTCCAGCGCCGGCTCCGACGAGCTGTACACCGAGGTGTCTCCGCGCCTGAGCCTGGGTAAATTGGGCCTGGGCAAGCTGAGCGGCCGCGAGCTGGCCTTCGGGCCGGTCAAGGACGTGCTGCTGGCATCCACGCTGGAATTCGGCAACTTCGACGATCCGGACCACCTGACCGCGACCGGCCCGCATTTCACCAACAAGCTGGCCGGTATCGGCGTTGACCTGGCGGTGCCGGGCTTCTCCTTCGTGCAGGCCAACCTCTACCACCGTATCAACGACGACAGGGCGGATAACGAGCAGCTGACCCTGGTGTGGGGCCTGCCGTTTGCACTGGGCGGTTATGACTTCCTCTACGACGGTTTCATCGACTGGACCAGCGCGTCTGCGGATGCGCACCCGAGCCTAAATTTCACCTCGCAGCTGAAGTGGGATGCGGGCGCCCGGTGGGGTCAGCCGAAGCAGCTGTATGCGGGCATCGAATACGCGCACTGGGATGACAAGTTCGGCATCGAGGACCGCACCTTCGGCATCGACTCGAACGAGCGCAACGTGAACCTGCTGGTGAAATACCACTTCTGATTCCTGCAACCGGGCACGCTTATGACTGATATCAATTCCTCGGTAAACGTCACGGCCGCACCGCAATCGGTTGGGCGCCCCTCGCTGCTGGAGCGCTTCTTCAAGCTGTCGGAGCGCGACACCACGGTGCGCCGGGAAGTGATCGCGGGGGTGACCACTTTCCTGACGATGGCCTATATCATTTTCGTGAACCCGAACATCATGGCCGCGGCCGGGATGGACAAGGGGGCGGTGTTCACGGCGACCTGCCTGGCCGCGGCCATCGGCTGCCTGATCATGGGGCTCTACGCGAATTATCCGTTCGCGCTGGCGCCGGGCATGGGACTGAATGCGTTTTTCAGCTTCGTGGTCGTCGGCGAGATGGGCTACAGCTGGCAGGTGGCGCTGGGGGCGGTGTTTATCTCCGGCGTGGTGTTCCTGCTGCTCAGCATCTTCCGGATACGCGAGTGGATCATCGACTCCATTCCCATGTCGCTGCGCCAGGCGCTGGCGGCGGGCGTGGGCCTGTTCCTCGCCATTATCGCACTGAAGAGCGCGGGCATCGTGGTGGCCAGCCCGGCCACGCTGGTGACCCTCGGCGACCTCACCTCCAGCGACGCCGCACTGGCGGCGCTGGGCTTCTTCCTGATTACGGCGCTGGCCCACCGGCGCATGCTCGGTGCGGTGATGATCGGCATTCTCGCGGTCACCGTGATCGCGCTGCTGATGGGCAAGGTGGAATACGCCGGCCTGGTCGCGGCACCGCCGAGCATGGCGCCGACGTTTATGCAGCTGGATATCGCCGGCGCTTTCGAGGTGGGCATGATCAGCGTGATCTTCGCCTTCCTGTTCGTGGACCTGTTCGACACCGCCGGCACGCTGCTGAGCACCGCCGACCGCGCCAGGCTGCTGGACCAGAAAGGCCAGCTGCCGGGCATGGGCAGGGCGCTGATGGCCGACAGCTCCGCCTCGGCGGTCGGCTCGCTGCTGGGCTCCTCGACCACCACCACCTATGTGGAGAGCACCGCGGGCGTCGCCGCCGGCGGCCGCACCGGCCTAACGGCGGTGGTGTGCGCGGGCCTGTTCCTGCTGGCCCTGTTCTTCTCGCCGCTGGTGGGCATGGTACCCGCCTACGCCACCGCTGGTGCGCTGATGTACGTGGCGGTGCTGATGACTTCCGGCCTGTCGTCCATCGACTGGAATGACATCACCGAGGCCGCACCGGCGGTGGTGGCGGCGGTGATGATGCCGCTGTCTTTCTCCATCGCCAACGGCATCGCACTCGGCTTTATCGCCTATGCCGTGATCAAGACATTGAGCGGCCGCAGCAGGGATGTCAGCATCAGCGTCTACCTGCTGGCGGCGCTGTTTATTGCCAAATTCATCTTCTTCTGAGGACTTCTTCTGATGGGTAGCAATGTGAAAAAGCACTTTGTCAGCGCGCAGCAACTGCTGGCGGATTCCTATGCGCTCGCCGAGCAGGTCTTCCAGAGCGGCTTTCGCCCCAACTATATCGTCGGCGTCTGGCGCGGCGGCGCACCGGTGGGCATCGCGGTGCAGGAACTGCTGCACGTGATGGGCGTGGACGCAGACCATATCGCCATCCGCACCTCGTCTTACAGCGGCATCGGCCAGCGCGACAAGCATGTGCGCGTGCACGGCCTGACCTACCTGATCAAACGCCTGGAGTCCCACGACAACCTGCTGATCGTCGACGACGTGCACGACTCCGGCCTCAGCATCGACCAGACCATCAAGGACCTGCACAAGGCCTGCAAGAAGAACACGCCGCAAATCCGCGTCGCCACGCCCTACTACAAGCCGGCCAACAACAAGACCGAGCGCGAGCCGGATTACTTCCTGCACGTTTCCGACAAGTGGCTGGTGTTCCCGCACGAGATCGACGGCCTGTCGCGCGAGGAAATCCTCGAGTACAAGCCGGAGCTGGCGCCCTACATCGACCGGATCAGGACTGTAGAGCCCGCCGCTGAGCCGGCCTGATCGATTGCGCTTCCGGGGCATCGGCCGATGCCCCGATTATTTCCCTCTTCTCCCAGCGCCCAGCGTACCAGCCTTCCCCGCCTCTAACGCGCCTCACGAGAAAGGCCGGCTCGCAGCCATACCACCGGCGCGCGTGGCCGCGGCTAAGCTACTCAAAAGCAACACCGAAACCGGAGACGCGACATGCCACGTCCTGTCGATTGCCCCGGGACGCGCAATTTCAGGCGGAGAGGAGCACCATGATCACTGAAGCCTATTACCGACAGTACACCAGTGATTTCAATGCCGCCTGCGCCGGTGACGGCACCGGCTTCGAGGCCTTCTACGACAAGTACTACGAGCGCAATGCTACGTTCGAATACATTCCCAATGCGACGAAGAATGCGGGGAAAGAGGTGACGGTATCTTTCTGGAAACATGTGCATGATCTGATGCTGGAAGTAATCCGGGACCACCACACACTGGTGATTGGCAAGAACCAGGTCGCCGTGGAGGCACCCATCGACTTCACCTGCAAGAAGGATCTCGAGTGGGTCGGTGTAAAGCACCGCGCGGGCGACTCGTTCAGGCTGATGATGGCGGCGTTCTACGATGTGAGTGCGAATGATAAATTCGAGTATGTCCGCGTCTATTCAATTTTTCACCCGCACTACCAATTAAAATAATTCTCTCGTCTTTTCACGAAATTGCATTGCCTATCGGAGACTAACGGCGCGTGCAAACTAATCGCAATCTCACTGGCCGTGCGCCGTCCCCAGACAATCCCAAAACGTCTGCACGATCCGCGACGGCTTCGGCGATAGCCGCTGTATCGCGACGAAATCACACTGGTACTGGTATTTCTGCGGACACAGCGGACGTATCTCGCCCTTCTTTAAAAACGCCTCTGCATAGTGGTCCGGCAGATAGCCGATATAGCGCCCGGACTGCAGGCAGTGGACGATCGCCTCCTGGTCGTTGACGGTGATGTCGCGCTCCAGCCCCAGCCTGTTGCCCACTTCCATATTCGGCGAGTGATAGCCGAGGCCGGCGTATTTGCAGCTGCGGATGGCGTCGTCGTCGATGGCGATATCCGCGGTGCCGAACAGCGGGTGGCGGTAGCCGCAGTAGAGGTACATCTGCTCGAAGAACAGGTGCTGGTAGTCGAGGCTCGGCGATGACCGGTGCGCGGGGATCACCCCCAGCTGGAAGCGGCCCTCCATCACGCCGCGCTCGATCTCGTTGATCGGCTCGATATGGATATCCAGGCTCACCTCCGGCGCCAGGTCGTCGAAACGGCGCAGCGCCTCGCCGATATGGGCGGCCGGGTTGGTGACCATCTTGTCGAACAGGGCGATGGCGATATGGCCGGTCATGCGCCTGTGCACATCGGCCACCTCGCCGCGGAAAGTGTCCAGTGAGGCCAATAGGCGCAGTGTCGCCTGGTAGATCTGCCGGCCCTCGCGGGTCAGCGCGAAACCGCCGCGGCCGCGCTGGCACAGCGTCACGCCCAGGCGCACCTCCAGGTCCTTGATATGGCGGCTGATGGTGGAGCGCCCCACGTTCAGCTCCAGCTCCGCGGCGGAGAAGCCGCCCGCCTCCGCCACTGCGCGGAAGACGCGCAGCAGGCGCAGGTCGATATCGCTCAGCTGGCCCAGCAGGGCGGCCTGTTTGCGTCCCATATACCTATCTCTGGTTCAGTTCGTTTGTCCGCTGCCGGAATCGCAGTCCGCCCTGGATCCCGGGTCGAGCCCGGCATGGCGAGTCCGAATAGAAAGTTTCAGGTATATGAAACCAAACATCGATAAATTGCAATTTATGAAACTTAAAGAGTGACCCAGAATTCTCGTCAATCCCTACCAATCCGAGCCGGAGAATAACAATGAGTGACAAGTTTGCCGGGCTGACCCAGGCGCAGCTGGACGCCCACTGGATGGCGTATACGGGCAACCGCCAGTTCAAGAAGGACCCGCGCATCATCACCGGCGCCGAGGGCTGCTATTACACCAGCGCCGACGGCCGCCGTATCTTCGACGGCCTGTCTGGCCTGTGGACCTGCGGTGCGGGCCACAACCGCACCGAGATCGCCGAGGCGGTGCACAGGCAGCTCACGACCCTCGACTATTCCCCGGCCTTCCAGTTCGGCCACCCCAAGGCGTTCGAGCTGGCGGAGCGCATCACCCAGTTCATGCCAGAGGGCCTGAACCGCGTCTTCTTTACCGGCTCCGGCTCCGAGTCCGCCGAGACCTCGCTGAAGATCGCCCGCGCCTACTGGCGCAAGAAGGGCATGCCGTCCAAGACCAAGCTGATCGGCCGCGCCAAGGGCTATCACGGGGTGAACTTCGGCGGTATCAGCGTCGGCGGCATCGGCGCCAACCGCGCCCTCTACGGCACCGCCGTGGACGCCGACCACCTGGCGCACACGGTGCTGCCGGAGAACCGCTTCAGCAAGGGCATGCCGGAGGAGGGCGCGCACCTGGCGGACGAACTGCTGGAACTGGTGGCCCTGCACGACGCCTCCAATATCGCCGCGGTGATCGTCGAGCCGATGGCCGGCTCCGCCGGGGTGCTGCCGCCACCGGTGGGCTACCTGCAGCGCCTCAGAGAAATCTGTGACCAGCACAACATACTGCTGATCTTCGACGAGGTGATCACCGCCTTCGGCCGCATGGGCGCCGCCACCGGTGCCGAGGCCTTCGGCGTGACGCCGGACATCCTCAATACCGCCAAGCAGCTGACCAACGGCGCCGTGCCGATGGGCGCGGTGATCGCCAAGCAGGAGATCTACGACACCTTTATGGAACAGGGCGGCTACGACTACCTGCTGGAACTGCCGCACGGCTATACCTACTCCGCGCACCCGGTGGCCTGCGCCGCGGCACTGGCCTCGCTGGATATCCTCGAGCGCGAGAACCTGTTCGACCGCGCCGGCGAGCTGGCCACGGTACTGGAAGAGCGCGTGCACCAGTTGAAGGGCACCCCGCTGGTCACCGATATCCGCAACTGCGGCGTGGCCGCCGGCCTCACCATCGAGGCGGCACCGGGCGAGCCGCTGCTGCGCCCCTATCAGATTGCGATGAAGATGTGGGACAAGGGCTTCTACGTGCGCTACGGTGGCGACACCATCCAGCTCGGCATGCCGTTCGTGGCGCAGCCGGAGGAGATAGATACCCTGGTTAGCGCGCTCGGCGACGCAATTACGGAAGTCGCCGCCAGCTAAAACCCCACTGCCGTCATCCCGGCGCAGGCCGGGATCCAGACCAGCGGAGCCGGGAGATCCTGTGGATCCTGGATGCCGGGTCAGGCCCGGCATGACGAGAAAATAATTAGAGATTCAGATAGAGAGGAATAACCATGAGGATTGTGGGCCACTACATCAACGGCCGGGTCAGCGAGGCCGCCGAGCGCACCCAGGACGTGTTCAACCCGGCCACAGGACAGGTCACCAAGCAGGTCGCCATCGCCGCCAAGGAAACCGTCGAGGAGGCCATAGCCGCGGCTCAGGCCGCCTTCCCGGCGTGGCGCAACACGCCGCCGGCCAAGCGCGCCAGGATCATGTTCCGCTTCAAGCAGCTGCTGGAGGAAAACGCCGAGCAGATCTGCGCGATGATCGGCGAGGAGCACGGCAAGATATCCCACGACGCCATGGGTGAACTGACCCGTGGTATCGAGAACGTCGACTTCGCCTGCTGCGGCCCGCAGCTGTTGAAGGGCGAGCACAGCCGCAACGTGGGCCCGGGCATCGATTCCTGGAGCGAGATGCAGCCGCTGGGCGTGGTGGCCGGTATCACGCCGTTCAACTTCCCGGCCATGGTGCCGCTGTGGATGTTCCCGCTGGCCATCCTGTGCGGCAACACCTTCGTGCTGAAGCCGTCCGAGCGCGACCCGTCCGTGGGCCTGTACCTGGCGCAGCTGATGCAGGAGGCCGGCCTGCCGGACGGCGTGCTGAACGTGGTCAACGGCGACAAGATGGCCGTGGATACCCTGCTGACCGACGCGCGCGTGCAGGCGGTGAGCTTCGTCGGCTCCACCCCCATCGCCGAGTACGTCTATGCCACTGCGTCCGCCCACGGCAAGCGCTGCCAGGCTTTGGGCGGTGCCAAGAACCACGCGATCATCATGCCCGACGCCGACATGGACAATGCCGTGGCCGCGCTGACCGGCGCCGCCTTCGGTTCCTCCGGCGAGCGCTGCATGGCGCTGTCAGTAGCCGTCTGTGTCGGCGACGCGGCCGCCGATACGTTTATCGAGAAGATGAGCGGCGAAATGCAGAAGCTGAAAGTGGGCGCTTACACCGACAGCAGCAACGACTTCGGCCCGCTGATCACCGAGGCGCACAGGAACAAGGTAAACGGCTATATCGCCAGCGCCGCCGAGCAGGGCGCGACCATCGTCGTCGACGGCCGCAACCCGCAAGTGCAGGGCTACGAGAACGGCTTCTTCGTCGGCGGTACCCTGATCGACAACGTGAAACCCGGCATGACCTGCTACGAGGAGGAGATCTTCGGCCCGGTGCTGCTGGTGGTGCGCGCCGAAAGCATGGAAGCCGCCATGCGGATGATCAACGAGCACGAGTACGGCAACGGCACCTGCATCTTCACCCGCGACGGCGAGGCGGCGCGCTACTTCAGCGACAACATCCTGGTCGGCATGGTCGGCATCAACGTGCCGCTGCCGGTGCCGGTGGCCTACCACAGCTTCGGCGGCTGGAAGCGCTCCCTGTTCGGCTGCCTGTCCGCCTACGGCCCGGACGGCGTGCGCTTCTACACCAATCGCAAGACCATCACCCAGCGCTGGCCCTCCAGCGGCGTGCGCGAGGGCGCCCAGTTCTCCTTCCCGAGCAACTGACCCACCCCGACTTAGTGACCAGCCTGGGACTCCGCGTCCCGGGCGTCCCACAAGATCCCGAGATTTTCTACGGCGAAAGACACCCGCAAAAGTAGATAATCCCGCAATTCACAGCTTATCCACAGAATCGACTGGCGCGCGGTGAGGCGCACCATTAGTGCGACGAAACGCCCGCCAAGCAGGGACCACCGTGGTATAAGGATCGACTGTTTTTGCAGCAATGCAGTCTCGAAAACAATCGATGTAACGGGGTACCCCATGATCAAGACCGGAAAACTGACCGCGCCCAAGTTCGCGGCCACCCTGCTGTGCAGTGCCATACTGGCGGCCTGCAGCCAGGAGCCCGATAACCAGCAGGCAGTCGACACCAGCGCCGCACCGGCAGCCGTGACCCGCGCCGACGCGCCCGGGCTGTCCGAGCGCTACGCCAAGCTGCGCAAGCAGCAGATAGCACAGGTCGACTACGAACTTTCGGTCACGCTCGACAAGAGCGGCGGCAGCTTTTCCGGCCAGGCGATCGCGCATACCAGATTCAACGGTCAGCTCGGGCAGCCGCTGACCATCGACTTTGCCGGCGGCACCGTGGATGCGGTCAGCGTCGACGGCCAGGCAGTGCCGTTCGCATACGACGGCCACTTCATCACCATCGCGCCGGAGTTGCTGCCGGGCAGCGAGCACGCGATCGCAGTGAACTATAAGCACCCCTATTCCACCGACGGCTCCGGTCTGCACCGCTTCGAGGATCCGGAAGACGGCCGGATCTATATGTACACGGACTTCGAGCCCTACGATGCCAACCGCCTGTTCCCGCACTTCGACCAGCCGAACCTGAAGGCGCACTACACGCTGAATGTGACCGCGCCGAAAGACTGGACCGTGGTCAGCTCGGTGCGCGAGAGCAAGATCGAGCAGGACGGCGAGGTGAAGCACTGGCAGTTCCCGCAGTCGAAGAAATTCTCCTCCTACATCTTCTCCCTGCACGCCGGCCCCTTCCACATCTGGGAAGACGATGCCGACGGTATCCCGCTGCGCCTGATGGCGCGCCAGAGCCTGGCCCAGTATGTGAAGCCGCAGGACTGGTTCACCTTCACCAGGCAGTCGTTCGAGTTCTTCCAGAAATACTTCGAGATCGACTACCCGTTCGTGAAGTACGACCAGCTGATCGTGCCCGACTTCAACGCCGGTGCCATGGAGAACGTCGCCGCGGTAACCTTCCGCGAGGGCTTTGTATCCCGCGGCGAGAAAACCCAGGCCGAGCGCATGCGCCTGGCCAACGTGATCGCCCACGAAATGGCGCACATGTGGTTCGGCGACCTGGTGACCATGAACTGGTGGGACGACCTGTGGCTGAACGAGAGCTTCGCCACCTATATGGCCAACCTGGCCCTGGCCGAGAACAGCGAGTTCAAGAACACCTGGGAAAACTTCTACCTGGGCACGAAACAGTGGGCCTACCACTCCGACCAGCTGCCCACCACCCACGCGATCCAGCTGCCGGTGAAGAACACCGACGAGGCCTTCGCCAACTTCGACGGCATCACCTACGGCAAGGGCGGTTCCATCCTGAAGCAGCTGCCCTACTACCTGGGCAGGGAAGAATTCCGCAAGGGTGTCAGCAACTACCTGAAGGACTTGTCCTACCAGAACTCCACCCTGGACGATTTTATGGGTCACCTGGGCAAGGCCGCGGGCAAGGACCTGGACCAGTGGCAGCAGCAGTGGCTGTACCAGGCCGGCCTGAACACCATCGAGGCCAGCTTCCAGTGTGAAAAGGGCGAGGTCACCAGCCTGACCCTGGCCCAGTCGGCGCCGGAGGAGTACCCCACCCTGCGCGAGCAGCGCACCCAGATCGGCTTCTACAACATGGCCAACGGCAGCATGGTGCTAAGCAAGGCCATCCCGGTGCTGTACCGCGGCGCCCAGACCAATGTGGCCGAGGCCGTCGGCCAGCCCTGCCCGCAGATCGTCTACCCGAACGAGGGCGACTGGGCCTTCGCCAAGGTGAACCTGGATGCGGTATCCGTCGAGAATATGGCCAAGCATATCAACGACATCGAGCAGCCGTTCACCCGGCTGATGCTGTGGCAGAGCCTCTATGACAGCGTCTACGACGCCAAGCTGCCGCTGGATGAGTACGTGAGCTTCGTGCTGACCAATGCCGGTGAAGAGCGCGATATCAACGTGGTACGCCTGGTGTCCAAACACCTGGGCTACGCCTACGGCTACCTGCACCAGGTGGATATCGACGCGGCCCGCCGCGACGAGCTGCAGCTGGCGATCGAGAACTTCGTCTGGCAGCAGCTGCAGCAGGCCGAGGCCGGCAGCGACGCGCAGAAGACCTGGTTCGACACCTTTACCGGTGTGGCCCACTCCGACGCGGCGCTGGCCAATGCCAAGCAGCTGCTGCGCGGCGAGCTGGACATCGACGGCCTGACCCTGGATCCGGACATGCGCTGGAGCCTGATCGCGCTGCAGAACGAATACCTGTACGACGATTACGAGCAGGCGATCCAGCGCGAACTGGCCAAGGACAACTCCGACCGCTCGCAGCTGAACGCCATCGCCGCGGAAGCCATCCGCCCGCTGGCAGAGAGCAAGGCCAAGTGGCTGGAGAACATCCTCGCGCACCGCGACAACTTCAAACTGAGCCAGCTGAAGGCGGCCGCCTACACCATGTTCCCGCCGCAGCAGGGCGACCAGTTTGAGGCCAACGTGGAGCGCATAGTCGCCGCCCTCGACGACGTCAACGCCAGCGATTCGCCGGAGTTTGTCGGCACCTATGCAAAACTCTTCCCGCTGAATTGCAGCGAGCAGGGCGTACAGGCGCTGAGCAAAATCCTCGACAGCGGCAAGCCGCTGAATCCGCTGCTGGAGAAAGGCCTGAAGAACCGCCGCCAGGAAAACCAGCGCTGCCTGAATATGGCGGCGCTGCTGAGTGGCAGCAACAAGGGCTGAGCGCATCGACACCCCGGGCCTGACCCGGGGCCCGGTGCCTCGGCACCTGGATCCCGGCCTGCGCCGGGATGACGACAACCCCAATAATTTAGAGGCCCCGCGGGGCCTTTTTTATTACCAACCGTAATTATCGGCCGGCTCCCGCTTTTCCGATCCGTATTTGTCGATGCTATAAACAATTATTGAGCATCGGAATTCACGCTGCCGGGCTGCCGCGCCTGCATCTGGAGGCTGACATGCGGTTTTCACGACCCTTGGTCACGGCGCTTCTGTGCGGCGCTCTGTTGAGCGGCTGCGGCGAGAAGACGCCACCGTCAGAGAAGGCCGTCGAACCAACAAGCACGGCTGCTGCGAAAATCAATGCTACCCCGCTCGTAACGCGCCCCGATGCCCCCGGGCTCACCGCCAATTACGCCGCCCTGCGCAAGCAGCAGATCGCGAATGTGGATTACCGGATTTCCGTGGACCTGGACGGCGAGTCGGACACCTTCAGCGGCCGCGTGGTCGCGGAGACAGATATCGCCAGGCCGCTGCGCAACCCGCTCACGGTCGACTTCACCGGTGGCGAAGTGAAATCGGTCAGCGTCAACGGCAAGGAAATTCCGTTCGAGTACAACGGCTACTTCATCACCATCGCGCCGCAGCACCTGCCGCAGGGCCGGAACAACATCGCCATCGCTTACACGCACCCCTATTCCACGGACGGCTCCGGCTTGCACCGCTTCAAGGATCCGCAGGACGGCAATGTCTACCTCTACACTCATTTCGAGCCCTACAAGGCCAATCGCTTCGCGCCGCTGTTCGACCAGCCGAACCTGAAGGCCAGCTATACGATCGACGTGAAGGCGCCGGCGGACTGGCAGGTCGTGACCACCTCGCGCGAGGACCGCATCGAGGAGCTGGCGGACGGGCGCAAGCACTGGCACTTCCCCGCCACCAAGAAATTTTCCACCTACATATTGCCGCTGCACGCGGGCCCCTTCGTGGTTTGGGAGAGCAAGGCCGGCAATATTCCGCTGCGCCTGATGGCGCGCAGGACACTGGCGCCGAACGTGAAGCCGCAGGACTGGTTTACCTTTACCCAGCAGTCTTTCGATTTCTTCCAGAAGTACTTCGGCATCGAGTATCCGTTCCGCAAGTACGACCAGCTGATCGTGCCGGACTTCACCATCGGCGCCATGGAAAACGTCGCCGCGGTCACCTTTAACGAGGCCTATGTCTCCCGCGGGGAGAAAACCCAGGCCGAGCGGCAAAAACTCGCCAATGTGATTGCCCACGAGATGGCGCACATGTGGTTTGGCGATCTGGTGACGATGGACTGGTGGAACGGCCTGTGGCTGAAGGAGAGCTTCGCCACCTATATGGCCTCGCTCGCTCTGGCCACCAACAGCGAATTCGAAGACGTGTGGGAGAACTTCTATCTGCGCTCAAAGCAGTCCGCCTACCAGGCGGACCAGCTGGCCACCACCCATCCCATCGAAGTGCCGGTACCCAATACCGCCGAGGCATTTTCCAATTTCGACAGCATTACCTACGGCAAGGGCGGCTCGGTACTGAAGCAACTGCCGCACCTCCTCGGCAAGGAGGCTTTCCGCCAAGGCGTGAGCAGCTACCTGGAAGAATTCTCCTATGGCAACGCCGAACTGAAAGACTTTATGGACCACCTGGGCAAGGCCGCAAACCAGGACCTGAGTCGGTGGACCCACAACTGGCTGTACAAGCCCGGCGTGAATACCATTGCCGCCGGCTATCAGTGCTGGGACGACAAGATTACCGTATTGCTGATCAACCAGAGCGCGCCGAAGGAATACCCGGTGCGGCGCCGGCAGAAAGTCCAGCTCGGCATCTATCGACTGCAGGACGGGGTCATGGCGCGCGTCGCGGCCGTGCCGGTCATTTACAGCGGCGCCAAGACCGATGTAAAGGAAGCGCGGGGGCAACCCTGCCCGCAGATCCTGACTCTGAACGACGAGGACTGGGGCTATGTAAGAACCAGCCTCGACAACAGATCCATCGCCCAGGTTTCCCAGCACATCAATGCCATCGAGAGCTCCTTCACGCGCCTGATGCTGTGGCAGAGCCTGTTCGACAGCGTGACCGACGGGAAGATGCCGCTGTCCGAGTGGATCGACTTCGCGCTGAACAATGCCGGCGCCGAGAGCGATATCAACGTAATTCGCCTGATCGCCAGCCATCTGGAAGCTGCCAGCGCCTACGCGCACCGCTTTGACATCGCGGAGCCGTTGCGCCGGGAACGACTCGAGGCAATCGAAAACTTTGTCTGGGCCAAGATCAACACCAGCCCCGCCGGCAGCGATGCGCAGAAAGTCTGGTTTGAGACCTTCACCCAGCTCGCCCACACGGATCAAGGCCTGGGCAACGCCGCACAATTACTGTCCGGAGAGCTCGCCATCGACGGTCTATCGATCGACCAGGACATTCGCTGGCAACTGATCGTCCTGTTGAACCGCCACCTGCACGGCGACTATGCAAAGCTGGTTAAGGACGAACTGCAACGGGACAACTCCGATCGCGCACAGAACTACGCGATCAGCGCCCGCGCGATCCGCCCGGTCGCGCAAGAAAAAAGAGCGTGGCTGGACAACATCCTCAACAAGCGCGACCAGTACAAACTGAGCCAGATCCGCGCCGCCGCCGCTGCGCTCTTCCCCGCGGAGCAGCTGAACTTGTACCGCGACATGAGCACGCAACTGTTCGGCGCCGTGCCACAGGTCAGCGACACCAAAGATACCTTGTACAACAAGGCCTATGCGATGCTGTTCCCGATCGTTTGCAGCAAGGCGGACATCAGCCAGTATGCCGAAGCGCTGAAACAGAATAGAGACCTGATGCCGGCACTGGGGCGAGTGTTGCAGGACCGCAGGCAGCAGAGTGAGTGGTGTATGGCGATGGAGAAGTCGCAGAGGAGAGGAAGTACCGACTAATATTCGGATTCGCCATGATGCCCCGTCGCAATTCCGATAAGGCTCCAACGGGTCTTATACATATCCGCCTTTAAAGCGAATTACATCTTATGACAAGGCATCGCAGCATCTAAATGAACGTGATATAAGTCGGCTCGGCAGCATTTTGCTGTCGAATATCAATAACATTAAAAAGGATTTTCCGTGAAAAAAATTACCTCCATATCGTTAGCTTCTGCGTTAGCTCTGTCAGGGTGTTCTGGAGTCGTGAGCACCCCATCCTCATCCGAGACTAACATGCCAGGCCTTACTTACTATCTGCCGGCGAAGGCCGCCAAGGTCAGCGTAACAGTAAGTACAGTGGATGAAAAGAAGGACAAAAACGGCAAAGTTATCCAAGCGGAAGGAACCCGCATCAGCAACATCGAAATCAGCACGACAGAAGCCTATCCAGATCTGGACCAGCGCTATGTACTTAATTACGAAAACAACCCTTTTGCCAAGAACACCTTCAATTTCGGCGTCTCCAGGTCCGGACTGTTGACTTCAGGCAATACCAAGAGCGATGTGCAACTGTCAGAGACACTGAATGCACTCGCCGGCAGCCTGGGAGCAGCAGGCACAATCAAGGGAACTAAGAGCTGGAACCAGAGACGAAATTATTGCGACTCACCGCGAATCTACACTTACATAATTGCCGATACGGCCAGCTCACCGGACAGCAAAATTTGTGGTTACTTTGACTATTCTTTGATGCCATTAAATGATTTCATAACTCGACTTAATGGCAACGACGGTAATCTTTTCGGTGAAAACCCGAGCGAACTCAATGCCGCCGGATTTAAAGGCGCTGATCAAAGTGTATCGGCGAAATCACGGAACGGAGTCTATTACCGCCAAGAGCAACCCTATATATTCACGCTTTACGAGGGTGACAAGAGGGTGGAATCAGTGATTCTGAGTCTCCCTTCCAATGAGGTACATTTCCTGCCACTCGCCAAGACGACATTTTCGGACAATGAGGCCAGCTTTGCCTTTGAAGACGGCATACTGACCGGATTCAACCAGACCACTGAGGGCGAGGCGCTAGCCATCGTCAAGCTGCCAGCCGAAATCCTGGACTCCTACTTCTCGGCCATAGGATCCGTGCTCGACGGACTCAAGGAAAATGCGGACAAGGAAAAATCCCTTGTCGAGGCGACCGAACAACTGGACAACAACCTTGCCAGGCAGAACGCGCAGCTGGCTCTACTGAACAAGACCCGGGAACTGGAGAAATCTGAAGCCTGCCTGGAGGCCTTCCGAGCGGAGGACAAGGATAGGCTTGAGGCTCTCGGCTGCAATTGATATGGAACTGTGATTTGAGCCTTGCCCGCGCCGCGCATTCAACTGCATTTCTGCTATCGCGGTGACGGGTGCGGCCTATCATCCAGAAACACCACACTGTTACTGAAGTCTGAGTCGCACCCACTCAAGGAGGCGCTTTGTCACTAAAGACAATCACAAAATTTGCCGCCCTGCTGCAGGCTGTCGCCTGGAGTGCGGCCTGCCTTGCTGCCGAACCAACCAATCCCCCATCGTCGGACGACGGCTGGCCAACGGTTTCCACCGCCGGGGCGGGGCTGTCCGGCGAGCGGTTGCTACAGATGGACAGCGCCATCCGCAACGGCGATTTCGGCAGCATCACCAGCGTGCTGGTGGCGCGCAGTGGGCGCCTCGCCTTCGAGGGCTATTTTTCCGGGGATGCGGCCACCCTGCGCAACACCCGCTCCGCCACCAAGACGGTGGCCGGCATGCTGGTGGGGCTGGCTATAGACGAGGGCCGGATCTCCGGTGCCAGTGCGAAGGTATTGGCCTATCTGCAGCAGCGGCCACAGCTTTATCTGGACCCGCGCAAGGCGGAGATCACTTTTGCCGACCTGATGACCATGAGCTCTGTGCTCGAATGCAACGACTGGAATTCCTTTTCCAGCGGCAACGAGGAACGCATGTATCTGCGCGAGGACTGGCTGCAGTTTGCCCTGGACCTGCCCATTCGCGGCACGCCGCCCTGGGAGCCCAAAGCAGAGCAGCGCCCCTACGGCCGCGCTTTCAGTTACTGCACCGCGGGTGTCTATATGCTCGGGCGGGCGCTCGCCGGCGCGGTGGCTATGCCGCTGGAGGATTTCGCCCGCGACAAGCTGTTCGCACCCCTGGGCATTGCCGGCGCCAAATGGCAGCGCTCCCCCACCGGCGAAGTGCAGACCGGTGGCGGCCTGGAACTGCGCAGCCGCGACCTGCTGAAGCTGGCACAACTCTATGCCGATGGCGGCAGCTGGTCGGGAAAACGCCTGCTCTCAGAGCGCTGGGTGCGCGACTCGGTGCAAGCGCGCGTGCAGTTCGAGGGTTCGAACGGCAGAGTCTACGAGTACGGCTTTCTATGGTGGCTGCAGCCGTTTGAGATCGGCGATCAGCAAATACCCACTTTCCATATGTCCGGTGCCGGCGGCAATATCGTGCTGGTCGCACCGACGCTGGATCTGGTGGCGACCATCACCAGCGAGAATTTCCGCCGCGGCGATGCCCACGAACTGACTCGCAGCCTGATAAGCGATTACATACTGCCGGCAGCGCTTTGACCGGCGGGTTGATCGGGTCAGCGTTACCAGACACGAAGCCCGCGCTGGCAGTCGCGACGCCGCGCGATACTGCGCAATGCGGCGCAATACTGGCAATGTCGTAAAAGTATCGCCGCCCACCCCCGCCTCAATGGAAAGCGCCTAGTCTTAAGGAAACTGCCTGCTGTGCCGCAGGCCGCCCTTGCTGTGGGAGGAGGATATGCTCAGTGTCAGCCCCGACAACGTCTGCCGCCTGGTCGAACTGGCGCGGGAATTTCACGCCCAGGAGGCAGTGACCATACCGGAGGATCCCGCCAACCCCAGCGGTGACTGGGCGGTACAGATGCTGGCCAGCCACGCGGATGACGCCAGCTTTCTGGAGTTCAAGGCCATCGTTGACGATCTGGAACCTGACCAGCAGCAGGAGCTGGTGGCGCTGCTGTGGTTGGGACGCGAGGATTACGGCCGCCCCGAGTGGCGGGACGCACTGGCGCAGGCGGCCGACAGCTGGAACCCGCAGACGGCGGAGTACCTGATCGCACACCCGCTGCTGGCCTCCTACCTGGAGAAGGGGCTCGACCTGCACGGTTACCAGTGCAATGAGTAGCGACGGAGTCTCTCGCTAGAATTCTGCGCCTTCACGTCAATCACCTGCCAACCAGGAGCCGCGTCAGATCTATGCGCCGCAAATACCCGGCGCAGAATCCCAGTCTCTCTACCGCTGCACCAACCCCGGTGGATACGGCAGCGGCAAGCGACTGCCGGCGACAGGCCCGCCCCTCAGGTCTCCGCTACAGTCACGGACGTCTCGGCAATGCTGGCGCGGAAATCGAGATAGGCACTGAGTACGCTCGCCGGTGCCTCCGTCTGCGGGTAGTGGCCGATGTCGGCCAGTTCGGTGACATTCGCGTCCGGCACCAGCTGCCGGTAGCGGGCCACCATGTGCGCGCCGGAAATGGGGTCGAGCAGGCCGTCGATCAGTTTCACCGGGATCCACTCGTTGCACAGCGCCCCGACCCAGCGCGCGCGGTGCTGCCGCCGCTGCGGCATATAGCGGATCAGCCGGTGCATCACCCCCAGGCCGTCGTTCTGCCGGATCAGCGCCCAGAAGCCGTCGATATCCGCCGCCGTGGGCGGCGTCGCGGGGCCGCAGATCTTGCGCAGGTTCGCGGCGAACTTGCGCTTGCTGGTCAGCCTGGCGACCAGGGCGCCGAGCGGCGAGAGCAGCAGTTTCTGAATCAGCACCGGCTGGTGCGTTTCCGGGAATATGCCGCCGTTGAGCAGGCAGACACTCCGGATGCGCAGTTTGGGCACGCCTGTGCGGGTGACATTCAGGCGCTCGCGATCCCTGGCCAGCAGCTCCTGCGCCACGGTATCGCCGTAGTCGTGCGCGAGGATATGGTAATCGCCGACGCCCTGCTCCATCAGCCAGGTCTCGATCAGTTCGGCCTGGTCGGCGATCAGATAGGAAAAGTCGCGCGGCTTGGCGGAATCGCCGAAGCCGAGCATATCGATCGCGTAGAGCGCATAGCGCTCGGCCAGCTGCGGCCAGATCTTGTTCCAGTCCCAGGAGGAGGTGGGGAAACCGTGAATCAGCACCAGCGCCTCGCCCTCCGGGTTGCCGCCGGTGCGGGTGAATACGGGCCAGCCGCGGTATTCGAAGACGCGCCCGCCGCGGCGCCATTCCTGCAGGTTGATCATGATTTTTATCTTGTATTAACTGATCAGCCGGTTAGCTTAACGGCGGTGAGCGTATCCGGCCAGTGATCGGTTCGCGATTTCAGCGCAAGAATTTATTCACTTCGTCATACCGGGTCAGGCCGGTATGACGAGAGCACTCTGCAGGGACGTTGCTGTTGTATAGACTGTGAATCCGGCATCGACGCTCAGCAGCGGGGATCACCATGGGTTTCTACGAAAACCACTGTCTGCCACACCTGATCAACTGCGCCTGCGGCCTCAAGGCCTTCCGCAGCCAGCGGCAAATCGTCGTGCCGCAGGCCCGCGGCCGCGTGTTGGAAGTCGGCTTCGGCTCGGGTCTGAACCTGCCCTATTACGATCCCGCCAGGGTCGAATTTGTGTGGGGCCTGGAGCCCTCCGCGGGTATGCGCAGGCGCGCGCGCGACAACGTCGGCAACTCGCCATTGGACGTTCGCTGGCTGGATCTGCCCAGCGAGCAGATTCCGCTGGAGGATAACAGCGCGGATACGGTGCTGCTGACCTACACGCTGTGCACAATTGCGGACTGGCGGCGGGCGCTGACTGAAATGCGACGCGTGCTGAGGCCGGGTGGTGTACTGATATTCAGCGAGCACGGCAGCGCGCCGGATGCCGGCGTCAGGGAGTGGCAGGAGCGGTTAAATCCATACTGGGGCCGGGCCTTCGGCGGCTGCAATCTGAACCGGCCGATTCCGCGGTTGATCGAACAAATGGGCTTCAGTATTCAGTCGATGGAATCCGGCTATATCCTCGCGCCGAAATTTGCCGGCTTTAATTACTGGGGTGTGGCCAGGCAGGCGTCCTGAGCAGTTGCCACGTCAGTTACCGCCGCGCAATTAAAAAAGCCCCGGCCTTGCGGCCGGGGCTTTTCGGTTACAGATGGCTTAGCCTTCTTTCCTTGCCAGCTTTGTCTGCGTCTTTTCGACCGGCTTGGGGTCGCCCTGCAGCTCCGCCAGCATCGTCTTCATCTGCTCGAACTCTTCTTCGTTATCCAGTTCCAGCATCAGCGGCTTGGCGACGCGGGCGAAGAATTCGGCATCCTTCTGCTCGTACAGTTCCTGCGCCAGCCACTGGGCGATATGGGCCTCCCGCGGCGCGCGCAGGTAGGCCTGCTCGAGCATTTCCACATACTTGTCCCGCGGGTAATCGAGCATTTCCATCGCCATGGCGAGCCCGAACCAATGGGAGGCCGTGTCCGCATCGTTGTTCACCAGGAACACGAATTCGTCGCGCACTTTTTTCAGTGCATCGCGGTCGCGCGCCTCGCCGGGGAGACCGACCTGGCGATTCAGGCCCAGCCACGCATCGGCGGTCTGGTACCAGATCTCGTCGCGGCGCCCGGCGGGGACGGTCGCGAGCAGCTGCTGCGCGCGGTCGAAGTTGCCGATGCGGGTCTCCGCATCCGCCTGCACCGCGGTGAGCTCCGGGCTGTCGACGCCGGCGGCGCTCGCGTACTGGAACAGGTGCAGCAGGCCCTCGAGGTTGTAGCCGGACATCACCAGGAAGCGTCCGATCTCCGCCACCGCATGCCGCGGGGACAGCTGCGTGACAACGGGCTTGGCCTCGCGGAAATCCGCCGGCACTGTGCCACCGGCAAGGTCGAAGGTGCCGTTCTCGAACATGGCCTCGTATTCTTTGTCGATCTGCGCGAGGGACATACCCAGGGATTTCTCCAGCGCTTCCACCGGGTCGGCGCCGTTGTTGTAGGCATTCACATATTCCTTGAACTCTTCCACCTTGCCGCTCTTCATCAGCAGCCAGTGGGCCAGCATCCAGCCGCTGGCGTAGACGCCGCCCTTCTCGTTGTCCGGGGTGTTGTAGACGGTTGCACGCAGCAGCTGCTCCAGCGGCATCGGGCTGGTGTAGACCAGGGTCATGGCCCGCTCTTCCGGAATGGCGCCCAGCTTATAGCGACCGTTCTGATCGAAAGTCATGGTCGACATAAACTCGGCAAAGCCCTCGCTGTACCAGTAGGGGTAGTGCGTGGTGTTGCCGTTGTAACTGAGGTAGTGGGTGTACTCGTGGAACAGGAACTCGCGCGCCTGCAGCTGGCGCTCGCCGCTGCGGCCGTCCAGGTTTACCAGTGCGTAGCTGCCCTGTGCGGTAGTGTCGAACAGGCCATTGGTCATTTCCGCCAGCTCTTCGCCCACCAGGCCGCCATAGCTGTCGCGGTCGGCGGCGGCGTAGATGGTCAGCTTCTGTTTGCTCGGTTCGGCACCGAGCAGCTGCAGTGCCACTGCGCGGTAGCGCTCCAGATCCGCGGCCAGGGTCTGCACGGCGGCGGGATCGCCATTGGTGACGATGCGGAAATTGTCGCTCTCTACCTGGTACCAGGTTTCCTTGCCCAGGTTCTGCTGCACATTACAGCCGGCCAGGACAATACCGAAACAAATTACCAATACTGACGCGGTGCGACGAAATAGTGTTCTAGCCACCGGATTGCTCCTTCTCTGGCCCTCCGTGGCGGAACTTGGAAGCACACACCCTACCGGTTTTTACTGTTCAAAAAAAGAACAATTTTAGACCAGAACCGTATATCCGTCGGTTTTTTCGGGACTGAAAAGTCCGCACAAGTCACTGACTCCGGGCGCTGCAGACAGATACTCCGGGAACCAATGACCGGGATTGACTATTCAGTATCAATTTTCCGCCCGCCAGCGCCCCACGGCGACCGCACAGACGGAGGCGAACACCGTGTCGCCCCTGCGGATCACCTCGCCGCGCCGCCTTCGGCAATGGCGTCGCAAATCATTACAATACCGGCGTTTGTAAATTCACCGAGTTGTCCAATGAGTAGTAGATCCCTGCGCTGCCTGCTGGCCGCCGCGCTGCTGGCTGCGGCCGGCTGCGGCCTGGCCGGTTGCGGCCCGTCCGACAAGACCGCCGAAACCGGCCCCGCAAAGTCCGATCAGAAGCCCGTCGTACAGGCCCCTGCCGACGCCGCCGAGCAGGCGGATTACAGCGATGCCCCCGAGGGCAGGCTCCCGGAGGGCGTGCGCCCGCAGGCCTACCGCCTCGACCTGGTGCTGGATCCGCGCCGGGACGACTTCTCCGGCAGTGTGGAGATCGATATCCAGCTGGCCAGTGCCGCCGACCATATCTGGCTGCACGGCAAGGACCTGCAGGTCAGTGACATACACGCGACCCTGCCCGACGGCAAGCAGGTGCCGGCCGAATACAGAGAGGTGCTGGACAGCGGCGTCGCCCGGGTCGGCTTCGCGGAAAAGCTGCCCGCCGGCAGCTTCACCCTGCATATCGACTACAGCGCCGCCTTCGACCGCAACCTGGCCGGCCTGTTCAAGGTCGAGGAGAAGGGCGATGCCTACGCGCTGGCCAAATCCGAGTCCATCCAGGCGCGCAAGTATCTGCCCGGCTTCGACGAACCGGGCCTGAAGGCGCCCTTCGATATCAGCCTCACCGTACCCGCGGGCTACGCCGCGGTCAGCAACGGCGCCGAACTGAAGCGCGAGCCCGCCGGCGACGGCATGGAGAAGGTCACCTTCGCCACGACACTGCCGATGCCCACCTACCTGCTGTCGCTGTCCACCGGCCCCTTCGACGTGGTGGAACGCGCGGCCATTCCGCCGAACAAGTACCGCTCCGAGCCGATTCCGCTGCGCGGTTTCGCGCGCAAGGGCCGCGGCCAGGATATGAATTACATCCTCGATATCACCCCGCGCATGGTGGAGATTTTCGAGACCCAGCTGCAGCGGCCCTATCCGTTTGAGAAGCTGGATATCGTCGCCGCGCCCCAGTGGCCGAGCGGCGCCACGGAGCTGTCCGCGGCCATCACCTACCGCGAACAGCGCATCCTCGTCGGCGACAAGCCGGCGCCCGGCACGCGCCTGGCGCTGGTCGAGGTGCACGCGCACGAACTCGCGCATATGTGGTTCGGCAACCTGGTCACGCCGCCCTGGTGGGACGACCTGTGGCTGAAGGAGGGCTTCTCCACCTGGGGCGAGCCGCTGGCGCTGACCATTTTCGAACCCCAGGGCGGCCACGACCTGAATGCCGCGACCGCCGCCATCAGCGCCATGCAGCTGGATTCCCTGGCCAGCACCCGCGCGATCCGCGAGCCGGTGACCGACAACCACGATATCCGCAACGCCTACGATGCCATCACCTATTCCAAGAGCCTCGGCGTGATCAACATGGTGGACAGCTACTTCGGCGCGGAGCGTTTCCGCCCGGCGCTGGGCCGCTATATCGAGACCTTCGCCGGCGGCGTGGCCGACTCCCCGGCCTTTTACCAGGTGATCGGCGAGGAGACCAACACCCCGGAACTGACGGAGACCTTCCGGAGCTTCGTCGAGCAGAAGGGCGTGCCGCAGCTGGATCTGGTGGTGGACTGCAGTGAGGAGGGCGCGGCAAAACTTCTGGTACGCCAGCGCCGCTACAAGCCGCTGGGATCGCCCATTAAAGATGCCGACCAGCACTGGAGCATTCCGTTCTGCTTCAGCAGCAGCGACGGCGTGCAGCAGTGCCAGATGCTGACCAGCGTGGAAGAGGAAATCGATATCCCCGGTGGCGCCTGCCCGCAGTGGCTGATGCCCAACGCCCAGGGCAGCGGCTACTACCGCTGGAGCGTCGCCGAGGACCAGTGGCGGGCACTGATCGAGCGCTTCGCCGACTTCTCCCCCACCGAGCAGCTGTCCGTGATCGACAGCGCCTTTGCCGCGTTCGAAGCCGGCCAGCTGTCCGAACCGCTGCTGCTGGAGCTGGTGCAGCAGTCAGCCCGCGCGGACAAGCGCCAGGTAATCACCGCGCCGCTGCGCTACCTGCAAAAGTACCGGCAGCACTATCTGGCGGAAAAGGATCAGCCGGCTTTCCTGAATTTTGCCCAGAACCTCTATCTGCCGCTGCTGGAGCGGACCGGCGACAGCCCCGACAGCGACGAACAGCTGCTCAACAGCGAGCTGCTGAGCTTTATGGCGCTGGTCGCCGGCGACGAGGACGCGCGCAAGACGCTGCGCGACAAGGCCACCGCCTTTACCGGCTTCAAGCGCGAGCGCGATGCAGAGGCCCTGGATTCCGACCTCTACGAGGCCGCGCTGACCGTCGCGGTGCAGGATGCCGGCGACGACTTCCTCGATCACCTGATCAAAATGCGCAGCGAACTGGACGACCCGCGCTTCGAAAATGCCAGCGCCAATGCGATCGGCGGCAGCAACAGCCCCAGGCAGCTGGAGACAATTCACCGGCTGGCGCTCAGCGAGGATATGGGCCCGCGCGAAGCCTTCGGCCTGATCCAGCGCTCGCTCGCCGAGCCGGCGGTACAGGAACAGAACTGGCAGTGGCTGCAGCAGAACTTCCCGGCGGTGGTCGACAAGATTCCCGCGCAGATCCGCCGCCACACACCGTCCTTTGCCCGCGCCTTTTGTGACAGGGAAAAACTCGGCGAACTGCAGCAGCTGTTCAAGCAGCAGGGCAAGCTGACCGCCGGCTACCAGCGCAGCCTGGCGCAGACCGAGGAGCAGATTCAGCTGTGCATGGCACTGAAGGAGAAGGGGCAGGCGCTGATGCAGGCTCTGCCGCAGGCGGCGAACTGAGTAGTTCTTGCAGACATCGATCGCGGCCAAGGGCCGCTCCTACAGAATTTTTTTAACTCCATGTAGGAGCGGCCCTTGGCCGCGATAGATCCATCCGCATTATTCGATCTCGATACCGCCGGCGGTCAATATCTCGGCCAGCGGCCGCAGCTGCTCCCGATAATTCTTCCACTTGCCGACCGACGACTTGTATACCGGCTGGCGCACCTGGGCGGCACTGGCAGTCGCCGTGCCCTGCTTGTCCTGACGGTGGAAGTCCAGCACCGACTCGGTCCACTGCAGATCGCAGAAATCGAACAGCCTGCGACTCTCTCCGGCCAAATCTTCCACCAGTTTTTCGTAGTGCAGATCGTAGATGGCATCCGGCAGCAGTCCGCGCCAGTGATCCATAAGCCGCCGATAGCCGAGATAATACTGGCCGAGCTCCGACTGGTCGTAAGAAAACGGATATGCGTTGCGGAACTGGGTTTTCAGAATGGCATAGCAGCTGTCCATCGGGCTGCGGCGCAAGTGCACGATGCGCGCCTTCGGCAGTGCCAGCCGGATCAAGCCGATATACAGGTAATTCATCGGGTTCTTGTCGATGATGACGCGGGCGTTTTCGACTCCAGGCCGGCTTCTTAATTCCGCCTGATAGCGGCGGCCGAGCTCGGCGAAATCTACCGTTCTGGATCTGCCCACGAAGTCGGCGGCCACTGACTCCGTGATCTCACTGGTACCGGCCTCCCCAACCAGGCCGGTCAACTCACGTGCAAAAATTCCCGGTTCTCCTGCCGAAAACACACCATCTCCCGCACACAGAATTCGGTCCACCAGCGTAGTGCCCGTTCTCGGCATTCCCAGGATAAAAATGATTCCCTCACCGCGAGCTTCCGCCGGAGTGCTCTGCCGCGATTCCTGGTAACTACGGATAAAATCAACGTTGTAGGCGGATTCTATCCCCTGCAGTCGCTGCAGATCCTGCTCGATGCTGTAGCGAATGCCACTGCGTCGCAAACAGCAGGCTTCGGTCAGGGCGGCGAAACTCTGTTCGTATTCGCCTAGATCTTCAAATTCTTTCGCCAGCGCAAACTGCAGCTGACTGGCACCCAGTGACAGGAGGCCAGGCTGTGCGGAAACCCGCTGCAGCTCCGGGACATGGTTGCACGCCGGCGTTTGCCGACGCAGATCGGAGCGATTCTTGTAGGCCTCGAAGTCATCTGGCCGCATAGCAATCAGCCGGTCGTACTGCGATTCCGCCCTGGCCAGATCGCCCATCGCCCGGTTCGCTGCCGCACAGTTGAACAGCAGTTGTGGATTGTCCGGTGCCAGTTTCAGCGCGCGCTCAAATAAATCTCTGGACTCCCGGTGGGCTTCACATAGTGAGTAGAGGAAGGCTGCCTGACCGAGGGGCTGAAAATGCTCAATATCGGCCACGGGCAGATGGTCCAGTTGCTGCCGGGCCTCGCCATGCCTGCCGGCACGGACGAGAATTTCGGCCAGATGCAGACTGACACTGACCCACTGCCTGGTGTGCAGCTCGGTGTACTGCTGGGCCCGACCGAGGGACTCGACCGCCCGGCCCAGCTGCCCCAGCGCGGCGCAGCTATCCGCCAGTAACCGCCAGCCATTCACCAGCCGCGGATCCAGCCGCAGGACGCGCTCCGACATCTCGATGGCTTGTGTGAATTCCTTGCGCTGATACCGGTTGAGTGCGGTTTGGTAATGCTGATTTGCGTCAGTCACAGTTAGGCCGAGGTATTTACTCTTTTCGCAGCCAGCATACCACTGTCGCCATAACGTCGCTGGTGGAAATGTAGTGGAGCAAAACAAAAAAGCCGGCCACGAGGGCCGGCAGATGAGCAACAATGCAAGAGATTAGAAGCTGTAGCTTCCGGAGAGACCAATGGTTCTGGGCAGGCTGATATAGTCCTTGGACGAATTGCCCAGGAAGCCTTCACTCGGATCGGTGCCCATATGGCGCTCGGTAATCAGGCCGGTTACACCGTCTTCATTGAACAGGTTCTTGATAAACAGTGTGGCGACCCACTTTTCCGCGACCAGCGAAGTGTTGGCACCCCAGAGCTGGAAGGCATCAATTTCCGCCGCAGTGAGGCCGCTGCCGATGGCGTTCTCAGACTCCGACTGGTAGTAGCCGTTGATACGGGAAACCCAGTCGATACCGTCGCTGAATGCGGTGGTGTAGTCCATCGCCACCGAGAAGGTGTTTTCCGCGGTACTCGGCAGGCGCTCACCCTCCTCGGCGATGGTGACGCCGGTGGGAGTCACGAAGTCCGCGGTCAACTCGCCGTCTACATAGGTGTAACCCAGGGTGTAATGCAGACTTTCGGAAAGATTGCCCTCCATCTCGAATTCGATACCCTGCACACGCGCCGATTCTCCGTTCATCGCCGCAAAGAAGCCCCAGTTTGGTGTGGCAGTATTCAACTGCGGGTCCTGCCAGTCGGTGTAGAAGGCGGATACCGTATAGCGGAAGACATCGGTCGCGCCTTTTAAGCCCAACTCGTAGTTCACTACCGAGTCCGAGTCATAGCGGAGATAGCCTGGATCCTCGGCATAAAAACCGATAGTCGGCACCGCATTGGCCCCGCCGCGACGATAGCCCTCGGAAACCGTTGCGTAGCTCATCAAACTGTCGGAAATATCCCAGGACAGGTTGCCCTTGAACAGCGTATCGTTTTCCTCAGTTTCGAAGGCTGCATCGCCGTTGCCGAGGAAGGGCCAGATTGGCAGAGACAGCTGCGATTCGTTGATCAGTTCATTCTGGAAGCTGCGCATACCCAGCGTCAGGCGCAGCGTGTCGGTGAAGTTGATGGTCGCCTCACCGAACACGGCCTTGTCAACAAAGCTCTGATTGCGGCGGAAATAAAAGTCCTGATCCTGAACGTCGGCCGCCCAGCCCGTGAGGGTTTCCGCCAGAGACGTGGCGGGATCCCAAGGGGTCGGTGCTACAGCCATCCAGTCAGACCAGCCCGGCATGGTGCTGTTCTGGCCGGCCTTGGAGTCCTGGTCCATGTAGTAGAAGCCGAGAATCCAGTCGACTTTTGCATCGGTGGCGTTCGACACCAGGCGGATCTCCTGTACCAGCGCGGAATCGTCGTAGAAGCGCTCGGCCCTCGCTACCGGGCGGGGAGTGCCGTAGTAGAGACCCTCGAACCAGTCCATGGTGGCGTAGAAGCCGGAGTTATCGCTGATACCCACACCGCTGTGGCTGTAGTCGGCGGTACTGGAAGTCAGGGTGGCGAAACCCATATCAACTTCGACTTCCAGGGAAGTCATGTCGACTTCGCGCTCGGACGGTTCCAGGATCACCGCGCCGTTTTCGTAATCGTCGTAGGGCTGCTCGGTGCCATTCACCCAGTTCGTGCCCCTGGTCACCTGGCGGCGGCCGCCGATGCTATCTTCCTGCTGCTGGTAGGACAGCTGAATACTGGCGTTGTCGGTGGGCTCGAACAGGATTGAGGCGCGACTGTAGGTGATGTCCACGGTGTCCGCATCCTCGACACTGCGGAATACTGGCCCGCCGTTGGCGATATCACCGCCCGCGGCAAGCGGCGCACCACTGGCATCCAGTTCATAGACGTTGGCGTAGTCGACGATACCGTCGTTATCGATCTTGCCGATATTCGCGCGGAACGCGACCTTGTCCCCGAGGGGCAGGTTCAGCATCGCGTCAGAGTTGAGGTTGTAGCCACTGGAACCCTCGGTCTGACTGAAGCTGGTGCCAACCTTGGCCGCAAATTCTCCGACCTGTGGTTTGTTCATGATGTAGCGCACGGTACCGGCCAGGGAGCCGGAGCCGTAGAGTGTGCCCTGTGGGCCGCGCAGTACTTCCACGCGCTCGATATCCTTCAATACGAAGTTCGCATAGAGGGGCGTATCGTCGACATAGGTCGCTACGGTGCCGATGGCCGACAGCGGCACATCGCCGTTTGCGCCGGTATCGATATTCATGCCGCGAATCACCACGCCATTGACGGTCCCTGAATTGCGGTAGCCGCGATCCACGACAGTCAGACCGGCGATACTGCGCATCATTTCCGCAGCGTCGGTCACCTGCGCCGCCTCGAGGTCGTCACCGGCAACCGCGGAAATATTGTAGGGAATATCCTGTACACTCTCGGCGCGGCGGGTGGCCGTCACAATCACCTCTTCCAGCAATGCCTCCTGCGCAAGCGAGACTTGCGGTACGGACAGCAGTGTACCGGCGGATACGGTGGCGACCGCTGCAGCCAGTGTTTTCTTGCTAAACCCCTGCTTGCTTTGCTCTTTCATGGCTCCCTCTACGTTTCTTTTATTTTCTGGCCAAACCGCGCCGATTGATACTGTTGTTGATGAAATATGCTACGCACCCAACTGGAAAACCCTAGCGCCAGTTGACGCGCACCGACTGGTCCAGTTTTTTGCCCTTATTACTCGGGCACCTTCAATGGACCCAGCTCCTCATAGGCCGGCGATACGGCGCCCGGCTCATACTGTGGATACCGCACCCGCGCATCGCGGAAACTTTTCAGTGTCTGCCCCAGGCCCTTCATGCCGCGCTCGCGCACCTGCTTGACCTTGTGCAGATCCACTTCGAATGCAATCACCTCTTCCTCCACCGACGCCTCGTGGATCACCTCACCCTCGGGGCCGACGATGATCGAGCGGCCGACGCCCTGGGCGCCGGCAGAATTGACGTCGACGATGTAGCACTGATTCGTGACTGCGCTGGCGCGCACTATGGCCAGCTCGTCGCGGCGGTCGATGGTATCGGTCTTGGTCGGGTGGATGATGATTTCCGCTCCCAGCCAGGTGAGCGCGCGGGTGGTTTCCGGAAACCAGATGTCGTAACAGATGGACACGCCGAAGCGGCCTATCTCCGGCACATCGAATACCAGGAACTGGTCGCCGCCGGTAACGCCCTTCTCGTAGGGCAGGAACGGATAGATCTTGCGGTAGCGGCCGACGACTTCGCCGGCAGGGTTGATCACCGGGGTGGTATTGAACACCGCACTGCCGCATTTTTCATACATGGAGCCGGGCACCAGCCAGATGCCCAGTCCGCGCGCGCTGCGACAGAAGGCCTGCTCCTCCGCCGACGGCAGCTCCCGCGCGTGCTGCACGCCGACACCGCGCAGGGCCAGCTCGCTCAGCACGATCATCTTTACCCAGGGGAAACGCAGCTTGGTCTTCTGGATGCGCTCCAGCAGCAGTTCCAGGTTATCGGCCTCTGCCAGTTTCAGCTGCAGCGCCGCGATTCCGAAGTGTTTGCTCTTATTGTTCATCGCCAGACAGTTCCCGCTTGTCGGTGCCGCTATGGCGGCTTGTATCTGGCTTTATCTTGGAGGATTCGGCGAGGCGGCAATAGGGCCAGATTTTCCTATGCTATGAGTCCACGCGGGCGAAACTGGCTCCAAATGGCAGGAATCGCTTTACCCACCCCTGCGTGGCTCCATAGCCGGGTCGCATCTGGACCTATCTTCTCACCGGCAATGGGTTAGCTTTGCGCCAGGTACAGGAAGTAAACTGATCGTATGGCACGGCTTCAACGCGCTTGAGGCGGTGCCGAATAATAATTGGGGCAGTGCCCGGCGGGAGTAGCCATGAACGATAATGCGGAAAGTCTGACAGGCCAGCCAGCCGGCGCCGAAAATTCTTTGGGTAATATTTCCAGTATCTTTGCAGCGGCGGCACCGCAGGGCTGGATGGCCAGCCTGTTGCTCGCCTTTCTTTCCTCCGCCGGCCTCTATTACGTGAACATTTTCCCGGTCATCGTCGACTCGCTGATGGCCGGCGCCGGCCTCTCGGCGGCCCAGGCCGGCGAGATCACGTTTGCCAATACCATAGGCGCGGTGATCGGCGCCTTCACCATTTCACTGTTCGTCAAGAAAATTCCGCGGTGGAAGCTCGCCGCTTTCGCGCTGCTGCTCTGCTCCATCGGCATGGATGTACTGACTATCATGCTCGCGAACCTGGAACTGCTGATTCCGTTGCGGCTGGTGCACGGGGTGCTCGGCGGCGCACTGGTCGGGCTGGGATTTGCGGCCATTGCGCGCAGCGGCATCGCCGGGCGCACCTACAGCATGGTGCTGCTGGTTCAGTACACCGGCGGCGCACTGGGCCTGGGTTTTCTGCCGGATCTGGTCACCAGGTTCGGCACCTATGTGCCCTTCTATGCGCTGATCACCTTCAGTGTCATCACACTCGCCATGCTGCCCTTCCTGGCCGACTATCCGCTGCCCAGCAAGCAGAAAGAGAAGCAGGGCGGGGAGAAGGAAACGCTGAATGCGAAGGTAGCCATGGGACCGATGCTGATTACGCTGTTGGCGCTGTTCTGCTTCCAGTTCGCCAATATGGCGCTGTTCGCGTTCATCTTCGATCTGGGTAAATCCTTCGCACTGCCGCTGTCATTTATCAGCCAGACGCTCTTCTGGGCCAACCTGATCGCGATCGGTGGCGCCGCGCTGGCGGCCTACACCGGCCAGCGCTTTGCACTGACGATACCGCTGGGCATTGCACTGCTGGTGACGCTGGTGGGGCTGGCGATGTTTATGTTCAGCGACCTGAAGCCGATGTTCATTATTGCCAACGTGGTGACCGGTATCACCTGGGCCTTCTGTGTGCCCTACCTGCTGACAATGGCTTCGAAGTTCGATGCGGCGGGTCAGATGGGCGCCTTCGGCGGCTTCGCCTCGAAGATGGGCCTGGCCTGCGGTCCGCTGCTGGCCGGCTATTTCATTTCCGGCGGGGGCAGCTATACGCAGCTGATCGCGATTGCCTGTGGCATGCTGGCGGTGTGCCTGCTGGCCCTGCCTTCGGCGGCGCGACTGGACAAACACACGATTTGAATCGCGGTGAGGTCAATGGACTGACTTGCATTGCCCAGAACGCCGCGTGCATGACAGGCAGCCCTGACAAGCCAGGGCCGCCCGATTTATGGATAGTGTTTGGTAAACGGATCGTATTCCGGCGCCGCTATTTCGGCGCTGGAGCCCGCCATCAGTGTCTGAGTTTTTGCCGCGCTTTGTCGAAGGCGGACTCCATCTTTCTCCAGGCCGCTTCCGCGCCCTCCTTGACCGAATCCCAGGCGTCGTCGCTGGCTTCGGCTACCTGATGAAGCTGGTGCTTCAGCTCCGAATGCCTGCGTTCCAGCTCGTCCGCCTGACTATTCAGCGCGATGCGCGCATTGGCATCGGCCTCACGCGCCCTCGCGCGCAATTTGTCGATATCTGCCTTGCGCTGGTCGAGCTTGGCCTGCAGTTTTTTCTCGTACGCGGATCTGTCACTCATAGTGCCACCGATTGTCAGTGATGGATGATTGGGAGGGGAAAATTCGTAATTCGGCATGGCTCCCCGCCTGTGGTCACAGCCGGAGAACTCTATAAAAGGCTAGTAGGCACTCCGAGGGAGCGCCAGCGGAATCGCCGGGCGGGGCACCGGCACAGCAGGGACCTGCGCGCTCGCAGCTCGATATTTACCGGCGCCGGAATACGCCCGTCAGCTCTCGAGCGCGCGCATGTCCGCCGCACTTGACGCAGCCGCCCCCGCAGCGACCGGGCGGCCGAGAAACTTCAGCGCTCCGTAAAGCACCGCAGCGCACAGGGGCAGGCCCAGCACCGGCGACAGGCCGAAGCCCGCGGGCAGCGCGCCCAGCAGCAGCGCCACCAGCCCCACCAGTGCCGCGTAGGGCAGTTGGGTGCGCACATGCTCGATATGATCGCAGCCGGACGCCATCGAGGACAGCACGGTGGTATCGGAGATCGGCGAGCAGTGATCGCCCCAGATGGCACCGGCCAGTACCGACGCAATCGCCGCATAGAAGATATGCCCCTGTGCCGCCAGGCCCGCCTCACCACCGGCGAGCGACCAGGCGAGCGGCACCACCAATGGCATCAGAATGCCCATGGTGCCCCAGCTGGTGCCGGTGGCGAAGGCGGTGCCGGCCGCCAGCAGGAACACCAGTGCCGGCAGCAGCTGCGGCGTCAGAGTGCCGCCGATGCTCTCGACCAGATAGCGGGCGGTACCCAGCTCCGCGCTGACGCCGGCCAGCGCCCAGGCCAGCACCAGGATGATCATGGCATAGAACATCGCGCGCGCCCCGGCAAACCAGGCGTTGACGGTCTGCTCCAGCGTGAGGATGCGCTGCCCCACCGACAGCACCATCGCGACCAAGGAGCTGGCGACCGCGGCCCACATCAGCGCGCGATAGGAGTCCGCCGCGGCCAGTATTTCCGCCGGCGCCTTGCCGCTGCCACCTCCGCCGGTAATCCACAGGCCGGCGATCACGCCGCCCACCAGCGTGGCGATCGGCAGGGCGGCATTGATGGCGCGCACCGGCCGGTCGGGCAGCGGCTCGACCACGTCGTACAGCGGCGACTCGTCCGCAGCCTGTGCGGCCACCGCGGTACCACCGGCGCGCGCCGCGCGCTCGGCGGCGAGCATGGGGCCGAAGTCGCGCCCGCTCACCACCACCAGCGATACGAAGAAGATCGCCAGCAGCGGATAGAAACTGTAGGCAACGCTCTGCAGGAAGACGCCATAGGGTTCGAGACCCGCGCCGGCATCCTGCAGCGCATCCTCGATCAGGCCCACTTCGAAACCTATCCAGGTCGTCACCAGCGCTATGCAGCACACGGGCGCCGCGGTGGAGTCCACGATATAGGCGAGCTTGGCACGGGAGATTTTCATGCGGTCGGTGACCGAGCGCATGGTGTTGCCCACCACCAGTGTATTGGCGTAGTCGTCGAAGAATATCGACAGGCCCATCGCCAGCGCGGCCATCGATGCGCGCCGCGCACTGCTGGCCCAGCGGACTATGTAGGTCACTATGCCGAGCATGCCGCCGTTTCTGGAGACAATGCCGACGGTGCCGCCGATGATGAAGGAGAAGATGATGATCGCTGCGTGATCGGTGTCGGCCAGGGCGCCGGTGACATACTTGTCGGCGCCGGTGAACAGGCCGGAAAGCACCGCGCTCAGGTCACCGCCCTCGATGACCCAGGCTCCCACCCAGACGCCGGCAAACAGTGCCGGCAGCACCTGGCGCAGCAGCAGCGCCAGCAGTATCGCCAGCAGCGGTGGCACCAGGGACACGGGGCCGGCGTGCGGGAGCTGCGCTGTGTCGGCCCAGGCGCCGAGCGGAGCCAATGCCACACAGGCGATCAGCAGCAAGCCCGCCCCCACCCTCCCCGATCTTCGCGCCGCGCGGTGAAAATCTCTGTGGGTGGTTGCTCGCATTGCTCGCTCCTTGTCGTTCGTCAGCCGGCCGTTTCCACGGAGCTGGTGCGGTGTGCCCGCGTGGAGGGTTCGGTCACACTGAAATCGCCTTCCAGCGCGTGCAGATACCAGTCGAAGAAGCGCCTGGGCGTGTCCTCGAACTGCGGGTGCTGCGGTCCCGGCTCGTAGAAGTGCGAGCGCACGCCGCGCGCGTTCGCATCCATGATGCGCTTGTCTTCCAGCGTGGTCTGATGCCAGACGCTGATCAGCTGTTCGCGGTCGTAGTCGATCCCCTCGCGGGCATCGCCGCGCACGAACCAGACAATCTCCATGTCGGCCTTGTCGATGGCGCGCGGTACATAGCGGAACAGCACGCAGTGATCGGGGTAATTCAGCATGTAGGCGAGCGGACCGAACTGGAAATCCCCCGCGCCTTCGTCGAAGCCGCGGAAGTCGCCCATCAGCGGCGCCAGCGGCGCGCCGTCGGCACTGCCGGTCTTGAAGCCGGGGAAGAGCGCATAGCGGCTGGTATAGACACAGGCGCCGAACGCCGGCGCCTCGCGGAAAATCCGGTACAGCGATTGCTCCAGCCCGGGCACGCCGGTGCTGCCGGCGGAGCGCGCCCACATGGCCCGGTTCAGTTCCGCCACCTCGTGCTCGAGGGACTTGAAGGAGTGGATGCGCGAATAGAGCCGGTGGGCCGTCTGGCAGTGGTAGCACTCCAGGTAGTTGCCGAGGGCGATCTTCCAGTTGGCATCCACGGGATAGGTCTGGCGGTGCGCTATCTTCGCGCGCTCGAGCCGGTAGGGTGCCATCTGCCGGTCGAGTAGGGCCATGTGCGCCGCGAAGTCCGCCGCGCCCGCATCGAAGTTGATAAAGATGAGCCCGAAGCGCACGGCCACGCGCACCTTTTTCAGACCGAGTTTTTCCTTTTCGAATCCCTGCAGGCACTCCATCGCGCGCGCGGCGCGCAGCGCGCCGTCGCGTTCGTAGACCCAGCCGTGGTAGGGGCAGACAAATGTCTTGCGATTGCCCGCCTGCGCTTCGCAGACCCGCGAGCCGCGGTGGCGGCAGCTGTTGATCAGCCCGTGAATGCGCCCGTCATCGCCGCGCGCGAGGATCACCGACTCGTCGGCTAGTTCAAACAGGAAGTAGTCGCCGGCCTGCGCCAGCTGGCTCACATGGCCGGCGTAGTGCCAGCTGCGGAACATGATGGTTTCCAGCTCGCGCCGGTAGACGAAGGGAGAATGATAGAAATAGCGCGCGGGGGCGGCATCCGGGTCCCGGCGCTGCAGAGCGATCTGTTCGCGCATCAGCGCGAGACCATCGTCCCTGTCGCTGGCGAGAAAATTCTGCATAGTTTTTATTGCTGTTATTTTTGGCCCAGTCTACTCCAGTATTTCCGCTGCGGAAAAGTAAAAAATCCCGCGGCGTATTCCACCTGTCTCAGAATATTGAAAGACCCCACCTCTCCCTTGAAGCGGGAGCGGTGGCGGCAAAGCACTAAGACGGGTATTTCGAAACGCTGTAAATACGTCCTTGTAAGCTCCGGCGGCGACGTCCTGTCGCCGACGGTTCGAAATACCCGCCCTAGCACTTTGCCTTCGATTCTGGCTGCGGGACCTTGTCAGCATCCGAGGCGTACTCCACCTGCCTCTTGGCGCCGGCGGGGTGCATGGCGCAATATGCGCTTGTGGCCACGAGGCTTTCATCCTGGCCCCTGTCCTGCCCCGGCGCCATCGAGTGAGCAATGCAGAATGAACAATAAGGCTGTAGCGGACCTCCCCGATTACCGACCCGAATGGCTGCAGTCGCAGCCGCTGGCCGAGGCCAGCGCGCTTGTCGCACCCTGCTATACCGACCCGCGCTGGCTGGCACTGGAGCAGCGCGGCATATTCGCGCGCAGCTGGCAGCTGGTCGGTCACCTCGAACAGCTGGAGAGCACCGGTGACTATTTCACCTGCGAAGTGGCCGGTGTGCCGCTGCTGCTGGTCCGTGACAACGGCGGCGCCCTGCGCGCCTTCCACAATGTCTGCCGCCATCGCGCCGGGCCACTGCTGCAGGGCTGTGGCAGGGGCGCCAAGGCGCTGCGCTGCCAGTACCACGGCTGGAGCTACCGGCTCGACGGCCAGTTGCGTGCCGCCCCGGAGATGGACAGTGCCTGCGGTTTTGCCATCGGTGACATTCGCCTGCCGGAAGCGCGCCTGTCGGTGTGGGAGGGACTGGTATTCGTTGCCCTCGGCGAGTCGGTGCCGCCGCTGGAGACGGTGCTCGCGGGGATTGCTGAGCGCATAGCCCCGGTGGAGTTCGCGAGTCTGCGCTTCAGGCGCCGCGACGTTTACGAAGTGGCCTGCAACTGGAAGGTGTACGTCGACAATTATCTCGAGGGCTACCACGTGCCCCACGTGCACAGGGAACTCAACCGACTGATCGACTACCGCGCCTACAACACCGAGGTGTTCGACGATTATTCACTGCAGTGGAGCCCGCTGGAAAATGCCGAAGGCGTCTATGGCAGCGGCAACGCCTGGTACTATTTCGTCTACCCCAATGTGATGCTCAACGTGGTCGAGAAGCGCCTGCAGTCCAACCGGGTGATTCCCCTGGGGCCCGATCGCTGCCTGGTGGAATTCGATTACTACTACGGCGAGGGTGCCGGAACCGAGGACGCCGATCACGCGTTCAGCAACCTGGTGCAAACCGAGGACATGGAGATCTGCCAGAAGGTACAGCGCAACCTGCACAGCGGCAGCTATTTTGCCGGACGCCTGTGCCCGCGCCGCGAAGCGGGCGTGCATCACTTTCACGAGCGACTGCGCCGGGATTATCGCGCGCTGCTGCAAGGCAGCGAAAACTGAGCCGACGCCGCCAGGCGGCGCCGGTCTTCGAGCTTAAGACTCGGTAGCCGGTCCCGCCAGGTCGGTGAGCAGCTGGTGCCAGAAGCGCAGCGCCACCGGCAGTGTCGCCACCGGCACCCGCTCGTTGAGGCCGTGGGCGTATTCGTCCGAGGCCTTCATGAAGATGCCGGTAAACGTATAGCTTGGAATACCGGCGGCGCGGAAGTGCAGAGCGTCGGAAGCGCCCGAGGCCATGTGCGGAATGATCGGCAGGCCGCTGTATTCCGCGTGCACCGCGCGCTCGATGGCTGCGAACACATCCGCGCGGATCGGCGAGGCATCGCTGGCCAGCGGTTCATCCAGCACTTTCCACTCCAGGCCCGGGTTCGCCGCCACTTCTTGCAGGGTTGCCAGGGTTTCCTCGACGGAGTTGCCGGGGAAAATCCGGCAATTAATCGTCGCGGTTGCGGATTGCGGCAGTGCATTTTCCGCGTGGCCGCCGCGCAGCATGGTGGCCACACAGGTGGTGCCGGTAGAGCCGACATACTCCGGCTGTGCCCGCAGTACGGCCAGGGCCTTTTTGTTCCGCGGGTTTTTCGCGAAGGCGGTCATGGCGCGCCCGGTCTCGCCGCCCACCATCGACGCGGAGCGCTTGAAAAACTCGCGTGTCAATTCGCTGTGCTGCACCGGGAATTCGTAGCCGGCGATGTTTTCCAGCGCGCGGGTCAGATCGTAAATGGCGTTGTCCTTGCGCGGCAGTGAGCTGTGCCCGCCGGGATTGCGCGCGGTCACCTCGAAAGTCGCATAGGTTTTTTCGGCGCTGTCGACGATGAAGGAAACCGGCTGGCCGTCTTCGCCCAGCAGGCCGCCGCCACCGTCCGCCACCAGCGCGAAGTCCGCGTCTATGTCGGCGAGATATTTGGTAGACAGCAACTTGGTGGTCACCATCTGCGTCTCTTCATCGCCGGACAACGCCAGCACGATATCCCGCGATGGCACGAAGCCTTCGGCCTTGAGGCGCAGCAGCGTGGTGGTCAGGGTGGTGACACCGAACTTGTTGTCGCTGATGCCGCGACCGTAGAAATAGCCGTTCTCCTCGGTGAGCTTGAACGGGTCGCGCTCCCAGTCCTCCGGCCTGGCTTCCACCACGTCCATATGCGCGGACAGCAGGATCGGTTTCTTGCCGGAGCTGCCGTCACCGCGCAGGCGCACGATCAGCGCCGCCATTTCGCCGTGGGGAATCAGCTTGATGTCCTCCTCGGCAAAGCCGCCCGCGCGGAACTGCTCGGCCAGGTAGCGCGCATAGACCGGCACCTGGCCGTAGCCCTGCACTGTGCGCATGGCGATGGCGTCCTCCAGCAGCTTGCGGGCCTGCTGCTCGTAGGGGCCGGAATCGGCGGCCATCAGTGCGCCGGGCAGGGCGAGGAAGGCCGATAAAACAAGACTCAGTTTCTTCACGGAGAAATCCTTCGATGTTGTTACGGTAAATCCGGTTTGTGCAAATTGTTCAGTCTTCGCGGGCGAGAATGCCGGTATCGATCAGCTGGCCCGACTCGCCGAACCACTTGATCAGGTGACCGTCGATGACCACGTGGAAGCTCGCCTTGCGCCCGTAGGACCAGTTGCGCCACTGCCGCACCCACATGTCGCCATCGAGCCACCAGCGGCCAGTGTCGGTTTCGTCCACATCCACGTCGTTGCGCGCATAGCCCAGCATGGTGCCGTCGGCCATGACCTGCACGCGATAGGACTCGCCGAGCGCGTTGGTGCCCAGCAGCACCGCGCCGGGGAATTCCGCCTGCAGATCGGCGGCGCGCAGCCGGCGGCCACTGGCAGTCTCCAGCGTCTCCTCGGTCTGCGAGACTTCGCCGTTGATCAGCCGCGCCAGTATGGCGACGCCGGCCTCGATCCGGTCCGCCTCTATGGCGGCATAGCCGATGCGCAGCGCGTTGTGCTCCCGCGGCAGCTCCAGCAGCAAGCCCTGCTGCTCCGCCTGTTTTTGCAGCTGTTCGGCGCTGACGCTTTCCGGCAGTTCGAGCCAGCAGGCGGTGCCGCAGCTGGCGCGGCGTACCTTCAGTTTCGGCAGGTGGTGCATCAGCGCCTCGCCCAGGGCCACCCAGCGTTCGCGCAGCTGCTGGGTGATGCGGAAGCTGGCCGCGTCCAGGTGACCGGAGGCAATGAACTTTGCCAGCAGGCGCTGATTGATTGCCGGCACCCGCTCGCGCAGGCTGTAGCGCAACGCGCGCAGCCGCTGTATCACCGGCTTGGGCGCCACCGCGAAGGCCAGCTGCATGCCCGGATCTATGACCTTGGGAAACTGGTAGAGGTAGATCACCGATTCGCCGCCGCCCAGGCTTTTCATCGGCGGCAGCGGGCTGCCGTGATAGCAGAATTCGTGCTCGCAGTCGTTTTCGATAATGACCGTGCCGCGCTCGTGCGCCAGCTGCAGCAGCTTGCGGCGCCGCTCCAGGCTGGTGGTTACCGCCGTCGGGTTGTGCGCATTGGGCTGCAGGAACCAGCAGTCGCTGCCCTGCAGCGCGGCGCCCGCGATGGGGCCGTCGCCGTCCTGCGGCAGTGCATGCAGGTTCGCGCCGGTGCGGCGGAAGATCTCCTCGGTTTCGCTGCAGCCCGGCAGCACCATCCCCAGGGTGCGGCCAGTGCCCAGCAGCAGCTGACCGAGCAGGTAGCAGGCCTGCTGCAAACCGCTGGTCAGCAGTATCTGCCCGGGCTCGACATAGATGCCCCGGCGCGGCAGCAGCCGCGTACAGATCTGCTCCACGAGCTGGCGGTCGTCCTCGTTGCCGCCGAGGGTGGCCCACTGCGCGACCTCGCGGCCGGTATAGATATCGCGGGTGCACTCGCGCCACTCGGCCCCCGGGAACAGGCGCGGGTCGTATTCGTTGCTGACAAATGGATAGGGATACTGCAGCCAGTTGGCCGGGCGCACCCGCAGCGCGCGGCGGCTGACGGAGACCGGGTTGCAGTGTTCGCGCCAGAAAGCGCGGTCCGGCTCACTGCCCGCGCCGGCGGGCAGGGCTTCCGCATGGCTGATGATGCCCTGCTGCTGCACCGCGTCACTGACATAGAAGCCGCTGCGCTCGCGGGTGGCGAGGAAGCCGTCGTCCACCAGCTGCTGGTAGGCCAGCACCACGGTGTTGCGGGCGACGCCGAGCTGTTCCGCCATGCGGCGCGAGGAGGGCATCTTGTGCCCGGCGGGAATGCTGCCGGACAAGATGCCCTGAACGATTTTTTCCCGTATCTGCGCCTGCAGGCTCTTGTCCGCCTGCGGGTCCAATACGATCAGTGATTCCGCCATGAGGGGCCGCTGTACTCAAGGCGCCGCTGGGTCTGCGGCGCTCGTTGTTATATTGGCAAGAATGATGCCCCCAGCGCCATGGGCAAATCAAGCGGGGGATGGCGAGACCGGGCCGGAGCAGACACGCATAGGTTGCACCAGGGATGGCGACCACAATGCGAGTTACCGGCACCAGTCGCCTACAGGGCGGGCTCCCACACACGGATGGGGACAGACGGACGGGAAGACCGGATTCAGGTCTTGTGATGTCTGCGCAGGCGGAAGGCGAGCCAGATCAGCGGCAGGCCGAACAGTATTGCGTAGATGCCGATCAGCCATACCAGGGCCAAGGCGCCGGCACCGGGATTGGCCAGTATCGCAAAGCCGAAGATCATCGACAGCAATCCGACGGCCATCAGCAGCCACTCGCTGCTGATTTCCTTGCGCAGATGGAAAGCGCCGATAATTTCAAATGCACCGCGCACCAGCGCCCAGGCACCGATAAATACCACGAGTACCAGCGCGGTGATCTGCGGATAGGCGAAGGTCACTATGCCGGCGGCGACGCTGATCAGGCCGGCCAGAATCAGCCACCACAGCGGCGTGGCCTTGTGCCGGCCCAGCACCGCGGCGATCAGCGCGAAGAAACCGTCCAGCAGCGCGTAGACGCCAAACAGAATGACCAGGGCGAGCAGGGATGGGCCGGGCCAGATGAAACACAGTATGCCGAAGACGACCCCGGCGACGCCGCGCAGCAGCAACAGCCACCAGTTTTCCGACAGTACCTGCAGTATCGGCCGGGTGGCCAGGGTGGGCTCCAGGCGGGGATCTAGCTTGGGATCGGTAGGCATAGGTGCGGCCCCTGTGTGAGCTGACTCTGAGCTGTTAAAGGCCAATTGAAGTGTCGTCGGCCACGAAATCCAAATTTTCTGGGAAAAAATTCTCGGGAGGGAAAGGGGCGCCGCCGCATACAAGCGCGGCCCATGGACGCGACCACCCAGTCGACTCTGCAAAGACTGAGGTCGCGGCCACGGGCCGCTTCATAAAAGTGTAGCTATTTATTCACGCACGCCAGCGAGTTCGATCAGGCCAGCGAGCCGATCACTCCACGCAGCTTGTCGACGATCGCGTCTATCTCGTGCGCCTCGATAATCAGCGGCGGCGACATGCACAGGGCATCGCCGATACCGCGCGCCATCACGCCGGCATCCCAGGCCAGGGCGGAGGCCTTGGCGCCGAACTTGCCCTTCAGGTTCTCCGGTGCGCGCAGCTCGACCGCGCCGACCAGGCCGTAGTTGCGCACGTCGATCACGTTGTCGAGGTCCGCGAGGCTGTGCAGCGCGTTTTCCCAGTGCTTGCCGATATCGCCGCTGGCGCGGGTCAGCAGGCCCTCGCGCTCGTAGATATCCAGCGTCGCCATACCGGCGGCACAGGCCACCGGGTGCGCGGAGTAGGTGTAGCCGTGGAAGAATTCCACCGCGCCCTCCGGGGCCGCATCCATCACCGTCCGGTAGATCTCATCCTTGACGAACACCGCACCCAGCGGCACCGCCGCGTTGGTGATGCCCTTGGCGGAAGTGATCATGTCCGGCGTCACGCCGAATTCGATGGAGGCGAAGGCGGAACCGGTGCGGCCCCAGCCGGAAATCACCTCGTCGAAAATCAGCAGCAGGTCGTGCTTGTCACAGATCTCGCGCAGGCGCTGCAGATAGCCTTTCGGCGGCAGCACCACACCGCCGGCGCCGGCGAAGGGCTCGACGATCACCGCGGCGATCTGGTCGGCACCGTGGAAAGCTACGAGACGCTCCAGGTCCTCCGCCAGCTCCACGCCGTGCTCCGGCAGGCCGCGGCTGAAGGCGTTGCGCTCGATGTCCAGGGTGTGGCGCATATGGTTGGCCTTCACCGGCTGGCCGAACGTCTGGTAATTGGGCGGCAGGCCGCCAACGGAGATGCCGCCGAAGTTGACCCCGTGATAGCCCTTTTCGCGGCCGATGAACATGGTGCGGGTGCCCTTGCCGCGGGCGCGCTGGTATTGCAGCGCGATCTTCAGCGCGCTCTCCACCGCCTCGGAACCGGAGTTGCCGAAGAACACATGGTTGAGGCCGTCCGGGGTGTGTTTTACCAGGCGCTCGGCGTAGTCGAAGCTCAGTTCGTGGCCGAAGTTGAAGATGGAGCTGTAATCCAGCTTTTTCGCCTGCTGGTGAATGGCCTCGGCGATCTCCGCACGGCAGTGGCCGGCGTTGGAGCACCAGAGGCCGGCAGTGGCGTCGATGATCTGGCGGCCGCCCTTTTCGGTCAGGTAGATGCCCTCGGCGCGCTCGACAATCCGCGGTGCGGACTTGAAGGTGCGGTTCGGGGTGAAGGGCATCCAGAAGGCTTCGGTTTTCAGTTCGGACATTTTTTCGCTCCGCGATTTCCCTGTGAATTCAGTAACGTTTTGTGGTCGGGCGAGCGCAAAGCTCGCCAATAAAAATTCAATTTTTCAATCGTCATCCCGGACTCGATCCGGGATCCGGTTTCGCGATGCCCGCGAGCACGCCGCATCCCTGGATACCGGCCTGCGCCGGTATGACGACAATATTCCCAGGGGCGATCCCAGTGTTCGCCCGGGCGGGCCTGCGGCCCGCGATGCCGAGCTGGGGCTCGGCGCTCCCGGCTCAGGCGCCGAAACAGCAGTACTTGGTCTCGTAAAACTCTGCCATGCCCTCGACGCCACCCTCGCGGCCGATGCCGGATTCCTTGCAGCCGCCGAAGGGCGCCACCGCCGTGGAGAAGACGCCGGTGTTGCAGGCCACCATACCGTATTCCAGCGCTTCCACCACGCGATTCGCGCGGCGGATATTCTCGCTCATCACATAGGCGGCGAGACCGTAGGGCGTATCGTTGGCGCGGCGGATGACGTCTTCCTCGTCGCTGAATTTCTGCACCGGCGCCAGCGGGCCGAAGATCTCTTCCTGCGCGATGCGCATGTCGTCGGTGACACCGGTAATCAGTGTAGGCGCAAAGTAATTTTCCCCGTGCGGCAGGTAGTCGCCGCCCAGCTCCACTTTTGCACCGGCCGCGATGGCGTCCTGCACCAGACCGTTGACGCGCTCGGCGGCGCGGCGGTGGATCAGCGGGCCGACGCTGACACCGGCGTCGCAGCCGTGGCCGACCTGCAGATCCGCGACGGCCGCGCGCAGCTTGTCGACAAATTCGTCGTGTACCGATTCCTGCACATAGATGCGGTTGGTGGACACACAGGTCTGGCCGGCATTGCGCATTTTGGTCGCCACACAGGCGGCGACGGCGGTGTCCAAGTCCGCGTCGTCGAATACGATAAAGGGCGCGTTGCCGCCCAGCTCCATCGACATCTTTTTCACGGTGCTGGCGCACTGGGCCATCAGCAGCTTGCCCACCGCGGTGGACCCGGTGAAGGTGAACTTGGCCACCCGCGCGTCCTGGGTCAAGACCTTGCCGATGCCCGCGGCGTCGGACCCCACCACCATATTGATGGTGCCCTTCGGCAGGCCGGCCTGCTCGGCCAGCTGGCACAGCGCCAGCGCCGACAGCGGCGTCTCCACCGGCGGCTTGATTACCACGGTACAACCGGCCGCCAGCGCGGGCGCCGCCTTGCGGGTGATCATCGCGTTGGGGAAATTCCACGGCGTGATGCAGGTCACCACACCCACCGGCTGGCGGATAGTGTTCAGGCGCATCGCCGGGTTGTGGGTCGGGATCGTCTGGCCGTAGGCGCGGCGGCATTCCTCGGCGAACCATTCGATGAAGGAGGCACCGTAGATGATCTCGCCCTTGGCCTCCGCCAGCGGCTTGCCCTGCTCCAGGGTCAGGATCCGCGCCAGGTCGTCGGCGTTGTCCACGATCAGCTGGTACCAGCGCTTCAGCACCGCGGCGCGCTCGGCCGCAGTCCTGCTCTTCCAGGCCGGGAAGGCGGCGCTGGCGGCGGCCACCGCGGCCTCGGCATCGGCGGCGCTGCCGTCGGCCACCTCGGCCAGCAGTTCGCCGCTGGCCGGGTCGCGCACCTCGATGGTGGAGGCGCCGTCGCGCCAGTCACCGTCGATATAGTTCTGAACCTTCAACAAATCCGGATTGGCCAGTTGCACCGCATATCTCCTTGCAATTATCGGTCTGAACAGCGATTGCGCCGATTCTCGACCCTGCGGGCGGCGGCGCATAGTAGTATCTCTCGAACTAAAGTTTGCCTTTATCAAACTTTCCCCTAAGCTGACACCAATGCCCTTTATGGACCCGAGGACCGCCCCCTGGGAACGCCGAGCTATCTACTTAGAAACGCTGAGGGCTCCAGCTCGGCAATCGGGCCAAAGGCCCGCCCCTTCGGCCCACAATCGCCCCAAATCAACGAGCTCTGAGAGACCCCATGAGCAAACCCAAATCCGCCCTGACCGGCCGCCTGGCCGACATGGACCTGCGCCTGCTGCGCGTCTTCCGCGAGGTGGTCCGCGCCGGCGGCCTGGCCCCGGCGGAGGTGGCGCTGAACATCAGCCGCTCCACCATCAGCACCCATCTGTCCGACCTGGAGGCGCGCCTCGGCATGCAGCTGTGCCTCAGATCCCGCGGCCGCGCCGACTTCAAGCTCACCCAGGAGGGCGAGGCGCTGTACCGGGCCATCGAGGAACTGGACGGCCACCTGGAGGCCTTCAAGAGCCAGGTCAACGCGATCCAGTCGCAGCTGACCGGCAGCCTGCGCATAGTGCTGCCGGACGACGTACTGGAAATCCCGCAGCTGGACCTGCCCGCCACCATCGCCCGCATCCGCGAGCGCGCGCCGCAGCTGCAGCTGGATGTACAGCTGGCGGCGCCGCAGGAGCTGGAACTGGAGATACTCGCCGGCCGCGCCGACGTGGGCATCAACCCGCTCCACTCCCGCCGCCCCGGCCTCGACTACCGGCCGCTGTTCCACCACCAGTCGCGGCTCTACTGCGCCCGCAGCCATCAATTGGGAAACGCTCAGGAAGTCAGTGAGGAGCTGCTCACCGAACAGGAACTGGCCGCACCCAGCCACGCAGTGCTGTCCGGCGCCGCCCACCTGTACCGGCTGTTCCCGCACAAATCCACCGCCAACCATATGGCCGCGCGGCTGGCGATGATACTGTCGGGCCGCTTTATCGGCTTTCTGCCCGAGTACCTCGCGGAGCGGTATGTACAGCGCGGCGAACTGCTGGCTCTGCACCCGCAGCGGTTTCGCTACCAGATCCAGAATGCGGCGACTTTCAAGCGCAGCGCCGCCGAGCACCCGGCCGTGCGGCTGTTTCTGGAATCCCTGGTGATCAATGGCTGAAGCCTGTCGGCCGGCACTGGCGCCGTATCGCACAAGCGTGGAATTGGGATGGACGCGGGGCATGGTTATATCTGGCAATTTATGGCCTTATATGGGCTTTCATGGTCAGATACGCCAGTGCGACCGGATATGGCCATGCCTTTTAATAAACTGTTAAGCGAATGAAGCCGATACTACTTACAATAATTGCGTTACTTATTTCTTCATGTTCAACTTCGGAACATGTTGTTGAAGATTCGATAGTTGAAAAATTTCAACTTCAGTCGAACCAAGCGCTTTTACTCGTACGAGTTGTAGAGTCACAATATACCGGTAAATATCCGTACGAATGCTCAGAGGATGAATGCGTTCCGTTTTATTTTTGGTTTGTATATGAGGCAGAAGTGCTAAAAGTGATTAAAGGAAATTTCGTGTCCAGGCATATAAATTTTGCCGCACTGCACCATACAAATTACTCCAAAGATGTTACAAATGAATGGTACGTTCAGGTGGCAGAGTTTGAGGATCGGCAAACCTCTCATGATTTAGGTGTGGAGTATTACGTGGTGGCTCACGATGCCAGAGCATTTTACTGAGTCCGCCGCGCTTAACAAAGCAATGCAGCCGACGTCTTACTTTGTGCACTTTTTGCACGGTCGCTACGCTCCCATTTTCGTGCAAAAAGCACACAAAGTAAGCCGCGCCTGATTGCGGCGCTATGGCTCCTAATCATGAGTGAATACGAAGAAAAATTGGACGTTAGTATTTTGTACAAAATCGCGATGTGGATAATCGATAGTGCTATAAAGAGCTCCGCTCTCACGAGAATAGTTGTATTTTCATCGTTGCTGATTTTACATTTGGTTCTTGTGTATTTTTTTGGAAGTTTTAATTATTTGGCTTCTTTTGGTGGGTTAATGACTGTTATTGGTTTCATCTTTATATTTGGATATAGCTTTCCTGAACATGAACCAGTCATGCCTTCCAATCCGGTTTCTGAGAGTAGAGCAACATACACGGTCGATGTGGGTGACACTTTTAGTGAAACTGTTCCAAGAGAAATAGCTGAAGAAATCAATAAAGATTACAAAAAAAAGGTTACAGAGCATCACAAATATCTAGATGCCAAGCGCAGACACCTATTTCAGAGCTTTTATTTTACAGTTTCGGGTACTTTATTGTGGGCATACGCGGGATACTTGGACTTAGTATTCTGCAAGTAGCCATAACAAGCTAGGCAGGATGCTCCGGGCCTTAGGTCCTCCGCGGGGCAACTTACCCTGCTGGCGGCGTTATGGCAGAGCAAGAATGAAGAATAATTTCTGTAATTATTCAGGCAATAAGAAGCCAATAATTACTCTCGTTCTCTTACGATGGATGCCAACGTATAGTTGAACCCCGCACTTATGGAGTGACGACCAAAGAGAAGAAAACTCCCGAGCAGATCGACTATGGAATCCAATCAAAAATGATGAATCGCAGGCTGTCTTTGACGTGTCTTCACCCACCATGACGATTTTTCCGCCCAAAGGGAAGAGTACGGGCACAGCCATCATCGTTTTTCCCGGCGGGGGCTATAGGGCTGTAGTGGTCACGCTGGAGGGCACGGAAATCTGCAATTGGATAACGTCAAAGGGCATAACTTGTGTATTGTCCAAGTATCGTGTTCCGGGGTCCAACCACCATTGGGATGCCGAATGCAAGTGCCACATCACCCCCGATGTGCCGCGTGCGCTGCAGGACGCTCAGCGCACGATCCGGATGGTTCGCTCAAAGGCACGGGAATTGCGCGTAGACCCGCAGAAGATTGGCGTGATGGGCTTTTCCGCTGGCGGGTATCTCGGCGCTCAAACCAGCAATATCGTTAAACCTGCCTATGATCCGGTCGATGAGATCGATCGGATCAGCAGCCGGCCGGACTTCGCCATTCTGTTCTTTCCCGGGCACCTCTGTCGTTCCGGCGACACACTCGATCCCGGCATTCAGGTCACCGGGAAAACGCCGCCGACCTTTCTGCTCCAGGCGTGGGACGATCCGGTCAATAAAATCTGCAACAGCACGGTTTATGCAAGGGCGCTGGATGCAGCGGGCGTTCCGGCAGAGGTCCATCTCTTCGCTACCGGCGGACATGCGTTCGGCCTGAGGCGAGATCGGTCTCCCGATATGATCTGGCCTTCCCTCGTTGAGAATTGGCTCAAGGATATCGAAATCCTGCATTGATCCCTACACGCGAAGTTGCAGGGGACGCCTTGTTTCGTGCAGCTTCTGTGCAAGCCGCCCCCGGGCGCGGTCTTATCGGTAAGACTTACCCACGAAAAGTGGATGGAACAACAGTTCATCCAGTGCCGCAGAGAGGAATAGCAAGTTGAAGGATTCAGAAGCGTTTTGGGACAAGATCGCGCCTCGCTACGCCAAAAGCCCGGTCCGGAACGGGGAAATCTATCAAAAGAAACTGGCAATCACGCAGGAATACTTCCGGCCCGACTGGTCGGTATTTGAATTCGGCTGTGGCACCGGCAGTACCGCCATTATCCACGCGCCCCACGTCAGGCATATTCTCGCTACCGATATCTCGGGCAAGATGCTCGATATCGCCGAAAGCAAGGCGCGGGATGCAGGCGTGGAGAACATTCGCTTTCAGCAGGGCACGCTGGATCGCCTGGAGCTGGAAGCGGAAAGCTTTGATGCCGTGCTGGGGCTCAATATTCTGCACCTGATGGCAGATGTGAATGCGGCAGTTTCGAGGGTATACGGACTGTTGAAGCCGGGCGGAATCTTTGTATCCAGCACCGCGCTCATCTCCGAGGCTAGGCTCCTCTGGCGACTGCTGATTCCGATCATGCAGTCCTTAAACTTAGCGCCTTATGTGAATCGATTTGGCAGGCAGGAGCTTATTTCGATGCTGATCAATGCCGGCTTTAGTGTTGACCGCGAGTGGCAGCCGGGAAATGAATCGATTTTTATTGTCGCTAAGAAGTGCGCCTGAATCTGCTTAGCCAAAATCAACCGACAAAAAACCATAGCAGGTTGGCTTCCGCTACCGGTAAAGGCTGCCCGTCTAAATTGCGCCAGGCTTCGACCGCCGCTTGCAGGAACTTCGGCAAGCCGTTATCCGCCACCAAGGGAGCCCGTATGCCTAGAGAGAGACCCAACTGCGCAATAGCCAGGAAACTCTACGAGGCATTCCTGGCGGGCGATCTCGAAGCTATTTACGCGCTGCTGGATCCGGGCGTGGAGTGGGAGCTTATCGGTTCCGGGGAGATCCCGCATTTCGGCCTGTACCGCGGCATAGACGCGGTGAAGCAGTTCTTTTCTATCCTAGGGGAGATCAATCACGTGGAGTCTTTCGAGGTGCTGTCATACACCGAGACGGAGAATGGCGCCTACGCCGAGTGCCGGGAGCGCGGCCACTTCAAGGGGCACCCGAAACACTTTGATATGCGCTCTTGCCAGATACTGGAAATCGCGCAGGGGCGCATCGTTCGCTTCAGGATCTACCAGGATACCGCGCAGATGCTCGATGCGTGGCGTTCCCAATAAGTGGAGGCTGCGCCCGGCGAATGCCCGCCAGCGGCTCAAGGCGTTGGCGGAATGATTGGCTGCATGTTAGGTATGGCGCTTCCCTGCGGCCGGGCCTGCCGAGCTGAAACTATCGTGGTGGCCACCCGCGCGAAAAGGAAACGCGGTTTTGCCGCCTCCCGATCGGGGCAGCCGCTGCGGCTCAGCGCTCGCCGCGGCACAAACTATTAGGGGACAGCGTGGATTCCAGCAAACTCTATCTGTTGGCGGCAGATGCAATCCTCTTTACGCATGTACTCTTTGTCGTGTTTGTCGTCTTTGGCCTGCTGTGCATTTTGGTTGGCAAATGGCTGTCCTGGTCCTGGGTGCGCAATCGCTGGTTTCGGCTGGCGCACCTCGCCGCCATAGTTTTTGTGGTGCTGCAGGCGTGGCTCGGCGCGATTTGCCCTCTCACCATCTGGGAAATGGCGCTGCGCGAAAGGGCCGGTGACGCGGTCTACGCCGGCTCCTTCATTGCGCATTGGCTGGGAACAGTATTGTTTTACCGCCTACCCGATTGGGTATTTGTCGTCTGCTATACCGCATTTGGCGCACTTGTGGTTGCGAGCTGGTTCTGGGTGCGGCCGCGCCCGTTCAGCAAAGACTGAATCGATGGCACTGAGTGTGCGATCCCCTAGCGCCGACAGCCGATGCCGGCTCGTTTGTAATCTGGGCGCCCGTCGTCTATTTACTGTATCGGATCTACGTTTGTGCGAGTGTGAAACGGTTTTTTCAACCGTCGCATGACGCGCAACAGCCCGTACACCCGTGTCGACCCAGTAATCATTCTTAGCGGCAATTCCGAACCGTTCATGCGCATATGAGTTATTCCAGCATTCGCATACCCGGATACTGTATTCACGGCGAGGTCGGTGATGGCGGCATGGCGTCTGTTTATCTCGCGACCCAGGAATCGCTGAACCGCAAGGTGGCCATCAAGGTCCTGCACAACGGAGTCGACGCGCGCATCGGCGAACGTTTCGTCAACGAGGCGCATTTTATCGCCAGCCTGAACAATCCCCACGTCATTACCATCTACGATATTTCCACCCTCGAAAATGGCGACAGTTACATCGCCATGGAGTTTGTCGGGGGCGGCGACTTGATCGGCAACTCGGACAGGTTTAGCGAGCCGAGCGCCATGCTCGGCCTGATCCGCCAGGTGGCGCTGGGCCTGGCGGAAGTCCACGAGAACGGCATCATTCACCGGGACGTGAAGCCGACCAATATCCTCTTCCGCAAGGACGGCACCGCGGTGCTGACGGATTTTGGCATCGCCAAGGATGTCGATAACGACTCAGACCTGACCCAGGCCGGCTCCAGTCTGGGCAGCCCCTCCTACAGCAGCCCGGAACAGGCGCAGGGCCTGCCGCTCGATGTGACGACCGATATCTACAGCCTGGGTGTGGTGCTGCTGGAGCTGATACTGGGCCAGAACCCGTTCAAGAGCGACAGCCATACCAGTACCGCGATCAACCATATCCATCTGCCGGTGCCCGCGCTGCCGGCTGGCTTCGACGAGCTGTCGCCGCTGGTGCAGCGGATGCTGGCCAAGCGGCCGGAGGAGCGCTACCAGTCCTGCCGGGACCTGATCGCGGACATAGACAGGATTCTGGAGTCGGTCGGCGAGGACGCAGGCCCAGCGGACGGGGAGGTCCTGCCAGCGGCGATCGCGGGCTGGTGGTCCGCACTGCCCGCGCGCTTCAAGGCCGGGCTCGGCGGCCTGGCGACGGGTGCCGCACTGGTCGCACTGTATCTCGGCGTTTTCTATCAAAGCGAAACCGAGCGGGAGATCAGCCGGTTGCTCGCGCAGGCGGAACAGAGCATGGAGGCGGGTCGCTATCTGGCCCCCGCGGGGGATAACGCCCGCGACTTCTACCGCCAGGTGCTGCTGCTGGACAGCACGAATCTCAAGGCGATCCTGGGCCTGAAGACCGCCGAGGAAAGACAGCTGGATGCCTACCTGATGAAGGGCGCACAGGCGCTGGCATCCGACCGGCTGCAACGGCCCAGGGGAGACAACGCCCTGCATTATTTTCGCCAGGCGCTGGCCCTCGATGCGGACAACCAGCGAGCCCACATGGGTATCGCGCAGGTGATCGAGGCCTATGTGCGGCTGGCGCAGGCGGATCTGCTCGAGCGGGACTACAGGGGCGCCAACTACCACGTCGACAGCGGCCTCAGCATCGCGCCAGCCCATGAGACACTGCTGGCGCTGCGAACCGAGCTGTCGCTAAAACTGGAGCAGAAGCTGGCGCAGGAGCAGAAACAGGAGAGAAGTCAGGAACCGACACAGCAGCAGGAGCGACAGGAACAGCTTCAAGAGCAGGATTCGCCCACAGTCAGAACAGTTATCCGCAATATGCTCGACAAGTTGCGCACCACCATCATCGGCGATCACTGACAGCGCGCCGCCTTCGCGCGAGCCGGTCGGCGCCCTCGCGATAACAGAGAGCGGCGGTCAACGCCCACGTTTCGAAGCGCCAACGGCAGTCGCCTGGCACAGGCGCGAGCAACCGATTACCATCACCGACTTCTGCGCGACCGGGCCGGACAGCGTTTACACGCGCAGCTGTCCCGCCGGCCCCGACGATTTAGGAGCAGTACCCTTGAGCCAGCATGCAGCGGTAACCACCCACTTCCTGGAAATGACCGCCCCGAACCAGCTGCGCGGCAAACCGCGGCCGCCAGCGCTCGAAGTGATCGAGGCGGAACTGAAGGAGTATCGCTTCAACCGCTACCTGTACCAGCTGGTGGGCGAGCCCTGGCAGTGGACCGACAAGCTGGCACTGCCCGACGAGACCTGGCGCCAGTACGCGGAGCGGGAGCAGCTGCGCACCTGGGTGGCCTACCACCGCGGCGCCATCGCCGGCTACTACGAGCTGGAACAGCAGGCGGACGGCGATGTGCAGATCGCCTATTTTGGCCTGGCACCGAGGTTCGTCGGCATGGGTTTCGGCGGCTACCTGCTGACATGCGCGCTGCAATCGGCCTGGGCCTGGGGCAATACCCGGCGGGTCTGGGTGCACACCTGCACCCTGGACCATCCGGGCGCGCTGCACAATTATCGCGCCCGCGGCATGCTGGTTTACCGCACCGAACAAGAATAACTGCCGACGCACTGGGCAACGCGATACGCTAGCCGGTGACTGCAGAAGCACGCTGCTTCGTCGTGCGCTGCAGGCCGTCGCCAAAGTCTGGTGTTGCGCTCCTGAATCCGCCGCTCCAGGCAGCGCTGCGCGCTATAAAGACCCCACCGCCGTCTACAATTTGCGGACTCGAGCGGCAATCACCCGCGCGCAGCACAGCCGCGGCACCCGGGCCCTTGCCGCGCACCGCATCGGGATGGATCCCAATGGAAACCAATTCGCACACTGCGGTTAGCCGCCGGCAGGGAAGCGGGCGCGACGCCGCTTTGACGCTGCTGGTGCTGGCCGCCCCGCTGGGCGCGACCCTGTGGCTGCTGGCACTGCTGCCGGACGTGCGCGCCGGCGCGGCGCTGCAGTTCGCTATTTCCTGGGTGCCGAGCCTCGGGGTGACGCTGGCGTTCATGGTCGACGGCCTGAGCCTGCTGTTTGCACTGCTGGTCAGCGGCATCGGCTTTTTTGTCGTGATCTACGCCGGCCTCTATCTGCGCGGACACCCGCTGTTGTCGCGTTTCTATCTCTACCTGCTGCTGTTCATGATCGGCATGCTCGGCCTGGTGCTGGCGGCCGACCTGATTACGCTATTCGTGTTCTGGGAGCTGACCACCGTCGCCAGCTACCTGCTGATCGGATTCAACCACGCCACTGCCGCGGCGCGGCGCGCGGCGCTTCAGGCGCTGTTGCTCACCGGGCTCGGGGGCCTGTGCCTGCTCGCCGGACTGATCCTGCTCGGCAATGCCGCGGGGAGTTACCAACTGGCAGAAGTACTGCAGGCGGGAGCGCGAGTCCGCGCAGACAGTCTCTATGTGCCGACGCTGCTGCTGATCCTCGCCGGCGCGCTGACGAAATCGGCGCAGATCCCTTTTCATTTCTGGCTCCCCAACGCGATGGCGGCACCGACGCCGGTGAGCGCCTACCTGCACTCGGCGACCATGGTGAAGGCGGGCATCTACCTGATCGCGCGCCTGCACCCGGTGCTGTCGGGCACCGGCCTGTGGGAGTGGGCGCTGACGTTGACGGGCGCGGCCACCGCGGTGGTGGCGGCGGTGCTGGCGCTGCGCCAGACGGATCTGAAGCTGGCACTCGCCTATACCACCGTGGTGGCCCTGGGCACCCTGACGATGTTTCTCGGCTCCGACGACACCGTTGCGATCGCCGCGGCCATTACCTTCGTGCTGGTGCACGCCTTTTACAAGGCGGCGCTGTTTATGGTGGTGGGCATCATCGACCACGCCACCGGCACCCGGGAACTCACACAGCTCGGCGGCCTCTGGCGCAAGCTGCCGGTTACTTTTGTCGCCGCTCTGGCCGCGGCCCTGTCGATGGCCGGCTTCCCGCCATTTCTCGGTTTTATCGGCAAGGAACTGAAGTACGAGGGCGCACTGGCGATCGCCACTGAGCCGTTGCTGGTGGCTGGCGCGGCGGTGTTTGCCAATGCCCTGATGGTGGCGGTGGCGGCGACGGTGGTGCTGAAGCCCTTTCTCGGCCGCCCCGGCCGCCAGGCCACTCACCGCGACGGCCCGGCTGGCCTGTGGCTGGGACCGCTGCTGCTGGCGTGCCTGGGCCTGGCATTCGGCCTGGATACCAGTCTGGTGGCAGACAGCCTGGTACAGCCTGCTGTCACCGCGATACTCGGCCGCCCGGAAACCGTGAAGCTGAAGCTCTGGCACGGCATCAATCTGCCGCTGCTGCTGAGTGTCGCCACCCTCACCCTCGGCGTTGCCGCCTTCGCTGCCCAGCACCGGCTGCGCGCCTTGATGGACAGCGTGGCTCCGCGCCTGCCATTAAGTGCCGACCGCATTTGGGACAGCTTGATCGAAAGCCTGAAGTCCCTCGCCGCCGCACAGACACGCCTGCTGCAGCACGGTGTGTTACACAAGTATCTGCAGACGGTATTTGTCACCCTGGCACTGCTGCTCGCGCTGGCGCTGCTGCACGGCGGGGCGCCATCGCTCGAATGGCCAGAGCTGACTATCAAGGAGTGGGCGGCAATGGCGCTCACCCTTGCCGGCGCACTGATGGCAGCTGCGGCGCGGCAACCGCTTACCGCCATCTGCGGACTCGGAGCCCTCGGCGTGGGCATCGCGCTGATTTACCTGTTCTTCGGCGCGCCGGATGTGGCGATCACGCAGCTCTTGGTGGAAACGCTGTTTCTGGTAATGATCGCCATGACCCTGCACCGGTTGCCTCTCTTCTCGCGTCCGCACCATGCATCGCTGCGCCGCGGCGACGCCCTGCTCGCTATCGCCGTCGGCTGCGCGGTAACCGCGGCCTTGTTGCTCGCGTTGCAGCAGCCGTTCGACCCCGCCACACGGGATTACTTTGAGCGGGCCGCGGTGCCGGAGGCCCACGGGCGCAATATCGTCAACGTGATCCTGGTGGACTTCCGCGCGCTGGACACCTTCGGCGAAATACTGGTGGTCTTCGCCGCCGCGGCCGCCGCGGTCACGCTCTTGCGCGGGCACCGAATCCGGAGCCGGAATGGAAACGGAAACGGAAACGGGAACGGAAACGGAGAGTGAAGAATGAACTCGCCGATCCTGCAGGGCGCCACCCGTATTCTCGCCGCACTGATTCTGCTGTTTTCGGTCTACATGCTGCTGCGCGGGCACAACGAGCCGGGCGGCGGCTTTATCGCCGGCCTGATCGCCTCGGCAGCTCTTATCCTGTTCGCGCTGGCCTGGGGCGTCGCCGAGGCGCGCGCTTCGCTGCGAGTGGCGCCGGCAAAACTGGCCGCTGCGGGCGGCCTGCTTGCCGGGGGTTCCGGAGCCGTCGCATTGCTGAGCGGTCTGGCGCCGTTTACCGGGCTGTGGCTGTTCATCGGCGGCGGTGATGACGGCAAGGGCTTACCTGTCAGCACCGTGTTGGCGTTCGACATCGGCGTCTACCTGGCGGTGTTCGGCTCGGTGCTGATGCTGTTCTTTGCCCTGGAGGACGACTGACCGTGGAAACCGCACTGGCTCTTCTTGTCGGCGCCATGACGGCAACCGGGATCTACCTGATGCTGGCCCGCAACCTGCTGCGCTACCTGTTCGGCCTGATCCTGTTCAGCAATGCCGCCAACCTGGCGATCTTCGCCGCCGGCCGGCTGACGCGCGCCGTGCCCCCACTGGTCGAGGCGGGCCTGAATGCGCCGGCGACGCCGGTAGCCAATGCGCTGCCACAGGCGATGATTCTGACTGCTATTGTGATCGGCTTCGGACTGCTGGCATTCGCGCTGGCGCTCATCGTCGCCAGTTACCGCACGCTCGGCACCCTGGACGCGGATACCATGCGTCTCGCCGAACCGCCAGTGGCGCACGACGCGCAGGGGACGCACTGATTTGAGCTGGCTACTCGCGCTGCCTTTCCTGCTGCCGATCGTCACCGCGCTGGTGGCTTATCTGACGCGCCGCCGCGAAGCGCTCACGCGCGGCCTCAGTGTCGGCAATTGCGCGCTGTTGCTGCTGGTGACCCTGATGATTTTCATTGCCGTCGTGCGAGGGGGGCCGGTGGCGGCGCAGATGGGCGGCTGGCCGGCGCCGCACGGCATCTCCCTGGCCGCCGACTACCTGAGCGCGCTGATGCTGCTGGTCACCGCTATCGTCGGCCTCGCGGTGGCAATCTTCGCGCTGGCGGATATCGATCGCGCGTGCGCCCGCCTCGGCTTCCACAGTTTTTTCCAGCTGCTGCTGGCCGGCGTCTGCGGCAGCTTCGTGACCGGCGACCTGTTCAACCTCTACGTCTGGTTCGAGGTAATGCTGATCGCGTCCTTCGCACTGATGGTGCTCGGCGGCAAGCCGCTGCAACTGGATGCCGGAATCAAATACGTGGCGCTGAACCTGGTCTCGACCCTGCTGATGCTGACCGCGATCGGCCTGGTGTACGGGCTCACCGGCACGCTGAACATGGCGCAGCTGCACCTGACGGTGGCCGCGATCGACAACCCGGCGGCAATCGATGTGCTGGGCGTGCTGCTGCTCGGCGCCTTCGGCATCAAGGCGGCACTGTTCCCGCTGTTTTTCTGGCTGCCGGCCTCCTATCACGCGCCGCCGGTGGCAGTCACGGCAGTCTTTGCCGGGCTGCTTACCAAGGTCGGCGTCTATGCGCTGATCCGCACCTTCACACTGATTTTTCCCGCCGGTGAAGGCCTCGTGCATCAGCTACTGCTGCCGGCGGCGCTGCTGACGATGCTCACCGGGGTGCTCGGCGCCGCGGCCCATTATGAGTTCCGCAAGATCCTCGCTTTCCACATCGTCAGCCAGATCGGCTTCCTGGTGCTGGGGCTGGCACTGTACAGCCCGCTGGCGCTGGCCGGAGCTATCTTTTACATGGTCCACAACATAGTGGCGAAGACCAACCTGCTGCTGATCAGCGGCACTGCGCAGCGCCTCGCCGGCAGTTTCGAACTGCTGCGTATCGGCGGCCTCTATCGCGCCGCGCCGCTGCTGGCGGCGGTGTTTTTCATCGCCGCCTTCGGACTCGCCGGTTTTCCGCCGCTGTCCGGCTTCTGGGCCAAGTTTCTGCTAGTAAAGGCGAGCCTCGACCAGACCGCTTACTGGACCGCCGCGGTGGCGTTGCTGACCGGCGCCCTGACCCTGTTTTCGATGAGCAAGATCTGGGCGGAGGCGTTCTGGAAGGATCACCCCGGTGGCGAGCAAAGCCTGGCGCCACTGGCCGGCACCGAACGTCTGCAACGCTTGCTGCCTTCGCTGGCGCTGGCACTGGTGACGCTGGCGCTCGGACTGTTTCCGCAGCCGCTGATCGGTTTTTCCCTGCGCGCGGCCGCGGCCCTGCTCGACCCGGGCGCCTATGTTGAGGCGGTGCTGGCCGGGCCTTGACGCCGACAAAATGAGGAACGCAATGTGAAACTGCTGTTGGTGAATATTCTGCTGGCGATGAGTTGGTCAGCCCTGACCGGCAGCGCGTCGCTGATCAATTTCCTCACCGGCTTTGCCCTCGGCTATCTGGCGCTGGCGGTAACCCGCGGCCGGCGGCACGGCGAAACCTATTTCCGCCGGCTGCCGCGGATGATCGGACTGCTGGGGTTTTTCCTGCGTGAGCTCGCCGCTTCCGGGCTGCGCGCGGTGCGCGAGGTGCTCTCCCCGGTGCGCCGCAGCCGACCGCAGATCATCCGCGTGCCGCTGGCACTTCGCGACCGACACCAGATACTGACGCTGGCACAACTGCTGTCGCTGACGCCGGGCACACTGGTGCTGGATATAGCGCCGGAGCAGGACGCGTTCTACGTACACACTCTGTTTGTCGACGATGCGGACGCGTTTCGCGACGAGGTGCGTTCGGGATTCGAACGCCGGGTGGCGGAGGCCCTGTCCTGATGCTGGAATTGATCAACGCCGTCGACTCGCCACTACTGAATCTGGCGATCAACCTGTCGTCATGGCTTCTGCTATTGGCACTGGTACTGTGTTTTTTCCGCCTCGCCCGCGGCCCGACCCTGGCCGACCGGGTGGTGGCGCTGGACGTGCTGAATATTCTCGCGGTTGCCTACTGCGCACTGCTGGCGGTTGCGTCAGGGCGCGCCGTTTACCTGGATGTGGCCATCGCGCTGGCACTGGTGGCGTTCCTGGTCACCGTGGCCTTTGCCCGCTTTATCGAACGCGGCGGCGCGCGCGCGGAACGGGGCGAGGAGGCGCAAGAGCATGGCGATCGCTGAGATCCTCGTGGCGCTGCTGATTCTCGGTGGCAGTTTTTTCGGTTTTACCGCCGCATTCGGACTGGTGCGCATGCCGGATATCTATACGCGCATGAGCACCTCCGGCAAGGCCGCCACCCTGTGTTGCGGGCTGCTGCTCGCCGCCGTGGCGCTGCTGTTTCAGGACGCGCGGGTAACCGCGCGCGCGGTGGCGGCGATATTATTCCTGTTCCTGACCGTGCCAGTGGGCGCGCATATGATCGCCCGCGCCGCCTTCCGCACCGGCACGCCGCTGTGCGAGGGCACCGGAGTGGATCCGGAACTGGTCCGGGACAGGCGGGAAAACTGAGGGAACGGTACCGAGCATACCGTTATTGCCGTGGCTCTTGTCCCGCGGTCGCGCGAGGTGAAAATGAAACTCAAACCGGCCCTGCTCCTGCTGCTCCTGGCATATTGCCCGGGTGCGCGGCACAGGACGAAGCGACCTGCCGTGTCGAACAGATGAAAGACAACGTCTACCGCTTTAGCGTCGGCCATTACCGCTCGGCGTTTATGGTGACCGATGCCGGTATCTTCCTCACCGATGCGGACACGCGCGAGGATGTGGCGCGCTATCTCGGCTAACTGGAAGCTCTCGACGCTGCTGTGCGCGACGGCATGCTGGAGGGCAAATTCCTGCAGACGCTGCAGGCAGAAATCCCGCTGCCGCAATTTAGTAATTTGCGAATGTACGAGGAACGGTTGCCCCTGAACGTCGCCGGTGTCTACAGAACCCTGCAGGATATGTCCTGTTTCAATCTGCGCGAGGACATCAACACCCGATGAAAGCCAAGAGCAAAGTAGTGCTGCTAATCCCGGGCATTTTCGACCGCGGCCATTCGATGTTGCTGATGCAGCAGGCCCTTAAAGACGCGGGTTTCTCGGCGCACTATATTCACCTGCACTACAACTCCGGCTGGCGCGGCATGGAATATCTTTCCCTGCAGCTGAAAAGCCAGGTGGATGCGCTCGCGGACAGGGGCGCCACCTGCGCTCTTGTCGGTTTCAGCATGGGCGGCATCGTGGCCCGGCAGTACCTGCAGATGCTCGGCGGCATCGAGCGGGTGCACAAGTTCATTTCCATTTCGAGCCCGCACTACGGCAGCCTGTGGGCGGGCTTCCTGCCCTACAAGGGCGGCCGCCAGCTGCGTATCGGCAGCGACTTTCTGAAGACGCTGAATAGCGACATTCATTGCCTGTCGTGCACGGCGCCGGTATCCATCTGGACCCGCTACGACATCACCATAGTGCCGCACACCAGCTCCCGGCTGCCGATCGGCGCATGCTATGAATTCCCGGTGAAGCTGCACCGCTGGATGCCGCTCGACCGGGAGGTGATCGCGGCCGTCCAGGCGGAACTCGAGCTGGCCCTGGACTGAATCCTGTCGCCGCGACGGTATGCGACCGGTGGTTCCAAGAAAGTCCGTTCCGGCGGCAGTTTTCTGCCCGCGCCCTATTGACGCCCAACTCGACCTGCCTTACAAACGCGCGTCGCAACTTCACACCTTTCACTCGATGTCCTGGGTCTCCTTTAATGTGTTCCGCACCCTGGGGTTCGCAGATACCCTGCAGATAAAGCCCGAAGAGGTTTTCAAGTACAGAGCCGAGCTCGGCGCCGCCGACTGGGTGCTGTTCCCGGAGTACTGGCAGCTGAACGCACTGGTCTACGGCCTCAAGGCGCGGGTCTTTCCCAGTGAGGCCAGTTACCGCCTCGGCCACAACAAGATCGAAATGACGCGCGCCTTCGAGCTGGTGGCGCCGGCCAACACGCCCTGCACGCGCATACTGGCCAATACGCCGGAGAATGCCGCCGCCCTGTGGGAGGCGATGGATCACCCGTTTGTGGCCAAGCTGCCCAAGGCCTCCCAAGGCAACGGGGTGTGGCTGATCGAATCGCGGCAGGACTGGCGCGACTATCTGGCCAGGACCGATGTGCTCTACGTGCAGGAGCAGCTGCCGATCGACCGGGATATCCGCATCGTGATCATCGGCGACCAGGTCATCGCCGCCTACTGGCGCCTGCAGGCGGCACAGGGCTTTTACAACAATGTGTCCAAGGGCGGCTTCGTCGACCGCAGCCCGGTGCCGCAGGCGGCCGTCGACCTGGCGCTGCACCTGGCGCGCTCGCTCGACATCAACCACGCGGGTTTCGATATCGCCATGGTCGGCGGGCACCCCTATGTGCTGGAGTTCAACCGCCTGTTCGGCAACCAGGGTATCGAGGGCGGCGACGCCTACCTGCGCGAGGTGATCCTCGCTTACCTCTACCGGCAGTCGGTCCCCACCGGTCCCAATTTCCCCAGCCGGCCTTCGTCGCCGCGGCGGCGCCTCAAGCGCGTGGCCTGAGCCGCCATAGGCGTGCGGGAAGTGGGCCGCGACGCGTTGTTTACGCCGCAGTCCGGTGCCTTCCCTGTGACCCCGCAGCGGCACTGGGCTATATACAGGTAAGCAATCCGGCCGCTGCGGGCAGACATGGAAAAGGAATTCCTCGACCTGATCAAATTCACCGGCTACGCGATCGAGTCCTTCGGCGTCGTGGTGGTATTGGTGGGCTCTATCGTCTGCACGACGCAGTTTCTGCGCAGCTACCGGCAACTGGAGGCGGGCCAGGCCTACCGGATCTACCGCCAGAACCTGGGCCGCGCCATTATCCTCGGCCTCGAGTTCCTGATCGCCGGCGACATCATCCGCACCGTGGTGGTGGCGGACTCACTGCAGAGCGTCGCCATACTCGGGCTGATCGTGGTGATCCGGGCCTTCCTCAGCGTGATGCTGCAATACGAAATCGAGGGCAGGCTGCCGTGGCAGCGACAAGGCAAAGCCGAAGCCTGATGGCCTGGACATTGCGCGGACACGGAACAGCGCCCGGAAAATGGGCGCCCAGCACCGGGGCAGATTGCTTATGCAGATAGAGACCGCATCGACGGGCGACAGGGATCCGGGCGCAACGGTCGTCATTACGCACCGCGTCTGCGCGGATAAGCAGGCCGCCTACGAGGCCTGGCTCGACGAAATCGGTCCGCTCTGCAGAGCCAGCCCCGGCTACCTGGACACGCACATCATCCGGCCGATCCCCGAGCTCACGTCCACCTATACCGTCATTATCCGTTTCGATACCAAGGCGCACCTGCAGGCCTGGCTGGAATCCGCAGATCGGGAGCGCCTGATTGCCAAGGCACAACCGCTGCTCGTCGAGGGCGATGATTTCTTTGTCAGCAGCGGGCTGGATTTCTGGTTCACGCCGGAAGGTGCCAAGGCCCAGTTGCCGACACGCTGGAAACAGTTCCTGGCCACCTGGTCGGTCATCTACCCGCTGGTACTCGCCATTCCCCTGCTGATGCTGCCGCTATTGCGGTGGCTGGGCGTGCCGGGCAGCCGCTGGCTGGACACGCTGATCATCACCGGCACCATCGTCTTCCTGATGGTCTACGCGATCATGCCGAACTACACGCGGCTGATCCGGCGCTGGCTGTTCGACTGAGCCGGGCCTCGAACCGCCGGCAATGCTGGCGCCTTTTTCCTTCTCTCGAGGCCAGGTGCTTCTGGCCCAATCGCTGCGCAAGAATTGGTGCTAACACGGCCGAGGATTCGATCGCATCCTAGTGCCGCTCTGTGTTTGCCGGTTTAAAGCCCGCAGCCATTTTCGGCCCGACAGTATCTCCCCTTCCTCACAGGTCGGAGCGGGGGCGCCCCGCGCCCCTTTATCAATGTATTTAATTCGCTACTCGCGCGATCGATATGAAGATAATCAGGCATCTCGTGCTGGCCAGCGCCCTCAGCGTCTCGCCTCAGCTGACGGCAGACACACCCGCCGCCGCCAAATTCCCGGACGGCAATAAACACGGCCACAAAGCCGCCGGTACTACTCCTGCAATTAATCACCACGGCAAGTCTTCCGTCGGCTCACCGGGAGGGGACGACTACGACCGGCTCACCGGCAGCGGCGACGTGAAACGCACGCTGCTCGGCTACGACACGCTGATGACCGGCAGTGATCCGGGTATTCCCATCGACCTGTCCGGCTACGCGCTGCCTGCCGACGCCGCGCCGCCGCGGCACATCTTCGCCGGGCGACTGACGCTGAGCGGGGAAGCCAGCGGCGGCGGCTTTGCCGAGCATGTGGACACCTGGAATTACACCGACGCGGAAGACCATACGCGCAAGCACCTGCCGGAATTCGACTTTCAGTTCGTGCAGACCGGCAGTCATATTTTCCCGCTCGAGCGCGGTGCCATCCCGAGCGCGCACCCAAACTGGGAGTATGTGCTGACACCGGGACGCGTCTGGCAGGAAAACGGTGACCACGGTTATAGCCGCGCGGCGATTCCGTTTGCGCTGCTGCAGCGCAACGCCAACTGCGTACACAACGGCGTACTGTCGTTCCTGTTCAAGGGGGATGGCGCAGTCTCGAAAGTGGCTTACCAGATCAGCAGCGAGACCTGCCTCTATTTCAAGGCGGACTGGTGGGGACTGCTTTCGGCAAACTATACGCCGCAGTCGATCGCAGAGCGGCAACGGCTGATCCGGGATTTTCACGCGGAATTGGCCGCGCGCCTGCCGGTAAAGCCGCTGTCGGCACTGGCGAGCGATTACCCGGGCACCGACTACACGGCGTTCGCCGCGCCCAACAGCACCGATCCCAGCCATATCAGCACCGCGGGCTTCGTGATCGACGGCACCCACTACCGCGGCGACTGCGTCACGCGCAACGGCAACTATCCCTATTGCGACTCACTCCTGGTGCCCTCCTACTCCGCCGCCAAGTCCCTGTTCGCCGGCGTGGCGTTGATGCGCCTGGAGCAGCAGTATCCGGGTGTGCGCGACAGCATCGTCGGCAACTATGTCAGCGCCTGTGCGGACAACGGCAACTGGAGTGACGTGACGCTGAACAATCTGCTGGACATGGCTACCGGCAACTATGCCAGCGACACTTACATGGAAGATGAGGACGCCGGTCACACCGACGGGCTGTTCCTGCCGGACAGCCACGCCGACAAGATCAATTACAGCTGTGGCCAGTACGCGCGCAAGGCGGCACCGGGCAGCCAGTGGGCCTACCACACCTCGGACACCTATATCGCCGGCACCCTGATGAATGCCTATCTGCGGAAGCAGCGGGGCACAAGTGCGGACATCTTTGCCGATACCATCGTCGAGGACCTGTGGAAGCCCATCGGCGTCGGCGCCACCGGCCGCTACACGCGCCGCACCTACGATGGGGCGGCGCAGCCCTTTGCCGGCTGGGGGCTCATCTGGCTGCCGGACGATATCGCCAAGATCGCGCGCTTCGTCGGTATCGACTACGGCAAAATCGCCGGACGGCAGATGCTGGATTCAGCGGAGCTGGACGCGGCCCTGCAGCGCGCGGCAAGCGATACCGGCACCGTGCCGCTGCCGAACTACCGCTACAACAATGGCTTCTGGGCACACAACGTCGCCGGCAAACTGAGCGGCTGCAGCGGCGACCAGTGGATTCCGTTCCTCTCCGGTTACGGCGGTATCACCGTGGTGCTGTTGCCGAACGACAGTGTCTACTACTACTTCAGCGACAACGACACCTATTACTGGTTGGAGGCGGCGCAGGCGGCGCATTCGATCCGCAGTCTGTGCCAGTAGATCCGCGATCGCTCTGCAGCGGCGCCCGGGAAGGGCGCCCCAAAAAAAATCCCTTACTCCGCCAGCTGGGCAATCAGCTCCATGGCCCGCGGCCATTCGCCATAACCCGAGGCCGGATTCAGGTGGCCGACGTCGCCCTCGTTGACCAGCTGGCTGCCCCAGTCCCGAGCCAGCTGCGCCACCCGCTCGAAATCGCCCAGGGGATCGTCGGTGCTGGCGGCGACGATGCTCGGAAACGGCAGCGGCCGGCGCGGAATCGGCAGCCAGCCGTTCTCTTCCAGCACCGCCGTGGTGGGATAGCCGTCGGGAAACGGCGATTCCACATCGGCGGGTGCTGCCAGCAGTGCGCCCTTGATCGGCCGGCTGTACTTCTGTGCCCAGTGCGCCACCATCATGACGCCGGCACTGTGCGCCACCAGGATTACCGGGCCCTCGATGGCATCCAGTGCACGCTGCAGTGCTTCGACGCGCGCCGCACAGCTGAGCCTGTCCACTTCCAGCGGCGGTACCGTGTGTACTTTGGTAAGACGCTCCGCCAGCAGAGTCTGCCAGTGTTCGGCGACATGGTCGCGCAGGCCTGGAACTATGAGGACGGTCGCGTTGTCGTGATCAGCCATTTCAATACCTCTCATTCACGAGTGGTCCAAGCGGCAAGTTCGGTAACCGATCTTGCCGTTTGAACCACTACATCAGGACACAAAGCAGTAGTCGGCAAACTGCTGTCGCAGTTCGCGCTTCTGGATCTTGCCGGTGGCAGTGTGCGGCAGCGCATCCACCACTTCCATTGCGCCGGGCAGCCACCACTTGGGCACCTTGCCCGAGAGAAATTTGTGCATCTCTTCCAGGGTGAAATCGTCTTCGGCATTTTTCAGGACAACAACCAGCAGCGGCCGCTCCTGCCACTTATCGCAGGGCACGCCGATCACCGCGGCTTCCGCCACTTTCGGGTGGCCGACCGCGACGTTTTCCAGATCGATGGAACTGATCCACTCACCGCCCGACTTGATCACGTCTTTGGCGCGATCGCAGATGCGCATGTAACCGCGGCTGTCGATCGTGCTGATATCGCCGGTGCGGAAATAGCCCTCGCCGTCGAAATCGCTCGCGGTGCCCTGTGGATTGCCGAAATAACCGCTGGTGATCCAGGGCCCGCGGACCCAGAGTTCGCCCATCGCCTCGCCGTCGTGCGGGAGGGCATTGCCCGCGTCGTCGACGATCTTCAGCTCTACGCCGTACACGGGCATGCCCTGTTTGCATTTTTGCGCGGTGCGCTCCTGGCGCGGATCCTGCTGCATAGCCGGCTTCAGTCGGCACACGGTACCCAGCGGTGACATTTCGGTCATGCCCCAGGCGTGCACGAAGTTCACCGCCTGCTCTTCTTCGAAGTACTCGATCATCGAGGGCGGCGCGGCGGAGCCACCCACCACCATGCGTTTCAGCGTCGGCAACTCGAAACCGTATTGCTGCAGATGCTTCTGCAGGCCGAGCCACACCGTCGGCACACCGGCGGTCAGGGTGACCTCCTCTGCAGACATGAGCTTATACAGGCTCTCGCCATCGAGGCGCGGTCCGGGCAGCACCAGCTTGGCGCCGGACATCAGCGCGGCATAGGGAATACCCCAGGCATTGACGTGAAACAGCGGCACCACCGGCAGTACTGCATCCTCCATACCCATTTCCAGCGCATTGGGTGTCGTGACTGACAGCGCGTGCAGCACGGTGGAGCGGTGGCTGTAGAGCACGCCCTTCGGGTTGCCCGTTGTGCCCGAGGTGTAGCACAGGGCACAGGCTTGGTTTTCGTCGAATTCCGGCCAGGAGAAGGTGTCCTCCTCACAGGCAATGAATTCCTCGTAATTAATCGTGGCGATGCCATCGATCGCGGCCGCGGCGTCGTCGTTCAGCACGATCAGGGCGCGCACTGAATCTGCCTTCCTGGCGACAGGCGCAATCAGGTCGGTAAACATCGGATCGACGAACAGCAGCGTATCCTCGGCGTGCTCGACGATGTACTCGATCTGTTCCGGAAACAGCCGCGGATTGATCGTGTGGCACACGGCACCGATGCCGGAGATCGCGTAATAGAGTTCCAGGTGGCGGTGATCATTCCAGGCCAGGGTTGCCACGCGGTCGCCGGGCTTTACGCCGGCATTGCGCAGGGCGTTGGCCAGTTTACAGACGCGCTGACCGAAGTCCGCAAATGTGTAGCGAAACAACGGCTGGTTGGCGGTTACCGAGACGATTTCCTGGTCTGCAAAGTAAGTGGTGGCGTGGCGGAAGATACTGGAAACCAGCAGCGGCCACTGCATCATTTTGCCGTGCATAGTAATTACCTCTGGCGTTTGTCATCAATCGTGCGGGTCTGCATCCCACAAAAAATTCAAAAAAATGGGCGCCATGAGGGCGCCCACAAAGGTCCGAATTAAAAGTGCATACGGAAAGTGACACCGGCGGTGCGGGGCGTTCCGGTGAAGGTCTGATAGGAACCCTCCGGACTCCGCACTACCCGATCGACATTGGAGGAGACGTTGGCGGGCAGCTTCTGCGTGTAGTAGCTCTCGTCGGCGAGGTTCTGCACCCAGGCGGAAACATCGTAGCTGCTGTCACGCCATCCCAGGCGGAAGTTGCCCACCGCGTAGGCATCCTGCTCGTGGCGCGGATCCAGCTCGGAGCTGTAGTTGGCGTCGCCGTTATAGCGATAGTCGAGGCGCGCATAGAGATCGCCGGTGAACAGCGGTTGCTCCCACTGCAGCGCGACGTTGCCGGTCAGCTTGGGCGCGAAGGGCAGAATCTCACCGCTCAGATCGCACTGGCCCAGCGCGTTATCGGGGGTCCGGCCGTGATAACACTGACCGCCGGTATACTGATCGTAGACCGCCTCGATATAGGCGAGGCTGGCATTGGCGGTCAGGTTCTCGCTCAGCAGCCACTCCGAGTCGATTTCGATACCGTCGACGGTAACTTTCTCGGCATTGTTGACCGTGAAGCCCAGGCTCACGAAGCTCGCATTCTGGAAGTCTTCATACTCGGTGTGGAATACCGCCGCATTGACACGCGCGCGGCGACCCCAGAATTCGGTCTTCCAGCCCGCTTCCAGGTTGGTAATGTCTTCCTGGTCGAAGGGGCGGGATTCCAGCGATGACTGACCGTACTGCAGGCTGAAACCACCGGCCTTGAAGCCGCGTGAATAGAGGCCGTAGAGCATGGTGTTTTCGGACAGGAAATAGCTCAGATTGACGTTGCCGGTAACTGCCGACCAGGTATCGGAATCATCAAAGTCGAGTCCGGCGGGGGTCAGGCTGCACACTAGGTTAAAGCCACAGGCCGGAGCGGCAATATCGGTGCTCTGCACGATCGAACCGGATTTCTCCTCTGAGGAATAGCGCAGACCCACATCGAGTTTCAGGTCTTCGGTCAGCTGGGTACCGACCTGGGAGAAAAGGCCGAAGGCACTGCTGTCCTGCTCGGCGAGAAAATCGCCGCGATCGCCTTCGACCCCGAACACCGGCACGGGGACGCCCAGCAAGGCATTGCCGATGACACCACCGTACTCCTCGATATCCTCTTCCAGCACAAACTCGGCCCGCTTCTTGTCACCGCGGGTCAGTTCATTGGTGTAGTAAAAGGCACCAACCATCCAGTCCCAGTCGCCATCGGCGTTGGAGGCCAGACGCAGTTCCTGCGAGAGGGAATTGCCTTCCTGCAGATCGTTGAACTCGACCAGATGCAGCGGCATCTCCTCGGCGCCGCCGAAGCGGAGGTCCGCGCTGTAGTCTTCGAAACCGCTGATCGAGGTCAGGGTGTAACCATCGCCCTGGTACTCCAGGGTCAGCACCCCGTCCACCGCCTTCTGGTCGAAGTCGGAATGGTCATCACTCTCGATGACCCGGTCGGCGGGATCGTTGTTCGTCACCGTGTGCCCGGCCTGCGCGAGAATGGCTTGCTGGATGGGGCTGAAGTAAACATCGGCCATCATCGGCCGCATATTCCGGTTCGCGGCACCGACAATCAGGCGCGCCGAGAAGTCATCGCTGAGATCGTACAGCAGCTGGCCGCGCACCGCCCGGCCGTCGAGGCTGTCGCCGGCACCCGCAACCAGGTTGTCGATCAGCGGATCGCGCTGGGTATCGGTAAAGCTGATGCGGCCACTGAGGTCCTCAGTCAGCGGCGAGTTCACGTCGCCGCGCAACTGCCGGTAACCTTCGGTGCCCAGGTTCACCTCGGCCATCGCCTCGAATTCGTCGTGCGGCGCCGCCGTGGTGACGCTGACCACGCCGGCACCCGCGTTCTTGCCGTAAAGGGTGCTCTGCGGGCCTTTCAGCACTTCCACCGACTTGACGCCGACCAGGTCGCCGAGGCCGAGACCGGAGCGCGAGCGGAAGGCACCGTCGATGATCAGGGCGGTGTCCGGTTCGAAGGTGGGAATATTGCCTTCGTTGCCGATGCGACGCGTGCGGAAACTGGCGTTGATCGGCGAGATATTCGTGGTGACGATCAGCGACGGCACCTGTGCGGCAATATCGTTGACGTCGCGGAAGCCGGTGTTGGCGAGATCGTCGCCGGTAATGGCACTGACGGCCACCGGCACATCCTGCATGCTTTCCGCGCGCTTCTGTGCGGTAACCACTACCTCCTCGAGCGCCGGTGCATCGGACTGCGCGAATACGACCGACGGATTAGTGATGGCAATCAGACCGATTGAGTGCAGGATGGCGCGGGCAATCGGGCGCAGCCCCAGACCTTGTTCGATGTTGGTGCAGCTCTTCATTATTATTTTCCTCTAATGACTGTCGAACTGGACAGACACGCTGTGGTGCAGACGCCAGGTCTTTACTGCCCGGCTTATCCTGTTAAGTCCGCTAAACGCGGAACCCTCCCGGGCTTTCGCACTTGCGGAGCTGTCACTTTAGGTGAGGGGTTCGACGCGCACTTATCATGGAACGACAGTCACTTCTCTATTCGCGACAGAAGCTTGCTCCCGGCCATGTTCGAGAGACCGCGGCTGCAATACCGTTCACGCATCGAATTTTCAGCCGCAATTTCCCGGGTCGATTTATGGTTCGGCCGCAACGTCAACGGCGATTGCCGGCACTGCGGTTCCGCTGCGGTGCAACGGCTTGGAGCGCGAAAAAAGGCCGCTGAAGAAAACCTTCGCGGCCGAGGATGGAGTCGCCGGCCAATGCGCCGGCGAGCGAGAAAAACCTTGTCACCGATGCGCGCCGGTCAGCCGGCGAAGCGCATTAGCAGCAACACCAGAACCGCGAGGAACAGCGTCTCGCCAATCATCAGCGCGATGGGTTTGAAGCCGACCGAGGTCACCTCTTTGAGTTGCGTCTTCATGCCGATCGCGCTGATTGCGGCAATCAGGCACCAGCTCGACAGGTCGCTGCCCAGGCCCTGCAGTGCGGGTGACACCCAGCCGGTGCTGTTGACCGCGGCGAGGATGACGAAGGCAACCGCGAACCAGGGCAGCAGCGGTGGGCGCTTGCCGCCCTCGGCGGCGCCCTGCGCACGGGTGATCATTGCCGCGCAGACGATGACCGGCAACAGCATGGCGATGCGCATCAGTTTGACGACCGTCGCCGTGTCTCCGGTTTCCTGCGAGATGCTGTAGCCGGCCCCGACCACCTGGGCCACATCGTGAATGGTGCCGCCCAGAAAAATGCCCGCAGCCACCGGCTTGAGATCGAGCAGCTGCACGACCATCGGATAGGCGATCATCGCGATGGTGGAGAGCGCCGAAACGCCGATCACGGTAAACAGCGTCGCCCGCTCCTTGCCCGGGTGCGACGGCAGGGCCGCGGACAGTGCCAGCGCCGCGGATGCGCCGCAAATGGCCGTGGCGCCGCCGGTGAGCATGCCGAACAGCGGTTGAAAACCCAGTACCTTGGCCGCGGCAACGGACACCAGGATGGTCACCGCCACTGACGCGATGACGATCAGCACCGGCTCCCAACCCAGCGCGGCAATCTGCGCGAAGGTGAAGCGCAGGCCGAGCAGCGCCACGCCGATGCGCAGTACCTGGCGGGCGGTAAACTCGATGCCCGCCTTGCAGGGCCCATCGGCGGCGAGAAAATTCATCGCCATGCCGAGCAGCAGCGCGAACAGCATCACCGGCGTACCGTAATGCTCGGAGAGAAAACTTGCGGCCGCGGCAACAACGACACTGGCGATAATGCCGGGAAAAAGCGCGCGCCCGCGCTCACGGGCGGCGGTAATGGTGGTGATAGCGGCGGTAGTCATACTGGCGATTCCTCACAACGGGTGTCCGCAGACACGGCCAGTGCCTTGCGCATCGCTGCGACAAGGGTATCGGGATCCACGGCACCAGCGATGGCGCTGCGGTTGTCGAAAACGAAACAGGGAACACCCTGTGCGGCGTATAGTGACATTGACCGCGGTAGCGGCGCAGCAGTAGCCATTGCCCGTTCAGAGGACGCTGCATCGATACCGATACGGCGCGCGAGCTCAAGCAGCGCAACCGGATCACCGATGTTCTTCCCCTGCTGAAAATAGGCGCAGAACAGTCGCTCGAGCAGATCGGCGTGCTGCGCTGCACCGCCGTGCTGTTCGGCCACCGCGAGCAGGTGATGCGCCCGCGCGGTATTGGGCATCACCGCGATGCGCTCGAAGGCAATCTCGAGTCCGGCGCTCGCAGCCGCGCGGCGCACCTGCGCCTGGCGCAGGCGCACCGCGTCCGGGCCGCCGAGACGGCGCTCATAGAACTCGGTGAAAGGCAGCCCCTGCGCGGGAATCTCCGCCAACAGCTGCAGCGGCTGCCAGCGCAGTTCAGTCCGGACGTCTGGGCAGAGCCTGGCAAGGATTTGCAGTGCCGCCTCGAGATTGCGCTTGCCGATCAGGCACCAGGGACAGATCAGCTCAAAATAGATGTCGATTCGCAATACGGGCATCAGGCGCGGGCCTCGATCGCGGCGGCGCCATTGTCGTCGCCGGACCCGTGCAGTCTCTGCAGGTCCTGCAGATAGCGGCGCTTGCCCAGGTAGAACACCAGTGCGGCCACCAGGCACACCAGCGGAATCAGCTGCAGGGCGCCATTGAGACCGATGGCATCGGCGAGACGGCCGGTCACCAGGGGGCCCGGGGCGAGACCCAGCAGGTTATTGACCAGCGTCAGCGTGGCGAAGGCGGTGCCGTGTATGGTGGCGTGGGTGAGGTTGGCCACCATGGCGCCGGCCGGCCCGGACGTGCCCGCGGCGACAAACATGCCGGCACCGATCAACAGCAGCTGCGGCAGACCTGGCGGAAGCTGGAACGCCAGCGACAGCAGCAGGAAGGTCGCCAGGCTGTAGGTGCAGGCCAGCACAAACTTGCGCTGCGGCAAATTCTGGCTCAGGCGGTCGCTGAGGATGCCGCACAGCACCATGCCGGCGCCGGCGATGAGGACAAACACGGCGGCGAGGCCACCCGCCTTGTCCGGCGTCATGTCGTAATAGCGGTTCAGGTAACTGGGGATCCAGGCGATCATCGCGCCGCCGATAAACAGCTGCAGGCCGCTGCCGACGTAGGCGCAGATGACCGAGCGGCTGGAGACCAGCCCGGCCAGTCGCACGCGCAGCGGCGGCGTCGGCTCGGCGTCGGCGCGCGCCTTGCGCGGGGCAATCTTCGCCTCCCGCACGATCAGCGGGTAGATAAAGGCCAGGGCCAGACCGAACAGCGCCATGCAGGCGAAGGCCCAGCGCCAGCTCAGCGCCGTGGCGATGACACCCCCGAGACCCATGCCGAGCACCGAACCGAACATGCCGCCGGCCATAAAGGCGCCGCTCAGGGTCGCGCGCAGACGCGCCGGAAAAACCGACAGCACCACAGCGATGCCGACGCTGCCGTAGGCGGCCTCGCCGATACCGACGAAAAAGCGCGCGGCCAGCATCTGCTCGAAGCTCTCCGACAGCGCGCACATCAGGGTCGCGACGCTCCACAGGATCGCCATCAGCGTGAGGCTGCGCACACGCCCCCAGCGATCCGCGAGCAGCGACAGCGGAAAGGTCAGCAACCCGACCATCAGCGCCACAATGCCGGCCAGCAATCCCAGCTGGGAATCGGACAATGCCCACTCTTCCTTGAGCAGCGGAAACACGGCGTTGAGCACCTGCCGCGACATATAGTCGGAGATCAGCAGGCCAAAGGTAAGAGCGAACACAATCCAGGCATAGCGACGCGGAACGTCGCCGGCTGCCGTGTCGCTGTGATGGTCGCTGTGATGGAATTGGGCCATGGAGCTACCTCGTTGAAGACTGGGCGAGCCTGCATCAGCTGCTCGCGCCGCACCGCGGGTGCATTACTTTTGCAGGAAGCCCTGCACGCCGCCTTTCGGATTCGGAGCGAAGCCGTTGGCCGCCAGCGTCTCTTCGACCGTGTCGTAGAACACGCCGATCTTGAGGATCTCACGAGCCTCCGGACCGTTGGCAACCGGACGACCGAACTCTTTGGCGATGCGCACCAACTGCTGAACCTGCTCGACGGTGGTCACCTTGCGCGAGCGGTCCTGGGCCCAGAGGTTGTCCTCGATACCACAGCGCACGTGCAGACCCATCGCCATGCCCATCATGTTGATCGGCAGTACGTTGAGCATGGTGCTCTCCACGGTCAGCATGGTGCCGTCGGGGATCGCGCGCAGGAAGTTGGCCAAGCTGTAGATGTGCGGCTGATCCATACCGCCACCAATGGCCACCCAGTTACACACCAGCGGGCCCTTGTAGACACCGCGACGGATCAGGCGCTCGACCGTCTCGTAGCTGTTGATGTTGTAGAACTGGAAAGCACTCTGGATACCGGCGTCGCTCAGGCGCTTGACGTGCTCTTCGATAAAGCCCGGACCCGATGGCACGATCATTTCGCGGTAGGCGTCGTAAGTCTCGTCGCCCATGGAGGTGCCGGCGTAGTCGCGCACATCCATCTGCTCGATGACGTTCATCTGGGTGGTGTTGACCGTTACGGTGACCTGGTCGGGCTTGGGGTCGAGCTCGGCGAGCATATGACGGGTGTCGTCATGCAGCCACTTGGCGGCCGCACCGTCTTCCGGCGGAGCGAAGGAAATGGAACCGCCGACCTGGATAACCATCTCCGGCACCGCTTCGCGCACACCGGCGATCAGTTCGTTGAACTTCTCCAGGCGCTTGGAGCCCTTGCCGTCCAGCTCGCGCACGTGCAGGTGCAGTACCGAGGCGCCGGCTTCGTAGCAGTCCACGGCCTTCTGGATCTGGTCTTCCATGGTCACCGGGATGTCTTCCGGGAAGTCGGAGGGGAACCATTCGGGGCCGTAGGGGGCCGCGGTGATCACGAGTTTGTCCTGGTTTTCAGGGAAGAGTGCACCGTCTAAAAAGTTCATGACTGTTTCCTCAAATTATTGAAAGCGGCTGGTGTTGCCGGGTGCTTCCGCTCAGTAGGTATTGTCGCCGATGATCCCGGCCCGCTCCATCTTGCGGTGGCAGGGCGGGTAGTCCATCACCGCATAGTGCTGGGTGCTGCGGTTGTCCCAGATGGCCACACTGTTTTTCTGCCAGCGCCAGCGCACCTGGTACTCGGGGATAGTCGCCTGGCTGATCAGAAAGTTGAGCAGCTGGCTGGCCCCGGGATTGGCATCCTGGCCGAAGCGCACGCGCTCGGGCGTGTGGTAATTGGTGAAGTGGGTGGTGAACGCATTGACGAACAGAATCTTTTCGCCGGTCTCGGGATGCGTGCGCACCACCGGGTGTTCCGCGTCCGGATACTGGGCCTTGAGCGCGAGGCGTTTTTCAACCGGCATGGCCGCACCGAAGCTCGCCTCGATGCTGTGGCGGGCGCGCAGACCGGCGATCTGCTCTTTGATGTGCGCCGGCAGATTTTCATAGGCCAGCGCCATATTGGCCCACATGGTGTCGCCGCCGATTGGCGGGCACTCCACACAGCGCAGCACGCAGCCCATCGGCGGCGCGTCGCGCCAGGTGGCGTCGGTGTGCCAGGCGTTCTCGTAGCGATCCATCGGCTGGTCCGGCGATTTGTAAATCTGCACCAGACCCGGATGCTCCGGATCGCTGCCGGCTACCGGATGATCTTCCAGCTCGCCGAAGCGGCGCGCGAAGGCCACATGCTCGGCGCGGCTGATGTCCTGGTCGCGCAGGAACAGCACCTTGTGCTGCAGCAGCAGCGCGCGAATGTCGGAAAACAGTCCGTCGTCGCGCGCGGCGTCGGCGAGATTCACATCGCGGAGCTCGGCGCCTATGCTGCAGGTCAATGGCTCAACACGCATGGCCGCACCTCCCTAGATGATGAAAATCGACGAGCCGGTGGTCTTGCGCGCTTCGAGATCGCGGTGCGCCTGCACCGCGTCGTTCAACGCATAGTGCTGATTGATCTCGATGTGAATGCGCCCGGCGGCGATGTGATCGAAGATCTCGCCGGCCAGTTCGGCCTTTTCCGCCGGATCGGCGATGTAGTCCGCCAGCGCCGGGCGTGTCATATACAGCGAGCCTTTCATCGCCAACAGTTGCGGATCAAACGGCGGAATGGTTCCGGATGCGGTGCCGACACAGACCATCAGTCCGCGGCGCTTGAGGGAGTCCAGCGATCCCATGAAGGTGTTGCGGCCGACACTATCGAACACCACCGAGACCCCTTCGCCGCCGGTGATCTCGCGTACGCGGCTGGGGACATCTTCATGGCTGTAATTGATCGTGTAGTCGCAACCGTGCGCGCGGGCGATTTCCGCCTTGGCGTCCGTGGACACAGTGCCGATCACAGTCAGGCCCAGCAGCTTCGCCCACTGAGACACGATCAGGCCGACGCCGCCCGCGGCCGCGTGCAGCAGGATGCTGTCACCGGCCTTGAACGGATAGATGCGGCGCATCAGGTAGGCCGAGGTCAGACCGCGCATGGTCATCGCCGCGGCGGTCTCGAAGGCGATGGTTTCCGGCAGCTTGATCAGCGGCGCCGCCGGCACCAGGCGCTCGGTGCTGTAGGCACCCAGGGTGTTGACGAAACCGGTGTAGGTGACGCGGTCACCCGGCGCCACATTGGAGACGCCGTCGCCGACGGACAGCACCACGCCCGAGGCCTCCACACCCATGCCGTTGGGCATCGGAATCGGATAGGTGCCGTTGCGGAAATAGGTATCGGCGTAGTTCAGGCCGACCGCCACGTGGCGAATGTGTACCTGGCCGGGACCCGGCTCGGGAACCGAAACGTCCTCATAGCGGAGCACTTCGGGTCCGCCCTTCTCGTAAATGCGCACGGCTTTTGCCATTGTCGTCACCTGTCTTCAAACTCGGTTGTTGCCGGGTTCGCCCAGTGGCATACCCTGTTCGACCCTACTGTAGGCAACCGGGGCGGATATCACTTCTCTCTGCGCGACAGGCGCTTTTCTTTTCGCGACACAGCTAGACATTGCAATAATTCAGTGATTTGCAGGCTAAAATAGCCAGACATCGTGTATGGGGGTCTGCAATCCATGACATTCAGTTTCCCTTTCACGACAATCGAGCTCTTTGCTTTACCGGGCTGCCCCGCGGACTGGAGGCGGCCGGCGACAGACACAACTGGCGGGTTGCAATCAATGGCGACACTCTTTCGGGCCGCGGCGCTGACCAACTATTTCGAGGTGGCGGAGCACCTGGGGTTAAACCCCCAGCCGCTGCTCAGCAAGTACGGTTTAAGCCGCGCCCAGCTGGCCGATCCGGAGAACCGCATCCCGGCGGCGGCGACCATCGCCCTGCTGGAGGAGTCTGCGCGCGCGAGCAACTGCATCACCTTCGGGCTACTGATGGCGGAGTCGCGCCAGCTGGCGGATTTCGGCGCGGTGAGCCTGTTGCTGACTCACCAGCCGACGCTGCGCGACGCCTTGCGGGCGGTGGTGCAGTACGAACACCTCCTCAATGAGGGGCTGGCGATCAGCATTGAGGAGGCGGGAAAAACGGTGATCGTGCGTGACGAGGTGGTGACCGATCCGCCGATGGCTTCACCCCAGGCGACGGAACTCGCCGTCGGCGCCCTGTTTCGCCTGTGCAGCGCCCTGCTCGGCGCCCACTGGCAGCCGTACAGCGTCAACTTCACCCATGAGGCACCCTCGGATCTGCAGGTGCACCGTCGCGTGTTCCGCTGCAAACTCAACTTTGGTGACGAGTTCAACGGCTTCACCTGCCCGGCAGACAGCCTCGATTACCCCAACCCGACCGCCGACCCCTCACTGGCCCAGATTGCCGAACGCTATGTGGAATCCCTGCCACGAAAAGCGAAACACTCCGTCGAGCTGGACGCGCGCAAGATGATTGTGCTGTTACTGCCGACCGGGCGCGCGACCATCGATCAGGTGGCGATGACTTTGGGTATGAACGTGCGCACGCTACAGCGGCGCCTCGACGAATCCGGCTCCGGGTTCTCCGACCTGGTGAACAGCGTGCGGCGCGAACTGGTCATGCGTCATATTGAAAACCCCAGGCACAGCCTGGGGCGGGTGGCCGAGCTGCTGGGTTACTCGGTGCCGAGTTCCTTCACGCGCTGGTTCAAGGCCCAGTTCGGTTCCTCCCCGGCGGAGTGGCGAGCCAAACACATCAAGAAGACCGGCTGATTTCGGAATTGCAGCCCGAATACCGGATCACAAACCGGGTGGATTCGTCAGCTCCTTCTCAAGCTCCACCATCCGGGCCAGGCTGACATTATCCAGCTGTATGTTGGAGACGAAGTCGGAATAGGCCATGAGCGCCGCGAGCCGGCGCAGGTCGGCAGGCCAGGGTGGCAGATACTGCGGCGGGTTCAACCAGCCGGACTCAAACAGTGGGGCGAGCCGCACGGCATCGGCAATGGTGAGACGGCCGGCAAAGAGATTGTGGATCAGCTCCGGACGGTTGTCGCGGATGGCTATGCGCATGAAAGTGTGGACCTCGAGCAGTCCACTCAGATAGACGGCGTCCTTGGTAAAAACGATGCCGTCCTTGACGGCGCCGCCACGGAAAATACGCTGTGCTGATTGCACCGATTCCTCTTCGGACTGGCCGGCATCGAGGAAGAACTTGAATACATCGATAAAATCGGCACCCTGCATGGCGTCGTCAACGGCAATCACGCGCAGGGCAACGCGCCGCAGGCGTTCGATGTCCATGGAGTCGGTTACCAGCTCACTCAACACCGCTATGCCTTCCTGGGTCCGTGTTGTGCGCGGTGCGCCGAGTGCCAGCGACCGCAGCCGGGGCTGATGTTTGCCGTTCTGCATGGTCGCCGTATGCACGAAGGCCTCGTGATGCAGTAGTTGGTCGCGATCCAGTGCGGAGAATTTCGCCGTGGCGCGGATCCGAATGCGGCTGGCACCGGCGAGGGCCTTGGCGGAGATTGCCGGGTCCTGTTTGACTGCCACGGTTTCCTGTCCGAAAAATCTATCCACCTCCGCTTGCAGCCACCCGGCAAAATCGTCGGCGCTGATACTGAAATCTGTTTCCTGAATATGTTGCGAACCCAGTAGTTCATCGGTGCGCGCGAGAAAAAACTTTGCGGCATCGACTGCCGTCACACCCTGAAGTTTGTATACATGATCGGGCCGTCCGTAAATTCGCGTAGAGTGCCGGGTAAAATCCCGCGTGCCGATGGCGCCCAGCATGCGCCCGGCTTCGGCATAGCTGAGCGCGGTATCCGCCAGAAATTTTTCAACCGGGTTCTCCGTATCGCATTGCGCCGCAACCGCCTCGAGCCGATCGATGTCGCCGCTCAGGTCGCGACGTTGCTGGTGCACTTCCGGCAGCGAGGGTTTGCCTCTGCGCCAGTTACTGAGAAACCTGCCCTCACTGTCCGCCGGCCAGGCCAGCGAGTTCAGGACCCGAACGCTGCGCGCCGCTGCGACTAATGCCTGGTCCAGGTCTGCGATCTTCTGCTCATTCATTTGGTTGCTCCAGGGTCCCGGCTATATTGTGGCGAATTTCATTTCGCTTTCGGCTTTGATGGTCGTGGCGGTGTCCCCGCCTGGTGTGGGGAGAGCGCCTGTCCCCTGAGCACTAACGTGAACGCCCGCGACAGTGTCGCGGTGGAGACGCCAATCATCAGGGCCCCGTTGATCGCCTCCAGCGGGCCGAGCAGCCGGTGCTTTTCCGACATCACGATATCCCCGTAGCCGAGCGTGGCGAAATTCACTCCGGAGTGATAGAAGGCCATCTCCAGCGTCTCGAACTCGCCCAGGGCGTAAAACAGCAGTGCCCAGACCGCAATCTGGGCGAGACTGGAAAATATCAGGATCAGCATCAGCCCGGTGATCACGGTCTCCGCCCAGAGGAGGGTCGAGTGCACTCTGTGCTCCCTGCGTGCGTAGTAACGCAGCGCGGCCACTACCAGCAGGCTCTGTAGCAGCAGGCACAGCGTGGTGGTGGCTATGCCGAGCAGCAGATCGATCAGCATCAGTCGGCCTCCGTGAGAGTTTCCCTGAATGCCCGCCCGCGCAACCACTCGAGCAGGGACATGGCCGCCACCGCGTAGACAGTGACGCCCAGGAACAGCGTCATGCGCACGACGAAGGCCTGATAGACGTCTTTCCCTTCAGCACTGTCCTGCACTGCGGCGCCGAGCAGGATCAGCATGGTCAACAGCGTATTGACCCAGAATCCGGCCGTCATCCGGTTGCGAAACACCTGATAGGTGCCGCCGGCCAGCAGCAGGCTGGCCAACAGCACCCAGGCGGTGAAAAACCACAGCTCCACCGCGAGACTCAGACACCACCAGACAGCGACGGCGCAGACGCCGCCGAGCAAGGTGGAACCGACCAGCTCGCGACTCGCACCGCGCAGCTGAATATCACTGGCCTCGCGCCCCAGCAAAATGCTCTTCACCAGGAACGGCAGATTGGTAGTGGGATTCGTCAGCGTGAAGGCAAATGCCGGCAGCACTATCAGGGTCGCGCGCAGGGACAGCCAGTTCCCCCGCGCAGGCGTCGATGCCGGCGGGCGCGGTGGGACCGCGCCCGGGTCTTCCGGAAACAGCGGATACACCAGCCACAGGCTGGCAATCGCCACGGCGAGGCCGAGCACCATCGCATTGACGATCGCCGCCGCCAGTGCCGGGCTGGCGCTGTTCGCGGCGGGGATGACCGTGAAGCCGAGGACGAGCAGAGTGGCGGGCAGCTCTCTGCCGCCGACGATGGCCAGCCGGCTGCAGAAGAACACCCCCAGTGCTATCAGCAGCAGCGCCGAGAAGGGCACTTGCTGCAGCAGCGGGCCGAGCAGCTCGCCGACCCCCAGTGCCAGGGCCATGAACAGCACCAGCCCGACGGCCCGTCGGCCCCCCGGTGGCGGCGCGGGCTTTGCCGCCAGCAGGACTGTGAACAGCGGCGCGACAAAGGGCACCCCCAGATCCAGGCCATAGCACAGGGCCAGTGCGAGGCCGGTGCTGAGCGCGAGGCGGTAACTGCGACGCGCGGCCAGCGGCATGGGCCCGGCCCTGCCTCCGGGCTTTCGCTTCGCGGGAAATTGTGTCCTGTCGTCGGGGGCCGCCATCACAATGACCGATCAGTAGGCGTAGGAAAGGTAACTGAGCAGGCGGATATACAGCTTGCCAAGCAGCCGCAACAGGCCGTGACCCTCGGTGTAGGCAATGACCGACGCCTGCCCGCCGATGCGCAGCTGCTGCAGCACCTCCGGAGGTGGTGCGCTGAACTCCACCCGCACCGGAAATCGCTGCGCCTGGCGCAGCCAGTCGCGATTGTTTTCCACGCTGGGCAGTTGGCCGGGCGGCGGCGCGCTGCCAGCGCTGACACCGAAGCCGATATCGCGCACCCGCCCCTGCAGCACCTGCCCCGGCAGCGCGTCCAGCAGTATCTCCACCGGTGTGCCCTCGCGCAGGTGCCCCAGGTTGTTCTCGGTGAAATCCGCGCTGATCCACAGATCCTCCACCGCGATCAGCGTCAGTACCGGGCTGCCGGCACCGGCGTAGAGGCCGACCTCCGCTCGCAGGTCGGTGATGATGCCCTCGGACTCAGCCACCACAATGGTGTTGTCGAGATCCAGCTGCGCCTGGGCCAGCTCCGCCCGAGCCAGTTGGAGCAGGGTATTGGCCTCCTCGGTGGCGCCGCCCTTCTGTTCTATGGCCTGTTGTATGGCGGCTTCCGCCGCCGCGACCCGGGCGCGGGCCTGTTCCAGGTTGGCGCGGGACATCTCCAGCCGGCGCACGGAAATCGTGCCCGGGTCGTCCTCCCACAGGCGCTTCAGCCGGGTGTAGTCCTGTTCCGCCTCGCGCTGCCCGGCGAGCGCGGCGCGCTGGTTGGCTCTCGCCTGTTCCACCGCGGCGTCCCCGGCCGCCACCTGCTGCCAGGTGTTGTCGAGGTTGGCGCGGGCGCGCTGCAGCGCCACCCGGTACTCGGCGCCGTCGATCGCGAACAGCTTGTCCCCGGCCTTGACCCGCTGGTTGTTGGTCACCCACACCTCGGTGACGACGCCGGCGACCTTGGGCGCAACGCCCACCACATAGCCCTGGATCCTGGCCTGGGCGGTGTAGGGGGTGAAGCGGTCGGCGAGCAGGTACCAGCAGAGCGAAACCAGTATCAGCGCGAGCAGAATCTTCACGCCGCGCCCCACCGCCCTGGCCGGTGTGGAGTCGGGTGGCGGCGGAGCGGCCTCGTCCGCAGCCTTTTCGTCTGCGTCGACGCTTTCCTGAGTCATGGCTCGTATCCCCGATCGGGCGGAACGGGAAGGGGCGCATCCAGCAGGTCGCCCCAGTCGGTGCGCTCGCGCATGCGTTCACGCATTTCCGGCGGAATCACGTCGTCGATGGTCACCTCGCGCCAGCCGCCGCCCAGTGATGTGTACAGATCAATAATGGCAGCCACATGGTCACCGCGGTTGACGGCCACCAGGTCGGACTGGGTGAACAGCGCCGCCTGGGCGTCGAGCACGCGCTGAAAGTCGGCGTAGCCCTCCTGGTACTGGCGGGTGGCGATCTCCAGCGAACGCTCCGCCGACACTACAGACTCGTCGAGAATTTTCTGGCTGGCCGCGGTCTGGGCGATGCGGCTGGCGGCGTCGTCGATTTCGCGCGCCGCGTCGAAAACGGTGGCGCGGAAACTTTCCAGGGTCTGCTGCAGGCGCGCGTCTTCGACCCGCACGTTATTTTCGAGGCGTCCGTAACTGAAGATGTTCCAGGTCAGGGCCGGGCCGGCCACCAGCCTGGCCACATCGCCCACCGAGTCCAGGCTGTTGCCGGACCAGCCGACGGTGCCGAACAGGGAGATGGCCGGGTAGAGATCGGTCACGGCCACCCCCACGCGCGCCGATTGCGACGCCGCCTGCCAGGCGGCCCGGCGCACGTCCGGGCGGCGCAGCAGCAGGTTCGCGGGCATTTCGCGCAGGAGAATCTGACCGATCTCCGGCAAGCTGCCACCGACGGTCGCCAGTTCCGGCAGGCTCCCAGGCGCCCGCCCCAGCAGTGCGCAGAGTGCATTGCGCTGCCGGGTCAGATCCAGTTGCAAGACCGGGATGGTGGCCAGGGTGGCCAGGTACTGGGTGCGCGCCTGCTGCAGGTCGAGCTCGGACTGCTGGCCGCCCTCGAACAGCTTGCGCGTGATCTCCAGGCTGCGCTCTTGCAGGGCGACGTTATCGCGCGCTATGTCAATGCGCTGCAGGGTGGTCTTGTAACCGTAGTAGAGGATGGCGACCTGCGCCGCCAGCAGCACCTGCACGTCGCGCTGGTTTGCCACCGACGCAAAGTAGGCCGCATCGGCAGATTCGATGCCGCGGCGGAAGCGCCCCCAGAAGTCCATTTCCCACTGGATATCGAAGGCGGCGTCACCGGTGCGGAATTCCCGGTGGCCGTCATCGGGGCCGCCATCAATGTACTCGGAAACGTAAGCCCCGGCCGCATTGATCTGCTGGAGTTGCGGATACTTCAATCCGGTGGCGATACCCAGCACCGCGCGGCTCTCGAGGATGCGCAGGCCGGCGATGCGCAGGTCGGGGTTCTCGAACCGCGCCTGCGCGAGCAGATCCTCGAGCACCGGGTCGCCCAAGCGCAGCCACCATTGGCTGATGCCATCCGCCTGAGGATCCCAAATCGCCTCGCCGTAGAGTTGCGGCTGCCACTCGGCCAGCCACTCGATATCCGGCTCACTGAAATTGGGCCCCAGGGGTGCGCAGGCTACCGCGCTCGCCAGAAACAACGCGCCCAGCGGGCGGGCAATAGGACGACAAGCGGCCGGTCGAGTCATTCGGCGTCCGTATCGGCGCCGGGATCGGAGGAGCGCGCCGGCTCCATTCCGTACACCCAGGCCCGGAAAATCTGGTAGGCCAGTGCGAGCGTGACGGCGCCGACGAACAGGCCGATCAGGCCGGCGGAGATCATGCCGCCGATGGCGCCCAGCAGGACCACCGGCATGGGCACCGCCAGGCCGCGCCCGAGCAGCAGCGGCTTGAGCACATTGTCGGCCAGGCCGGCCACCAGCAGGTAGATGGTGACCAGCGTGTTGGCCCGGGTGGAACCGTCGCCCCCCATCCATATCCAGGCCAGCACCGGGATAACGATCAGTATTGCCGGAATCTGCGCGATACCCAGCAGCAGCGCGACTATCGCCAGCAGGCCGGCCGCCGGCACCCCGCCCAGCAGGAAACCGATACCCAGTAAAACGGCCTGGATGAACGCCACCCCGATCACCCCCGAGGTCACCGAGCGCACCGTGGCGACAGAGAGGTCGAGCAACTCTGGGCCGAATTTGGGGCCGCAGACACGGGTGAAAATGCGGCGCGAAGATTCCTCACCGGGGGCGGCGTAAGCCAGCATGATTCCTGCGACGATGAAGGCGCCGACGAAGGCGAGCAACTTGGCCAGCGTGCCGCCCACTGCGGCGGCGGCTTCGCGCGAGATGGAGCGCAGTTGTTGTTCGTAGTTATGGGCAAAGGCGTCGAAGTTCTTGGACGCGGCCTGCCAGGCCGCATACAGCTGCTCGCCGACCAGCGGCCACTCCTCGATCGAGGGTTTCGGCGCGGGGACGACCACAGAGCCCTCGGAGAGACCCTTGTAAATCCCCAGCGTGTGATCGATGAAGGAAACGCCGAGCAGCACTGTGGGCACACCGAGCAACAGCAGCATCAGCAGCACCAGGATGCAGGCGGCGCGGCCCTTGGTAGTCCCGATTGCGGAGGCCAGCTTCCGGTTCAGCGGATACAGGGAAATGGCCAGCACCAGGGCCCACAACATGAAGGTAAGGAAAGGTGCGAAGGCGCGCGCGGCCAACCAGGCGAGCAGCGCTACCAATGCCAGGCGCACCGCAATATCCACCAACGCGCTGGGGTTGAAGGCGCGGCGATTGTTCTCGGGTGCGTCCATGAACCGAAGTCCCTTTTTTCCCGCGGGCGGCAGGTCCGGCTCCCTTACATAGGCCCGCTTCCGGCCGAAATTATAGCAGCCGCCCTATGGCGAGCCTTGTCGCGGGCGCTCTATCGCCGGGAGCGACAGTTGCCGTTCCGCTCCACCGTGTCCTCCTGTTTGGCAAACGAGAACCCGCGTCTGCAGATCAAATGCACACAAAACCCCCGCCAACAAAAAAGGCCGGCGAATGCCGGCCTGTGGGTTTGTTTTGTATTCAGGCGCCGGCGTCTTCCGGCGCGCGCAGTTCCTTGTGCAGCTCCACCGGCTTGGCCTTCTTGCGCAGGCGCAGGTTGAGCATCTCCACCGCGATCGAGAAGGCCATCGCGAAGTAAATATAGCCCTTGGGAACATGCACATCGAAGCCCTCGACGATCAGGGTGAAGCCCACCAGGATCAGGAACGACAGCGCGAGCATTTTCACCGTCGGGTGGCGGTCGACGAAATCGCCGATCGGCTTGGCGGCGATCAGCATCACCAGTACCGCCAGGATAATGGCGATGGCCATGATCGAGATCTGGTCCACCAGGCCCACCGCGGTAATCACCGAATCCAGTGAGAAGACGATATCCAGGATCGCGATCTGCACCAGTACCATGCCGAAGGATGCGGTGGCGGTGCTGACGGTCTGCTCGGCGCCTTCCAGGCTGCCGTGGATCTCGTGGACGGCCTTGAAGAGCAGGAACAGGCCGCCGCCGATCAGGATGATGTCGCGCCCGGAAATTTCCATACCGAACAGCGTGAACCAGGGTTCCACCAGCCCCATGATCCAGACGATCGAGAACAGCAGTGCCAGGCGGGTGAGCATGGCCAGGGCCAGGCCGATAAAGCGCGCCGGTTCGCGCTGCTTGTCGGGCAGGCGGCCGACGAGAATGGAGATAAAGATGATGTTGTCGATACCCAGGACGATTTCCAGTGCCGCCAGCGTCGCCAGCGCCACCCAGGCCTCGGGGTTGGCCACCCACTCAAACATGTAGGAATTCCTTTTCTGCAAAGGGAGGTTTATTTGAGTGGGCTATTCTATGCGCCTTCGTTCAGCCAGGCCATGGCCTCTTCTTCGTTTTCGAAATAGCGCGCCTCGCCGCCGATAAACCAGCTGCCCACCTTGGCCGCCATCTCCTGCCAGCGCCGGTTGCCGACCATGGCGATGCGGTTGAACTCGCGCCCGTGCTTGACGCCGAGCTTCAGGTCATCCCAGGCCGCGCGCGGCTCCCAGCCCTCCATTTCGGTCGCGTCGAAGTAGACATTGATCTTCGGGTGTTCCACGCCGGCAATGGCGGATTCGAGCATTGGCACCAGGGACTGGTAGTCCTCGTGGGTCAGTTTGCCGCGCACGCGCATGGTGAGAAAAAACTCGCCGTCGGTGCGCTCCAGACCAATCGAGACGCCATGACGTTGCACACTCATAAATGACTCCTGCTACTCGGGCGGCAGTCTCGCATTTATAGTGTGGCAACGCGCCCAAACCAATCGGGCTTCGGAGAGAAGTGAGGGAGGCCCGCAGCGAAACCCGTTCGCCGCAAGCCCGAAGCGGAAAGGATTAGTGGTGGCTGACTATCTCGACGATCTCGTGTGTGTGGTGCATCAGCCTTACCAGCTCGCCCTCGATACTGATGGTGACAATACCGTGCTTGTCCACCGGTTTGACGACTATGCCATGCCGGTGAATTTCCGCATCGAGAATTGCGCCCACTTTTAGCTTCTTCTGCCAGCCCGGGGGCAGCTCGCCGCCGCGTTCGACTTTTTTCTCCAGTCCCGGCGGCAGCTCTTTGCCGGGCTTGGCGAGGGCACCGGCGGCCGGCAGCGCCAGCAGGACGGCGAGGCCGGCAACTATTGCGGGTTTAAACATACAGATAGCCCTCAGTCTGAAAGGTAGTACTCGACTGTCGATACGACGCGCACCTTCTTGATATGCGGGTTGTTCTTGTCGCGGTCGCTGATGCTGAACTGCCCCTGGGAGGCGCGCTTGATCTTGCCCAGTACGCTATCCGAGTCCTCGGCAAATTTCTGTGCGACCTGTCGCGCCTCCACGGTGGCCTGTTCGATCATTTCCGGTTTGATGTCGTTCAGGCCGGTAAAGATGTAGTCCGTCTGCCCCTGGTAGTTGTTCTGGGAAAAGGCGATGCCGTCCTTGCCCAGGTCCGCCAGCTTTTCCATGGCCGCGCGCACCTTGTCCACCTGCTCGGAGTAGACGGTCACCGTCTGCAGTGCGGTGTAGCGGAATTCCGGCCGCGGCCCGCCGCCGTACTGCTGGGCAAACTTGTCGGTAATCGCCGGCAGCGACACCGAAACCGCTTCCGCCGCTATGCCCTGCTCGCCGAGAAACTGTTCGATGCGGGCGCTGTTGCCGGCGATGTCCCGGTATAGGGACGGCAGGTCGTTGCTGGCGGCAGTGAACTGGATCGGCCAGATGACGATATCCGCCGGCACCTCGCGCTCGGCCAGCCCCTTCACGGTAACCGTGCGCTCGTAGCCCTTGAACCTGTCCACCGCACTGCCGAGCAAGTAGCCCAGTGCGGCCAGGCCGGCCAATATGCCGGCGCCGAGGAGCAGGGCGGCGAGATTGTTCTGTGTTTTCATAGGCAGTTTCCGCAACCTGTCGATTGACCACTAAAAAAGGGCGACCACAAGGATCGCCCCCTTCCGCTGAATTTGACCTGAACGCGTCGCTACAGGCAGATCTCGTCGTAGCCGCGCCCGCGGAACTCCAGCAGACAGAAGCCGTGGCCGAAGGGGTCGGACAGGCCGGCGATCGCACCCCACTTTTGGATCCGGATCTCCCCTTCCAGTTTCGCGCCGGCGGCCACCGCCCGCCGGACGGCGGCCTCGACATCCTCGACCACCAGGTCCAGGTGCACCGGGGTCCAGTGGCGCTCGTAGCGGCGTGTCTGTGCCAGCGGTATCGCCACCCGGGTGCCGGTCTCCTTGGCCAGCAGATACAGCGGTGCATTGCCGCCGAGCATCTCCACCCCGGCGGTGCCGAAGCGGCGCCCGATGTGCAGGCCGAAGGCGTCCCGGTAGAAATCGATCGCGCGCTCCAGGTTATCGACATCGATATTGATCAGAAATTGCATCGGGATCTCCTCACGCCTCGGTGCGCGAGTGCTGGCAGTTCCAGCAGTAATCGAAGGCCGCGCCATTGTGCTCGCCGCACCGCCGGCAGACCCAGGACCCCCGCTCGGCCCCGGCGTCGGCGAGCAGTTGGCGCGCGCGCTCGTAATCGCGCGCACGCTCCAGCCACAGTTCCGGCCAGGCCTGATGCGGCGCCAGGTCGCCGGAAGCGCCCTGGGCAAATTCATTCTTCAGGAACACCGCTATGCCGGCGACTTCCAGCTTGCTTCGCGCCAGTTCCACCAGCAGGCGGTTTTCGTGGGTATAGATCAGTTTCATTAATAAAAAGGGCCGCTAATGCGACCCTGAGGGTAACAGTCCCGATCGACAACTCAAATCTTTACGCGTTCGATCGGCAGTTAGAGCGCCGCCGGCGCTCAGTCGCTGTGCATCTCCTGACAGAGGCTGCCCGCGCAGCTCTCCCCGGCGGCAACTGTGCCAATTTCGAGTATGGTGCTGTCGGGCCCGAGGTCCATGCGCCCACTGACCGCCACCTTGCCGGAAGTGCGCGCGACGTATTCCAGTACCACCTTGCCGAAGGCATTTCTCTGCACGGCCAGCTTCTGGCCCGCCTTGACCTTTTCGCCGCGGCAGACGAACAACTGTATCCACTCGCCGGCGCGAGCCTGCCCGACATCCAACTGGCCTATTATCCCGCCGGACTGCTGAACCGTGGCCGCCGTGGCCGACAGCGCACCGACGAGGAAAAACACGAGCGGAAACCACCGTAGGGACTTCACGGATTTTTCTCCTGCAAAGCAAAAAAGTGCGGCGGGCAGACCGGCCCGCCTCGGTGAGCAGTCGCCAGGTTTCCATTAAGAGGGCGATGATTTAGGTATAGACGAGAAAGAAAATACGCGCCAACCGGAATTGGGAAATACCTAAGGGGCGGGAGAAAAAAAGGGCCGCGATTGCGGCCCAAGCTTAGGAGTCCGGGCTGATGACCAGCCCGCAAAAGGAAACCTAATCAGCTCAAATCGATCCAGGTGGATTTCAATTCGCAGTACTTGTCCAGCGCGTGCAGCGACTTGTCGCGGCCGTTGCCGGACTGCTTGAAGCCGCCGAACGGCACGGTGATGTCGCCGCCGAAGTAATTGTTCACCCACACCGAGCCGGCGCGCAGATCGCGGGCCATGCGGTGGGCGCGGCCCAGGTTGTGGGTCCAGACGCCGGCGGCGAGACCGTAGATGGAGTCGTTGGCGATGCGCAGCGCCTCCTGCTCGGATTCGAACTCGATCACCGACAGCACCGGCCCGAAGATCTCCTCGCGGGCGATGGTCATCTGGCCGGTAACGCCACGGAACACGGTCGGTGCGTAGTAGTGACCACCGGCCACGGCTGCCACCGGCTTGCCGCCGCAGACCAGCTGCGCACCCTGCTCCAGGCCCTTGGCCACATAGAACTCGACGGTGTCGAACTGGCTCTGGTCGATCAGCGCGCCCATGACGGTGTTGGGGTCCTGCGGGTGGCCCGGCACGAAGCGCTCGGCGGCCCTGGCGACCTTGGCGATAAATTCGTCGGCCACCGATTTTTCCACCAACAGGCGCGAACCGGCGGTGCAGGTCTCGCCCTGGTTGTAGAAGATGGCCAGCGCCGCGGCCTCCGCGGCCTTGTCCAGGTCCGCGTCGGCGAAGACGATATTGGGGCTCTTGCCGCCCAGCTCGAGGAAGGTGCGCTTCAGGTTGGACTGGCCGGAGTACTCGGTCAGCGTCTTGCCCACCTCGGTGGAGCCGGTGAAGGTCAGGCAGTCGATATCCATGTGCAGGCCCAGCGCCTTGCCGAGGCTGCTGCCCGGGCCCGGCAGCACGTTCAGCACGCCGTCCGGCAGGCCGGCCTCTTTCGCCAGGCCGGCGAGGCGGATCGCGGTCAGCGGCGTGTTGGAGGCGGGTTTCAGGATCACGCTGTTGCCGGTGGCGAGCGCCGGACCGAGTTTCCACGCGGTGGTGGAGAGCGGGAAGTTCCACGGCACTATCGCGGCGACCACCCCCAGGGGCATGCGGGTGACCAGGCCCAGTTCGTTGGGGCCGGTCGGCGCCACTTCGTCGTAGAGCTTGTCAATGGCCTCGCCGTTCCAGCGGATGGTGGTGACCGCGCTGGGCACATCCACGTTCATGGTGTCGCTGATCGGCTTGCCGGCGTCGAGGCTCTCGAGCAGGGCGATTTCAACCTTGTTCTGCTCGATCAGCTCTGCGAAGCGCACCAGGATTTTTTTGCGCGCCATCGGTGGCATGTGCGACCAGACACCGGATTCGAAGGTCTCGCGCGCGACCTTGACCGCCAGTTCGGCATCCTCGGGGCCGCAACTGGCGATCTGCGCCAGCTCCCTGCCGTCGGCCGGATTGGTGGTGGGGCGGGTCTTGCCGGAGAGGGCATCCACATACTCGCCGTTGATAAAGGCGCGGCCCTCGATCTTGAGGCCGGCCGCCAGGGCCTGCCATTCCTGCAGGGTTTGGGGAGTCTTGGATTGCTCTGACATGGCACACCTCATCTGAAATTGAACAATTATTCGGTTTATACAAAAAATGTGATCACAAATCAAAGGGTATCAGAATTCCACCGCCGGCGGCCAGGCGCGGACTATTCGACCGCACAGGCCTCGAAGGTACCGCTGTCGCGGTTCTTGCGCACGCCCGGCACCGGAAATACCCGGTTGTGGAAGGCGATATAGAAGCCCGGCGGCATCAGGCGCGCGGCGAGCAGTGACTCGATCACGTTCTGGCGCGCGTCGGAATCGATAAAGCCCATCGGTTTCATGGCGCCGGTGAAGACCACCGCCACCTTCGGCGTGCCCAGCCTTCTGAAACAGTAGTCGGCGGTATCGGCCATGGTGTCGGTGCCGTGCAGCACGACGATGGGCTCGCCCAGCTCGGCGGTGCGGGCTACGGCGTCGGCGATCTGTGCGCGATCGCTGTCGTCCATCTCCAGCGAGTCCTTGTTCATCAGGCTCTCCAGCTCCAGGCGCGTATAGGGCAGGCGCAGGCTGGCGATCAGTCCGTCGCGGATAATGGAGGCGCGGTTCTTCAGGGTACCTTCGGCTTCGCAGTAGCTCTTCTCGATGGTGCCGCCGGTGGTGAGGATGCGGATGGTCGTGGTGGGGTTGAGTTCGGTCATCGCGTCTCCGGACGGGGTTCAGGGCGGCCTGCGACAATATTAGTCCAGTCGCTTTGTTGGGGGCTCCGATCGGGCCTGCCGCCGGTGGTTGTCCGGGAAAAAACCTGATCGGTAACTGTTACTTTGAAGCCGCCGGCGCCTTCCCGGACAACCACCGGCGGCAGGCCCTTGCATCACAGTGCCGGGTTTTCTGTCGGCTGTCAGACGACGCTGGTCTCCACCCTCAGCCAGTCCTCCTCCAGCTGCATCGCAATCCTGTCGCCGTGCAGCAGCTCTCCCACGCCGGCGGGCGTGCCGGTCAGCACCACGTCACCGGGCAGCAGGGTGAAATAGCTGCTGATATAGGCGACCAGGTCCAGGATCGGCGTGAGCATATGCGCCGTCTTGCCGCGCTGGCGCAGTTCGTCGTTCAGCCACAGGGAGTAGCTGAGGCTGTCCCAGTCCGGCAGCCAGTCCAGTTTCACGAAGGACGACAGGGGGCAGGCGCCGTCGAAACCCTTGGCCTTCTCCCAGGGATGGCCGTCTTTTTTCAACTGCGACTGCAGGTCGCGCAGGGTCAGGTCCAGTGCCAGGCCGAGGCCGGCGATCGCCGGCGGCACATCGGCTGCGTTGGCACCGCTGAGCCTGTCGCCGATCAGCAGCGCCAGTTCCCCCTCGAAGTGGCAGCTGCCGCGGCCCGCCGGGAGGTGTATCGGCTCGCTCATCGGCACCGCGGCGCTGGCCGGCTTGATAAACAGCAGCGGCTCTTCCGGTATCGGGTTGGATAGCTCCTCGGCGTGGGCCGCGTAGTTGCGGCCGACGCAGACGATCTTGCCCAGGTTGAGGCTGGTCTCGGTGCCGCAGGTGAACTGGTGTCGGTACATAATGTAATTAGATAGTTAGGATAGGTATTTCGAATAAAGCGCCGCAGGGCGCTTGTGGTATGATCGCGCCCTCGCCGGATTCCCGGCGATCGAATATTTTACCGCTTTTCCTGTCGCCCATCGTCAAGTGAGTGTTTATGGCTGCGCCCAAACCCAATCAAAAAGAGTCTCTGCAAAAGGACAAGATTCGCATTCTGCTGCTGGAGGGCGTGCACCAGTCCGCCGTCGACCTGCTGGCGTCCCGCGGCTACACCAATGTGGAGTATCTGAAGACGTCACTGTCGGAAGAGCAGCTGATCGAGAAAGTCGCCGACGCCCACTTTATCGGTATCCGCTCCCGCACCCAGCTGACCCGCAAAGTTCTGGAGAGCGCGCCCAAGCTGATCGCCATCGGCTGCTTCTGTATCGGCACCAACCAGGTGGATTTGAAGGCGGCTACCGAACTGGGCATCGCGGTGTTCAACGCGCCCTATTCCAACACCCGCAGTGTGGCCGAGCTGATTATCGCCGAGACCATCTTCATGCTGCGCGGCATACCGGAGAAAAACGCGGTGTGCCACCGCGGCGGCTGGATGAAATCGGCTGCCGGTTCCTACGAGGCCCGCGGCAAGACCTTGGGCATCGTCGGCTACGGCGCTATCGGCTCCCAGGTGTCGGTGATGGCGGAAGCCCTGGGCATGCGCGTGGTCTTCTTCGACGTGATCACCAAGCTGCCGCTGGGCAACGCCACCCAGATCCACTCCCTCGACGAACTGCTGGGCGAGGCAGACGTGGTGTCCCTGCATGTACCGGAACTGCCGTCCACCAAGATGATGATCGGCGCCAGGCAGATTGCGCAGATGAAACCGGGCGCGATCCTGCTGAACGCATCCCGCGGTACCGTGGTGGACATCGATGCGCTGGCGGAAGCGCTGAAGAGCGGCCAACTGGCCGGCACGGCCATCGATGTATTCCCGGTGGAACCGCGCGGCAACGATGACGAGTTCGTGTCCCCGCTGCGCGGTATCGACAATGCGCTGCTGACGCCCCATGTGGGCGGCTCCACCATGGAGGCGCAGGAGAATATCGGCACCGAGGTGGCGGAAAAGCTGGCCCACTACTCGGACAACGGCACCACCACCAGTTCGGTCAACTTCCCGGAAGTGGCCCTGCCGAGCCATGTGGGCGTGCATCGGCTGCTGCACATCCACAACAATGTGCCCGGCGTGCTCGGCGCCATCAACCAGGTGTTCTCGGAAAACAATATCAACATCTCGGCGCAGTTCCTGCAGACCAACGAGACCCTCGGCTACGTGGTGATCGACGTGGATGCGGAGTACTCGGACCTGGCGCTGGAGAAGCTGAAGAACGTGCCTAACACGCTGCGCTGCCGCGTGCTGTTCTAATTGTCCCGGGACCGTCCGGTCTCTCGTCATTCCGGCGCAGGCCGGCATCCAGCCTCGCGGGAGCTGGATTCCGGCCTGCGCCGGAGTGACGAATGCGCGCGCCGTGGCTTCGCGGCGCCTTCGGCCATACAATTGCGCCATTCCCAAAGCGGGCCTGCGGCCCGCTAGCCGAGCTGGCGGCGGGCGCTCTCGGGCTCGGCGCTCCCAGCCCCACAATCAGGTGTACCCCCTTGCGCAATAACGATTCCGCTGCGACCGGCCTGCTCGCCGGTGTTTCCGCCTTTCTCTTCTGGGGGCTGGCGCCGCTGTACTTCAAGCTGCTCGACGGCATCCCCTCGACGGAAATACTCGCGCACCGCAGTATCTGGGCGCTGGCGCTGGCGCTGATCATCCTGGCGCTGATCGGCAAACTGGGGGATTTCCGCGCGACCCTGCGCGACCATAAGAAAATGCGCACGCTCGCGCTGTCCGCACTGCTGATCGGCAGCAACTGGCTGGTGTTTATCTGGGCCATCACCAACCAGCACCTGCTGGACGCGAGCCTCGGCTATTACATCAACCCGCTGATCAATGTGCTGCTCGGCGTCCTGATCCTGGGCGAGCGGCTGCGCCGCCTGCAGTGGATCGCGGTGGGCCTGGCGGCACTGGGAATCGCCTGGTACCTGCTGCAGTTCGGGCAGATACCGCTGGTGGCGCTGTTTCTGGCGCTGACGTTCGGCTTTTACGGGCTGGTGCGCAAGCGCGCGCCGGTGGACAGCCTGACCGGTCTCGCGGTGGAAACCCTCTATATGCTGCCGCTGGCACTGGCCTACCTGATCTGGAGCAGCAGCCCGAGCAGCAATCCGCTGAACAACAGCTGGGAGCTGAACGGCCTGCTGTTGCTGGCCGGCCCCATCACGCTGACGCCGCTGCTGCTGTTCAATATCGCCGCGCGCCGCCTCAACCTGTCCACCGTCGGCTTCCTGCAGTACATAGCCCCGACACTGCAGCTGCTGGTGGCGGTCATGCTGTTCCACGAGCCGTTCGACCACGACACATTGCTGACCTTTGCCTTTGTGTGGCTGGGGCTGCTGCTCTATACAGTGGATGCGCTGGCACAGCGGCGCAAGATGCGGTTGCAGAAAAAAGCGGTGGTTTGATTTTTGCGGTGCGCGCGGCGCACCCTATGGAGTGCAGGTAGGGTGCGCCGTGCGCACCATCCCAGTTACGAATTCAGCCAGTCGTCCAGCGCCGCCAGTATCTGGTGCCGGTAAGGCTGGGTCTCGTTGATCATCTGATGGCGGGCGCCGCGGATGATCACCCGCCTACTGTTAGGAAAGCGGTCGCGGATGGCGCGCATGTTGTAGCGCCAGGATACCGTCTCGTCACCTGTGCCCTGCAGCACCAGAATCGGTTTCGGGTTTTTCGCCGTTTTCGGGAAAGTCTTCAGCCAGTCCACCATGGCCCCGAGCCAGCGCATCGACATCACCGGCGACTGCAGCGGATCGCGGTGTGCCTGGCGGCGCGCGAACTCGGCGTCGTGGGTATTGATATTGAAGCCGCGATTCGGTGCGACCATGAAGAAGCGACCCAGATAGTACATCCACTTGCGCACATGCCAGCGCGCCGGGCGCACCAGCGGCGCCAGCAGGAAGACCTTGTCGAACGGCTGCCAGCTGCTGAACTGCAGGAACGCCAGCAGCGCCGCGCCGCCGGTACTCTGCCCCATCGCATGCCAGGGGCCGGGCAGCTTGTCGCGGGCGATCTGCAGCAGCGCATCCAGTGCCTGGCGGTATTGCAGGAAGGTGTCGATGGCCACCGGCTCGCCGCTGGACAGGCCGTGGCCGGGGAAGTCGAAGATCACCACATTCAAGTCGCGCTCGAGACCGAAGCGCACGGCCGCGCCGTAGATGCCGGTGTGATCGAAATAGCCGTGACAGATAAACAGGGTGCCGCGCGGCTTTTCCACCAGCCAGTACTGGGCCACCAGCTCGAAGCCGGCGGCGGCGAAGGTACCGACGCCGGTCCTGCTCGCCAGCGGGAACTGCAGGTCGTAGTAGTTGCGGTACTCCTGCAGTGCCGGCAGCAGCGGTCCCTCGTCGTTGCTGCTGAAGTCGAGCTCCGGCAATTGCTGGCGCAACGCCGAATAGTCCGGCCGCCTGAGCACCGGGCTGTGTTCGACGGTGGTGATATCTTGCAACAGGTCCATTGGGGCAATGGTACTGCATTTTGGGGGCGGGGGAGTCGACCGGTTGCTCGACCGGAATCTGGCAGACACAAAATGGGCGAGCCTTTCGGCTCGCCCATTTTGCATACCGTCGTCATGCCGGCGCAGGCCGGCATCCAGTTCAATGGCACCCGGGTTCCGGCCTGCGCCGGAACGACGACCGATCAGCCTTATTTGATCTGCGGCTCCAGCTCGCCGGCAGCGTAGCGCTGGCTCATGGCGTCCAGGCTGAGTGCGCGGATCTTGCTGGCGTTGCCGGCGGTGCCGAAGGCCTCGTAGCGCGCCACGCAGATGTCCTTCATCGCGTCCAGCGCCACCTTGTAGTATTTGCGCGGATCGAACTCGGACGGGTTCTGGGCCAGGAAGCGGCGCGTGGCGCCGGTGGAGGCCAGGCGTAGGTCGGTGTCGATGTTCACCTTGCGCACGCCGTGCCTGATGCCCTCGCAGATCTGCTCGACCGGCACGCCGTAGGTCTCCGGAATCTCGCCGCCGAACTCGTTGATCACCGCCAGCCACTCCTGCGGCACGGAAGAGGAACCGTGCATCACTAGGTGGGTATTGGGGATGCGCGCGTGGATTTCCTTGATGCGGTCGATGGCGAGGATGTCGCCCGTCGGCGGACGGGTGAACTTATAGGCGCCGTGGCTGGTGCCGCAGGCGATCGCCAGCGCGTCCACCTTGGTCTTCCGCACGAAGTCCGCGGCCTCTTCCGGATCGGTCAGCAGCTGGTCGTGGGACAGCACGCCCTCGGCGCCGACACCGTCTTCCTCGCCGGCCATGCCGGTTTCCAGCGAACCCAGGCAGCCCAGCTCACCCTCGACAGACACACCACAGGCGTGCGCCATTTCCACCGCGCGGCGGGTGACGTCGATGTTGTAGTCGTAGGACGCCGGGGTCTTGCCGTCCTCCTGCAGGGAGCCGTCCATCATCACCGAGCTGAAACCCAGCTGGATAGAGCGCTGGCACACCGCCGGGCTGGTGCCGTGGTCCTGGTGCATCACCACCGGGATTTCCGGAAACTCCTCGATCGCGGCGAGGATCAGGTGGCGCAGGAAGGGGGCGCCGGCGTATTTGCGCGCGCCGGCGGAGGCCTGCACGATCACCGGGGAGTCGGTCTGCCGGGCCGCCTCCATGATCGCGCGCATCTGCTCCAGGTTGTTGACGTTGAATGCCGGTACGCCGTAACCGTGCTCGGCGGCGTGATCCAGCATTTGGCGCAAGCTGATAAGGGCCATGAAAATTTCCTTTCTCGTCGTCTGTATAAAGTTTTAATCGTTGTAGTTATTTTTTTGGGCTGTAGGAGCGGCCCATGGCCGCGATCGATGGTGGAATTCTGCAACTCCGATCGCGGCCATGGGCGGATGGCCGCCCCGCCGCTCCCACAAAAAAAAGCAATCAGTCGTGGGTGCGGTTCTTTATCCGTCAGCGCGGCTTTCGAGCATCGCCACCGCCGGCAGGGTCTTGCCCTCCACATATTCCAGGAAAGCGCCACCGCCGGTGGAAATATAGGAGACTTTGTCGGCGATGCCGTACTTGTCCACTGCGGCCAGGGTGTCGCCGCCGCCGGCGATGGAGAAGGCGTCACTGTCGGCGATCGCCCGGGACAGGCGCTCGGTGCCGCCGCCGAACTGGTCGAACTCGAACACCCCCACCGGGCCGTTCCAGATAATGGTCTTGGCCCCTTGGAGAATCTCTTCCAATTGGGCCGAGGACTGCGGGCCGATATCGAAGATCATGTCGTCGGCGGTCACCTCGTCGGCGGACTTGGTCTCCGCCGCAGCGGACTCGCTGAATTCCTTGCCGGTCACCACGTCCACCGGCAGCGGGATATCGCATTGCTGCATCAGCGATTTCGCGGTATCCAGCAGGTCGTGCTCGCACAGGGACTTGCCCACCGGCTTGCCGCTGGCGGCGAGGAAGGTGTTGGCGATGCCGCCGCCGACGATCAGCTGGTCCACCTTGTCGGCGAGAGTTTCCAGCACGGTCAGCTTGGTGGACACCTTGGAGCCGCCGACGATCGCCACCAGCGGTCGCGCCGGATTGGCCAGCGCCTTTTCCAGGGCATCCAGCTCCGCGGCCAGCAGCGGGCCGGCGCAGGCCACCGGGGCAAACTTGGCCACGCCGTGGGTGGAGGCCTGAGCGCGGTGCGCGGTGCCGAAGGCGTCCATCACGAAGATGTCGCACAGGCCGGCGTAGGCCTTGGCCAGCGTTTCGTCGTCCTTCTTCTCACCGGGGTTGAAGCGCACGTTTTCCAGCAGGGCCACCTCGCCGTCCGCCAGCTCGACGCCGTCGCGCCACTCCTTGACCAGCTTCACGTCGCGGCCGAGTAGCTCGCCCAGATGGGCGGCGACCGGCGCCAGGGAAAACTCCTCCTCGTACTCGCCCTCGGTGGGCCGCCCCAGGTGGGACATCAGCAGCACCTTGGCGCCGGCCTCGATGGCGGCGCGAATGGTCGGCAGCGCCGCGCGGATGCGCGCATCGGAAGTGACAACCCCGTCCTTTACCGGAACGTTCAGGTCTTCGCGGATCAGGACGCGCTTGCCCGCCAGCTCCAGATCCGTCATCAATTGAACCGCCATTCGCCAATCCCCTCGTAGCTAACTGTAGAAAAGTGGGCGCGGATTATAAGCCGATGCATCGGACAACGCCCACCGGGGTCCGCCGGACGGCGGCCCGCGCGGAGTATATCAAGCCGTTATGTAGTTGAATTACCACACGGCAGCCACGGCGTGCTGATAACGCTGTCATTCCATCCCCCGATCGCCGCAGTACAATTGCCCCAACGGTCGCCGTAAAAACCAGCGAGGGCGCGCATATGGCCAAGAGGCACAAGGTCGAGTTCAGCGGCGGCAGCGGGGCCCGCCTCGCCGGCATTCTGGAGATGCCGGACCAGGGCGCGCCGCGCGCGTACGCGCTCTTCGCCCACTGTTTTACCTGCGGCAAGGATGTGGTGTCTGCGTCGCGCATTGCGCGCAAACTGGCGGGCCTGGGCATCGCCGTACTGCGCTTCGATTTCACCGGCCTCGGCGCCAGCGAGGGCGACTTCGCCGATACCAATTTCTCCTCCAATGTGCGGGATCTGCTCTGCGCCGCGGATTTCCTGCACCGCGAGCACCACCCGGTGGACCTGCTGATCGGCCACAGCCTCGGCGGTGCCGCGGTGCTGGCGGCCGCCGGGGAGATTGAAGAGGCAAAGGCCATAGTCACCATCGCCGCACCGGCGGACCCGGACCATGTGATCAAGCAGTTCGCCTGCTCCATCGATACCATCGAGGCGCAGGGCCACGCCGAGGTGCAACTGGCAGGGCGCCCCTTCACCATCAAGAAGCATTTTCTGGAAGACCTCGACAGCCACAAGATGGGCTATATCCGCGAGCTCGGCCGGCCGCTGCTGATCTACCACTCGCCGGTGGACCAGACGGTATCCATCGACGAGGCGGCGGAGATCTACAACCGCGCCATGCACCCGAAGAGCTTTATCAGCCTGGATCACGCCGACCACCTGCTGACGCGGCGCGAGGATGCGGATTATGTGGCCAGCACCCTGGCCGCATGGGCCGAGCCCTACCTGCGGCGGGCCGAAGACAAATGATGCAGGGTCTCGAGGAAATCTTCAGAACCTGCCCTTACTGCGGCGAGATCATCTCACTTCTGGTGGACTATTCTGCGGGTGCGCAGACCTATATCGAGGACTGCGCCGTTTGCTGCCGCCCGATCGGCATCACCGTGACTGAAAACCCCGATGGCACGCTGGATATCAGCCTGCACCACGAAAACGAGACCGGCTGAGCAACTGCATTGAGCTGCCTCGCGAATAATCCCACCGAAAGAACGCTTCCTGCCCATGCCGCCGCCCGCTAGAATCCGCGCGCCAATTCCATACAAAAATTAAGTCTATTGCCTGGCGGCCACTGCTCGCCGGCGCAGTTCCAACAGGGAGTACCAACAGATGGGAACCGCGGATAGCGATATGGTGTTTCAGAGCTACGGGCGCTGCTGCAACGACGAACAGTTCTTCGTCGACTTCTACGATCGCTTTATGGGCAGCTCGGCGGAGATCCGCGCGCTGTTTGCCGACACCGACATGCGGCAGCAGCGCCACCTGCTGCGCAACGGCATTATGCAGCTGGTGCTGCACGCCCGCGGTATGGCTGACACCAAGCTACGCGCACTGGGGCAGAGCCACTCCCGCAACGGCTACAACATTCGCCCCGAATGGTATCGGTTGTGGCTGGACGCCTTGATGGCCACACTGCGCCAGCACGACCGGGCTTTCTCCGATGAAGTGGAGGCCGCCTGGCGCCGCGCCATTGGAGCGGGTATCGCGCTGATACGCGACGCCTATTGAATTCGCTGGCCCTCACTATGTGAAGGCCAGCGTACAAATCAAGCCCGCCACCTGAACCCTGACCGGCCTTGCTCGCGATATGGTTTAATAGCCGGCCAAAATTTTTGCCGAAGAGCGCCATGGAACTGCAATTTCTCACCGCCACTCTGTTCAACCTGGGAATCAATCTTCTCTACACGCTGCTCGCACTGTTTATCGGTATCGTCGCGCTGATTACGATCGACAAGAAGCTGCTGCGCAATGTCGATATCGAAGGCGAACTGAAGAACGGCAATATCGCGGTGGCGATTTTTGCCTCCACCATTCTGATCTTCGTCGCGCTCATTATTTCCTTCGGGCTGAAAGGTTAGGTAAATGCGCGGCTGGTTGATTCCTGGCCTCCTGGGCGTCGCGCTGCTGCTGCCGGAACTGCTGCGCACTGCCGGTCAGTCGCAGGAGAGCCGCGCGCTTCGCCAGCAGATCGAAGACCTGAGCCGCACCTTTGCCGGCGCGCCGGAGACAAGCGGCAGTATCCGGGACCGCCAATACGGCGTGGTGCGCGTGACCGGCAGCGGTCAGCCGCTGCCCGAAGAAACCATTCAGGAGATCGTTGCCAAACGCAGTCTCGAACAGAGCGCTTACGTATCCGTGTGGAACTGGCAGGGCATCACCGCCGTTACCGCCTCGGCGCGCGGCCTCGACAGCAAGCACCATTTCGCCAACAGTTACCTGGTGGGTTTCAGGCCGTTCGAGACCGAGCAGCTGTGGGTGCCGCTCTACACGCTGGCGATCCGCAAGGAATACCAGTACGACCACCTGCAGTATGCCGGCCTCGCCGATATCTGGCAGACCTCGCGCCAGGCCTTTTATCAGAAGCGCGGCGACTGCGAGGACCACGCCATACTGCTGGCGGACTGGCTGATCGAGCTGGGCGTCGATGCGCGGGTCGCGCTCGGCACCCACAACGGCCAGGGCCACGCCTGGGTGGTGGCGATAGTGGATGGCGAGGAATATCTGCTGGAGGCCACCAGCAAGCGGCGCCAGTCCACCTGGCAGGCGATGCCGCTGGCGGAGCTGGCCGAGGGCTACGAAGTCGAATTTCAGTTCAACCGCAATTTCTTCTGGGCCAAGAAAGACGCCGCTTCGACGAGACAGTATCGCGGCAGCCACTGGATCAGGAAATCGCAGTTTATCCGCAGTTGATTGGCAGCCAAGGCGACTGGTGCCAACACGCCTGTGGGAGCCTGCCCTGCAGGCGATGCGGAGGGTGCCAGACACTCCGAACAATCGCCTGCAGGGCAGGCTCCCACAGGGCACTCAAAGGCGATCCATCTACCGCTAAATCGGCGAGCCCGGCGGCATCGCCTTCAGATCACCCGCCTCAACTTTTAGCTCACCACGCATAAAGGCCGCGATGCGCTGCGCCTGGTAGAAGTAGTGTGCACTGTAACCCTGCGGATCCTCGCCAAAGAGCTTCATGCCGCCCATCGCCTGCTGGAATTTGGCCAGCTGTAAATTGGCTTTGGCGCGCACCGGCTCAGACGCATTCTTGTCACCGGCCAGCAACATCAGCCGCTGGATATAGGCGTGGTTGACGCGCTGGTGGATGACTGCCTGCAGGCCGGAATACTTGTCTGCCTCCAGCGCCCGCTCGCTCAGCTGTTCGAGCAGCGCGTCGAAGCCCGGGATCTCACTGCTGCGCGCGTGCTGTTGGCCCATGCGCGCGGCGCGCTGCGGATCGAGCAGAATCGACAGTGTGTGACCGGCAGCGGCCTCGCTCAGGGCGACGGCATCGAAGGCGACGCCGGTATAGGCGGGGAAGCTCTCATCGGTGCGGTCGTAGCCATAGGACTTGGGCGGCAGCAGCTGCAGCACTCTTTCCGGCAGTACCAGGAATTGCGGATCCAGCGTGGACAGCAGCGCATCGATCGCCCGCTGCTGGCGTTCAGCCGGAACCAGCGTATAGCTGTTCTGCTCGGCGCCGTTATACAGGTAGTCGTAGTCGATACCGCCGATCAGCTTGCCGACCGCCTCCGCCTGGTAGCGGTGGCCGTAGTAGACGGGCACCAGCGTCTCCTCGAGTGAGGAGCGCGGCGCGCCCTGCGGGTTGGCCGCGGCGGAGAAGTTGTCCAGCGCGTGGCGGCGCAGCTCGGCCATGCGGGCAAATTCTGCCAGCGGCTCACTGCCGTTGTCCCACAGGTGGGAAGTCGCGTGGGCATTGTTGATCGAGCGCGAGTCCGGGTCGGAGATAAAGCGCAGCTTCTGCGCCTCCGCTTCTGCGATCACGCCGGCTAGATACTGCTGCTCATTCTCACCGTCACCGTAGCCATAGCGGACCGCCAGCTTGTCCCAGGCACCGATCCCTTCCGCATAAGCACCGGCCAGCTCCAGCGCCTCGCCCTGCAGCGACACCAGCGGCGCCGGATAGTCCATCACCGAGGCGCGCGCATCGATGCTGGCGGCGAAGTTGTGGGCGAGACCCAGCGTGTGGCCGACCTCATGGGCGGAGAGCTGGCGGATGCGCGCCAGTGCCATCGCCTTCAGCGATTCGGTATCGGCCGTCTCGCTGCCGTAGGGCTGCAACAGACCCTGGGCGATCAGGAAGTCCTGGCGCACCCGCAACGAACCCAGGGTGACGTTGCCCTTGAGGATCTCGCCGGTGCGGGGGTCCGCAATCGAGTAACCGTAGGACCAGCCGCGGGTGGAGCGGTGTACCCAGTTGATCACGTTGTAGCGCACATCCAGCGGATCCACGTCTTCCGGCAGTATTTCCACCCGGAACGCATTCTTGTAGCCGGCGGCCTCGAAGGCCTGGTTCCACCAGCTGGCGCCTTCCACCAGCGCGCTGCGCACCGGCTCCGGCACGCCGGAATCCACGTAGTAGACGATCGGCTCCACCGGCTCGTCGCTGCCGGGCTTCTTCTGCAGGCGGTGGCGGTAGATCAGGCGCTGGTCCAGCGGCTGGTCGATCGCGGTGGCGTAGTCCCGGTACTCGAACGGAAAGTAGCCACTGCGGCTGTGGAAGCGGCGCGGCTGGTAGCCGTCGTCCGGCAACTCGACCAGGGAGATATGCTGGCGCAAAGACACCAGCGTCGGGGTGGGCACCACCTCCTGCAGATACTTGCCCGGCTGACCGCCGGCGAAGGTCAGCTGTGCCTCGAACTCACTGTTCTTGGGGAAGTTCTTTGTGCGGGGCAGGTAGATCGCGGATTTGGACTGATCGACCGTGTAGGCGCCCTGCTCGGTCTGCTTCAGGCGCGTTGCGATGCCGTGCTGGTCGCTGAGCAGGAACGGGGTGAAGTCCACCAGTACGCGGCCGCCGTTTCGCGCCAGCGCCTCGAAGCCCCACAGCACCGAGGAGGCGAAAGCCTCGGCCACCGCGCGCCGCTCGGCGGCGTTGTCGGACTCGGCGCGATACTTCAGGTTCAGCTGGTGCAGCAGCACCTTGTTGCCGACCCGCTCGAATTTCACCAGCCGGTTGTCTCCCACCTGGTTGCGGTCCAGACCCACCGGATTGGAGCCTAGGCCCTGGGCCAGACCGGTCAGCAGCAGAAACTCGCGGTCGAAGTCGGCGATCTCCAGCAGCACACGGCCGGTTTCGTCGTCCCAGTAGAAGTCGTGGTAGCCGGCATGCTTCTCCATGCCGGCGGTGTACTCGGTGATGGTCTCGGCCCGGGCTGTGACGCTGAGCAGTACCAATAACGCCGCGAAGATGAGCCTGCGTGTCGACATATGCTGTCCCCAAGTTATTCGATTTCTGGGATGACCCGGCGGGAACCGGGGCCATCAAGGGCAATGCGCAAGGTTAACATTTAATCCGCCAGAGAGCTCACAACGACGGATGTGAGCCTAATCCTCACTCGTCCGTCTAAAAAACATATCGACCCGTGCATCCAAATCCGCCCCCAGGGCCGTCATAACAGCAACCAGAAGAATCCGGAGACATTGACTATGTGGAAGCCGCTTGCCATTTCGACGCTGATTGCCGCGAGCGCCTCGGCGCAAGCCGGGGGCGTCAACCTCACGGTTGGAGATGACCAGCACTGCAGTGCGGAACTGAACCACAGCGTGCGCGTGGGGCCCGACTTTTTCGAAGTCCGTGAAGACAACGGCGACAACGAGCCCAGACTCCGCTACCAGTCCCCGGCGCTGCTTGTGGTCGCCGGCGAGACACTGGAACTGGACGAACAGCAGCAACAGCTGCTGCGGGACTACCAACTGCAGCTGCACGGCACCGGGCGGGAGATTCTGCTGATTTCGCTGGAGGCCGTGGATGTGGCGCTGAACGGTATGTCCGCGGCGCTCACGGTACTCGCCGGCAAGGACCATCCGGACAGCATCGAGCTGCAAGAGGCCTCCGAAGATATACTGCGCCGCACCGAGGAGCGGCTCAACCGTGAGGGAGAGATCTACACGCTCGGAGATCCAGAAAACGACGCATTTATCGAGCAGGTGATAGAGGAAGAGTTTGAGCCCAAGATCGAGAAGCTGGTCATGAAGTCTGCCGGCGCCATTACCTGGAACGCGCTGAAGGCGGCGTTCACCGGCGGCCGCAGCATTGAGCGCGATGCCGAGCTGGCGGCAGAGGAGATCGAGAAGGAGGTCGAGCAGCGGGCGGAAAGTATTGAAGCTCGCGCAGAGGGGCTATGCCAGCAGCTCGAGGCCGTGAACCGCATTGAGAGTGAGCTGCACCAGTCCATTCCCGCCCTGGCACCCTACGATATCGTCACGATTAAATAGTTATACCTACCCCCAAAGTGGTCGGCCGCCTCGTGCGGCCTTTTTTATTCCTGCAACTGCAGCAGGGACATCAAATTCACGGCACAAACCCTATCAGCAGTCTGGTAACAACGGGAAAATTCGGATCAGAGTCAGCGTCACTCACCCGTTCCACAGAGGACTACAATCTGGAAACCCTAAACAGCCGGTTCTGAATCTCCACCGCCGCACTTTCGGTTTCTGTAAATCCATCCAGGTAGTTCACCAAGTTCGATTCCAACAAGCTCGCTGCCTGCCGACTTAGGTAGTTTCGAATTTCATCTTCTGCGCTCGTCACTTCACCCACTATCTCGGGGCGGTGCTCAAACACAAATAGAATGTCTTCCATATCGTGGGCGAAGATGTCACCCCTGCCACGGCCATGCCAGGCTTCAAATTTTGTCGCCAGAAAATACACCGGCTTGGCCACCCTTATCGAAGCCCTGCCGAGGTCCACGGAAAACGCTTGCGCTATCGTCGCTGGATACCAACGGTTGGCAAATCCCAGGATCCGCTCATCTGTTGGCATTACATCCAAGCGCACATCGGGAAAATCTCGCAAGCAATAACGACAAATCAGAGCGTCTTCGGACTGATCTTCCCTGAAGCCCCGCGCCTTCAATTGGTCGCAAAAGGCATGGTAATCGCGCGTGGTGACAACATCGATAACTATATCCACGTCTTTGGTCTGGCGGACTTGACCGCGCCGCTCCGGAGCCACCAGGAGCGCAGTGGTAGAACCACCGATGTACACGACCTGTTGATTGAGCTCTTCTCCGATCGTGTACGCCACCAGCTCAAGCAGTTCGATATTCCTTAAATTCATGGTGCAGCCGATCTTGAATTATCTGGGCATTATTCAGTAGCTTCTTCAGCTCGTTTCTAGCGTGCATCAATTCGCGAGGCTTGCCAATGCGGATGGCATCCACTACAGCCAGCAGCACATAAGCACCGGGGGACAAGCTGGGGCCACTGATGACATGCTTGTCTACGGGATTGATCAGTATTCCCTCCTGATCAGATTCACGGATCACGGTACTCGCGCCGGCAATACAAAGTGGTGGGTTCGGCGGCATCATTTCACTGCGAATCAGTTTGCAATTGAATCCAGTGGGCAGACCAAAGCCGAAGCCAATCTTGCGGGTTGGCTCCGCATAGCGGATGCCATAGCCGAGCCACTCCCCGGCGGCTGTGAGATTTACCCAAGGACCGAAGCCGGCTGGCCGCAGTTCTGGCTCGCGGATCAAACCGGCCTCGACCAGGGTCCGATAACTGCGGATCAACCCGGTCTTACTTACGCCGTAGAGTTCCGCCTGCTCGGCCAGCGATCTGGCGCGGGATTCAAAATACTCACTCCGACCCTCGGGCGGCAAGGGCGCATAGGGCTCCAACGGCTCGCTTAGCAACTGGCCTATGGTCTGGAGAAGGATGTAGGAGTCTTGAGATTTCATTCTTGATTCATAGTCCGGAATTTGGACCAAAAAAATCACAACTGCCCACCCTTGTCAAGTGGCAACTTGCTCCCACTATCTACAGGTCCACCCGAGCTACAGGTCCACCCGAGCTACAGGTCCACCCGAGGTCTGCCGACAACAGCCGGGGTAACTCGTCGCTGATATTGCTTTTCTATCTCCTCCTTGAACCTGTCACTGCCCAACGCCAGCCCCTTGTTGACTGCGGATGAAATATGTTCGGCCAGGCTCTGATCAAGATGGCGCGAGAACAGCGCGCGGTACCTTTCCCGGCGCTGCTTCGGGTACCGTCCCAGCTGCAGATATTCCGTATGGGGTGTTATGAGGTTCGAATTTCTGCCCAGGGCATTACTCGCATAGCTGGACCAATAGTAATCCGCAGGATCAGAAACCATTCGGGCGCGGACCGGGTTCAGCTCGATATAGCGATAGCAGTGCAACAAATACTCTTCGGACTGCACCAGGCAGGATTTGTAGCGACCCTCCCAGAGAGTTCCGGAGCGGCGATACTCCCGGTTAAAGTAGCGCACATACATCCTGCCGAGGGACTGCATCATTTTTGATACACCCTGTCCACTTTGCGGCGTCGCTAACAGGTGTACATGGTTGGTCATAAATACCCAGGCATGTACTTGCACCCGGTACTGCGCTGCGTAGTCGCGCAGCCAGCCGGCATAGGCGATAAAGTCGTTTTCGCAACAGAAACACGCCTGTCGATTATTGCCGCGCTGGATGATGTGCTGAGGGATGCCGGGTGGAGCAAGGCGTGGTAAGCGGGCCATTGGTTCCTCCTTGAACATTTGGCCATAGTTTAGATACGAGATCGGCTAGCAGGTTGGATTGGGTGTCAAAATTTTACTCTGACCCCTATTATTGACCTCCACGCCGTCAGGCTACGCGCAAAATAGATACGGTCCTCGGTTTCCAGGCTGCGCTTGGAGGGGATCAGGGCCCTGTTGAGCGCTGTACCGTCTAGCGCCCGAATCCACTCACTCAGGTACCAGCTGAGTGGCGGGTTCATGGTTACGCGGCTCGGTGGCAGGTGTGGATCTTTGGTTAGCCCGGCAGACTCCTGTACCAGATGTGCGGAGTTGCAGGCAGCGTTGCCTAGCCAGGCTTCGAAGCCATCGGGCGTGCCATCTATCAGGTTGCTGACCTCACCAAGCGCCTTTCGCAGTTTCGTCTTCCACTGCTCCGCCTGCGCGGGCGTCAGTTCTTGTCGGCACTGTAGCCAGTACGGGAAAGAAGCGTGTAGCGCCTCCATCAACCAGACCTGGCCGCGATCAGCACGGCCGGGAAACAGTTTACGCGCTTTTTTCCACACGGGAGCCATCACCGGATCAGTAACGCAGTTGATCATGCCCGTGTGTCGGCGCTGGAAGCGGATCCGTTCTTTACCGCCCAGGCTGGAAACATCCGGCGCAAATACAGGCAGAGAGTCGGGATCATCCAATTTGCCCGCCATCAGAAACTTCAACGCGACAACAGCTGGACCGGAAATGCCCGACAAAAGATCAGTAACCTGCAGTCGCCGTGAGTTTGACATCATATAGCACCGTCTAGTCAGCCCTATGTGTCAGGGTGGCGCTAGAAGTGTAGTCAACAGGTCGCGGAGTAATTAGGAGGGTGTAAATACCACCCACGTCTGCGCTATATCGTCTGATATGGGACCAGAAGCAAGTGATTGGAGTACTTGAGGCGCAGTTCGAGCAGTAGAAGCTAAGTAAAATCACAAGGTCCCTACAAGTTACCCTGCAGGGACTTAATCTACGGAATAGTCAGAAGTCGATCTGACTCATGTTGTTCACTACCGCAATAGCATTTTACCTTCTAGTTCAATCTATCGAAGGAAATGCCCTGATATTTATAAAAACCGTAAATAGCCCAACCCCTTAACGAGTCCAGTGATTTCTCCACACCTGAATTAGAATCGGGAAATGGGTAAATTCCAGTTATATCCCTCAATACACAATCGACAGAATCAAATATCAATCTCCGAATACAGTTTTTAGGAGTCCCGGATATCGAAAGCTCTCCAGCATAAGCGCTTGACTGACCGGACACGTAAAGCAAAGGTAGCTCCTCGATAAGTGCTGGAACAGCGCTTTCTCCAAGCCCAGCAAGGCCTTCAATCCCCGCTTTATAGCCGTCTACATTCTGCAGCATATCTAAGTAACGGGAAACTTTACGTTTCACGCTATCGCGATCTTCATATTGCAGCCGTATATGGTTTGGGAGCCAAGATTCGACTCGATACTTATCCCGCAACCAATCTGATAAATCATTTGAGAATGGAAACATACCACCGCCAATAAGCGAAGCAAGATTATAAGTATTCCTATGAAAATCATAATTTAGAAAAAAAATATACCTTCCCTTCTGAACCAGTGAATCGCCAAAATTCAGATTAATGATCTTGCTAGGCGGAATCCGACCACGGATCCCACTTTCAACCTGAACCTGGATAAATCCAGAACCCCCTGACAAAACCTGGCCAACTATTGTCAAGGATGAAAACCCGATGATTGCGTCATCCATCTCCGCGCCCCCTTCAACTTTTTCTATCGCATTGGCTCCAGTAAGCGACAGCAGAGAAGATAACAACAATATGACTTTAAGGACCGAAACCAAGTTTCTCATAATGGAACCTTAACAAATTTCTTTTTTCAGGGTCTCCCCCCATGATTGAGCCCTCGTGGCCTGGGAGAAACCGTTTACGCCGAAAATATGCATCTCTAAACCCGAGATTATGGCCAAATTCATGGGCCATTATGTAACCGACCTTTTCTGCACTGTAATGCACCGCAGCCTGAGAAAACCAAATTATATTACCTTGTCCATTCGGCCCCACTGTAGCCGCCGCATCTCGATATGACCCATCTATGCGCAAATTCTCTGAATCTGGAGGAACCACGCGAACAGTAACCAACGCGCTCTCTGAGGAATCAGTAGAATTCATTGATGCAGAAACATCAATAAAATACCCATCATCATACTCAAAAGTTCCATCCCATGTATTATTTATACCAGACAGTGATGCATTGACAAATTCCTCGGAAACATCGCCATCAAAATAAATTCCGCCTTCAATTGATACGCGCTTCCCAATAGATTTTCCATCCTCAATAACATCAGTGCTTTTGCTTATATTGTTCCCCCTAAATGCGTTCGCCCGGTCTAACGCTGCATTTTCTGCGTTTCCTTCACTGGAAGCTACACCATGCTGCGAAGTACTATTTTCCCTGTTGCTCAATGCTCCAACTTCTGTTGAAGCAGTGAAGTTTCCAGCACCTGTTTTTACTGAGACCGTACCGTTACCATTTCCCGTCATGGTTCCAACTTTGACATCACGTTTTATACGAGAACCAGTAACTGCCTGCTTTTGCGTAATATCAGCAGTGTCGCCCTCCCCAAGACCACTTGCCACGTCATTGCAACTACCGGGGTCCTCCATGCTGCAAGAGGCAAAACCGGTCGGGTCAGTCCCCGCCAGTGGATTATTCATGATATACGAATACGGATTCATACTCTGGCTGTTGCCCGGAGCCTGAATAATCGGGTCAACGCTCAGGAACCGGCCCAGATTGTAATCGTAAGCCCGCCCATTCATATGAATCAGCTCGACATCATCCAGATGCTCGTGATCCGTAAAGCCCCGGGTCGTAAAGCCGCTTTCCAGCCGCGCCACCGTCTTGTCGAGGATGTTCCCCAGCCGCGGCTTGCCGAACGGATCGAAGCTGTGGGTCTCCCGCAGGTTGCCCGACTCGTCCCCGACAGCCACGGTGGAACCCAGCCGGTCGCGGTGGGTAAAGCCGATCTCGTGGCTGGTTTCGCTGGCGGTCTCGGTGCTGGTGACCACGGCGATATCGCCGATAAAGTGGCGGTACTGCGTCTCACTGCCGCCGCCGATGCGCTCGAACAGCTTGTCAATATGGACCGTGGTCTTGCCGCTGCCCTGGTTGACCTGCTTATAGCGCATCTGGTCGGCGCCGTAGGAGAAGTACAGGTCGACGCCATTCCTGCTGATACGGGTCGGCTTGTTGAAGGCGTTGTACCAGACCTGCTGCACCCCGTTCTCGTGGGTGCGGTTGCCATTTGCGTCGTAACCGTAAGTGACGGTGCCGCCGCCGACCAGGACGACGCCCTTGACCGCATTGGGGCCACCGCTGGCGCCCCCGATGTAGCTGTAGCTACTGGCGAAGTCGTCCTTCTTCAGCAGGTTGCCGATGGCATCGTAGTCGTAATCGATGGTGGGCCCGTCGGTCCTGGTGCTGTAATCGAGACGGTTCAGCGCGTCGTAGTAGTGGTTTTCTACGTTCGTGCTCGGACTTTCACCGGGCACACTGACGGTCTGCTGCCACAGGTTGCCGAAGTTGTCGTAGTCGTACGACAGCAGCTGGTGGCTCTGCACCAGGCTGTCGAAGGCGGTGCCCGCCATCTGCCCGGTTGCTGCATGGAAGTCGCGGCCGACGATATAGTTGCCCGCCGCCACGTTCGCGAACTCCCACTCGCCCCAGGCGTCCATCTGGGTGATTTCCCGGTAGCTGTAACCGCTGACGGCATTGCGGGTACGGAACTGATAACCCGCATCGTTGTAGCCGTACTGCAGCGTGAGGCCGCTGGGATAGGTCAGGCCCTTGAGGCGGCCGTAGTTGCTGTCATAGTGGCTGACCGTGAGGAAGTCCTCGCCGTCGATATTGGTGGTCACCTGATCCGGACGGCTCAGGGTGTCGTAGCGATAGGTGCGGGTGAAGCCGCCGTCGCTGGTCTGCTCGATATGCGGCAGGCCTATGCCGTTGGCAGCCGTGTCGTATACCCATTCGGCCTGCGGCGTGCCGTTGACCTCGCGCTGTTCGAGGCGCCCGATCCGGTCATAATGGTATTCGGTAACCTGCTGCCGGGCGTCGGTTTCCGTCTCCACCTCGCCGAAGCCGGTATAGGTGAACGACTTGAAGCCCATATTGGGGTCGTCCACCCAGTCCTTCTGGCCGAGGGCGTTGTGCTTGGCGGTGATGCTGTTGCTGGCGGCATCCCGCAGGACGATCGGATTGCCGGCACCGTCGTAGGCGTAGTCGGTGCTGCCCTGCAGGGCGTCCACCGTTTGCGTGAGCTGCTGCAGGCCGTTGAAGGTGCGGTACATGATGCGGCCGTTAGCGGTGACCTGGGTTGTGAAGCTGTCTTGATAATCGTGGGTGTAATCGATATCCAGAACCTGGCCATCGGTCTGGTCGACAGTCTTACCCAGTGTCCGGCCCAGGGTGTCGTAGCCGTCGTACCTCGTCCCGTAGCTATTCGGGCTGCTGGCGTAGTGGGGCGCGGACTCGAAGGTGACTTGGCCCAGTGCATTGTATTGGGTTCGGGTCACGACCCAGTCGGTGCCGCTGAAAGCCTGGACCTCGGCCTGGATAACGCGGCCCAGGGCGTCGTGGTAGGCGACCTGCTCGGGCGCGCCCGCCTGCTGTTGAATGGTCTTGTAGACAGACCCGGCAATTCGCCCCGACCCCGAACCGTCCAGACAGCCAACCCCTTCCGGACACCACTGCTGGGCTGTGTGGACATTTGGCGCGGCTTTCAGTCCGAGAGTCTCATCGTAAGGCGCCGTAACGGTGATGACTCGGCCAAAGTCGTCGAATGCGTAGTCCGTGCGCAGGCCGTTGGCATCGGTGACCGAATCCGGCTTGCCGAATTTGGGGTTGGTGATGGTCGTGACCGGATGGCCCAGCGCGTTTTCTATGACCTGAGGGAAGTAGCTGTCGCTGCTGAACTGGGTTGTCGCCACAAAGCGCGATTCGGTTTCGCCCTCGGCGGTGGTGGTGACCCGTTCTGCGAGGCCGTGGGCCGTGTACTCCGTCACCACCCGGTTCCACTTGCCGGTGGAAGGGTCGGTCAGAATACTGGTGGGCTTGCGGACGTCGTCGTTCCAGCTTTCAAAGGTGACGACCACCGACTGTTGCACATCGGTATCGGCTCCGATCTCCACTGCACCGTCCCGGTTCTGTATCGGGTTGGTGGTGACGGTTTGGCTTTGCGTCTTGTCGAGCCACCAGCTGGTGGTATCCGCGGGGGAATAGTCCGTACTCGTGGAACTGGTGACGATATGCAGGCCGCCGCTCGGCCCCTCTTCATATCGACTTTCGGCCAGGACCACGTTGCCCCACTGGTCGAATTCCGTGGTCTGCGCCTGTTGGTACAGCTTGGCCCTGGTACCGAGCGTTCTGTGGCTGCTGGACTGCTGCCGGATACCGACGAAATAAGGCTCGTCGGGCAAAGCGGTCCAGTCATAATCCAGGTCGTCCTCGATCACCGGCGCACTGTGGCCGCCAAGGGGCCAGAATTGCCACTGGAAGTCGGTTTCCACGAAAGCACTGGCTGAATCGTCGTCGGATCCCCGGTCGCCCAGTTCCCATTTGCGCTGCTTGTAAAGTTTGCCGGCCAGCGGGAATATCTGGTGGAAGTCGGACTGGGTCTCGACATTGGCCGCCAGATCTTCCTCGACAATCGTGTGGAAGCCCTGGAAACCCCGGCCTTTGTTATTGAAGACAGCGCCCTTGTAGCGGTACTGCTTTCTATTGAGCGCACCCGGCCCGAGACCATTGGATTGGCGGTGCTCGGCGACAACATACATGCTGGAGGTGAACGCAAAGTGGTCGTCTTTAACGGCGCCATCCAGGTTATCAAAGTATCCGCCCTGCTCGTCTGCCGATTCATAGAATGGCTTATCCCCAGAGTGATAACGATCGTCGCGGGAGGATAGGGGGCGATAGTGCCACTCGTCACGGAAACCCAGGCTGTTCTCTACAGATACCAGCATGTCCGTGGGTTCATAGAGTTCATCGCCGGTGGCTGAACCGCGGTTGCGCCGCACGTAGACCCCCGGTGAATGGCCGGCTGTTTCAGGCACTGTGCAGGAACCTGGATAATTGGCACAGCCATAGGAATAGACGAAGTCCGACAATCCGTTGCCAAAGGCATCAATGACTGCAGAATTGTACGCCGTACCGGATATATTCGGACTATATTGCTCTACCCGGAAGCTACCATCGGCCTGCTCGACAAAATGCAGGCCTTCATAGCCGTAGAAGCTGTGATCCACCTCAGTGACATCAAAGCTTTCATAATTGGGACTCCCCGCAGTTCCGGAATTGAATACGTCGTAGAGGTCGTCACCACAGAAGTTTTTTGTACCTCCGCTATCGTAGGCCTCGAGGCAGCTTTCCACCAGCGTGTATTTAGGGTAGATGAGACCCATCTTGCCATCGGCGCCGCGGTCATATTTCTTTAGCGCGCTGACGTATTTCAGGCCGTCCAAAAACTCACCTGACATATCGCCGTCATTGAAGTAGCGGTACCTCCGGGTTTCCAGCGGGCTGTCGAGTTCAACAAATTGCCAGTTGGTAAATACTCCCCCCTTGTTCAGTCGATAGTAAAGGCCGTCTTGCTCGCCGCGCCAGTTGACCCAGTCAGGCAGACCGTCGCCGTTAATATCCAGCAAATAGTAAAAGTACAGGTCCTTATCCAGTCCATTTTGAGGTGTGTTCGTAGCGACCGGCACAAAGCTAACACCACTGCCATTCCTCTCTGCGAATAGGAACATAGTTGGGGTCGGCTGCGGAGACGTTACCTCGCCAACGCCGTTGACGTAAATTGTATTGTCATAAAGCAAAAGATCCGGAAGTCCATTGCCCGTCACATCGCCGACAAACTCTACTGAGCTTCTATGCGACCAACTGGAAGCGTCATACTGGAAGGTGGTGACCAACTGCCCGTTGTTAGCATATGGCGCAGCCGTATTGCCGGTATGCAAATAGAGATAGAGCTCGTTGTCACTGATGGAGTCGCCGCGGCGAATTTGCAGATCCACCCAGCCGTCGCCATTGTAATCCCGGGCATCAAGGATATGATCCAAACCGGGCAGACCAATGGGCGTTGAGATCCAGGTGAAGCTCCCGTCCCCATTACTGATACCTATCTGCAACTGGTCGCCCTGATCCCGCCAGGTATCGGTCTTGCCGTCGTTATTGGCGTCCAGCTCGACGCAGCGGATACTACCGGGAAATGGCACACAACCCCCAGATTCAGGGTTGAATGTGCCCGTCACCGCTCCTTCGGCACTCATAAAGTAGCCGGGCCAATCACGGACGCCATCGCCGTTAAAGTCGCCACGCGGCATCAGGCGATCGATATGCTTCTCTTCTGGGAACAGTGGTGTGACGGATTTTCCGGAGTTCAGGTGGTTGCCTCCAGTGTAGCTCGCCGAGCCGAGCAGCTCTTTCTGTTTAACTTCGGCAGTATCCGCCCACTCGAAGGTTGTCGGCTCCAGGCACTGGCCGCCAGTGCCGCAAAGTGAAATCTCCTGTAACAGGCTGCTGCCGGTGGCTTCACTCAGCCTGTAGGAAAGGCTGTACTCCCTGACCAAATCGGCCTGGTAGTAAACTGCAATTTTCTCCAACCGCTTGGTCTGCCGAGTGAGACCGCCCGCCAGATAGCTGGAAGCGATATCCGGCCTGGCTCCCGGTTCGTAGATAAAGCTTATGCGACGGTTGCCGTTCTCTTGGCCGGAACCCGTGTAATAGATATCACTGAGTTGGTATTCACCCCCGCCGAAGCCCTGGTAGACATAGTTGATGGAGTTACTGACCGGATCCTCTTCCCTCGATATGGCCCAGGACTTGATCGCGCTGACGCCATCGGCGACATGCCGGGAGTCGGCATCGTCGCCGTAATAGCGCACACGGCCGCTCTTGAGCTCCACCTTAAACCAGGTCGTGGTTCCGTTAAGATCGCCACTCTGGGTAATCCGCGCGAAGCTGTCCAGTTCCGTGCGGTAGACGGCTCCGCTTGTGCCATAACTGCCACTTACCCTTATCAGACGCTGGCCGTCCAGGCAAAGGCGGTCGGAACTCAGGTACTGGACCGGTATCATCTGGCCGTCTTGCGCCATCGTTTGCGGGCACCGGGAGATCTGCGAACCGGCACCGAGCGACCAGCCCTTGCCGACGACACCATTGCCGGTGCGGCTGGAGTAGCTCAGCGAAACCTGCGGCTGCACGCCATTTCGACCGGGAGGTATCTCAATTGGAATATTATAAGTCGCTGCACCGCCGCTGACGCCACCGCGTCCGCCTACGACGCCGACATTTTGATGTTGTTTCAGTTGCGGGTCAGCGAATCCGGCATCCAGAAGCTGGATATCCAGATTAGCTTTCTTTGCCCACGCCGGTGTCGAAGGATCCGGATCTTGATATGCAAATTCGGTGTCAACCGGTTCGGAACACTTCGCTTCACCCGGGGTGACATTACAGGCCCGTACTTCGAGGAAGTAGGAACCGTAGCTGCCGAGTGGTTGCTGGGCAGTCGTATCACTCGTGGTCGGCAGCCAGGTTTCTCCATTCACCCTGAACTGATAGTAGTCATCATAACCAGTTGCCACCTTATCCCAGATCAAGTCAATGACTTGGCCATTTTGAGTTGCGACTAGATTGCTCGGTTGATCCGGCACCGGGTGATCAATCGTGACATTTGATGATGTTATAACTTCACTGCATCCGGAAGTGTTGCAGGCGTAGACTTCGTATTGATAGTCTCCATCGGGCTTTGCGTTCGAAGGACTGTATGACCTGGAGATCCCCAGATCCTGCCAGTCTCCCCATAGAGCGTTCTCGCTCTCGCGCAACCAATAGTGATCGACCTGGCCGGAATCTGCCGTCCAGCTGACAGAGATTTCACCCTCGTCGAAATTACCACCCTGGCTGATGTTGAAATCTCCACGCGGCGCGCGCAAAACTTGCAAATTTGCCGGCGTACTCCAGCTGGCGCTACACCCAGCGGCATTACAGTTCTTAACGCGGATATCGTGGCTGCCGTCTTCCAAGCCCGAAATATTGAACATGGAGTCCTGGGCCGTCTCGAAAACTCCATCTCCTGGCCAGGCAACTCCCGCCGGCTTCAACTGCCAGCGCACAGTCTCGATTGGGCCAGAACCCGCTGTAATAATTTCGAATGTCCCATCTTTCGAAAATGTAGAAATAAGGCCATTGCTCTTAATCCACTGGATCACGGAAGTGCCCGGCACCAATACTACTGAGACGTTCAGACTATGGTGTGGATTGGGGAAAATCGGCTCCCAGTGGTTATCCCCGCTATTCCAATTAAATAGCGACAAATCATAATTGTAGGAACCGCTAGATCCGACGGAAACGGTTCTATAGCCACCCGTTGGCGAATTGCCGCCACTGGCGATTTCGACTCCGTTTTGCTTCAGTACGTAGTGTTCAGAACCTAAGGTCCATGTCAGTGTAAAACCGCCGTCTAAGCTGGGATTCTCGTTGGACGAAAAGGCGGGGAGACTTACCGTTACGCTATCGGCAGCCGTGCTGACACTGCAGGGCGTTAGACCTGAATAGGAATTACACGCTTTAACGCGATAGTGCCAGGTACCGTTCTGGGTCTTGTTTATCGTTACTGACAACCCGGCTTGGCTGGAAACCTCTACCCAGGTACTGCCACCATTTGAGCTCTCCTCTAGCACATACTCGGTGACCGGTGTTGGCGGCGCGCCCCAGCTTATCGTGTAAGTCCCATTGATTGAGCTACTGGGGACGACAAAATTGAGTGGAGGGGCCGGCTGAATGGCGACTATCACGTTGCCAGAAGTCTGGTAGCCACTGTTGTCGCCCGAAAACTGTGCCTTGACCCGATATTTATAGGTATTGGTTGTTCTGCCGGAAAAGCTCGTGCTAGTCGCAGTACCGGTGTAGACATTTGACCAGCTGCCGCCATTGACCTGCTCCTGCAGAACATACTGGTCAACGCCGGCGGACCCAACCCAGGAAATGGTGTAGGCACCGTTGGTGTCCGTTGCTGGCACGGTAATATCGGTGGGCGTCCGGACCACCCTGACCGGTGACGATGTTCTGTAGCTGCCGGCGGTACCCGTATATCTTGCCGCAACCCGGAACGTATGATCCGCCGTATTCAGGCCGACAACGGTATGACTGGTCGCGGTACCTGTATAGACGGTGGACCAGGTTCCGGCGTTGACCTGTGCTTGCACAATATAGTCAGAGGCACCGGACACCGCAGCCCAGCTAATGTCAAATAACCCGGATGTATTGACAGTGGTCGGAACGGTGATGGATGCCGGAGTCAGGACGACTTTTTTGTCGGAGGATATCTTGTAGTTACTGGTAACCGAATTGTACTTAGAGGCGACCTGGAACTTGTAGACACCCGAGGTCAAACCGCTCACAGATTTTGTGGTTGCAGCTGTGTTTTGAATGGTGGACCATGCCCCGCCGTTCTTCTGTTGTTGGAGAATGTAAGTATCCGCTCCTGCTGCGGGGCTCCAAGAGATGTCAAAAGCCCCATCTTGATCCGTTCCGCTGGGGACCGTAAAAGTGGATGGTGCGACGCTATTGTCAAACGCCGAAGAATATTTCCAATCTCCGCTCACGCCATTCTCTATGGCGCGAATAGCATATTGGTAGGTCGCTATGCCCTTGCTCGAAAAGGACTTACTGGTTGCGGTTCCGTTGTAGACAGTAACGTAAGATGCGGAGTTGATTTTCTCCCGCAGTTCATAGCTCGCTGCCCCTGTAACCGACGCCCAGGAAATGGTATATGCGCCGTCGTTGTCCGAATTCGGCACTGTGATGCTAGACGGTGTTCTGACCACCGTTATAGTCTTCTGGGCCGTCCAGCCGCTACAATTTATCCGTGAAGTATGAGCGCTGTCATTGCAGGCGCGCGACCGGTATTTATAGACAGCCGTCGACTTTCCGCTAACGGATTTCGAAGTGGCAGAAGTATTGTGAATGCGTACCCAAGGTCCTCCATCCTTCTGCTCTTCCAATTCGTAGCGATCTTTAGTACCTGAGGCCGCACCCCAGCTAATGGAATATGCACCGTCAGTGTCGCTTGTTGGCAATGAGATTGCTCCCGGCGTACCGGGCATGTGCAACACCTCGGTTTCTGACGATCCGAGATACGTATCAGCGGCATGTGCAGATCCTACGAATAAAAATAATGGATTCTGTTTAAATTTCTCCACAATTATCGTTACAAAATTCGGAGTTGCACAATCAGGTGGGCAGTTATTCCCTGTATTTTCCCCATACACCATATATTTCCAGACACCTTCTGTGCGTCCGGTGATATTGACAGATGATCCGAAGCTAACCGGAATCGTACGTTGATAAACGCCGTTTTTATATTCCTGGACTTCAATACCTACGTAACCGGAATCCCAATTGACGGTAAAGGATCCATTCGTATCTGTAGAAGGAGAAATCACCGTAGCCACCGATGGCAGGGCAAGGAATAAGCAAGAAATAATTAGAATGTGCGCAAAAAGTTTCACTCTGCCCCCAAAGATCCAGCTTGATTTTATTATTTATATGTAAAGATCAAATTGTCGCCTAAGCGTTCAAAACGACGAAATATTAATCATTTATTGTAATAAAGTCTTTAATATATAAGCATTCACTTCTGCTGTGCCATTACACGCCATTACGACCGCGAATATGTGAACGGCATCACGCAATCCCTTGCTCGGTGTATTTCCAAAAATATGCCGCACGCCCTGGAGATGACCCCCCCGTGATTAGGCCACCCAACCATTACCCCAAGGTCTACCTCTACCGTGGGTGGATGGATATGCGCAAATCCATCAACGGCCTATCGGCAATCGTAGAGCAAGAGATGTCGCTCAATCCGTTTGCGGAGACGGTCTTTGTGTTCTGTAACCGTGCCAGGGATAAAGTCAAAATCCTGTGCTGGGAGAAGAACGGTTTTATCCTCTGGTATGACTGAATGGGGTCATAAGACTGAATGGGGTGCTGAATGGGGTCACCCATTTATTATTGAGGTGTGTTCGTAGCGACCGGCACAAAGCTAACACCACTGCCATTTTTTTCTGTAAAGAGGAAGGTGGCAGGGGTAGGCTGCGAGAGCCCCGCACCGGGGATTTTCCGTAATGGTCACCTTTCCCCTCTACTGGATATTTTTACGGATAAAACTTAATGACTCAGCGAGGAATACCTTTCTCGACTCCCCCTTGGACAACCAGTGGTCCTCACCTTCGAGTGTGACCAGTCTGCTGCCCTTGACCCTGAATTTCTTGAGCTTTTTATACATTTTTTCCGATTGGAAAAAGGGAACGACAGTGTCCATATCGCCATGAAACAACAGCATGGGAGCCGAATCCTTTCCGGCAATATCCAACGGAGAGTATGCTGCAAGTTCATCGTAGTCATATTGGTCGCCTATGGATTTTTTCCAGTAATCCAGTCCTCTCAGTTGCTCCTTTGCGTGGTAATGCATAGCGCTCAACTCGCTGACCCCGCCAAATGAAACGCTGCATTTGTAGATATCGGGTCGCTTCACTGCACCATAAAGAGCCACAAAGCCTCCGTAACTGGAGCCGACGATACAAATCCGTTCTGGATCAACCATCCTGGCCGCAACGAGCGCAGCAACACCGTCATCCACGTCATCCTGCATTTTACGGCCCCACTCGCCAAACCCCTTCTTGACAAACGCGCTACCGAATCCAGAAGACCCACGGAAATTTGGCTGAAAGACAGCATATCCTTCCGTAGCAAAAGCCTGGCGCATCCAGTCGAAACTCTTGCTATCCCTACTCTCCGGGCCACCATGCGGCATCACGATCAAGGGTGGAAGTTTTTCGCCGGATGATTTCGGCAGCGTGAAGTAAGAGGTGAGCTCCAAACCGTCTCTCGCCTTGAAATCAAAAGGCTTTACATGCCCCAGGATCGCTTTATCCTCGACGCGATAACCTTCCCCCAGAAACTGTAATTGGCCGGCGCTTCTGTCAAACAGAAAGTATTGCTCTGGGTTGGCGGGCCCAGAAACGCGGGCGACAAAACGGTTTTTATCCGCCGTGTATGAGGTGATCTGGACCTCCGCATCGGAAAATGTCGCCTTCAGGTCTGCATAGACTTGCGCCAACTCTGGAGAAAGGAAACGATACTCTTCAAAATCCTCGATCACGGCATAGCCTGTCAATGTGGAAGAGTGGTAATCATACACGAGCTCACTAACATCGTAGCTCTGATCGCCGACTGGCCCCAGCACAACGCCAAGATCGACATAGCCATTTCTTATAGTCGCACTGAAGAAATGGTCGACCCCACCATCTCCGTCATCGACATAGTAGACTTTATTCGTTTCGGCACTCAGGCCAATAACGGCCTTGTCGAATACCTTTTTCTCGCCCTCCACTTCGGTCATCAATGGCTTGAAATTTTCGCCCCCCGGCTCACGAAGCATTGATACTGATTTTTCCAACTTTGCATCAAACTTCCGGTAGAAAACAGGATTACCATCGTCATCCGCCACCCAGAAGTTGACATTCCTATCCTGCAGGACTTCCTCTTTATCCCCGTCATTCAGATTTACCCTGAAGAGAGTGCTCAACTGCTTACCACTACCAAGGCCTTCGTAGTAATAGGAGAGCAGCACATGATCATCATCATTGAGAATCTTACTGACCAGCGCCGGAGCGGCAATGTTGTACTTAAACCGGTCACTGTTGAACGCCCAAGTAATATCATTCTCTTCGATATCCCATATGCCGAGCCGGTACAAGGTAAAGCGCTCAAAATCCGCCCGAGAGTAGTAGGGCTCGGATACCCTAAGCAAAATTTTTGTATTGCTTGCCCAGGTCAGCCCCCTTATCTCACTCTCCTCAAAACCAAAAATGGCCGGCTTTTTCTTTCCATCCATCCACTGGCCAACGGCATAGTAGCGGCCGTCATTTTCCTTGAGATAGGCTATCTTCTTTCCATCCGGCGAAATTTGGACATCCTTCATTATCGGCAGACGTCCGAATGCCTGAACGCCATCAAAGGCTTTGACCGCAGAAGTGACGAAAAGAAAAGTAATGATGATTACCGCTCGCATACCCCTTCCCCCTGAAAGTTATGACTATTATTTATTTTTCTGAAATCCTGAAAATCTGACCGGCACCGCAGGTTCCGGGCACACGGCGCTGCAATCGAAACTGCGAACGTCATTGACAGGCAGATCCCGATCGAAAGGCTCAGGATAGGCTATGAGAAATGATTATTGAAGGATTTTGGAGGCAGGAAATTCAAAAGGGGCAAGATACTGGCCGCAAAGCCCATGCGACTGAAATCTCAACCGATAACTCTCGGTGGACCGGGCCGGGAGATTTTACGGCTACTGGCAAGTGCGGAGCGCCGAGTAGCAGGCAAAGATTCGCATTCAACGAACCCGATTCAGGACGCCAGGATTCTCGCCACATCCAGCATCCGATTCGCAAACCCCCACTCGTTATCAAACCAGATCAGGATTTTCACCAGCTTGCCGCCGGCCACGCGGGTCTGGCTGGCATCGACGATGCCGGAGCGGGAATCGTGGTTGAAGTCGCAGGAAGCGAGGGGTTCCTCGGTGTAGCCGAGGACACCGGCGAATTCATTCTGCGCGGCGGACCTGAGCAGATCGTTGACTTCGGCCTGGGTGACGGACTTGTGCAGCTGCACCGACAGGTCGATGGCGGAGACATTGACCGTGGGCACGCGCATGGCCTGGGCCTCAAACCTGTCGGCCAGGTGCGGCAGGATGCGCTCGATACCGCGGGCCAGACCTGTATCGACCGGAATTATCGAGGTCACCGCGGAGCGGGTTTTGCGCAGATCGGTGTGATGGTAGGCATCGCTTACCGGCTGGTCGTTCATCGCCGAGTGAATGGTGGTGATCACTCCGGCTTCGATGCCGAACGCCTTATCCAGAGCGGCGATCACCGGCACACTGCAGTTTGTGGTGCAGGAGGCGGCGGAGATGATCTTTTCGTCGCCGGTCAGGCTTGTGTCATTGACGCCGTAAACAATAGTCGCATCGACATCGCGGCTAGCGGGCTGGGAGAACAGCACCTTCCTGGCGCCGGCCTTCAGGTGCAATTCGGCGCGCTCGCGCTCGCTGAAGCTGCCGGTGCATTCCAGCACCACATCGATATTTTCTTGCGACCAATCCAGGTCTTCCAACTGCTCGTGATGGGTCACCGCAATGCGGTCGCCGTTGACGATCAGCGTGTCCGCCTCGGTGGACACATCGCCGATAAAGCGGCCGTGTACCGAATCGTACTTGGTCAAATGGGCGATGGTGGCGCAATCGGCCAGCTCGTTGATGGCCACGATCTGCATGCGGTCGCGCGCGCCGGATTCGTACAGGGCGCGCAGGACAGAGCGGCCGATACGGCCGTAGCCATTGATGGCGAGTCTGATACTCATTAGAGATTGGCCAGCTTCGGCATGAGAAAGGGACTCCAGGGAGTGCTGGATCCCGGCCTGCGCCGGGATGGCGACTTGGACAAGTTACCAGTTCGCCATGCCGGCGCAGGTCGGCATCCAGACGGACAGGAAGCGATTACTTCAGCAGCTTTTCTACGGTATCCGCGACATTGTCGACGGTGAAGCCGAAGTACTTCATCAGCTCGCCACCGGGTGCGGATTCACCGAAGCTGTTCATGCCGACGATGGCGCCGTCGAAGCCGACGAACTTGTACCAGTAGTCTTGGTGACCGGCCTCAACCGCGACGCGCTTGCGCACGGCGGACGGCAGCACCGACTCGCGGTAGGACTCGTCCTGCTCCATGAACAGTTCGGCACAGGGCATGGAGACCACGCGGATCTTCTTGTCTGCCAGCTTCTCTTTCGCCGCCATCGCCAGTTCCACTTCGGAACCGGTAGCAATGATGATCGCTTCGGGCGCGCCGTCGCAGTCGGCCAGCACGTAACCGCCCTTCTCGATCTGCGTCAGCTGCACGGCATCGCGGTTCTGCGGCGCCAGGCCCTGGCGGCTGAAGATCAGCGCGCTGGGACCGTCCTTGCGGGCCACCGCCGCCTTCCAGCTCACCGCGGACTCGGTGGCGTCGCAGGGGCGCCAGGTGTGCAGGTTCGGCGTGGCGCGCAGCGCGGTCAGCTGCTCCACTGGCTGGTGGGTGGGGCCGTCTTCACCGAGGCCGATCGAGTCGTGGGTGTAGACGAAGATCACGCGCTGCTTCATCAGCGCCGCCATGCGCACGGCGTTGCGCGCATACTCCATGAACATCAGGAAGGTCGCACCGTAGGGCACGAAGCCGCCGTGCAGGGCGATGCCGTTCATGATGGCGCTCATGCCGAATTCGCGCACGCCGTAGTAAACGTAGTTGCCGGATGCGTCGTCGGCGCTCACGCCCTTGGAATCGGACCAGATGGTGAGGTTGGAGCCGGCCAGGTCGGCGGAGCCGCCGAGGAATTCCGGCAGCAGCGGGCCGTAGGCGTTCAGCGCATTCTGGCTGGCCTTGCGCGACGCGATCTTCTCGGCATCCTGCTGGCACTGCTTGATGTAGTCGTCGGCCTTCAGCAGGAAGTCCGCCGGCAGCTCGCCGCTCATGCGGCGCTCGAATTCCGCCGCCAGCTCCGGGAACTCCTCGCGGTAGTCGGCGAAGATGTCCTGCCACTCATCTTCCTGGGCCTCGCCCTTGCCGCGGGCATTCCAGGCGTCATAGATGGCCTCCGGAATCTCGAACGGCGCATGGGACCAGTTGATGGTCTCGCGCACCAGCGCGATCTCGTCTTCACCCAGCGGCGCGCCGTGACACTCCTCGCGGCCCTGTTTGTTCGGGGAGCCGAAGCCGATCACGGTCTTGCAGCAGATGATGGTGGGCTTGCCGGTCTCCGCGCGGGCCGCCTCGATGGCCGCCTTGATGGCCGCGGCATCGTGGCCGTCGACGCCCGGAATCACGTGCCAGCCGTAGGACTCGAAGCGCTTGGGCGTGTCGTCGGTGAACCAGCCCTCGACTTCACCGTCGATGGAGATGCCGTTGTCGTCATAGAAGGCGATCAGCTTGCCCAGGCCCAGGGTGCCGGCCAGGGAGCAGGCCTCGTGGGAGATGCCCTCCATCAGGCAGCCATCGCCCAAGAATACATAGGTGTGGTGATCGACCAGCTCATAGCCGGGGCGGTTGAACTGCGCCGCCAGCACCTTTTCCGCCAGCGCCATGCCCACGGCGTTGGTGATGCCCTGGCCCAGCGGGCCGGTGGTGGTCTCGACACCCGGCGCGTAGCCGTACTCCGGGTGACCCGGGGTCTTGGAGTGCAGCTGGCGGAAGTTCTTCAGCTCCTCGATCGGCAGCTCGTAACCGGACAGGTGCAGCAGGGAGTAGAGCAGCATCGAACCGTGGCCGTTGGAGAGCACAAAGCGGTCGCGGTCGGCCCAGTCCGGGTTGGCCGGGTTGTGTTTCAGGTAGTCGTTCCACAGCACTTCGGCGATATCGGCCATGCCCATGGGCGCACCGGGGTGGCCGCTGTTGGCTTTCTGGACCGCGTCCATAGCCAGGGCGCGGATGGCGTTGGCCTTTTCTGTGCGAGACGGAGTAGAAGACATAGGGGAGCTCTCTGGTTCTCAGATTGGCCGCGGGCCGGTTCTCGGTGACCCCCAGGAACCAAATCCCAGGAACCAAACCCTAGAAACCAAAGCGAGCCCGCGACAGCGAAAATGGGGGCGTATTTTCCCGTAATCCCCCGGTGCGCGCAAAGGCCGCGGAGGCGATTTCCGCTCCACAGCGATAACATTTTCCTAACCGGGCAGTCAGCGGCGCACCTCGCGCGGCTACATCAAAATAATTTTATACAGCTATATCAAAAAATTTTGATATAGCTGTCGGCGACTGCTAGACTCGCGTCCATGCTCGAGTCCACCATTGCGCCCAACAGCGCCCCAGAATCCAGCCCCGGCGCGGAAATCCCGCAGCTGGCGGCGACACTCAAGGCCGCCGGCGATCCGCTGCGGCTCGAGATTCTGCGCCTGCTGAGCCAGGACTCCTACAGCGTGCTGGAACTCTGCCGCATCTTCGAGCTGCGCCAGCCGGCGCTCAGCCATCACCTCAAAGTGCTGGCCCAGGCCGGGCTGGTCAGCAAGCGCCGCGAGGGCAACAACCTCTTCTACCGACGCACCGGCGGCAGCCCGCTGTTGCAGCAACTGTTCACCAGCCTAGACCAGCTGCCGCTTTCCGCTGAGCGGACGCAGGCAGTGGCGCGGATCGCCGCGGAGCGCGCCGAGGTTTCGCGGCGCTTCTTCGCCGACTACGGCAACCGCTTCCGCGAACAGCAGGAACTGATCGCCAGTTATAGCGTTTACGGCCCCCAGGTAGCACAGCTGCTGAAACCGGGCCGTCACGCCGTCGAGGTGGGCCCCGGCGAGGGCGAGTTCCTGGAGGAACTGGCGTCCCGCTTCAGCACCGTCACCGCCCTGGACCTGTCGCAGACCATGCTGGAACGGGCCCAGGCCTTTGCCGATGAGGAAGGACTGAACAACATCGAATTTGTCTGCAGCGACACCCGCGCCGCGGCCGCGCGCCCCGGCAGTGCCGACAGCATCGTGGTGAATATGGTGCTGCACCATACGCCGGAACCGGCGCAGATCTTCCGCGATCTGCACGTTGCGCTGAAAGGCGGCGGCCAGCTGTTGGTGGCTGAGCTGCAGGACCACCGCCAGGACTGGGCGCGGGAGGCCTGCGGCGACCTGTGGCTCGGCTTTGCGCCGGAACAGTTGACCGGCTGGGCGGAGGATGCCGGCCTGGTGAACGGGCGCAGCGTCTACAGTGCGCTGCGCAATGGCTTCCAGATTCAGATTCGAGAATTTATCAAGCCCTGACGGCGCGCCGTCAGACGCGGAACTAGCATAACCGCCTGCGGCGGAATAAATGGAGCGCCAGCGGCGCTATCAACGGAGAGCATCACATGAGTGAGTACAGACTGTTTACCTCGGAGTCGGTATCCGAGGGGCATCCGGACAAGATCGCCGATCAGATTTCCGACGCGGTACTGGATGCGCTGCTGGCGCGCGACAAGCAGGCGCGCGTGGCCTGCGAGACCCTGGTGAAGACCGGCATCGCCGTGATCGCCGGCGAGATCTCCACCAGCGCCTGGGTCGACCTGGAAGATCTGGTGCGCAAGGTGATCACCGATATCGGCTACACGTCATCGGACGTCGGCTACGACGGCGAGACCTGCGGCGTGATCAACGTGATCGGCAAGCAGTCGGTGGATATCGCCCAGGGTGTCGACCGCGCCAAGCCGGAAGATCAGGGCGCGGGCGACCAGGGCCTGATGTTCGGCTACGCCACCGACGAGACCCCGACTTTCATGCCGGCGCCGGTCTACTACGCGCACCGTCTGGTGGAGCGTCAGGCGGAAGTGCGCAAGTCCGGCCTGCTGCCGTGGCTGCGCCCGGACGCCAAGAGCCAGGTGACCTTCCGCTACGACGAGCAGGGCAAGCCCTGCGCGATCGACGCGGTGGTGCTGTCCACCCAGCACAATCCGGACGTGAGCCAGGAAGACCTGCGCGATGCGGTGCTGGAGCTGATCGTGCACCACGTGCTGCCCAAGGAATGGCTGCACGCGGACACCAAATACCATATCAACCCCACCGGCAAGTTCGTGATCGGCGGCCCGGTCGGTGACTGCGGCCTCACCGGGCGCAAGATCATCGTCGACACCTACGGCGGTTCGGCCCGCCACGGCGGCGGTGCCTTCTCCGGCAAAGACCCGTCCAAGGTGGACCGCTCCGCGGCCTACGCCGGCCGCTATGTGGCGAAAAATATCGTCGCCGCCGGCCTGGCCAAACGCTGCGAGATCCAGGTGTCCTACGCCATCGGCGTGGCTGAGCCCACTTCGCTCTCCATCAACACCTTCGGCACCGGCGCGGTGAGCGAGGACAAACTGATCGAGCTGGTGCGCGAGAACTTCGACCTGCGCCCCTATGCGATCTCCAAGGCGCTGGATCTGCTGCATCCGATGTACCAGCTGACCGCCGCCTACGGCCACTTCGGCCGCGAGCCGTTCCAGCACACCTACAACTGGGTGGACAGCAACGGCGAGGCGCGCAGCGAGACCTTCACCGCCTTCCCGTGGGAGAAGACCGACAAGGCCGCAGCGCTGCGCGAGCAGGCCGGCCTGTAATTTACGGGCCTCGGGAAATCACCTTGTAGGAGCGGCGGGGCGGCCATCCGCCGGCGGCCGCGATCAATGTATCTGTTGGCAGAGATCGATCGCGGCCACCGGCCGCTCCTACAACGTAAGAACGAATTAATTGGAAAAAAGATGAACCAGATGAGCACCGAATTCAAAGACTTCAAAGTAGCCGACATTTCCCTCGCCGACTGGGGTCGCCGCGAGATCGAAATCGCCGAGGGCGAGATGCCGGCGCTGATGACCCTGCGCGAGAAATACAAGGCCGAGCAACCGTTAAAAGACGCGCGCATCATGGGCTGTATCCACATGACCATCCAGACCGCCGTGCTGATCGAAACCCTGGTGGCGCTGGGTGCGGAAGTGCGCTGGTCCTCGTGCAACATCTTCTCCACCCAGGACCACGCCGCCGCGGCCATCGCCGCCAGCGGCATCCCGGTCTTCGCCTGGAAGGGGGAAACCGAGGAAGAATACGAGTGGTGCTTGGAGCGCACCGTGGGTGCGGACGTGGCCGGCTGGCAGCCGAACATGATCCTCGACGACGGCGGCGACCTGACCGAGCTGCTGCACCGCAAGTACCCGCAGATTCTCGACAAGTGCCACGGCATCAGTGAGGAGACCACCACCGGCGTGCACCGTCTGCAGGAAATGCTGCGCGAGGGCACGCTGAAAGTACCGGCGATCAACGTCAACGACGCCGTCACCAAGAGCAAGAACGACAACAAGTACGGCTGCCGCCACAGTCTGAACGACGCCATCAAGCGAGCCACCGACCACCTGCTGGCCGGCAAGAAAGCGCTGGTGATCGGCTACGGCGACGTCGGCAAGGGCTCTGCCGCCTCGCTGCGTCAGGAAGGCATGATCGTGAAGGTGTCCGAAGTGGATCCGATCTGCGCGATGCAGGCGTGCATGGACGGCTTCGAGCTGGTGTCGCCCTACAAAGATGGCATCAACACCGGCACCGCCGACGGTATCAACAGGGATCTGCTGGCGACCACCGACCTGCTGGTGACCACCACCGGCAACACCAATGTCTGCGACGCGCATATGCTGGCCGCGCTGAAGAGCGGTGCCGTGGTGTGCAACATCGGCCACTTCGACAACGAGATCGATACGGCCTATATGCGCAAGAACTGGCAGTGGCAGGAAGTGAAGCCGCAGGTGCACAAGGTCGTGCGCAATAGCGAGAGCAACGATCACCTGCTGCTGTTGTCCGAAGGCCGCCTGGTCAACCTGGGCAACGCCACCGGCCACCCGAGCCGCATTATGGACGGCTCCTTCGCCAACCAGGTGCTGGCCCAGATTCACCTGTTTAAGGATAAGTTCGCCGACCTGCCGGCGGACCAGAAAGTCTCGGCACTCTACGTGAAGGTATTGCCGAAACAATTGGACGAGGAAGTCGCGCGTTACATGGTGCAGGGCTTCGGCGGCGTGATCACGCGCATGACGGAAACCCAGGCCAAATATATCGGCGTCTCCGTCGATGGCCCCTACAAGCCGGAAAGTTACAAGTACTAATCAACCGCGGCACTGGATACCGGCCTAGGCCGGCATCCAGGTATCCGGGGATAGAGAATTGCACTATGACCGACTCAATTCGCATCAGCTTTGAATTCTTCCCGCCCAAGACTCCCGAGGGCCGGGAAAAGCTCTACCAGACCCGCGAGGCACTGCAGGAGTTTCAGCCGGAATTCTTCTCTGTCACCTATGGCGCCGGCGGCACTACCCGCGATACCACCGCGAACATCGTCACCGGTCTGCGCCGCGACGGTATTTCGATTGCACCGCACCTGTCGTTCGGTGGCGACAACGAGGAGACCATTCTCGGCCTGCTGAACCAGTATCGGGATGCCGGCGTCGATCGCATCGTCGCCCTGCGCGGCGATATGCCGTCCGGCATGGGCGCAGTGGCGCAGCTGGTCTATGCGAATGAGCTGGTCGCCTTTATCCGCCGCCACACCGGCGATCACTTCCACCTGGAAGTGGCGGCCTACCCGGAAATCCACCCGGAAGCGGAGAGCTACGACGACGATATCCGTTTCCTGAAAGGCAAGTTCGAGGCCGGCGCCGACAGCGCGCTGACCCAATACTTCTTCAATCCGGATGCGTACTTTTATTTTCTCGACCAGTGCGAGAAAGCCGGCATAGACGCGCCCATTTATCCGGGCATCATGCCGATCATCAACTTCGCCAACCTGTCGCGCTTCTCGCGCAACTGCGGTGCGGAAATTCCGCGCTGGCTGCGCCATCGCATGGAGAGCTACCGCAATCCGGAAGATATCAGGAAGTTAGGGCTCGAGGTGGTCACCGACCTGTGCGAGACGCTGCTGGAAGGCGGGGCGCCCGGCCTGCATTTCTATACGATGAACCAAGTGGAGCCGACCGCGGAGATCCTGCGCGTACTCGATCTCGGCCCGGAGGCTTAAGGAGCAGCTTTCTGTAGGGGAGAATGCTCGATTCCCCCTACAGCGCCTCCAGGCGCTTGCGCAGAAACGTCATTTCCGGCGCTTGCCGGGCCAGCGCCAGCGCTTGCATATAAGAAGCCCTGGCTTCCGGAATATTGCCCAAGCGCCGACACAGATCGGCCCTGGCCGCGTGCAGCAGGTGATAATCCTGCAACTCTCCCCCCGCAGCGATTTGCTCTACCAGCTCCAGCCCGGCTTGCGGGCCATCGCGCATCGCCACGGCTACGGCGCGGTTCAGAGCCACCACCGGCCCCGGGGAAAACTGTAACAGCAGATCGTAGAGGCCAACGATTTCCGCCCAGTCGGTCTCCTCACTGCTGGGCGCCTCGGCATGAACCGCCGCGATAGCCGCCTGCAGCGCGTAGGGCCCGAAATGCTGCGAGCGCAAGGCGCGCTGCACCAGCTGCACGCCTTCGGCGATCAGATTCTTATCCCACAGTTTCCGATCCTGGTCTTCCAGCAACACCAGTTCGCCGGCGGCATCGGTGCGCGCGTCGCGGCGGGATTCGTTGAGCAGCATCAGCGCCAGCAGGCCCTGTATTTCCGCATCCAGCAACAGCCGGTTGAGCAGGCGCCCCAGGCGGATGGCCTCGCCGCTCAGATCGGCGCGTGTCAGGGTGTCGCCGCCGGAGGCGGAGTAGCCCTCATTGAAGACCAGGTAGATAACCCGCAGTACGCCGTCGAGCCGCTCGGACAGCTCGCGCCGCGCGGGCACCCGATAGGGAATGCCGGCGCTGCGGATCTTGTTCTTGGCGCGCACTATGCGCTGTGCAATGGTGGCGGGTGAATTCAGGAAGGCGCTGGCGATCTCCTCCGTCGTGAGTCCGCAGACTTCCCGCAGGGTCAGCGCCACCCGCGCGTCCATGGACAGGGCCGGGTGGCAGCAGGTAAAGATCAGGCGCAGGTGGTCGTCCTCCACCCGGTCTTCCGCCCAGTCGACGGGGTCGCCGCTGTCGGATTCCAACTGCTGTGCCATCTCCTCGGTGAGCGGATCCTGGCGCGCCTGGCGGCGCAGCCGGTCGATGGCCTTGAAGCGGCCGGTGGACACCAGCCAGGCGCGCGGGTTGTCCGGCAACCCTTCCTCTGGCCACTGCTTCAGCGCCGCGGCAAAGGCATCGTGCAGGGCCTCTTCGGCCAGCTCGAAATCCCCCAGCAGGCGGATCAAAGTGGCCAGCACGCGGCGCGACTCCGCGCGATAGATTTGCTCCAGCTGCTCGTGTATCCGTTCACACTGAACCGCCGCCATTCCATTGCCCTTCAGGAAAAAACTGAAGCGGCTATTCAAGCATTGAACGAAGGCGGATAACAGCGACTGCGCGGCAAACTGAGCCGATTTACTGCCGGGGCTTGTCGCAGTTCACCATCCAGGGCGTGCCGAAGCGGTCTGTGAACATGGCGAATCTCTGCGCCCAGAAGGTTTCCGCCATCGGCATGGTGATCTCGCCGCCTTCGGACAGGGCCGCGTAAATGCGTTTCGCCTCTTCCGGCGTGTCGGTGCCGATGGTGATATGCATTCCCTGGGCCGGCCGAAAAGTCTTGGGCGCGTCCGAGGCCATAAAGATCTGCTCGCCGACTTTCAGCTGGGCGTGCATCACCTGGTCACCCACATCCGCTGACATGTCCGCTTCCGGAGGCGCCTCGGCAAAAGTCATCATCGCGATTATCTCGCCGCCGAGCACCCGGGCGTAAAACTCGAAGGCCTCTCTGCAGTTACCGTTGAAATTCAGGTAGGGGGAAAAGTTCATCATTACTCCTCTGGGTCTGCATTAAAATTAATTCGATTAAACCTGCAACTGCCGAACCGGACGCACTTCCACACTGCCCACGCGGGCGGCGGGAATCCCGGCGGCGATTTCCAGCGCCTCATCGAGGTCATTCGCATCCACCAGATAGAAGCCCGCCAGCTGCTCCTTGGTTTCGGCGAAGGGGCCGTCGGTAATGGTCACCCTGTCGCCGCGCATGCGCACCGTGGTGGCACTGCTCACCGGCTCCAGCGCCTCGGCAGCCAGCATGCGACCGCTGCTGGCGACCGACTCCGCGTAGGCCTGGCACTCGGTGTCCGCCGGGCTGTCCGGCAATGAGTGCAATTTTTCTTCGTCGCTGTACACGAGACACAAGTATTTCACGGTCATCTCCCTGTTGGCTGGGCCGGTCGCACCGGCGCTGGTAGAAGTCGGGTCTATACGCCGAATGACGGCGGCGTTGTTGTTCTGCAGGAATTCCCCGGTCCGCCGAATCGCCTGGTTCAGGTCCCGCGCCTCAACCAGGGCCGCGTCCGTCAGCGGCGGCGCAGCGACGCAGCCCGCTCGTGCAGTCGGCGACGGTGAATAGGCCAGGCACAGATATTTCACCCTACCCCCTTGCGGCGGACCTTCTGCCAACTAGTCGCGTGGCGTCGGAGGATTTCGACGGATCGTGAAGAAAATTTTTTGTTCTTATTCTTGTTTACTGCGGGCCCCGGCTGTCGCTATCGGGAGGGATCGAGCAGGGATGCCGACTGGCGCTCGGGGTTCAGGATCCGGATCACCAGGCGGCGGTTCGTCTTTTGCCCTTCCGGCGTGCTGTTGTCGGCGATCGGGTCGCTGTCGCCAAAGCCCTGAGCCTGCACCCTGTCGGCGGCAATGCCGCGCTCGAGCAGAAAACTCCGTACCCAATCGGCTCGCCACTGGGACAGTTTCAGATTCTTTTCCGCCTCGCCTTCGTTGTCGGTGTGGCCTTCGATCGCGATACACAAGCGCGGGAAATCGCGCATGATCACCAGCAGCGCCTCCAGCTCGCCGATGGTATCCATCAGCGGCGCAAAGCCACCCGGCTCGAACTCCAGCTGCAGGACAAAGGTGTCGCCATCGTCGCGCGGCGCGCCGCGCAGATAGCGCACCAGCTCATCCGCAAATGGTGCAGCCTCGCGCGCGACCCGCTCGCTCTCTCCACCCCGCACTTCACTGAGCGGATCCAGCGTGTATTTCTTGTGCGGGTCGAAGCAGCCGCTGGTCGCCAGTGCGGCCAGCAGCGGCAAGCAGTAGACGGACGGGCCAACCCTCGCCATAAGCAGGACTCCCGGATTACTGGCGTCGAACTCATGGTAGTGTCGCTGTGACAATTGCCAAGCCGTGTTACCGGGCAACCGCGCGGGACCCTAACATTGAGCTTCTGCGAGTCTCTTTGTTTCTGCCGGGGCCTGTCGCGGATGCAGTTCTTGTCGCCATTTCTCCACTGTTTGCTGTTTACCCTGCTGTGGGGCACAGCGGTCGCCAGCGCGCAGCAACTGGTCACGGTGAATCCGGGCAACCTTCGCATGGCTGGCGACAGCGATCTGCGCCAGACGCTGACCTGGCGCATCGCCAGCCGCGGCGGCGCCAGTTCCGTGCGCGGGGAGTTCGTCAACCTGGACAACAACCGCGTGCTCGCCACTGTCGAGGCGCCGCTGGGAATTTCCACCAGTACCGGCACCGTCCGCGAACAGCTGCACTTATCCAGTAAACAGGCGCGTCGCTGGTACAGCGACGGAGTGCGCCAGCTTGGCTACCGGCGCACTTTCGGCGGCGCGGCCGGCACCCTGTCCAACCGCGTCGTGATCGATCTGCGCTTCAGCGCGCGGCTGGCGGGGCTGTCGGTCTCCCCCCCGCGACAGACGCTGACACCGGGTTCGCGGCAGATGATGTTGAGTTGGGATCTGCGCGGCAGCGGACTCGGCGCGCTGGAAGCGACCTCGGCAGGCGGCGACTTCCTGCACGGCGACCGGGTGGTTTACGCAACCGGGCAGCGGCTGTCCAGTGACGGCCAGAGCCGCATCACGGAAGTGGTGGAGATACCGCCGGGACTGGTGGCAAAACTGCTGGATAGCGGCGTCGAGCAATTGCGCTACAGCCGCACCTTTACCGATACACAGAAGCGGCGGCGCAGCGCCTCGGTAACAGTCAACTTGCGGCTCTAGAGAAAATTCAGCACCGCCATCAGATCGCCAACCACCCGCGCACCCTCATGCTGCAGCTGTGGCGTGCGCACCACGTGCGTACTGTAGCCGATCACCGGCATACCGGCGGCCACTGCCGCCTTGACGCCGGCGATCGAATCCTCCACCACCAGACAGTGCTGTGGCTCCACCCCCATGGACTGGGCCGCGTGCAGGAACAGGTCCGGCCAGGGCTTGCCGCGGGACACGTCTTCGGCGCTAAAGATGCGGCCGTCGAAGTAATCATAGAGCCCGGTCTTGTTCAGGGTCAGCCGCATTTTCTCGTGGGAACCGGACGAGGCGACGCAGCTGCGCACGTTGAGCTGCAGCAGGTGATCGAGCAGGTCCTCGATGCCTGCGATCGGCTCGAGTTCGGCGTGAAATGCCTCGCGGATGCGCCGCTCGGTATTGCCGAAATACTGGTCCGGCAGCGGGCCGCCGTAGCGGGTCTCGATTTCCAGCAGGCAGTCCCGGGCCGGGCGGCCACTGAACTGCTCGTCCAGCTCCTCGGCCGTGGTCTGCATACCGAGTTTGTTCATCTCTTCGGCAAGGATGCGACAGACGATGCTCTCGCTGTCCACGAGTACGCCGTCGCAATCGAATATGACCAGTTCAGTGGCGAACATCAGCGCGACAAACTCCTGTTAACTGGCGGAGAGGAGCATCAGGCCCAGCAGCACGCCGATGGCGCCGCTGATCCGCAGAAACGTCTCGCTGCCTTCGGAGATCTTGAGCGCCAGCGCCTTGCTGCGCTCGAAACCGATGTGCAGCATATAGGCGCCGGCCAATACCACCAGCACACCGAGCGCGTTGAAGAGCACGTTCCAGGCCCGCGTGTCGGCGATCAGCAGCAGGATCAGGCCGATGATAACGCGCGCCCAGGCGGATACCGCGTATCCGGTCTCGTTGAGGCGCTCGCTGATGGTGCGCGCCAGTTGCGGCTGCACGATGATGGCGATGGACAGGACGATAATGGTCAGGCCCAGCACCCACAGAATCAGTTTAACCATCGGTCTCTCCCTGAGTGGATTGGTATTAAACCGCCTACAAGAATAACGCGATCCGCTACAGATCGCCCCACTGGAACTGCAGAACGGACAGGGCCGCCACGGGCGCGGTCTCGGTGCGCAGGACCCGCGGACCGAGGCGCAGCGGCATAAACCCCCGGCCGATGGCCGCATCGATTTCAACCTCGGACAAACCACCCTCCGGCCCCACTAACAGCAGCGCCGAATCCGGCTTGCCCCGCTCCGCTTGCAGCTGGCGCAGATCGAGCTGGGTGCGGTGGTGCAACACCAGCTTTGCGCCATACTCGCGAACCGTTTCGTGGGCGTCCAGAAACTGCGCCAGCTTCAGCGGTTCGGCAATGTCCGGCAACAGATTCCGCTCGCACTGCTCACAGGCGCTGGCGGCTATCTGGCGCCAGTGACCGAGCTTCTTCTCCAGCCTGTCGCCGCTCAGTTTGACTTCGCAGCGCTCGGTAAACAGCGGCTGTATCGCCGCCACCCCCAGCTCGGTGGCTTTCTGTACCACCCAGTCGAAACGGTCGCCGCGGGAGATGCCGATGGCGAGTGTCAGCGCCAGCGGCGACTGGCGATTATCTGCGGAAAACTCGCCGAGACGCACCCGCGCCCGCTTGCCGGCTTCGAGCAGCTCCGCGCTGTACTCGCCGCCGCTGCCGTCGAACAGCACCAGCGGGCGGCCGGGGGCGAGGCGCAGCACCTTGACCAGGTGGCGGGAGGAGCCCTCGTCCAGCTCTATTTCATTCTGGCCGGCCAGAGGCTCGGGGGAGAAGATACGCGGAATGCGCATGGGCGGCGTAATCCTGTGAGGACTGACATGAAAAAGCCGACACTGAGTCGGCTTTTGGCTGGCGAATAGTTTAGGCATTTTGGACGGGACCGCGCAACGGGCACGGGCCCTATCCCATGTTCCCCGCTCCCGAAGCGGGAGAGGGGAACAGGAGGTATCAGGCTTTTTCCAGCGTGACCGGCAACGCCTCTTCGCCGCCCTTGCGGCCCTGGACCTTCTGCCGCAGCACTTCGATGACCTTGTACAGGTTCGGCACCAGGATCAGGGTCACGAAGGTGGCACAGAGCACGCCGAACGCCAGGCTGACCACCATCGGGATCAGGAACTGCGCCTGGATCGAGCGCTCGAACATGATCGGCACCAGCCCGACGAAGGTGGTGATGGAAGTCAGGATGATCGGGCGGAAGCGGTCGCGCCCCGCCTGTACCACCGCGTCCATCACCGCCATACCCTCGGCGCGCAGCTGGTTGATGCGGTCCATCAGTACCAGGTTGTCGTTCACCACCACGCCCGCGGCGGCGAGGAAGCCGAGCATCGACATGATGCTGATATCGTAACCCAGCAGCAGGTGGCCCAGGATGGCACCGAAGAAGCCGAACGGCACCGCGGTCAGGATCAGCAGCGGTTGCGAATAGGAGCGGAAGGCGATCGCCAGCAGCGCGTAGATCGTAAACAGCGACAGCACGAAGAAGGCCAGAATCGCCGAACTGAATTCCTCCTCTTCCTGCATTTCACCGGCGGTCTTCAGGCTGAAGCCGCTGAACTGCTTCTCCCACTGGGGCACTTCCTTTTCCCGTAGCTGTTGCAGTATCTCGTGGGCCGAGGCCGCACCCGGGGTCAGTTCCGCGGTAATGCGCACGGTGCGCTCGCGGTCGCTGCGGCGGATGGTGGTATAGCCGGGCACATAGACCGCGTCGGCGACCGCACTGAAAGGAATCTCCCCCTCGTTGGTGCGGATGCGGATGCGGTCGATCTGCTCCTCGCTGGCCCGCTCCTCTTGCGGGTAGCGCACCATCACGCGCACGTCCTCGCGGCCGCGGGGAATGCGCTGCACCTCCTCGCCGTAGAAGCCCTGGCGCACCTGCTTGGCGACGTCGGCGAGGCCGATGCCCATATTGGTGGCGTGGGGCTTCAGCTGTATCTCGATATCCCGGCGCGCGCTGATCAGGTTGTCGCGCACGTCATAGACACCGGCGTAATTGTTGAGCGCCGCTTTTACCGCATCGGCGGCCCTGCGCAGCTCGTCCATGTCACCCGAGGAGGTGCTCAGGTTCAGGGACATGCCGGCACCACCGTCGTTGAGCGTGTGGTGAATGCGCATCTCCTCGACGCTGGCCGGCAGTTCGCCCACATATTCGCGCCAGCGCAGTGCCAGCGCTTCCGATGTCACGTCGCGCTGCTCACCTTCGGCCAGCTGCAGCAGCACGGTGACATTGCCGCGCCACAGGAACGCCATGGTGTTCTCGACGAACGGCCTGCCACCATTCAGCTCCAGCATTTCGGCATCTTCGCCGACCTTGACGGCGGCGCGCTCGAACTGTTCCATGACCCGTTTGGTTTCCTCGAAGGATTCGCCGGGCGCCATGGTGGTGCGCAGTTGCAGCAGATCCGAGGGCACTTCCGGCGAGAAGGCGGAACCGATATAGCCGCCGCCGAATACCGCGAAGGACAGCAGCAGCGCCATCAGGAAGGCCATCACCGTCGCGCGGCTGTTGCTCAGGGACTTCTGCAGCAGCGGCATATAGTACTTGTCACAGGCTGTCTTCATGCCGCCGGCAAACTTTGCGCGCAGCTTCTGCAGCTGCAGCCCCAGACCGGACTTGGCCTGCCGCTCCGGCTTCAGGTTCACCAGGTGCGCCGGCAGGATCAGCAGCGACTCGATCAGGGAGAAAGACAGCGCCAGCAGCACCACCACCGGCAGCGACAGCATCATCTGCGACGTGTAACCCGGCAGGAACAGCATCGGCACGAAGAACACCATGGTGGAGACCACGGCAAAGAGTACCGGTGACGAAACCTGCTTCACGCCCTCTTCCGCCGCCGCCAGTCCGGTCACGCCGCGGTCGTGCGCGGCGTGCACCGCCTCGCCGACGATGATCGCGTCGTCGACCACGATCCCCAGGATCATCAGGAAGGCGAACAGCGACAGCATGTTCAGCGTCACGCCGGTGGTCGGCAGCAGCCAGAAGGCGCCCATAAAGGCGGTGGCGATGCCCACGGTGACCCAGACGGCCAGCGCCGGGCGCAGGAACAGCATCAGCAGGATGAACACCATTACCAGGCCGCCGATGGCATTGCCCAGCAGCATGCTCATGCGGCCCTCATAGGCGTCGGAGAAATCGAACCAGACCTCGAACTGCATACCCGGCGGCAGCTGCTCGCGGGCCTCCGCCATAAATTCTTTGATCGCCTCGGCGGTCGCCACCACGTCCAGCGGCTCGCCCTGCATCACGCGCAGGTTCATCGCCGGCTTGCCGTTGAAGCGGATCACCGAGCCCTCTTCCTCGAAGCCGTCCTCGATATCCGCCACGTCGCCCAGCAGCAGCTGGGTGCCGTCGGCGCGGCTGATCAGCGGGATGCGGGCGAAGTCGTCGGCGGTATAGGCCTGGCCGCGGGTCTGCACCTGGATGTCGCCGCGGTCCGAGCGCACCATGCCGGCGGGCAGGTCGAGGGACGAGCGGCGCACCGCATTGGAGACGTCGTCGAAGCTCAGGTTGTAGCGGCGCAGGTCCAGCTCGGAGACTTCGATGGACACCTCGTCGGCGCGCTCACCCCAGATGTCCACCCGGCGCACGCCGGGCAGCAACATCATCTTGTCGCGCAGATCCATGGCGGTGTCTTTGAGCAGGTGCGGGGAGACGGGACCGCCGATGGCGATCATCATGATCTCCTGCTCCCACTCCTGCAGTGCGACGACCGGGCGCTCGATATCGGAGGGGAAGGTGTTGACGCTGTCCACCTGCATCTTGATGTCGTTCAGCAGACGCAGCTCGTCGTAGCCGTCCACCGCCTTGATTTCCACGGTACTGTGGCTGCGGCTGGACCAGGAGTTGACCTCCTTGATGCCCTTCACCTCGGAAATGGCCTGCTCCACCCGCTGGGTGACCTGCTGCTCCACTTCCGCCGGGCCGGCGCCGGGATAGCTGATATCCACCCGCACTATGCCCGGATTGATGGCCGGGAAAACCTCGCGACCGATATGACTGATACCGAAGATGCCGCCGATGATGATCATGATCATCAGCAGGTTGGCGGCCTTACTGTTGCGTACGAACCATCCGATGATGCCCTGCATGATCAGCGCGCTCCCTGGGCGGCGCCCGCGGCCGGATTGACGCCCGCAGAGCTGGCGGTCGAGTCGGCGGCGGCGCCGCCACCCTCACCGAGCATCAGGCCAGTGGGCTTCTCGTTCAGCGGATTGGCGGTGATCACCATGCCCTCGCGGGAATAGCCGAGGCTGGACACGATCACCCGCTCGCCGGGCGCAATATCACCGCGCACCCAGACATCCTCTTCCACCGCCTGCAGCAGCTGCACGTCCTTGAACACCAGCTTGTTCTCCGCGTCCAGCACCAGCAGGTGGTCGCCCTCGTGCAGGGCCTGGCGCGGCAGGCGCAGGATGTTATCGAAGGTCTTGCCGGCGATGTCCGCCTCGACGAAGAGGCCATTCACCAGCGGCGCCTCACCCTGGTAGGGATTAGCCACCTGGGCCACCGCGTAGACGAAGCGACTGTTCGGATCGATGCTGGCCTCGGTGCGCACCAACTGACCGCGCCACTCGCGCTCCTGTCCGGCGATACGCGCGGACAGGCGTACGGCCGGGCCGTTTTCGATCGACTGGCCCAGGGGCAGGTTCAGCAGGGAGAGCTGGTGGTCGGTCAGTGGCAGGCGCACTTCGGCGATGCCGGTGCTGTGGATCTTCGCCAGACGGGTACCCGGGGTGACGTACTGGCCCAGGTCGACAAAGGTTTCCACCACGCGGCCGGCGAAGGGCGCCTTCACGCGGGTGCGCTCCAGGTCCAGCTTGGCCTGGTCGCGATCGGCGCGCGCTGCGGCGACGGCGGCCTCGGCCGCGGAGAGTTGCGGCTTGCGCAGGAAGAGGTCGTTGGCGGCGGCGGAGCCGAGGTCGCGCCACTCGCGCTTGGCCTGCTTGGCGCGGCCCGCCTCCTGGGCGAGGGTGGACTGGGCGTTGGCCAGCTGGGCCTCGGCGCGGGTCAGCTGGTGGGCGTAGTCCGCCGACTCTATCTGCACCAGTGCATCGCCCGGGCCGAAGAAGCCGCCGGGCACGAAGGCATCGTTCACACTCTCGATAACGCCGCCGACACGGGCCACCACTTCGATCTCGTGGCGGGCGCGCACCGTACCCTGGCTCGGTACCAGCAGCGTCTGGCGGCCGGGCTCGGCGTAGATCACGTCGGCCACCGGCGGCACCTTCGCTTCGACAACTTTTTCCTCAGGTTTTGGCGCAAGCCCCAATGTCAGACCAATAACTGCGACGCCGGCGATAACGACGATCGCCAGAAGCTTGTTTTTGTTGGAAAGTTTCACAGACACCCTCTAACCAATAAAGACCTGAACTGGTCAAATTTTAACTAGTTGCGCATTCTACTGGAGTTCGACAACAAATGATGCCGTTTTGGATGCAGGCCACCGCACGGTCCTGCGCTTCGCCGCATAAAGCGGCATGGACTGCCGTTTTACACAGCCGAAGGCTGCCCGATGGGTGAGGGCCATGGATGGCCCGCATGAAACCTTTCTCGATGCGCCCGCGTGACGCATAATGCCCGGCCGAATTTGCCCCTGTAGGAGCGGCCCCGGGAACGCCGAGCTCCAGCTCGGCATTGCGGGCCACAGGCCCGCCCATCGCGGCCATGGGCCGCTGGCCGCCCCGCCGCTCCTACAGAGAAGAAAGCCCCGCAGAACGGATGTAAAAATAAGATGTTGGATATCAACGTTCGAATCGCCGAAGAACTCAATGTACGCCCGCAGCAGGTGACCGCCGCGGTGGGACTGCTGGATGAAGGCGCCACGGTGCCGTTTATCTCCCGCTACCGGAAGGAAGTGACCGGCGGCCTCGACGACACCCAGCTGCGCACCCTGGAAGAGCGCCTGCGCTACCTGCGCGAACTGGAGGAGCGCCGCGCCACCATCCTCAAGAGCATCGACGAGCAGGGCAAACTGACCCCGGAACTGGCGCAGCAGATCAACGCCGCCGACACCAAGAACCGCCTCGAAGACCTCTACCTGCCGTACAAGCCCAAGCGCCGCACCAAGGGCCAGATCGCCATCGAAGCGGGCCTCGAGCCGCTGGCCGATGCGCTGTTCAGCGACCCGTCCCTGAACCCGGAAGAAGAGGCGCAGAAGTACCTCAACACCGATAACGAAGACGCGGCCCTGCACGTCAAGGACATCAAGGCCGCCCTCGACGGCGCCAAGTTCATCCTGATGGAGCGTTTCGCCGAGGACGCCGAGCTGCTCGGCAAGCTGCGCGATTTCCTCAAGCGCGACGGCCAGGTGAAATCCAAGCTGCTGGACGGCAAGGAAGAGGAGGGGGCCAAGTTCCGCGACTACTTCGACTACGCCGAGGACTGGGCCAAGGTACCGTCGCACCGCGCCCTGGCGATCTTCCGCGGCCGCAACGAGGGCATCCTCGCCCTGAGCATCGGCCTCGAAGATGATGAAGAGCGCCCCGCTACCGCCGGCCATCCCTGCGAGACGATGATCGCCAGGCATGTGGAGATTTCCGACCAGGGCCGCCCGGCGGACAAGTGGTTGGGCGAAGTGGTGCGCTGGACCTGGCGCATCAAGCTGCTGACCAGCCTCGAAACCGACCTGATGGGCGAGCTGCGCGAGAAGGCGGAAGAGGAGGCGATCAAGGTCTTCTCCCGCAACCTGAAAGACCTGTTGCTGGCCGCGCCGGCCGGCCACAAGGCCACCATCGGCCTGGACCCGGGCCTGCGCACCGGGGTGAAGGTGGCCGTCGTCGATGCCACCGGCAAGATCCTCGACCACACCACCATCTATCCGACGCCGCCGCAAAACCGCATCCAGGAAGCCGCCGCGGTGATCGCCGCGCTGTGCAGCAAGCACAATGTCGGCCTGATCGCGATCGGCAACGGCACCGGCAGCCGCGAGACCGACAAGTTTGTCGGCGAAACCCTCAAGCAGTACAAACTCAGCGCGCAGAAAGTGGTGGTGAACGAGGCCGGTGCGTCCGTGTACTCCGCCTCCGAATTCGCCGCGCGCGAGTTCCCGGACCTGGATGTGACCATCCGCGGTGCCATTTCCATCGCGCGCCGCCTGCAGGACCCGCTCGCCGAGCTGGTGAAGATCGATCCCAAATCCATCGGCGTCGGCCAGTACCAGCACGACGTCTCCCAGACCCAGCTGGCCCGCTCCCTCGACGCGGTGGTGGAAGACTGCGTGAACGGCGTCGGCGCCGAGCTGAACTCCGCCTCGGCACCGCTGCTGGCGCGCGTGTCCGGCCTGAGTGCGTCCATTGCCGCCAATATCGTCAGCTACCGCGACCAGCACGGCGCCTTCAAGAGCCGCAGCCAACTGAAGGATGTGCCGCGCCTCGGGCCCAAGGCCTTCGAACAGGCCGCCGGCTTCCTGCGCATCAACAACGGCGAGAACCCGCTGGACAAGTCCGGCGTGCACCCAGAATCCTATGTGGTGGTGAAGCGCATCGCCGAGAAGAACGGCCGCGAGATCAACAGCCTGATCGGCGACTCCGCCTTCCTGCGCAGGCTGAACCCGGCCGACTATACCGACGACAAGTTCGGTGTGCCGACGGTGACCGATATCATCGCCGAACTGGAAAAGCCCGGTCGCGACCCGCGCCCGGAATTCCGCACCGCCAAGTTCGAAGAGGGCGTCGAGGAGATCAAGGACCTGCGACCGGGCATGGTGCTCGAGGGCACTGTCACCAACGTCACCAACTTCGGCGCCTTCGTCGATATCGGCGTGCACCAGGACGGCCTGGTGCATATCTCCGCGCTGTCGGAGAAGTTCGTCAAGGACCCGCATGAAGTGGTCAAGGCCGGCGACATCGTCAAGGTGAAAGTGATGGAAGTCGACGTGGCGCGCAAGCGTATCGGCCTGTCCATGCGCATGAGCGACGAGCCCGGCGAACAGGGCAGTGGCGGCGTCAAGAAGGGCGACCACCGCGAGAGCCGCCAGGCGCAGAAGCACAACAACCGCAACCGCCAGCAACAGGGCGGCCAGGGCAATGGCCGCGGCAGTATGGGCGACCTGCTGATGGCGGCGATGAAAGACAAGAAGTAAAAAGCACAAAGGGCGATCGATTGATCGCCCTTTTTTTAACTGAACAATACCTGATCCGGCGGACTGCTGAATTGCATCCACTCGCCAGTCTCGGGGTGGGCGAACGCCAGTTCCGTCGCATACAGCAGCAGCCGCGGCGCCGCCGCCAGGGCCTGCGGATGTGCGTAGAAGGGATCGCCGAGGATCGGGTGGCCAATCGCCTGCAAATGCACGCGCAACTGGTGCGAGCGCCCGGTGACAGGCATTAACCGCACCAGGCTGATACCGCCCGCTGACGAGATTTTCTCCCAGCGGGTCACGGACGGCTTGCCCAGCTCGAAATCCACCTTCTGCCGCGGGCGGTTGGGCCAGTCGCAGATCAGCGGCAGGTTGATCTCCCCGGAGTCGTCCACCAGCTCTCCCCAAACCTTTGCACAGTAGACTTTTTCAATCGCGCGATTGCGAAACTGGGCGCTGAGCTGCCGGTGCGCCTCGGGGCTGCGCGCCATGATCACCAGGCCGGAGGTGTCCATATCGAGGCGGTGCACGATCAGGGCGCCCGGATAGCGCTGCTGCGCGCGGCTCGCCAGGCTGTCGCGATGCGCCGGATCCCGCCCGGGCACGCTCAATAGACCGCTGGGCTTGTCCAGCACCAGCAGTGACTCATCTGTGTAAACCACCGACAGGAATGGCTCGGTTGGCGGACGGTATTCCCGCAACTTTTCGCTCCAACATCAATAACATCGACAGCCGCGGTTTTGGCGCAGGTGCAAAAGATCGATCGCGGCCATGGGCCGCACCTGCAAGTTTTTTCCACCTCCTCCTATAGGAGCGGCCCATGGCCGCGATCATACTATCGGCAACCGCGAAACTGTCTACTTCAAGGACACTTCCAACGGACGCTCGCACCGCTGCGGCGGCGCCGCCAGGATGCGCTTCAGCAACGGCAGCCCCCGCCGCCAGCCGAGGATACTCTGCGCTGTCACCACGCCGCCGAACATGGCCCCGGCCACGCCGCAGCTCATGATGTCCTGCCCCGTCAGATAGAGCCCGCCGATACGGCTTTTCGGCCGCAACCAGGACTGCTCGAAGCGGTTCGGGTCGTGATCCAGACCGTAGATCTCGCCGCGCGGGTAGCAGCAGAAATAATCGGTGGATAGCGGCGTGGAAAGCTCACAGTAATCGATCTGCCCGCGCAACTGCGGGAAGTGTTTGAATAAATGCTCCAGCAGTCGCTGGCTGAACTGTTCTTTCAGCGCCTCGTAGTCCTCGCCGCGCTTTCCCCAAGGCTGGTCGTGCCACCGGGCAAACCACTCGTATTTTCCCGGTGCGACGATTTCGATGGTGGCGCGACCCGGGTAGCGCTGGTTAAAGCTCGGGTCCTTGGCGGAGGGGAAAGAGATATAAACGAGCGGGATTTCCTCGGCACTGCGATCGAGAAACTTCTGCATTGCCGCCTCGTAATCCGCGCTCGGGTATAGCCAGTAATTGGTCTTCGGCAGGCCCAGCTCTTCCGCGGTTTTCCGCAGGCCGATATACAGGCAGATATGAGCCATCGATGGCTTGACGGTTTTCAGGTCGCGGCTGTAACCGGTCCGCTCACTGGTACTCTGCGGCAGCAGGCGCTCGAAGGTATTGAAGACACCCGCGTTGGAGATGACCAGCGGCGCTTCTATTTCCGTGCCGTCTGCCATGCGCACACCGCGCACCCGGTTGCCGTCGAGCAGCACGGTTTCCACTTTTGCGTAGGTGAACACCTCGCCGCCGCCGGCCTGGATCTGCGGAATGATGGTCTCGGCGATCTTGCTGGCACCGCCCACCGGGTAGTAACCGCCGTAGAGATAGTGCTTCACGATCAGCGCGTGAATGATGAAGCTGCCGGTCTTGGGCGTCATGCCGTTGTCACCCCACTGGCCGGTCAGCACCGCGATCAGCTGCTCGTTGTCGGTGAGTTCGCGCAGCACCTCATAGGTGGTCTCGTTCAGCCAGGCCGGCTCGCGCAGCCTGCGCCACAGCCTGATGCCGGGAGCACACCAGCGCGGCAGCAGTTTCTCCAGCGTCAGCAGCGGCATCGCCCTGGCCACCGCATTCACCCGCCGCAGGTACGCCTCGATGGTGCGCTCTTCACCGGGGAAACGCCGCACCAGCTCCGCGACAAACTCGTCGCGCCCGGCGCGCAGGTCGTACTGTTCGTCGCCGATACAGATGCGGTCATAGGTCTTGTCCATCGGCGCCCAGTGCAGCTTGCCGGCAGACAGGAAATCGAACAGCTTGCGGGTCATTGTCGGGTGATCACCGACGTCGCCGATATAGTGCACGCCGACATCCCACTCGTAACCGTTGCGGTCGTAGGCGTGGGTGAAGCCACCGGCCGTGTAGTGCTGCTCCAGCACCAGCACTTTTTTGCCCGCCGCACTCAACATGGCCGCGGTGGTCAGGCCGCCGATACCGGAACCGATCACCAGCGCATCGTAGGGGCCCTGGAGTCGGCTGGGGCGATAGCGCCGCCCCACGCGCAGGCGGCTGGGCTTGGGGGCGCTGCGCGCCGCTGCAGTTGAGTCCGACATATTGGCCTCGTCACGATTGTTGTTATCGCTCAACCATAGCGGCGCAACACACAATATGCAATTAATTGCATATCAGGCAGCTCGATGAAACTGGCGCCCGGACCTTTACCCGCATATACACTTTATATATGCTTCGTATATTGAACCGAGGTGGACAATCATGGGTATAGTAAAAATTTCCGAAGACCTGCACGATGAAATTCGCAGGGCGAGCTCGGCCATGGCCCGCTCGATCAACGCCCAGGCGGAATTCTGGGTCAGGATCGGCATGCTGGCCGAGCTCAACCCCGAACTCAGTTACAACCAGCTCAGCAAGAGACTGCTGCGCACACAGGCGCCGTCGCTGGAAGAGCTGACCCGTGAATAGCGTCGCGACAAAGACTACCCGCGAGCAGGCGCTGATGCGCGATGCCGGCCGGCTGCTCGCCCGGGTCTTCGCGATGCTGGACGAATTTATCGCCCCCGGCGTTTCCACCATGCAGATCAACGACAGAGTCGAGGACTTTATCGTCAACACGCTGCACGCGAGACCGGCCAGCAAGGGCCAGTACGACTATCCCTTTTCGCTCAACACCTCCATCAACGAGGTCGTCTGCCACGGCATGCCGCGGGAATCGCAGTTGCTGCAGGACGGCGATATCGTCAATGTGGATATCACTCTGGAGAAAGGCGGCTACATCGCCGACTCCAGCAAGATGTACCTGATCGGCAGCGTCTCCCCGGCGGCGAGGCAGCTGGTCGACACAACCTACAAGGCCATGTGGGCCGGGATCGACGCCGTAAAGCCCGGCGCCACCCTCGGCGATATCGGCCACGCGATACAGCGCTGCGCCGAGAGCCGCGGCTACAGCGTGGTGCGCGAATACTGCGGCCATGGCAAAGGCCGGGAAATGCACGAGGAGCCACAGGTACTGCACTATGGCCGCCGCGGCAGCGGCGCGCTGCTGCGGGAGGGCATGACCTTCACCATCGAACCGATGATCAACCAAGGCAGCCGCAAGACCAGGGTGAAGAAGGACGGCTGGACCGTCGTGACCCGGGACGGCAAGCTGTCGGCGCAGTGGGAGCATACGGTGCTGGTCACCGCAACCGGCTGCGAAGTGCTTACCCTCAGGGAGGAGGAAGCACTTCACCGCTAGAAAACGCTTACGCGGAGTTTTCTACCGCTTTGTCGGTGCCCTTGGACGCGCGCTTGTCCCGCATTTTTCCAGTCACCGCCCAGGCCAGCAGCGCGAACCAGGCCACCCAGGAGGCAATCGCGGGAATATTGGCCAGGAAAATCTTGCCCAGGTGGCGGCGGTTGAAGAAGAGCGCGGCAATCACAGGTAGAAACCATACAGCGAGAAAGAAGAGCGCGAACAATATGCCCTTGGCCAGGCCCATATTGGTGAAAGCGTCGATAAAGCTCGCCAGCGTCTGCTCGAAATCGGTAAACATTTGCAGTTCCCTCGTTAATTGACTGATTCGATTTCTACAGTCCCCACCGAGCGCACTTCCTTACAGAAAATTTTCGCTTTTCTGCTGCAGCTCGCCAAAGATTTCCCGCTCGCGCTTGCTGCGCAGCCAGACAGCCAGGCTCCAGCCACCGAGCAAACCGGTGACGGCCAGAATCGTGAAGAGCCCATTCAGTGAGACGAAACTGAAAGAGGGCTCGATCAAGCCGAATTTCCCCAGCAGTTCCCAGCCGGCAAAGATTGCCAACTCGGCTGCGTACAGCAGCCAGGCAAAACGGATCGCACGGTAATTTCTGTCGATACGCAGTAGCGCCAGATCGATATAGGCCTGCGTCGATTCCTCCGGCGGACACCAGAGTCCGCGGCGATTGGCAACGGAAAAGCTCACCGCCCAGGCCACCAGCGCAAACACCACCAGCGCCCAAAAGAATCCGGCCGTGTCCCACTTTGTGGCGGCAAACAGGATCGCATAGGTGCAGAGTGCTATCGCGGCCAGCCACTCCAGCGCCGCGCCGATCCGCATACGCCACTCCTGCCGCCGCACCCGGCGGCGGATCTCATCGGGCACAGGTGCCGCGGCGGGCTGTTCGCGCCACAGATTTTCCAGCGCCTGCCACTGTTCGTCTGTTTCCCGTTTCATGTTTCTCACTCTCCAGCCAGGCGGGCGCTGAGACGCTCGCGCGCGCGGTTCAGGCGCACGGCCACATTGGACTCGCTGATACCCATAACTTCAGAGATCTCCGCATAACTGAGCCCTTCGAGGCGCAGGGTCAATGTCTGCCGCAGCCCCAGCGGCAACTGCTGCACCGCCCGCACCAGCCGCTCGGAATCGCGCTGATCCTGCAGTCGCTGCTCCGGTCCGGGTGCGTCATCTTCGATGGTCTCCAGTTCTTCCGTGCCCGTGTGCGCGGCGCGCCGCCGCGCCAGCTCGGTGACGCTGCGGTTGTGGGCGATGCGGAACACAAAGGTCTTGAGACTGGCCTCGCCGCGGAACGACGGCAGCGCGCGCCACACGGCCAGCCAGATTTCCTGCACCAGGTCGTCGCGCTCGGCGGTGTTGCGCACATAGCTGCCCGCGACCCGGGAAACCCCCGCGCCGCAATCGGCCATGGCTTGTTGGAACAGGCGATCGCGCGCGTCCACAGGTCTCTCCATCCTTTTATCAGGAGTACTGTATCGGCGCGGCGGAAAAACTTACAAAAAATTTATGCAAGCTCGCTCTCAGCTACGATGTACCGATTCACGCGAGTTCACCGCGGGCGCAGTACCTCAGCGTACAGTTGCGCTAAACTCGCGCAAAATTGCCGCCTGTCCGTCATTGAGTGCCCCATGGCCAAATCCGACTTCGAAGACCTGAAACTCGACAACCAGCTCTGCTTCAGCCTCTATTCAACCTCGCTGGCAATGAGCAAGATGTACAAGCCGCTGCTGGAGAAGTTGGGGCTCACTTACCCGCAGTACCTGATGATGCTGGTGCTCTGGGAAGAGGACGGCATCACCGCCACCGAGCTGGGCCAGCGCCTCGGGCAGGACAAGGGCGCGCTGAGCCCGGTGATCAAGCGCCTGGAAGCCCAGGGACTGATCGACCGCCGCCGCGACCCGAAGGACGAGCGCCGAGTTCACCTGCGGCTCACTGCCGCGGGCAGATCCATGCAGCGCGAAGCGCAAGTGATTCCCGAGCAGGTACTGCGCGCCACCGGCCTGGACCGCAAGTCCGTGCACCAGCTGAAGGCGCAGATAGAAGCCGTGCGCCGGGCCCTGAGCAGCCTCGACGGCGCCACCGACTGATTCGTCACCCTCCCGCAATTCCTTGCCAAGCCGCGCCAGCAGCTGCTGTCGACTGAAGCTATCAGCACAATAGCAATAAATGATTATCGCAATAACCGTAAGCGCGATAACTTTCTCTCCGTACCCAACACGGTCACCTAGACTTCTGAATCAATTCCACGAGGAGACAGTCATGCAAGTACTCTACAAAGCCGTAGCCACTGCCACCGGAGGCCGCGACGGCCAGGCCAAATCTTCCGACGGCATCCTGGACGTAAAACTCAGCACCCCGAAGGAACTGGGCGGACCCGGCGGCGACGGCACCAATCCGGAGCAGCTGTTTGCCGCCGGTTACTCCGCCTGCTTTATCGGCGCGATCAAATTTGTCGCCGGCCAGGAAAAGGTCAAGGTGCCGGACGACACCAGCGTGCGCGGCGAGGTGGGCATAGGCCCGATCAACAACGGCAAGGGTTTCGGCCTGGATATCGACCTGTATGTCAGCCTGCCGGGACTGGACCAGGCGACCGCGGAAAAGATCGTGAAGCGCGCGCACGAGGAGGTCTGCCCCTACTCCAACGCCACCCGCGGCAATGTGGATGTGCGCGTGCACGTCGCTACTTAACAACCACTCGCAGTAATCCCCCGCAGTTCGGAGGTAAGAGTCATGAAAAAGTCACCCGTATCCAAAGTCGTCTTCTCGCTGCTGTTCGCCCTGGATACCGCCATCGCATTTGGCGCCGGCTCGCCGGGCGTGGAGCAGAACACGCAGAAGTTCCTCGAAGCGCTGGAGCAGGGCGGCGGCAAGCCGATCGAGCAGCTGTCGCCCGTGGATGCGCGCGCGGTGCTGATCAAAGCCCAGAAAGGCGTGACACTGCCGCCGGCGGATGTGTCGGAAAAGACCATCCAGGCAGACGGCAAGCCGCTGAAGCTGGTCGTCGTCAAGCCCAAAGGCGCCAAGGGAGCCCTGCCGGCATTTATGTTCTTCCACGGCGGCGGCTGGGCCCTGGGCGACTACCCGACACACGAGCGCCTGATCCGCGACCTGGTGAACGATTCCGGTGCGGCGGCGGTGTACGTGGACTACACCCCGTCCCCGGAAGCCAAGTACCCGACCGCGGTTGAGCAGGCCTATACGGCGACCAGGTGGGTCGCGCAACACGGCGAGGAAATCGGCGTGGACGGCTCCCGCCTGGCGGTGGCCGGCAACAGCGTCGGCGGCAATATGGCCGCGGTGGTGGCGCTGATGGCCAAGGACAAGGGCACGCCGAAGATCCGCTACCAGCTGCTGCTGTGGCCGGTGACCGATGCCAACTTCGATACCGCGTCTTACAAAGAGTTTGCCGAGGGCCACTTCCTGACCCGCAACATGATGCAGTGGTTCTGGGACAACTACACTACCGATCCCAAGCAACGCGCCGAAATCTACGCGTCGCCGCTGCGCGCGACTACCGCGCAACTCAAAGGCCTGCCGCCGGCAATGGTGCAGACCGCGGAAATGGACGTGCTGCGCGATGAGGGCGAGGCCTATGCGCGCAAGCTGAACGACGCCGGCGTGCCGGTGACCGCGGTGCGCTACAACGGCATGATCCACGACTACGGCCTGCTCAACGCACTGAGCAGTGTGCCGGCGGTGCAGGATGCACTGGAACAGGCGGGCGCGGAGCTGAGGGACCACCTCCAGTAAAGTCTCACACCGCAACGCAAGAAGGCCCCAGATGGGGCCTTTTTTGCATTATCAGCCCCCGAGTTCAGCGGAATAGGTATCTATATCTGGGACCGGACAGCTGTAAGTAGTTGATTTACTTAGGACCGATTTTGGATATAGAGAATGAGGATCATGGTGGGATATAAAGAAAGGCGCTTGTTTTGCCCGCCATGGTCAGATCAAAAGTCCGCAATTGATTGTTAAGCAGTTTTTCGGCAGGCTCTGTGGAGTGCTCGGGATATAAGGCCTCTGTGATATAAAGACCCATTCCTTTGAATTAACTGTTATACGTACAAGACCGGAGGATGAATTGAAGAATTTGGCTTTTCTGGCTCCCCTGAGCATCATCGCAATGACAGCTTGGGCAGTCTTCACTGATTTTATGCCAGTCATGATTCTCCTCTTAGCTCTGTCGCTTATTGGGGCATTTTTCCGGTTTAAGAATAGAGAAGATGAGGTCTGGTTAAAGAGGCTGAATTTCTCAATTTTTGCCTCAGCTATTGTTTCTGCCGCATTGGTGATCTATGGGCAGAAATACGTATAACCAGGCGCTGCACCGGACGGCCAACGCTATGCACCTTTGTGCTGGTCGCTTCGCTCCCATTTTTGCACAAAGGTACATAGCATTGTCCGCCGGTGAGCGCGGCGTTAGCTGTCCTACATATCGAGGTTCTTATAAATATGGAATACCCAGTTAGTGGTTCATGCCAATGCGGTCAAGTCACCTATAGACTCTTTAAACCACCGATCGCCGTGGCCGCATGTCATTGCAAGCAATGCCAAAAACTCTCAACCAGTGCTTTTAGTCTCACTGCAATGATAGATTCTGATGCCATTGAGATACGTGGTGAAATGACCGAATGGAGCCGGATTGCCGAAAGTGGAATTACAAGTGCAGCCAAATTCTGCCCGGTGTGCGCCAATCACATATACCATTACAATCCAAGCAACCCTAAACATCTAATGCTTAAGCCATCCACACTTTCAGATACAAGTGCTATCAACCCCACGATTCACGTTTGGGTTAGTGAAAAGCAAAATTGGTTTCAAATACCAGTAGGCGTATTGACCTATGAAACACAGCCATAAGCAGCTAACAAACGCGTCAATTAGGACGCTCGCAAGTTCGCGCCTTTTACGCGGGCGTTAGGCGTGCGCGGAGCCAACAGAAGATGAACCCCCAGCTTATTCAATCGGCCGCTATCGAACTGGAACGACTGCTTCAGAAGTACGCTGCTGAGTACGAGCAGGCGGGGATCGCTCAAGAAAAGTATGCGAGCCTGCTTGATCGGGCGAAGCATGGAACGATCACAAGCCCCACGAGTGAGCTTCCCGCCGTTGGTACTGGGGAATATTGAGCGTATTGATCTGCCGAACCATGAAGCGCGGGATGCTCAGTGAGCATCATCCAGGGTCGGGTAGGCCTGTCGCACTCGACCGTCTCGCTGTATCTCGCTGCCTTGCAGCGGGAGCAAATGGAGGAAAGAGCATGTTTACTCCGAATTCCATTCCCTATCAGCAACAACCTGGCTTTCAGCGCACCTACCGCCAAGGCCGCCTGAGCCTAGGTCTTTTCTTCCCCCTCGAAGCCTTTACCGGCGATATGCCGAGTATGCTCGACCAAGTAAGCTTGGCCCAACGTGCCGAAAAGCTGGGTTTCTCTGCCCTCTGGTTTCGCGACGTGCCGTTACGCGACCCCAGCTTCGGTGATTCGGGCCAGGTGTTCGATTCCTGGGTCTACTTGGGTTTTATGGCGGCACACACTCGCTCGATTGCGCTGGGTACCGCGTCGGTCATCCTGCCAATCCGTAATCCCCTACATACACACTGCCAAGGCCGCAGCGAGTGTCGATCAGCTCAGTGGTGGCCGTCTGTTACTCGGCGTGGCTTCCGGTGACCGTCCAGTAGAGTTCCCAGCATTCGGTGTCGACCCGGAGCAACGCGGCAGCCTGTTCCGCGAATACCTCAAGGTATTTCGCGAGGTTCAGCTCAGCAGTTTCGTGCCTTTGACCTGGTCCGGCGGCACGCTTCAGGGAGCCGATCTGATTCCCAAGCCGACCACGGCGGAAATTCCTTTCTTCGTCACCGGCCATAGCCGCCAGACGCTGGAGTGGATCGCCCGCTGCAGCCATGGCTGGATCAGCTATCCGCGTGCACCGAAGGCTCAGCAGGTGGTTGTCGAGGGCTGGTGCGCGGCGGTTCATGCCGAATGTGGTGAACTGTTCAAACCCTTCACCCAGTCGCTATACATTGACCTGACAGATAACCCACAGGCACCACCACGGCCGATCCACCTAGGCTATCAACTGGGACGGCATCACCTGATCGCGCTGCTCTACAGCTTGCAGGAGGTCGGCGTAAACCATGTGATTATCAATTTGAAATACGGCCAACGCCCCGCTGGTGAGGTCATTGAGGAAATCGGTCAATTCGTTTTACCTGACTTCGCCATGTCGGCATAAGCCGGTCAAGTACCGCACGGAGGAGGCCTTCGCCAGGTGGTTAAAACCTAACCGAAGAAGGCCAGGGTGCGAACCTCGATACTTTCGCGCGGCGGGGCTCCTGGCGGCGTATTGGGGTCCTGGAAGGCGGTATGGGGGGTGAAGCGGGCACGGCCGTCGTGACGCGAGTCATACCCTTTGATCAGCAAGGCCTCGTCACGGCCCATGTCCGGAAAATAGTACCAGCGGTGGAGCGGATTGTAGGCCAGGTGGTAGATCTCACCGATACGGTCCGGATAGACCATGTCGGTGGCCAGCAGGTCATCGGGGTCGAGCGTCGATGCGTCCAGCAGGGCCAGCGGCGAACGCTTGACGGGCCCGCTTATGGGGCGCCAGAGGTTGATCTGAGCCACCGGCACCGCTGCCAGCGCGTCGGCCTGTTCCCTGCCCAGCACTTCGCGGATACGCTCAGGCCCTGAGCGCTCGGTGTAGTCATTATGCACACGGCTGGCCGGGCCGCGAATACCCCGTTTCTCGGCATCGCTACGCCGGGTGTGGTCGAAGATGACGACCCGGCTCGCGCCCGTCAGCTCCTTGATCAAGGCCTCAACCTCGGCATAGTAGACGTTTTCCACCGACGTATCGTCGTAAAGGTCGTCGACCACCGTATCGCGCCGATGAAGTTCGAACCCCTGCTTGTCCAGAGAGAGGCTGTCTACCAACGGTCGTCCGTTGTATATCGTGACTTCGCGCTCCTCCTGCTCGGCAAAGTAGTGCGGTTCACTTTCACCGGTCAGAGCCTCGGTATGCACATAGGGTTTCGCGTCGTGCTTGACCAAATAGGTGAGCGTCGTAGTGATGCTGGCGGGCATGTCAGTCGTGCGCTGCAAGAAACACCTCCCGGCCTGCTGAGCGCATCCAGGATGGTGTCATCGTGGCGGCGCGGTAGCATGCATGTAAGCTTCTAGGCTTCTTACCTACCAAGTCTAGGCCTTCCAACGGGAACTTTCCCTATCGAATTTATGCATTAGAATGAGCACCAAACGCCCTCGGAGCTGCATGGCCCCGACCGAAGCGATCGGCCGCCTCAGGTAATGGCCACTGACAATGACGATCACGATCGCACCGACCCCAGCCCGAACCGTCTGGCCAACGGCAGCGCGTGACTTCAACTCTGAAGTGCAACATTAATCAGTTTTCATACAGCCGCTCCCAGGGGGTTTGAAAGCCGAAACGTTTGCGGGGTCGGGTATTGAGCCGATCCGCGATGGCATCACACACGCCTTGGGTCACATGGCGCATCGTCTTCCGCTTGGGCAGATACTGGCGAATCAGGCCATTCAAGTTTTCATTACTGCCCCGCTCCCAGGAGTGGTACGAGTTGGCGAAGTAGAAGCGCGCGCCGGTCGGGGCCTCGATCTCGGCGTAGCCGTGGAACTCCGTGCCGTTGTCCGCGGTAATGGTCTTGACCGGTAGCCCCCGGCGCTTGATCAAGCCTATTGCCACACGATTAAGGGCGTCCTTGGTCTTGTGGCCCAGCTTGCCGATCAGGACTACAACGCTGCGCCGCTCGTTGAGGGTGACGATACAATCCTTGCCGGGATCGGTGCCCAGCGCCGTATCGATCTCCCAGTGGCCCGGTTCGGCGCGTGTGTTGGCCGGCTCGGGGCGCTCGGAAATATGGCGTTTGCCGGCTAGGCGCCCGCGGCTATCGCAGGCCCCGTAGCGCTTACGCTTGAGCTTGCGAGCCCCGCGCAACTGCGTGTGGAGCCGCCCGCCCCGGGCCTTGTCCCACCAAACGTGGCGATAGATGGTTTCGTGGCTGATCGAGAGCTTGCTTATCGCCTTGAGCCGCCCGGCGATCAGCGCCGGGCTCCATTGCAAGGCCAGCAGGCTCTCGACAAAGCGCCACTGCTGATCGGTGAACCGCCGGCCTCGTCGCGAACGTGCCCGGCGGCCGTTGGTCCGCTGGGAGGCCTTCTGGGGGCGGTAACAGCCGTCATAGCGGCAGATGTTGCGGGCAAACTCCCGGCTGATCGTGCTGCGGTGACAGCCCAGTGCGCGTGCCATTTGGGCCCGGCCGAACTGTTACTTGCGCAACTCAGCCAACGTATACCTCTGGTGTGAGGTGACCCGGCGATACCTCATGCCGACGCTCCTTTTCTTGGCGGAGGAGAAGCGTCGTCAGTATCCCAGGTCACCTCCCTTTTTCCACAGGGGCTTGTTGCGGTTAGTTTATGAATCCGGGTCGTCTAACATCTGCTTGGAGCCGACGTCGCCGCTAATGCGGCGCCGCGGCTCAAACAGGCGTTATAAACCCAGATGAGAAGAATCGTTGGAAACTGACCCACTAATAAAATGGAATGAGCTAAACAAAAGCAATGCGGAGCATGCTTTTGTTTCCGCAATGTATACGTCTGTAGTTGAAACTGGCCCTATAGTTGATAAGTTTTCAACTTGGTTGCTTGCCGGAACTGGAGCGACCGGAGCGCTCTTGATATCTCAGATTGAATCCGTTCTGCCCTACCTAGGGAAGTTTGATTTTAGGGTGTGTATTTCACTACTGGTGATCTCGTCTTTACTCGGTTTTCTGTCAAAATATTTCTCAATTCTTTGCCAAATACAAGTCAGATCTATTACTGTTCTTCCTGAAAAATTAGAAAAAATATTCTCAGATCATGAAAAAAATAAAGAGGAGATAATTGAGATTGCAAATAAGAGAGGCATAACGCTAGAAACAGAAATCGATATTAACAATGTTTTGAAAGAATTTTCAAAGCCATTTCCAAAGTTAACGAAATGGATGATACAGAGACAGGGAAATAGAGGTTTAGAAAATAGGCAAATCGGTTACCAAGCTGCTGCAATCCGTTTCCACAAGCAAGCTATCTACACATTCTTACAGGGGCTATCTTTTGTTCTGTTTCTCTGCTCAGGTGCCTGGTTCGCACAAAGTTTATAACAAGCGCAAGCAGAATGCTTATGCCCTTAGGGTCTCCGCGGGACGCCCGATGCTGCGGTACTGAGGCTGTAGAAAAGCTCGCACGAGCCTTCATCGGATAAATCTTTCGTGCGAAGAGTGCCCTGAAATTCATTTTCCATACGGTAAAATTCCAGAATTTATATAGAAGCTAGATTTTCCGGGGAAGATTGAATCATATGTAGAGACTGAAGCTTTTTCCAGCTTCGTTAGACCTTAAAAAAGAACTGAAATCATGAGATCACTGACCCAAGAAGAAGCCAAGGCATTTTCGGAGCATTGGCTTCCCGCGTGGACCGGCAACAATCCAGAGTTGTTGGCGAGCTTCTACTCAGACGATGCCTTCTACCTTGACCCCGCCATCCCCGATGGCGTAGAGGGGAAGGCTGCGCTGCTCGCTTACTTTCGCAAACTTCTGGCTCACAACCCGGATTGGGTATGGACCCAGTTGGAAGGTATTCCGCTGCAAGGCGGATTTCTCAATAAGTGGCTGGCTCGAATTCCCGTTGGAGAAAAGGAGCTGGAGATCGTTGGCGTCTGTTTCGTCCAGTTGGACCGTGAAGGCAAGATCAAGCGAAACGAGGTGTACTTCGATCGCGCGCAATTGCTCGCGGAGATCGAACGTGCCAGGGGAAACTAGGCCGTGCAAGGCCATTCAGTAAGCTCCTCTGCTAAGCGCTGGAGCAGGCGGGAGCGGAACTCAAGGACCACCCCCAGTAAGATAGCGCGATACCAAAGCAAAGAGGCCCCTCAACCGGGGCCTCTTCGCATTCTCACCGATGCCGCAGGGCTACTCTTCCTCGCGCAATAACTCCCGCCGCTGCCGCTGATAATCCGCATAGGACTGGTCGTACTGCTGCAGGCAGTCGCGATACTGGGGGCCGGAATATTTCTCGCAGTTATGCAGCCGGTTCCGCTGTACCGAGTCGTATATCTGCTGATTGCTGCATGCGGCCAACACGACAAGCGGCACGGCGAGTAGTCCCTTTTTCACAATCCCGACTCCGATAAATGTTCAGTCTCTGTCTTTTTCCAGAGTGTGCTTTTCGCCGCCGGACATTTCGTCCAGTTAGGTTTTTATGATTTTCCAGCCGTGCTTCAGATAAAAATTATTCGCCTTGTGATTGCCGGCAAAGCTCTCCAAACGAATGGTGTTATAGCGCGGAAACAGGTTGTTCTCCATGTGGGCCAGCAGCCTGCCCCCCAGGCCACCGCCGTGCCTTTCATGGTCGATCATCATCAGGTCGATCAGATTGTCGGTGCACACGGAAAAGCCCAGCACCTGGCCGTTACCCACGATAACTTCGGCAGAGCCGAGATGTTCCGCCAGATAGTCGTCGGAGGGCCCGGATAAAAACCAATCCACACCCTCATCCCCCCCAAAAAAAACGCGGTAGTTCTTGTCGATGGTGCGGCGAGCTATTGCCTGCATCTGGGCGAGATCGTGAGGTTGCGCGGGCCTGATTGCTATATCCATTCTGCCCCGATGTCACTCAACGGCCGGCCATGGCAGCGCCGGCAATCTGGAAGCCAATACGCGCAGCCGTGCGCGCGGCGTGATCCTCGATATCGAAATAGGGATTGAACTCGGCCATATCGGCGAGGCACACCTTGTTCGAATCCAGCACGCTATCCAATAGCGGCTCGATGAGTTCCAGCGACACACCGCGCCCGGCCGGAGAGCTGACGGCGGGCATCACCGCCGCCGGCAGCACATCCAGGCAGAAGGTCAGGTAGACGAAGTCCACACCATCGATAAATTCGCGGATCTGCGCCTGTACATTTTCCAGATTCCAGCTGCTGATCTCGCGGTCGCGGATCACTTTCGCGCCCAGCTCGTCGGCGCGGTTATACAGCGCCGGCGTATTGGCGCTGTCGGCGGCGCCGACGCAGAGATAATGGAACGGGCGGCCGTTGATCTCGCACTGCTCGGCGATCTGGTAAAAGGGCGTGCCGGAGGAGCCCTTGGGTGCGGGGATGCGCAGGTCCAGGTGGGCATCGAAATTGATAATGCCGAGGGTCTTGTCGCGCTGCAGTTCCCGCATCCAGCGCGCTATGCCCTGATAGCTGCCGTAGGCAATCTCGTGACCGCCGCCCAGCACCAGCGGGAAGTGGCCGCCGTTTAGCAGTTCGGTAATACGTGCGCCGAGCATCGACTGCGCGGATTCCAGGTCCTCCTTCTCGATTTTCACGTTGCCGGCATCGTACAGCGGCGCGTCGAAAGTGGCCGGCAGGTTCGCCATCGCCAGGCGCAGGATGCGCGGCCCCTTAGCGGCGCCAATGCGGCCCTTGTTGCGGCGCACGCCCTCGTCGGAGACGAAGCCGAGAATCGCGAGGCCCGCAGGACTGTCCAGCTGCAGTGGCCTGACACGCTGGTGCCACCGTTCACCGGCCTTACCGTCTTCAGTGTCGGTGCGGCCGCTCCACAGGTGCATGTCAGCCAGCTGTAACATCTCTGCCTCCTACTGTTTTACCTGCGAAGAAGATCTGTGCGGGTTTCAGTGCGCCCACTTCGTAAGCCAGCTGGTCGGGTGTCTCCATCGGCCACAGCACCATGTCCGCGCGCAGCCCCGGGCGCAATGCGCCGCGGGAGCAGCAGAGCCCCAGTGCGCGCGCCGCCGAGCGGGTCACGCCGGCCAGCGCCTCGGCGGGCGTCAGGCCGAACAGGTTGCAGCCCATATTCATCATCAGGCGCAGCGACGCGATCGGGCAGCTGCCCGGGTTCAGGTCGGTCGACAGCGCCATCGACACACCCGAAGCGCGCAGCTTTTCCACCGGCGGCATCTGTGTCTCGCGCAGCGTGTAGAAGGCGCCGGGCAGCAGGACCGCGACGGTGCCGCTCTCGGCCATGGCGGCCACGTCCGCGTCGGTGATGTATTCGATATGGTCGACAGAGAGCGCACTGGCCCTGGCGGCCATCGCGGTGGCGCCGGTGCGCGCCAGCTGTTCCGCATGCACCTTCACCGGCAGGTCGAGTTTCTTGGCGCAGTCGATCACCCGCTGGCACTGTTCGACGGAGAAGGCGATGGACTCGCAGAACATGTCCACCGCGTCGGCGAGCTGCTCTTTCGCCACCGCCGGCAGTATCTGCTCGCACACCAGGTCGATGTATTCGTCCGGGCGGCCGTCGTACTCCGGCGGCAGCGCGTGGGCGGCCAGGCAGGTGGTGGTGATCTCCACCGGGTAGTGCTGGGCCAGGCGGCGCGCGGTGCGCAGCTGTTTCAGCTCGGTGTCCAGATCCAGGCCGTAGCCGGATTTCACCTCGAGCGTGGTCACACCTTCGGACATCAGCGCCTGCAGGCGCGGCTCGGCGGCGCGGTACAGCTGTTCGGCGCTGGCCGCGCGGGTCGCGCGCACGGTCGAGAGAATGCCGCCGCCGGAGCGGGCCACTTCCTCGTAGCTTTCGCCGCCGAGGCGGCGGGCGAATTCCGACGCGCGGTGACCGCCGTACACCAGGTGGGTGTGACAGTCGATCAGGCCCGGCGTCAGCCACTGGCCCTCGCCGTCGAGGGTCTTGTCCGCGGCGCAGTCCGGCAACTCCCTGCGCGGCCCCAGCCACACGATCTTGCCGCCGGTCACCGCCACGGCGGCATCCTCTACGGCACCGTAGGCCCCGGCAATGGAGGGATCCATGGTGGCGGCGTGGACATTGGTAATCAGCAGATCACAGCGTTCTGTCATAGGCTCACATTTACGGCGCTCTCGCACAGGACGACCCGTCTCCGGGGTCAGGGCGGCGCGGTTTTCCTTTTTCTAACCATAGACGCTCGGTCAGTCGACCGAACGGATTTATCGGCGGCCGGTCCGGCTGACTAGTGGTCCAAGCGGTACATTCAGTAACCGATCTCTTCGCCACAGGCGCCGGTGCGGCGTTGAAAAAGCTTGAATTAGCCCTGCTAGTCCTGCGCTTTTTCGCCTTGCCCCGGAGCCTGTGGCTGTGAGCTTTAGTTACCGAATGTACCGCTTGAACCACTAGCCAACCGCTTGACAGTCACCCCCGGGGCGACCATAGTTGCCACAATCTTGTATATACAACCATATACAAGTTCATACAGCACTGTACCCGAGTTTATGCCCAACCCCAAGAACACCGCGGCAGGTAATGAGCCCCGCTACGCGGCGATCAAGCGCCATATCCGCCAGCAGATCGAATCCGGTCTGTGGCCGGTGCACTTTCGTGTGCCGTCGGAAAACGATCTGGCGCGGGAGTTCCAGGTCAGCCGCATGACCGCGCGCCGCGCCCTGACCGAGCTGACCGACGAGGGCGTGCTGATGCGCTCCCAGGGCCTCGGCACCTTTGTCGCCGAACCGGTGCCGGCGGGCTCGCTGCTGGAAGTGCGCAATATTGCCGACGAGATCTCCGCCCGCGGCCACAGTTACAGCAATCGCATTCTATTGTTGCAGGAGTGCGAGGCCGCGGCCGACGTGGCGCGCGCCCTGGGCATGCCCGAGGGCGCACGGGTATTTCACTCGATCATAGTGCACTGCGACAACCAACTGCCGGTCCAGTGGGAGGAGCGCTTTACCAATCCGGCACTGGCGCCCGAGTACCTGCAGCAGGATTTCAGTGCCACCACGCCCAACGCCTACCTGTCCAGGGTAGCGCCGCTGACCGAAGCGGACACCACCGTCGAGGCGATTGCAGCAAAACCGGCGATAGCGGCGGCACTGGCGATAGAGACGAACAGCGCCTGCCTGCAGATCTGGCGGCGCACCAAGAGCAGCGTCGGCACCGTGAGTTTCGCGCGGCTGGTGCACCCGGGCAACCGCTACCGACTGGGAGCGCAGCTCCGATTTTAGGAATTCACATCTGTAGGAGCGGCCCATGGCCGCGATCAGAGTCGAGAGAAACCTGGAAGCCCAATCGCGGCCATGGGCCGCTCCTACAGCGAAATTATCGAATGCTCTGGAAAAAAATTGCGAGGTAATCATGACCACCGACAACCGCCACGACCCCAGCCGCAAGATCACCGCCCCGCGCGGCACCCAGCTGAACGCCAAGAGCTGGCTCACCGAAGCGCCGCTGCGCATGCTGATGAACAACCTGGATCCGGACGTGGCCGAGCGCCCCGAGGATCTGGTGGTCTACGGCGGCATCGGCCGCGCCGCGCGCGACTGGGAGTGTTTCGACAAGATCGTCGAGGTGCTGAAGCGCCTCGAAGACGACGAAACATTGCTGATTCAGTCCGGCAAGCCGGTGGGCGTGTTCAAGACCCACGCCGACGCGCCGCGCGTGCTGCTCGCCAACTCCAATCTGGTGCCGCACTGGGCCACCTGGGAACATTTCAACGAACTGGATAAGAAAGGCCTGGCCATGTACGGCCAGATGACTGCCGGCTCCTGGATCTATATCGGCTCACAGGGCATCGTGCAGGGCACCTACGAGACCTTCGCCGCGGTGGCGCGCCAGCACTTCGACGGCGAAGCAAATGGCCGCTGGATCCTGACCGGCGGCCTCGGCGGTATGGGCGGCGCCCAGCCCCTCGCCGCAACCATGGCCGGCTTCTCCATGATCGCGGTCGAGTGCGACGAGACCCGTATCGACTTCCGCCTGCGCACCGGCTACGTGGATAAAAAGGCCACCAGCCTCGACGAGGCGCTGCAGATGATCGAAGACGCAAAAGCGAAAGGCGAGGCGGTGTCCGTCGGCCTGCTCGGCAACTGCGCGGATATTTTCCCGGAAATCGTCGCGCGCAATATCCTGCCGGATTCCGTTACCGACCAGACTTCTGCCCACGACCCGCTGAACGGCTACCTGCCGAAGGGCTGGACGCTGGCCCAGGCCGCTGAAATGCGCAGATCCGACCCGGCGCTGGTGGTGAAGGAGGCGAAAAAATCCATGGCGATCCAGGTCGAGGCGATGCTGGAACTGCAGAAGCGCGGCGCCGCCACCCTGGACTACGGCAACAACATCCGCCAGATGGCCTTCGAGGAGGGCGTTGAGAACGCCTTCGATTTCCCCGGTTTCGTGCCCGCCTATATCCGCCCGCTGTTCTGCGAGGGCATAGGCCCCTTCCGCTGGGCGGCGCTGTCCGGCAACCCGGAGGATATCTACAAGACCGATGCGAAAGTAAAGGAGCTGATTCCGGACAATCCGCAGCTGCACAACTGGCTCGATATGGCGCGCGAGCGCATCCAGTTCCAGGGCCTGCCCGCGCGCATCTGCTGGGTTGGCCTGAAAGACCGCGCGCGCCTGGCGCTGGCGTTCAACGAGATGGTCGCCAACGGCGAGCTGGAAGCGCCGGTTGTGATCGGCCGCGACCACCTCGACTCCGGCTCCGTGGCCAGCCCCAACCGCGAAACCGAAGCCATGATGGACGGCAGTGATGCGGTGTCCGACTGGCCGCTGCTGAACGCACTGCTGAATACCGCCTCCGGCGCCACCTGGGTGTCACTGCACCACGGCGGCGGCGTCGGCATGGGCTTCAGCCAGCACTCCGGTGTGGTGATCGTCTGCGACGGCACCGAGGCCGCGCGCAAGCGCGTCGGGCGCGTGCTGTGGAACGACCCGGCCACCGGCGTGATGCGCCATGCGGATGCCGGTTACGAGATCGCGAAGCAATGCGCTAAGGAGCAGGGCCTAGACCTGCCGATGCTGAAAGACTGACGGAAACCATTTCACGACTACTGCGCATGCGCCTGGCGGCGTTCGGCGGTGCTCGGCATCCTCATGTACGCTCTGTACATTCCGGTGCCTCCGCTCCGGCGACCGCCGCCTGCCACCCGCTCGCTACGTCGTGCAACGGTTTCCGACGCAAATGTAATAATTAATTTTCGGTGAAAGAATTTATGTACAAACTGGAAATCGATCCCGGTCAACTGAGCCTGGCGCAACTGCGCCGCGTGGCGCGCGAGCCGGTGCAGCTGTCACTGGCGAAAAGCGCCTATCCGGCCATCGAGGCCTCGGCCAAGACAGTCGCCCAGGTGCTGTCCGAGGGCCGCACCGTGTACGGCATCAATACCGGTTTCGGCCTGCTGGCCAACACGCGCATCGAGCAGAAAGATCTGGAGGCGCTGCAGCGCGCCATAGTGCTGTCGCACGCGGCGGGCACCGGCAACTTTATGGAAGAGGCCACCGTGCGCCTGCTGATGGTGCTGAAGATCAACTCGCTCGCGCGCGGCTTTTCCGGTGTGCGCGCCGAGCTGATCGAGGCGCTGATCAAGCTGGTCAATGCCGAGGTCTTCCCGGCCATCCCGGAGAAGGGTTCCGTGGGTGCCTCCGGCGACCTGGCGCCGCTCGCGCATATGAGCGTGGTGCTGCTGGGCGAGGGCGAGGTGTTTATCGGCGGTGTGCGCAAGTCCGCCAGGGAGGGCCTGAAAAAGGCCGGCCTGCAGCCGATGACCCTGGCACCGAAAGAGGGGCTGGCACTGCTGAACGGCACCCAGGCGTCCACCGCATTCGCGCTGCTGGGCATGTTCTCCGCCGAAGACCTGCTCGCCGGCGGCCTGGTGACCGGCGCCCTGGCGCTGGAGGCGGCCAAGGGCTCGCGACGCCCGTTCGACGACCGCATTCATGCGGCCCGCGGCCAGCAGGCGCAGCGCGATGTGGCCGCCGTGTACCGCGATCTGCTCGGCGATGCCAGTGCGATCGGCGAGTCGCACCAGTTCTGCGAAAAGGTGCAGGACCCATACTCCCTGCGCTGCCAGCCGCAGGTCATGGGCGCCTGCCTGCAGCAGATCCGCTTCGCCGCTGAGGTGCTGCTGGCGGAGGCCAACGGCGTGTCCGACAACCCGCTGGTATTCACCGACGAGGAGAATCCGGCCAACTCCGACATCATCTCCGGCGGCAATTTCCACGCGGAACCGGTGGCCATGGTCGCCGACAACCTGGCGCTGGCGCTGGCGGAAATCGGCGCACTGTCCGAACGCCGCATGGCGCTCTTGATCGACAGTAACCTGTCCGGCCTGCCGCCCTTCCTGGTGGAAAACGGCGGCGTCAACTCCGGCTTTATGATCGCGCAGGTAACCGGGGCGGCGCTGGCCAGCGAGAACAAGACCTTCGCCCACCCGGCCAGCGTCGACTCACTGCCGACCTCCGCCAACCAGGAAGACCATGTATCCATGGCCACCTTCGCCGGCCGCCGCCTGCGCGATATGGCCGACAACACCTGCGGCATTCTCGCGGTGGAACTGCTGGCCGCCTGTCAGGGTATCGATTTCCGCGCGCCGCTGAAGAGCACGGAAAAACTGGAGCAGGCCAAGGGCTTGCTGCGCGAGCGCGTGTCTTTCTACGACAAGGACCGCTACTTCGCGCCGGATATCGAACAGGCCAAACAGCTGCTCGCCAGTGCGGTTTACTTGCAGTTTGTCGATCCGCAGCTGCTGCCCAGCACCCACTGATTTTCCCCTCCTTTGCAAAAGGCGCTGCGTTCAACCGGCGCCTTTTCTTTTTTGAACCGCTCGACCTGTGCCAGCTTTCCAAGCTCCGGGCATTGTGCAATGCTGACCGCGGAGTAATGGATGTACACCGAAAATAAAGCAGGAATCAGCTATGAAAAAACCAAGCGGATTTTTAGGGGTAATATCACTCTTTGTACTGGTCAGCGCCTGTGGCCCCAAGGGCGAATCGACAGCGGAAATCAAACCGGAAAGCCTTGCCGACAAGCCACCGGCAGAGCAGAAAATCAAACTGATTGACCGGGAGCTGCTGTTCGGCAATCCCAGCCGTTTCCAGGGGCGCCTGAGCCCCGATGGCAGCAAGATGAGTTTTCGCGCGCCGCTGGATGGCGTGATGAATCTGTGGGTGGCGCCGGCGGGCAACATCGACGCCGCCGAACCGGTCACCCGCGATACCGGCCGCGGTATTCCCGCGCACTTCTGGGCGCTGGACAGCGAGCACCTGTTGTACATCCGCGACGAAAACGGCGACGAAAACTGGCACCTCTACAGCATCGATCTGAACACCAAGGACATTGTCGATCTGTCGCCCTACAAGGGTGTGCAGGCGCAGATGGTAGCCCAGAGCGAAGCGCATCCGGGACTCGTCATCGTGGGCATGAACGATCGCGATCCGCGCTGGCACGATCTGTACAAAGTCGACCTGAAATCTGCCAAGCGGGAACTGATCCTCGAGAACGACGGTTTCGCCAGTTTCTTCCTCGACAACGACCTGAATCTGCGCCTCGCCACCGAGTCGACGCCGAGCGGCGGCTTCAATGTCTTCGAATGGCGCGACGAGGACTGGCTGCAGCTGTTCGAGATTCCGGTCGAGGACACCTTCACCACGCAAATTCTCGGCTTCGACGCCAGCAACAGCGGTATCTATATTCTCGACAGCCGCGGTCGCGACAAGGCGGCGCTGGTGCACATGAGCCTGGAATCCGACGAGACCGAGTTGCTGGCGGAATCCAAGCTCGCCGATATTTCCGATGTCTTTTTCCACCCGCGCAACCACGAGCCCATCGCCTATGCGGTGAATGTACACACCAACAGCTGGACGGCCCTGCAGGAAGATTACGCGGATGACTTCGCCGCGCTGAACGCGAAGGTCGAAGGGGATTTCTCCATACTGGCGTCCACGCTGGACGCATCCAAGTGGGTGCTGTACACCGACCGCGGCAACGCCTCGCCCGTCTACCAGGTTTTCCAGCGCGACGGCAATAAACTGCAAGAACTCTTCGTCACCAATCCGAAACTCGCCGGCCTGCCGCTGGCAAAAATGTATCCACAGACGATCCGCTCCCGCGATGGCAAGGATCTGGTTTCCTACCTGACCCTGCCGGCAAATGCCGATAAAAACGGATCCGTATCCGCGCCGGTTCCTCTGGTCCTGCTGGTGCACGGCGGCCCCTGGGGCAGGGACAACTTCGGCTATTCGGGTGAAGTGCAGTGGCTCGCCAACCGCGGCTACGCCGTGCTGCAGGTAAACTTTCGCGCGTCCACCGGTTTCGGCAAGGACTTCGTCAACGCCGGCAACGGCGAGTGGGCCGGGGCCATGCACAATGACCTGATTGACGCCGTCGACTGGGCCATAGCGCAGGGCATAACCTCGCCGGACAAGGTCGCCATCATGGGCGGCAGCTACGGCGGCTATGCAACCCTGGTGGGACTGACCTTTACGCCGGAGAAATTCGCCTGTGGCGTCGACATCGTCGGGCCGTCCAATCTGTATACGCTGCTGGATTCTGTACCGCCTTACTGGGAGAGCTTCCGCAACACACTGCACGCGGCAGTCGGCGATCCGGAAACACCTGAGGGCAAGAAGCTGCTGCAGGAGCGCTCACCGCTCAATCGCGCCGACAAAATCGTGCGGCCGCTGCTGATCGGCCAGGGCGCCAACGATCCGCGGGTGAAGCAGGCCGAATCCGACCAGATAGTAGCGGCCATGAAAGACAAGGGTATTCCGGTGACCTACATCCTCTATCCCGACGAGGGTCACGGCTTCCAGAAGCCGGAAAACAACCTGTCGTTTTACGCCGCCACGGAGGCCTTTCTGGCCGACTGTATCGGCGGGCGCTACCAGCCGATCGGCGGGGACCTGGCCGAATCCAGCATTCAGGTGGTGCACGGCGCCGACTTTGTGCCGGGCCTGAGCCAGGCGCTGGACAAGGCGAAGATGATCGCAACCAACCTGGAAACCGCCGAATAGCCCTCCCTCCCCAATGGCGCCGGGCCTCTCCGCGCCATTGGGGTCACTGCACCCGGCACAATCTCGGGTAAATATCACCAATTTAATGAAATTTGCGCCAGCCCTGCTAGGCTGAATAGTAGACGTTTTACCCGCCAAAAGGCGCGGAGGTCTACATGAAACTGCTGCCCAGGAAGCTGCTGCTTTCCGGTGCAGGCTGTGCGCTGACTGCCGTGGCGGCACTGACGCTGCCGGCCTGCACAAACACCACCTATACGGGCGCTTCCACTTCCGGTTACAGCAGCTCCCCCCACTACCAGGTCGGCGGCCGCTATTACCACTGCCACCCCGGCGGCGTCTGCCACAATGTGCGCCACCCCGACTACTACCGGAGCGGCGGCCACTACCTCCAGCGCCCCATTCACCGATATCACCGGCCGACACACCACTACCGGTACCGGCCAGCCCCACCGCCCCCGCGACCCAGGCCCTACTGACCGGGCGCGGGTGTGATTCACCCCCGACAGGCGAGCGACATGCATGTGCCGCAGGGAATGCCTCAACCCAAGGAGCTTCCCACTACCGGAGAATGCATCATGAACAGAGCACTTAAAACCGGGCTCACTGCCGTCACGGTTTGCACCGCCCTGACCCTGGGCGCCTGTGCAACCGATGGCTACTATGGCGGTAGCTACTATTCCGGTGGCTACTACGGCTATCCCTACGCTTATCCATCCAGCGGTGTGTCCTTCTACTACACGTCACCGCGCTATTACCCCTATTACCGCTATCGCTACCACCCGCGCTACCGCCACTACTACGGCCGCCCCTACTATCGCGGCCACCACTACTATCGCGGACGCCCCGACTATGGCCGCCCCGGCTACCGGCCCGGGCGCCCCGGCTACCATCGCCCGGCGACCCCGCACCGCAGTTACCGTGGCGGCGCACACAGACCGGCACGCGGCAGGCGCTAACCGCTAGCCCGGGGAGTCACATTCCTCGGGTTGCGCACACCCGCCCCCGCCGCCTTCAATCAGCGAGGGCTGCGGGGGCATGGATTTTTTCCGTGCATCTGGTGGAGCCTGCGCAATGAATATAATCGCTGAGCGAAGACTCGCAGGCATCACCTTGTGCCTGGCGATTGCCCTGAGCGCCTGTGCGACCGGCGGCTCCTATTATGCCGGTGGCCCCGCATACACCGCGCAGGCCTACTCCCGGCCTTACACTTATCCCTCCTCCGGTTCTTCCACCGGAGGCCACTATGCGGAAGGGACCGGGACTTATTATTCGCGCTCGTACAGCTATCCGGCCGGCGCTATCTATTCGACGTACTCATCCCCCGACTATTACCGCTACCGGCCGGACTATTACCCGTCCGGCGCCTACTACGGCCAGCTCTATTACTACCGTCCCTACGCGTACTATCGCCATCGCCCTTATTACAAACGCGATCGCCGCTTTCGCGACGACAAACGTCGTCGCATACAGGGCCGCCACTTCATTCATCGCCGCCATCCCCCGCAGGGCGACAGCGACCTGCGCGGTATTCACCGGATTCGCTCCGCGCCGGGCATTGGCAGTGACCGCCGCGTGCGCGGCGAGATCCAGGTGCGCGACGGGCGGCGCCTGGACGGCAGACGCAGCCTGTCGAGCCCGCGCGTGAGAGGCAGCCACCGCATCCGCGCCGAACAGCGGGCAAGGGGCAGAGTCCGCGCCTATCCCGCTCCTGGCCTGCAGGGCGCGGAACCGGGAACACTCAGGTCGAGAGCATACGGATCGAGAGCACACCGGCCGCGCGCCCGCAGCGGGCGCCGCTAAAGGCTGGCAATAGCTCTCATACCTTGGTCATACAGACCCGCCGTCCCCCCGCTGTTAGGATTTTTCCACAATCAGGAGTAAGGGCACGCTGCCGCCCCGGTGCGAAACGAGCCGGATCTGTAGCAGCGCCAGAACAAGAGCCGAATAACAGCCGCGGGGGGTTTCAGTGCAGCGGGAACAGCAACAACCAGTCTTGATCACCGGCTCAACCAGCGGTATTGGCCTCGCTATCGCCCGCACTATGGCGCGCGCGGGCTACCCGGTGATGCTGCACGGATTGGCCACATCCGATCAGGGCGAGGATTTGCGGCGGCAGTTTCGCGCCGACTACAAGGTCGACTGCGGCTTCAGCAGCGCCGATATCAGTTCGGAAGCGGGCTGTGCACAGCTGCTGGCAGAGACACGCGAAGTTCTCGGCAACCCGGGCATACTGGTCAACAACGCCGGCGTCCAGTACACGGCGGAAACCCAGGACTTCCCGGCCGAGCAGTGGCATACGATCCTGTCGATCAATCTGAGCGCCGCGTTCTTTCTCACCCGCGACCTGCTGCCGAGTATGCGGGCGGGCAACTGGGGCCGCATCGTCAACATCTCCTCGGTGCACGGCCTGGTCGCCTCCGAGCAGAAGGCCGCCTACTGCGCCGCCAAGCACGGCCTGATCGGCCTCACCAAGGTGGTAGCACTGGAAAATGCCAACCGCGGTATCACCGCCAATGCCATCTGCCCCGGCTGGGTGGAGACACCGCTGATCCAGCCGCAGATCGAATCCATCGCGCGCGAAGAGAATATCGACATCGAGTCTGCGCGCTGCCGCCTTATCGGCGCCAAGCAGCCATTGAGCCAGACCAGCAAACCCGAGGCCATCGGCGAGCTGGTGCTGTACCTGTGCGGCGACTTCGCCAGCACCATTACCGGTGCCGCCCTGCCGGTGGACGGAGGCTGGACCGCGCAGTAAGATTTCCACACCCGCAAAATAATTTTTACAGGGTGTAAATTGAATTACCGACTGTTGATTGCCGACGACCACCCCCTCTATCGCGATGCCCTGGCCGGCACATTGGCGCGGCATTTCCACAATTGTGAATTGCTGGAAAGCGAAGACCTGCCGTCGACACTCGAGCGACTGCAATCCACGGACATCGATCTGCTGTTGCTGGACCTGAATATGCCCGGCAGCGAGGGTTTCAACGGCCTGGCCCAGATCCGCAACAATTACCCGGCGGTGTCGGTGGTGGTGATTTCCGGCAGTGACAAACACGCGGTGATCCAGCAGGCCGCCGGCTTCGGTGCCAGCGGCTTCCTGTCGAAGACCGCGAGGCCGGCAGAGATCGTGCAGTGCATCGAAGCTGTTTTTGCCGGAGAGCAGTGGTTCAATACCGAGGCATTGGAAGAAGCGGAAGAGACACCGCTGCCCGAGCGCCTGACCCGACTCACGACACAGCAGCTGCGAATATTCCAGATGATTGCCCAAGGGCTGCTGAACAAGCAGATCGCCTACGAGCTGGATATTACCGAGCCCACGGTAAAGAGCCATGTTACGGCGATTCTGCGCAAGCTGGAGCTGCGCGATCGCAAACAGCTGATTCGCGAGGCCCAGTCACTGACTCAGCTGGGTTGATCCCCAACATTAATCCTATCTGTGGGAGCCAACGCGCGGGCATCCCGCTCGGGGTCAAATTCCACGCACATACTCACCGACATGCCGGTAGAATTTTTCGCAGGCCGCCGGCACCAGTTTTTGCAGGTTCACAAACGCGTGGATCATATCGTCAAAATGCAGCGACTCGGTCGCGACGCCGGCGCCGCGCAATTTTTCCGCGTAGGCGAATCCCTCGTCCCGCAATGCGCAGAACTCGGCGGTGATCACCAGCGACGGGGGCAGCTTGTCGGTGAACTCGCCGTGCAGCGGCGAAGCCTGGTAGGCGTTGTGCGCGCCCTGAAAATAATTGTCGAAGTACCAGAGAATCTTTTCCTTTTCCAGCAGGTAGCCGCTGCCATTTTCCTCGATCGATGGTTGCCGCATCGTGTAGTCGAGGCTCGGGTAGATCAGTACCTGCGCGGCGATGGAGCCTTCAGCGCACGGGAGTAAATTTTGCGGGCGGTGCTGCAGCAGGCGGCTGGCGCTGGCGCAGAGCGCACCGCCGCCGGAATCGCCCATCAGTATCCAGCGGTTGTCGTGCGCGATGCGCTTCCTGTCCAGCGCGGCACCCAGGCCGCGCACCACACCGATCAGATCGTTTAAGCCGGCGGGATAGGGATTTTCCGGCGCTAGGCGGTATTCCACCGACACCAGCGTGCGCCCGCAGGCCTCCGCCAGGCGGCGGCATATCGGATCGTAAACGGCCACGCTGCCGGCCATATGGCCCCCGCCGTGACAGTAGATGATGACCGGGCCCGGGGTGCGGTTCTCGGGTGCATAGATACGCACTGGCACTGGATATTCGCCGCCGTGCACCAGGGTTTCGCAGGCGGCCATCTCCGGCCCCGGCTCGACGAAAGTGCGCGTCAGATTGGCGAGGCTCTCGCGCGCGGTGATCGGCGTCGGCTCGAAGCCAGCGGCTTTCAGCTGGGCGACCTGAACGTTGACGGCCTGCAGCCACTCGGCCAGTTGCGGATCAAGCTGGCGCATTGTCGGCCTCCAGATTTTCTGTGCCGCTGTTTGCGGCCACCTTGCCACTTTCCGGCAGTAGGAAGGAGAAGATAAACAGCGAGGACGAACAGGCAACGGCAAAATAGGCCGCATAGGCGGGCTCACCGCTGATATCCGCGAGCAGTCCCGCCGCGGGAATCAGGATGGAGGCGATCAGGTAGGAAATTGACCAGAACATCGCAAAGGTGATCGTGATGCGCGCCGGTGTCATACCCGGCAGCTCCTGCGGCAGCGTCACCAGCGCAGTCATCGGCAGGAACATGAAGAAGCCCGCCAGTGCCGCAGCGCTATAGGCGATGAGCGGGTTGCGACTGGCCAGCATCAGTGCCGCGAAGATCACCAGCGCCAGGCCGGCATAGCGCAGCACCGGCAGGCGCAACGGATAGCGCTTGGTCACCAGGATTCCGGCGATGGTGCCGAGCATGCCCGCGGCGATCATCACCGCCGCCAGGTCGCTGCTGGCCACGGCAAAACCGTCGATCAGCGGGAAGAGTGAGAAGACTGCGATATAGCACAAGAGCACGCCACAGTAGGCCAGTGGCAGCCACCAGTTGACCCCCTCTCGAATGCCTTGGCGCAGCCCGTATCTCTCGCCGCTATTGGCCCCGCCGCCGGAGAGCGGAAAGCTCTCCGCCGCCAGCCACCAGAGCACCGCCAGCGCCGCCACCATCACACCGTAGAGCGCCACCACCGACTGCCAGCCGCCCAGCCAGTTGGCCAGGGTGCCGGTGCACAGGAGTGCGATCAGGTTGCCGCTGTTGAACGCGGCCGCATTCACGCCGTTGACTACCGGTCGCTCGCGGGCGTCGAAGTAGTGCAACACGACCGGATTGAAGTACACGATCGCCAGGGCGCCGCCCAGCCCCATCGCCAGTCGCGACAGCAGCCAGCCGCTGTAATCGCCCGCCAGGGCGCCGAAGCCGCCGGCGGCGATCAGCAACATGGCCAGTGTAAAGGCATATTTGGCGCCGATACGTATCAGGATGAGCGCCGCGGCCAGGTTGCCTGCGATCTTGGCGACGGTGATCATCAGGCTGCCCCAGGTGGCATTGGCGAAGCCCGCCTCGCCGAAGGACGCCTGAATCTCCGGTGTCAGCATGGCGCCGGACACCCAGGAGGCGGCGAACAGTGCATAGGCACTGAACATCAGGATTTCGAGCAGATATCTTTTCATTGTTGTCACATCTTCATCATCGCAATAGGTCCAGAGTGCGACGGGCATTTGCGCGGCGCTATACGACCTTGGTCGCAGGCTCCGCCTGTTCGCGACCTTCCGGTTGCAGCTGTACCTGCCGCGCCTGCAGCAGTGCGCGCAGCGCCGCCGGGCGCAGCGGTTTCTGCAGGAACTGCCAGCCCTCGCCCCGGGCGCGGTTTTTCACCAAGTCGGTATTTTCCGCGGAAATGATCACGCAGGGCACCGCTTCGCCCCAGTGAGACATCAACTGCCGCGCCAGGGCTATGCCGTCGATGCTGTCATCCAGGTGAAAGTCCATCAGCAGCAGGTCCGGCCGTTGCAATTGCAGCGCCTCGCGCGGGCCGCGTGCGCAGACGACATTACAGCCCCAGCCGCCGAGCAGTGCCTGCATCGCCTCCAGGATTGCGGGTTCGTTGTCCACACAGACGACGTGCAGGTGCAGCGTCGACGGCCGCGGTGGGGCGCTTGCCGGCACCGGCACCGTGCTTAATTTTTCCCTCGCCGACGGCAGGCACACACGGAACACACTGCCGCGCCCCGGCTGCGAGGTCAGGTCGATGGGGGATTCCAGCAGCCGGCACAGGCGCTCGACGGTGGCGAGCCCCAGGCCGTAACCGTGCTCGCGCTCGACGCCGCCCAGGCGACAGAACTCGCGGAAGATGTTCTGCTGCTGCGACGCATCGATACCGCAGCCGGTATCCCAGATCTCCAGGGAGACCGATGTGCCCTGCTTGCGCGCGCCGATCAGCACACCGCCGTCGCGGGTGTATTTGATCGCATTGTCCAGCAGGTTCTGCACCACGCGGCGCAGCATCTTCTCATCGCTCTGCACCCACAGACTGCTGCGGCGGTAGCGCAACTGGATATTGCGGGCGGCGGCGGCGAGGCGCGCCTGGTCCACCACCTCGGCGACCACCTTGTCGAGCGCGGTGGGCCGTATCTGCGGATGAATATCACCGGCGTCCATGCGCGCGATCTGCAGCATATCGGTGATCAACTGCTCCGCCGCGGCCAGGGCGCGGTCGGCGCGATTCAGCAGGCTGCGGCTGTCGCCGTCCAGCTGCCGCGCGGTCAGCGCATCCAGGAACAGGCGGCTGGCATTGAGTGGCTGCACCAGGTCGTGGCTGGCGGCGGCGAGGAAGCGGGTCTTGCCGGCACTGGCAGCGTGCAGTTCGCTGTTCAGCTTCTGCAGCTCGTCGTTGAGCGACTGCAGCTCCGCCGTGCGCGCGGCCACCTTGTGTTCGAGAGAGTTTTTCACCTCGGTCAGTTCGGCCAGCGTGCGCTGGTAGTCCGACACGTCGGTATAGGTTGTCACGAAGCCGCCACCGGGCAGGGGATTGCCGCGGATTTCCAGCACTGTGCCATCGGTGCGGTGGCGCTGCACCCGGTAGGCGGTGCCGGCCTTCAGGTGTTCGACCCGCTTCTCCACATGCATTTCCACCGAACCCGGCCCGCACTCACCGCGGCTCGCGTTGTAGCGCACCAGCTCCGCCACCGGCTGGCCGACGTAGATCATCGCTGACGGGTAGTGGAACAGCTCGACATAACGGCGATTCCAGGCAACGAGATTGAGGTTGGCGTCCACCACCGAGATGCCCTGGTCGATATTGTCGATACTGCTCTGCAGCAGGCCGCGCCCGAACTGGTAGATGGCAGAAGCCTGCTCCAGGGTCTGGGCGCTGGCCTCGGCGCCGCTGTACTGGCGCACCAGCCGGCGCGCACTCGTAGAACCGACGATTCCTGCGAGAATTTTCTCCACCGCCTCGCGGTAGTCCCTGCCCGATGTTTCTTCGGCGCCGGCCCCGCGCAGATTCTCAAAGGTCCGCGCGGCCGCATCACTGCCGACAAAGCGCGCCAGCAGTTCGCGCAGATGCGCCCGGTTCGCCGGCGCTTCCTCGACGCTGTGGCCACGCGGATTCCAGAGCGCCAGCCACTTGGAAACCAGCAGCAGCGTCGCGCAGTTCAATCCCAGACCGAAGGCGCAACAGATCGACAGCGAACTCCATGGCAAGCCCAGCCAGTGCGCCACCAGATCCACCTCGCCCACCGCCGCCGGCAGCGCCGACAGGGCCCAGACTGCAGAGCCGGCTGCTAGTCCGGCGATGACGCCACTCGCGCGCAGGCGCAGCCAGTGTTTCGGCCAGCAGGCCGCGGCGATCATCGCCGGCGCCAGCTGTGCGACCAGGGCCAGCGACAACAGACCGAAAGTACCCAGGCGCACACCCGCGCCGATGGCCTCATTGACCGCAAAGGCCGCCAGCATGATCAGCGCGATGATGCCGCGGCGCACGCGCCGCAAGTCCGAGCCCAGCGCTCCGCCTCTCGGTCGACGCTGCAACCGCTGCAGCCACCAGGGCACCACCATGGTGTTGGCGATCATGGTGGACAGGGCGATGGTGGCGATGATCACCATGCTGGAGCCCGCCGACAGACCGCCGATAAACGCCAGCAGGGACAGCCACTCGGAACCGCCCTGCAGGGGGATGCCGAGCACGAAGCGCTCCGGATTGCCGTAGCTCTCCGGCAACCACAGCAGCCCGCCATAGCCGACCACCAGAATTGCCCCCGACAGAATGCCCAGGTAGAGCGGAATCAGCTTTCTGACCGGGCCTATGTCTTGTTCGCCGTCGCTCTCGATCATCAGGATATGGAACTGCCGCGGCAGGCAGAACATCGCCGCCATACCCAGCACCACTACCGCGAAATAGCCGGTATCCGCCGGGCGGGCGGCGCTCAGTTGCGCGACCCGCTCGCTGGCGAGGGCCGTGCGCGCCAGATCGGTGGCGCCGTCGAAGGCGCTGCCGACGACAAACCAGGCCACGGCGACGAAGGCGCCTATCTTGACCAGCGCCTCGAAGGCCACCGCCAGCAGCATGCCATTGCGGTGCACGCTGCTGTCGATATGGCGGGTGCCGAACAGCAGCGCGAACAGCCCCAGGGTCGCGCTGACGATGGCGGCGACCAGCGAGGGACTGATTTCTCCGCTGTCGGTCAGCAATAGAAAACTGTCCGCAACCGCGCGCAGTTGCAGTGCCAGATAGGGCAGAACGGCAGCCAGCGCGAGCACAGCCACCGCCGCCGCCAGCCACTGGGAACCGCCGAACTGGGCGCTGATAAAGTCGGCGATGGAGGTGGAACCCTGCTGTTTGCACAGGCGCACGAAGCGGGTCAGCAGCGGTGCACCGACGATCAGCATCAGGCTGGCGCCGACAAAGGTGGGCGGCAGCAGCCAGCCCTCTTCGACCGCCTGTGCCGGGGTGCCGAAAAACATCCAGGCGCTGGTATAGGTCCCGGCCAGCGCCAGCAACAGCGGTTTGATCGGGCGGATTCGCCCGGCGGGCAGCCGGTCGCCCCAGAAGGCGATGGCGAACAGCAGCAGTAGATAGGCCAGCGCTACGGCTGCCAGCGCGGTCAGGCTAAACAAGCGGGCACACCTTCGTTATTCTTGGTTTCAGCGACACAAACAATACCCCAGTGGCTGTTTTTTGTCCTCCAATCCGTGCGCCGCTCGCGTCATACCTTGGTCTAACAGGCAAATGGACCCGGCACCGCTAGAGTGGCAATCCCGGATATTTATAAAAACCATAAATTTGGTGATTGGAGAGAGCCATGAAAAGAGCAATCAAGTTCCATCCCCTCGCTGCAGGCATCATGCTCGCCTGTGGTGCCAGCTTTACCTACGCCGACCCGGCCCTCGAGGAAGTGACCGTTACTGCGCAGAAGCGCGAGCAGTCGCTGCAGGAAGTACCGGTGGCCGTAACCGCCATCGGCGAGGCGGCCCTGATTGAAAACGGCATTGCGGATATGACCGATATCCAAAAGCTGTCCCCCAACACCACGCTGCAGGTGAGCCGCGGCACCAACTCCACCCTGACGGCGTTTATACGCGGTATCGGCCAGCAGGATCCGCTGTGGGGCTTCGAACCGGGCGTCGGCATTTACGTGGATGACGTCTATGTCGCCCGCCCTCAGGGTGCGGTGATGGACGTGTACGACGTAGAGCGCATCGAGGTCCTGCGCGGCCCTCAGGGCACCCTCTACGGCAAGAACACCATCGGCGGCGCGGTGAAATACGTCACCAAGAAGATGACTGGTGACAATGAAGTCCGCATAGGCGCGGCCCTGGGCAGCTACAACCAGCGGGACCTGAAAGTGGCCGGCTCAATGGCGGTATCGGAAAAGGTCAATATCGGCGGCGCCATCGCCAGCTTCCAGCGCGACGGCTTCGGCGAGAATATGGTCAATGGCGAAGACCAGTACAACAAGGACACTTTGAGCGGCCGGGTTTCTGTCGAGATTAACGCGACGGAAGATTTGTTTATCCGTTTCGCCGCTGACAAGACTCGCGACGAATCCGCCCCCAAACACGGACATCGCTTCGGACCCGGGTACGCGGGCGAACCCGTACTCGACAGCATCTACGACACTGAATCCAACCTGCCGTCTGAAAACCTGGTCGAAACCAGCGGTATGTCATTGACCGCAGAGTGGAAGGTTTCCGACAGCGTAATCGTGAAGTCAATCACCGCCAGTCGCGAAGGCTACACCGAGACGGTCATCGACTTCGACGCCACCAATGCACCCCTGTTCGACGTTCCCGCCTTCTACGACGACGAGCAGTTCTCACAGGAGTTCCAGTTGAACTGGCAGGGCGACAACGCCGACCTGGTCAGCGGTGTCTACTACTACGATGGAACGGCTGCGGGCGGTTTCGACGCGGTGCTGGGCTACCTGGATTTCAGTGCGCTGGGTCTTCCGGCCGGCTTCACCCAGAATGTATCGGGTCAAGTGGATACCAATAGCCTGTCCTTCTACGCCCATTACAACTGGCAGTTCGCCGACCAGTGGAACCTGAACCTGGGCGGTCGCTATACCAACGACGAGAAGAAAGCCGAGGTTTATAAGGGCAATTACTTCGGTATCGGCAGTGACATGTTCCACGACCAGTACTATGCCGACAGGCCCGCACCGGTATTTGGCGGTGCGCTGACCGATTACGCCAACGAAAAGGACTGGGGTGAATTCTCCCCGCGCGTCGGCCTCGACTACCAGGTCAACAATGACGTCATGCTGTATGCCGCCTATAGCGCCGGCTTCAAGTCCGGCGGATTCGACATGCGCGGTGACGCGGTGGAAATTCCGGAAACCGTCGATGGTTACGATCCGGAGACCGTGGACACCTTCGAACTCGGCTGGAAGCTGGATCTGCTGGGCAACCGTATGCGCATCAACGGCGCCCTGTTCCGCTCCGAGTATACGGACATGCAGGTGAACCAGCAGCGCTTGAAGGCTAGTGGTGCCGGTTTTGTCAGCGCGGTGCTGAACGCCGGTGAATCGCTGATTCAGGGATTGGAACTGGAAGCGTCTCTCGCCTTGACGGACAACTTGTCTGCGATGGCTACGCTGGGGTTAGTCGATGCTGAGTTTGTGGAATTCATTAACGGCGACGGCACCGATATCGCCGACCAGCTGGAAATGCAGAACACGCCGGACACCACCGCGATGGTGCAGCTGAACTGGTCCACGCCGGTGGCGGGCGGCGAGCTGGTCGTGGTTCCATCTGCCTCCTACCGCGCGGATACCCAGATTTTCGAAAGACCGGGCATTCTGGACCAGGACGCCTACACGCTGGTTGACCTGACTGCGACCTATTACAGCCCGGATGGCAGCTGGAACCTGGGCCTGCAGGGTAAAAACCTGACGGACAAGGAGTATCGGATCGCGGGCTATGACTTCGGCGCGCCTTTCCAGACCGGTTTCTATGGCAATCCGCGCACCATTGCCCTGACCGGCAGCTACAACTTCTAACGGGAAGCTCATTCAACCGATTGTTGCGTCTTTTCTCCAAGGGGGCGGTCTTCGCCCCCGGCTCAGTGAGCAACCACTTGCCGCCGTTAGTGATAACGGCGGCTTTTTTATGGGGAGGACTGGATCGGTAGCTTCGGCTGGGGCGCAATAGCGCAACGCGGGCGGGGCGAGTCTATACGGCAATCAGGGCTCGGCTCGCTTTTCCGCGGCTTCCTGCAGCTGCCCCTCGACCTTCTGCGCCTTCTCCAGCGCATCCAGCTGATACTGCGGAATCACACCGCCCGCTTGATCGGCCTGTTCTTCGGCCGCGGCCGATGGCTGGGACTGCGCCTGCTCATCGGCGCCGCAGCCGACCATCAGCACCAGAGCCGGGTAGAGAAAGAAACTCGCGCGCATAGGATTACCCTGTTGTGTTTATCGTTATGCGGGCCATTGTAAGTGCCGATTCCAACAACGTATAGCACCGCCGGCAGCGCATGACTGTCGCGACTTTGCACAAATTGGCGCCAAAACCGACACTTTGACGGCTGCTTCCTCTAGGCTGAAACAGAGCGCGGAACAATTTCGCGCCTGCCAGACAAGTCAAGAGGTACCTGCAGTGCAGAAATTGAGTCGTATTCTGCTGGCAGTGGCCCTGGCGACAGGAGTTGCCGGTTGCTCGACAACCGCGCCCGAGGGAGTTCCCACCACGCTGACCCTGAACGGTCAGAGATTCCAGTGTGTCGAACAGGAGCTGGAAACCAAGGTTCTGGTGCGCTGCGTGCGGGCTTCGTAGGGATGTGCCACTTCCTTAGTGACTCCGATCGGCCCTGCCACCGGTGGCCACCCGTGAAAAAACCTCATCGGTAAATATTTCCCGGGTGACCACCGGTGGCAGGACCTCGCATCGTGCCAGCTGAAGGGACTAGTGGTCCAAGCGGTAAATTCAGTAACCGATCTCTTCGCCACAGGCCCCGGTGCGGCGTTGAAAAAGCTTGAATTAGCCCGGCTAGTCCTGCGCTTTTTCGCCTTGCCCCGGAGCCTGTGGCTGTGAGCTTTAGCTACCGAATTTACCGCTTGAACCACTAGTACAGCTTGAATATTTGATACTTTGGGTATCAATCAACCCGCACGATACGCAGCGTGTCCGTACTGCCGCCGATATCCTGGTGATAACCGCGGGATACCAGCACGAAATCACCGGCCGCAAGCAGCTTGCGTTTTTTCAGATGCGCGATCGCCTGGCTGTCCCGCGACGGGCCGTCGAGGCCCTCCACGTCCATCAACACCGGATCGACGCCGCGATACAGGGCCACGCGACTGCAGCTGCTGCGGTGGCGGCAGAAGGCAAAGATCGGGATGTCGGAGCGCACGCGCGACATCAGCAGCGCGGTGTTGCCGGTTTCGGTCTGGCAGATGATGGCCTTGATATCGCGGCAGTGGTTGGCAATGGTCATCGCGGCCATGGCGATGCAGGCGTCGCCGGCCGGATAGTTGTCCTGCATCACCCGCGGGGGCCGGCGGGTGGCGCGGTGCTTCTCGGCACCGACGATCACCTCGGCCATGTGTGTGACTGTCTCCACTGGGAAGTCACCGGCGGCGGTTTCGGCCGACAGCATCACCGCGTCGGTGCCGTCCAGCACCGCATTGGCCACGTCGCACACCTCGGCGCGGGTCGGTACCGGGCTCGAGATCATCGACTCCATCATCTGCGTCGCGGTGATCGCCACCCGGTTCAGGTGGCGCGCGCGACGAATCAGGTGTTTCTGCACCCCCATCAGTTCCGCATCGCCGATTTCCACCGCCAGATCCCCGCGCGCGACCATGATGGCATCGCTGGCGAGTATCAGCTGATCCAGGTTTGCCTCTTCGGCCACCGCCTCGGCGCGCTCTATCTTGGCGACGATATGGGCGCTGCCGCCCGCGGCACGCAGCAGCTGGCGCGCCTTCTCTACATCGGACGCATCGCGGGGAAAGGACACCGCCAGGTAATCCAGTTCCAGCTCGGCTGCCACCTTGATGTCCTTGCGGTCCTTCTGGGTCAGCGCTGGCGCGGTCAGGCCGCCGCCGAGTTTGTTGATGCCCTTGTTGTTGGAGAGCCAGCCGCCGACCTCCACGCGGGTCTGCAGGGCGCGGCCGTCGATTTTCAGGACCCGCAGACGCAGGCGACCGTCGTCCAGCAGCAGGATATCGCCGGCGGCACAGTCGGTGGCGAGCTCTTCGTAATCGACCGACACGCCCTGGACATTGCCGCCGCCCTCGCCCCAGTCCGGGTCCAGGACAAATTCCGCGCCCTTCTCCAGGCGCGCGCGCCCCTCGCTGAACTTTCCCACGCGGATCTTGGGGCCCTGCAGGTCGCCCAGCACCGCCACATGCCGCCCCTGGCGCGCCGCCTCCGCCCGCACCTGCTCCGCGCGGCGGCGGTGGTCATCGGCAATACCGTGGGAAAAATTGAGGCGCACCATGTCCACACCGGCCGCAATCAGCTGCTGCAGTATGCCGGCCTTGTCGGTGGCCGGGCCGAGGGTGGCGACGATCTTCGTGCGTCTGATCATGTTGAACAAAAGCCCTGTCCTTGCTCGCCGGCTACTTTTTCGGCGGATAGTGGAAGCATAGCTTGTCGCCCTATTCATCGCCGTTTGCCGCGCAGCAACTAAGCTTGCTCTAGCAGCTTTTGGAAGAAGGGTGCCCGCAACTAATTGAAAGCGGCGCCATAGTTCAGGGATAGACAGGGAAGAACAGGGAGAAAAACGCCAATGAGCAGATTCATGCAGTTGTGGCTGCTGGGAGTGGTGCTGGTTGTGGGGGGCTGTCTCGGTGTCGGTACCGAAGAGGCGCCGGTGGTTCAGTCGGCCGGCAACATGAATGCGGTTTGCGGCAGTAAGTGGGAGTTGAAGCGCCTCAGGGTCAACGGCGAAGTTGTGCCCGTGGAGCAGACGGACCGCTTCACTTTCCTGTGTAATCCCGAAGGTAACGTGATGGGCAAGAGCGGCATCAATACCTTCCGCGGCGCGCTGCAGATCACCGATAACGGCCAGTTGCTGTGGGACACCGCCAGCTTCGCCTCCACCAAGATGGCCGGACCGGAAGCCCAGATGCAGCAGGAAAACGCCTACCTCCGCGCCCTGGCCGGTACCCGTCAGGCCTTCACCAAAGGTGGTGGCTCCCGGCTGATACTGCGCGATGCCTCCGGAGATATCTATATAGAATATGTCAAGGTCGGACCTTGAACACGGCCACAGACGGCCGGGCCTTTTTACGGTTAAATATCACAAAAATAACGAGACATGTCTCATGGTGCTATCCCCGAAAGCCCTTTTGCCGCTGATTCCGTTTTGGTTGCTACTGGCCCTGTCAGGTTGCGGATCCGTTGAAGAGAAAGAGCTGGCGGAGAACCCGGTAGAACCTTCAGTCTGCGAGCACGAGTGGCTGCTGGAAAGCCTGTCGGTCGACGGGCGCGAACACCGTTCGCGCCTGCTGTGGAAAAAGCTGTGGCGCGACCGCCCCTATTTCACCTGCGACAAGCTCGGCTATGTGCGCGGCAGTGCGGGCACGAATCCCTATCTGGGCCGCTTCCTACTATCGAATTCCGGGGCAATTTCCTGGCCGCAGGTGCCGGCGGTGTCGCGCATGAGTGATGCCCGCGACAGCAGCGATCTGGAAAGAGATTATCTCAAGGCACTGCCACAGACCGACAGCCTGTCGGTAGAAGGCGACTCGCTGATTCTGCAAAGTGAAAGCGGCAAGACCCGCCTGGAATTCAAACGCGTCGAGTGAACGCACGGCTGCACCTCAACGCGATTTCTTGTTTATCGGCGACAACAATTTTTTCCAGCGCAAAATAAAAATGGCGGCCGGATGGCCGCCGAATAATCACAATCAAGAAGGGTCAAAATCCGCATTGAGCGGATCAAAGAGAGAAGACCAACGCTGCCTCGAAATGCCGCTCGAACCCTGACGAGGCGGACAAGCATGTCGTTGTGATTGCATCGTAACTGGCAGTCGTGACAAACAGATGACAGGAGCGGCTATTTGCGGCGCTGGTGCTGCTCCAGGTTTTCCTGCCGCTTGCGCTCGCTTTTGCGCAGCAGTACATAAGTCGCACCCAGGCCGCCGTGCTGCTTCTGCGCGCTGTGGAAGGCGAGCACCTCGCGCAGCTGCGGCAGCCAGTGATTGACGCAGCTCTTCAACAGCGCCGGCTGCTTACGCCCCTCGCCCTTGCCGTGGGTAATCAGCGCACAGCGCACGTCGGCCTCGACGCAGTCGCGCACGAATTCCACCACCGCACGGCGCGCCATCTCCACCGTGTGGCGGTGCAGGTCGAGGCGCGCATCCACCGCGTATTTACCCAGGCGCAGATTGCGATAAACGCCGTTCTGCACGCCGTCGCGCTTGAATTCGATGGGGTCCCAGGGGTCCACCGGCTCGACATATTCACCGGAGAGGGGGTTCAGTTCCCGCGCGGTTTCCCGGGTGGCAGCTTCCCGGCGCGCGCGCCGGCCCAGCGCGGCGTCCTTGCGCTCCTTGTTGAGTGCCACGCGGCGCTCCTGCGCCAGCGGCTTGACGTCGCCCAACTGGCCGAGCGCGTCTTTAAACAGGTCAATATCGCTGGTCATAACATCTCCCCCCAGCTCGGTCACGGCTCGAGAAACAGGTCCACCGCTAACTGGTCGGCCTTGGCCGGATTGTGGGCGTACTCGGTAAAGTCGGTGACGCCGCGCTCGCCGAGAAGCTCCTCGTCGATCAGCTGGCGACCGGTGAGCGCGCTGTTCTCGGTGATCAGAATTTCATAGGCGGCATCGGCCATGATTGCGGGCTTGCGGCTCTGCTCGAACATCTCGCGGCTGCCCACCGCGAACTCGATCGCCGCGGTGGCGACCAGGGTGCGCGGCCACAGGGTGGCAACGCTGACACCGGCCGCGCGCAGTTCCTCCGCCAGGCCCATGCTCAATATGGTCATGCCGAATTTCGACAGCGCGTAGGGGGCGAAAGGTCCCAGCCATTTCGGCTGCAGGTTCACCGGCGGCGACAGGCTGATGATGTGGCCGTTGGCGGACTGCTTGAGGTAGGGCATCGCCAGATGCGCGGTCAGATAGACGGCGCGGCTGTTGATGTTCTGCATCAGGTCGTAGCGCTTCGGCGGCGTGGATTCCACATTGGTCAGGTTGATGGCACCGGCGTTGTTCACCACCGCGTCGATACCGCCGAACTTCTCCGCTGCCTGCGCCATGGCCTCCGCCACCCGCCGCTCGTCGCGCACATCCACCTGCAGCGCCAGGGCCTTGCCGCCGGCGGCCTCCACTTCCCCGGCGACCGAGTAGATGGTTCCGGGCAGTTTCGGGTGCGGCTCGGCGGACTTGGCGGCAATGACGATGTTGGCGCCATCGGCGGCACACTTGAGCGCTATGGCGCGGCCTATGCCGCGGCTCGCACCGGTAATGAAAATCGTCTTGCCCTTGAGGGCGCCGCTGTTTTCGGTCAGGGTGAGAAATTCTTCAGTCACTTTCGGCCTCCGCGCTGATGACTGCCGGGCAGTAGATTTCCTTGAATATTTCGGGCATGCGCTTCGCCTTGCCGCTGGACAGTTCGATACACACCATCTGCCACTGGGCGCGCAGAATCAGCGCCTCGTCAGCGGCTCGGAAAACCTGGAACTGACGGGTCATATTGAGGCGTCCGTCCACCTTGGTCAGCCAGGTGCCGAACAGCAGTTGGTCGCCGTCCCTCGCGGCCAGTATATAGTCGTACTCGGCGTGGCGAATGGCCATACCGCGGTCCAGGCCCTGGTAATTGGTGACATCCAGGCCAAGTTCAACACTGTGTGCCCAGCCGGCGCGCTCGCACCAGCGCACATATTCGGCATTGTTCGCGTGGTGCAGGCCGTCGACATGCTGCGGCTCTACAGTGACCGTCCAGATATAGGGCCGCGGTAAATCCCACTGCATTGGTGCTAAACCTTACTGCTCGATTGCTGGGAGCCTATGCGATCTGATGGGAGGGGACAAGTTTGATGCTCTGGTGCGCACGGTGCACCCGACAGGCAGGAGCAGGGAAGAATTGCTGCGCCGGACGCCAGGGACCTGATGCCGGGCGGCCACCGCGCCGCGCTCGGTGCCCAAAACGCAAAAAGGCCCCGATTGGGGCCTTTTTGCGAACGCTCAGGAGAATCAGGCTTCGGCCTGCTCCGCCTTGGCGCTCTCCGCCTGCTGCTGCGCCTGGGCCAGGGCCGCTGCGAACAGGGCGTCGAAGTTGATCGGCGGCAGCATCAGGGCCGGGAAGGAGCCCTTGGTTACTGCGTTGTCCACCACTTCGCGGGCGTAGGGGAACAGGATCTGCGGGCACGCAGTGTTCAGTGCCTGGGCCAGCTGCTGGCCTTCCAGACCCTTGATGGTGAACAGGCCGGCCTGCTTCACTTCCACCAGGAAAGCGGTCTCGTCTTCCAGTTTCACGGTGATGGTCAGGGTCAGCGCCACTTCGTACAGATCTTCGTCGATCTTGGCGGTTTGGGTGTTCAGCTCCTGGTTTACCTGGGGCTTCCACTGTTTCTTGAAGACCTCAACGCCCATCGGGGTTTCGAAGGAGAGATCTTTCAGGTAGATGCGCTGCATCGCGAATTGCACTTGCGGAGCCTCTGCGCTTGCCGCTGCGCCGTTTTGTTCTTCAGCCATGTTACTGCCTGTTATTTTAGAAATGGTTTATTTGTGCCTTCCGTGAGAAAGACTCCCTGTATGAGTCTTTCAAATGGGGCCGTCGAATACCGTTTCAAGGCCGAAAATAGAGAAACTGCGTTTTTTCAGCTGCCGTCGCCGCTGGCCTCATCAGCCGGCGCGCAGCAGCCCGTCCAGCTGGCGGCTGCGCTCCAGCGCCATCAGCTCGTCGCAGCCGCCCACATGGTGCTCGCCGATCCAGATCTGCGGCACGGTGCGGCGACCGGCCTTGCGGGCCATCTGCTCGCGCAGGGCGGGGTCGTTGTCCACGGCTATCTCGCGATACTTGACGCCCTTGCTGTTGAGCAGGTCCTTGGCGCGGATACAGTAGGGACAGAAACGGGTGGTGTAGATAACAACGTCTTGCATAACCGGATTCCGCTAAACCTCAGCGTCAATACTAGCCCTTGACCAGTGGCAGATTCTGGTTGGCCCACTCGCTCATACCGCCCTGCAGGCGCCGCACCTGGAAGCCCTGCTGCTTCAGCAGGCGGCCGACCGGGCCGGCGTGCTGGCCCATCTTGTCGGCGACGACCAGCGGCTTGTCCTTGAGCGGGGCCAGCTCGCCAATCCGCTCGGCCACTTCGCCGTGGGGAATATGTACCGCATCGACGATATGGCCGGCGCCGAACTCGCTCCGGTCGCGCACGTCCAGTACCCGCGCGCCCTCACTGTTGATCAGCCGCGTCACCTCGTGCACCGAGGCCGGGGTGCCGGCCTTGTAGCGCTCGTTCAGCGCGAACGCATACAGCAATACCACCAGCAGGCTGACCAGCAGCCACTGTTCGCTCATAAAGACGAAAAAGTCCACTTCGCTTCCTTATTATCCAGCAATCCAGTAGATCGTCCTGATCTATTGGATTGTCGCCCGCCGACGGCTGGCGCAGCTACGCGAAGCTGCTTGCCGTTTGCGGGCTCGCGTCGGCGATGGCCGACGACGGCGCATCCACGCGCCGCCACCTTGTTTCTTGTTTGAGCGGCGCACTCGGCGCCCGATGCGGCGGGAGTATACACGATCCTGGCGAAATCTTAACCAGCCCAACACTAAAAAGCGGGGCGCGCTGAATCCGCGTATCCGCCCCGCCAAACATGGTTAAACGGTGGCCAAACAGGTTAAAATCCGCGTCCCCTTATCGATCCACCGGCAGAGGAACACTTTCGCGATGGCCGCTGACCAACACCTCCAAAAACGCCCCCTGGTTCTGCTGATCCTGGACGGCTTCGGCCACAGCGAGAACCCCGAACACAATGCCATCCACGCGGCCAATTCGCCGGTTTGGGACCAGCTCTGGGCCGACAGACCCAGGACCCTGATCCAGACCTCGGGCATGGCCGTGGGCCTGCCGGAGGGGCAGATGGGCAACTCGGAAGTGGGGCACATGACCCTGGGGGCCGGCCGGGTCGTCTACCAGAATTTCACCCGTATCAACAAGGCGATTGCGGACGGCGACTTCTTCCGCAACCCGGCCTATACCGCGGCGGTGGACAAGGCCGTCGCCAACAACGGCGCCGTGCATATCATGGGCCTGGCATCCGAGGGCGGCGTGCACAGCCATGAGGACCATATCGTTGCGATGGTGACCCTGGCGGCCCAGCGCGGCGCCAGAGCCATCTATGTACACGCCTTCCTCGACGGCCGCGACACGCCGCCGCGCAGCGCCGAACCGACCCTGGCGCGCCTGATGCAGGTGTGCGACGCGGTGGGCAGCGCGCGCATCGCCACCCTCGCCGGGCGCTATTTCGCCATGGATCGCGACCAGCGCTGGGACCGCACCCGGTCCGTCTACGACCTGCTGACCCGGGGCAAAGCCCAGTACACAGCACCGGATGCCCTGGCCGGCCTGGCCGCCGCCTACGAGCGCGGCGAGAACGACGAGTTCGTGGCCCCGACCCTGATTGGCGACGCGGCGCCGATTCAGGACGGCGACGCGCTGATCTATATGAACTTCCGCCCGGACCGCGCGCGCCAGCTGACCCGCGCCTTTACCGAAGCCGATTTCGACGGCTTCGAGCGCCAGGCGGCGCCGAAACTGGCGGACTTCGTGATGACCACCGAGTACGCCGGCGATATCCGGGCCAGCTGTGCCTTCCCGCCGGAGAAACTGGTGAACTCCCTCGGTGAGTACCTGGCGGCCCGGGGCAAGACCCAGCTGCGCATCGCCGAGACCGAGAAGTACGCCCATGTGACCTTCTTCTTCAGCGGCGGCCGCGAGGAGCCCTATGATGGCGAGACCCGCGAGCTGATCAAGTCGCCGAACGTGGCCACCTACGACCTGCAGCCGGAAATGAGTGCGCCGGAAGTGACCGAAAAGCTGGTAGCGGCCATCGAAAGCGGCGACTACGACGCGATCATCTGCAACTACGCCAACGGCGACATGGTCGGCCACACCGGCGTATTCGAGGCCGCGGTTGCGGCGGTGGAGGCGCTGGACCAGTGCGTGGGCCGGGTCGTGGACGCAGCCCTGGCCGCAGGCGGCGAAGTGCTGATCACCGCCGATCACGGCAATGTGGAGGAGATGTTCGACGCCGGCTCCGGCCAGGTCAGCACCCAGCACTCCACCCTGCCGGTGCCCTTCGTCTATGTGGGTGAGCGCAAACTCCACTTGCGCGACGGCGGCAGTCTGGCGGACGTGGCGCCGACCATGCTAGCGTTGATGGATCTGCCGCAACCGGCGGAGATGACCGGCCAGAGTTTGGTGCAATTCGACTGATGACCCATACCGTGAAAGCCCTCGCTGTAATCCTCTTCGCGCTGCTGTCCCTGCCCGGCTGGTCCCAGACCGGGGCGGACGAGGACCAGCAGGCGCGCCTCGCCGAGATCAAGCAGCGCATCGAAGCGCTGCAAACAGAACTCAACGAGGTGCGCAGCCAGCGCGACCAGCTGCTCAAGGACCTGGAGAATAACGAGAAGGATATCTCCGAGCTGCACCAGCGCATCGACCAGATCAAGCGGGATATGCGCAGCCGCACCGACAAGCTGCAGGAACTGAAACGGGAACAGCAGCAGCTGGAGGAATCGCGGCGAAGTATGCAGCGGCGGGTCGAGCAGGAAGTCGCCGCCGCTTACCGACTCGGCAAACAGGAGCAGATCAAGCTGCTCCTGAACCAGCAAGATCCGCAACACATCGCCCGCCAACTCCGCTACCACGAATACTTCCTCCAAGAACGCAGCCGCGTTATCGACGACTACCTCGACACCCTCACGTCCCTGCAGACCGTCAGCACCTCGATCGAGCGCGAACGCGACACCCTCGACACCGAGCGGCGCCAGCTGCAGGAGCGGGAGAATGCGCTGCGCGGCGCACAGCGCGAGAGGAGCAGAACGCTGGACAAGCTGGCATCGCGACTGGCGGACAAGAGCGGCGAGCTGCAGCAGTTGCAGGGCGACCGCTCGCGCCTGCAGAAACTGGTGGACGAAGTCGGCCGTGCCATCGCCTCCCTGGTGAGCCCGCAGGACCAGCGGCCCTTCGCCAAACAGCGCGGACGCATGCAATGGCCGACCAAGGGCCGCCGCGCCAATGCCTATGGCCAGCGCCGCGCCAACGGCATCACCTGGAAAGGCATCACCATTCGCGCCGACGAGGGTGAGCCGGTGCGCGCGATTCACCGCGGCCGCGTGGTGTTCTCCGACTACCTGCGCGGCCAGGGCATGTTGCTGATCCTGGATCACGGCGACGGCTATATGAGTCTCTATGCCCACAACCAGTCCCTGACCCGCAGCCTCGGCGAGTGGGTGGAGAGCGGCGACACCATCGCCCGCGTCGGCAACAGCGGCGGCCTGGCGCAGAGCGGCGTCTACTTTGAGATCCGCCACCGCGGCGAGCCGCAGGATCCCACGCTCTGGTGCCGTTCGTAACAACACCTCGCCGGAGGGCGGGCGTCGGGATCGCCCTCCGTTAAAAGGCCGCGCGGTTGAGTTAACCGCCAACTTAAAAACCCTGCCAGCCCCGCGGTCTACACTTTCGTAAAGAAGCGTAGAAATAAGGCAGAGGTTTCAACGACATGTTCACCCCCAAAGCGCTGACCACTTTTATCGGCGCCGCCGCCCTCACCGCTCTGCCGCTGATGGGCCTCAGTGAAGGCGATTCCGCTCAGAACCTGGTTCCCGAAGCCTCTACCCGCCTGCCGTTGGAAGATCTGCGCAGTTTCGCCAAGGTGTTCGAACAGATTCGCCAGGGCTATATCGAAGAAGTGGACGACAGCACGCTGCTGGAATACGCGATCAAGGGCATGCTGCAGGGCCTGGACCCCCACTCGTCCTACCTGGACCGGGAATCCTTCGACGACCTGCAGGCCAACACCACCGGTGAATTCGCCGGCCTCGGCATCGAGGTGGGCCTGGAGAACAACCACATCACCGTCGTCACCCCGATGGATGACACCCCGGCGGCCCGCGCCGGCCTGAAGGCCGGCGACATCATCCTGCGCCTCGCCGGCAAATCCATGAGGGGGGTCAGCCTGGATGAGGCGGTGGAGCGCATGCGCGGGCCCATCGGCAGCAGCGTCACCCTGACCATCGCGCGCAAGGGCTACAAGGAGCCCTTCGACGTCACCCTGAAGCGCGACACGGTGCGCGTGCGCAGCGTACGCAGCAAGATCCTCGACGAGGGCTACGGCTACCTGCGCATCAGCCAGTTCCAGCTGGACACCGGCAACGACGTAGCGCGGGAAGTCCGCAAACTGCAGAAAAACGGTGAACTGAAAGGCCTGATCATCGACCTGCGCAACAATCCCGGCGGCGTCTTGCAGTCGTCGGTGGAAGTCGCCGACGCCTTTCTCGAGGAGGGCCTGGTGGTCTACACCGAGGGCCGCACCGAATCCTCCAACCTCAGCTACTCCGCCGAGCCCGGCGACCTGACCGAAGGCGCGCCGCTGGTAGTGCTGATCAACGAGGGCTCCGCCTCCGCGGCGGAAATCGTCGCCGGCGCCCTGCAGGACCACCGCCGCGCGGTGATCATGGGTACCGACAGCTTTGGCAAGGGCTCGGTACAGACGGTGATCCCGATCAACAGCGAACGCGCCATCAAACTCACCACCGCGCTCTACTTCACCCCCAACGGCCGCTCCATACAGGCCCAGGGCATAACGCCGGACATAGTGGTGGAGCGGGTCAAGATCACCCGCCTGCAGGAGCGCGCGCGCACCACCGAGGCCGATCTGGCCGGTCACCTCGGCAACGGCAATGGCGGCGAGGACCGCAATGCAGAGGACCGGGCGAAAGAGCAGGAAAACCGCGACGACTGGCTCGATCGCGACAACCAGATTTTCGAGGCCCTCAATGTGCTCAAGGGGCTGAACCTTTACGCCCAGCGGGACAGGGGACTGCGGGCGAGCGTCGCCCGCGCAGATTAGAATCTGCAGAAAAGGGCAGTGGCGTATTTACTCGCCCAGTGGCCCAGGTCACACGGGCGAGTGAACGCGCCCCTGCCGGCAGAAACCGCGCGATTTATGTGCGTGCCCGGTTTTTTGGAAGGTGGTTATGCTGCAGCATCGCGCCGGCGAACAGGGACAACCCATTCCCCTGCGCTCCGACCGTTTCTACAAACTGGGAGACGAGTGGTACTTCCAGATTCGCGGCGGCGCCTGTTTTGGCCCCTTCGCCTGCCGCAGCGAAGCGGCGCGCACGGCGCGACTTTTCTTTTGCCCACCCAGAGATTCCAGCGGCAATCCGACCGGTGCGGTAATCCACCCATTCGGCAGCCGGCCCGCCAAACAGCGGCAGAAAAACCACAACCTCTGAATTCCGTTAATCCCTCCCGCCTTCGCCGGGGATGATGGTATTCACAAGCGCATTTCTATACCCGCATCCCGCATAAAGGCCTTGGCCTCGGCGATCGTATACTCGCCGAAATGGAAAATACTCGCCGCCAGCACCGCATCGGCACCGCCTTCGAGCACCCCATCCACGAGGTGCTGCAGATTGCCGACGCCACCGGACGCGATCACCGGCACCGGCACCGCATCGGACACGGCGCGGGTCAGGGCCAGGTCGAAGCCGTTCTTGGTGCCGTCCCTGTCCATGCTCGTCAGCAGTATCTCCCCGGCACCGAGTTCCGCCATCCGTTTCGCCCAGGCGACGGCATCTATGCCGGTGGCCTGGCGCCCGCCGTGGGTGAAGATTTCCCACTTGCCTTCTGCCACCTGCTTGGCGTCTATGGCGACGACGATGCACTGGCTGCCGAAACGCTCGGCGGCCTCGCGCACGAATTCGGGATTTTTGACCGCAGCGGAATTGATCGCGGTCTTGTCGGCGCCCGCGTTCAGCAGGTTGCGGATGTCTTGCAGGGTGCGCACGCCGCCGCCCACGGTCAGCGGAATGAACACCTGCGCGGCCATCTTCTCGACCGTGAGCAGTGTGGTGTCGCGCTCCTCGTGCGTGGCGGTGATATCGAGGAAGGTGATCTCGTCGGCACCGGCCTCGTTGTAGCGGCGCGCGATTTCCACCGGGTCGCCGGCATCGCGGATATCGACAAAGTTAACGCCCTTCACCACGCGACCGGCATCGACGTCCAGGCAGGGGATGATTCTCTTGGCCAGTCCCATCTTCTCTTCCCCTTTACTGTTTCCAATCGTCGCACAGCCGCTGCGCCTCGCGCAGGTTCAGCTTGTCTTCGTAAATAGCGCGGCCGGTGATGGCGCCGGCAATTTTTTGGGAAGAGCCATCAGCTATTTTTTGAGAGTCTCCGGCCTCGAGCAACTGGCGGATATCATCGATGCTGCTGACACCGCCGGAGGCGATGATCTGCACCTGTACCGCGCGGGCCATTTCCAGCGTGGCCGGAATATTGACGCCCTGCATCATGCCGTCGCGGGCGATATCGGTGTAGACGATGGAACTCACCCCGCAGTCGGCAAACCGCTTGGCCAGCTCGGTGGCCTGCAACTCCGATACTTCCGCCCAACCCTCGGTGGCCACCAGGCCGTCCTTCGCGTCCAGGCCGACGATAATGTGCCCCTCGAACTCGCGGCAGGCCTCCTTAACCAGTCCGGGATTCTTTACCGCGGCGGTGCCGATGATGGCCCACTGCACACCCGCATCCAGATACTTCTCGATGGTGTGCAGATCGCGAATGCCGCCGCCGATCTGCACCGGCAGCCGCGGGAACTGCCGGGCGATTGCGGTGACCGCTTCATGGTTGACCGGATTGCCGGCGAAGGCGCCGTTCAGGTCGACCAGGTGCAGCCGCCTCGCGCCTTCGTCGACCCAGTGCTGCGCGGTGGCCAGCGGGTCGTCGGAGAATACGGTAGCGTCTTCCATCTCGCCCTGACGCAGGCGCACGCACTGGCCGTCTTTCAAGTCTATTGCGGGGATAACGATCATGGTCTGTCTTTTAATCGGCGGTGAAGTTAAATCTTTAAGTAGGAGCGGCGGGGCGGCCATCCGCCAGTGGCCGCGATCGATTTTTGCTGCGTAGCGAACATCGATCGCGGCCAACGGCCTCTCCTACAGAGTAATGCTCAGATTTTGCCGTTCCAGGCGACGAAGTTCTTCAGCAGCTGCAGGCCGGCATCGGCGCTCTTTTCCGGGTGAAACTGGGTCGCGAAAATATTCTCCCGGGACACCGCGGCGGCGAGCGATACGCCGTACCGTGTCTGCCCGGCGATATCCGCGTTGTCGTCGGCCGGCACATAGTAGCTGTGCACGAAATAGAAACGGCCGCCGTCCTCGATATCGCGCCACAGCGGATGCGCCCGTTTTTGCGCGACGCGGTTCCAGCCCATATGGGGAACCTTTAACCTCGAGCCGTCTTCGTGCAAATCGTTGCCGAAGAATTTCACCGGCTGCGGAAAGATATCCAGGCAGTCGACGCCGTTGTTCTCCTCGCTGCGGCGCATCATGATCTGCATGCCGACGCAGATGCCGAGCACCGGCAGGCCGGAGTCGATGGCATCTTTCAGCAAGGGGCCAAAGCCGGCCTCGACAAAGCCCGCCATGCAGTCGCGGATGGCACCCACGCCCGGCACCAGCAGGCGGTCGGCGCCCTGTGCCTGCGCTGGCGTAGTCGCGAGCACGACTTCCTCACCGGGCGCGACCTTGTGCAGGGCGCTGGCCACCGAGTGCAGATTGCCCATGCCGTAGTCGAGTACCGCGATTTTTTTCCTCGAAGCGGGCATCAGAGCACGCCCTTGGTGGACGGCATGGTACCCGCCATGCGCGGGTCCGGCGTCAGCGCCATGCGCAGCGCGCGGCCGAAGGCCTTGAACACCGTCTCCACCTGGTGGTGGGCGTTGTGACCGCGCAGGCAATCGATATGCAGGGTCACCAGGGCGTGATTCACGAAGCCCTGGAAGAATTCATAGAAGAGTTCGGTATCGAAATTGCCGATGCGCTTCTGGGTGAAGGGCACGTTCATCACCAGGCCGGGACGGCCGGAGAAATCGATCACCACCCTTGAGAGCGCCTCGTCCAGGGGTACATAGGCGTGGCCGTAGCGGGTCATGCCCTTCTTGTCGCCGAGCGCCTCGCTGATCGCCTTGCCGAGGGTGATGCCGATGTCCTCCACCGTGTGGTGATCGTCGATATGCACATCGCCGTCGCAGCTGATATCCAGATCGATCATGCCGTGGCGGGCGATCTGGTCGAGCATATGCTCGAGGAAGGGCACCCCGGTATCGAACTGGCCGCGGCCGTCGCCGTCCAGATTGACGCTGACAGCGATCTTGGTTTCCAGGGTGTCGCGGTTGACGCTGGCCTTGCGCATGGAGGGAAAGTCCTTCTTTCGGGCGATTAGACAGGAGGCGCGAATTATAGGACGAATGGCGCCCCCTGTGACCGGATAGTGACAGATGAAACTTGATTCGTAAGCGGAAGCCAATATCATACAGCCCATGGTCAATCACTCCCGCCAAAGATCCCGCTTCTGGGCCAGCCTGTTGCTGCTGCTTGCACTGCTCGCAGCCCAGCCGCTGTGGGCGGAGCACATCCACCTGAACGACGGCCAGGTGGAGCTGTGTGACCTGTGTTTCAACCATATGCCCGCCGCCCTCGGCAGCGACTTCCAGTTCGCCCAGCCGGCGCCGGCGGTACTCTACAGCATCCAGTCCGCGCCGGTTCCGCGCGACTGCCAGCCCGAGCGCCAAAACGCCCGCGGTCCCCCGGCTTACCTGCCACACAAATAAAAAACCGATCCGATCTTGAGTTTCGGCGTTTCGCCGCTGCGAAAAGCAGTGCGCGCGCCACTGTGACAGGTAAAAAAACCGTGAATAACCGCAATAAACTCGCGCTGGCCGTAGCCGGCGCGCTGACCGTTTCTGTTTCTGTTCAGGCCCAGTCAGAGCGCCTGGAAGAGGTCAACGTAACCGTTTCCCCCCTGGAAAAACCCGCCGACGCTGTGGCCGCACCGGTGTCCGTGCTGTCCGGCGATGCGCTGCGCCAGGAGGCCGCCGGCACTCTCGGTCAGACCCTCAACAGCGAACTGGGTGTCGCCAATGCCTCCTTCGGTGGCGGCGTCGGCCTGCCGGTGATCCGCGGCCAGAGCGCCAACCGGGTCAAGGTGCTGAGCGACAACCTGGATGTGGCCGATGCCTCCAATACCAGTTCCGATCACGCCGCCAGCATTGAACCCCTGCTGGCCGAGCGCATCGAGATTCTGCGCGGCCCCGCGGCGCTGCGCTACGGCAGCGGCGCCATCGGCGGCGTGGTCAACGTGATCGACGGCCGCATCCCTACGCGCGTGCCGGAAGAAGTCGAGGGCGCCGTGGAAATGCGCCACGACACCGCCAATGACCAGGATGCCGGCGTATTCCGCCTGGACGGCGGCGCGGGCCAGGTGGCTTGGTACCTGGACGGGGTATACCGCGAGAACGGCAACACCCAGATCCCGGGTCTGGCGATTCTCGAGCACGGTGAGCATGAGGAAGAGGAACACGAAGAAGAGGAGTTCAACACCGACGGCTACGTGGGGAACACCAACGCCCGCGCCAAGAGCGGCAGCGCCGGCCTGTCCTGGGTAACCGACAGCGGCTTTATCGGACTCTCCGTCAATCGCCTGGAGAATAACTACGGCATTCCCCTCGGCACGCACGAGCACCACCATGAGCACGAGCAAGAGCACGAAGATGAAGCGCTCGCCGGCGAAGATCACGTGGAAGAACACGGCCAGGAAGCCGTGCGTATCGACCTCGCCCAGACCCGCTATGACCTCAAGGGTGAACATCGCTTCGACGACAACTACTGGGACAAACTCAGCGTGCGTGTCGGCCACAACGACTACGAGCATGTTGAGCTGGAAGAGGGCGAACCCGGCACCCGCTTCACCAATGAAGCCTGGGAGAGCCGCGTCGAGCTGACCCACGATGCCGGCGGCGAGTGGCGTGGCGCCTACGGCCTGCAGCTGTCCGACAAGGACTTTGCCGCGGTCGGCGACGAGGCATTCATCCAGCCCAGCAACACCCGCGCTGCCGGCCTGTTTGCTATGAAAGAACGCACCTGGGGCGCCTGGCACCTGGATCTGGGCGGCCGCGTGGAACGCGTTGAGGTAGAGCCTGAGATTGCCGCCAGCCGCGACTTCAACCTGCTGGGCGTGAGCAGCACGCTGCAATACTTCCTCGCCGAGCACCAGCACCTGAGCTTCGGCGCTACCCACGCCGAGCGCGCGCCGGTAGCGGAAGAACTGTTTGCCGACGGCGCCCACCTGGCCGAAGCCCGCTACATCGAGGGCGAAGAGGATCTCGACAAAGAGAAATCCTTCAACCTGGAACTGGGTTATCACCACCACAACGAGGAAGCCAGTGGCTGGCATGCGGCGCGGGTGGAAGCCAACCTGTTCTACAACCACGTGACGGACTACATCTACGCTGCCAACACCGGCGAAGAAAACCTCGAGGAAGAACTGCCGGTCTATGCCTACAACAACCGCGATGCGGTGTTTTACGGCGCCGAGGCCTCGGTGCGCTTCCCCTTCGCCGGCGGCCATTACGTGGAGCTGTTCGGTGACAGCGTGCGCGCCAACTTCACCAGCGATCTGGAGCTGCATCACGACGAAGAAGAAGGCGAGCACGAGCATGAGCACGAAGAGGGCGAGGGCCGCGCATACAGCCGCGACGTACCGCGTATGCCGCCGCTGCGTGTTGGCCTGGCCCTGGGCGGAAGCTACGACCAGTGGAACTGGGAATGGCGCACCACCAAGGCTTCCGCTCAGGAACGCGCCGGTGCCTTTGAAGAGGAAACCGAAGGCTACACACGCATGGACCTGACCGCCCGCTACAACCTGAAAGTGGCCGGTAACGATGCCGTGCTGTTCGCCAGCGCTCGCAACCTGCTGGACGAAGAGATCCGTCACTCCACTTCCCTGCTGCGCGACTTCGCCCCGGAGATGGGCCGCAGCGTCGAAGCGGGCGTGCGGTTTATTTTCTGACCCTTTACTGCTTCAATTAGCCCACCGAGTGCCTCCGCCCATCCGGGCGGGGGCCGAATCTCCTACAATACCCGGATAACTTTCCGGTAGGAGCGGCGGGGCGGCCATCCGCCCCGCCGCTCCTACACATAAAACAGAGACTCATCCTCCATGGCCTGGTTAAAGCGCACCTTTGTCGCCCTTCTTGTCGTCTTCCTGCTGCTCGCCGGCGGCGTCGCCTGGCTGCTGGCGGGTCTCGACGTCAACAAGTACAAGCCGCAACTGGAACAGCTGGCGGCCAGGCAGGGCATCGCCCTCAAACTCGACGGCGATATCGGCTGGCAGCTGTGGCCGAATATCGCGCTGAAACTACAGGGTGTGCAGCTGGCCCCATTGCCGCAGCCGGAACAGCCACTGGTGCGCGCCGAGTCCATTTCCATCGGCGTGGCCCTGATGCCGCTTTTGAAGAAACGCATCGAGGCCCAGGAAATCGTCCTGATGGCGCCACAGATCGACCTGACTGTCGATGCGCAGGGCCGCGGCAACTGGGAACTGCTCACGGAGGCCATGGAGGCGCAGAAAAAGCGGGAGGAACGGCAACCGCCCAAACTGGAAGTCCCCGCAGAGCAGGCCGAGCAGGACCTGCACCTGACCCTGGAAAAGCTGCGCATCGAGGACGGCCGCCTGAGCTACCGCGATGCCAGCAACAACACCGAGTACGCGGTGGAACAGCTGCGGATGGCCGCCGACAACCTGGTGCCCGGCGGCGAACCGGGCCTGGTCCAGGCGAGCGCGCTGGTGAGCGGCAGCGCCCTCAAGCAGCCGGTTGCCATCGACCTCGATAGCACCCTGGCCCTGGATGAGGGCCTGAACGGCCTGCGCCTGCAACCGCTGCAACTGGACCTTTCCAGTGGCGAGGCCGCGGCGACCATCCACCTGCGCGGCCACGTGCGCCGCCGCGCCGCCGACCAGCCGTGGCAGATCCAGATGAACGTCAACGCCAACGCGGAGCCCCTGCGCCCGTGGCTCGCGGTCACCGGTACCGAACTGGCCACCCAGAGCGGCGCGGTGCTGCAGAAGCTGAGCCTGGAAACCAGCGTCGAGGGCACGGACAAGAAACTCGACCTGACGCCGCTGCAACTGCAACTGGACGACACCGTGTTCGCCGGCAGCGCCCAGCTGCGCAACGCCGACATGCCGGGACTGGACCTGACCCTGCGCGGCGGCGCGCTGGTGCTGGACGACTATCTGCCGCCGCCGGCTCCCGAGGCCGGAGAGGCTTCAATCCAGGGCGAGAAGCCGCAAGCTGAAACACCCGCGGCGCCGGCGGAACCCGTGCCGCTGCCGCTGACCGCGATGCGCGGCTTCAATGCCAACCTGGATCTGTCGCTCGAACAGCTGAATGCGGTCGACCTGCAGATGGACAGGCCGCAGCTGCAACTGACCATCGACAATGGCCTCTACCAGCTGCAGAAGCTGACGGCCGACCTCTACGGCGGCGAGCTGAGCAGCAATGGCCAGTTCAACGCCCGCGGCCAGTCCGCCGAGGCCGAGCTGAGCGGCGGCCTCGCCAATGTGGAAATTTCCAAGGTACAGCAGGCGCTGTTCCCGTCCGACAAGGTGCAGCTGTCCGGCAAGGCGAGCATCAACTGGGCGGCGCAGACCAGCGGCAGCGACACACTGCAACTGCGGGAAAAGCTGCGCGCGGCGGTGCAAGTGTCCAGCGACCAGCTGTCCCTGGCGCCCTTCAATCTGGAAAAGGGCATGTGCCAGCTGGTCAGCTACGCCGAGAAGACTCCGCTGGCGGAACGGGACTGGCCCGCCAGCACCCGCCTGCAGGACCTGCGCGCGAACATCGCCATCGAAGGCCACAAGGCCAAGATTCAGGAGGTGCTCGCGGGCGTGGAGAATATCGCCATGACCGGCGACGGCGAGATCGATCTGGACAAACAGGAATTCGACTTCGCCCTGGGATTAGCGCTGGTCGGCGAGCGTACCTCCGCCGACGGCTGCACCGTCAAGAACGACCGCTGGCGCAACCGCCCGCTGCCGCTGCGCTGCAAGGACAGTTTTGCCGACGCCGGCATCGACAGCTGCAAGCCCGACAGCCGCCGCCTCGACGACTTGGCGCGCGAAGAGCTCAAGCACAAGGCCGAGAAGAAGTACGGCGAGAAGGTGGAGAAAAAAGTCGACGAGCTGAAAGAGAAATTCAAGGGCCTGTTCAAGCGCGACTAGCCCGGGAGCGCCGAGCCCCAACTCGGCATTGCGGCCGCAAGGCCGCCCCCGGGAACGCGGAGCTGTTTTCCCAAATCGCGCTGAAGGCCGCAGCCCGGCAACGCGGCCACAAGGCCGCCCCCGGGAGCGCCGAGCCCCAGCTCGGCAACGCGGCCGGCAGATTTTTGCTCCTGCAAAATCTGCATTTCCGCTGGGCGGCACTCCACCATCCATGGCGGTCACAAACCGCCACTCCACAAGACCAGCAGTAAACCCCATGACCCCCAAGCAATTCCAACAAGCCGTTCTGACCTGGTTCGACCGGCACGGGCGCAAGGACCTGCCCTGGCAGCAGGACATCAATCCCTACCGGGTGTGGGTGTCGGAGATCATGCTGCAGCAGACCCAGGTCACGGCGGTGATCCCCTATTTCGAGCGTTTTATGGCCAGCTTCCCCACGCTGGCGAGCCTCGCACAGGCGCCTCTGGACCGCGTGCTGGCCCACTGGAGCGGACTCGGTTACTACGCCCGCGCGCGCAATCTGCACAAGTGTGCGCAGACTGTAGTAAGTGATTACTGCGGCGAATTTCCCCGCGACGTCGAAGCGCTGACCGCCCTGCCCGGTATCGGCCGCTCCACCGCCGGCGCGATCGCCAGTATCAGCATGGGCCTGAAGGCGCCGATCCTGGACGGCAACGTCAAACGGGTGCTGGCCCGACTGCACGCCGTCGCCGGCTGGCCCGGGCAGACCGCCGTGGCCAACAGGCTCTGGCAGCTGGCCGAGACCTATACCCCCGATCAGCGCGGCAACCACTACACCCAGGCGATGATGGATCTGGGCGCCACCGTCTGTACCCGCAGCAAACCCCGCTGCGGCGACTGCCCGCTGGCCGACGCCTGCGCGGCCCGCGCCCGGGGCAATCCACAGGGCTACCCCGGCAAGAAGCCCCGTGTGGAAAAGCCGGTGCGCAGCGCCACCATGCTGTTGCTCGAGCACGACGGTGACATCTACCTGGAACAGCGCCCGCCCAGCGGCATCTGGGGCGGCCTCTGGTGTCCGCCGCAACTGGACGAGGACGACGGCGGCGAGGCCAGTGCGCAGGAGTGGCTGGCGGTGCGCGACCTGCACGCGCAGCAGATCCAGACGCTGCCGCCAATGCGCCACACCTTCACCCACTTCCACTTCGACATCAGTCCGGTGTGGGTGCAGCTGCAGAATCTCCCCGCACAGGTGGCAGAGACTGGCGGTGGCTGGTATAAACTGCGCCGACTCAACCGCCCCCGCGCGGCGCAGGAACTGGGGCTGCCGGCTCCAGTCGTGAAACTGGCCAAGCAACTGCTGGCCCTGCAGGCACCGCTGCTGGCCGAATCCCCAGCCTCCTGATCCCCTGTAGGAGCGGCCGTTGGCCGCGATCGGTCTGTGGACAAAACCACCTCTGTTCGCGGCCAACGGCCGCTCCTACAGAAGGACAACCGACTCAACAATGGAGAAAGCCATGTCCAGAACCGTCTACTGCCGCAAGTATCAACAGGAACTGGAAGGCCTGAACGCGCCGCCCTTCCCCGGCCCCAAGGGCCAGGACATCTACGAGCACGTCTCCAAGCAGGCCTGGCAGGAATGGATGGAACACCAGACCATGCTGATCAACGAGAAGCGCCTGAACATGATGGAACCCTCCAGCCGCGCCTACCTGATGGACCAGATGCAGAAGTTTCTGAGCGGCGAGAGTTACGACGAAGCAGAGGGTTATGTACCGCCGGAAGAAGGTACAGACGACTAAAAAGTAAGCACTCACTGACAAGAAAACTATTTAGCAATCAAAGGCTTGACTCGGCTCCGGGGAGCAGGTTTAATACGCGCCTCGCCGCCGGGGACAGCCCGGCAGATAGCGAAGCCCAGATAGCTCAGTCGGTAGAGCAGGGGATTGAAAATCCCCGTGTCGGTGGTTCGATTCCGCCTCTGGGCACCATACAAAACAAGGCCTGCAAGCAACTGCGGGCCTTTTTTGCTTCTGCTGCCGTCACACTCCTGTCACACCAAAGCACAATAGATGACAATCTATTGCAAGTAGCCTAACCAAAGTGGAAAATTACCGGGACAAGGACAACAATAAGGACGAGGACATGGAGCCCAAGAAGCCTGAAATGCGTAAGTCATCTAATGACCGTCTTCGGGACGTTAAGCTGCTTGAGAAGTACTACGACATACACGGTGATGGCGTGTCAGCACTTCGTCTGGACAAAGCTTTAAGCTCCCCCAGATTCAAAATTGCCGTCCGTAAACTTTTTGACGCTGACCTCACAGCTAAAGATAAGCACCCACGGCGCACTTAATTAATGTCTGGTAGCGCAGGCCTACTCTTAATCGCAATAGCCGCGGCAGGCTATCGCTTTTCTACTTATTGCTACGCCCTCAAGTTCCGTGTAATTCGAGAGTCCGGACACCGCCTGTACCTAACGTCATTAACTGTCGGCCTCGTTTTTCTCTTCCCTGCATTGATACTTCTTCGAGTAACCGAGTGGGCTTGCTCCTTTGCAAGCAACTACTGCATAAAGATTTCTGAATTTGAATATACCGTCGCCTTATCCTTGTGGACCCTTGTCTTTGGATACCTATTTGCCTACGGATACAACAAATTCAAGAAGCACGCGAAAGCTGAAAATATCATCCGCGAATGGCGCAAGAACGACTTTGATTCTGTATACCTTCGCGCCCAACTTGATTTCAAGCCTCTTGCGGTTTCCTTAGATACAGGCAAGGTATACGTTGGCATGCCCGCCCTATCCCGAGAGCCAAGCTCAGAGAACAGCCACATCTCTATTCTCCCGATCTATAGCGGTTACCGAAAAGAAAAGAGCCTAAAGTTCGTCCTGGCAACTCGATACGAAGCCGTCGCCAAGCTGGTTAGCAGTGGAGCTGAGCATTCGGATGACGCAAAAGACTTCTATATGGCTTTCCCAAGAGAGCGTATTGTTAGTATCCATATCTTCAATGACCATCTATATAAGCAAGTAGACGCCACGTACCACCCCAAAAAGCCTAACGCAGTAAAAGACCTTCTGCGCCGCCTTCGTGAAACGAGCGAAGCGCGCGAGAGTTAGGGATTGGCCCGGTATTCAAAACTCTCATATCGGCAATTCGACCCAACACCGGGAACCTCCATATAACGACCCACAAGCCTTTGAACGCTTTTATTGTTCCACCCCAGGTGACCTGCTCCCCCCTTTCTAGTCCAGCCGGTACCTAGTAATGTTCATCACCAATGAGGACGATGAACATGAAGAAACGATTCACCGAAGAGCAGATCATCCCGATCCTGAAGGAGGCCGAGGCCGGCATCCCGGTCAAGGAACTCTGCCGCAAGTACAGCATCTCTGATGCCACCTTCTACACTTGGCGCAAAAAATACGGTGGTCTGGAGGTGGCTGAGGCCCGGCGACTCAAAGCACTCGAAGAGGAGAATGCCAACCTGAAGAAGCTGCTGGCGGAGTCCATGCTCAATCAGGAAGCGCTCAAGGCTGCACTCAACCGAAAGTACTAACCGTCGGGAGCAAGCGCGAGGCCGTGCGTACCATGCAGTCGGAAACGACTATCTCGGAGCGCATGGCCTGCTCACTCGTCGGATTATCCCGCGCATCGATGCGATACCAGCCCCGGAGTACCGAAACTCCCGAGTTGGCCGATCGTATCAAGGCAATCGCGCTAGAGCGGCGTCGCTTTGGCTATCGGAGAGTGCACCAGATGCTGCGCAGGGAGGGCCTGCAAGTGAATCATAAGAAGGTCTATCGGCTATACAGCGAGGCGGGACTGGGAGTTCGTAAGCGTAGGCGTCGCAAAGGGATTATGGTTGAACGGCAGCCCCTGCTACTGCCTGGGGCACCCAACCATACCTGGTCGATGGACTTCGTAATGGATGCCCTGGCCAGTGGCCGCCGCATCAAATGCCTGACAATCGTCGATGACTTCACTAAAGAGTGCCTCGACATCCCGGTCGCCAACGGCATATCGGGGCCACAGGTAGCGCGGACGCTAGATGCCATTGCCGCGTTTCGTGGCTACCCGAAGGCCATCAGGACGGATCAGGGGCCGGAGTTCACGAGACCAATGGGCATACCACAACGGCGTTGAACTAAAGCTGATACAGCCGGGAAAGCCGACGCAGAATGGCTACATCGAGAGCTTCAACGGCAAGTTTCGAGATGAGTGTTTCAACGAGCACTGGTTCCGCGACCTGGCACATGCCCGGGAGCTGATCAGCATATGGCGCCAGGATTACAACGAGCAGCGACCGCACTCATCGCTGGACTATCAGACACCGGCTGAGTTTGCTGCAGCGTTCCGAGCTAGTGAGAAAGAATCAACCAGCAAGGACATTACTAAGTCGCGGTTGGATTAAAAGATGTGGGCAGGTCAGGTAAGCTGTGACATGAAATAAAATCCAAATGAACGTTTTCAGATGATCATAGCTTAATTGGGTAAATTAGCTCTTCACAAAGCGCGCCGCATTACATTCGCCATCAATAGAACATGATTTCAAGGATGTCGACGGCTCCAGTAATTGCTTAGAGAGCACGTCCGGAACTACTCATAGCGAAACGGCTGTTGCCTTGAAATCGTCGTCTTAATACCCGAAGTTCTTTCCTCGTGTCATTTGACACTTTGAACCGCCACGGGTTTCGCGTACAACGAAATAGCTCAAGCCGACCATTTCACCGATCAAGTGATAAAAGGCCAATAAAAATTGACTCTGAAGTGTATCAAGTAGCGCAATCAGGCGACCACTTGCGGAGTAGTACACGCCTAAATTGGGCGGTTTGGCGAATACTAGGTTTATAAAGCCGATTGAAGCCGTATTAACGATACCTGCCTTTATCGCTCGTACTATCGTTAGCGCGCGTTTTAATCCACGAATTTACCTGATCTTCGAGCAAGTCAAGCGGTACCGCGCCGCTGGTGAGCACGATGTCGTGGAAGGCGCGCATGTCGAATTGGTCCCCCAGCGTCGCTTGAGCGGTTGCGCGTAGCATCTGGATCTGGCGCATGCCTACTTTGTACGCGGTAGCCTGTCCGGGATTGATGATGTAGCGCTCTACGGATTTAGCAATGTCGTCGGGTGCATTCGGAGTGTTTTCACTTAGCCACTGCTCAGCTCGTTGCCGGCTCCACTTTTTTTGGTGGATACCGGTGTCCACCACAAGCCGCGCAGCCCGCCATAACTCTGAGGCGAGACGGCCAAATTCCGCATAGGGATCTTGGTATAAACCCATTTCCGCCGCCAGTGACTCAGCATATAGGCCCCAGCCTTCGGTATAGGCGGTGTAATTTCCCTGACGACGGAAGCGGGGGATTCCCTGCATTTCCTGCGCCAGCGCCCGCTGCATATGATGCCCCGGAATGCCCTCATGATAGGCCAGTGCCGCCATCTGGTATTTCGGCATGCTCCGCATATTGTGCAGATTTACGTAAAAAATACCGGGGCGGGATCCATCTGTGGTGACCCGCTGGTAAAACGCCTTGCCGGCAGAAGCTTCACGAAAGGGTTCCACCGCCTTGACCACCAGAGGCGCCTGCGGCTTGCGGGTAAACAATTCATCCAACCGCCCCTCCATTTCTCCGATCAGGGCAGTGGCATCGGATATGTATTGTGCTCTCCCCTCAGCGGTCTGCGGATAATAGAACTGCGGATCGCTGCGCATGAACGCGAAGAACTCTGACATGTTCCCCGGGAATTTTATCTCGGTCATTACAGCCCGCATGGCGCGGTGAATGCGCGCAGTCTCCTGCAGGCCGATTTCGTGGATTTCGCTGGCACTCAAATCCGTCGTGGTAAAGCGGCGCAGGGCGAAACCGTAATAGTCGTCGCCATCGGGAAACTGCCAAGCCCCGCCATTCTCTTTGGCGTGCGGTGCACGTGAGTGCAGATAGCCGATGAGTTTGCGATAGGCGGGCGCAACGCGGAAAGCAAGAACATCCTCGGCCCGATTTAGCAGCCGGCTTTTTTGTTCAGCCGAAAGGTCGAGCTTGTCAACCTTGCCACGAAAATCGGCCAGCAGCGGACTATCGCTGCCCGGAGAGAAGGGAGCACCGTGTAGCATGTTTTCGCTATCACGAATTGCATGGGCAAAGGCAAAACGCGGCGCAATGATGCCGAGTTCTGCCCTCCTCTCCAGCTGCTGGATAATCTGATCGAAATATTCCGGTAGTGCGTGCATGCGCGCAATATACGCATCGGCATCACTCAGGGTGTCGATGCTGTGCTGCACGATCAGTACCGTGGACACTCGCGAGCGGGTACCGTACATGGTATTGAGAAAATAATTGTGATGGCGCCAGCGGTAGCCTTCGATCTCCGTTTCGAGACTGTGCATCGCCAGAGTCAGGCTTAGACGTGTGGCGTCATCCAAGCGCTGCGGGTCTATGGTTTTGAGTATTTGCAGTTGGCGCTGATACAGCGCCAATGACTCTGCCTGATACGGGGCTGAGAGATCATCCCAGTGAGCGTAATCGTTCTTGATTCCCAGAAATGTCTGCTGCTCTGGGCTGCGTGCCAACCGCTGCTGGAAAAACTCTTCGAACAGCCGATTGGTGTGTGCGACCAGTGCCTCGTCGTGCGCGGCCGTCTGCGCTTCGGCTGCCTGCAGTGGCGCAATTGCCACAGCGGGCAACCACAAGTTTCCGACAGCCAACATCAGGACGGCGGCGGCGAGTAGTGTGCGCCGGGGTGCGGACTTCATCAATCGGGGTCGCATGGTGTAACTACCGGCAGCTGGATACTGCACGGATATTCTGGCCCCAGGTGGATACGGTTTGTCGCTACCCGCACGTTTTCTACCGCGCCCTCGGGATCACCGCTATTTGGGTTCACATCGAAGTGCGGAAAGTTACTACTGGAAATATCCACGCGCACGCGGTGACCCTTGCGGAACAGGTTACTGGTGGCAAACGCCTCTATGGTAACGGGATAAACACTTCCCTCCTGCATGAACACCTGGCGATCCCAACCCTCGCGATAGCGCATGCGGAAAATACCATCGGTGATGTTCATGGCGTAGCCCTGCGGATAATCCGCATTGGGCGGATAGCGGTCAATCAGCTTAAAGGTGAAATCCGTATCCGGGCAATCGGAGGACACCCAGAGTTTCACCGCGACCGGTCCGGTAACGATCAAGTCTTCGCGCAGCGGCTCCGACATGAACACCAGTACGTCGTCGCGCTGGTCCAGCCGCAGCTGCAAACTGTCGTCCGCGGCAAACCGGCCCGGTGCCGCGTCCTGGTCAAAGGCGCCGCCGTACATCACCGGCTCGCCAGAGGTGAGCGCGCCACCGCACGTGGGCACCGGATCCCGCGGGTCGAAACGGTATTCGAGCACACAGGTCTGCGCCTGTTGGCCATCCTGCGAAAGGTCACCGTTGGCACTCAGGTAGAATTCCAGCAGCTGGGTCTGTGCCGGTGGCCAGGTGTCGGCGGTACGCCAGCAGCCGCCGTGCTGCAGATGCCCGGCACTATTGCGATCGCCGCTGCCACCGCCCATTTGGAAATAAGTTACCGGCGCAGCAAACGGATCCCGTACCTGCTCGTCGCACTTAAGCCAACGATCGAACCAGGCCAGCCGCATGCAGCGGTAGTCCTCGGCGATATTGCCGTCCAGGGTGGACTGCGGGCCGAAATCGACATCGCCAGCATGGGTCACCGAGCGGTTGCCGTGGGTCCAGGGGCCCATCAGCAAGCGCACCGGGGACTGCTTGCGCTGAGACAAACCGAGATAATTCGTTAAACAGGTGACCACGTATGGGTCGTACCAGCTGCCGACGATAGCGGTGGGCACATCAGGAAACTCGTCGTAGTACCCCTCTGCATACAACCCGGGGCGCTTCCAGTACTCGTCCAGTGTGCCGTGCTGCCACAGCTCGAACAGGTATGCCTCGTACTCTGGCGCCGCGCGAAGCAGCGAGTACCCCGGGCGCCAGGGCATTTCGCAGAACCACTTGTGGATATTTTCGCGCTCGAGCGCCGCTTTGCGCTGTGGGTCGGCCTGGGTTTTCGGGCTAACCAGTGCGTGACGGTAGGCCCAGGTCGCCTGCTTTAGCTCGTAGGCGCCGCCGCGGCGGATACCACCGTGGAACGCACTGGAAAAGCCGCCGGAGTCCATGAACATGCACGCCAGCCCGGGAGGATTCAGGCTCGCCAGCGCGCACTGGGTGTGGGCACCGTAAGACAGTCCCATGGTGCCGATGTGACCGTTGCACCAGGGCTGATCTACCAGCCAGCACAGCGTGTCGTAACCGTCCTCGGCTTCGTTGATATATTTGGTAAACACTCCTTCGGACTGGTAGCGGCCGCGGCAATCCTGCATCACCACCACATAGCCGTGGCCGGCAAAAAATGCGGCGAGTTCGGCGCGGGTGATAGGATCGGGCTCACGCAGGCTTTTTTCCGCGCGGCTAATTCCAGACTTGTTGTAGGGCGTGCGCTCCATGATGACGGGCAGCGGCGCCGTCACCACCTGACCGTCGTGCACCGGGCGATAAATATCCGTCGCCAGGCGCACTCCATCGCGCATGGTCACCATGACATCGCGCTGCACCACAAAGGCGTTGCGGTTCTCTATTTCCTGCTGCGCTACTTCCAGCATGAACCTGAATCCTTATTGTTTTACATCAGTAGCCGATTGCAACGGCAAAAATGAGTAGAGCCGATGCCACCGCAATAAACAGCAGCCACAGCGGGAAAATGAATTTTGCCCATTCGCCCCAGCCTACGCGCGCGGTGGCGAGATAGGCCAGCAAGGTTCCAGAAGTGGGCGTGAGCATGTTGGTAATACCATTGCCGAACAGGAACGCGAGTACCGTGGTCTGCGGCTGCACCCCGGCGAGCTGTCCCAGCGGGCCCATGATCGGCATGCTCACCGCCGCCTGCCCCGAGGTGGACGGGATCAGAAAGTCCAGTAACAGCTGGCTGGCGAACATGCTGACCGCGGCGACGGTGGCGCCACCGTCGCCGATCAGGGTGCTGAGGCCATGTACGATGGCGTCCAGCACCTGGCCCTGCTGCAGGGTGATCGCCACTGCCGAGGCCACACCGATCAGCACCGCCGCCATCAATACCTTTTTCATCCCGCGGACAAAGGCCTCTGCGGCTTCACTGGCCCCGAGCCCGGCCACGGCTGCCAGCGCAATACTCAGGCCGATGTAATAAGCCGACAGTTCACGGTGGTGCCACTGCCAGTGATTGGCACCGAACACCAGGAATGCAATACCAGCGACCAGCACCAGCAGGGTTACGCTCTGGCGCCCGCTCAGCGGCTGAGCAAGAAATGTAAAGGTTGCATCCGCGCGGAAGCCGCTGCGGCGAATGGCCAGCAGTACAAAAGCGATGCCTAGGGTGAGGAACACCAGGAAAAATGCGAAACGCAGGCCGGCACCACTGAACACCTGCACCCCCACCAGGGGCTGCGCGATGGACAACGGCAGCGGGTTCGTGACGGAGGACAGGTAACCCGCTTTGACGGCCACGGTCACAATGGCGAGGCCGATGAGGTTCGACAGCCCCAGGCGATTTGCCAAGGCCACCATCAGTGGAATCACCAGCAGGTATTCGGAGGCGAGGCCGAGGAAGGTACTGCCGGCACCGAACACCATCATCAGTAGGCTCACCAGCACGTAGACATTACCGCGCACCAGCGCCAGCAGGCGCTCCATTCCCAGCTCCACCGCGCCGGAATGATTCAGGATCCCGAACATACCGCCGATGATCAGCACCATGAAGATCAGGCCCGCGGTCTTTTCCAGCCCCGCGGGAATTGTCATCGCCGCATCGATCAGGCTGACCGGCTGCGCCCGCCCGGGCACTGCATCCGCGGGCAGGCTGAACAGCTGCATAAATGACGCGTCTTTCTCCAGTGTGCGGTAACTGCCCGGCACTACCAGTTTGCCGTCGCGTTCGTAAATTCCTGACTCGACCACATAAGTCAGGCCGGTGGCGAGCAACAGGATCCCGAGCAAAACCACGATCGGGTTGGTGCCGCGCCGCCGGGCTTCGGCCGCGGGCGCAGCCTCTTTGTCGACGTGGGTGTTTACAGCAGTTTCGATGGACATAACGCTTTCCGGAAACTCGACGCAGACGGTGCGGGCACTCGGCCCGCACCGTCCGGGACTTAACTATCGAAGGAGTAGTTCACCTGCATATACAGGAATCGACCCACCGGGTTGTAGGTGTTCTGGTCGAAGTTGATATTCAGGTTGGTGAGTGACACCGGCGGCTGCTTGTCGGTCAAGTTGTTGATGCCCACCTTCAAGTTCAGGTTGTCCTGCACGTCGTAGCTGCCGGAAACGTTGTGGTAAATCACCGCCGGAATACCGTAGCTCTCGTCGGCCACGCTCTCCTCGGTGGTACCGATGTAGCGTGCGGTGTAGCTGGCGCTCCACTTGTCCGCACTGAGCTTCGCGCTCAGGCTCGCGCGCCACTCGGGGAAGGATTCCCGCGAGGCCGCGGTGCCCACTTTGTCTTCAACCAGGATGCTGCCATCCGGCAGCGTCGATTCCTGGGTGAGGTCCAGCAGCCTTGAGGCATTGAAGGTCAGGTCGAGGCCGCCGAGCGCGGTTTCCATACCGTAGCGGGCCACCAGATCCATACCTTTCACTTCGGTGCGGTTCAGGTTGATGGGGCCGTCGACGATATTCAGGATCTCGCCGTTGGCGGCGCGGCTGACGTAGTCACAGCGCTGACCCGTAGTGGCACACAGCTCCAGCAGGTTCTGTGCACCGAACGTGCTGATAGTGTCGTCAATGGCGATGCCGTACCAGTCCAGGGTCAGGCTTGCACCCTCGAGGTAAGACGGGGTGTACACCAGGCCGAACGAGGTATTCTCTGAGGTCTCCGGTTGCAAGTTGCGGTTGCCGCCTACTTCGCCGGGCACGTTCGGGCCCTGCTGCACGTAGCTGTCCGGCACTGCCGCACAGCCGACCAGGCCTTCGCCACCGCCATTACAGGGATCGTTGACCGGCAGGAAGGTACTGCGGGCACCCTCGAACATTTCGAGGATCGACGGCGCACGGAAGCCCTGCGCCCAAGTGCCGCGCAGCAGCAAGTCGTCCACCGGGCGGTAGGCCAGTCCCACCTTGCTGTTGGTGGTATCGCCGAAGGTGCTGTAGTCGGAGTAACGGGTGGCCAGGTCCAGGGTCAGGTCCTGTACCAACGACATACCTCGCAGCAGCGGCACGCTCAACTCCGCATACACCTCACCCAGGTTGTACTCACCCATGGTGCCGTCGCGCGGCGCGGAGGTGGTGGTCTGGTAACTGTTCACCCGCGGGTCTGCCTGCACATAACTGTCGGGACGGTCCTCGCCGGATTCCTCGCGGTACTCCACACCCGCGGCAAAGGCCACTTCGCCAGCCGGCAGCGTAAACAGGTCGCCGGTCACGTTGAAGGTGAAGTCGCGCTGCTCCGCACTGTTGCGGTCGCGTCCGGTAAAGTTGATGTAGTCCACCATCTCGCCGGTGAGCGGCTCGAACAGGTTGACCGGCACACAGCCCGCGGCGATGTCAGCAATATCGCCGCCAATCGCGCTGGTGTCGCAGGCACGCAGGCCGAGGGCCAGGCGGTCCAGGTCGATCTGGTTATAGGAAATGAAATCCGCCTCATTCTGGGCCCAGGACACAAACGCGTCCCAGCTCCAGCCGTTGCGGAGCTCGCCTTCGAGGCCGGCGGCCAGGCGCAGTGTGTCCACTTCCTGCGCATTGCGGCGCTGGCCCACATCGTCGAAGTAGTTGTCGACACGGAAGTCGCTGCCAGAGAACTCAACCCCGAATGGATTTACCAGCGGATCGTTGGCAATTACGAAACCGCGGCTGCCGCGGATAACCGGCGGTGCCGAGGAGAACAGCTGATCGGACTCGCGGCGGTTGTACAGCGCCTCCACGGAAAATTCGATGTTGTCGGTAAGCTCGGTGCGGTTGCGCGCGAACACGGAAGTGCGCTGCAGCGGGCCCACCACATAGTTGTTGTAGTAGCGGTTGAACTGGTCCGCTTCGGCATCCACCGCGCGCCAGCTGGCCGGAACGCTGCCATCGCTGCCCGGGTCGCGGGTGACACCTGCGGAGGCATACCCATCGAGCACACTCGCAAGGTTGCTCTCGCGGAACACGCCTTCGATGGTACCGGCGGAGAGGCCGTTCAGCGGCACCGCAGTCAGCTCGCGGTCCTGGGTGAAAATAGGTTTCTGGTCGGTGTGGCTCACCGCAACCATCAGGTTGCCGCCGTCGTAGTTGGTGCCCCACAGATAGTCGAGGCTAGCGGTCTCGCGGTCGCCCTCGCCAGCGGCGCCGTAGTAAACCTTGAGGTCAGCGCCATCGTAATCGCGATAGGTGTGAATGTTTACTACCCCGGCAATGGCATCGGCACCGTAGACCGCGGTGGCACCGTCCTGCAGCACTTCAACGCGTTCGACGATGGCTTGGGGAATGGTGTTCAGGTCGACGAAATCGCGGAAACCGCGTGTGCCGGCCCCGTTCACCCAACGGTGACCGTCAACCAGCACCAGGCTGCGGTTCTCACCTAGGTTGCGCAGGTTCAGACTGCTGGAGCCGTGACTGGTACCGGCAGAGCCGTTGCCATTCAGGCTGGAGCCTACCGAGGGTAATTCCTGCAAGGTTTCACCGATGGAAACGGAACCGCTCACCCGCAGGTCGTCGGCGCTCAGTGTCTGCACTGGGCTGGTAACTACTTCATCGCTGCGCTTGATGCGGGAACCCACCACAGCAACTTCTTCAATTTCACTCGCGCCCCGCTGGTTCTGGGCGATAACCGGTGAGGAAAGGATTCCGAGAGCGACAGCGGCGACCACAGCACTGATGGGTGTGCGTACAAATGGATGATGCATAAATATCCCCTTGCCAAGCGCAGTGCCACGGTGGGCCTGCATCGAACGGCACTTATTAGAGTTAATCGGGCTTACTGTTCAATTTGCTTGCGGTGCAGCGTAGCGGTCTGTAAGGAGAATACAATATCATGATGCCTAATTATTAATCGATAACATTTTGTTATGTTTTTAGGTGGATGGCGACCGGAACTGCGGTTACCATGGGGCAGGACACACAACCACTTTCCTGAAACCCACAAGCGCAAGTCACCCATGGACTGGTCAGCTTTCAACATCAATCTCAAGAGCCTGGAATGTTTCCGCGCGATTATGGCCACCGGCAGTGCCACCGCGGCAGCGCGCCATCTCGGGCTGACACAACCAGGTGTTAGCCGGCTGCTCGGCGTGCTGGAACAGCAGCTGGGTTTCGAACTGTTTTACCGGGAGAAGGGTCGTCTCATTCCCACCGAGGAGGCCCTCACCCTGCATCCTGAGGTGGAACTAGCGCTGGACAGCTTGGAGCGGGTAACCAAGCTGGCCAGGGGACTGAAGGATTCGGAAACCAGCGCCCTGCGTATTGTGGCCCCTCCCAGCGTCGCCGAAGGGATACTCTCGGACCTGGTGAGCCGTTTTCTCGCCAGACACCCCAATGTACAGATCAGCCTCGATTCCCACAGTGTCGAAACCGCCACAAAAATGGTGGCGCTGCGCGCAGTGGACTGTGGATTCCTGAAACTACCGGTAGATCAACCGGGGCTCACGGCCCAATTGCTGTTTACGGCCAGCACCGTTTGCGCACTGGCCAGCCATCACCCGCTGGCGGCGAAGAAAACAATTACCGCAAAGGATTTGGAGAACGAGCCGCTGATTCTGCTGGGAAAGGGTCGGCACTCGCGGGTTCAGATCGAAAATGCGTTTGCCATTGCCGGCGTAAAGATGCGCGTGCAGGTGGAAACGCACACCATCGCCGCCGCCTGCGCCTTCGCCCGCCGTGAAACCGGCATTGCGCTAGTGAACGAAACACTTGCCCAACAGTACGCCGGCGAGTCGCTGGTTTTCCGCACCTTTGTGCCGGAAATTACTCACGACTACGCGTTTGTGACCTCGGCCCATGCACCGATGACACGCACCACGCGCAAATTTTTTAACTTCTGCACCGCGTTTTTCCACAGCAAGCGTACTAATCCTGCAAGTCCCGCTACTGTCGAATAACTCTGAACAAAAAAGGGCGATGCGACGTCACACTTGATCCAATCAGCTCCGAGTAGGAAGCCGAGTACAGTCTTGCAGCGCAAATCCCGTGTGAAGAGATCTAGTGGCACTGATGACAGTAAGGTATAGAAGCCGGCAATTGCTACAATTCAATCGCTTGGCTTTCTAGGGTATGAAAAAACTGACTTGCAACTTCAAAGAAATCGCTATTCTGTGGTTATAGCTGTGGTTATCACTGATATTAGCCTTCTAACCCGTAGGCACGACAGGAACGTCAGAAGATGCTTCGATTCCGCCTCTGGGCACCATAAACAAAGCCGTACCCGAAAGGGTGCGGCTTTGTTTATGGTGCCTGGTGGCGGATGAGCACCTCCGATGTGGTTCGACTAATCGCGAAAGCGATTTGCAACGAGCGCGCAAGCGCGAAGCCCGCAGGGTCGTAATAGCCCCTAGGCTATTACGATTCTTCCGCCTCTGGGCACCATAAACAAAGCCGTACCCGAAAGGGTGCGGCTTTTTTTATGGTGTCGAGGGGCGGATGAGCACCCCCGATGTGGTTCGACTAATCGCGAAAGCGATTTGCAACGAGCGCGCAAGTGCGAAGCCCGCAAGGCCGGAACAGCCCCTAGGCTGTTCCTACTATTCCGCTTCCACGCCGCCGCTTAAATGGCAGAGCTATTCGACCGTATTAGCCCCATCGACGTGGACCGACCAAATACGACAGCATTTGGACAAGCGAGCACAAGCGCGATAGCCACAAATACGCCCCCGAAATTGAACTTCGCTATTTCGTTACTGCACAAACACCTTACCGCCCTTCATCACAAAGTCGACATCCAGCAACTCCTCGATATCGACCAGCGGTGATCCTTTCATGGCGATTATGTCCGCCTGTTTGCCCACCTCCAGCGTGCCGAGAGAATCGCCCATATCGATCAGATCTGCCGCGTTGACTGTGGCGGACTGAAGGATGGTCATTCTGTCCATGCCGGCTTCGTGCATCAGCACCGCCTCGCGGGCATTGTCGCCGTGCCTGGACACCCCGCTATCGGTACCGAAGGCGATCTTCACCCCCGCCTTGACCGCCTTGCCGAAGTTGCCCTTCATGTCGGTGCCCACCCGGATCGCCTTGGCTTTCTGCGCATCCGTCAGCACCTCGGTATTCTTCGCCATATTGACCACTGTCTCGCCGGCGAGCAGCGTCGGCACCAGGTAGGCGCCGGTGCGTTTGAACAGGCGGTGCGAATCCGGTCCCGCATAGGAGCCGTGCTCGATACTGTCGACCCCCGCCTCCAGGGCGGCAATGATGCCCGCTTCGTGGTGTGCGTGACTCGCCACCTTGCGGCCCATGCGCTTGGCCGCGCTCACGACTTCCCGGAGTTCGTCCATTTCCATCTGCTGCCCGGTGCCAGTGGCGCGGTCGGTGAGCACGCCGCCAGTGGAAGTGATCTTGATCAGGTCGGCCCCGTACTTGATTGCGTGGCGCGTGGCGCGGCGGCAGTCAAAGGGTCCGTCGCAGATGGTCTTGTTTTTGTCATCGTGGAAGGCCATGTATTCGGGACTGATGCCACTGATATCGGCGTGGCCACCGGTAATGCCGACTCCGCCGGCGGCGACGATCCGCGGCCCATCGACCCAGCCGTTATTGATCGCATCGCGCAGGGCGTACATTTCCTGGGGGCTGGAGCCCACGTCGCGCACGGTGGTAAAGCCTGACCGCAATGTGCGCATCGCGAACATATGGGAGCGCATCTGTACCAGGGGCATAGACATCTTGAGGGATTCCGTATCGTTGTCCGGCCCCAACTCCCCCTGTAAATGCACATGCATATCCATCAGGCCCGGCATGACGAAACTGTCCTTCAGATCGATCACATTGGCGCTGCCCTCGCGCACGAATCCGGCGCGGACATCGGTGATAACACCATCTTCGATCACGATGCTCTGCTGTTGGAACGGTTTCTGGCCCGGGACGGCGAGCAGCTCGCCGGCGTGGATGATGGTGGTCTTGGCAAAAACGCCGGCGGAAAAGAGGGTGGCCGCGAAGGCGGCAAAAATAGGCTTCTTCATAGTCTTGTAGCGGTTGTTATTTTAGGAGCCAAGCTACTGAAAAATCCGCACGGCGGCAACGCAAAAAAAAAAGATTCTGGCGAAGGTCGATAACGCAGAAATGCTGTCGCATATTAAGTGGTAGCCAGCCCGATTAGTGAAGCGCCATAACCTGGACGCCCATGAGCATCCCTCAACAGTGGCAAGACCTGTGTGGTCTCAATCACCCTTTCGTCGAATTGCCCTGGAGCATCGGGAACTGGCAACGCCGATAAGCGGCCAGCCGCCTGTGCAGCTAATGCGACAACTTCCGCCACACGAACAATCCTGACTAACCGTTGTTTCGCGCGCTATCGATACCCGAAATACAGGTTCTCGTAAGGCTTGCTACAAAACTGGAATAAAGGCGTCCTTGCTTAAGCAAACTTAGCTGTAGTAAAAAGTGTGATCTGCGTCACCATTTTTATGCGCCACCTTTCCTTCCGCGCATCAAGACAGTATCTGGCATCAAATGGCAATTTACGCACCCGGTTTCAATGTCTTTCAACCGGGGCGGGCAATAAAGTTGCTGCGCCGGAGTGAAAAGTCGACATCCGGTATGGGCAGTGGGGCCAGATTCCAAATGATGCTGGATCAATCACAGCGACGAGAATAACAACGATATCCATGAAGCCAGATACTCAGCTACTGAAATCTGTATGGGAAGAATCCAGGCATATCCTCAGCAAGAAAGAGGTGGGGCTGCAGAGATTTGAACTGGACAAGCTCATCTCCTCCGCATTCAGCAACGGCCCCTTCTATTTCTACGTCGTCGATTTTGCGACCATGGAACTGAGCCATGTCAGCCCGGCAATCGCTGATATTCACGGGCTGGATTCGCAGACTGTAGTTTTTCAGGACATTCTCGACCAGATTCACCCGGAGGACATGGATTTCGTTTCGCGCGCCGAAAGCAGATGTATCGATATTGTCTACAAGCACACGCCGCCGGAAAAACGAAGTAAATACAAGATGTCCTATTGCCTGCGATTCAGGACGGCCGACGGCTCTTACCAGCTGTTCAATCATCAGGCCATCATGCTGACCGCCGATAAAGACGGCAATCTGTCGAAATCCCTGAATATCCATACCAATATCAGCCACCTGACCGAAGAAAATAACTACAGGGTCTCCGTGATCGGCATGCTCGATGAACCCTCCTACTTGAATATGGACGTCAGTGAAAAGACCCAATTGCCGACACCAACACAGGATCTGTTCAGCGAACGGGAAATGCAGGTGGTCCGTTTGATGTCTCAGGGTCTTACCAGCGAAAAAATTGCCCGCGAACTTTGTATATCACCAAATACTGTCAAAAATCATCGCAAAAATATCCTTAATAAATCCGGCTGCAAGAATACTGGTCAGCTGGTCACAAAGTGCATAACGGAAGGGCTGCTATAAGTTCATCGCGCCTTGGACGCACTCGGGACGAGGTTTTTTGCGGCGCAATTCGGTGGGCACAAAAAGGACATTCGAGAACCGATGCAAGAAAATGCGATACCAAACACACAAGTACTGCGGGACGTGTAGAAAAAGAACAGCGCAAACCTCAGCGCACGCAGAATAGATCTTGCCGCTCACGAAATTGACAGACTGATCTCCTCCGTCTTCAGCAACGGGCCCTTCTACTTCTATCTTCTCGATACGGCTAACGCCAACATGAAGTTGGATTTTGTCAGCCCCGACATTGCTGCCATTCACGGCCTGAATCCCTTGACGGTTACTTTTCAGGATATCCTCGACCAGACACACCCGGACGACATGGAGTTCGTATCCAAAGCCGAGAGCAAGGCCTTCGAAGTTGTTATGGGCAGCATAGCGCCGGAAAAGCGAAAAAAGTACAAGGTATCCTACTGCTTTCGCTTCAAAACCGCCGATGGCACCTATCAGCTGTTCAATCACCAGGCCATCATGCTGACCGCCGATCCTGAGGGGCGGCAAGCCCTGGCGCTCAACATTCACACAAACATCAGCCATCTTACCGAACAGAATAATTATCGGCTGTCTGTTATCGGCATGTTCGGCGAGCCATCTTTTTTGAACATCGATGTCTGGGATTCAAGCGGGCAGCTGTCGGCCTCAAATCCGCTGTTCAGCGAGCGCGAAACCGAAATCATCAAGCTGATCGCAAAGGGGCACACCAGCACCTCGATCGCAAACGAGTTGTGTATTTCCAGCAATACGGTCAAGAATCACCGGAAAAATATCCCGCGCAAGTCCGGCTGCAGGAACACGGGACAGCTGATCCGAAAATGCATTACCGAAGGATTGCTATGACTCTTGTTCGTCCTAACGGGCGACAGCAAGAAACGCGCAAAATAGCCCTTTTGGACTATTGCCGCGAACACGCGGTAGTGGCACTTTAAGCGTGAGTTCTCGAATCCCCGAAACAATTCGAGGCTCAGCGGAACAGGGAAGTACCGCTTACTAACCCGCCCCAAAAATGGGCTTCTGGCGACGGATTTGCCGGATCTTAGTAAGCGATTCAATCAGCCAGTTTTCAGGATGCCCCCATCGGCTCCGCGACAGATCTGGCCCTCTCCTCTCCAAACAGGCATTTCACCAGCTGCAGGGCAAACTCCAGCGCCGTTCCGGGCGCCTGGCTCGTGATCAGCTTGCGATCAACCACCACTGCCGCGCCACTGATCTCCCGGGCCTGCTCGCGCAACTCCTCGCGGAACCCGCGGTGGCAGGTCGCGCGGTATCCCGCGAGCAAGCCGCGGCGCCCCAGCACCACCGCCGGCGCCGCACAGATGGCGCCCAGCCAGCGCCCCGCCTCCATCTGGTCGGTAACCATTGTGACCAGCGCCCGGCAATTGTGCAGGTGCTCCGCACCCGGCATCCCGCCCGGCAGTGCGATCAGATCCCAGCGGCTGCCCGTGCATTCGCTCAGCAAACGGTCGGCCTCAATACTGACGCCGCGGGACGCGGTGATACGGCGGCTCTGCATCACTGAAGCCAGCGTCACTGCCGCCTCGGCGCGGCGCAGCACATCGACAATGGTGACGATTTCGATCTCCTCGGAACCGTCGGCTACCGGTACCAGTACCTGTTTCATCGATATTGATCACCATGCCGATTCGGGCACCGCTTATCGGCTTGCTGCTACTCCGCCTGCACCTCAACCGTCACCTTGGCCCTGGCAAAATTGCCCTGCCCATCGCTCGCCCAATAGTAAAATCTATCGGTACCAATAATGTTTATGCCCGGGCGATAGGTGAGTGTGCCGTCACTGTTACTGAATACCCGGCCATAGACTGGCTGCACCAATCCGTCTACAGATAGCTTGTCCCCATCGGGATCACTATCGTTACCGAGTACGTCAATCACCAGCTCCCTGCCGCGGACTGCCCGCACACTATCATCCCCGGCAAGCGGCGGTTTGCTGGCGAGATCAATTACTCCGCTATATTTGGCACCGGCCCAATCGTCATGCGGATCGCCAAGCAACTTCACGACTTTCGGCCCCAAACGGGTCTTAAAGCTGTATTTATGAATCTCCGCGGTCGCTCGATCGCTGAAATACTGCTCCACGATTGCATAGACATCGCCGTCTTTGCTCTTGTAGTAGCCGTCGCGCTCAAGCAGGGCGACCATATCGTAGGCGGGCGTTTCAAATTCGTCTCCGCCGGCCGGCAGCGGGTTGGGCCCGATACTATCGACCTTGGTGCCACTGTATGTCACACCGCTGCGATAACCTGCGGACGGATCCATGTATGTGAAATTCCATCCCCCATCGATATCCACTTCAAACCTGCCGTCTACCAGCTCGTCCTTTTGGAGCAGCAGGTCCTGCTTTGGATCGTAATCTATCAGCGGCTTCTTCACGCCGATAAACTCGGTGTTAATCAGGACAAACTGATCCCTGCCTATGGCGGATGGATTATCGCTGGTGTGTTCCTTGCCGAGTCGGATACCTTCCTCGAAGCCGGCTATACGAGCATTGTTAACCACCATGTCCGAGGTGTTCGTGCCAAAGCGGATACCGAAAAGAGGTTCGCGAAAATCTTCCGGTGTATTGCCGACCAGGTCGAGATCTTTAAGCAGATAGTGGGACGTATACTCAATTGCTACGCCCGCCTTTACTTCCCACGCGGTAAAATTGCTGATTTCCGTATAGACATCGTGCTGCTGCATGGGATTTGCCTTGACCACGAACAAGCCCACCGTGCAGGCGAAGGCCTCATTGCCGAGGAAATTGCGGATCGGCACATCATCTGCCTCCGCCCGTTCCCCATAGCCGAGCGCTTCCGGCAACATAAAGTGATCGGGTGGAAAATCGATCATGCCGGGTCCGCGATGGTAGTACACATAACCGTGATTTACGCTGGCGGCAACATTATCTACCGCGCGTACCATGCGGCCCTGGAACCAAAAGCCATCCCCGGTGCGCGCCGTATCAAAGGCATCGCGGTCGGTACCGTTTTTTGGATTGAAGGCTTCATTGCCTTCCGCTTTAATCGCGATATTGCCGATCCAGGTGCCCGTCTCGTTGCCGGTTTCCGCTACGAAACCGGCACCGAACGTATCAAAGCTGGCGTTTTGGTAAAACTCTGCGTGGCTGTCATGGTGTACGAAACCCCAGCCCGGAGAGCGAAATACTGCATTGCCGACGGCCACAGCCGGATTTCGCTGATCACTGGTGCCCGTGCGGTGAAAGTGAAAGCTATACCTGCCCCGCACATTACTGTCCGCCTGGACATTTTCAACATTCTGCACCTCAAAGCTCGGGACCGATTTGTCGGTGCGCCCCAGTTCACGAAACTCGGCGTAACGCACGTCGACTGCCGGGCTGTGCATAAACATCACATGACCACGCCGATGTACCGGTAGTCGTTGCCCGTTCTCGGTAGTGATAGAGACATTGCGACTGAAGTTCGCCACTCTGGCCTTGAGATCGCCCCTCGGCGAATGGTGGTCGTACTCCAGCGGCACGTCCAGAGTCACCGCATTTGCGGCAATAGCGACGATACGGCGCACCTCATCACGGGTTCCATAGTAGCGAACGTCGCGCCGATCATTATCCCATTTCCACCCGGAGTATTGCGTTCCGGGGATTACCAGCTGGTCGCCAGGGCGCCAGTTAACCGGTTCCCGCTCCAGATAGAGAACGGTATCTCCTGCCGAAGGGGCGATATCCAATTTTGCGTGGACAGTCTTTTCCGCACCGTGAATAACGGTACTGCCGTGGGCGATTATGCCGCGACTCAACAGCATCGGATCCCACTCGGTGTCTATGTCGCCATTGTCGGCGATAATGATTTCGGCCTGTATCTTCTCGTCAAGCGGGTTGTCTTCGGTACCAATCACCAGACTACCGCGTCCATCGATATACAGCGTATCGAGGCGCAGGCGGGTGGACTTGCTCGGTGAGAACCACAGCTGACCATCCACCCGCAAGGTTTTCAGGGAAACGTCGGAAACCGTCGCATAAGTGACCAGCCGCCCGGCGGGAATCACCACTCTGGCGCCTTCGCCCGGGACCTGCCTGTTATGCCATGTCTGCGGGTCACACCAGTCGCCATCTTGCACCGCGGCGTGGGTAGCCTGCTCGAAAGGCACCAGCGCCAGCGCCGCCATATGCTCTGCCATCATCACGCCACCGTGACTCGGCATAGGTCCTTCTTCCATTGCCGGTAACCGTTGCTGAGCGTTGGAATTATCCGATGTGGCGCCGGCCGGGCACCCGAATTTGTCTGTCGTGGCGATGGTGGCGATGGGGGGAGCGGAGGCTGGATGTGCGTCAGTATAGACCCCTGCCGCGCTGCTTCCATACTGGCCCGTCTCGACTTGCCCAGTACTTGCAATTCGATCAGAGAGCCTGCATGAGCTCGCTACGAGCCCGAAACACAGGAGAAGAATCAGGCGTAGGAACATGGCACCTCCTTTCATGCTGTATGGCTAGCCGCTGCGCCACAAAAAATCCTTAATTCAGCCGCCGAAACCGACATGAAGAACTGTGCTCATCCAGAAATTCTGTGTACAAGCCGTATTCCGACGCACGCTCCGATTTACATTCCGAAGCCAGATTCCGCTCCTTTGCCAAAACCTGTCCGCGCCAGCTTAATGGACGCGATATCCCAGTTGACGCGACTACTATTATTCTCCTGTTGTTACCACGCTTCATCAGAGGATCACCTGGCAAATCGCAACTGTGGTGCAAAGCTTTGTTGCAACTATTTCCGCTACTATTGCCGCATTCTCTGCTCATTTTCAGAGAAACTATAGACAGGCCGCACGCTGCTCGGCTTTGGGAAAGTGTTGCGCGGCGATAACGAGCGGATTGTTCCACACCAGATCCCAGGAGCTGGATTCGCCGACGATTTGCTCCGCGGCTTCGCGTCCAGCACTGAGCAGTGGCGGTCGCCGCGATGTATTATGCGCGTCAGTGGCAAGGACCGTGACCAGCCCTTCCCGTAGCATCTGCTCTGCCCGGAGCTGTGCGGTATCACCAAAGCCACCGGTCAGCGACGCCGCGGTAACCTGCAGCAGGCAGCCGAGCTGGACCAGTTCCCTGACACCGTCATAATTTCTCAGGATATCTCTGTTGCGCTCCGGGTGCGCGATCATAGGCCGAATGTTGCGGCTCAGCAGCCAGGTTACCAGCTGCTTCATTCCCACCGGTACATGGCTGTGTGGCATCTCCAATAGCAGCACCCGATGCGATTCCCAACTGCCGAGAAACGGCAGCTCTTCGTCAACGACCAGCCTGGGCAACTGACCGCAAATTCGCACCTCGGCGGCACAGCTCAGCTGCAGAGGGATCTGCTGCCTCTCCAGCGAAACTCGGAACTCCTCGCAAGCTTTTCTAATTGACGCCCGTGTATTGGTGTAGCGGCCCAGATGAATATGCGGTGTGATGACCGCATGGGTAATGCCATCTGCTGCGGCGGCAGACGCCAGCGCCAGCGCCTCTTCCAGGTCTCCGGCACCGTCATCAATGGCCGGCAGCAAATGGCAGTGTAGATCTATCATGGGTAAACCGACCATCGTACATCGGGTAGTGTCGTAACGGGCCGCGTCGGTAAGCGCCGCCCGTCATTGCCGTCTACGCATGCTCCGGAGCATCTTTCTTGACCAGCGCTGCCTCCGACACGTCGGCCGATGCGGCGTCGGCGCCATAGCCGTATATGTCGGTGTAGTAATCGCCCTCACGGTTTGCCTTCGAGGTAATGTCAAACTGATTCAACACCACACCGTCAATGGGTCGTCCCGATTGCGCGAAGCGTTCCAGCCCCTTTCTAACGAGACGCTTGCCGGTCGAATCGGCCTTGATCACATACAGCATCGTTTGCACAACGCGGGATATAAGCAGCGCGTCGCTCACCGCGTGTACGGGCGGCGTATCGATGATAATGCAATCATACCTGTCGGCCAGCATCTTCACCGTGTTCGCGAATGCCGGGGATCCTAGTACCTTCAGTGCATCGGGCGGCGTGGTACCCGCGGGAATGATGTCCAGGCCCGTGTCGTGATCGTGGTAAATGCACTCCTCTATGCTATTGCTGTTTGTCAGTAAATCGGTCAGTCCCGGATGTTTTGATGGCAGGGAGAAATCCTTGCCGACGGAGGACCGGCGTAAGTCGGCGTCTATCAGCAGGACGCTCTCCATCTGCGCCAGGGCAAAGGCCAGGCTCTCGGAGACGGTCGTTTTGCCCTCCCCGGGCGCCGTTGACGTGACTCCAATCACCTTCGTCGGCTGTTCGAGCTGAGATAGTACCAGGCTTGTGCGAAGTGTCCGCACGGCCTCCGCGAAGCGGTACTGCCGCGGATCGAAATAGATCCGCAGATCCTGGCGTTCGTCCTTGATTTTCGGCAGCATTGGTATCAGGCCGAAAAGGCTTTCCTGCAGTGAAAATTCGACATCCTCAGGGTTACGCACAGCGTCGTCGAGCATATCCCGCAACAGGACGAAGGCGATACCGAACCCGGCACCGGCGAACATTGCCAGCACCACGAGCAGTTTCAGCTTATTGTCTACCGGCTGGCGCGGTGGCAGCGCGGGGTCGGCAAGGCGCGCCTTCTCTGAGTCGAATCCACTGGTTTCATTTGCCTCCTTCAGTCTGGTCAGGAAGGCGCTATAGAGGTTGCGATCGATCTCGACCTGCCGCTTTAGATCGGCATGCTGTGTATCCTTCTGCGAAACCCCCTGATACTTCTGCTTTACGCTGTCGAGCTGTCGTTCCAGCGCCCTCACGTTGGCCTGGGCCGCGCGATACTCGCTGTCTACGCGGGCGACCAACTGCTGTGACTCAGATCTTAATTTCGAGCGAATGGTCTCCAGCTCACTCCTTGCTGCGATCATCTTCGGATGCTTTGGCCCGTAGCGAAGCGACAGTTCATCGCGCTTCACCAGTGCGCTGGCCTCGACTGCCTTGATACTTTGAATAACGTTGTTGTCCTGCATCTGCGGCAGAGCGGCAAGCACATTCACGCCCCCATCGCGCTGTCTCAACTCAGCCCGTACACTGGCGATCTCCTGTAACTGTTTGCGCGCCTGCAATAATTGCGTCGTGGTCTCATTCAGTTCCTGTGCGGACAGACTGCGGATGCCCTCCATGTCAACCAGATTCTCCTTCAAGTGAAACTGGTTCAGCTTTTTCTCCGATTCCTCGAGATTCGTCCGCAATCCCTCCAGGCGCTGGTTAAGCCAGTCACTTGCGCGCGCGACGACCGCGCTACCGGCCCGGTCCTGGCTCTCGAGGTAGACGCCCGCTACGGTATTTGCCACCAGCGCGGCAAGATCAGGGTCTCCTGCCGAAAAGGTAACCGCGATCAGTTGCGTATCAGATACCTGTTTGACCGTGAGGCTCTTGGATATCTTGGTTGCTACAATGTCCCGCAACACACGCGTGGCCTGTTGCTGCTTTAGTTCCGTAAGGGTCATCGGTGGCGCGTCACCGGCGGCTGTTGTCTGCGCAGTGCTCTCCGGTGATGCAGATGTCTGATTATCTGCAGCGACTACAGGATCCTGGGCACTCGCATTTTGCGCGATTTCCTCTTCGGCCACCGGTGCCGCATCCTCCATATAGAGATCTGGTTCGGCAAACACGTCGACCGTATCGAATTGTTCGATATCGATCTTCTCATCAGCAGACGATCGCGACTCTAAAAGTGCGTACAACCTGTCACGCATGCTGACTTTATCGGCAGTTAATTTATCTAACTCGATTCCCGCGATGAAATCCGGGTGCCGGGTCAAATCGAGCTTGTCGATAACGCCTTCAATAATCATCCGCGACTTGAGAAGTTCAACCTGGGTCTGCAGGTACTCTTCATTTCTCGAGCCGGACTCATACACCTGCTTTATATCGATAAGATTGGCCTGACCCGTATCGAAGCTGATAGTCGCGGTGGCCTCGTAGCTCGGTTTGGGTACTAGCACGACGACGGCCGCCACGGCACCGAAAACCAACGCGCAGAGTATTACTTTCCACTTATTGTTGTAGATAAGCTTCCAGTACCTGCGCAAATCGATCTCTTCGAGTACCAGCGCATTTTCTGTCGACGTTTCGACATCTTTTGTATTGACCATGCCCATTAGAAGAACCTTTGCTCTACGGTTACGATGTCACCAGGGAGTAGTTCGGTAGAGAGATCAGCCTTGATTTTCTCCCGCACACTTCTGTTACCACGTTCGATATAGATTTTGTTGCGCGATGCCCGCTCGGTGAATCCCTGCGCCAGGGCTGCGGCCTTGCTTATCGTCAAGCCGGGCTGGTAGGGATACCCACCCGGGACCTTCACTTCCCCATCGATAAAGAACGGACGGTATTGCAGAATGGAAATGTGAACGATCGGCTTGATCAGGTAGTCTCCCTTCAGCCCCTTGACAATCACCCCTTCCAGTTCCGACGTCGTAAGGCCGGAGACTTTCAGTTCGCCGAGGAACGGATAGTTGATAACGCCGCTGTCACTCAGCACGGCCTCAACCGTGAGGTCATCCTCACCGTAGACTCGGATATTGATCTTATCGCCAGAACCCAGCTCATAGTCGCCCTCGACCAATTTGCCAGCGGCTTGGAGTTGTACGGAAAAAGTCCAGCAGATCAGCAGAGTTATGTTTGCGAGCAGGCAGCGGAGCAGCACTGCATTGTCCATCGCGCGAAATTTCATGTCGCTCTCCATAGCGTCTTAACAGCGGGGGTTGGGAGTTCAGCCGGCGATCTCGATTTAAATCGATAACTTGAATCCGATATAACTTATATTCCGATCGTAGTTCAGCCTAGCATCTACCGCATCCTGCTGCTGTCTTTCGTAGCCGATACTTAGTGCCAGCCAGTAGCGCATTCTGTAACTGAGGCTGACTGTGCTGCGCTGATAGTCTTCGTCTCGCGGGATTCCCAGCTCCCCGCTGTACTCAGCCTGGTCGAGACTGTGGAGAATCTCGGAAGAAATCAGGTCGCTCCACTCGTGATTCCAGCTCAGCGAGTGGCTCACTATGTCGATATAATCGCCCTCTCCCTGAACCTCTTCGGTTCTTCTGTCCGAGGCAACTTCGATGGTGCTGTAAGTGCGCGGTTTCCAGGCGATGGATCCATCCCACCTGGCTCCGGAAAAGTCCGCTCGCTGGTCGCTGTCGAACTGCTTGCTGCGCACGCCGCCGCGAATGCGCACTACCGTTTTTGCGCCTTCCCAGTTCAGTCCGACAAGATAGTCGGATTCGGTGCTGTCGAGCGTCTGCTGACCGGGCGCCAGGAATTCATACTTGAAACTTCTGTGCGACACTTCGCCGACCAGCTCGGTCTTGGCACCGGTCTTGAAACGCAGCGTCAGAGCACCGAAAGCACTTCTCCTGTCGCGATCCTGGGTCCTGATTCCACCGTAGTAATCGAGCCTATCGGCACCTAGTGAGGTGTCGAGCCGCACCGGGCTGGTATCTGGTCCATAGCTCAGGCTTACCGAGACATCTGAGAGGAGGAAAGTGTCCGGCTCTTCAAGTTCGGCGCCTATGCCCTGGGAGAAATTGCTGCCGCGCCCTTCGTGGGCGCTCTGGTGGCGCCCGTCGACCGCCAATCGCACTGTGTCGCTGAGTTCCCACTTGGCACCGCCCAAGAGGTCGTGATCGAGATAATTGTCTATCTTGCTGTCGAGGTATGCACCCTTCTCTACAGCGTATTCGAGCCTGTAGCTGTCGGCATCGTGTTTGGCCTCGAACAGCATATTGGCTCTGCTGGTTACCACCCAGCTCTGTACGCGCTCGATACTGGCGTTGGTGATATTGTCGTCATGCCGAAACTCCACGAGGGCCGATGGTGAGAAGTCTATGCCGGCGGGCAAGTGGATCGCTGCACCCTGCTCCGTCTCCTCTGCGGACATGGCACTGATGGGAAGAAGCGCGCTCAAGCCACAGATTGTGGATAGGCCGATTTTATTCATGTCGATTTCCGTATTTTCTAATCCGCCTGGCGGATTGCCTTCTAATAAGCATTGGTGCTTACGAATCCTTTAGATAGAGTGAGCATTAGAATGCGCAAATCGAATAGAAACGACCAGTTTCTGATGTAGTGCAGATCGAATTCGACGCGTTTGCTCATCTTGTCCAGCGTATCTGTTTCTCCGCGCCAGCCGTTCACCTGCGCCCAACCGGTAATGCCGGGCTTTACCTTGTGGCGCAACATGTAGCCGCTAACCAGCCCCCGGTATTGCTCGTTGTGAGCGACGGCATGCGGACGGGGACCGACGATCGACATACTGCCCTGTAATACATTGATGAGCTGCGGCAGCTCGTCAAGCGAAGTGCGTCTAAGTAGGCGTCCAAAAGTGGTCACCCTGGAGTCATTTCGGTTGGCCTGCTGGATTTTGTCGCCGTCTTCCTGAACTCTCATCGTGCGAAATTTCCATACGTCGATCACCCTGCCATCCAGGCCGTAGCGGCGCTGCCTGAAAATAATTGGTCCCGGAGAGGTGAGACGGATTCCGAACGAAATCGCCAGCATCAGCGGTGCGAGCGCAATGAGCGCGAGAGAGGCCAGCACCAGGTCTTCCATGCGCTTGAGCCAGCTGTTAAGCCCAACTATCGGTGTGTCATAGACACTCAACAGGCTCGAGCTGCCCAGTTGATACCAGCGCGCATGCAGCATATTCGCGACAAAGAAATCCGGTAACAGGTGCACAGTTGCGGTCGTATCGGCAAATGCCGCCAGTATTTCGGCAATTTTGTCTTCCTCTCGCATCGGCAGTGCGACGTAGACGTAGTCCAGTTGACCCGCACGTGCCAACGCTACTGCGTCGCTCACATCTCCCAATACCTTGATCCGCTCCAGCTGTTCATTCGGCACGACGGAATCGGCGATCTGTGGCACCCGGTAAAAGCCTTCCACCCGAATGCCCAGTTGCGGGTTGGCGTCTATATCGCGGGCGACGCGCAGGCCGGAATTGGTGACACCGATGATGGCGACCCGGCGGATATTGCGGTCGCGCGCGCGGAAGTAACATAGAAACTGGCGCAGCAGCATCCGCCATGACAGCAGCAAGAGCAATGTCAGAAAGAACCAGCTGCCGACGACTAAACGGGAGTAATCCGTACCCAGCTTGCTGAAATAGCCAATCAACAACAGAAAGAGGCACACCGAAATCCACGCAAAGGAACAGGCGCCCAGGAGGCTGAGATAGCTATCGACGCGCCAGGATCGGTAGAGATCCACTGACTCGGCCAGGAACGTAAAGCTCGCGATGGCCAGCAAGGCAACAATGAGCCAGTCCTTACTGACGTCATGGCCCCATATGGTCAGACAGAAAACCAGAATCAAAAAAATAAGTAGGCCATCAAAAAGCCTGTAGAGAGCGGCGAGGCCCCTCTCATGCAGTCGCACCCATCCCTGTTGCATCTACCTCTCCATGTACCGCGCAATCACTTACTTCCACCCCCGCGAGTCTGGCCGGGCATCCCCCAATCTCTGAGAGGCCGTTTAGGCCGACGTGTGACCGGCTTGCCCTTGTCACGGGGTAAATCACCATCGAACGCCCTGCGGTTTATTGCCTTCCGATGGAATTATTCCGCGGGCTTACCTCACTGCACCTGCACTATAGTCCCAGATATTTGAATAGGCAGGTATAAATCTGCCTTTTTTTTGATCTTTAGAGGGAAGCCATGCTGCGCATTAATTGCTTCGGGAAACGCCAGCTGGCAGTAGCGGAACGAGCTGCAGAGGGACTCAAGGGTCGCGATGAACAGGGAAGGAAAATACGTTGCTGTGGAATCAAATTAGAAGACGAGGAAGGGTCTAATGAAAATGCGTGGTCGATTGTCGATGCCTGACCTGACGTCTCGCAACCCGACATGATGCCGATTGGAATTTTCATCCAAGGCTGCAGAGCCAGGACGTTAAATATTGACGACAGCGCTGCGGTGTAAGTTTATCCCACTCAGACGACGGAACTACCTCCGCTGCCGGTTGAGGCTGTTGCTTTCTGGTCACACTGTTGCGCCGCTTGATTTGAGGCATTATTTTGCCCGGCCTAATGACATCCGCTGCCGAGACTCGCCGCAATCCCGCTGCATCAATTCGCGAGTTGGCGCGCGAATGACGCAGAACATTTGTCGCTGCGTTTGCGGGTCAATATGACACGATCATCGACTACATCAGGGCCTCCGGCACGAGCATGACTTCACGAGCGCACAGGTGCTAAGCGAGTCTTCAAAGCGCGGGTGCGCCAACTGAAATCGGCATAACTTTCACAGGTTTTCCCTTCATGTAAGCGGGCGCCTGCCCCCCCATCATGGCAAGGATTGTCGGCGCTATGTCCAGCGCATGACCATTGACGATTTTCGCGTTCTGCGCGGTTCCCTGGCCCGCCATCAACATGAACCCCGTATGCCGGTGACTACCGGCCCTGAAGTGCGGCACCGGCCCTATGCGTCCATATTCGGGGTGACTTACCGCATCGGTGGCGAAGGTCTCCTGCCAGCTGATAACGATATCTGCGTCTGGCAGTTTTTTATCGACTTCGGTTGCGCTTTGCCTCGTCACCAGGACTTTTTTCACCATGGGAGTGCCGGTACGGGCACACTTCAGTAGTTTCAATTCGTTACAGATATCATTCACCACGGCCTGGAAATCAGCGGGTTCTACGATGCCCTCTTTCTCCCGTCCGCGAACGTTGAGGCGAATATAGCCCTCCGAGAAACTCATCAGCGCAAACGCCTTCATCTGTGGCCAGCAATTGCTGTACCACAGCGCCGGCTGCCAGGCTGGCAAATCCGGGTACCGTCGCTCGGCGATAACCGGATTCATTGGCTGACAATGCAATGCCGGCTCCAGATGGGGCGCGACCCGGTCGTAGAGACGCGATGGCAGATGCTTGCGGGCCAGTCTAATCAGAGAATCGCCCTGTGCATTGGTATTCCATACATGGCGGAACCAGGAACCCCACTCCTGTTCGGTAAATGGATCCACCAGGTCGTCAACTTGCCCCAATGCAGCGCGGCCGAAATTCCAGCGGTACATAAACTCCGGCAGAAAGAGCAGCGAGGGCAGATCCATCGTATTTGGGCCCATACCGTGGGGAGAGAAGAGCACGATATTGGCATCCTTGGGTGCGACCTTCAGAATCTCACCAAGCGCGGTGTCGATGGCTTGCATGATATTCCACATCGGTCTCTGCGGAAGCAGTTCGCGCCCCGGGATGGATTCGGTGCACAGGGGGTGCCCCGGCTCAAACTGCCAGAGATTATGTCCACCCCCGTGTGGCTCACCGAAAACCGTCAGAAAAAGATCCCACGGTTCCCTTCTCAGGAGGTCCACGCAGATCTTGCCGCGCCTCGCGATACCCGTCATCAGCCGCTCGTAGACCTTCTTCGTATTGTCCATGTCCAGTGCAACGGCATAGTCGTCATGCAATCCCGGGTGTTCGCCATACTTGGCGATCAGCTGGCGGAACACGTCCGGCACGTTGGACAGTTGCGGAACTTGCGGTGAGTGGGCGCCCCAGGCGTTGAACTGCATGCCGTTTAAAGACTTCTGCAACCGAACCTGCGGCACATCAAAACAACAGACCCGGCGCTTTCTGTCGAGGGCAAAAAACGGTGGATACTCATCGTACTCATAGGCGGCGCGGGTGTGCACTTTGTAATCCCGCGTGTACTTCAGCGGCGTCCAGTAGCCGGTTTCCTCCGGCGGCACCCCAGTCGCAAAAGTGGTCCAGGGCAGCTCGGCCGTGAATATGTCAAAATTCGCCAGCCTCCCGTAGGCACCTCTTTCTCTGACTTTGCGAAAGTTGGGCAACGCGCCTGCCGCCAGCATTTCCTCGAACAGGAATGGATCCGCAGAGTCGAGGCCAATTGCGATAGTGGTCATGTTGAAATTCCTTACTGTCCTTAAAGGTCACTGCATTCCATGAGCTTTCGCTTAAACAGTCTCGTGCATTAGTGGCAATCTACTTTCCAGCCGCCGATTTATACATAGATGACTGTGCACACGTCATATCATTCAAAGATCGAAATTACTCCTTTGAATATAGCCGTAATGCCTCAATACCATGTACAAAATACGCGCATCTTTTTATAGCAGTTTGCCAAGATTATTCCTTCCTGCGCCTCCTTCCTCACCCTGGCATCCCTGGATTGTGATAGGTGTAATGAACTGCTGCATGCGATCGCCGTCATTCTTCTGCCAGCGCTTCGCCCACCAGCAGCTGCGCTCTCGCGACCATGCCTCTGGCCCAGGCACCCCAGGTCAACTTTTCCTCATAAGTACGCCTGGATGACACGGAAAGCCGCTCGTATAGCGCCTGGCTGTGCCAGTAGTGGCGTATCACGTCGGCATATTTCTGCGGCACTGCCGCCACATCGAGCATGCAACCGTTGACGCCATCGGTAATCAGGGAGGGAATTCCACCGACGGCACTGGTCACTGCAGGTGTACCGAACGCATTGGCTTCGGCAATGACCATGGGTGTGCAATCTGCCCTGGTAGGCAAAAGGAGAAAATGGCTCTCCTTTAATAGGTCGTAGTATTGTCGCTGCTCGGAGGCGTCATTTTTATCGAGGAATGGGTATACACGCACCCAGTCAATATTGCGCGCCTCAACCGGATTGGCGCCGACAATTGTTAACGTCAGATCGACGCCGGCTGAACGCAATTGACGGGCGACTTCGAGCGCGGTGTCGCCACCTTTCCGGTGCCAGTCCTTGCCGACAAATAGGATTCGTAAATGGTTGTCGATGTGCTTTGCTGCCGCGCCCTCGACCACGTCCATATTCAGGCCAAACGGTATGAAATCGAATTTTCCGCGTCGACCATCGCCACAGCCGTCGAATTCCATTTTTGCCCTGTCCGCCATATATTGTGATGAATAGACCACCGCACTGGCATTTTTGACGGTCGCCACCTCATTTCTCCGATGGTCTTCCGTAAGCGGCCATTTGTACTCTTCACGCAGGAAGCCATGCGTGGCGTCAGTCACGAAGATAATTGGCGGCAGCTCATCACCGTTTCTAATGGTGCCGATAAGATCCGAAGCTACAGGGGCTACCAACACATCGTAGCGTGAACGCTCGCGGTAAAGGTGTCTGCGGAGGGCCCGCAGATGCTGCTGTTCGACCTTGTCCGCCAGCGTATCGAGCAGCCCGAATGATGGCAGTTGTTTGGACTGCAGTTTGCCCAGCAGCCGTGCGGCCACAGGGCGTCTTCTATGCACTTGCTCGGCAACCAGGCTGACCTCGACATCCGGCTGCTCACACAGGGCCCGAAACATATAGTGGATAGTTCCGCTAAAGCTATTGCGATCATACGGGCTTTCGATGGTCAGGAATCCGATGCTTAACATGTCGTCTGTCCGAAGTTTTCCCGGCTGCGCGAACGGCTCAGCCGAGCACTGCTGTCGAGAAAAATGCAATTACCACGAGTGTCATGAAATCCGTTTTCAAGCACGCAAATCCACCCCGGTATGCCAGCAGCAGGGACAGGGCATAGGATGCCAGCGAGCCTGCACACAAGCCGTAGAGCATGCCGTTGACGCCGGCCAGATAGAATCCTGTCACGGTCCCCAGCGTACGTGACACGGCCATCATGGCCATGACGCAGAAATGACCGCGGCTGTCGCCGCGGGCGAGCTGTACGCTCTGGTAGAGTCCCTGCATGAAATCAATGGCGCCGTTGACTGCGAGAATCGACAGGTAAACGCTGGCTTCGAGGTAGCGGGGATCATAAAGAAATTCGATAAGACCGCCAGCCAGCATGGCCAGCATAAGGAACGCAGTAACGCCGATGACGTTTGTGACCACGCGCAATTGCCTGACTGTGATGTGCAGCCGTTCCGGCTGCTCTCTGACTACGCGGGAAAGTGCCGGAAAGCCGACGCTGGTCAACAACTTGTCGGCCAGCTCGTCGATAGCGGAGACGAACGAAGTGGCAATGGTGAGAAGGCCCAGTGTCGCCATAGATACAAGGTATCCCTGCAACAACGGTTGTGCGTGGCTACCCAGAAAGCAGGCTACGGTCGCAAGCAGGATCCACTTGCCGAAGTGAATTATTTCCATGGCACAGCTGCGATCCAGCGCAAACCGATGGCGGTGGGATGGCAGCATCACATGACTGAGGATGGTGCGGATAATGCCGCCGGCAATCGCGCCGGCGGCCAGCGCCCACACGGACTTCAGCCATAGGGCCAAACCTATGGTGATCAGCGTCGCGATGATGGCCTGTAACAATTCCAGCAGGACGACGCGTTTGAACTGCAGCTGCCGGTTCAACGTGGAAATTGCCGTAGAGGCGAAGCCCTGCACAATCGCCGTGGTAGCGAGTGCGCAGATCAGCGGAAAGAGAACGGCTTCACTGTAGAGCCGCGAAACGGGCCAGGCCACAGCGCAGGCGACCAGCCAGATGGCGAAACCCCTGATTATTTTTATCGACCAGGCTGTGTTGAGGAACAGCTCCTCCTGGCCGCGCTTCTTCTGGACAATCGCCTGGTGGATACCCAGGTCGCTGAACAGCGATATGCCCAGCAAGAAGATGCTGGCGATTGCCATCAGACCGAAGGCCTCCGGAAACAGGATTCTGGTCAAGATCAGGTTAGAGGCGAGTTGCAGCAGCTTCTGGGCGCCGAATCCCGCTGTGGACAGAACGGTCCCTCTCAGCGAGGCCGCCCTTGTGCCGGAGCCCCGCAGGCCTTCCGCGAGTGCGCCGAGACCGGCTGCGAGACCCGCAGGCGACGGCCATCCGGCGCGATTTCTGGAGGATGTCTCTGTCACAGCAGCACCGAGATCTTGCACTGGCAAGTTTCCCTGTCGATCACGGCGACTTCACCAATAGCATCCAGGGGGTAGGCGACGGACCCGGTAGCGCTATTTTCAGCGCCGTCCCGTCGCCCCGAAGACGGATCTCCTGCTGTTTAGTGACGCTCAGTGGTGTGAAGCTGTAGTTACCGCTGGCGGAGATTTCAATGGTCCCATCGACCTTTTCGTTGATGTATTTTTCGCCTTTGTTTTCCGGCACCCGACTGCGGGCCACAGCTGTGATCAGTATCCGCTCACTCTGTGTCAGCGGCCGGTTGTCGAGTGACTGCACGGCGATGGTGGCCGAGTCGTTGCGGATATCGAATTTGACGATACCGACCTGAAGGTTCCGATTGTTGCCGAGGTTGCCGGAAACCACGACAGATTTGCCGGTGTCGATAATATGTAATCCCCGCTGCCAGTCGCGCAAGAGCTCGCCGGTGTCGGACCGTACGTAATTCTGCCCCGCCGGCAGATAATCGCGATCCACATCGGTGATGATCTCTGTGGCGCCATCGCTTTCGCGATCTTCATTGGGCACTTCACTAGCAGTTTCCGGGTGTGCCAGCCAGGGCAGGGTCGCTGAATAGGGCAGATCGATAGTCAGCTTGCTCTGTTCGATCAGCGTTCTGATACTGATCGCGCTCTCCGCATTGATCACCTGCTTAAAGAACTGCTTCTCCGGAACCCTCAGCCGATAGTGTCGCTTCGCCCCGGCCACATGCTGCTGCCGGTACAACAGTGAGGCCGCCGGCATCAGCGCCATCATCTCCGGATCCTTGAACGACGACCAGTTGTTCCCTATGGATTCACTGTGCAGTGGCACCTGCGCATAACCATAGAGCATGAGCGCATCCCAGCCCTGCAGTGAGGCAACGCCGGCCAGCATCATGGGCAGCTGATGGCGCGAGCCGGCGGGGAAATCCCGCAGGTTCCACTCGCTGACCGCAAGCGGCTTGCCGCTGACCTGTGCGCTGCCGATCCAATGCAGTAGGCCCGGACTTTCGCGCGGATTGCGCCCCAGATCGCCGTCGTCGCCGTAACTGTGTACATCGATGAGATCACCGACACTCAAGGCCGGCAGGCTGACAAGCCCCATACCACCCCAACTGTTGGTGGTGGCTATGGGCGCCTTGAATCCGAGGCGCCTTAAGTCTGCGATCATAAAATTATTGAACTGGTATTCCTGGTGATTCAGAAATATCTTGGAGTCGCCCATTTCCCAGGTCTTGGCGGCCCGCTTTTCGTTCAGACCGAGTTGCTCGGTGGCTGCGCTTACCGATCGGATGAATGCCTTGTGATGTTGCGGCACACCCTTGTCGCCGAGCAGCGCATTGCCAAAGTGGTAGGTCAGGTCGTTTTCGTTGGTGATGAGCGCCGCGATAATTGCCGGGTCATTGCGATATTCGATACCGGTATAGTGATTCTTGTGGCTGAGATACTGCCTGTTGAAATCCCGCATTGCCTGCAGGATGTCTCTGTTGTAATAGTTGAAACCTTTCAGTCGCGCGCGATCCTTGCCTTTCGCGGCATCGGCGAAGCCCCTGATGCCATCCCTGCTGGTAAAGGCTCGGCCAACATGCAGGTCCAGCCATATATAGATGCCCTCGTCCCGCAGGCACTTTATCCACAAATCCAACTGCCGCAGTGCCTTGTCATTGAGACGCAGCGTATTGTCTTCGGGAGCGGCAAAAATGTTTGGTTCCACCCATTTCGAGTCGTGGTGGTGAATGCGGACAAGATTGAAGCCCAGTCCGGCAAGTCGTCGCGCGTGCTGTCTGATGTCCTGCTCGCTCGAACTGAACAGCGCATAGGCCTGCATATTGGTACCCCAGAAGCGCGCGGGGGTACCGTCCTCGAATACCAGGGATTCGCCCTGCGCCCGCAGAAAACCACGGGTGCCGGCGGGTTTCTCGTTTAAATCCAGGCCCGCTATTTCCGGGTAGCCAATGCTACCAAGAGGGTCCGGATACCATCCCCGCTCCGGCGACTCTGTTTGGGCGGCGGACGAGACTGAGGCGCAAAGGAACCACACGGCAACAATGCCGCGCAGCGTGCGGTAAGAATTCCAGGATTCGGTATTTGTCATTTTTTCGGCATCATGTTAGTTGAGCATTTTCCCAATGCGGTTTCAGCGGGGCGATCGCGCCATCCTCGGGTAGGCGCTACTCTGTTGCAGTCGTTGGCGACGTGGCAGCGGTACCGCGAGCCGACGGCGGGGAATGCCCAAAGCGCCCCCGGCCAGCAGCCAGAAGTAAGGCGAAAGGGAGCTGTTGGGGACCTGGTCGACCATGAAAAGGGCACAGATCAACAGCAGGCCGGCGTATGCACCCCGCTCACCTCGATTGCTTATAGTCTTCAGTACGCCATAGCCGCGAGTGATGCTTGTCAGCAGTAGACCGGCCTTGGTGAGGTAACCGAGCATGCCGAAGCAGCCGATGATCTTCACCCAGTGTCCATCGGAAACGGAGTTATAGAATTGATTCCTGCCCCAACTGCCCCAGCCGAAACTCAGCTTGCGCGCGGCGTGGTCGAGCAGACGCTCCTCGTGGGAGAAGCGGTAGGCCAGCGACTGGGCCCGGTCCTGACCGAACAGTGCCGCGGTTTCGACAAGCATCTTCTCCGGAATCAGGCCGTTCATCGCCATGAGCGGATAGACGAAGGCGAGCAGGGCGATGAAGGTAGCGACACTGAGGAGCAAGCGGGGCGACAACATGAGCACACAGAGCATGCTGCCGAAGCCGAGCAGCCATGCACCCACCGATTTGCACAGCAACAGCACTATGGCGTAATAGAGCACAAACATACCCACGGGCAGTGACCCGAGCGTGTATTTCTGCTTGTAGAGGGTAGTGGCCGCACACAGGGATACCGAGGCAAACATCGCGACCAGCAGCCCGTGGCCGAGAAACACTACCGGCCGGAAACCGTCAAAGCGCATCTGCTGCGAAAAGTCGTGCGGGAAGAAGCCGTAGACCCACGTATGCAATTGCGGACTCATGCGGACCTCAAAGAGGATCAGCGGTGAGTAGGCGATTGCGGCGTAGAGCAGCAGCTTGAGCAGCCGGACGATATCGGCGGGACTTTTGACGAGCGATAGCCCGATCAGCATTGGCAGCAGTGTCAGGTACATCTGCAGTATGCCGGCCAGGGCATCGTACATTTCCAGCCCGCGTTTTGTTTGGCGGCCGTCAAAAAAGGGCTCCGGATTGGTAATCGTGGAAAGTAGCGGCGCTATGAGTAGCCCCAGGAACAGCCAGCGCTGAAGCCCGCTGTCCGGAAGCAGCTTTATGCGAACTTTTCGTATAAACACGCAGCCGAGCAGCGCACTGAGTGCCGGTATGGACGTCTGGTCCAGCGGCGGCAGCATTGGCAGATCTATTTCCATGGCCGCCGGAAGTAACAGATAGCCGCCAACGATCACCCAAAAGGCCGCACTCAACGTGCTGAGACGGCGGTAGTAGAAAATCAACACCGCGACCAGTGGCCAGCACAGGAGCATTGCGTAAGCGAAGGTGTTTGGCACTGTCTATCGCCTCTGTAAAATTGCGTCTGGATTTGCGACCCACTTGTGGACGCTATACATGGGCGCCTTTCCGTCCGTCGCCATGCACCTCCTTTCTTATCGCGTGTGCGATGAACGGCAGGTGCAACATGTTCAACAGGTAGCGCTTGGCCATGCGCCGAGGGCACTGCGACAGCCGGTACAGCCATTCACAGCGCAGGGTCTGCAGCCATTCCGGCGCGCGCTTTTCCTCCCCGGTGATGAACAGCAGCGAGGCGCCGATGCACAGCGCGACACCGGATTTAGCGGACGCCGCGAGTTTCCTGGCCAGTATTTCCTGCTGCGGTGAACCGACTGCGAGCAGTATGAATTCCGGCTTCGCGGCGCAAACGGCGTCGACAACGGAGCACACTTCAGCGCTTCTTTTTATAAAGCCCATCGACGGATTGACGTGCTCAATCTGCAGATAGGGATACAGATTTCGCAACCTATCGATCAGCGCTGCGCTTCCCCCGACAATAAACAGGCGGCTGCCGGGTTTCAGCACCTCGTCGAACATGCGCCTGGTCAGGTCGCTGCCAGTTACGACCTGCGGTACCCTGGCGCCCGACAGCTCCATCAATTTCTCCAGAATACGGCTGTCGCAAAGTGACAGGCTTGCATTGCGGTAGATGTCACATATTTCCGATTTGGCGCCGGCCTTATACAGGCGCTGCAGATGGTCGATATTAGGCGTGACCACATAGTGGAAGGCGCTGGACCTGGCCAGAGTGCGAATCTGCTCGATGGCTTCACTCATCTTGATCGCATCAATATGGCACAGATTCAGATCTATGCGCCGGTTGGTGAGTAGCTGTGACTGTTCCATGTCATTTTCTCGCGGTTCGAATCCATTCCCGCTGCCGTTGCGTGGTAAAGCGCACGTAGATGTTCACTTTTGCAATCACATGCAGCGCAACCCGGACTAGGTCTCTGGGCCCCAGCAGATCTCGCGCGCTGAGTGCCCAGGCGACGGTAATAACCGAGGCAAAGATCGAGAAAATGACGCAGGATAAGATCAGGGAAATCGGCAGTGGATCGATGAGCGAGAGTCCGAGGCTCAGCACGACATAGGCGCCGATCGCCAGCGCCAGCAAACTGAGCGGCGGGACCGACATATCCATCGCCATCGCCAGAAGGCGGTAGTCCCGCCGACGCAGGGCGTCGATAATCATTGCAGGTCCGGCGGTAAGAATCGTATGCAAGTGGCCGTGCTCCCAGCGCTCCCGCTGGCCCCTCGCCGCATTCGCCGCCAGGGGGAAGGTGCTCGTCACCTGGACGCTGGAACAATAGAAGGGGGGGTCTCCGCGGCTCGCCAGCTCTATACCGAGGGCGAGGTCTTCGACAATATTCGCGGTGGCCAGGCGGGCAGCGCGGATCTGGTGCCAGGGGAATGCCATGCCGGTACCCGCGAGTTGGCAGGGCAGATGCAGCTCGCCCAGGCCGGTGGGACGCAGGCCGTTCTTCATTCGCCATGCGAAATGAGCGATTCGCTGCGGGAGACCCTCTCCGTCGCGAAGCCGCATGGCGTAGTGGCTCTGGACCGGGCGCTGCAGCATCTGCGCGACGGCGGCAAGCCCGGCCGGATTGCCCCGGGTAAATTCGCAGTCCGCATCGAGAATGACGACCACGTCGGGTGGAGATTTTTCCAGTGCCGCCAGTCCGAAGCTCAACGCATAGCCCTTGCCGCGTTGCGCCGACGCGCTGCGCTCGACCACTTTAGCGCCGCACTGGCGTGCGCGCTCGGCGGTCTCGTCATCGCAGTTGTCGGCGATGACCAGCATGTCTCCATCGCCGGTCATGACCTGCTGCAGTTCGCAGATGGTTTTAGCGATATCTGCACTTTCATTGTGCGCGGGGATTAACACCGTGTAGGAAACAGCAACCGGCTCCGGCGTATCTGCCGAGCCAGTTCTGCGCCTCCGCAGCGCCTTGGCGGCTGCGCCCAACTCCACCAGAAGTACAAAACACCAAATAAGAAGCGGCGCACCAATAAGCGCCAGCAGAACGTCAAGCCAGTCCATAAGCTTGTTGGTCGGTTCGCGTCAGTTGTTTATCTCTGGGAACGACAGTTAATTGACCCGATGCGGGTCATCCCTGTCGTTGCGCTGTATAAGTTGCGCTGCTCGGTCGTTTTGTTTACACGCCTTTGCGGCGATAGCCTCGACAACAGGCAGTGGCAAACTTCCACGTAAAGATAGGAGATCGCGCGAAGGTGGGTCGGAAAACACCGCGCCATACTTAAAGATTGGCGCAGGACACAATGCGGATTCTAATTTTATTTTTTTGTGATCTTATTGCGGCTACTGCAGCGGACAGCCAATACCGCAGCGGGCCCGGTCACTGGACGGCAACCGGGCGTTTTTTGATTTTTTTGTGGGTGGCAAGGAGGACTGCTTCGAATCGGTTTGCTTCTTGTGATCGATTACTTGTACTCGATCAGCTGGAATTGCTTCTTCTTTATCAATTGCCGATAGAAGTCGGCCACACCGAGGAGTTGTGCAAATTTTCCGACGACGGTAAGGCCGCTGTGTATTGCCGCCACTTTTCCTGGAATGCGGCTCTCACGAAGACTCCTTCTGTAAATCCTCAGCCAGAGTATCGGGTACAGCAGTAGCAGGGCTGTCGAAACAGCGCCAGTGAACGGCGCTGACACAATAGCGGCGAGCGGCAACAGGGCACCCCAGAACAGAATGCTGAGAAGGTGCCGCTGCTTGAACGCCTTTGCAGCACCCCGGTGTAAATAGTGGCTATGCGCATAAGAGTGACCACACCGGCGGGCCCGGCGCAACAGCTGGGAGAATTTGTCGATATCCGATTCGTGGACTGCCATAGCACTGTCGATGCGCTCGATGGTCCAGCCCTGCTGCTGGAGACGGTAGCAGAGTTCGGGCTCCTCGCCCGCGATCATCATGTCGTTGAACAGGCCCACTTGCTGTAGGGCTTTGATGTTGGCAAAGGAGATACCCCCACAGGACTCGATGACTCCGACCGGCCCCTGCCATTCCAGCTCGCACAGCTGGGTAAAGACGGTCGATTGGGCGTGGCGCTCGTGCAGGTGACCGCACAGGACTGCCAGGCGATCCCTGCCCGCAACCCTATCGTCAAAATAGGCGCGCGCACTTTGCAGCCAGCCCGCTTCCAAGGTGCAATCGCCATCGATAAATTGCACATAACTGATATTCGGCGCTTGTCGCCTCAGCGCCGTCAATCCTTCGTTGCGCGCCCGCGCGGCCGAGAGCGGCTTTGCCGTGTCCAGCTCGAGAACCGGATAGCCGTAACTTTTTGCCAGTGCGACGCTGCCGTCACTGGATCCTGAATCGACATAGATTCTCGGGCAATCCCATGCCTGCAGGGAGATCAGGCAATTGCGCAGTCGCTCGCCCTCATTGCGGCCGATGACAACGATGCCGACATCCGATAGGTCCGGCTGTGGATGCAGATTCATATTTATCAATCAGTTCAGGCTATGGGCGTCGTAGTCGCCGAGCGCTTCAGTTCGCGGGGGAGTCACTGTCAGTGGTTGGCAGCTGATTTTATCTGGGAGCCAATGCATTGGACGCATTACCGGAGTCTCTGCGAAGTAGTGCGGTCGTTGAGGATGGCGCTTCTTCCTGTGCCTCGGGTCGTCGTAGTCGTCTTTACGGGTTCTACGACAGGACAAAAGAAGCATCGAAACGCCCCGTGGCGGCGGCTGCACATGCATTGCTTCGCCACAGGCCAAGGATAGTAGCCATAGCGAACTTGGGTAATGGCGATAGCGCAACTTGTCCTCGGAATAGACGCTGGCGCGCGTTCCAGTTGCGGGGTTTGGTTGGGGCGGGATGCGCGGTGGGCCTCTGCCGGCCGTATGTTGCGCCACGCATCGCCATCGCAAGCCGGAGCGGCGGGATGTCTCCCGCGCGCTCAGAACTTCCTTAGAACCACACGGACCAGAAGAGTCGAATCACATTCGCGCCGAAGCTGTAGGTGGGCTCCTCGCCCGGCGCGATATCGCCGCCATCACCGTGCACGGTGACATCGCGGAAATTGTCGTAGTCGAACAGGATATGGTCCCAGTAGAGATTGACGGTGTTCTTCCGCTCGAACAGTGACCAGCGCTCCGGCAGCAGGTAGCTGACGCCGATACCGAAGGAGATGTTGCTGAAATCGCTCAGCTCCTTGTCCCGGGCCCGGAAGCTGGTGGCATTCAGGTAGGGAAACAGGTCGCTGTAAAAGTCCGCCCCGCTCTGCTGGTAGAAACGCAGCTTGCCCTCGAGAATCCAGCGGTCCTTTTCCTCCAGTGGATGGGTGTAGCGGAACTCGACATTGTCGGCGCGAATTCCCCAGCTGTCAGCATAGTAGCGGTACTCGCCCTTGATCGCCGCCCGGTAGGGCAGGCGGTACTTAGCGCGCAGCGCTACCGCGTCGCTGTTGCGGGTGGTCGGATAGAGCTCCGGCTGGTAACAGAAGCCGAGCGCACAGTCCGCACTGAGGAAGCGCACACTGCGATAGGGGTTGTTGAGAAAACCCTCGTCGGCGACGGTTTCCACGCTCAGCTCGGCGATCAACTTCTGTGTCAATATCTGGTTCCAGCTCAGCGCATAGCGCCGGTGCTCCGCCGCGGCGGCGAAGCTGTCGTCACCGTTGCGGAAGACGTCGTCGCTGCCGTAGCTGACGCGCAGCCCCAGGGTGCTGAGATCGCCGAAAAATGTCTGACTGACACCGAAGGACACCGTCTCGGCCTGGTAGTCGTTCTCCGAACTACTGGTATAACCGACGCTCAGGATTGCCTTGTCCACCAGGTAGTCCGCGCCGAGCGAGTACTCGTCGCGCTGCTCGGAGTAGCGACTGGCGGTGGCCTCCACGTCGATGGAGGCCCCGGAGATCATGTCCACATAGTAGTTGGCAGATAGCGACAGGGAGCTGCCGACATTCTTGCGCACCAGTAGCGAGGGACCGTCGATGGTGACGCCGCCGCCGCTGTAGGAGTGGTACATGGAGTCGGCGCGCTCTTCCGGCAACACCGCGGCACTCGAAAACACCGGGGCGAAAAGCAATATCGCTATCGAGAAAAATTGCCACAAAGCGTCGCGAGCGAACACAGTTTGGTCGCCGCCGGAGCGCAGCAACCGGAGCGCACTTGCAGTGCGTGAGGATTGTGAGCACCGCCGGCGGCCGAAATGCGGAGCGCAGTAGCTTTGTGGTGATTTTTTAGTTACAGCCACAGCCGCCTCCACTGCCACCTTCCGCACCGCGCGCCGCCTCGCGCGCCTCGTAGACGTGGTTCATATATTTGGCCGCCACCGGATCCCGCTCGAACCCCATGATCGGGTCCGCCAGGTAGTGGCGCTCGTAGGGCGCGACCCAGGGCGTTGCCGTGCAGCCGGTAAACAGCGTTGCGGCACAGAGCAGGAACAGCGCGCGGATCATCCTAGAAACCGCAGTTGGGCGCAACAAAGACAGGTGAGATATTGGTGCGCATAGTGAATTTAAAAATCGCGTGGTCACCTTATTGGTGATGAGTCGATTTTTAAGTTTGCTAGGCGCGCCAAGAGCTTGCCTGGACTTTCGTGATCCAACTGTGGTTTCTAGGATCATGGCTTACTCCCGGATCAGTTCCTTGATGATGTTCTTGTAGGCGGCCTCGTCGCCGTCGCGGTAGCCGCGATGGATATGGCGCACATTGCCGTCGCGATCGATAAATACCGTACTGGGCATGGCGTCGATACCGTACAGCTTGCTGACGCTGCCGGTGCTGTCGAACAGAATCGGGAAGTCCACCGGGATCTTGACCAGCATTTTCTCCGCGTCGGCGCGCGCGGAGTCCACGTTTACGCCCCAGACCTGGAAGCCGGCGGCCTCGTAGCGCGCGTGCAGCTCGTCCAGCAGGGGCATTTCCTTGCGGCAGGGACCGCACCAGGAGGCCCAGAAATTCAGCATGATCACGTCGCCGCGCTGCTCTGCCAGGCGCAGGTTGTCGCCCTTGTTGGAGGCGAGCGTGAAATCCGCCGAGGGTTCGGCCGCCAGGGCCAGTTGCGAGGAGAGAATCAGTGCCAGGCCGGCGAAGAGACGAAACATCGCTATATCCTTTTATTGTCGATCAGAAAAACAGGGAGAAACCGAGCTGCGCGGACAGGTTGTTGGTGGTTTGCGCCTCGCCAAAAATCTCGTGTTCAAAGATGTGGTCGCGAAAGTCCAGCCGCAGCGCCAGCCAGTCGTTGGCCAGCACCCGCGCGCCGACCCCGAAGTTGTAGGTGAAGTGCTCCTCGTCGGCGAAGGAGGTATTGCCGACGCCGCCGATCAGGTAGAGGCTGCTGTTCAGCGCCCAGTCGTCAAAAATAAAGTACTCGCCGGGGAACAGGTTCCAGCCGAGGGACAGGTTGTAATAACTGAGCTGGCGCTGCTCGTCGGTCAGCAGGGGCGCGGAGCCGCTCAGGCGCTCAAAGCTGGATTCGCCCAGCTCCGTCTCGCCGTAGGCGGCCTCCATAAACACATCTTCGTTGATGTGGTAGGCCAGTGCGCCACCGTAGAGGGTGTTGGAGCCAAAGTCCTCGACATTGATGACGCCACCGAAAGTGGAGATTTCGATGTTCTCACTGTCGAGTTTCGCCTCGCGGATTTCACGGCGCTCCAGGTCCGGCGAAACGATATCCCCGAGTACATCGTCCTGCGCCTGTGCACCGGCGGCAAATAAAAAGGCCGCTGCTGCTAGAAACGGTTTCACAGCGTAGCGAGCGGGTGCCAGGTGGTGGTCGCCGGAGCGGAGGCGCCGGAGTGTACACTGACGTACATGAGGACGCCGAGCACCGCCGAACGCCGCCTGGCGCACGCGTAGTAGTTGTGAAATCGTTTCTAAAGGTAAACGTCGAAACCGAGCTTCCACTCGACTATCTCCTGATTGTTTTCCCGCGAGGTGAGCAGGTAGTGGTTGGCGTACTCCGCTCTGAGGGCAAAGCGGCGGGACAGATAGGTCTTCACCCCCAGGCCGGTCAGCATGGCCGTATCGCGGCGATCTTCGGTCGCGACGATGGTGGCATTGGGAGAGGTTATGTTGATACCGGTGCCGAGCATAAAGTAGGGCGACAGCTTCCAGCGCGGGAACGGCTGGTGCAGCACCGCCACCTGGTAGGTCTGGCTGTCGGAGAAATCGCCCACGGCCTGGGTCGCGCGCAATTCGACCGACAGATTCGGCGTAAAGCGGTAGCCGAGGGTCGCGCCCATGGAGCTGGCGCCGGCGAAATCACCGTAGGAAAAACCCAGATGGAAGTGCTGCGTATCCAAATCGCTGAAATCCGGCAGCGGCACCCGCACCAGCTCACCGTCCTCGCCGTAGATTTCCTGCAGGTCGGCGATACGCACCCAGCCGGTCTTGTCCCGGCGCGCGGTGACCTTGACCCAGTCGGTGCGGCGCTTCAGCAGCCACAGCTTTTCCCCGTACTCGGCCACATGGAAGATCGGGTAGCCGCGCCCGGGACCGGTATAAATGTTCACATAGGGGCTGCGGACGGTGACCAGCTCCGCGTCCACCGGTACGCCTTCCGGCGGCAGCGTCAGACCCGGCCCCGATGCGGCGGCCGCGGCAGACAGGCCCAACAGCAGCCCGGCACATAGAAAGTGCAAGAAAGTAGAACGAAGACTAAACATGCATCAGTTTACCGGTGCGGCAAAGGGGTCGTTGTAGTACTGCGCACCGATATCCAGCCACTCGGAGATCAGCCTCAGTTCCGCCGGCTCGAGGTAGTCCGCGTGTACCGCACCCGCTTCGAATATCTCGAAAAAGCGACTGCCGTTGGCGGAATCACCCATCAGTCGGTCGACATCGACGGTTACCATAACCGGAATCGGGTTGCCGTCGCTATCGAGTATCGGGTTGCCGTCCTCGTCGGTCTCGAACACCAGGTTGCCATTGTCGTCCCGCTCCTGCACCAGCACCGGGTTGAGCGCGCCGTTCATCAGCTCCTGGGTGGGATTGTCGAACAGCAGCTCGACATAGGAAGTCATCCAGTCCGCATTGGCCGCGGATGCGGCCGAGGTCAGTTCCAGCTGCCCGGCCGGCACCCGCAACATGCCGGCGGCATCGCGGGTGGAATGGCAGGCGGTGCAGGTGCGGTCTTCGATCACCGCGCCGCCCGCGTCGAGAACTTCCCGCGAGCGCTCCCACAACGGTTGTATATGTTCCGGGTAGTGGATCACGCTGCGGCAGCTTGCACTCCAGTCGTCCAGGCAGGTGGCGGCAATCGGAATCGGCGTGGTCAGGTCGGCGTAGGGAATGCTGCTGCTCGGATCCTTGGCGCGCAGCGCCGGGTCCGTCCACAGATCGCTGAAATTGATGTCGCCTTCGAGACCCGCCTCGCCGGCGATGCGCGCCAGCAGCTGCGCCATGGTCTCGCCCATTTCGGCGACCAGTGCAGGCTCGGTGTTCGGGAAGGGAATACCGGATGTGGAGCTGCCGCCCCAGGCGGGGGCCGGCTCCTTGTCCGGGCGGCCGTGGGGCACTTCGCTGTCACCGGTGTGGCAGCCATTGCAGGTGCGCACTTCGCCGGCACGCAGTTGCAGCCAGCTGCGGTGGCGGCCGACGATGCGGCGGCCGTCGGCGTCGACGACGGAGATGGCCAGCGGCATATCCGCCGGCAGCCTGACCCGCACCGAGCCGTCCGGCTGGATCGGCGTGTAGCCGAGAATCTCGCGCATGCCGTGGGCGCGGTTGCGGCCGAAGGCGGAGCGGTCGAAATCCAGTGTGTCGTCGTCGGGAATGCCCGCCGCCTTGACCACGCGCAGGTAGCGCGCCGGGCGCAACTCGGCGCTGGTGGCAGCCGGGTCGGCCAGGCTCGGGATACCCGCCCCGCCCTCGCCCGCAAGAATGTCCGCGCCGTCGAAATCGTAGACGCTGCGGATATCGAGGATGCCCGCGCCCTCCTGCACCAGCTTGTCGTCCAGGTCGACACCGGGCACCGGCGCGGGGATATAGGCGGGCTGGGTGCGCGGCTCCAGGGTGACGCCCTCGGAGATCATCTCGCCCTCGTCGGCGGTGACGATCGGCAGCTGGGTACCCTGCTGATAATCGTAAATCCACAGGCCGTAGAGCGGATCCGCCGGCGCCACTTCTTCCTGGTTCAGCCACTCCTCGGTGCAGGGCCGCGGCAGGTCGGTCTCCGCCTCCAGCACGCGGCACTCGCTCCAGCTGACCAGCAATCGGCTGGTGCCGTCGTAAAAAGGCCAGGCGGAGGCGAAGAGGCCGTGGGGGGACAGGCTGCCGTCGGTAACCACTTCCTCTACCGAAATGGATGACTGGCCCACCAGCTCGCCCTCACCCTCGGGTTCACTGAAAGCTTCCGTGTAATCGACGCTGTTGATGGTCACCAGATCGCCGCCGTAACTGATGCCTTCCGGCGAGCGCAGGTTGATCAGCAGGCGGCCATCGGGCATCTCGCGGGGCTTTACGAAGGCGGCCGCGGTCCTTTCACCATCGGCATTTTCCGTACCGGTCTGCTGGCTGTGGTAACCGTAGTGGAACGCCAGGTCGGTGCCGTCCGGCTCTATGGTGTAGAGACTCAGGTTGTCCACACCACCCATATTATCCCAGCGGTTGAAAAGTATACGGCCATCGTTCAGCACCGTCGGGTGCAGGTCGTGGCTCTGGTTGAAGGAGATCTGCTGTATATCGCTGCCGTCCGCTTCCATTACGTGCAGCACGAAGGCCTCGCTCTGCAGGTCTTCGGTGAGGGCGGAAAACTGTGGTTTGTTGTCGTCCAGCAGCAGCGCGCGGGAACGGCGCTGGCGACTTGAGGAGAAGACGATGCGGCCGTCCGGCAGAAATGCCGGGGCCACATCCTGCCCCTCTTCGGCGATCAGGTCCGACGCGATGACGCGCTTCAGTTCACTGGTTTCGCGATCGTAGAGCCAGATATTCCAGGTGGGCTGCTCGTCGTCATCCGCGTCCTCTATCTCTGGCGCGCGCATCGCGAATACCAGGCGCTGGCCGTCGGCCGAGGTGTTCAGATCCTTGACGTCGTAAGTGCCGTCGAACAATCCCTCGGTCAGCACGGTTTCCGGTGCGCTGGGTGTGGCTCGGTCTTTCAGCACCAGCTCGGCGCCGGGATTGAAATCGGCCGGGGAGTAGATGTCGTCCTGCACCAGGGCGCCATCGTCTTCGAAGGTGAGCTGGCGTCGCACGAAGGCGAGCGGATAGTCGACAACGACAGGATCTTCGGCCTGGTCCCCGCCAGAGGAGGATTCACCACCGCCGCCACTGCAAGCGGTTATCAACAGCAGCACCGGCAGTGCGCGCAATGATTTCATTTTTATTTCTACCCGCAGTCAGCCCAACCCGAATTCCGGAGAAGCTCAAAAAACAGCCAACAGATTGTCGAATTTCTCTATGCGCGACATTTTTCCCGCAAGGCGGAATTCTCTCAAGGCGCGCACAAAAAATTTGCCAACTGGAGCCCAAATATTGCAAGTGTCACAGACAATACCAGGAACCAGGAATTAGTATTTGATGTCACTTGGCTTAGTGCTCATTCCAATCAAATAATTCCATGAAAAATCTACTGCCTCGACTGAGCGGCACCCAACCAAAAGCTGGCTGCTTGCTGCTCGGCGCTTACTTCTGGGCCGGTGCAGCCATCGCCGCCCCCCAGGACCAGGCCCTGCAAATGCACAGTCGTCTGACCGGCGTCATACCCACGGAAAGCATACTGCTCGACATGGCCGAAGATATTGCCAACGGCGATCCACAGGCCGCCGCCTACACGGCGATGCAGAACGACGCCTTCTACAACGTGACGCTGAAAAATCTCGCCACCCCCTGGACCAACCGGGACCGCGATGTATTCGCGCCGTTGAACGATTACACCGCCACGGTCATCGGCATGGTGCGCGACGACGTGGATTTCCGCGAAGTGCTGTCCGGCAACATCCTTTATACGGGCGATGTCTCCGGCCTGCCCGCCTACAGCAACAGCGACAACGACCACTACGAGGCGCTGGAGGCCGGTGGCCATTCGCTCAAGGACAGCCTGGTACAGCGCAGCCAGTCGTCGGTCACCGGCCTGCCGGCGGAGGCGACCGCCGGCGTCATCACCACCCGCGGCGCGGCCAAGTCCTTCTTTATCGCCGGTACCAACCGAGCCATGTTCCGCTTCACCCTGGTGAACCATCTGTGCCGGGATATGGAGCAGGTGCAGGACACTTCCAGAGCTCCGGACCGCATCCGCCAGGATGTGAGCCGCAGCCCCGGCGGTGACAGTCGCGTGTTCCAGAACAACTGCATCGGCTGCCACAGCGGCATGGACCCCATGGCCCAGGCCTTCGCCTACTACGACTTTGCCTACGACGCGGACAATGACCCGGAGGGGGAAAACGGCGCGCTCGATTACAACAGCACCGGTGAATCAGACCCAGCCACTGGCAGCCGCGTGAAGGCGAAGAACCATATCAACAGCGCCAACTTCCCCCACGGCTTCATACTGCCGGACGACCGCTGGGACAACTACTGGCGCGAGGGACCGAATATGCACCTGGGCTGGAGCAGCGCCCTGCCCGGCAGCGGCAACGGCGCCAAGTCCCTGGGCGAGGAATTGGCCAACAGTCGCGCCTTCGCCGAGTGCCAGGTGACCAAGGTATTTCGCCAGGTGTGCCTGCGGGAGCCGGAGAATACGGCCGATCGCACGCGCATCGATGCCATCGCCGACGATTTCAGCAACAGCGGCTACAAGCTGAAGCAGGTCTATGCGGACGCTGCTGTTTACTGCGCGGGGGATTAATTTATGACGAATAGAAAAATCCCCGGCTCCTTTTTCAGTTCAGTGGCGGCCCTGCTACCGGTAGCGCCTTGCGGGACACGCCGTGAATCCATCCCTGGAGGCTTGTCTGCGAGATCCCTCTCGCAGACAGTCCCGCAAGGCGCTACCGGCATCAGGACCTTCGCATCGCGCTCTGCATTTCGTTCGACGGGCTCGTCCTTTGGTTTGATTCTCGCTGCGGCGATACTTTCCGCCTGTAGCGGCGGCAGCGGCCAGGACACCGAGGAACAGCCCAACACCAACCCCGGTAGCGGCGGCGCCAGCTATTCCGGTCCGGCGCCGGAGACCGAGGATGTGCAGCAGTACAAACGCTATATCTGGGACAACCTGGCGGCGGAGAACCGCTGCGGCGGCTGCCATGTGGAGAACAACCAGAGCCCGCAGTTCGTGCGCGGCGACGATATCAATATCGCCTACGACGCCGGCCGCGAACTGGTCAATCTGTCGCAGCCGGCAGAGTCGCGTCTGGTGACCAAGGTGGGCGGCGGCCACAACTGCTGGCTTTCCAGCGCCGACGCCTGTGCGGAAATCATCACCAACTATATCGAGGAGTGGGCCAGAGCCAGCGGCAGCCTGGCAAACACCATCACCCTGACCGCGCCGGTGGAGCGCACCGTGGGTGCGAGCAAGAGCTTCCCCGCCGCCAGCGGCAGCTTCGGCAGCACCGTCTATCCGCTGCTGAGCACTTACTGCGCCGGCTGCCACAGCGAGGACGCCGGCACCGCGCAGCAGCCCTATTTCGCCAGCGCCAATGTGGACCAGGCCTACGAGGCGGCCAAGGCCAGGATGAACCTGGACAACCCGGCCGACTCGCGATTCTCCGTGCGGCTCGGCAGTGAGTTCCACAACTGCTGGGACGACTGTGCGGAGAACGAAGACGAGATGACCGCGGCCATCCAGGCTTTCGCCGACAGCATCCCACTGACCGAAGTCGATCCCAACTGGGTAATCAGCAAGGCGCTGCTGCTGACCGACGGCATTGTCGCCAGCAGCGGCGGCCGCGTGGAGAACAACGCGATCGCGCTGTACGAGTTCAAAACCGGCAGCGGCACCACGGCCTTCGACACCTCCGGTGTCAACCCGGCCATCGACCTGACCCTGTCCGGCGACGTCGAGTGGCTCGGCTCATGGGGCATTCAACTGAAAGGCGGCAAGGCCCAGGGCGCGACGGCCACCAGCCGCAAGCTGCACGAGACACTGACCGCCACCGGCGAGTACACCATCGAGGCCTGGGTGGCGCCGGCGAATGTCTCCCAGGAGGGGCCGGCGCGTATCGTCAGCTACTCCGGTGGCAACGACATCCGCAACTTCACCCTCGGCCAGGCGATGTACAACTACACGTTCCAGAACCGCAGTGACAGCACCGACGCCGACGGCATGCCGGCACTGATCACCGACGATATGGCCGAGCGCGCCCAGGCCACACTGCAGCATGTCGTGGCCACCTACGACCCGATCGGCGGGCGCAAGCTGTACGTCAACGGCGAATTCACCGGCGACGCCGACCCGGCAGCGGCGGAACTGCTCAGCACCTGGGACGATACCTTCGCGCTGGTGCTCGGCAGCGAAGTGTCCAACGACAATAAATGGGAGGGCTCGGTGCGCCTGCTGGCGATCCACTCCCGCGCCCTGTCCGCCGAGGATATCGCCACCAACTACGAAGTCGGCGTCGGCGAGAAATACCTGCTGCTGTTCAAGGTGGAAGAGCAGACCAACGTGCCGCAGAGCTACGTGATGTTCACCGTGCAGCAGTTCGACAACTACGGCTACCTGTTCAGCGAGCCCACCTTCGTCAGTCTCGACGGCAGTGCAGCCCCGACTGGCATCGCCATCGAGGGCATGCGCATCGGCATCAACGGCCGCGAGGCGGAAGTGGGCCAGGCCTGGGCGAACCTGTCCGCGACCATCGACGGCAGCTATGTGCCCGGCGAGGGCCAGCCGCTCTCCAGGCTCGGCACCATCATCACCCTGGACAAGGGCCCCGAGTACGACGAATTCTTCCTGACCTTCGAGCGACTCGGCAGCGAGACCTACACCCGCGTCGAGCCGGTGCCGGCCGTACCCGCCGATCCGGCCGACCTGGAGCCGCAGCCGCGAATCGGCCTGCGCCGCTTCGAGCAGATACACGCGGCGCTGTCCCGCGCCACCGGTATCTCCAGCGCCCATCCGGACATCGTCGACACCTGGGAGAAGGTCAAGCGCCAGCTGCCGGTGGAGAGCGATATCCTGGGTTTCCTCGCCGCGCAGCAGATGGGCATAACCCAGCTGGCGGTGAAGTACTGCAGCACCCTGGTGGATTCACCAGCGCGCGGCAGCTACTTCCCCGGCTTCGATTTCGGTGCACCGATTGCCGACGCGTTTAACAGCCCGGCCAAGCGTGCGCAGGTAGTAGATCCGCTGATCAAGAACCTGCTCGGCCACGAGATGACCTGGCACGACAGCAGCGTCTCGCAGCTGGCCGTGGCGCCGGATCTGGCGGCAGTGGAGACGGAGCTGAACGATCTGATCGACACCATGGAAAACTGCAGCGGCAGCGCCTGTAACGGCCGCACCGCGACCACGGTCAAGGCGGTGTGCGCGGCGGCGATGGGCAGTGCGATGATTCTGATTCACTGAAGACTAGAGAGACCGATCGCGGCCATGGGCGGATGGCCGCCCCGCCGCTCCTACAAATTGTGCGCCCACCTCCTGTAGGAGCGGCCGTTGGCCGCGATCGATATCGAAAAGAACACCGGGCGCCGATGCGCAGGGCCTGATGCCGGGGGCCGTCCGGGAAAGGCGCCTGCGGCTGATGAACAGACCGATGAGGCTTTTTCCCGGACGGCCACCGGCAGCAGGGCCGCCCGACTACCGAAATAATTGCACCGCGGATTAGCAGAATCCGGACAGAAACTATGAGCAAGAAAAAACACTTCGACCTAGACCAGCCGCTGCGCCACCCGGACCACCACCGCCCGGTAACGAGGCGCGACTTCCTCGGCCAGGGCTTCCGCGCCGGCCTGGCCACGGTGCTCGGCGGATCCATGTTCAGCCTGTTCGCCAACCCGCGCATGGCCCACGCGGCGCTGTCCTCCGACCTGGAAGCGCTGCGCGGCCCCTGCGGCATCAGCGCCGCCGGCGGCGCCGGCAAGATTCCGTTTATCTGCTTCGACCTGGCCGGCGGCGCCAACATCGCCGGTTCCAATGTGCTGGTGGGCAAGCAGGGCGGCCAGCTGGATTTCCTCAGCACCGCCGGTTACGGCAAGCAGGGCCTGCCCGGTGACATGGTGCCGTCGCTGACCGACGCCGCCGGCAGCCCCTTTATCAACACCGACCTGGGCCTCGCCTTCCACAGTGACAGCGGCATGCTGCGCGGCATTCTCGACAAGATCGGCGCCGGCACCGCCTCCGCCATCAACGGCGCGGTGATCCCGGCCCGCTCGGAAAACGATACCGGCAACAACCCGCACAACCCCATGTACGGCATCAACCGCGCCGGCGCCAACGGCGAACTGCTGGCGCTGATCGGCTCCAGCTCCAGCGAGTCCGGGGGCAATTCCATGGCGCCCATGGCGATGATCAATCCGGAAGTGCGCCCCACCAAGGTGGACAGACCCACGGACGTCACCGGCCTGGTCGACGTCGGCGACCTGGTGGGACTGCTGAGCCAACAGGACACGGTTGCGGTAATGGAATCCATGTACCGCATCTCCGATGCCAAGCTGGGCAAAGTAAATACCCGGGTCACCGCCGACGCGGTGATCAAGGATATGATGCGCTGCGGCTATATGAAGAGTGCCGACCTGGCGGATCGCTTCGGCAATCCCGCCGACCTGGACCCGGTGGTGGACCCGGATATCGTCGGTCCCGCCGGCATCTTCACCAGTGCCGAATTCAACAACGACCGCGAATTCCAGAAGACCGCCTCGGTGATGAAACTGGTGGTCAACGGCTACGCCGGTGCCGGCACCGTCACCATGGGCGGCTACGACTACCACACCGGTGACCGCGCCACCGGCGAGATCCGTGACCTGCGCGCCGGCCGCTGTATCGGTGCCTGCCTGGAGTACGCCGCGCGCCGCAACCAGCCGCTGATGATCTACGTGTTCAGCGACGGCTCGGTTTTTTCCAATGGCATGATCGACGACTCGGTAGAGGGGCGCGGCAAGGGTGTCTGGACCGGCGACAACCAGCAGACGGCGGCCTCCTTCTTCCTCGTCTACAACCCGGCCGGACGTCCGCAATTGCTCGGCGGCACGATAGACGAACAGGCGCGGCACCAGCAGCTGGGCTATATGCGCCCGTCCGGCGATGTGGAAACCGCATCCAGCCCGGCGGCGAACAATGTTAACCTGCTGGTAGAAACCATCGTCCTGAATTACATGGCCCTGCACGGCGATCAGGGCAATTTTGCCAGCCTGTTCCCCAATCACGGCCTCGGCAATGCCAGCCTGATGGACAGCATGACCGCCTTTGCACCGATTATCTGATGTTTAAGACCCTGTTCCGTAGGGTGCGCCACGCGCACCAATCGATACCTATGAGCGTTCTCGGTGCGCAGGGCGCACCCTACGTGTTTCTATCGCTGCTGTTTGCTTCCTCCGCCAGCGCCGAATGGCACTACGAACAGCAGGCCATTATGGGCACCGAAGTAACGGTGCAGCTGTGGCACGAAGACGACAAACAAGCCGAGCAGCTGATCGGCCAGGTGATGGCGGAATTCCGCCGCCTGGACGACCAGCTGTCGCCCTACAAGGAAGACAGTGAACTGTCGCGGGTCAACCGCGAAGCCGCCAAGGGTCCGATAAAGCTCTCGGGAGAACTGGCGGCGCTGATCGACAAGTCCCTCTGGTACAGCCAGTTGACCGACGGCGCCTTCGATATCAGCTACGCCACGCTCGGCAAGCACTACGATTTCCGCAAGCACGAACAGGCTGACGAAGCGCTCACCGCATCGCTGCTGGAAGCATTGAACTACCGCCACCTCGAGTTCGACAAGCGCGCGCAGACCCTGCGCTTCGGCCACGAAATGACCAAGATCGACCTGGGCGGTATCGCCAAGGGTTATGCGGTGGACAGGGCCGTGGCGATACTGGAGGACGCCGGTGTCTGCTGCGCCAGTGTCAGCGCCGGCGGCGATGCGCGCATGCTGGGAGACAAGCGCGGCCAGCCTTGGCTGGTGGGTATCCGCCACCCGCGGGACAAAAGTAAGAGCGCTGCGGTGATTCCACTGACCGATACAGCCATCTCCACCTCCGGCGATTACGAGCGCTTTTTTATCGACGACCACAACGCGCGGGTGCACCATATTTTCAACCCGGCGACCGGCAAGCCGGCGGACACCGCGGCGGGAGACAGCGACAAACTGATCAGTGTCAGCATTATCGGCCCGCGCGGTTTCGATACGGATCCGCTGTCAACCAGTGTGTTTGTGCTGGGGAAAGAAAAGGGCCTGGCGTTGATTGACCGGCTGCCCGGCTTCGAGGCAGTGGTGATCGACAGCAATAAACGGCTCTACTTCAGTCGCGGCCTAAACAATCCACAAACTGACCTGTCGAAGTAACGTTGCGCTCATCATAAAAATTGCCAACCGGATCACAACAGTTACATGATCCCCTGAGATAATTCACGATAATCGGCATCTCCAGTGCTGAAGCTAATTGAAAGGCCGCCCCATGCGACGCTGTATCCGATCCCTGATTCTTTCACTCGCCCTTTTTTCGGGCACAGTTGCATGTGTTGTCGCTGGCGCGCCGGCTCTGGCCGAAAGCGAGGCCTTTCCCGCAGACAAACTGGAAGCCCTGAAGCGCGACGTTCTGAAACTGAACCGCGACCTGCTGATCCTGGAAGAGGATCTGCTGTACCCGGCACAGAGCCAGGTGGCGTTCTATGTATCCATGGACGTAGGCGAATACTTCACGCTGGACGCCGTCAAGCTGCATATCGACAACAAGCTCACCGCCAGCCACCTGTACACGGAACACCAGCGCGATGCGCTGATCCGCGGCGGCATACAGCCGCTGTTCAAGGGCAACCTCAAATCCGGCAACTACACCGTCTCCGCCTTCTTTACCGGTTTCGGTCCCGCGGGCCGCGAGTACAAGCGCGCGGCCACGCTGGAGCTGGAAAAAACTGACGAGCCGGCGGTGGTAGAACTGCGCATCTCCGACTCATCGGGCAAGCAGCAGCCGGAATTCGAACTGGTTGAGTGGCCGGCGCCCTGATCCGCGATGCTGTACCGCAACTTTCCCCGGACCTTTCCCCGCGCATTCTCCCTGACGGCAGCCCTGCTGGTTGCCGCGCCCACGCTCGCCGCTGACGAACCCGAAAAAGATGCGCCGCAGAAGTACCGCCAGGCACAGGATATGTCTTACGGTGCTGCGCTCTACGACTATTTCCAGGGCAATTACTTCGACTCCCTGAGCACACTGCTGGTGGCCGAGCAGCGCGGCGCAATCCAGACCCACCGCGACAATGCCGCCCTGATCGAGGGCGGCATCAGCCTCGGCTTCGGCCTGCACCAGCGTGCGGCGGAACTGTTTGAGCAGCAGCTGCAGCAGAGTGACGGCAACAGCGAAGTCCGGGCCAGGCACCGCAAAATTGCCTGGCTCAAACTGGCGGAGCTGAACTACCTGCAGGGCAACTGGCCGCTGGCCGAGGCACAGCTGCAGAAGTCCGGTGCCGCGCAGGAGTCCGCTCTGGACCTCAACCTGGCATTGCGTACCGGAGATTATTCGGCGGCGGTGACACTGCTCCAAGTGGAGGCACTGCCGCTCGAGCAGCGGGTGCTGGGCTATATCAACCTGGCCGCGGCGGTAGCGCGGGAGGGAGAACTGCCCGCGGCTGTATTGCACTACCGCAAAGCGGCCGACCTGGCGGCCGGGCAGGAAGACTCGTCAGTAGAGCTGCAGGTGCTCGCCGACAAGGCCCATATCGGTGCGGGTTACGTCTACACCCTGCAGCAGCGCTATACCGAGGCGATGGACGAATTCCGCCGGGTGCGCCTGCACACGCCATGGGCCAGCAGGGCCCTGCTGGGGCTCGGCTGGTCGGCCATCAACAGCGGCGACCACCAGTCAGCGGTAAACGCCTTGCAGTTCCTGGTGAACACCGATAGCGATTCGGCCGCCGCGCGCGAGGCGATGGTGGCGCTGCCCTACAGCTACGAAAAACTGCAGCGCCCGGGCGCTGCACTGGCCGCCTACCGCCGCGCCGAGGGGCACTATCACTCGGTCCTGATCCAGCTGGAACTGCTGCAGAAGGATATCGAGGCAGTGGAGTTTTCCCCCGCAGGTGACGCCACTGCGCAGCGCTATGGCTGGCTGCAGCTGGCAGAAGCGCCACAGCTGATGCACGACAACCAGCGCTACCTGCAGCCGATACTGCAGAGCGACAACTTCCAGCTGCGCCTCTCCGAACTGCGCGACCTGCGCCAGCTGGCGCAGGTCATAGAAAATTGGCAACAGAAACTGCCACAGCTGGCGCAGCTGATCGACGAGCGCAGGCTGCGCCGCAAGTCGATAGTGGAGAATTACCAGAGCGCCCAGTTCGACCAGCAGGTGGAGATCGCCGCGCAGCAGTACCGCGAACTGGAGGAATCCCTGGCGCGCATCCAACGGGAGCGCGACGCCCTGGCCCTGCTGGCCGCCGGCGCCGAGGAGGGTGAGAGCGCAGAAATGCTGTCGCTGCTGAAGCGCGCAGAAGGTCGCTACCAAATACTGGAAGACCTCGGCCAGGCGCGGGCATCGCAGCAGAAGACCCTGCAGCGCGCCCGCGGCCTGCTGCTGTGGCAGGCGAGCGAGCAGTACCACGACAAACTGTGGCAGCAGCGCGAGCAGCTGCAAGCGCTCGACGAGCAATTGAAGGACGCCGAGCGCCAGCGCCGCGAAACCGATCTCGTCGCCCTGCGCGCGCCGCAGCTGAACCAGCTGCGCGCTGAACTTACCGCGGCCGCGCCGGAACTTGCCGCACAGCAGAGCGCCATTTTCGGGGCCAGTAATCTTATCGAGGAATCCATTCGCAGGGATGTGATCGCCGAGCTGGGCCGCGAGCGCGACCAGGTCCGCCAGTATGTGGCACACAGCCGCCTGGCCATTGCGCGCCTGCAGGATGCGGCCATGCAAGGCGCCGTGGCGCCGGCGCAGAACCCGGCGGCGGGAACCCCGGACACAGAAAGCGCCGCCACTGAGAGTTCGGCCGCTCAGAATTCGGCCATAGAAAGTACCGAGGAGCGCACCGCCAATCGGACAGCCAGCGAAGGTACGGGCGGTGTCCATGAATAAGTTGATCCGCCGGCAGAATCTGGCCGGCAAAAAGGCGCTGGCACTGGCGATCTGCTGCATCGCCGCCTCCTGCAGCAACAATTCCCCCCAGACGCTGGCAGACCTGCCGACGGCGTCGCTGCCTCCGGAGTCCGCCGGCCCCGCGATCGAGGCGCCCAGGCCGGATATCGCCGCGCTGCAGCAGAGCTATCAGCAGGCGCTGGCGAGCAACGAGGATCCGCGAACCCGCCGGCAGATACGCCTGCGCCTGGCCGACCTGGAAATGGAGCGGCTGGAACAGCAGCAGGCGGACAGCCCGGATGTGGCCGTCTCCTATTCCAGCGCCGTGCGCCAGTATGAGAGCCTCGCCGGGGAGACGCCGGGCGACGACTATATTCTCTATCGGTTGGCGCGCGCGCGCGCGCTGGACGGCCGGCCGCAGGAGGCGTTGCAGGCACTCGAAGGCATTGCCGCATCCGCACCCGAATCGCCGTTTATCACCGAAGTGCTGTTCCGCCGCGGCGAGGCGGCCTTCAACCGCAAGGACTATACGACGGCGGCGCGTGATTTCCGCGCACTGTTGCAGCAGGGCGACAGTCCCTTTGCCGACAACGCGCGCTATATGCTCGCCTGGTCCGAGTTCAAGCTGGCCAGCTACCGCAACTCGATCCAGACCTTCCTGCAGCTGCTGGACCAGCTGCACCAGCGGGCGCCCTTCGAGGCACTGCCCCAGGGACAGAAGCGCCTGGCCGACGACAGCCTGCGCGGCCTGGCCCTGGGTTTCAGCTACCAGGGCGGTGCGGCGGTTATCGAATCGTTTAATGCGGAGGGTGAAGTCCGCCCTTACCAGCACCACCTGTACCGCGCCCTCGGCGACTGGTACCGGGAAAAGGAGCGCTTCCGGGACAGCGCCGATACCTACCTGACTTACGTCAAGCACTATCCGCAAAGCGTGGAAGCGCCCGCTCTGCACCTGAGTGCAATCGAAACACTGCAAAGCGCCGGCCTGCACGGCGAGGTGCTGCCGGCCAAGCGCGAATTCGTGCAGCGCTACGGCATCCGCAGCCAGTACTGGCAGCTGGCGGACGCGGCGCAGCGGCAAAAGCTCGGCGGCTGGTTGCGCCCCTGGCTGGCGGAGCTGGCCAAGTACGACCACGCCCGCGCCCACGCACTGGCGGCACAGTCTGAAAAGATTTCGACGAAAGAAGTCCGTAGTAAACGGCAGCTCGAAGCGGATTCCCGCAGCGCCTACCTGGCCGCGGCGGAACTCTACCGCCAGTACGCGGACACCTTTCCCGAGGATCCGAGCACACCGCCGCTGGTGTTCCTGATGGCGGAGTGTCTGGAACAGGCCGGCGACTACGCCGGCGCCTGGCACGCCTACAGTCAGGTGGCCTGGGAATACGGCGACAAAAACCACGGCGCCGAAGCCGCCTACGCGGCCGTGCTCACCTCGGCGCAGATGTACAAACAACTGGCCGACAGCGAAGACACAGAGCAGCAAGCCCTGTGGCAGGAGCGCAATATCGCCTCCAGCCTGAAATTTGCCGACGCCTGGCCCGGGGACAAGCGGGCGCTGCCGGCCTTGCTGAGCGCCGCCGACAAGCTGCTGCAACAGTCCCGCTACCCGGAAGCGGTTATCGCGGCAGAGCGCGCCGAAAAATGGCAACCGCCGCCCAGCCGCAGTCAGCAGCTGAACATCGCCATGATCCTCGGCCACAGCCAGTTCGAACTGCAGAATTACACCCTGGCAGAGCAGGCCTATGCCCGCGCGATCGCGCTGGCCGGCACCGATAGCGCTGCTCGCCCGGATATTTCAAAAGTCGCGCAACAGCGACTGCAGGCGGCCATCTACCGTCAGGCGGAACTGGCGCTGGCCCAGGGCCCGAGCGAAGAGGGCCTGCAGCATCTGCTGCGCATCCGCGACAGCGGCCGCACCGAGATCGCCGCCACCGCCCAGTACGATGCCATCAACTATCTGGTCGAACTGCAGCAGTGGCAGAAAGCCAGCGCCGAGCTGGCGGATTTCCGCCGCTATTATCCTGCCCACAAGCTGACGCCGACGCTGGCCGCCAAGGCGGTGGTCATCTTCCGCGCGCTGGAAATGCCCGGCGCCGCCGCCGGTGAACTGCTGCAGCTGTCCCTGAGCGACCCGGACAGCGAAGTGCGCCGCCAGTCGCTGTACATGGCCGCGGAGAGCTTCCAGCAGGCGGGCGACCACAATCAGGCCATCGATGCCTATCGCCGCTACAGCGAACAGTGGCAGCAACCGGCGGAGCAGCGCCTCGAGGCCCAGTACCAGCTGGTGCAGCTGTTTGCGGAAACCGAGCAGCAGCGCGAGCGCAACCGCTGGCTGCAGCAGCTGGCCGGAAACGCCGTGGCCGCGCCGCGCGGCCGCTATCTCGCCGCCTATTCCCAGAGCGAGCTGGCAGAGCAGAGCTACCGGTCGTTTGCGAGCCTGCCACTGCGGCTGCCGCTCAAGCAAAGCCTGGCCACCAAGAAACGCGCGCTGGACGCCACCGTGGCCGATTACCGCAAGGTGCTGAACTTCAATATTGCCGAATTCACCACCCAGGCGAATTTCCGCCTGGCGGAAGTCTACCGCCAGCTCAGCCGCGACCTGATGGAATCCCAGCGACCGAAGAACCTGAATGCGCTGGAGCTGGAACAGTACGAGATTCTGCTGGAAGAACAGGCCTACCCGTTCGAGGAGAAGGCGATCGAACTGCACGAGGCGAATATTCTGCGCACCAGCGACGGCATCTACGACAAGTGGGTCAGGCACAGCTTCGATTCCCTCGGCAAACTGCTGCCGGCACGCTACCTGAAACAGGAGAAGACCCTGGCGTGGAGCGAGGCACTGCACTGACATGATTGCGGAAAAAATGACAAACCGGGGCATTAAATATTTGCTGCTGACCGCGACGGTGGCACTCCTCAGCGCCTGCGCCGCTACCGGCGGACCGCAGCAACCCGCAGAAGGCGATGAAGGCGAGCGCGTGCTGACTGCCAATCCCTACCTGGCGCAGGCGGACGAGGCGCCGGCTGCGGCCCGCGCGGGAATGGAAATTGCAAAACAGGCCTTTGATGCCGGCGATCTCGCCACCGCTGAGGCGGAGTTAAAGAAACTGACAGAATCCTGGCCCAAACTGTCGGGCCCCTGGTTCAATCTTGGCATCGTTCAGCAACGGACTGGCAATACCGAAGCTGCGGAGCAGAGCCTGCGCCAGGCAATTATTGTCAACGACAGCAATGTGTTCGCCTGGAATCAGCTGGCGGCCCTGCTGCGCGATGCCGGTCGCTTTGACGAGGCACTGCAGTGTTATAAAGAGGCGCTGGCGCGCTGGCCGGACTATGGCGATGCGCACCGCAACCTGGGCATACTGTTCGACCTCTACCTGCACCAGCCGGAGAAGGCATTGCAACACTACCGCGCTGCGCAGGAAGTGGGCGGGGAACCGGACAAGCAGCTGGCCGGATGGATCGTCGACCTGGAGCGCAGACTGTGATGAAAAAAATTTTCCCGCTGCTGGCGGCCCTGTGCGTCGCCGCCCCCGCAGGGGCGGAAGAGGTTATCACCCTGGAGTCCACGGTGATCGGCAGCCAGGAACAGCCCAAGGTGCTGTATATCATTCCGTGGAAGCAGGCAGACAGCCTGCAGCGGCTGGACAGCGTGCTGCCGCAGACGGTCGGCGATGTGTTCAGGCACCAGGAATATTCGGAACTGCAGCGGGAAATCAAATTGCTGCAAAATGATCAGGAAAAACAATAGCAACTTTTTAAGCGATTCTGCTGAAGGGTGCGACGCACCTTACGGCACAACCCATTTAAGAGCACAATTATCTTTTCTGCGGAGATTGCATTATGGAATTCACCCAGGCGCTGCTGCGTTTCTTTCAAAACGGCGGTCCTTTCATGTACCCGATCGCGCTGGTACTGGTCATAGGCCTGGCGATGGTCGTTGAGCGCTGGATCTTCCTGTCCCGCGCCAAGAGCGCCAACCGCCGCGCCTACCAGCAGGTGCTGCCGATGTTGCAGAAACGCAACTACCAGGGCGTGCTGCAACTGGCCCGCGAAAACAAGGCGGCCATGGGCCGCATCGCCGCCGCCGGTATAGGCACACTGCAGTATGCCAAGCGCGACGAGAATATCGCCCTGGCGATCGAGGAGGGCATCCTCGAGGCGGTACCGCGCCTGGAGAAGCGCACCAGCTACCTGGCCACCCTGGCGAATATCGCCACCCTGCTGGGCCTGCTCGGCACCATCATGGGCCTGATCGCCGCCTTTACCGCGGTCGCCAGCGCCGACCCGTCCGAGAAGGCGACCATGCTGTCCACCAGTATTTCCGTGGCGATGAACACCACCGCCTTCGGCCTGATCTCGGCGATTCCGCTGCTGCTCTTCTACTCCATGCTGCAGAACAAGACCAACGAGATCATCGACAGCCTGCAGATGGCCGGGGTCAAGTACCTGAACCTGCTGACCATGGGCCGCGCACAGATGGCGGAACAGAAAGCAACTAAAGGCTGAGCCATGCTCAAACTGAATATTCGCCGGCGCACGCACCAGGAGGGCGAGCTGGACATCACCTCGTTTATGAGCCTGATGACCATTCTGGTGCCGGTGCTGCTGCTCAATATGGTGTTCTCGCAAATCTCGGTGCTGAAGCTGAACCTGCCCGGGCTCAGCGATGCCAGCGCTGCCAGCCAGGAGGAGAACCGCCAGCTGGAGATGGTGCTGCGCGAGGCCCATATCGATATCAACTACCCGGCCGGTATGCGTGTGAAGCGCATTCCCCATGTGGAAGGCGAAGCGGATTTCGCCACAGTGTCGATCGTGCTGCAGGAAGTGAAGCGGCAGCTGGGGGAGAAATCCATCGACAAGAATGACCTGGTGATCCTGTCGGAACAGGGCACGCCCTACAAGACACTGGTCACCGCGATGGACACGGCGCGCAGCTACCGCGCGGTGGTGGCCGCCTCGGTGGTGGATGCGGAACTCTTCCCGCAGATTTCCCTCGGCGACGCACCCCGGGAACAGAAGCTGCAGACGGCAGCGGGGCAATAGTATGAATCTGAACGTAGCCGCCAAGCTGCAACAAAGGAAGCAGCGGCAGCAGAAGCAGCAGTCGAAACTCAACCTGGTTTCGCTGATGGATATTTTCACCATCCTGGTATTTTTCCTGCTGGTGAATTCCTCGGACGTGGAAGTACTGCAGACCGACAAGACCATCAAGCTGCCGGAATCCACTTCACAGCAGAAGCCGGAAGTGACCACCGTGGTGCGCGTCAACAACGCACAGCTGTTTGTCGGTGACCGCTTGATTGCGCAGGTCGCAGAGATCGATTCCGAGGCGGAAAATATCGGCGCGCTGCTGCAGGAGCTCAAATACCGCGCCGACCGCGCCGGCGAACTGCCCGCGGACAAAAAGGCCCAGGGGCATCCCGTGACCATCATGGGCGACGAGCAGGTGCCCTACCAGCTGCTGAAGCAGATAATGCAGACCTGCGCCGCCGCTGACTTCCGCGATATGTCCTTCGCCGTCAGCCAGACAGCGCCGGGCGATGTTTCGGTGACCGGGCAGGGGGCCGACAGCTGATATGGCGAATACTGTCTATGCGCCCTGGCAGCTCCAGGAAACAATTCTGCCCTGGTCCGCCTCCGTCGAAGAGGATCAGCGCTTTGCCCGCTTCCTGCGCCACGGCCTGATTGCCTTTGCGGTTCTCGGTATCGCGGTGGCGCTGATTCCGGTGCCGGAACTGACCCGCGAACAGGCGGAGCGGATTCCGCCACAGCTGGCCAAGGTGATTCTGGAAAAGAAAGAGCTGCCCAAGCCGGAACCCAAACCCAAGCCGAAGCCGGTGGAGAAGAAGAAGCCGGAGAAAAAACCGGAGGAAAAGAAAGCGGAGCCGATTAAGCCGGAGCCCAAGCCCGCGGTCAAGGAAAAGCCACCGGCGGCCAAGGTTGAACTGGCGCGGGAGAAGGCCGCCAACAGCGGTTTGCTGCAGATGCAGGACGACCTGCTGGCGATGCGCGAGAGCATCGACGTGGCCGAGGTCAGCACCGGCCAGCTGGCGGCGGGCGCGGCAACCGCCAGCAAGATCGACCGCAGCCTGATCAGCGACAGGTCCAGGACCGCCAGCGGCGGCGTAAACACCGGCCAGCTGAGCCGCGATACCGGCGGTGTCGCACTGGCCGCGCGGGAGACCACCCGCGTCGAGAGCACCCAGGCCAGCGGTGTCGCGCGCGAAGTGGCCAAGCAGGTACAGCGGGAGAAAACGGCGCGCGCCGAGGACGCCATCCGCAGCGTGATGGAGGCCAACAAGGGCGCCATCTATGCAATCTACAACCGCGCCCTGCGCAACGACCCGACCCTCCAGGGCAAGGTCACGGTGCAGCTGGTGATCGAGGCGAACGGCGCGGTGTCGGGCATCAAGCTGGTCGGCAGCGAGCTGGCCAGCCCGGATCTGGAGCGCAAACTACTGGCGCGGATCCGCCTGATCAATTTCGGCGCGGCCAACGTGGATAAGACCACGCTGAATTACTCCATCGACTTCCTGCCGTCCTGATCGGCACCGTTTTTTGCAGGAACGGCGGGGTGGCCATCCGCCCCGCCGCTCCTGCAAAACATGCCCGCACTCTTGCTTCAGTTAAGGTCCACCGCGTACTGGCGCAGCAGTGCCAGCGGGGCAATTTCCAGCGCCTTTATATGGGTGCGCTGCAGGTAGACCCGCGGCGCGCTGCCTTGCTGCTGCGCCTCCAGCCAGCGGGCCGCACACAGGCACCAGCGATCGCCGGCCTGCAGGCCGGGAAAACCGTACTCCTCGGCCGGCGTGCTCAGGTCGTTGCCGCGGCTGCGGGAGAATGCCAGAAATTCCGCCGTGACCTCGACGCAAACAGTATGCGAGCCAGCGTCCTGTTCGCTGGTATTGCAGCAGCCGTCGCGGAAGAAACCGGTCATCGGCTCGGTACCGCAGGCCAGCAAAGGATCGCCGAATACATTTAACGAAGCTTCCATCTGCATTTTCCGCTCACTCCCGCTTTTCACCTTGTAACAATTCCAGATCCACCAACTGCCAGCGCAGACCGCGGCGCGCCAATATCAGGCGCAGGTCCGCCTGGCCGCGCTCGCCATAATCGGCCACCACCCGGTCGATACCCGCGAAACGCCAGCGCAACCGCTGCCAGCCCGAATCCCCACTGGTCTCCGGCTCCCGCAACTCGGTGGCCGCCGGCGCGCCCTGTTGCCGGTACAACTCGCGCTCGAATTCGCGCAGGTTCCTGCCGCCGCGCAACAAGTCGGCGATGCCCGCGGGTGTGACCAGCTGCTGCAGCAGCGGCCCGATAAACAGGCTGGCGCCGGCGCTGATCAGTTCGTCAAATTCCGCCGGCAGGGCATCGCCCATGGATTCGCGCAGCCGCTGCTGCAGGCGCAGCTTCAAATTGTCACGCAATACGGGAAAGTCGACGTAGTGCTGTAGCGTCTCGACGCCCTGCCGGCGCACGCTCTGCTGTTCGGCACTCGCGTCCTGCGCCGCCTGTTCCAGCTGCTCGAGGGAGTATCCCGGCAGCGCGACATAACCCGCAACCAGCAGCGTCAGTGACAACAGGGCGATCCACAGCAATTTCTTCATCGGTCCGGCTTCCTGATTCTTTCGCCCTGATTCTTTCGCCCGCATTTTATCGCCTGGCCTTAACATCGCCTAATCCGGCTGCGCTCCCCTTTGGCGCGGGATTGTCCATCGGCGACTGCTGTGCGATATTGCTCCCTTATGGCTCTGTACCGACAAAAAATGGAACTGCGAAAGGACATCAGACGATGAGCGATATTTACAAGGCCCCGGAAGCGCAACTGACCACCGGCGAGGAGAGCGGCAGCTACGGCTCGCTGGAAAGGGGCATGGCCGGAGACTACGCCATTTCCATTGGCGAGATTTTCAGCGAGGCCTGGCGCCGCACCAAGGGCAACAAGGGCACCATCTGGCTGGCGCTGATTCTGTATGTCATCGCCTTCGTAATCGTCAGTTTCGTGGCCGGTATGATCACCGGTTACTCCGCCTTCGATATCGAGCAGCAGGCGAGTGTCTCCTTCGGCTCGATGATTTCCTACCAGGTACTGGTGAACCTGGTCGCCGCACCGCTGACTGCCGGCATGATGATGATCGGCATCAAGATCGCGCGCGACGAAAAGACCTCCGCTACCGAGGTCTTTGCCCACTTCGACAAGCTGCTGCCGCTGGTGGTGGCCAACATCATCTTGTCCATCCTGGTGACCGTCGGCATGTTCCTGCTGGTCTTGCCGGGCATCTACCTGGCGGTCGCCTATATGCTGACCTTGCCGCTGATCGTGGACCAGAACCTGGGCCCCTGGCGGGCGCTGGAGACTTCGCGCAAGGCAATCACCAAGCACTGGTTCGCGTTCTTCGGTTTCCTGATCGTGGCCATACTGCTGTACCTGGCCGGCGCCCTGCCGCTGTTGATCGGTCTGATCTGGGTGCTGCCGCTGCTGGCGATTGCCTTCGGCATTGTGTATCGCAATATTTTCGGCGGCCCCGAGCAGGCCTGATTCACCCTGCCCTGACTTGATGGGAGCGGTGGTTTGCTGGACACCACCTATAACGTCGAGACTCCGGAGGGGATCGATCTGCGCGCACAGGCCGCCGGGCCAGTGCCGCGCATTCTCGCCTACGGCGTCGATGTTTTTTACCGCACGCTGATACTCACCGGGCTCGGCATCGCACTGGCGTTTGCCGACCGCGCGGGTATGGGTCTCTGGCTGCTGTGCTCCTTCCTGCTCGAGTGGTTCTACCCCGTCTATTTCGAGGTGCTGCGCGGCGGCCAGACGCCGGGCAAGAAAGCCTTCGGCCTGATGGTGGTCAACGACAATCTCACCCCCATTTCCTGGGGCGCGTCGCTGCTGCGCAACCTGCTGCGCTTCGCCGATTTCCTGCCGTTCGCCTATGCCGCCGGCGTCATCTGCATGACCCTCGGCCGCAACTTCCAGCGCCTCGGCGACCTGGCCGCGGGCACGCTGGTCGTCTACCAGCAGCCGCAGAGAAGCCACACTTCCCTGCCCGAGGTCTCCCCACTGGCGCCGCCCCGCGGCCTGCAACTGCAGGACCAGCAGGCGCTGGTCAGCCTGACTGAGCGCCACGCCGAACTGAGCGAGGCGCGCCAGTGCGAACTGGCCGATCTGCTCGAGCCGATCACCGGCAAAAGGGGCAGGGCGGGGCTCGATTATCTGCGCGCCGTCGGCAGCTGGCTACTCGGAGGCCAAGGGGCGGGCAAATGAAGCAGATCGACTTCGAAAACCGCTATCGCGATAGCTGGGAGCGGCTGGAACAATGGCTGAAAGCCGGCGGCGGTGCCGATGAGTCCGCGGCGCTGGACCTGCCCGCGCGCTACCGCGTCCTGTGCCAGCAGCTGGCGGTGGCGAAGGAGCGCCAGTACACCAACCAGCTGATCGACCGCCTTAACCAGCTGGTGATGGCCGCGCACCACCGCGTCTACCGGCAGCAGACGCTGCGCCGCAACACCTGGCTCTGGTATCTGCTGGCCGGTTTTCCCCGCGCGGTGCGCGCGCAGATCCGCACCGTGTGGCTCGCCACCGCGCTGTTTGCGCTGCCGGCGCTGGTGCTCGGTATCGGCAGCTACCAGAATGATGCGCTGATCTACGCGGTGCTGTCGCCGGAGCAGGTGCTGCAGTTCGAATCCATGTACGATCCCGGCAACCGGGTGCTGGGCCGCGAGCGCGGCTCCGACTCGGACCTCCTGATGTTCGGCTTCTATATCACGAACAATATCGGCATCGCCTTCCGCACCTTCGCCGGCGGCGTGCTCTTCGGCCTGGGGACGGTCTTTTTCCTGGTCTTCAACGGTGTCTATCTGGGTGCGGTTTTCGGCCATATCACCCGCGTCGGTTTCGTGTCGACTTTCTACCCGTTTGTGATCGGCCACGGCGCCTTCGAGCTGACCGCAATCGTGCTGGCCGGTGCCGCCGGGCTGCACCTGGGCCGGTCGCTGGTGGACCCGGGCCACCAGCGCCGCCAGGTGGCGCTGCGCCGCGCCAGTGTCGAGGCGATGAAGATCATGTACGGCACTTTTTTGATGCTGGTGATCGCCGCCTTCCTCGAGGCCTTCTGGTCTTCCAGCACGGAAATCGCCATCGGTGTGAAACTGGCGGTTGGCGCGCTGCTGTGGCTGCTGGTGTTCGCCTACTTCGCCCTGGCCGGACGCGGAGCGGCGCACCTCGAACAAGCGGCGCACCTCGAACAAGTGCCGCACCTTGAACAAGCGGCGCACTCGGGAAGCGGGGTGCGGCGTGGAGCTTAATCGACTGGCCGTGCGCGCGCGGCTGCGCTCGCCGTGGGAATCCATCGACCTGGGCATCGCCCTGGCGCGGCGGCACTGGTGGCCGCTGTTTCTGGTCTGGCTGCTGCCGGCGGCGCTGCTGTTCGGCGCATGCTACTGGCTGTTGCCGGATTCCCCCGGCCTGTCGATATTACTGGTCTGGTGGCTGAAGCCGGTGTTCGACCGGTTGCCGCTGTTGATCGCCAGCCGCGCGCTGTTCGGCGAGCCGGTGTCCGCGGGGGCCGCGCTGAAGCAGTTCTTCGCCCAGAACCGCCGCGACTGGTTTGCCTGGATCACCTGGCGCCGCCTCAGCGCGACCCGCGCCTTCGATATGCCGGTCACCGTGCTGGAGCAGAGCAGTGGTGCCGCCCGCGCCGCGCGTATCGGCGTACTGCACCGCAAACACGCCGGTGCCGCCACCTGGCTGACACTGACCAGTTTTCATGTGGAGACTTTCCTGCTGATCGCACTGCTGGTGCTCGTCTACCTGTTTGTGCCCGAGCAGGTACAGATCGACTGGCTGCCGCTGCTCGGCAGCGATGTGCTGTGGCTCGAGTGGGGCATCAACGCGCTCTCTCTGCTGGTGATGGCCGCGGTGGCCCCCTTCTATATCGTCAGCGGCTTCTGTCTCTATATCGGCCGCCGTATCGAGCTGGAGGCCTGGGATCTCGAGATCCAGTTCCGCAACCTGCGCGACAGACACAGGCGCGAGCAGCAGCGCAGTGCAAGACAGCGCGCGCGGGCGCCGGCCACGGCGCAACTGATGCTGCTGTGCGCACTGCTCGGCATCATGGCCGCCCCGCCGCAACAGGCCCGCGCACAGGCGGTGGACACGCCGCAGCAGGCGCGCGAGACCATCGACGAAGTCCTCGCCGGCGAGGATTTTCATCGAGTCGAGGAGGTCAGCGGCTGGCGCCTGAAGGAGATCGACTGGAAACAGAGCGCGTTTCCCGAGTGGCTGATCGCCTTCCTCGAGTGGCTGGAAAGCCGCCCGGCCGACAGCGACGACGAGTCGGAGTGGGGGCCCTTTATCGGCATGCTGATCGAAGTGTTGCTGTGGCTCGCCGCCGCCGGGCTGCTGGTTTACCTGCTATGGCGCTACCGCGTGCCGCTCCGCCAGAGCCTGCAGTGGCGCACAAAGCCAGCGCCGCGGAGAGCCGCACCGGAAACCCTGTTCGGCCTCGACGTGCGCCAGTCCAGCCTGCCGGCAGATGTCTGCGCCGAGGTGCTGCGCCTGTGGCGAGGCGGCGACCAGCGCGCCAGCCTGGGCCTGCTGTACCGGGCCACCCTGGCGCACCTGATCGAGACCTACCAGTTCGAGTTCGGCGACCAGCTGACCGAGAGCGAGTGCGCACAGCTGGTGCAGTTGCGCCAGCGTCGGTCCGAACAAGCGCCGCGGCCTTCCGAACAAGCACTGCAGCCATCTAAAAATTCGCCGCAGCTTTCGGGAGAAGTACTGCGGCCGCCTGGCGATGAACCGCGGCCGGTCAGCGCCGCGCTCAGTGGTTTCGTGCAGCAGCTGACGGCCTGCTGGCAGCAGCTGGCCTACGCTCACCGCGTGCCGGAAACCCTGCGCGTAGAAGCCCTGTGCGATCAGTGGCGGGAGGCGTTCGGCCATGACGATTAAGCGCCTGCTGCTCGGCCTGTTACTGCTGCTGGTCGCGGCCCTGGCGGCCCTGTTCTTCGCATTCTTCGAGCGCTATACGGAAGAGGTGGACCGCGGCTGGGGCGCGGAGGCCTGGCGCAATCCCTACCTGGCCGCGGAACAGTTCCTCACCAGGGCGGGCGTACAAGCCCGCCGCGCGGACAATATCGCCGTGCTGGCGGAACTGGCGCCCGACGACACCCTGTTCCTCGCCAGCTCCAGCCAGGTGTACAACCCGCAGCGGGCGCGGGAACTGCTCGACTGGGTCGAACGCGGTGGCCACGCGATCGTGGTCGCCCACACGGCGGGCTACGAGGAGCGGGACTGGCTGCTGGAACAGCTGCAGGTCACGCTCGCGGAGGGCCGCGAAGATTACATTTTCGAGCACCCGTTCCAGCAGCTGCTCGGCGACGATGGCGCAGAGTACCGCGGCAAGAGTGCCAGCGAGATACTGCGCGAGCACAACCGCAGGCTGCGCGAGGGCGACAGCGGCGCGGGCACAGAGGAAGACGCGCCGGCGGAGGAAGCCAAACCGCCGCGCAACCCGGATGTGGACCCGCAGGACCTGATCACCCTCGCCAGCGACGACGGCGGCTCCTATCAATTGCACTTCGATGCCAGCTATCTGCTGCAGCACCCGGCCCTCGGTGGCGGAGAAGAGACCGTGAAATCCGGCGCCGAACCGGTGTTCTGGGCCAGGATCTGGCGCGACGACGCCGGCGTGCCCTTTATGCAGTTCGAGCGCGGCGAGGGGCTGATCACGCTGCTGGCCGACGGCGGAATCTGGCGTTCGCGGCGTATCGGGCATTTCGATCACGCCTATTTCCTCGCGCTGCTGGCCGCCGATGGCGAGTTCGTGTTCCTGACCCAGCCGCGCTTCGCCTCCCTGTTCGAGCTGGCGCGCCGCTACGCAAGAGAGTTTTTCCTCGCCGGCAGCCTGGCCCTGCTGGCCTGGTTGCTGCTGCGCGCGCGCCGCTTCGGCCCGCTGGCGCCGGCACCGCAACCGGCGCGGCGCTCGCTGCTGGAACATATCGCCGCCTGCGGTCACTACTACTGGCGCGCGGACAGGTGCGAACGGCTCCTCCACTCACAGCGCAGCGCCATGCTGCGGCGCCTGGGCGGCGAGCACGCCAGCAAGGCGACCCGGCGCCAACTTTGTATCGAGCTCGGCAATGCCACCGGGCTGAGCGAATCCAACATCGCCGCCTGCCTGTGGGGCGACCTGCCCCGCAGCGAAGAGGCGTTCACCGCGCACATGCGCAACCTGCAGCAGATCGAGGCAGCCCTATGAGCGACACGACTTTTCCGGCGGACCTACAACGAGACGAGGCCGCCATTTCTGCAACAGACTGGAAGGCGGCATCCGCGCAACTGGCGCTGTTGCGCAATGCGATCAACCGGCTGCTGATCGGCCAGGAGCAGGTGGTCGACCAGGTGCTGATCGCGCTGCTGGCGTCCGGCCACGTGCTCTTGGAGGGCGTGCCCGGTCTCGGCAAAACCCTGCTGGTGCGCGCCCTGGCCAACTGCTTCGGCGGCAGCTTCCGCCGCATCCAGTTCACCCCGGACCTGATGCCGGCGGACGTCACCGGCCACGCGATCTACCACATGGGTGAGAGCCGTTTCGAGGTGCGCCGCGGCCCGGTATTCACCAACCTGCTGCTGGCGGACGAGATCAACCGCGCACCGGCCAAGACCCAGGCCGCGCTTTTGGAGGTGATGCAGGAGAAGCAGGTCACCATCGACGGCGAGGCGCTGCCGACGCCGCGGCCGTTTATGGTGCTGGCCACCCAGAACCCGATCGAGCAGGAGGGTACCTACCCGCTGCCGGAGGCCGAGCTGGACCGCTTCCTGCTCAAGGTACTGATCGACTTTCCCAGCCTCGAGGCGGAACTGAAACTCGCCGCGGCGGCCAGCAGCGGCCGCATAGAGAGACAACTCGAACAGGCACCGCCGGGGCAGATGACGGTGGAACAGCTGCAGCAACTGCAGGCGCTGCTGCCACAGATAGCGCTGGACCAGCAGGTGCTGGACTACGCCGTGCGCCTGGTGCGCGCCACCCGCGAATCCGCGCAACTGCGCCGCGCCGCCGGCCCCCGCGCCAGCATCGGCCTGCTGCAGGCGGCGCGCGCGCTGGCGCTGCTGGCCGGGCGGGAATTCGTGCTGCCGGACGATGTCAAGGCGATGGCGATTCCGGTGATGCGGCATCGCGTCGGCCTGTCGCCGGATATGGAGATCGACGGCGAGACGCCGGACTCGGTGCTGGCGCAGATCATCGATACCGTCGAGGCGCCGCGGCTGTGACCCCCAGCCCTGAGGCAGCGGCAAACAGCCCCGCCGCCGCCCGGGACGGCGACGCGCCCGCGCCGGCACAGGTGGGCCGCACCGGTCCCGGCCCGCGCCTGGTGCGGCTGCTGGGCTTCTGGTGCCTGGCGGCGCTGGCGGTCAGCGCCGCGCGTATCTGGCAGCCGCAGGGCGCCGCCGCGCTGGAGAATCTCTGGTGGCTCGCCGGCGCGCTGCTGTGCGCTGCGGCGCTGCTGGATTTCCTCACCGGGCGCAGTGTCGCGGGCCTCGAGGCGGAGCGGCGACTGCCGGGCAACCTGGCGCTGGGCGTGGCGAACCGGGCACAGCTGACATTGCGCAACAGCGGGCCGCGGCCACTGCTGCTGACCGCGTGCGACCGGGTGCCGGCTGAACTCACCGCCTCTGACCTGCCGCGCCGCGCGCGGCTGGACCCCGGGCAGGAAGTCGCCATCGACTATCCATTGGTGCCTCACCGGCGCGGGCGCGCGGATTTCGGCCGTATCGAGGTGCTGGTGGATTCCCCCTGGCGCCTGTGGCAGTGCAGAGTGCTGCTCGGCCGGCCGCAGTCGGTCAAGGTGTACCCGAACTTTCTCGGCATCTCCTCACTGCAGTCACTGTCCACCGAACAGAGCCTGCGCTTCCTCGGCCTGCACCAGCAGCAGCGCCGCGGCGAGGGCATGGACTTCCGCCAGCTGCGCGAGTACCGGGAGGGGGACAGCCAGCGCCAGGTGGACTGGCGGGCCAGCGCGCGGCTGCGCAAGCTGATCAGCCGCGAGTACCAGGACGAGCGCGATCAGGAGATCGTCTATATGCTCGACTGCGGCCGCCGCATGCGCGCCAAGGACGGGGAGCTGAGCCACTTCGACCACGCGCTGAATGCGCTGCTGCTGTCCGCCTATGTGGCGATCAAGCAGGGCGACGCCGTGGGCCTGCACGCCTTCGCCACCGACGGCGACAGCACCGGCGGCCGGCTGCCGCCGGTCAAGGGCGAGGGCGGCATCAACCTGCTGCTGAACTGCGTCTATGAACTGCACTCGGGTACCGCCAATGCGGATTTCAGCGGCGCCGCCCAGCAGCTGCTGGCGACGCATCCGCGCCGCGCACTGGTGATCCTGGTCACCAATCTGCGCGACGAGGACAGCGACGAACTGCTGGCGGCGGTGCAGCTGTTGTCGCGCCGCCACCTGGTGATGGTGGCCAGCCTGCGCGAAACCGCGGTGGACCGGCTGCTGCAGCGCGAGGTGCAGCACTTCGGCGATGCGATCGAGGCCGCCGCCGCGCGGGATTTTTTGCGGCGCCGCGCGCGCCTGTTGCAGCAATTGCGCGCCCGCCATGTGCTGGTCGTGGATTCGGCGCCGGAACAGCTGCATATGGCCCTGGTGGAGCGCTACTGGCAGCTGAAGCGCAGCGGCAGAATCTGATCGGCGTCATGTGGGCAAAAGGCCGACCGGCGTATAATGCCACCAGCCAATCTGTGCAGGACCGACAAGACTATGACAATGCTAAATATCACCGGCCTGGCATCCGTCCCGGTAAAATCCGCACCCTTCCCGCACTTCTATCTGGAGCGCTCGGTCAACCCGGACCAGCTCCAGCCGCTGATTGCCGACTTTCCGCAACTGCGGCAGGGCGGCAGCTTCAATATCGAGGATGTGGAGACATCGACGCGTTTCCGCCAGTTTGTCGACCAGTTCGACAGCGACGAAGTGCGCCAGATCCTCGGCGACAAGTTTGCCATCGACCTGCAGGGCAAGCCGATGTTGGCCACCCTGCGCGGCTACTCGCGGGCCAAGGACGGCCGCATACACACCGACTCCAAGACCAAGCTGATCACGGTGCTGATCTACCTGAACGAGGACTGGCAGCCCGCGACGGGGCGCCTGCGTATTCTGCGCAGCGGTACCGATATGGAGGATTACGCCGATGAACTGCTGCCGGGCCCCAGCTCGCTGGTAGCCTTCAAGGTGACCGACAACTGCTGGCACGGCTATCCGAGCTTCGAGGGCAAGCGCCAGTCCATCCAGATCAACTTCCTCACCGGCGAGGGCGTCAGGGCCAAGCACCAGTTTTTCCACAAACTCAGTGCCAGACTGAAAGCCCTGTTCCGCTGAGCGGCCTTGTATTTACCCCGTCGCTGACCGCCGGCGGCCACTATGCCCCCGCCAACAGCGGTCGCCATAGCTATCACCGGGGCAGCGGGCGCTCGGGAGATTTGCCCCAGCTGATGATTCACGCGGGCGGTGACAACTGCGCCGATACCCCCTGCCGCTCGGCGGCGGCGGTGCGCGTATCGCCTGTGGCGTAATACCCTGATCGGCATTGGTCTCCTGACAAGCTCTTAAGCCTCGCGCGGCGTTCGGGCGGAGTCCGGTGTAATCGCCGTACTCCGCAACGCGTATCCGCAAACTTCGCCCGCCAGCACCAGGAATCAATTGGCGATGCGCCAACTGAACGGACTGAGGCCACGCAAAGTCGCGCCAGCCCGGCAGAGCCGGGCACTAACCATGGTGGTGAATTGGTGGAATACGGACTGGACGCCAAGCTGTTGGATCAGCAGGGAGCGCTCGCTAATAGGCCGAACATCGGCCTGTGTTACACCTGCTGATTAATCGGTACCTGACAAGGCGGTCGCGGCACATGGCCGCGATCTATATTTCCGCTACGGAGAAACTCAGAAGCGATAGGCAAAATTTACCGTCAGCGAGCGCAGGTGACCCAGGTCGAAATCCGTCACCCTGTCCACGTCGTTGTAGTTGTATTCGATGGAGGTGTCGAAATCCCGGGTCCACATATAGCGGTAGCCGACGCCCGCGTTCCAGTAGTCGTCGCTGCCGTCGTCGTTCACAACGAAAATGGTGTCGCGCCACTCGATGGTGCCGACGTCGAAATCGCCGTAGTTCCAGCCCGCCATCCAGTAAAGGCACTGCACTTCGCAGTTCAGGGTGAAATCGACTTTGAAATTGACGCCCCACTGGTCGACGGAGACGCGGCCGTCGTCAAAATTTGAATAGCGCAGTTCCACCTGCCACAGACCCACTGCGGGTGTGATACCGACACTGGCGTAACCAAAAAAATCCTGGTCATCATTGATCTGCAGCTCGCCCACGCCGAGGCCGAGCGTGGTAATCACGCGGTATTCGCCGAGACAGATGCCCTCGATTGGATTGTTCCACTCCACGGCGGCGGCCGTCGTCGAACACATCAGGGCGAGAGCAAACAGAATTTTCTTCATTGCGACCTTCCTTGGAACACTATTTTTTTCGTGCGGCGTTCGGCCCCGGGGAACTTTGGGAATGGGCCACATCAATAATGGCCCAGATACCGCCGGCAAAAGCGGGGTTGCTGCGCAGGGTTTCGAGATCGCCCGGAAAAGGCGGCGGATGGCCAGCGGCCCGCAGCTCCTCAAGCCGCTGCATAATAGTTTCCGCCATCTTCTGCAGGGTTGCGTCAAGACTGTCGGCGTGGCAATGGCAGTGGGGCAGATCCGGCGCAATCGCGCCGAAGCCTGCGTATTCGATGTTGTGAACCACAACCGGATAACGCATCGAGAGTTACTCTTATCACATTAACTCACCAAGCGTAGACGGAATTTATTTTTTCGTGGCCCGGAAACGCGAAAAAATGGCGCGCGGGGAAAGTGCGCAGAAGGGAGAATCTATTTGCGTTCGCGGCGGTGCAGTAAAACTACTTTCCTCAGCGCGGCATGCGGCCGAGCAGGGCGCGGCGCGAATAAATCATTTCCTTGTAGGTCTGCTGCAGGGACAGGTCCAGCTCGGACTGGGCCCCGCCCAACTCTTCCATCTGACGCTGCAACCAGGTGATTTCAATTTCCAACTGCTGGCGCAATCGGCGAATTTCACTTTCACTGATATTGATATGTGCGCTGCGGAGACTGGACATAGCTCTACCTCAACCGGAATCCGCGCCGGCCGGCGCGGATTGCTTCAGTGGGTTCCCAAGGCCCGCCGGCGGTGCGCAGGCGGAGCATAGGGTAAAGCTTAGTCTAATGACGTTTATTTGGTGAGTAATTCGCGCCAATCGTAGGAAGGGTCGCCAATCACGTAAAAGAACGGGTTCAGCAGCGAGTCCTTGCGGTTGTAGCGCAACAGTTCGAACTGCTCGTCGACGACGATACCGCCGGCCGCCTCCACCACCGCCTGCGCCGCCGCGGTGTCCCACTCGCAGGTGGGCGCCAGGCGCGGATACAGGTCCGCGGCGCCCTCGGCGACCAGGCACAGTTTCAGGGAGCTGCCCATATTCTTGCAGGCCACCGTCCCCAGGTCGGATTCGATGCGCTCCACCAGCCTGTCCACCGCGCCGGCACCGTGGCTGCGGCTGGCGACCAGCTCCACGGCCTCGCCGGCGTTTAGACGAGGCTGCAGCCGGCGCGCGCGAATCTCCCGCTCGCCCTCGGCATCGCGCTTGAAGGCGCCGTTGCCGCGGCTGCCGGCGTAGGTGATATTCAGCACCGGCACATGCACCACCCCCAGCACCGGTTCGCCGTTTTCGATCAGCGCCACGTTGACGGTGAACTCGCCGGTGCGGCGAATGAATTCCTTGGTGCCGTCGAGCGGGTCGACGATCCAGTAGCGCTGCCAGCGGCTGCGCTCTTCGAAGGACGGCATTTCCTGTTCTTCCGACAGCACCGGCACGCCGTCGAGCAGCTGCGCCAGCGCCGGTGCCAGTACCGCGTGCGCGGCCAGGTCCGCGGCGGTCACCGGCGAGTCGTCCGCCTTGGTGTCCACCTCCAGCTCGGCGCTGCTGTGATAAACGTCGAGGATCGCCTCGCCGGCGCGGGCGCAGATCCCGATGACCTGCTCCACCAATGTCTTTTTGTCTAGCGCTGTGTCCATCATTTTCCCCTGATTTCGAGCGTCGCATTATACGCACTCGGCCGCGCCGGGCCACGGCGCCGGTTTACTCGATGCATCTGTTAGAAACTGACGGATCGATCGCGGCCATGGGCCGCTCCTACAGGCTTCCAGAAATGCCTTTGTAGGAGCGGCGGGGCGGCCATCCGCCCTTGGCCGCGACTGGACTATGCGCAGTCAGTGCGGGTAGACACTAGGCGGGAAACAGGTCGTCGATGGAAAGATAGCGCTCACCGGTGTCATAGCTGAACACCAGCACGCGGCTGCCGGGGTCGAATTCCGTCTCGCGCCGCTTCACCGCCGCCAGGCTGGAACCGGAGGAAATGCCGACGAAGATGCCCTCCTTCAGCGCACACTGGCGCGCCATCTCGAAGCTTTCCTCCTCGCTGACGAGGATGGTGCCGTCCAGGATTTCAGTGTTCAGGATTTCCGGCACGAAACCGGCCCCTATGCCCTGCAGCCGGTGCAGGCCCTTCTCGCCGCCGCTGATCACCGGGGATTTTTCCGGCTCCACCGCGAACACCTGCAGTCCGGGCAGTTTCTCTTTCAGCACCTCGGCGCAGCCGGTGATATGGCCGCCGGTGCCGACGCCGGTAATGAGATAGTCCAGCCCCTCGGGGAAGTCGGCGAGAATTTCCCGCGCGGTAGTCTCGCGGTGTACCTTGACGTTGGCCGGATTGCGGAACTGCTGCGGCATCCAGCTGTTTGCGTGCTCCTTGAGCAGCTCCTCGGCCTTCGCGATGGCGCCGGCCATGCCTTTCTCCTTCGGCGTCAGCACCAGCTCCGCGCCCATCGCCTTCATCACCTTGCGCCGCTCCACCGACATGGATTCCGGCATGGTCAGAATCAGCCGATAGCCCTTCACCGCGGCCACCATCGCCAGGCCGATGCCGGTGTTGCCGGAGGTGGGCTCGATGATCACGCCACCGGGCCGCAACTCGCCGCTGGCCTCCGCCTCGGCGATCATCGACAGGGCGATGCGGTCCTTGATGCTGCTGCCGGGATTGAAGCGCTCGACCTTCATCCACACCTCGATGTCCGGGCGGAACAGCTGATTGATCCTGACGTGGGGGGTATTGCCGATGGTTTCGAGAATATTGGCTGCCTTCATGCGCGAAGCTCTCCCTTATATGTTCGACGTTGCGGAATTCACTCTAGCGGTTTGTAGCGGCGGCGGGCGATTGCACCGCCGCCAGCTTTGCCGAATACTGGCCGGGTCTGACCGAATCGGTCCACTCATCCACTCGAGCAAACCACAAAAACCTAAAAATCGCGAGTAAAGTCATGACCATCACCCACAACAGCGCCAGTTCCACCGCGCTGCAGCAGACCGGTTTCCGGCTGCCGGTCGTATTTGTCGCCTTTGCCGCCATCTATATGGCCCTGGATGCGACTGGTCTGCGCGGCCCCTGGATGGCCTCGCTGAAGATAGTACCCATCGCGATCCTGGCGCTGATCGCGCTGCGCGACCTCGCCGGCCTCACCCGCACCCTGACGCTGGCGGCGCTGGCCCTCTCGGCCCTCGGCGACGTACTGCTGGCGCTGCAGTTCCCGAACCAGTTTGTCTTCGGTCTCGGCGCCTTCCTGCTGGCGCAGCTGATCTACGCCGGCAACTTCCTGCGCAGCGCCGCCCGATTGGAAGACTGGCGCAACCGGCGCACGCTGCTACGGGGCCTGCCGGTACTGGTCGCGGCGCTGCTGCTGGCGCTGCTGCTGCTGCCGGCGGCAGGCGCACTGGCGCCGGCAGTGCTGGTCTACCTGGTGGCGATCGTGGCCATGGCGCTCAGCGCGGCCGCTCATCGCGGCGACTCGGCGCTGCTGTTCGCCGGCGCCGTGACCTTTATGGTGTCGGACACGCTGATCGCGCTGAACAAGTTTATCGCCCCGCTGCCGCTGGCCGGCACCGCCATCATGCTCACCTACTACGGCGCCCAGATGGCGCTGCTGTACGGCATAGCCCGCGCTCGGGCATAATAGGTGGCTGAAATTTAACCACCCTTCCCGGACGCGAGGTACATCAGGCCCATGCTCGATTGGCAAAGCGTCGACACCGTGCTGCTGGATATGGACGGCACGCTGCTCGACCTGCATTACGACAATCACTTCTGGCTGAGCCACCTGCCGCGGCGCTACGCCGAGATCCACGGACTGACTCCAGAGCAGGCCCAGCAGCGGCTGCATGTGGAGATCGAGGCGCGCCGCGGCACCCTGGAGTGGTACTGCCTGGATTTCTGGACACGCGAACTGAAAATCGATATTGCCGCGATACTGCGCGAGATCGAGGACCGCATCGCGCTGCGCCCGCAGACGGAATCCTTTCTCGCCGGGCTGAGACAACTGAACAAGCGCACCCTTCTGGTCACCAATGCCCACCGCCGCGGCCTGGATCACAAGCTCGAGATTACCGGCATCGACCGCTGGTTCGACGGCATAGTCTCGTCACACGATTACGGTCACGCCAAGGAGAGCGGACATTTCTGGCGCGCGCTGCGCGAGCAGGTCGACTTCGACCCGGCGCGCACCCTGTTCGTCGACGACAACGAGTGCGTGCTCGCCGCCGCGCGCGACTACGGCATCGCCCACCTGCTGTGCATCCGCCAGCCGGACAGCCGCGGCCCCCTGCGCGAGATCGCCGACTACCCGGCGATTCATCTGTTCGACGAGATTATGGCTTTCTGACGCCGAGGATTCGGAATCGCCACCGATTTGGCTAGCCTCCCGGCGTTGTAGGATGGCACATTGCGAGGTCCTGCTGCCGGTGGCCATCCGGCAAATATTTACCGATGAGGTTTTTTGCCGGGTGGCCACCGGTAGTAGGGTCGATCGGAGCCCACTGTTACTGAGCAAACAAGCAACCGAGAATTGATGGATAAAGTACGCATCGACAAGTGGCTCTGGGCCGCGCGCTTCTACAAGACCCGCAGCCTCGCCAAGCAGGCCATCGAGGGCGGCAAGGTGCACGCCGACGGCCAGCGGGTCAAAGCCAGCAAGGAGATCACCACCGGCATCACCCTCAGCATCCGCCAGGGCTGGGACCAGGTGGAGGTCGAGGTACTGGCGCTGTCCGACCAGCGCCGCGGCGCCGATATCGCCCGCACCCTCTACCAAGAGACCGAAGCCAGCGCGGCCAAGCGGGAGCAGGCCCGCGCCGAGCGCCAGGCCAGCAACGCCGCTTTGCACAGCGAGCGCCCCAACAAGAAGCAGCGCCGCCAGATCCACCGATTCATTCGTGAACAGGAATAGGGAGCACTTGCATTTCGTCATCCCGGACCCGGTCCGGGATCCAGTATCTGCGTTCCCCTGAGACACTGCGCCGGCATGACGAACCCGGGGTTAACCACGCAACAATTCACCCGCCAGCTCGGCCGCAGCTGCTAAACTGGCCCCACATTATTCGATAGCGACACCGCCGACGATGAAAAGACTTTTCGCCCTCGCCCTGCTGCTCCTGCTCACCGCGCAAGGCGCCAGCGCCGACAGCCGCGAACACGAGCAGCTGAAGCGCTCGATCATCAAGATCTATACCACTGCCGCCGCGCCGGACTACTTCAACCCCTGGGCGCTGCTGAACGCCAAACAGCTGTCCGGCTCCGGTGCGGTCATCAGCGGCAAGCGAATACTCACTAACGCACATGTCATCGCCAACGGCAGCTTTATCCAGGTGCAACGCCACGGCGACGCGCAGAAGTTTCTCGCCCGGGTGCAGTTCGTCTCCCACGAGGCGGATCTGGCGCTGCTGACGGTCGAGGACGACGCCTTCTTCGAGGACACGCGCCCGCTGGCGCTGGGGGAACTGCCGGACCTGCAGGAAGAGGTCACCGTCTACGGCTACCCGATCGGCGGCAAGTCCCTGTCCATCACCCGCGGCGTGCTGTCGCGGGTGGAGCACCAGTATTACGCCCACGCCGAGAGCTACCTGATGGCGGGCCAGATAGACGCCGCCATCAACCCCGGCAACAGCGGCGGCCCGGTCATTTCCAATGGCCGCATCGTCGGTGTGGCCATGCAGACCAACCAGGGCGCCGAGAACCTGGGCTACTTCGTGCCGCCGAGCGTGATCGCCCATGTCCTCGAGGATGCCAAGGACGGCGTGCACCAGGGCTTCCCCGAGCTGGGCGTGGTCACCCAGAGTCTGGAGAGCCCGTCGATGAAACAGGCTGCCGGCCTGAGCGAAGACCAGGACGGCGCGCTGATCGTCAAGGTATTCGACGACTCCCCCGCCGCCGAGGTGTTCAAGCCGGGTGACGTGCTGCTAGAGGTGGACGGCTATCCGGTGGCCGCGGACCGCACCGTGGAGTGGCGCGAGAACCAGCGCACCAACTATCACTACGCGGTGGACCGCCGCCACGTCGGTGAAAAGCTGCCGGTGCGCTTCTCCCGCGACGGCCAGGTGCAGAGCGCGGACGTCACGCTCGCCGCAGCGCCGCCGTCGCGCTCGCTGGTGCTGGGCGAGCAGTTCGACCAGCAGCCGCGCTACTACATTTACGGCGGCGTGGTGTTCGTGCCGCTGAACATGAACCTGATCAAACGCTGGGGCAGCAACTGGCACTCCAAGGCGCCGGTCGACTATCTCTACGCGCGCAACCAGTGGAGCGACGACGCGCGCCGCGAGCTGGTGGTGGCGCTGAAGGTGCTGCCGGCGAACGTCAATCTCGGCTACCACGACTGGAAGAACTGGATCATCGATTCGGTGAATGGCCACGGCGTGGCGGATTTCGACGAGTTCGCGCAACTGATGGAGAGCAACGAGGAACCGTTCGTCGACCTGCGCGACCAGTCCGGCTACCGCATGGTGCTGGATGCCGCCGCCGCGCGCGAGCAGGAACCACTGATTCTGCAGACCTACCATATTCCGCAGCGCCACTCGCAGGGACTGTTCAGCACCCTGGCCAATAAGGAAGAATAGGGCCCGAAACCACTTACAAAGCGGAAGGGAAGTCCATGAAATCTGTATTGGGGGCACTGTTACTGGGCGGACTGCTGCTCTCGGGCGCAGCCGCCTGCGCCGGCGAGCTGTACCGCTGGGTCGACGCAGAGGGCAAGGTGCACTTCGGCGACCGCCCGCCGCTGGAGGCCAGGGCGGAAAATATCGGGGGCGAGCTGCGCCCGATCAATTCCGCCGACGCCCCGGCGCCGCAGCAGACCGCGTCCCGGCGGCAGCAGCTCAACCCGGAACGGGAATACGACAACCGCCAGCGCCAGCGCGAGCTCCAGCAGCAACAGCAGATGACCCGCGCCTGCAATGCCGCGCGCCGCGATCTGCGACTGCTGCAGGGCCGGGTGGCTGTTATCGACGCGAACGGCAAGGAAATCAAAATGACCGAGCGCGAGCGCCAGGAGCAGGCCGACCGGTTGCAGCGGGAAATCGCGCGCGTCTGCGGTTGAACGGTCGCTCCTGCACCGGCGACACCAGCGACACCGCCGGCCGATGGCATCCGCCGCAACTGCGGCGGCTACCATTTACAGATAGGCACCGCTAAAATCCCGCGTTTTTTCGCCCAGGTTCTCGTCTATGTCCGATCAGCTGGAACGCTTTATCTTCTCCCGACACGACATTCGCGGACAGTTGGTGACCCTCACCGATTCCTACCGCGCCGTGCTGGGAAACAACCAGCTGCCGCCGCCGGTGGCGCGGCTGCTGGGCGAGTTTCTCGCCGCCGCCTGCCTGCTCTCCACGACCCTCAAGTTCGAGGGCCTGCTGATGCTGCAGGCACGGGGCGAGGGGGACGTGCCGCTGGTCCTGGCCGAATGCACCCACCACAGCGACCTGCGCGGCATCGCCCGCGTGGCCGAGGGGGCGCAGATCGACGGCGACGCCAGCCTGCGCCAGCTGATCGGCAACCGCGGCGCCCTCGCGATCACCGTGGAGCCGGAGCAGGGCGAGCGCTATCAGGGCATAGTGCCGCTGGAAAAAGACACCCTGGCCGAGTGCCTGGAGGACTACTTCACCCAGTCCGAACAGCTGGCCACCCGCTTCTGGATCGAGTCGAGCCCCGACACCGTCGGCGGCATCATGCTGCAGGTGCTGCCGGGCAACAACGCCGCCTCGGAAGAGGAGAACCGGGACGCCTGGGAGACGGCGCAACACCTGGCGGAGACGGTCACCGCCGAGGAACTGCACTCGCTGCCCCACGACCAGCTGCTGCACCGCCTGTTCCACGAGCTGCAGCCGGCCGCACTGGGCACCGCCAATATCCGCTTCAAGTGCAGCTGCTCGCGCGAGCGCAGCGCCCGCGCCCTGATCGCACTGGGCCCCGAGGACGTCTACACTCTGCTGGAACAGCAGGGCGGCGAGATCACCGCCGACTGCCAGTTCTGCAACACCCAGTACCGCTTCGACCGCGGGCAGATAGAAACTCTGTTCAACGCCCCACCGCCCACGGTGCACTGAATGCGCGCCCGCGGCCTCTGCGGCGGCGGAAGACAGGCGGGGCAAGCGCGCGGACGATATTCATAAAATTAATGCGGTTGTCAACAGCCATAGACGGGACAAATCCTGTAGCACAAAATTTCAACCGACAACGCTGTCATTGGTTGAAAAATAACCTCTTTTGCTGTCCCGCCAAATTGAAGTTTGCCATAATGCGCGCCCCGAATTTGCCCGGCCGCTGCTTTCTGCAGCGGCCCGACTATTTTCTATTGATCAACTTTCACGGGTAATCGACGAATGGCACAGATCGACGACACCGCGCAGGTCTACAAGAACCTGGCGTCGGCGCAATTGGTAGAAGAGGCGCTGGTGCGCGGCGAGGGCAAGCTGTCCGACACCGGCGCACTGGTAACCGAGACCGGCGCGCGCACCGGCCGCTCTCCGGCGGACCGCTTCGTGGTGGAAGAACCCTCGTCCGCCGACAGCATCGACTGGGGCAACGTCAACCGCCCTTTCCCGCAGGACAAGTTCGACGCCCTGTGGGATCGCGTCGAGGATTTCGTCGCCAGCCACGACCGCTTCGTGCAGCAGCTGCACGTGGGCCAGGACGAAGACCACTACCTGCCGGTGATCGTCACCACCCAGACCGCCTGGCACAACCTGTTCGCGCGCAACATGTTTATCCGCGCCGAGAAGTACAACCCCAAGGGCAAGGAAGAGTGGCGCATCCTGCACGCGGCCAACTTCGTCTGCGACCCGGAGCGCGACGGCACCAACTCCGAGGGCTGCGTGATCATCAACTTCGGCGCGCGCAAGGTGCTGCTGGCCGGCATGCGCTACGCCGGTGAGATGAAGAAGGCGATGTTCTCCGTGCAGAACTTCCTGCTGCCGGAGAAGGACGTGATGCCGATGCACTGTGCCGCCAACGTCGGCAAAGACGGCGACACCTGCCTGTTCTTCGGCCTGTCCGGCACCGGCAAGACCACCCTGTCCGCCGACCCGGAGCGCTACCTGATCGGTGACGACGAGCACGGCTGGGCCAGGGGCGCCGTGTTCAATATGGAAGGCGGCTGCTACGCCAAGACCATCAACCTGAGCCGCAAGAACGAGCCGGTGATCTGGGACGCCATCCGCTTCGGCGCCATCATCGAGAATGTGGTCATTGACGAGAAGCGCACCCCAAACTACGACGACACCAGCCTGACCGAAAACGGCCGCTGCTCCTACCCGCTGGAGCACGTGGAAATGCGCCAGCTGGAGAACCGCGCCGGCGAACCGAAGAACGTGATCTTCCTGACCTGCGACGTGTCCGGCGTGCTGCCGCCGGTGGCCGTGCTGTCCAAGGAAGCGGCCGCCTACCACTTCCTGTCCGGCTACACCGCCCGCGTCGGCTCCACCGAGCTGGGTGCGGAGGCGGGCATCCACCCGACCTTCTCCACCTGTTTCGGCGCGCCATTCATGCCGCGCGCGCCGCGCGAGTATGCCGACCTGCTGATGAAGCGCATCGACGACTTCGGCTCCAAGGTCTACCTGGTCAACACCGGCTGGACCGGCGGCTCCGGCGACAAGGGCAAGCGCTTCCCGATCCCGGTGACCCGCGCCGTAGTCGCGGCCATCCAGAGCGGCGCTTTGGAGGGCGCCGAGACCGAGCACCTGGATATCCTCAACCTGGATATTCCCAAGGAAGTGCCGGGCGTCGACAAGGCCTACCTGAACCCGCGCGCAGCCTGGGCAGACAAGGCCGCCTACGACGCGCAGGCCGGCAAGCTGGCCAAGCTGTTCGGCGAGAATATCGAGAAGTTCAACGTCGGCGACGACGTCAAGGCCGCCGGCCCCCAGGCGTGATAACTCCAGTACCGTAGGAGCGGCCGTTGGCCGCGATCAGTCTATTCGGACATCGATCGCGGCCATGGGCGGATGGCCGCCCCGCCGCTCCTACTGGAACCGAAAACCCCCGCGGCGCAAGCCCCGGGGGTTTTCTTTTTGCGCCGGCCAGGGGCCTGCTATTTGCGACTATAGTGAGTAAAGAGGCGCCGGCGGTCGACATGTCGGTGCCGGATAATCCCCGAGTGCAGCAGTCGCGAACCGAGTATGTCCGCAGGCAACTCCTATTCTCCGTTTGGCACCCGCTACCCGCAGCTGCCGCGCGGCCGGCGCACCAACCGCGTGGTGGTAGCCGGCCTGGCGCTGGTGCTGCTGCTGGTGGTGATCGCCCTGTGGCTGTATCTCTACATTAAATCCCTGGAAAAGCCCTACTTCGAACTCAAGGGCTATCGCGTCGCCACCATGCAGAGCTTCAACAACTTCCTGCGCCGCGACGGCAATCGCGCGCGCGTCACGGAGCTTGCACGCTTTCTGCAGGAGCGCGGCGTCGGCGATGTGACCGCGGTGCAAAACCTGCTGCGCCAGGGCACCGACTGGCTCGATATCGACGAACCCGCTTTCGCCATACCCCCCAGTGATCAGTGGCGCAATATCATCGGCACCCTGACCCTGCTCCGCGACGAGGTGGAGCCCAACATCGGCCCCGTGGACGTGCTCTCCGCCTACCGCACCGACAACTACAACCGCAAGTCCGGCGGCGCCGAGAGCAGCAAGCACCGGGATTTCTGCGGCCTCGACCTGGTGCCGAAATCCAACATCAGTCACAAGGAGCTGGTGGAGGAGCTGCGCAGCCTGCACGCGCGCCTGGGGCCGAAGAGCAATATGGGCCTGGGTATCTACAGCAATGTGCGCTTTCACATAGATACCTGCGGCTACCGGGCCTGGTGACTTATGGAAATCCATGAAAGCGAAGATCACGAATATATCGACATTCACATCGAGCGCCGCCGGGTCATCTGGATCAGCGCCCTGGTACTCGCCGGTATCGTCGCGCTGCTGGTGATGACCATGGACAGGGTGCGCGAGCTGGGCGAGCGGATCGTCACGCCGCGTGAAATTGTGCCGGCAAAAACAATCCCCAAGGGCATCGAGATCCCCGATGTCTACGAGATCAAGGGCTACGCCGCGGCGTCCCCCAAGGCCTTCGATGACTTTCTCGCCAAGCAGGACTTCCGCGAAATCTTCGCCCGGCTGCAGCACTTTCTGTACATCAACAAGGTCGACGGCGTAGTGCCTTCCTTTCAACTGCTGCGCCAGGGCACCGACTGGCGGCAGATCGATGAGCCGCCGTTTGCACTGCCGCCGGAGGACAACTGGGGATCCATGGTGAATACGCTGCGTCTACTGCAGGAAGAGATCGTTCCCCGTATCGGCCCCGTAACCGTGCTGTCCGGCTGGCGCACCGACAGTTACAACGCCAAGGCGGGCGGCTCCAAGCGCAGCAAACATATGCACTTCTGCGGCCTGGACGTGGTCCCGGAACGGGACATCACCCGCGAGGAACTACTGCCCATCCTGCGGGGCATACACCGCAAGCATGGTAAGAGATGGAATATGGGCCTGGGCATTTACCGGGGTGTCCGCTTTCACGTCGACACCTGCGGTTACCGAAGCTGGTAATCACCGGCGGCTACTGGTAAGCGCCTGCGGCTACTGGTAAAAGACACCCGCTTCTGCTTACATAGGCGCGACGCGAAACCCCGCGACCTGAAAGCTGTGACCGCTGTGCGGGGATAACAATAATTGAGGATTATGGCAGTGCATGAAAAGCTGGAAAGACGCTCATTTATTCTTTCATTGCTGCTGGTAACGCTGGCATTTGTACTGCTGCTGAAGCCCTTCTTTACGCCGATCTTCTGGGCCTGTGCCATCGCCCTGATTTTCTTCCCGGTGTACCGCTACCTGCTGAAGCACTTTCCAAAGTGGCCCAACCTGATGGCACTGCTGACCCTGTTATTGTGCACCGTGCTGGTGGTGATACCGGTATTGCTGGTGGCCAGCTCATTTGTCAATGAGATGGTGACACTTGTGCAGAAGGCGCAGACCGGCCAGATCGATCTCTCCCGGCAGATCGAACAGGTGCGCAGTGCCTTTCCCGGCATCAACGCCCTCATCGAGCGTATCGGTATCGACTTCGACGAGCTGAAGCAGCGCCTGCTCGGCGGCGTTATGAGTGCCGGCAGCTTCCTCGCCAAGAATGCGCTGGCGGTGGGGCAGAACACGCTCAACTTCTTCCTGATGCTGGGCCTGATGATCTACCTGACCTTCTTCCTGCTCCGCGACGGCGAGAAGCTGGTGGACCTGCTGATCCGCGCCATGCCCCTCGGCGACGAGCGCGAACACCTGCTGCTGGCCAAGTTCGCCGAAGTCACCCGCGCGACCATCAAGGGAAACCTGGTGGTGGCGGTCACCCAGGGCACCCTGGGCGGACTGATTTTCTGGGCCCTGGGTCTGCCGGCGCCGCTCTTGTGGGGGGTGATGATGACGCTGCTGTCGCTGCTGCCCGCGGTCGGCGCCGCGATTATCTGGTTTCCCGCCGCCCTCTACCTCTACGCCACCGGGGAAATCGTCAAGGCATCGATCCTGATGGTATTCGGCGTGGTGGTGATCAGCCTGGTGGACAATATCCTGCGCCCAATCCTGGTCGGCCGCGACACCAAACTGCCGGACTATCTTGTGCTCTTCTCCACCGTCGGCGGCCTGTTTATGTTCGGTATCAGCGGTTTCGCCATAGGCCCGCTGCTGGCCGCGCTGTTTATCGCCTTCTGGGAGATTTTCATGCGCGAGTTTGTCTCCCCGTCGGGTAGCCACGGCAAGCAGTAAGCGCACCGGCGGACCCACTCTCGCTCAGTTGCCCGGCCGCTTCACGCTCGCCCGCGCCCGCTCGGCTTCCTGCAGGCGCGAGTGCAGCTCCGCCATGGGGCTCTGGTCCACCAGCAGCGTACCCTCGGTGGGCCGGTCCAGATCGGCGATCAGCAGTATCGCCGTGGAAAAGGTCAGCGCCAGTGCCATGCCCACCTGCCGCGAGCCGCCGCGGGCCACGCCGAACTGAAAACCGATCGCCAGCATCGCCAGTGCGGTCATAAAGTACAGCGCCAGCCAGATGGCCCCGGGGATGCGGTATTCCAGGCCGACGGTGATGCGCGCATTGTGATCGTTGATCACCACATTGAGTGGTTCGACGAACTGGCGCAGATAGCCCGCGTCGTACCCGGCGCGCACTTGCTCATCCACCAGCGCCCACAGCTCGCGGTGAATCTCGCCACCGCGCTGTAAGGCGTGCGCGCGCGCTTCACTTATGGTCGGATGGAAATCGCGGATCGCCGCATATTCCGCCAGTAGTTCCTTAGCCAGGCCGGCGACATCTTGCGGCAGAAAATCCGCCCGCAGATAGGCGCTGTTGATCGCGTTGACCTCGTCCAGCAGCAGCGCCTTGCGGTCGTTGAAGCGGTTTGCCGTCATATTGAAGGTAAACGCCAGGATGAATGCCAGCAGGCCGAGGGTGGCCGCAACCGCGCTGCCGATCGAAGAGTCCTTGATCGTTTCGTGGGTTCGCAGAAATCTGCGTCCGAGCAGCATGCCTAGCGCGAGTGACGCCATTACCAGCAGGAAGGTCAAGGCGTAAACGACCAGCAGGGGCAACGCGTGAAAGATGGTATTCAGAGTCATGGGGCTTGGCGCGGGCCGCCTTGTTTCCGTGGCGGAACTCAGTTCCGCTCGCAACCCATTCACTATAGACACGGCCCCGCTGCGGCTGCGGCGGCGGTGTTAGTCCGGCGGCACTTGGCTGCGCTCGCGCAACAGGCGCTCATGCAGCTCCGCCATCGGCCGCTGATCCACCAACAGGAAGCCCTCGAAGCTGCGGTCGAGGTCGGCAATTAACAGGATAACCAGTGAAAATGCCAGCGCCAGCGCGACCGCCACCTGCGGCGAGCCCCGCCGGCTGGAGCCCAGCTGAAAGCCGATGGCAAACATCGCCAAGGCCGTGATGGCGTAGAGCGCCACCCAGATCGGTGTCGGGATCTGATACTGCATGCCGATCACCACGCGGGAGTTGTGCGAATCGATGACGCTATTTAACGGCTCGTAGAAATCCCGCAGCCTGACCGGGTCATAGCCCTCGGCACTCAACTGTGCCACCAACGCCCAGAGATCCGCCTGGATGACTTCGGTGCGCTGCATGCGCGACGGGAAGTCGCTCAGGTCGCGCAGATTGATATCCCGCAGCGCAGCGTACTCGGCCAGCAGCGCGCGCGCCCGCTCGCGTCGCCGCGGCTCCAGCAGGTCCGCGCGCAGGTAGGTGGTCCCGATAGTGTTCGCCTCCTCGAGCACCAGCGCCTTGCGCTGCGCGTAGCGCTCCGCCACCAGATTGAAAGTGAAGGCCAGCATGAACGCCAGCAGGCCCAGCGTCGCGGCCACGGCACTGCCGAGCGATGCGTCGCTGACATCGCCCTTGCGCGTCGACCGCCGCCCCAAGAAATGTCCGATCGCCAGCGAACCCAATACCACCAGTATGGAGAGCCAATAGATCTGGAACAGAGTGAGTGTGAACAGGGAATCGGGCGCATCCATGGCGGAACTCGGCGTTTACCATGCAGTTTGGCCCATGGTCACGATAATTGCCGTGGATTCGGGCAGGGCCGGCGGTTAGCATAGGGCCGACGCAGTTAATCAAGAACGGACCTGATACGGACTACCCCATGATACGCATACTCGGATTTCTGCTGGCGGCGTTCGCCAGCCTGCCACTGCTGGCGCAGGAAGTCGGCCAGCCCGCGCCCGACTTTTCGTTGCAGGCCTCAGACGGCAAGACCTATTCCCTGGCCGCCTTCAAGGGCAAACAGGCGGTCGTCATTGCCTGGTACCCGAAGGCCTTCACCAAAGGCTGCACCATAGAGTGCAAGTCGCTGGCCGAGAACGGCCACCTGATCCGCGAATACGACGTCAGTTACTTTATGGCGAGCACCGATGAGGTGGAGGTGAATACCAGGTTTGCCACCGAGCAGGGCGCCGACTTCCCCCTGCTGAGCGACCCCGAGGGCGCGGTGGCCAAGGCCTACGGCGTGTTGATCCCGGTGATGGGCCTGGCGAAGCGCGCCACTATCTACATCGGCAAGGATGGCCGCATCCTGAAGATCGACAACGAGATTCACCCCGCCACCAGCGCCGAGGATATTGCGCGGACGCTGGATGAACTCGGCATTGCGCGCAAGAGCTGAAAAACGGCAAGCTGCTCCGGCGGGGACCTTGCCCCGTCGGATACTACGACGGCGCGGGAATTTCCGGCCTGGCAGTTGTGGGCGCGCGCCCCACGGCATCGATGCCGTCGATGGACGCAAAAATGCCGGCACATTTATACCTCGCCCATGGATCGCGGTAGAGCGGGCTGGACGGATCCGAGTAGGCCGCGGGCATGGCTCTTTGCAGGCCACACGCATTCAATTTCTGATCTTCTTCAGGCGTGACTTTTACGATCACCAATGCCTCGGCGAGATAGTCGCGAATAGACGCCGCCAGCTTGTCCCGGTCTCCACTGACATCCAGAGCAAGCAAATAATTCATCACCTCGTTTACCGGGAAAAGATGCTCCTTAATCGCCTTTTCGCCGTCTGCGAGTGACCTGGAACAGTAGACAATCTGCCGCCCCTCGCGCATAAGCGGCTCACTAAATTTCCTCACCAGGTGATTGATGACTACCTTGCAGTCATTGACCGTCCCCAGCCTGTCCAACTTGAAGGTTCTGATCGATGCGATTATCTGGTGGCAGATACCGAGCGTGGACAGCGGCATAAATCAGCTCTTTGTGCCGCTGCGGCGCAGCAGTCGGACCCAGAATATGCCTTCGAGGACGATGCCCAGAACAACAAACAGCGCCCCACCTGCCGGAACCCCAAATATGTAGCAGGCCAGTGCGGCCAGAAGACATAGAATTGTAATTAAATGCTTTTTCATTGATCTCAATATTCTTTTCTAGTGAGATGTCTACTATTCGTGGGTAAGTCTTACACATAACGCCGCGCTCAGGGGCGGGCAATGCTATGCACCTTTGTGCGAAAATGGGAGCGTAGCGACCAGCACAAAGGTGCATAGCGTTGGCCGTCCCTTGCAGCGCTTTGTTAACCCTCGGGCTCGTGCCGATTCCTGGTGACAGGATTGCACGGATACGCTCTCTCTAAACCTTTTCTTACCAGCTCATGGAAATTTGCATCTTTTGATTCGCCGTGGAACTTCACCTCATTAGTTGCTAGGCGATCCACTAAAGCTGCATCAATTTTTTCATAAGCTTCTGGGCAATATATATACATACCTTTCCCTGACGCACTGTAATCACCGTAATTAAGGGGGCGAAATACAAAGGCTCCACCAGCAAGCCCCTTCATGTACGCCTGCACAGTGCTAGGATGTGTAATTTTTAGCCGCTGAATCTCTTCATAGGTATAAGCTGTCTCTTTTAACTCAACAGGCCTGCTGATATACAGAGCAGTAGCTGCAAACGCCAATACCAGTGCAAAGAAGAAAGCGATCTGTTTTTTCATTGCTTGCTGACTCAAAGGGTTAACATTTGATTCGTGGTCATGGTTATATCTGGGCGTATGGGCATACATGACCATGCATGCCCACATCTAGCCATAGATGAACAGATATAGCCATACTAGAGCTCCAGGCTCGCATCGATATCGGTGCATTCTTCAACCAGCCCTTCCACAATGCGGTGGCCCAGCCCCAGGGTGATTGCGCTCTCCCGGCGCATAACCCACCCCTTACCGGCTTTGCTCCAGCGGCCGCCGGACTGTTTAATCAGGCGCCGCATCGCCTGCTCTTCGTAACCGACACAGACGGCTACGGGCTCCGCCTTGCGATAGGCGTTGACGGTGGCAAGGGAAGTGCCCGGTGATGGCTTTTCGCGTTCATCGATGACCAGTTCCACCGTGGTCAGTATCTTTTTTCCACAGCCGGACTCCCGGTAGCGCACCGCACACAATCGCTTGCCAAAGCGGCGTTCGAAGCGCCTGGAGCCCAGCTGCCCGGGGCGGATGGTCTTGATCACGTTCATTTTCCCCTCCATGGGAATTTTTGTAGGTCCGCAGCTTTTCTTTAGTCTGAAGTCGCCCCGCCCTGCTTTGCGGCCTGTATTAAGAGTTTCATGATGTTGGCGGTCACCTGTTGGCGATGGGCGATCCTCAGTTCTTTCATGTACTCGGATTCATCCGGGACTATCAGTTCAGGCAGAATTTCAGCAACGGACTGGTCGCCGCTCCAGGGGACAGTTGCGCGGCTGTCAAAACTGGTGCGGAACTTGATGAACTTGTCCTTCTGCATAAACACGTAGGCATTCGAATGGTAGGTGACTTCGTCCTTGCTTTTTAGCTCAAAGGAAGACTTCAGGCCATTGAATGTCTTTTCTCCTTGTGGAACACCGAAGGTTTCCCGCGATTCTTCCGTCCTTGACGCGTAGTAACCGTATTCGACCGCGCTATCGATTTCGGCAATCACCTTGTCCATTTCGCGCTTCAGGGTGTTCTCGGCATCTTCCCAGTCGTAGTGATCAATCGGGTAGATATAGAGATCGATATTGTCATCGGGGTACTGTTTATTGGTGTATTCCAGCATGGTTCCGAGCATCGGCTCATCGAATACTTTTCTTGCGGTGAGGACAAAGTTCTTGGTCTCTTCCGGGGCGACCAGACTCAATTCGTAGTTTGTCGCAGTGCCCGGCCTGACCGAGGCACAGGAAGCAGTTAAGACACAGGCAATCAGTATTATGATTTTTTTCATTATTCTTATCCTTTTTTCCGCATTCACCTTCGGATAGGTCGCTGCGCCTTTTTAATCCATCAGTATCGGGACTGTTTATAGCGAATTACGGATAGAGTGTATAGCGCACCGGTGCTGGGCCCCGTCAGCTGCCGGCAATTGCAGTCTGCGAGATGATCATAGGCGGACAGGGCGGACAGGAAGCACAGGGAGGGAGAGCCGATATCCCGTGGCGGGATATCGGTATAGAAGAGGAAAGCTGGCAGTCGCTCAGTCGTCGTCGCCGTTCATATCCAGTTCCTTGAGCTTGCGCGTCAGGGTGTTGCGCCCCCAGCCGAGCAGTTCGGCCGCGTCGCGCTTGCGCCCGGCGGTGTGCTTGAGGGCGATTTCGATCAGCGCGCGCTCGAAGGCCGGTACCGCCTCGCTGAGAATTTCGCGGCGGCCGGTGGCGAGGGCCTGGTCGGCCCAGAGACGCAGGGATTTCTGCCAGTCCTGCGGCGTTTCGCCGACGGCGGCCTGCTGGTGCAGTTCCTGCGGCAGGTCCTCGATATGCACTTCGCGGCCGGAGGCCATCACCGTGATCCAGCGGCAGGTGTTTTCCAGCTGGCGCACGTTGCCGGGCCAGTCGAGTCCGGCGAGGTAGTCCTCGGTTTCCTTGAGCAGGATTTTCGGCTCCACCCCCAGGTCCTTGGCGGCGGCGTTGAAGAAGTGGCGCACCAGGCGCGGGATGTCCTCGCGGCGGTCGGCGAGCCGCGGGATATGGATGCGGATCACATTGAGGCGGTGGAACAGGTCCTCGCGGAACTTGTGCTCGCGCACCAGCCGCTCCAGATCCTGATGGGTGGCGGCGATGATGCGCACGTCGACCTTGACCGGTGTGTGGCCGCCGACGCGGTAGAATTCGCCGTCGGCGAGCACGCGCAGCAGGCGCGTCTGGGTCTCCGCCGGCATATCGCCGATCTCGTCCAGGAACAGGGTGCCGCCATTGGCCTGTTCGAAGCGGCCGGCGCGCTGGGAGCTGGCGCCGGTGAAGGCGCCCTTCTCGTGGCCGAACAGTTCGGACTCCATCAGGTCTTTCGGAATCGCGGCCATGTTCAGGGCGATAAACGGCTGGCTTTTGCGCGGGCTGTGATTGTGCAGCGCCTGCGCCACCAGCTCCTTGCCGGTGCCGGATTCGCCGTTGATCAGCACGGTGATATTAGAGTGGGACAGGCGGCCGATCGCGCGGAACACCTCCTGCATCGCCGGCGCCTCGCCGATGATTTCCTTGCTGCCCTTGCCGCTCTCCAGCGCCACCTGTTCATCCGCGCGCTGCTCGCTGGCATGCGCCAGGGCGCGGCGGGTGACGGCCACTGCCTCGTCGACATCGAAGGGTTTCGGCAGGTATTCGAAGGCGCCGCCCTGGTAGGCGGCTACCGCGCTGTCCAGGTCCGAGTGCGCGGTCATGATGATGATCGGCAGCGCCGGGCGCTCGGACTGGAAGCGCTGCAGCAATTTGAAACCGTCCGAGCCGGGCATACGGATGTCGCTGATCACGACGTCGGGCGAATCGCTGTAGAAGTCGTCCAGCGCGCGATCGCCGCTCTCGTAGCACTTGGTCTCGATGCCCTCCCGCATTAGCGCCCGCTCCAGCACCCAGCGGATCGACCGGTCGTCGTCAATAATCCAAACGCGATTGCTCATGCTCTAGGTTCCCGTCAATTTCGAATTCAGTTTATTGCGGCACACGGATGTGCCGCCGCTGGCCAACGACCAGCGCGAGCCCGCGAAATACCAACAGATCGACGCATCTGTGTGCGTATTTCGCGGGCGACGATCAAATAAATCACGCATGATTTATTTGATCTAAAGGTCACCAGAAAGGGGCAGGTAGATCTGGAACACGCTCTGCCCGGGGCGGCTGTCGCATTTGATCAGCCCCTGGTGCTGATTGATGATGTTCTGCGAGATGGAAAGCCCCAGGCCGGAACCCTCGGCGCGCCCGGAAATCATCGGGTAGAAGATGCGCTCGCGGATGTCCTCGGGAATGCCCGGGCCGTTGTCCTCGATCTCGATGCGGCACACCAGCGCGCAGTGGCGCCGGCCGATGGTGAACTGGCGCTGGATGCGAGTGCGCAGAACAATTTCACCGCTGGCGAGGCCGATGCTCTCGTCGATCGCCTGCATGGCGTTGCGGGCGATATTCAGCAGCGCCTGGATCAGCTGCTCGGCGTCGCCGGGAATATCCGGGATCGAGGGGTCGTAGTCGCGGCGGATATGCAACTCGCCGTCGCACTCGGCGTCGATCAGCTGCGCCACCCGCTCGAGGATCTCGTGCACGTTGGTGGGTTTCAGCTGCGCCGGCTGGCGCGGGCCGAGCAGGCGGTCGACCAGATTTCGCAGGCGGTCGGCCTCGTCGATGATGATCTGCGTGTACTCGGCCAGCTCCTCGTCCGGCAGCTCCCGCTGCAGCAGCTGGGCCGCGCCGCGGATGCCGCCGAGCGGGTTTTTCACTTCGTGGGCCATGCCGCGCACCAGGTTGCGCGTGGTTTCCTGGGCGCTGATCAGCGCGTCCTCGCGCGCGATGCGCAGCAGCCGGTCCATGGACTGCACCTCCAGCAACAGCAGCCCCAGCTCCGGTACCGGGCTCACCGAGTAGTCCACGGTGGCCGTTTCCAGATTGTGCAGCCGCCAGGTGGCGCGGCGCACCGTGTATTTCTCGCCGCTGGCCAGGGCGCTGCGCATCGCCTTTTGCGCGGCGGTGGATTCGTGCACCACATCCGCCAGCGGCTGACCGCTGACGCGCGCGCTGGACGCGGCGAGCAGGTCCTCGGCGGCGGAGTTGAGGTAGCAGAGCAACAGGCTGTCATCCAGCACCAGTACGGCGGAGGTCAGACTGTCGAGCAGCTGGCGCAACTGGCGGTCATTGAGCATGCAGTAGTTTCCGGTTCAATCGCGGGCAATGAGCGGACTTGCGGTCCGCAGGCTGCCAACTTCGGTCAATAGGCCGTTGTATTCAGTCAGTGCAAGAAGCAAACCAAAATGGCGCACAAAAATGCCGGGAGCATTTTTGGTCAGCTTCAGCTGACCCCGTAAGGGGCGGGGCCCACGGACGGGCCCCGCACTAAAATGCCGGGAGCACTTTTGGTCAGCTTCAGCTGACCCCGTAAGGGGCGGGGCCCACGGACGGGCCCCGCACTAAAATGCCGGGAGCATTTTTGGTCAGCTTCAGCTGACCCCGTAAGGGGCGGGGCCAAAGAGGGGACCCGCCCCTATCGGAACGCGGCCGGTGCAATATCGGGCCGGCACGCGAGCGTGCGCACCATTATGGTGCGTAGATCAAAAAAACGCCAGCTTGGATGCACCGGAAAGGTGCCGGACGGGGATATAAAAGGGGAGAGGGGCCGGGCGCGCCGGCCCGGCGGTGGGGTTCAGTCTCCGCGGCGCCGCTGCTGTTGCTGCTGGGGCAGGCCGGGGGCCACCGGCGCCTGGGGTGCCTGCGTCGCCCGCGGCGCGGCTATGTCCGGCAGGGTGCCGCCGGGGCGATGCACGTAAATGGTGATGATCTGCGACTGCGCGAGGACGTTGCCGCGATCGTCGGCGAGTACGGCCTGTACGCTGTGGCTGCCGCGTTCGAGCGCGGAGATATCCAGGCTGGCGCCGGAAGAGCCGCCGCGCCAGGGCTGGCCGTCGATCACCGCGAAGAAGTGGGAGCCCTCCGGATAGACCGGTCTTACGTCCACCTGCAGCGCGATTGCGCGCTGGCCCGGCGGAATGGTCTCACCGTCCTGCGGACTCACGATGGCGATGTCCACGGGACCCTGGAAGCCGCGGTCGGCATCGCTGTCCCTGTCCGCATCCCGCGGCGACAGCTTGCGCACCGGCAGCGGCCGCGGCAGGGCGATGGGCTGCACATTGGTGGGGCCTATCCGGACCTTTTCCGCCTTGCCGTCCACCGGCGGGGTGTCCGTAAATACCACGCGGCCGTCCGGGCCGACGGTCTTGTAGATGGTGCTGCCGCCCTGCGGCTCGTCCGCGCCGTCGCCGCCGGCGATGGCGAGAAGAGGGGCCAGGGTCAGTGCCAGTAGCAGTGATTTTCTTTCCATGTGTATCGATCGCGGCCAACGGCCGCTCCTACAGGGGCTACAGGAGGTGGTTGCAACACACCGTTCAGTAGAGGCTAGTGTACCCGCAATAAAAAAGCCCGCACCAGAAAGGTGCGGGCTTTTTCGCAGACGCTGTGTACTTCCGGATTATACGGAGTAGTACATGTCGAACTCGACCGGGTGCGTGGTCATCGCCAGGCGCTCGACTTCGGCGCGCTTCAGGTCGATGTAGGCGTCGATGGCGTCGTCGGTGAACACGCCGCCCTCGGTCAGGAAGGCGCGGTCCTGATCCAGTGCGTCCAGGGCCATTTCCAGGCTGGAGGCGACGGTCGGGTACTCGGCCAGCTCTTCCGGCGGCAGGTCGTACAGGTCCTTGTCCGCGGCATCGCCCGGGTGGATCTTGTTCTTGACGCCGTCGAGGCCGGCCATCAGCAGCGCGGCGAAGGCCAGGTAAGGGTTGGCGGTCGGATCCGGGAAGCGGGTCTCGATGCGCTTGCCCTTGGGGCTCGGCACAAACGGAATGCGGATGGACGCAGAGCGGTTGCGTGCGGAGTAGGCCAGGATCACCGGCGCCTCGAAGCCCGGCACCAGGCGCTTGTAGGAGTTGGTGGAGGCGTTACAGATGGCGTTCAGTGCGCGGGCGTGCTTGATGATACCGCCGATGTAGAACAGCGCGGTCTCGGACAGGCCTGCGTAGGCGTCACCTGCGAACTGGTTCACGCCGTCCTTGCTGAAGGACTGGTGCACGTGCATGCCGGAGCCGTTGTCGCCGACCAGCGGCTTGGGCATAAAGGTCGCAGTCTTGCCGTAGGCGTGGGCGACGTTGTGCACCGCGTACTTGAGGATCTGCACCTCGTCGGCCTTCTTGGTCAGGGTGTTGGCGGCAACGCCGATCTCACACTGGCCGGCAGTGCCCACTTCGTGGTGGTGCACTTCCACACGCAGACCCATCTGCTCCATCGCGGTACACATGGCGGCGCGCACGTCGTGCAGGGAGTCGACCGGCGGCACCGGGAAGTAGCCACCCTTGACGCCCGGGCGGTGGCCGATGTTGCCTTCGGCATAGCTGGCACCGGAGGACCAGGCCGCTTCCTCGGAGTTGATCTTGTAGAAGGCGCCGCCCATTTCGGCACCCCAGGTGATGTCGTCGAATACGAAGAACTCGGGCTCCGGGCCCATCAGCACGGTGTCACCCAGGCCGGTGGACTTCAGGTATTCCTCGGCGCGCAGCGCGATGGAACGCGGGTCGCGCTCGTAGCCCTGGCCGGTGATCGGGTCCACGATGTTGCAGCGGATGATCACGGTGGTTTCGTCGGTGAAGGGGTCGAGGAAAGAGGTTTCGTCGTCCGGCATCAGGATCATGTCGGATTCGTTGATGCCCTTCCAGCCAGCGATGGAGGAGCCGTCGAACATCTTGCCTTCTTCGAAGAACTCGCCGTCAATTTCCGACACCGGAATGGATACGTGTTGTTCTTTACCCTTGGTGTCGGTGAAGCGCAGGTCGATCCACTTGGCTTCACTCTCTTTAATCAAACCGAGCGTTTTAGCTGACATTGCTGTCCTCCAGGTCTTGAAAAGTAATTTGTCGCTTTGCCGTCGAACGGCATTCACTCCCTTCCTGGCGTGGAATAAAGCAAGGAGTGTGCCAAATTGGGGCAGCGGCGCCGCAGCTGCGATTGCGGCGTGCGCTGGCAGTTTCGCGGGGCCAACTGGAGCAGAATAGATGCGGTCTGGCGGGTCGGCCACCATTATCTGCACCAAAATGGCGCGCAATGGGCCGCCAGTGCACGAATAGGGTGCGCGACCAAGTTGTGCCCGGCGGGGGCTCCCTAGCTTATAATGCCGCACCCCCTATCAATACGCGGTACCCGACGGATTCCCATGCACTTTGTCGTCAAGTTTTTCCCCGAGATCACCATCAAGAGCAACCCGGTGCGCAAGCGCATGTCGCGCCAGCTCAAGGACAATCTGCAGCGCCTGCTGAGACAGCTGGACGACCGCATCGTGGTGCGCAAGGACTGGGAGAAGATCGACGTGATCGCCCCGGACGCGGTCGCCCATCTGGGTGGGCGCATCGAGGAGGTGCTGGCGCACACGCCCGGTATCGCCAACTTTTCCCGCGTGCGCCAGTTCCCCCTCGGCGACCTGCAGGACATCTACGAGAAGACCCTGTCGGTGTGGGGCGAGCACCTCGCCGGCAAGACCTTCTGTGTGCGCGCCAAGCGCACCGGCCAGCACGACTTCAAGTCCCTGGACGTGGAGCAGTATGTGGGCGGCGGCCTGAACCAGAATACCCAGGCCGCCGGCGTGAAACTCAAGGACCCGGACGTCACCGTCAAGCTGGAGGTCCGCCACGACAAGCTGTACGTGATCGAGGCGCAGCACCCCGGTCTCGGCGGCTTCCCGCTCGGCACCCAGGATCCGGTGCTGTCGCTGGTATCCGGCGGCTTCGATTCCACCGTGGCCAGCTACCTGACCATCAAGCGCGGCATCCGCACCCACTACCTGTTCTTCAACTTGGGCGGCCGCCAGCACGAGCTGGGCGTGAAGGAGGTGGCCTACTTCCTGTGGAACAAGTACGCCGCCTCCCACCGGGTGCGCTTCGTCACCGTGCCCTTCGACGAGGTGGTGGCGGAGATCCTCGAGAATGTCGACAACTCCTACATGGGCGTGATCCTGAAGCGCATGATGCTGCGCGCCGCCACCGCCATCGCCAATGAACTGGAGGTGGACGCGGTGGTGACCGGCGAGGCCATCGCCCAGGTATCCAGCCAGACGCTGAAGAACCTGGCGGTGATCGACAGCGTCACCGACACCCTGGTGCTGCGGCCGCTGATCGCCAGCGACAAGACCGACATCATCCGCACCGCGCGGGAGATCGGCACCGAGGAATTCGCCGCGAACATGCCCGAGTACTGCGGCGTGATCTCGGTGAAACCGACCACGCGCGCCAAGATCGAGAAGGTGGAGAAGGAGGAGAACCGCTTCGACTTCACCATCCTCGACAGGGCCATCGGCAACCGCGTGATGCAGAACATCGACGAGGTGATCGAGGAGGTGAACGGCGAGGCGCCGGACGTGGAAATCCGCGAGGAGCCCGGCGACGCCGTGGTGATCGACATCCGCCACCCGGACGAGGAGGAGCTGGACCCGCTGGAGCTCGAGGGCAAGCCGGTGGAGACCATCCCCTTCTACCGCCTCAACAGCGCCTTCGCCAAGCTGGATCAGGAGCGGGAATACCTGCTCTACTGCGCCCGCGGCGTCATGAGCCGCCTGCACGCGTCCCATCTGCTGGACGAGGGCTATCGCAATGTGGGGGTTTACCGGCCGCAGAAGCGCCACGCCAAAGCGCCGGAAGACACACAAACCTGACCTTCCGGGGACCTCGCCGCCCCCCGGCCAGCCCGGGCTCTACCCTGAGTTCCGGCTGGCCGCCCGCGGGGATAGCAACCGGGCGCAAAAGTGGTATGGTTGCCCCATGATCAACCGCTCAACTCCAGCCGCAACGGCTCCGAAACACGCCGCACGCGCCCCCTTCCCGGGGCGTGCGCTTTCCGCTGCCTTGCAGCCGTAAGCCGGGTTTCCATTCGCGCGAGGGAACCCGGCCCCTCCTCCCAGCGCCCCTCCTGAAACCGGATTCACCCACTTGTATTGGAGAAGCTATGTCTACTCTGCCCCCTATCACTGTATCCCGTAAGGATCGCGATCGAATCTACAAGCTGCTGGACAACATGCCCGCGCACAACGAGGTGGCCGAAGGGCTGTACGATGAGCTGGATCGCGCGGAAATCCTCGAAGAACAGGACATGCCTGACGATGTGGTAAGGCTCCACAGCAAAGCGCATTTCACCAATGAGGCATCCGGCAGGGTTTACCAGCTGGAACTGGTAATGCCCGCGGATATGGCCGGCGATCATTGTGTCTCACTGCTGAGCCCGGCCGGTGCAGCGCTGCTCGGCCTGAAAGTCGGCGACAGCATCGAGTGGCCGGTGGCCGGCAAGCCGCTGCGGCTGCGTCTGAATGCCGTGGAGAAATAGCGGGCGGCACGGCACAGGCGCCAGCTGCGCCAATGCCCCGGCAGAACCCCGCGGGATCGACAGGAAGCCCGTTCACCCCAGGGGATCCGGCGGGGCAACACCACAGGGCCCGCGCGCCACGCCGGTTGCCGCCCCGGCCGGAGTGGCGTTAACCCTCACGCCGGGCCGGGCCAGGGCCTGAACATCCTCATTTACACCCTCACGGGCGGCCCGCCGCCCGGTTTGCGGCGCAAATCGTCGATTTTTTACTCAAAAATCGCTCCCAATTGTCACGCGGCGCCCCTATAATCGCCGCCTTTGGCCGGACCTCCGCTGTACCAACCCCACAGCCCCCGCCCCCACACCATTTCACGCGTTACGCCCAGAGGCACCCAGTGATAGAGAATTTGCGCAATATTGCGATCATCGCCCACGTAGACCATGGCAAGACCACCCTGGTGGACAAGCTGCTGTCCCAGTCCGGCACCCTCGACCGCCGCGACGCCGGCGCCGAGCGGGTCATGGACTCCAACGACCAGGAGCGGGAGCGCGGCATCACCATCCTGGCCAAGAACACCGCCATCCGCTGGAACGACTACCGCATCAACATCGTCGACACCCCCGGACACGCCGACTTCGGCGGCGAGGTGGAGCGCGTGCTGTCCATGGTTGACTCGGTGCTGCTGCTGGTCGACGCGGTGGACGGCCCCATGCCGCAGACCCGCTTCGTGACCCAGAAGGCGTTCGAGCAGGGCCTGAACCCGATCGTGGTGATCAACAAGATCGACCGCCCGGGCGCGCGCCCGGACTGGGTGATGGACCAGGTATTCGACCTGTTCGACAGCCTCGGCGCCACCGACGAGCAGCTGGACTTCCCGGTGATCTACGCCTCGGCGCTGAACGGCATTGCCGGCCTCGACGACACCGATATGGCGGAGGATATGACCCCGCTGTTCCAGATGATCGTCGACAAGGTACAGCCGCCGAAGGTGGACCTGAGCGGCCCCTTCCAGATGCAGATCTCCGCACTGGACTACAACAGCTACGTGGGCGTGATCGGCGTCGGCCGCATCAAGCGCGGCACCCTGAAGCCGAATCAGCAGGTCGTGATCCTGGACCGCGAAGGCAAATCACGCAAAGCCAAGGTACTGCAGGTGATGGGCTACCTGGGCCTCGAGCGCGTGGAAGTGGAACAGGCCAGCGCCGGCGACATCGTCTGTATCACCGGCGTGGGCGAGCTGAACATCTCCGAGACCCTGTGCAACCCGGAACACCCGGAGGCACTGCCGGCGCTGACCGTGGACGAGCCCACCGTAAGCATGACCTTCCAGGTGAATGACTCCCCGTTCGCCGGCCAGGACGGCAAGTTCGTCACCAGCCGCAATATCAAGGAGCGCCTGGACCAGGAGCTGATCCACAACGTGGCGCTGCGGGTGGAGCAGGGCGATTCTCCGGATAAATTCAAGGTTTCCGGCCGCGGGGAGCTGCATCTTTCCGTTTTGATCGAAAACATGCGCCGGGAAGGTTTCGAACTGGGCGTATCCCGCCCGGAAGTGGTGCAGAAGGTGATCGACGGCGAGATCCAGGAGCCCTACGAGCAGGTGGTGATCGACGTCGAGGAGCAGCACCAGGGCGCGATCATGGAAGAGCTGGGCCTGCGCAAGGCGGACCTGACCAATATGGAACTGGACGGCAAGGGCCGCGTGCGCCTGACGTTTATCGTGCCGTCCCGCGGCATGATCGGCTTCCGCAACCAGTTCCTGACGCTGACCAGCGGCTCCGGCATCATGACCAGTATCTTCGACCACTACGGCCCGGTGAAACAGGGCGAAGTGGGCAAGCGCATCAACGGCGTACTGGTCAGCATGGTGAAGGGCAAGACGCTGGCCTACGGCCTCTACGCACTGCAGGACCGCGGCCGCCTGTTCCTGGGCCACGGTGAAGAAATCTACGAAGGCCAGATAGTGGGCATTCACTCGCGCGGCAACGACCTGGTCGTGAACCCGACCAAGGCCAAGCAGCTGACCAACATCCGCGCCGCCGGCACCGACGAGGCCCTGACCCTGACCCCGCCGATCCGCCACACCCTGGAGCAGGCGCTGGAGTTCATCGAGGACGACGAGCTGGTGGAAGTGACCCCGAACCACATCCGCCTGCGCAAGAAGATCCTGCAGGAGAACATGCGCAAGCGCGCGAAGAAATAAGCGCACTGCCGCCAAAAAGAAACGGGCCCATCGGGCCCGTTTTTTTGTTGGCGCTACGCCACAGTCCGTCATCCCCGACCCGATCCGGCATCCGGTTGCGCGGCGCCCAGAGCACTCCGCATCCCTGGATACCGGCCTGCACCGGCATGACGAAACCCTGACCATCGGTGTCTTCAGTCCCGTCGGCTGACAAGCCCCGGCCTTACGGGCGTGGCCCTGGCGACCGCCCTGTGGAATAATTGCGCAAAAAACAACCGAACAAAATCGCTTCAACTGCATGAACAGATTCGATTTTCGAGGCCTCGGCGGTCCTTTCCTGCTGTTTGCGGGCCTGCTTCTGTGCGCCGTCGGCGCGCCGCTGCTGGAAGCGCATCTGGTCTACGAGCGGGCGCTGGTCACACAGGGCGAGGTCTGGCGGTTGCTGACCGCGCACCTCACGCACACCAACCTGCAGCACCTGCTGCTGCTGTGGATACTGCACGGCCCCCACTACCGCACCAGGACCTTTCTCGCCGCCACCGCGGTGACCGCGCTGGCGACCGGCGCCTGCCTGCACCTGTTTTCTCCGCAAACTGACGTCTATCTCGGCCTTTCCGGCGTGCTGCACGGCCTGATTATCTGGGGCGGCTGCCTGGATATCCGCGCGCGCTGGCGCACCGGCTACCTGCTGGTGGCGGGAACCTGGATCAAGGTGGGCCTGGAGCAGTGGTTCGGCGCCAGTGCGGATACCGCGCAAATGATCGGCGCAGAGGTGGCCATAGACGCGCACCTGTGGGGCGCGGTGGCCGGCACTTTATGGGGATTACCGACACTGATTCGGTCGGCGGGCAGAGCCGGTGGTGCAGGAGTGGCCGAGCCATCCTGACCCCCAACGGAAATCAGATAATCACAGGTGTTCGGCGCTGTCCGTGAAAGTTGAACCCATTTCAGATTCAACTTTTTCCATAAGTGGGTTTCCTTTTATTTCTATACGAGCTTTATTGCTTTTTGTTCAGAATCCTTGAGTGCAATGCAACACTCAACACCAGACCGAAAACCGCCGAGCTGAGCGCTAGGTCGGGCAATGTACGCCGAACAACAAACTCGAATAAATTGAGCAAGGTGTATATAGCCCCTTCGATACCGAGAAACAGTGTTAGCAGAAAATAGAGTGGGTGGTTTTTAGCGAAAATGCGAAGCAACTGCTTCCGTGACTGACTCATGTTGCATCCGACTGCTGACGTCGCAGGCCCGATAAAAAAGCCCGGCATTGCTGCCGGGCCAACTGGGGTTGCCAGCAGCTAAAGGGGGTGCTGCTGGACTGTCTCGACCAAGAGAGTTCTGTTATTTATCGGAATCGGCCTTGCTGTCGCATTCCTTTTCTTCGCCCTTTTCGCACTCGTCCTTCTCGAACAGGAAGGCAAATCGCCACTCCCGATCCGGCTTCCTGGTATCCGTGGGCACAAACTGCCAGTTGCTCACGGCAGTGATTATCGGCGCCGCGTAGACGGTGACTTCGTCCGATGACTTGTCCTTGAGTACTACGTTGGAAACACTGCCGTCCCGCTCCACCGTAAAGGAAACCAGCAGCGCGCCCTCCAGCTTGTCATCGAGCGCCTTCTGGGCCGCTTCGTTGACCGAAAAATCCGGGCGCTCGTAGTACCAGAAGGACAGACCCTCGTCGCGAAACTCGTTCTGCTTGGCCTGACGATAGTCGTTCTGCATCGCATTGAAGCATTCGCTTTCCCGCTGGTACGCGGCGCAGTCCGGGCGCTGCCAGTCCAGGGCGGACGCCTGGCCGGCGGCGGCGAGGGACAGTACGATCAACAAACTCTTAACCACGCGCAGCCCTCTCGTAGTATTCGTACTCCAGCCCGGTGGCGCCCTCAGGAACACAATCCTGTGCCGGCGGATCGGTCGGCTTGCGATCGCCGATATGGCGGTCGAAGAAGTCGATCATGCGACAGTAGATTTCCTTTTGGCTGTCATGCTCGCGCGCGCCGTGGGACGCCCGCGGTGCCACCAGGGTTTCCAGCGGGTGATTGCGTTCTGCCAGCGCATCGCGCATGGCGATGTAGTGATCCCAGTGCACGCGCACGTCGCGCATGCCCTGTACTAGGAATACCGGCACCTTGATGCGATCGGCTTTCTGCAGCGGGGACTGCGCAGCGCGTTTCTCCGCGGTACTGCCCAGTGCTTCGACTTGATACTTCCGCCCCGCCTCATGCAACTGGACGTCACCGGCGTTCATAAAGATATTCAGGTCGTAGACACCGACGTAGCCGATACCGCATTTATATAGATCCGGTTCCTTGGCCACCCCCATCATAGAGGCGTAACCGCCATAGGAGGCACCATAGATACAGATGCGGTCTTTGTCGGCGATGCCGGATTTGATGGCCCAGTAGGTGGCATCGGTCAGGTCATCCTGCATCTCCAGGCCCCAGTGGCCGTACCAGTCGTACTCGAAGTCGCGGCCGTAGCCACCGGAACCGCGGAAATTCACGTGCATCACTGCATAACCGGCGTTGGCAAAGACGATACGCTCCTTGTTATAGCCCCAGTAATCCCTTGGACCGTGCGGGCCGCCGTGCGGCAGCACGATCAGCGGCAGGTTCTTTGCCTCTTTGTTCACCGGCAGGGTGAGGTAGCCATTGATCTCCAGGCCGTCGCGGGCGGTGAAGCGCACCGGATGCGTCGCCGGTATCAGGGCCGGATCTATCCAGTTCGCCTGATTGGCGAGGAACTTGAGTGCGCCGTCGAACTGGTTGTACAGGTAGTAGTTGCCGGGGTGGCGGTCCCCCCCCACGTGCACCACCCATTCGTTGCCGTCATCGGTGCGGTTCAATATCCGCACATAGTGATTGGTGAAGGTACCCTGCAGGCGCTTGTGCGTCTGCGCATAGTGGTTCTCCTCATCCAGGTAGACCACCTGCGGGTAGTCGTAATTGATTACCGCGCCCCAGGGATTGCCATCGTCGTCGAAGAAGATGGTGTCGTAATCCACCTTCGGGTGGCGGTAGACCAGCTTCTTCTCGCCGGTTTTCACGTTGACCTTGTACAGGCCCTTGGTGGATGCCTCGAGGGTGTCCGTGTACCACATCCAGTCCTCTTCCTGGGTCCAGGCGACGGGGATGAAAGCACCCCTGGACAGGTCGTAGACGTCTTCGCTCCAGTCACCACCCGTGGTCTGTGTCGCCACCACCGTGTGCTTGAAGCTGGACGGCAGGCTGCCCACCCAGTGTGTGATGTCGCCGTCTTTATTGAAGATTGGCGACCCGCCGCGGACCGGTGAGCGCGCTATGCGGGCGTTCTTGCCACTGTAGATATTCAGCTTGTAAAGATACTGATAGGGAAACTTCATGCCGGCGCCCGACGGGTAGACGGCAACGCGGTAGTGTTCGTCGTCGATCTTGTCGAGCAACATGGCCCCCTCGTTGCCACCGTAGTCATCGCTGCCGCGCCACAGCATTTCCTGGCGACTGCCATCCACATTCATACCGGCGATACCGAAGGCGCCGCCGTCTTCAGAAGTGGCCGAGCTGAAACTGAAACTGAACAGCACCCGCTCTTTGTTGGCCCAGCGGATATTGGAAACACCGTAAGCGCCGGCCATCTGCAGTACGGACTTAACCTGCATGGTCTTGCGATCGATGATGACACCGTCCATCTGGCCGTCATCGCGCACCTTGCCGGCGGCAAAGTGTCTGCCATCGGGGGAGATGCGGATGTTGGAATAGGCCAGCGGGCGGAACAGATCCTCGTAGGGCACCGGGGAGCCCGCCATGCTGGCAAAGCTTTCGCCGCCCTCGGGCTGATCTGCGGACTTCTCCACATCGCCCTGTTGTGCCAATGCGGCAATCGAACTGCAGGCGGTGAAAATACTCGCGAGCAGGGCAGTGAGCAGGGATTTCTTGATATTCATTATGCAACTCCTGTGGCCGGCCCCGCGCAGGGGGACCGGCCGCTACTTCGGTACCGGCTTAGTCACTCAGGTAATAATTGACGGAAAAGCTCACCGCGCGGCCCAGCGGGCTTTGCAGGTGACTCCAGTAGTAAGGCCAGAGCGGGTTGGTGGCGTCGGTAGTGGGCATGGCGTTGGTCAGGTTCTGGATGTTCAAGCCCAGGTTCAGGCGAGGACCTACCTGGTAATTGCCAGACAGGTTTACCGTATAGTGGGGCTCCAGCGCCTTGCTGAGGGCGTAGTTGTCCACGCGGCCCTGGCGCTGGATAGTCAGGCCGGTACCGACAGATTTGAAGCCAGTCAGCGGGTTGCTCCAGTACAGGTGCAAGTTGCTGCGGGTAGCCGGCACCGACTGGCCCGGGAAGCCGGTGCGGATATCGAACACCTGGTCGCCGGCGAACTGCTGGAACTCGTGTGACAGGGTGTTGGTGTATTCCGCTCCAACATAGAAGTTGCCGTATTGCGCGGATTCGAAATTCGCACTCGCGCGCAGATCCAGGCCCTCGACCTCGAGGAACTGCTGGTTTTGCGGCTGGATGATGATGGAGTCCACCTGTCCGGTTGCGTCGCGCTGAACCCGCTCCTGCACGCTCTGACAGAACTGGCTGCCGCTGGGCAGGCCGCCGGTGGCACACTGCCACTCGTAGGACATCAGCTCGTAAGCGCTCTCGGTCAACACCAGGTCATCCAGACGCACCCGGTACCAGTCCGCGGAGATATTGACGTTGTCGGCCGGCGTGAACACCACACCGAAGCCGATGTCCTTGCCTTTTTCCTCTTCCAGTTCCGTACTGCCGCTGCGTATCGACGTCACCGTATAGGCGGGGCAGCTTCCGGTAATCTGCTCGCCGTCGAAGCAGTCGCCACCGAGCAGGTCGATCACGTCAGAATAGCCGGTGGACTCGCCGTAGATGTTGAACATATCCGGTGCGCGGAAAGTCTGTGCGATATGGCCGCGGAACTTCAGCAGGTCGAACGGGCTGTAGACGAACTTCGCGGAGGAGGTGTTGCGCCCGCCGATCGCGGTGGAGTCATCGTAGCGGTCGAAACGGCTGGCCAGGGTCAGCTCCAGATCCTCGAATACCGGGATCTGGAATTCGGCACCGATGGCCTTGCGATCGCGGCTGCCGCTAGCCTCCACGGCACCCAGGTTCAGCCAGCCATTGCCGTTGCGGTTGAGGGAGCGCTCGTCCGGATCGATGCCCGTGTCCTGGCTCGACCACTCGACGGCGATCGCCATGGTCACCGGGTTGTAGAACACACCGAAATCGCCGATTTCGCCCACCACCTTGCCGGTCAGGGATTGCGCGCCGGAGTCGGCGAAGGTCACAGCGTGGCCCAGTAACGCATCGCGATCGGCGGAAGCGTTGCGGTAGATGTTGTCCACCAGGCCGTTGGCGAAGAACTCGTCGCTGACCTGGTAGAGATCGGGCGCGAGGATCTCGAAATTGCCGGCACCCTCGAACAGCCAGTCGCGCAGCACATCCTCGCGCATGGCGGCGTTCTTCTGTGTCATCTGGAATCTGGCCCGGGAGTAGCCTACATCCCAGTTCCAGCTGCTGCCGCCCAGGTCGATTTCGCCCTCCAGGCCCAGCATCAGGGTCCACATTTCCTGGTCCATGCTGGATTCGCTGTAGCCCAGGTCGTGGGCGAAGGAGCGGGTTATGGATGCCACCTCGCTGAAGTCGGCGTTGTAGACGGCACCGCGCCAGAAGTTGGCGGCAACGGAGCTGGCTACATCCTGCTTGGAGCCCAGTACCGTGGCAAAGCCGTTGATGGTGTCGGTTATCTGGTAGCGGCCGTCGACAAAGATCGATGTGCGATCGACCTCCGACGCCATGGCAATGCCGCGCGAAGCATCGAAATTACACCCGAGACGGCCGTCCTCACTGCTGCCGGCGGCGACCATGCCGTTGGCGGCGCAGTCGTAACCCGCCGGCGAGACGAGCCCGCCGCTGCCGGGATTGTTCATGTCCTCCCGGATCACCGAGATACCGTTGACGAGGAATCTGCGATCGTCGAGGAAGCTGACCTCGTCCGCGCTGATAGGCGCCGCCGAGTATTTCTCCAGGCTGAAGGTCACCGAGCCGCGATCGAAGGCGGTGCCGGTGACAAAGGAGGTGATGTTGGTGAGGCCGTTGCCGTCCTCGAATGCACCGGTGACATGGGAGATCGAAGTCTGTTCCATGTCGCGTTTGGTGATCATGTTGACGACGCCGCCGACCGCATCGGAACCGTAGATGGCGGAAGCGCTGCCGCTCAGGACTTCCGTGCGCGCCAGGGCGGCACCGGGTATGGTGGCCACGTCGGTGCCGTTCTGTTCGCCGCCGAAGGGCATCGGGTAATCGGCGATGCGACGGCCGTTGACCAGCACCAGGGTGCGCCCGGTGCCGAGGCCGCGCAGGTTCACTTCCGACGCGCCGACGGTAAAGCCGGACAGCAGGTTGCCGGACTTGCCCTCGCGGTAACCGGTATTCTGCGACAGGGAGTCGACCACATCGGCGACGGTCAGCAGGCCGCGCTTCTTCATATCCTCTTCATCGATCACGGTCATGGGATCCGGACCGTCGAAAGAGGTGCGCGGAATCAGCGAACCCGTCACCACGATATTCTCGATGGTGCTGTCTCGTTCCGATGCGCGGGCGACAACACCCGTGGTCTGCTCCGGGGTCTGCTCCGGGGTTTGATCCTTGGTTTCCGGGTTGCGGTCCGCGGTTTCCTCTTGCCGGTCTTCGCCGGCCTCCTCCGCGTACAGGGGCATGGAGGCACAGAGCCCCAGTACTGCCGCCACGCAGATGGAAAGCTTATTTTTCTCAAACATATTCATTTCCTGTGGGCTCTGGCCCAAATGAAAACCTTCGACACAAGGGGGCGCCGGGCGCCCCCTGCCTGCGCGACTTAGAGACTGCGGGAGAAGGACAGGTGGCCGCTGAGGCCGTTCTTGTCGACATCGCCGCTGTGCACACCGAGGCCGCCCTTCACGATCCAGTTGCGGTATTCGCCCTCTGCGCCGAAGTCGATCTGCATACCCTCGCCGGAGACGTCACTGCCGAAGGCCACACCGTTGGAGAACAGCTGGTGATTGTTGGCGTTCTGCATGCTCACCGCACTAAAGGTGACGTAAGGAGCGACGAAGCCATCGCCCACTTCGAACGACTTGCTCAGGTTGAGGCCCAGACGGGCGCGCTTGCTGTTGCCCAGGTCGTAGGCGTAGTCGAAGTTGCCGTCGGAGGAGGTAAACGCATCCATCACCACCTTGACGTCACTCCACTGCGCAAACGGGGTCAGCGCGATGCCGGACTCCGTCGAGTAGGTCCAGCCGCCCTCGACGCTGAAGCCCTCGGCCTTGCCCGCAGTTCTGGCGCGGGAGTCGTAGGCGCTGATGCCGGCGTCGAACTCCATGCTCTGCACCATGGCGCTCACGTAGAAGTCCGACAGGCTCCAGCTGGCGCTGAGCGCCAGGGTCTCCGCATCCAGTGCCGCGCCGGACTGCTGCTCCAGCTGCGCACCGTCGGCGGCACCCATGCCCACCATCGGGCTGATGCTCAGCCAGCTGTTGCCCAGCTTGGTGGCGTAGGTGGCACCGGCGATGGAGCCGCTCAGCAACTGGCTGAAGCCGAGATCCTGTTGCGCCAGGTCACCCTGGCTGGCGATGTCGCTGTCGGTGTGGAAACCCATGGTCCATAGATGCAGGCCGGACTCGCGACCGAGCTCGGTGGCATTGGCGCCGCGCTCGCGATCCTGGAACGCGGTGGCGGAGCGCAGCCAGAAGCTCTCGGCCAGGTGGGAGACGGAGCTGGCGGCCGCGCCCAGAGCGGACAGGCCGGAGGTGTAGGTGACCATCCACTGACCGCTGCCGTCCTGTACCAGGTCGGCGCTCAGCACCGTATCGGCGAATGCGCCGCCGATGGCGGTGAGCACCATTTCCTCTGCGTCGGAGTCGCCGTTCACGGTCAGGATCGGGCCGCTGGTGTGCTCGCCCTTGCCCTGATCGACCACGTTGACGGCCAGGCCCAGTGCGGAGGCGGCGCTGGCCTCACCCGTGCGCCCGCTGGCGAGAACGGCGAGGTCGCCGTTGATCACGATCCGGTCTGCAGCTGCGCGGCCGACATCGACCATCAGCACGCCATTGCTCTGTATGGAAGTGAAGTTGACGTCGCCGTCGATGGTCAGCGTGTCGCCGGCGCGGCCGTTGACACCGGAGATGGTGACGTAATTGCCGTAGACGGAGTAATTCTTCATGGATCCGCCGGCGCCGAGACGGATGGCGCTTTCGCCGGAGAAGACGATATCGCCCGCCTCATTGATAAAGGTATTGGTGCCCGCGCCCAGATCGATAAATGCATCGTGCAGTTCGATGCGGCCCGCGGCGACGGGGTCGCCCGCCTCGTCCACGCGCACCGTGTTGAGCAGCACATCGTTGCCCCCACCGGTCACGATCGAGCCCCGGATGTTGCCGGTGTTGACGATCTGCACGTCGAAGTCCTGGGTGGACTCGATGGCAATGCCGCCCTCGCCAGTGCTGATGCTGCCACTGTTGTATACGCTGCCGGCGTAGCGCAATACTTCGCCGGTTTCGGGGTCGGTGGTCTCAACGTAAGCGGAAGACAGACGCACACCAATGCCATTGTCACCGGTGGTGACGATGCCAGTGTTCACGACGGAACCCAGGCTGCCGAAAGCTTCCAGGCCGATGGAGCGGTCGCCAACGGTGACCGAGCCCTGGTTCTGCACCGAGGCCGAAGAGTAGCCGACCGCAAGCATGCCCACCGTATCGTCACCCAGTTCGATAGAAGCGCCTTCGGTCTGCGCCGCCAGGGCATAGACGGCCTGGGAGTAGATGCCGGTCACCTGGTTGCCGCCGCTGATCTCGCCGCTGTTCACCATGACCGACTGCAGACCATCGCTATCCAGGTTCTTCATGCCGGCCGCGCGCTGAACATTGGTGTTCACCTGCATGTCGCCGCTGCCGATGGAGATGCTGCCGTTATTGACACCGCTGGACAGATAGCCCTTCACCACCATGCCACTGGAATAGTCGCCGGTAGTGATAACACCGTTGTTGACGGCCACGGCGGTATAGACGCGCTCGTTGAGCTCCGGGGTCAACAGAAGGCCGTTGGTGAAGATGTTGGACACCACCATGCCATAGGCGCGATCGCCCGTGCTGATTTCGCCGTTGTTCTGGGCGGCGGCGTAGGCGTTCATGCCGCCGGCGCTGATGGAACGGATACCGGCCGAGTTGATGCCGTGGTCATAAGCCTCCAGCTGCAGGAAGCTGCCATTGCCGACGGCGATACTGCCGTCGTTGACCACCACGCTGGAGCCGTGCCAGCTGTTGGAATCCATACCCACGGTCAGGTCGCCGGCGACGATATCGCCGCTGTTCAACAGGAAGTTGTCGGAAAAGCCCTCTACCGGCCAGTTGGTGGCGACCATGCCACCCGGATTGAACCAGGTCAGTCCGCCGCCGGCGAACTCCCCGTGGACACCGTCGCCGATGGTGATGGTGCCGCGGTTTTCCACCGTCACCTGGCCGTACTTGGACAGGGCAAAGATGCCATTGCTCATGTCGGCCACGTGAATGTCACCGGTGTTGAGGACATTCAGATCGTAGAGTTCGATGTCCGGGTCGAAGTACTCGCCCACGCCGATGTATTCGGCCACATCCTGCCCGTACTGGCTCCAGGGTGCGCTGCCGTTGCTGACCAGGTTGGAGCCCAGCGCGTAGATGCTGATCCCGTCGCCGCCGGCGGCGACAGACGTCAGCTCACCGCTCTCGTTGCGCTGAGTCAGGTGGCTGTTGTCCGCCGCGGAAATAGTGCCCTCGTTGACAACGGTGATATCGCCGTTATGGAAGCCCTTGAACTTTGCGACGGTGGCCTCGTCGCTACCGATGCCGTACATCTCCACAGCGTCGAACTGGCCCGGCCAGGCGTCGACTCTGATACCGATGCCGCCCTCTTCGCCCATCTGGATGTGGCCGCTGTTGCCGACCCACTTCTCACCCACACCCGCGACCTGGATGCCGGCACCCTGCACGCCGACGAGAATATCGCCGCTGTTGTTGATGGTGGTGTCGCCGTGCCCCATTGCGGCAATGCCCGCGCTCTGCGCGCTGCGGGACATATCTATATTGCCGCTGTTGGAGATGACGATATCGCCGACGTCGTCGAAGTAACCGGTCCCTTTCGTCTGTTGTGTTTGCGTATAGTGGCGGGTGGACTTGGACGTGTATTCACCGGTGGCCACTGGATAACTACCGGAATAATCGAACACCGGCACCAAGTGGTTGTAGTAAACGCCACCCTGGTTGTGATCGGTGGTGTAGCCGTAGCGGCTAGTGAGGCCGTTCTGTACCCGCTCCGGATCCGCCTCGCCCTCGGCAATGTAGCGGTAACTGCTGGTATAGGTCGTCTCCAGCTTGGTTTTCAGACCCGCGGCGGTGGACGCATAGATGCCGGCACCGCCGCTGCCGCCTTCGACGACGATATCGCCGGAGTTCTCGATAACGATCCCGGCACCGGAAGGGTTTTCCGCGTGGATACCGGTGGAACCGGCGCCCACGGTGATACTGCCGCTGTTGTCGATGGCGATAACGCTGTCGGTAGTGTCTACCTGGTGGGCGTAGGCGCTGTACTCGCGGTAGAAGTGGGTGTAGCTGGGAGCGCTGCCGAAGAAGCCGGGATTGTACTCCACCGCGTAGGCGCTGCCCGATGCGTAGGCATAGCCGCCGACTTGCTGGGTCTGCACGTCGCTGCTGGCGTGGATGCCGAAGGCGTTCTCGCCCACCGCAATATCGCCGCTGTTGGTGATGCTGATGTCGCCTTCCACCGTGTGCGCCACCATGCCGCGGGACACATCGCCGGCGGAAATACTACCGGCGTTGTCCAGCGTGATATTGCCGCTGGTGGTGTCCGCGGCGATACCCGCGGTGGCAATCGTGGCCTCGCGAATCTGGCTGTCGTAAACGGCGACCTGCTTCACGCCGCCATATACCTTCAGGTCATAGACGCCGTCGCCATCGGTGTCCACACTGTTCCAGAGCTGGCCGGACGGAAGTACGTTCAGATAATAATCTGTGTAATAGGTAATAGCCGCACCGCTGCCGACACTGAGGTCGCCGGTGTTGGTAATGGCGATATCGCCGGCCTGGGTCTCGGCGGATACCGCCGCCAACACCGCGTTGTCGAAAGTCCCTTCCGGCGCAACGACAATGGTCAAATCGTCAATCAGGCCCCCGTTGGCGGGAAGTAGCTCCGGCGCGATACCCAGCTGCTCCGCGGCCTCCCGCCCCGACAGCTTCCCGCCGAGACTGTAGACTTCGCCGCTGGCGATATATCTGGTTCGGGTGTAGCCGTAGTCATCCACATACGACTCTGGTTCGATAGCAACCGCGGAATCAAAGTAAACCCCACTCTGCCAGTCCCAGTTGATGCTGCGCCCGAAACCCGACATATCCTTGACCAGGCTGGGATCGATGGCGATGCCCTCCTGATCGCCGCCCTGCACGATATCGGCGCCGTTTTCGATCGTGATGGAACCGGTGGCCTCCGGGTTGCCGCCGGCGGCGGTCACCGAAGAGATGGCAATACCGGCGGCGCTGCTGCCCTCGGCCACCACCACGGTCAGGTCGCCGGGCGATACCAGCGTTGCGCCGCTGGTCTCATCCACCAGCGTCATGTCCGCCACGTCGTAGTTGATGGTTTCGTCGAAGGCGCCGGTGCAGGTCACCGAGTCGCCGGCGACGGGTGCGCCCAGCTGGCCCGGAATGCAGTTGACGTCCGCCGCCACTGCATGCCCGGGGGCAGCGACGGCGATGGCGGTGGCGGCAGCCGAACTGAAGAGCACTTTGCGCACGGCCAGTGCCAGCTGATTCTGGCCACTGGGAAAGCCTGATTTAACGGCCATGGTTCTTCTCCCCAAAAGAGGTTTATTTTTATTCGACCGTTTTTATTTATCCGGTCGCGTCGTTGAGAGTTTTGAGAGAGGGGATGGAACCATGGCCGTTGCAACGCCGGCCACGGCTTTCACGTAACAGTTTGTCAACGGTGGTGACGGAGGGGCGACCGAGCGCAACAGGCGCAAAAGGGCTTCGTGCTGGAGAGGGATATCCGGTCGGCAGAGTTTTGTAACAGTTTGTCGCGTTTTGCCAATATCGATGGCCGGCGCAGGGTGGCCTGTGATATACCAATGCACCCGATAACTGACAGCAGTTCATCGTCAGATGTGCAGAATATTAAAAATAATAACGACCCTGCTGGCACTGCTCGCGCATGCCGGCGCAATGGCCGACGAGATCAGCGTACCCGCGTGGAAACTCGCGGTCGCCTCCGGTCGGGGCGTTTTGGAAAATCCTCTCGCGGGTCGCGGAAAACAAGAAACTTTTTTGCTGCCAGCATTTAGTTATTACGGCGAACGTTTCTTTATCAGCAACCTCACCGCCGGCTACAACCTGGTCGAGGAAGACAGCTTCTATATCGACCTGGTAGCGCGCCCCAACGAAGACGGCCTCTACTATCTGGCGGGCGATGTCCGCGTTGTTTCCCTGACTTCACTGCTCGGTCTTGATCCGTACGGCGGCGACAACGAGCCGATTAAAGTTGAACGGAATGTCTCCATCGTCGCTGGCCCTAATGCGACCCTGGTCACGGACCCAGTCGACATTTCTTTCTCTTATTTTCACGATATTACCGGTGTCCACAACGGCAGCGAGACGCACCTGAGTTTCAACAAGCGCTATCGCCTTTTCGGCGGCGCCATCTCCTGGGGACTTGGGGTCGTCAATAAAGACGCAGATCTGGTGGACTACTACTACCGCCTGCGCGATACAGAGATGGGTTTCAACTCCTCTCTGTGGTTTAACCAGCCGGAACAGGATGACGTCACCGACCACTACACACGCCTGAGTTACGCCTACCCGCTGACAAAGAATGTCGAGCTGCGCCTCGCGGCCAAGTACAACCGCTTCGACATGGATGGGCGACATGCGCAGCTGATGGAAAAATCGGAAACCCTGAGCTGGTTTGTCGGCATCCAATACAGCATCGGTAGCGAACAATGAAGACTCGACTCTCTTGTTTGCTGTTGGCGCTGTGCGTTTCGAATGCCGGCAACGCCGCGGAACTGAGAGTGACTCCGTCGCTGTGCGCGATCAATGACGACGACAGCCGCTGCGATATTCCGGTCAAGGTCCTGTTCTCCAGCGACGACCCAGCGCGTTTCTGCCTGTCCATTTCCGGCCGCGGACTGATCCGCTGTTTCGACGGCGGTGCCGCACGGGAGCTGCAGCTGTATGTCAGTGCGGAGGAAGATGTCCTGTTCCGGGTCACCGAAGAGGTCAGCGGCAAGGACGTCGCCACGGCATCGCTCAAAGTCGCGCGCTACCGCCCCAAGCGCCACCGACGCCATTACGGCTGGGGGCTGCTGTGAAAACCGCCGAGGGTTACCGCATTCTGCTGCTGGAGGATGACGCGCGGCTCGCCGGCCTGATCGGCCGCTTTCTGCTGCAGCGCGGCTGCACCGTGACCCACGCGGAGAATGGCGCCGCCTTTATGAAGGCACTGCACCACCGTGACTACGATCTGGTACTCGCCGATGTCGTCTTGCCGGATGCGAGTGGTTTTCTACTGCTGGAACAGTACATCAGCCAGTTGCGCTGCCCGGTAATTTTTCTCAGCGCGCTCAGTTCGGTGAGCGACCAGATCAAGGGGCTCGAACTAGGCGCCTGCGATTATCTGGTCAAACCCGTAGCCCCGGAATTGCTGTGGGCCAAGATCGAGGCGAAGTTGCGCCGCGGTCCCGGCACGGCGCCATCCTCCAGAGACTTCCACTTCGGACCCCTGCGCATACAGCTGGAAAGCCGCGCGGCAACCGTGAGTGGCGAGCCGCTGCCGCTCACCGACAATGAATTCGAGTTGCTGCTGATCTTTGCCGAACAACCGTCGCGGCCGCTCAGCCGTGAATACCTGTTCCGGCGGGTGATGGGGCGCGAATTCGACGGCCTCGACCGCGCCGTGGACATGCGTGTGAGCCGCCTGCGCAGAAAGCTCGACGCCACTGCCGACAATATCGCCATCCGCTCTATCCGCGGCCGCGGCTACGCACTGCACACCACTGACGGAAGCCGCTGATGCGCCAGCAGATGTTCCGCCTGCTCAGCATGATGGCGCTGGCACTGGTTATCGTGTACATGGCGGTCAGCGCCCTTTACCAGCTTTATTCCGATCCCCCGGGTGAATACACCATCAGCGCCGCGCAGCTGGCGGAAGCACTCGAGCGGGGTGATGCGCCGCTGGCACAGAACTACCCGCTGGACGCGGTGTACTTTCCCGATGACCTGATGGCGCGCCTGCGTTCGGGAGAGATTGTCGGCCTGGACGCCGGCAGCGAGCAGCTGCTGTTCTACCGTCTGACCGACAACGGCGTACTGCAGATCGGCCCCTTCCCCCAGCACCGGAGCGAAAGCATTACCCATTGGCGACTGCTGCTGATCGGCGCCATGCTGGTGGTGTTGATGCTGTTGCTCTGGCCGATGTTTCGGGATCTGCACGAACTGCAGAAGCGCGCCATCCGCTTCAGCGAGCGGCCGTTCCGGATGCCCGCCAACACCCGGCCCGGCTCGGCGATCTATTCCCTGACGGAAACTTTCCGGCGCATGGCGAATATCGTGCTGGATTACTGCCAGATGAATCAGGACCTGGCCCGCACCATCGCGCACGAAGTGCGCACGCCGCTCGCGCAGATCAAGTTCCAACTGGCGCTGATGCCGCCGGATCCGGACAACCGCCTGATTGCGAGCTCCGTAAACAGTATCGAGCAACTGGTGGACCGCTACCTGAACTTCGCCCGCCTGGAAATCCAGGAAAAATTCATCGCACGCAAATGGATAAACGTGGAGGACTTCTTCGGCGATCTGGCCTCGACGCTGGAGTCCCAGTGCCCGAACCTGAAGATCGGCTACTACTTCCCGAACGGCCAGGCCTGCCTGGAACCGGATTCACTCGCCATTGCGATACAGAACCTGGTCACCAACGCGAACAAGTACGCCGACGACCGCGTGGAGCTGCGCTTCGATATCGGCGAGGGACGCTGCGTCCTCACGGTGGAGGACAACGGCCCGGGCCTCGCCGGTGATGCACTGGAACTGACCGATGCCTTCACCCGCTCGGCAACCGACGAGCAGGGTTACGGGCTGGGACTCTATATCGTCAAGAAGGTGATGATGTGGCACGACGGCGAGCTGCGCCTGGACCGCTCACCCAAACTGGGCGGCACCCGCGCCACCCTGAGCTGGCCCAACTACCCCTGATGCTGTTGGCCTAATGCTACTGGCCTAACGGCCGGTATCAACAGGCGCGGTGTTGAACTGCCCGGTTTCGCGCTTCGCCCGATCCAGCTGCTGAAAACGTTCAAGTATCTGCGGGTAGATACCGCGCATATCCTCGGCAATCTTGCTGCGCCAGCGATCCGACGTCGGGTAGAACATTTCCTGATAGCGGCGCTGTACCTCGGCGCGATCCTCCGCCGACTGGAAGCCGTGAAAGTGACCCTGGTTCTCCAGCAATGTCCGGTGCAGTGACTCCACCCCACCTTTGGTGGCCAGGCTATCCATGGTGCCGAATTCCAGAATAATCGGCACAAAGCGCTTTTCCCCGGCCAGCAGTTTGCCCGCAAAGCCAATCAGGTCTCCCCGGATCGGGAAAAACCCAGACGCCTCGGAAGGCCACACCATGTCGTAGTCCTGAAACACCCACGCCATATCGCGCTTTATCTGCTCTGTGGCTGGATTGCCCGGGTAGAAATGGGTTTCGCCGCGCGAGCCAAAGCCGGTATGCAAATCGACAAACAGAATACTTTGGTAGGGCGCCGTCTTGTCAGCAAGAAGTTGCTGCAAAAATGCCTGCTGCGGCTCGAAGCTGTCACCACCGTAGTAAAATCCCTGTGGGTACTGATACTGTCCGCTGAGTGCGGCTTCCTGAATTGCATCGCGGCTGTTGCGCACCAGTTTCAGCGACAAGCGCTCGGCAAAAAACCGGTTTTCCCACTGGCTCAAATCCACCGGATTTTGCGGCAAGAGAAGGTCTCGCAACTGTGTGTAGCCCTGATTTTCATTCGCAAACAGGGTGGTGGTTGTATCCAGGTTGCGATTCAGGTCGACATTGTTTTCCGTTGCCCGTCGACCGTACTTGAAACCAAACGGATTGAGCGCGTGCAGCATCAATACATCAAAGTCGCCTGGCAGTTGGCCAGCGCGCAACAAATCCACAAACAGGAACTGCATTGCCGCGCCGGTTGGCGCCTCCATGCCGTGTACGCCGCTCACCAGGACTACCAGGCGCGGCGCATCGCTACTGAGATGCAACCAGTCCACGGTCAGGTCATCATCCGAGGAAGGTACCCTGAATAGCCCCTGCTGCACCTGATACCGTTGCGGCACCAGGGTGTGCAGCTGTCGAAACTGTTCGCGACTCTGTACGTAATTGCCCGGAAAATAGCGCAAGTTCTCCGGATCTACCTCTAGCTCCTGCAACGCCTCTGGCTGGTATCCCTGCTGCGGCAATAGCGCCCTGTCGGCGAGCCATACAGCCGCCAACAACACACCGAGAACCAATGCAAAGCGCTTCATATTGCCTTCCTGCCGACAAAAAAATTTGAAAGCAAAATCATCGCACACAAAAGAGCCCGCTGCATGCAGCGGGCTATCCCTGTGAGGCGGGAATTAATCTGGAGGTCAAACCACAATTACACTTTGGCGGTTTCCGGGATGGCCTCTGGCCTTTTCAGGTTCTCGGTCACGAGCTCGTCAGACTTTCGCGCATAAACCAAGTCGCCGTTATATTCGGCTCCGGTTTCACATTCTCTGTTTGGCAAGTATGGAAGAGGTAGCGGTGCTGTTCCGGGAAGGGCAATGGATAGGGGTGCCAGCGCAAGCGCGCCACGCTGAGCTGGCCCAATTCGCCCTGAGCGGGCAGCGACCCGAGAAAATAAAAAGCGCGCGGCCACCGGGACCGCGCGTTTTGTTGCAGCGCAAATCAGACTTCTGCTTCGCTCTGCGATTCCTGCTGTTCCGCCTCTGCGACTGAGGTTTCTTTTGCGCCGGTGGCATCCTCGTAGGTCACCATGGTCAGGTTTTCCCGGCTCTGCTGGCCGATCCCCATCGGGCAGCGCACACCGGGCAGCACGGTGAGATCGAACAGTTCCGTCACCGGACCGTCGAGGCGGATCCACTGCTCGACGTTGCCGCTGGTCAGGTTGATAAACTGCACACCGCACCAGGCCTCGGAGTCTTTCTCGGTGAGGTTTTTGTCCAGCTCCAGACCCTCGAAGCGCTCGTAGCGCGGCTTGGACAGGCCGACGATGGCGTAGTTGCCGTAAATGGCGAGACCGCGCATAAAGCCGGGGCAGAAAGTGTGCGGGACGAATTTGCGGTGCTCGAAATCGACGTAGCCGAGATAACCGGTGCCGCTGTTCAGCACCCACAGTTTGCCGTTTTCCCAGCGCGGCGAATGGGGCATAGACAGCCCTTCGCAGACGATCTCGTTGGTGTCGACGTCGATGATCACGCCGCCGTTGTCGCGTCTTTCGCGCCAGCCGTCGATGGTGTCCGACTTGCACACCGCGGTGACATACTTCGGCTTGCCGTCCACCATCGCCAGGCCGTTCAGGTGGCAGCGGTCCTCGGGGGCGATCTTGCTGATGAAATCCGGTTTCCAGATGGCGCGGAAGCTGTGTCTGAGGCTCAGCTCCGCCAGGCAGTTGTACTTGGTGTTGACGAAAATAACCTTGCCGTCTTTCTGGATGCCCAGCTCGTGAATGTCCACCTCGCCTGTGAACTGCGCGTTGCGCGGCACGTAACAGGCGTCGAACATCTTGTTGGCCACCTGCCCCGGCTGCAGCACATTCTCGAAGCGCCACACCTGGTAGAGTCCGCCCATGTAGATGCGCCTGCGGTTGCCGACGATGCCCATGGCGCGCTGGAAGATGCGCTCGTGGAACGACAGCTTGCCGCCGGCCTCGGCACCCACCATATACACGCGACCGGACTGGTAAGAGGTGAAGGCGACGGAAAGCTGGTTCTGCAGCATCCAGCAGGAGAGACCGGGCGAGCAGGATTTGCGCACCGGTTCGGGTTGTTGCTGCGCCTGTTTCGCCTCAGCTTCGATCTCCTCGCCCGCGGTAGGGTCGATGACTGCGCTATCTTCCGTCTCGGCGCCCTGTGCTTCTGCCGCTTCTGCGCGCGGCTCGACCACTTCTGATTCACTCATATTCTGTACCACCCGACTCACTTCTTCGCGCCTGCACTCAGGCCGCATTTCGTTATTTTGCTCGGCCCCGGGGCTGCGCCGGAGCCTGTCGAGTTGGCACTGTAACCCGCGCCGAGCACACCGCGGGGCGGAGGTTTGTAACAGTTTGTCTCAGCCGCGACGGGGTTCGGAGGCATCCGCCGGGATTTAAAATTTTGTTTTAACTGGGCCCGATTTGCTCAAAACTTATTCCGGCTGGCCAAGGGAGCGTCCGGATTCAATCGGCGAAGAAGCGCCTCTCCACCCGCCGCCACTCGGCCAGCGCCGCCGGCGTGTGCAGGCAGACAGTCAGCTTGTCGAAGCCTCTCCCCTGTTCGCGCAGTACTTCCAGCGCCTGGTGCGCGGCGATGGCGTGGGGAAAACGGTTGGTGCCGGCACCCAGGGCCGGGAGCAGCAGGGTCTTCAGGCGGCTCTGCATTGCCAGCGCCAGCACGCTCTCGTAGCAGCGCCGCAGCTGCACCAGCGCCTGGGCGCCCCACTGGTCGCCGCTGCTCCACTGGGGCGTCACCGTGTGCAGGAGGAAATTGACCGGCAGGCCGTAGGCGCATGTGATCCTGGCCTCGCCCACGGCGCATTCGGGCTGCTGTTCGCAGGCCGCCGCCAGCGCGGCGCCGCCGCGGTCATAGATCTGCGCAGACAGACCGCGCCCGCGGATCAGGTGTTTGTGGGCCGGGCACACCAGCGCATCGCCGTTCAGCGCCAGGATATCGCCGCAAGTCAGCTCTATTTGTGTCACGACTTCTCATTTTTGCGATTTCGGATACTGATACTTTAGCGCGGTACTTTGGTGCCCGTGTGAACCTCAATATACTGACCGCCTCGCCACTGCCGCGGCGGTTATTACAACGGCCCCCGCAGGTGCTGGAAAGCCAGAGACAGAAGATAAAAAGAAGCCGTGCCCCGCTGCGCGGCTCCGGGCCGGACGGAGGTTGGTGGCCCGCACTAACGTAGGGACACCCATGTATTCAGGGTATGACAATCAAAACCTGGGCTTTCGCGACCCCGTGGAGGAAGCGCGCCAGATAGAGCTGCGCCGGCGCATTCAGGCGTCCGGCTATATGCTGATCTTCTCCATGGCGATTACCGGCGCCATGGCGGTGATCGCGCTAACCGGTGGCGATCTGTGGCAGGCCACCACGCTGTTCGGCGTGGCCGCGGTGATCCTCTCCGCCTATATCACCATCAACCTGGCCGGTCCCAGCCGGGCAACGCCGGCGCTGGTGGGCGCACTGCTGCTGGTGCTGTATTTCTACCTGTTGTTGTCCGGCGGCGTGAACAACACCGGCCTGATGTGGGCGGTGATGCTGGTACCCGGCTTTATCAATCTCTACGGCTACAAGCGCGGCACAGGCGCGCTGCTGGCGATCGGCGGCGCCACCGCGCTGATCCTGTTCTACCCGGACTTCCCCGGCCTCACCGCCGACTACGACACCGCCTACCGCGCGCGCTTTATCGCCGTGTTCGGCGCCCTGACCGCGCTCACCGCACTGCTCGACAGCAGCCGCCACCAGACCCAGGAGTTGCTGCACCGCCTGGCGCAGGAACTGGAAAGCCGCGCCTCCACTGATGCACTGACCGGCCTCGCCAACCGCCGCGAAGCCTACCGCGCCATCGACGAACTGGAGCGGCGCAACCGCCACCTGGCCGGGCGCTATGCGGTGCTGATTGGGGACCTGGACAATTTCAAGCGCATCAACGACACCTACGGCCACGCCTTCGGCGACCGCGTGCTGCAGGACGTGGCGCAGACGCTGCGGGACAACACCCGCGCCGACGACATAGTGGCGCGCTGGGGTGGCGAGGAATTCCTGGTGCTGCTGCCGAATACCGACCTGAACGGCGGCGGCATACTGGCGGAAAAGCTGCGCGGCAGGGTGGAGGCGCTGAGCGGCAACTACGACCCGCCGGTAAAGATCTCCATCAGCTTCGGTGTCGCCGAGGGCGATCCCGCCTGCGCCACCCACGGCCAGCTGCTGGCCGAGGCGGATGCGCGCATGTACCGGGCCAAGGACGGCGGGCGCAACAAGGTGGTGGCCGTTTAGGCCCACTATCCCTCACAAAAAAGCCGGACCGGCATTCCCGCCAGTCCGGCCCCAATCTATAAGCACACAAAATCAGGCAATCGGCTGCGACGGCAGGTCCAGCAAGCTGAACTTGCCGCCGGCGAGGGCCTCGCACTGTTCCAGCAACTGTTCGTGTGGCACGCCGAGCGGAATGCGGCTCACTGCCTCCAGGCGCTGCAGATGTTCTTCGCCCAGGGTCAACTGCAGTGCCTCCAGCGGCGCCTCGAGCTGTGCGCGCGTGCGCGGTCCGAGAATCGGGATCAGGCTGGTGGCCGAACGCGCGGCGCGGTGGCGCAGCCAGGCGATCGCCACATGGGCCGGCGTGACCTGCAGCGCGGCGGCGATCTCCAGCAGCGCGTCGACGATGGCGGTTTCGCGCGCGGACCTTTCCGTGTGTACCAGCGTGCCGAGGCCGGTCAGGCGCCCCTCGTCGCTGTGGCGATATTTGCCGGTGAGCAGGCCGCCGCCGAGCGGCGACCAGGTAGTGGCGGCGAGACCGAGCGCCTCCGCCATCGGCAGAAGTTCCCGATCCGCACTGCGCTCCACCAGACTGTATTCGAACTGCACCGCAGCGAGGCTCGCGCTGCCGGTCAGCTCCGCGCGCAGATCGGCCCGCGCGACCTTCCACGCGGGGAAGTTCGACAGGCCGGTGTAGAGTACCTTGCCGGCGCGCACCAGCTCCTCGAAGCCGCGCAGTATCTCGTCGATCGGCGTCATGCCGTCGTCCATATGCGCCCAGAACAGATCGATGCGATCGGTGTTGAGGCGCTTGAGGCTCTCCTCCACCGAGCGAACCATGTTCTTGCGGCTGTTACCCGCGCGCGCTATGCCGGCATCGGCAGAGTCCGGCAGGCTGTATTTGCTGGAGAGCACAAAATTGTCGCGCTCCGCCGCGATGAACTCACCCAGCATCACTTCAGACTGGCCGGCCTGATAGACGTTGGCGGTATCGACAAAATTGCCACCGGCTGCGGCGTAGGCATCGAAGATCTTCTTCGCCTCGTCGCGCTCAGCGCCGTATCCCCAGCCGGTACCGAAATTGCCGGTGCCCAGTGCCAGTTCGGAAACCCGCAGGCCGGTTTTGCGACCCAGTAGTTTGTATCTCATAGCGACCTCTCTGGATAAATCATCACGTTAAGATGATGACTATAATATAAAAAGGAATCGGGAAACGTTAATCACCTTTCGGTATATCTCTAAAGGATTTGAAAGTTTTGCCGGAAGCGGATTTGCCCCGAATTTAGGCCGCCGCTGGCAGCCGCCAGCTTCGCCGCCTATCCGCACACGAGACGGCGGCGCGGCGCATAGAGAATCATAGAGAATCAAAAAAAGCGCCGGCAGATGCCGGCGCGGACGAGAGAGAGAGGTTAGTGTTCCGCCATTTCTTCCAACAGCCGGCCGCTGGTCTTCAGGATACGGTCGGACAGGCGCTTGCTCTTTACGCTGCGCGACAGTTGCAGGGCGCCGACCATCGCCGCCAGCACCAGCACGCTGCGCTCGTCGGCATCGTCGCCGCCGAGACCGGCGGCGATCTGCTCCAGGCGCTTCTTCACCAGCTGATCGGTGGTGGCGCTGGGCTCGCCGCGCTGGCCGAGTTCCGCGGCCATGGTCGGCAGCGGGCAGCCCTGTTCGGCGTGTTTGCGGTGCGCCGCCGACAGATACTGCTCGATCAGCGTCTGCAGCGGCTGCGCAGAGGCCATGTACTCGTCCACCGCCTCGTTGCGCTCCTCGACGGCGTGCTGCAGCGCGGTTTCCACCAGGTCGTCCTTGGACCCGAAGTGGGCGTAGAAGCCGCCGTGGGTCAGACCCAGCGCCTTCATCAGCGCCTGCAGACCGGTGGCGCCGATGCCGTCGCGGCGAAAGCGCCGCGACGCCTCCTCGACAATCCGCTGACGGGTCTGGGCCTTGTGCTCTTTGGAATAGCGCATAAGTCTCTCGCTTCAGATGGCAAACATCATATTAACGTCGAAATCGCGCCGCACAAGTTGCCGATTTTATTGCAGCGTTTACGAATCGACCCGCTCCAGCAGGGTGGCGACGCCCTGGCCGCCGGCGATGCACTGGGTGGCCACCGCGTAGCGCTCGCCGCTGTCGCGCAGCAGCGCCGCGGCCTTGCCGGTAATGCGCGCGCCGGTGGCGCCCAGCGGGTGGCCGAGCGCAGTGGCGCCGCCGTGCAGGTTGACCCTGGCCATATCAAGCCCCAGTTCGCGCGCACAGGCGATGGACTGGCTGGCGAAGGCCTCGTTGATTTCCACCAGGCCTATGTCGGCAACGGCCAGGCCCGCGCGCTCGAGCAGCTTGCGCGTCGCGTGCACCGGGCCCATGCCCATGATTTCCGGCGCACAGCCGGCGACCGCCACGGCCTTGATGCGCGCGAGAATCTCCAGTCCGCGGCGACGCGCGTAGGACTCGGTGCACACCAGCAGCGCCGTGGCGCCGTCGGTCAGTGGCGAGGCGGTACCCGCGGTGACCGTACCGTCGAACGCCGGTTTCAGTTGCGCCAGCGCCTCTGCACTGGTGCCCGGGCGGATGCAGCCGTCCTCGCTAATGGAGCCACTGGGCGTGTCCACGGCGATGATTTCCGCGGCCAGCAGGCCCTGTTCGCGTGCAGCGGCCGCCTTCGCGTGGGACGCCACGGCAAAGGCCTCCTGCTCAGCGCGGCTGACGCCGTAGCGCTCCGCCACGGCTTCGGCGGTGTGGCCCATCGACATATACACCTGCGGGAAGGTCTCCAGCAGGGTCGGATTCGGGGAGATATTGAAGCCACCCATGGGGACCCGCGTCATCGACTCCACCCCGGCACAGATAAACGCCTCGCCGGCGCCCGCGGCGATCTGGCCGTAGGCGTAGTGCACCGCACTCATGGACGAGCCGCAGAAGCGGTTGATGGTCATGCCGCCCAGATGCTGCGGAAAGCCGGCGCGAAAGCTGGCGATGCGCGCTATGTTCATGCCCTGTTCCGCCTCGGGATAGGCACAGCCCATGATCACGTCCTCGATTTCCGCCGGGTTCAGATCCAGGGATTCCACCAGCCCGCGCAATACCTGCGCGGCCAGGTCGTCCGGGCGCACATCGACCAGCGCCCCCTTGCGCGCGAAGTGAAACGGCGAGCGCTTGTAACCCGCGATAACGATAGATTGCATTGCTTTGCCCCTCTGGCAAGTGAATCAATGGTCGGCAAATCGCCTGTCCGGACGTCATATTATAGTCATCATTCAATATCGCAAATAGATGTCGGTCATAATCTTATAACCGGAGCGAAGGGAGAAGGACTGGTTATGAACAGCGACGGGGCGGCTCCGCTTGAACTTCTGGAGCCCTGGCGGCACTCGATCAGGAAACGTCGACGCCGAACAGGTTTCGCAACAGATAACCGGTAAGGAAGGCCAGGCCGGCGGCGGCGCCGCCGAACAGGAAGGTGTTCAGTCCGGATCGCAGCACTGGCTGCGAGTAGACCAGGCTCTTCATCATGCCGATGGCAAAGAACATCAGGCCGGCCAGCAGGGTGCTGACGGTGAATTGTGTCTGCAGGGCGAGTTGTGGAATCAGGAACGGGATCAGCGGCACGGCGCCGACGGTGACGAACGCGGCGAAGGTCACCAGCGCCGAGGCCATCGGATTGTAGCGCGTCCGATTGAGACCGTATTCCTCCGTGAGCATTGTCTCTATCCACAGCGAGCGGTTGGCAGTGATGGTGGCGACGATTCTCTGCAGGGTTTCACCGCTGAAGCCCTTGTTGGCGAATATCTGCCGCACCTCCTCGCGCTCGCCCTCCGGCACCAGTTCGATATGCCGCTCTTCGGTGCGCTTGGCGACCTCGCGAAATTCGCGCTCGGCACTGACCGCCTCGTAATTGCTCACCCCCATGCTGAAACCGTCCGCGAGCAGGTTGGCGAAGCCGAGCACCAGCACCACCGCGGGCGAGAAGCCGGCACCGAAGGCGCCTGAAACTACCGCGAAAGTAGTGACGCAGCCATCTATAGCGCCGAGTACAAAATCGGAAACCTTCTGCGACTTGGGCTTCTGCCGCAGGCGCCGGGCGATGTTTTCCGGCCGGTGCTCCCGCAGCAGGTCTTCTCGATTCAACTGACTCACGTTAGATCGTCTCCCGGGACGTTGCTCTAGCCTGCCTCCGGCGTGCCGGTATCTTCCTGGCCTTTCCTGAGCGCTTCGCGCGCAGTGCGGGCGAGTGCCTCGTAGCGCCGGCGGAATTCGTCCAGGCGCTCTTCGTCCAGCTCCTCCAGATCCAGCAGTGCATTGTGCGCGCCGCGGGTGGCCCGTATCAGCTCATCCAGCTTCAGCTGTATGGCCTCGGTATCGCGGTTTTGCGTGTTTTGAATTATGAAGACCATCAGGAAGGTTACCGTCGTGGTGACGGTGTTGATGACCAGCTGCCAGGTGTTGCTGAAGTGGAACAGCGGGCCGGAAATCGCCCATAGCAGAATAATGGCGACGGCAAACACGAAGACTCTGGGGCGGCCGCAGAAGTGCGCAGACGCCTTGGCGAATTTGGAATACCAGGTAAGCCTGCGCATGGCTAGCAGTCCTCCCGCAGGTTGGCGTGATCTGTGCGGAGAGTCGGCGCGCCGATCTCTCCACATTTTTGCAGAGTCTAGTCTGCCCAGACCGACAGGCGACGCCGACTTAACTGGCCAGCTTGCGGAGTCGCAATTACTGCAGGAAGCGGTGCATCACGTAGGCGTCCACCAGCCCCCGCTGCGGATCGCGGCAGGCCATGGGCAGGGTTTCGATGATTTCGAAGCCCAGCTCCTCGTACAGGGTCACCGCCGCCCGGTTGCTGCTGGGCACATAGTTGAACTGCATCTCCAGGTAGTCCGCGTCCTGCGCGCGGGCAACGCTGTGCTGCACCAGGGCGCGGCCGACACCGCGATCGCGCACCTCCGGGCGCACCAGGTAGCTGGCACTGGCGACATGCTGTTCGAGGCCGGGGAAGTTGGCGCCGAGCTTGTAGATGCCCAGCTGGTGCACGTCCTCCTCGGCCACACAGGTCAGCAGGCCGTCGCTGAACCACTGGCACTGGAAGGCATCCCGGTCCAGCTGTGCGGAGAAAGGCAGGGCATCGCCGCCGGCCTGCACCGCGCGAAAGATGCCCCACAGGGATTCCAGGTCCTCTTCCACCGCCTCGCGGATATGCATGACTCCACTCCCGCCCGCGGCCTCGCGTCACTGTGGCCCGGCGATTTACTTGACGATAAAGCTGCCGCGGTCGACACCGGTATTGCCGGTCTTCGGGTCGTAGGCGTAGACGAGCAGTTCGTAAACGCCCGCTGCCGTGGCTTCCACCGGTGCGCTGAAGGTGTTCATGGTGTCCTGCATCCGCAGCGGCACCGTCTTGTAGGGCTCGCCGTCCCGCTTGATGATGGCCGCCACCTCTATCTGGCTGCCGTCCCAGAGGCCGCCGGCTGTCAGCGGACAGCCGCACATCATCACCACATTGGCGCGGATCTCAAACGGGCTCTTGTCGGCCGAGGTGTAGAAGTGCGTCTGCGGGCTCAGCAGATCGACCACCATGCCCGGTATCTCGACGATCAGGCCGTCGCCGCCGATCGGTTTGCCCGGCACCAGCCAGGTCTGGGTCTGCGCCAGCACCCGCGCCTGCCTCTTGATATGGGGCGCCAGTACTTCCACCGTCAGGAAAACCGGCTCGCTGATATCGAGTGTAGCCTCGAACCTGGCCGCGCCCTCCGCGATGGAGTCGTAGCGGCTGTGGGGCTTCTCCATGATGACTTCGGTATTGCCGGTGCTGCCGCGCGTCAGCCCCTCGGCGAGAATTCTCCCGCTGTCCGCCTCGCGGATGCGCACCATGGCGCCACCGATGGAGCTGCCGATAAACTTGGCGTCCTTCGCCTTGGCGCGCACGACGATATCGGTGGGAATTTCCTTCGCCGCCGCCGGCAGCGCGGCGAGTGCCAGCAGGATGGCGCAAATCAGGTGGTTCAGGGTTTTCACGGGGATTGCCTCCGGTTGTGCGGGAAAGCCGGCCGGCAATTCGTCGATACCGACGAACAGCCAGAACAATGGGCCGGGCCATCCATAGAAAATGTTACGCGTGAACTGCTCTTACCGGCAGCGGCGCGGCTATGAAGTGATCCAAGGCTGCTTAGCCATTTGCTATCAGCCATTAGCCACCGCTCAACACAAACGCGGGCGCCGCCGCCAAAAGAGCCAATATATAGAGCAGATATGCCCCGCCGGCCAGCAGTGCGGTCTTGCCGCCGCTGAACTGCCGCGTCTCCAGCGCCACTATCTGCGCTATTTCCACCCGCTCGTTCTTGCCGAATATTGTTGTGGCGCTTATTTCGGTGACCCTGAACTCGTGCGTCTTCCCGTCCATTGTCACCGCCTTTATGCGGTCGCCGACCTGCACGACCTGGCTTTGTTTTATCTCCGCGTGCAGCTCCTGCGGAGTCATTTCCACCGGTTTCAGCGAAGTGCATCCGGCCAGTAACAGTGCAAGAGCACAGACACAGGCGAGCAGTTTTTTCATGCATCCCTCCGGGGGAGTCAGGATACCTCTGATTTTATTGAAACCGCGAACTCGCGGAGATTAACCCGGAAGCAGAGCCGGGAGAATACCGCAACGCCTAACGCAAAAAGGCCGGGCAATGCCCGGCCTTTTTGCTGGATGGAAATCCCTCGCGGCGGATTAACCGCGCTTGACCTCCTCGACCCAGCGGTTAATCCGCGCCTCCAGCATCGGCAGCGGCAGGGCGCCGCCGCCGAGCACGGTGTCGTGGAAACCGCGGATATCGAACTTGTCACCGAGCGCCTCTTTCGCCTGCTCGCGCAGTTCGAGGATCTTCAGCATGCCGATCTTGTAGGAAGTCGCCTGGCCCGGCAGGGTCAGGTAGCGGCGCACCTCGGAGCGCACGGCGCTCTCGGGAATGGCGGAGTTATCCAGGAAGTACTCCACCGCCTGGTCCTGGGTCCAGCCCTTGGCGTGCATGCCGGTGTCGACCACCAGACGGATGGCGCGCCACATTTCCGCGGTCAGGCGGCCGAAGTCCTTGTAGGGATCCTGGAACTGGCCCATCTCCTTGGCGAGTTTTTCCGAGTAGAGCGCCCAGCCCTCGATATAGGGGGTGAAATGCGCCTGGGTGCGGAACTGCGGGATGCCCTCCAGCTCCTGGGCGATGGAGATCTGCATATGGTGGCCGGGGCTGCCCTCGTGATAGGTCACCGTCTCCATGTCGGTCGTCGACAGGGCGCTCATGTCGGACATGTGCACGTAGTAGGTGCCCGGGCGGGAGCCGTCGGGGGTACCGGACTGGTAGTGCTGGGCGCCACCGGGTACTTCGCGGAAGGGTTCGACCCGCTTCACCACCAGCTTGGCCTTGGGCAGTATGCCGAAGTATTCCGGCAGCTTCTGCTCGATGTCCCCGAGGAAACCGCGGGTCTCGGCCAGGTAGCCTTCGCGCCCCTCGTCGGTGTTGGGGTAGTAGAACTGCTCGTCTTCGCGGATGAAGGTGAAAAACTCCTGCAGGTTACCTTCGAAGCCCACCTGCTCGCGGATCGCATCCATCTCCTTGCGGATACGCGCGACTTCGTCGAGACCGATCTGGTGCACCTGCTCGGCGGTCAGGTCGAGGGTGGTGTAGTTGGCCAGGCGGTTGTTGTAGTAGGCCTCGCCGTTCGGCAGGGTCGAGGCGCCCTTCGGCTCCTCGCTGGCATTCTCGCGGTCCGCCTGCAGCCAGGCGATGTAGGCGCCGAAGGCCGGCTTGAAGTTTTCCTTCAGGCTCTTTCCCACCTGGGCCTGCAGCTGCTCGGCGGTTTCGGCATCGATCTTGCCGTCTTTCTTCAGCGCGGCGATCTTGCCCTTGGCGTCAGAATAGAGCGGGGCCTCGCCCTCACCCCCGAACGGGGCGCCGGCGGAGACCTTCTGTGCGCGCTCGATCGCCAGGTCGTAGGCGAAACGCGGCGGACGGATACCATCTTTGGCGGAGAGCTGGGCGCGCTCGAGCAGCTGCCCCATGGCGCGGCTGATGCCGTCGATACGGGCGATATACGCCTGCATATCCTCGACAGAATCCACCTTGTGGATATTGATCAGGAAATTGGGCAGGGAGGCCTCCGGACCGCCCAGCTCGCCGGCGAAATAACCGTGGCGCTTGAACGGCTCCGCCGCCTTCGCCTGCTCGTACTGGAAGACCCACAGGTCGTAGGATTCCTTGCCGGCGGTGGTCAGCTTGTCGTAGTCGAAGTTCTTTTTCAGGTCCTCGACGGTCTTCGCCTGCCAGGCCAGCTGGCGCGCCTCCTCGGCCTCGCTCATGTCGTCGACCTGGTCGTAGAGCTCCTTGCGGCCGAGGTATGACAGCTGAATCGGGCTGAACTGCAGTTGCTCCTCGTAGCGCTCGTTGAACCATTCGGTCAGGCGCTGGGTCTCGGCGGCCGGATCTAAGGCCTCGACGCCTGCGACAACGGCGGCATTTTCGGCGGCCTGCGCGCTGGCGCTGATCTGGGTGACTTCATCGCCCTGGCATCCGCTGAGGATGGCGAGGGCCAACAGGCTAGGGATGAGAGGCGCCCGGCGTAGCGGGTTGTGCAGATTTATTGGCATCTTCGGTTTCCGGTCAATTTCTGTACAAAAAAACGGCGATTACTTTGACACGAAAATGTCAGGGTGTCGATTCGGGCGCCCCGCCGGCGCGGCGCCTTTGCGCCGAGCCGATATAAGGGTGAGACGGTGAGACGGTGACTGGCCGGAGCGGCCCGGCGGGCTTCAGTTCTCGCTCGGGTCCGCCGGGCTGAGATCGCGCCGGCGGCGCCAGCGCTTGTAGCGTGCGTGCACGCCGCGGGTCAGCAGCGAGGAGTAGTTCTCCAGGACATCGACCCCGAGCAGTACGAAGATCACCAGCATCGCCAGCGTCATCGCGGTACCCGGTGCGCCGAAACCGATCAGCGTGCCGATGGCGGCCTGTACCCAGATGGTGGCCGCCGAGGTGACGCCCACCACCACGCCGTCGCGGGCTAGCATCACGCCGGCGCCGAGAAAACCGATGCCGGTGATGATCTGGCCGAGTACCCGGGCGCGGTCGGCGCCGCCGCCGATGGAGACCGCCAGCGCGGTGAACGCATAGGTGCCGAGCACGATCAGGATCGAGGTGCGGATACCCACCGGCTTGCCGCGGAACTGCCGTTCCAGGCCGATGGCGCCGGCGCAGAGCATTGCCGTCACTACGCCGCTCCAGGTCAGCGGCGCTATTTCGAACCAGTTATTCACCCTGCAGCTTCTCCAACACCTTTTTCTTTTCCGGCTGGCTGATGATATGCAGCTCCCGCTGCGGGAAGGGGATGGTCAGCCCCTCGGCCTCCAGCGCCGGTTTCAGTTTCTTCATCATGCCCCAGTAGATGTCCCAGTACTCGTCGTTGCGCGCCCAGGCGCGCAGGTGCAGGTTCACGGAGCTGTCGGCCAGGGCCCGCACCGCGTAGGCGGGTTCCGGCTCCGGCAGTATGCGCGGCTCCTCCGCCACCAGCCGGCGCAGCACCGCCATGCCTGCCTCGATATCGTCGCCGTAGGCAATGCTGGCGATGATCTCCAGGCGCCGGGTGGCGTTGCGGCTGTAGTTGATCAGGTTCTGGCCCCAGACATTGCTGTTGGGGGCGGAGATCCGCAGCCCGTCGACGGTATCCAGCTGGGTGGTGAAGAGACCCACTTCCACCACGGTGCCCATGGTGTCGCCGAACTGGATCATGTCGCCGACACGGAAGGGCCGCAGCCCGAGCAGGATAAAGCCCGCGGCGATATTCTGCAGGGTATCCTTCAGCGCCAGGCCGACGGCGATACCGGCGGCACCGAGCAGCGCCACCAGGCTGGTGGTGTTGACGCCGAAGCGGTCCAGTATCACCAGCAGGCCGACGATATAGACACCCCAGACGACGATATTGCTGAGCACCGGGATCAGCGTGGCGTCGAGCTTCGACGACAGCCGGGCGACGCCGCGGCGGGCGATTCCGGCGGCAATCCAGGTAATCACCAGAATCGCGATGGCCGCCCCGACTTTCAGCGCCAGCCCGACCAGCTGGGGGCCGTACTGCTCCAGCAATTGGTTAAAGTCCATTACACATCCCTCCTGTCAGAGATACCCGGAAACGGGGTTGGCTTGCAGCATAAGACAAAAGCCGCTGACCTTCATCGGCGAATGATGCCCGGCGATCCAGCGCAGGTCGCCTCAGAGCAGCCCGAGCGCCGCGGCCTCCCGCTCGCACTCGAAGTGGGCCGGGCAGGTCACCAGGTGGTCGTTGACCATGCCGGTGGCCTGCATGTGCGCGTACATGATGGTGGAGCCGACAAAGCTGAAGCCGGCCTTCTTCAGCGCCTTGCTCATCGCATCGGATTCGGGCGTGCTGGCCGGCACCTGCTTGAGGCTGCGGCGGCGGTTCAGGAGGACCCGGCCATCGGTGAACTGCCACAGGAATTCCGCCAGGCTGGTACCCGCATCCCGCAGGGCCAGCGTCGCGCGGGCGTTCTTCACCGCCGCCTCCACCTTCAGGCGGTTGCGGATAATGCCGGGGTCCTGCAGCAGACGGTCGATCTTTTTCGGCGTGTAGCGGGCGATTTTTTCCGCATCGAAATCGTCGAACAGCCGGCGGTAATTCTCGCGCTTGTTCAGCACCGTGATCCAGGACAGCCCCGCCTGGGCGCCTTCTAAAATCAGAAACTCGAACAGGGTCGTATCGTCGGTGACCGGGCGGCCCCACTCCTCATCGTGATACTGCTGGTAGAGCGGCGTCGACAGGCACCAGCCGCAGCGTTTTTCCACCATTGGGTTTCCTTTTGGCCAGTAGGGTGCGCCGCGCGCACCGGAATTTCATCGGCGCGCGCGGCGCACCCTACGGAGCGGAGAAGAAATAGTGCTGGATCAGCTGCAGCACCAGCAACAGCATGACGAGCACAAACACGATATTGCCGCGGTTCATGCACGCTCCTCGACGGCGGCCGCGGGCGCTTGCAGCAGTTCCTGTTGAATCAACCAGTCGCGGCACTCGCGCAGCATGGCGTCGAGCTCCATACCGGATGCATAGCCCAGCTCGCGCTCCGCCTTGGCGCTGCTCGCCACCACGCGGCGGGTGATCAGCGCGGCCTTTTCCGGTGTGATGACCGGCTCGCGACCACTGACTCTCGACCAGAGGTCGGAGAACACCGCCAGGGTGCGGATAGCGAATGCCGGCGTGGTGCGCCCGGGTACCGGCTTGCCCAGCAGCGCCGCGATCCTGCCGAAGAATTCCAGGAAGCTGGCGTCGGTACCGGCGAGGATATAGTTCTCGCCGCGGCGCCCCTGGTGAAACGCGTTTATATGGGCCCGCGCCACCGCGCCGGCGTGACAGAAGGAGCCCCGCCCCGGCGGCACACCGGGCAGCTGGTCTTTCTGGATCATGAAAAAAGTCTGCGCCCAGTTGCCGGTATCGTACTTGCCGACGATGGCGCAGGGGTTCAGGAACACCGCATCCAGGCCGCGCTCTATTTCCGCGCGCACCGCCTGCTCCGCCCGCTTCTTGGTGTACAGATAGTGATGGCGCGGATCATCGGCCAGCTGCGGACTCTCCTCGGAAATCGATTCGCGATGATAACCGTAGGCGGAAATGGAGCTGGTGACGATCAGGCGCCCGGCTGTTTTATTCCGGTTGAAGGCCTGCCGGGCGAAGGTCTCTCTGGCCACCTTGGCGATATTCGCCGAGCCCTCGACGTTGTCGCGCCACTGCTGGGCGTTGCCGCCGCGCCACATATTCGTGTTGGCGGCCAGATGGAATACCGCATCGATATTGTCCGGCACGGCCGCGTGCAGGGAATCGATATCGGTCAGCGAAGCCTCGACCAGCTCCGCACCCAGCTGCCGCGGCAGCTGCGTGTTGGAGCCGCGGCGGTGCATGGCGGTCACCCGCCAGCCGTCGGCGATCAGCTGCTCGATCAGATTGGCACCGAGAAAGCCGGTGCCGCCGGTGACGAATGCGTGATTCATCTTGCTACCTCTGGCCTGTCGTATCTTGCTGGTATTCGGAAAGTCATAGAGGGGAGCGGTGGCGGCCCTCCGGGAAAAAAACCTGATCGGTAACTATTTCCCGAAGGGCCAGCACCGCTCCTGCACACTTCGGCGTAGCATCCGGTTACCAGTGCCGGCACCCGCACTATTATGCCGGCGCCGCCGGTTTCCCGTCGCCGATCTGTCGGCTAATCTAGGCGATTTACCCGCGCATGGCTACGGGAGGTTTGTGTGAAGGGTCTGATTCAGCGAGTGCGCCACGCGCGCGTGGAGGTGAATGGCGAGTCGGTGGGGGCCATCGACCACGGCCTGCTGTTGCTGCTGGGCGTCGAGGCGCGGGACGACCGCGACAGCGCGGACAAGCTGTTGCACAAGGTGCTGCACTACCGGGTGTTCGGCGACGAGCAGGGGCGCATGAACCTGAACGTGCAGCAGGCCGGCGGCGGCCTGCTGGTGGTGAGCCAGTTCACCCTGGTGGCGGACACCGCCCGCGGACTGCGGCCCAGCTTCAGCCGCGGCGCCACGCCGCAGCAGGCCGAGGAGCTGTACGAGTATTTTGTCGAGCGGGCGCGCGCTCAGTTGACGGCGGTGGCCTGCGGCGTGTTCGCCGCGGACATGCAGGTGTCGCTGCTGAACGACGGGCCCGTGACGTTTTTACTGGAAGCATGAGCGCTGGAGGCCTGATAGCGCGCAGCCAGCTGTTTCAGCTGCTGTTTGCGGGCGTCCTTGTCCAGTTCGCCCAGCCGCTCCGCCGCGTCGTAGAAGGCTTCCCAGCCGCCGCTGTCCAGGTACAGCTGGCGGAAGGCCGGCACCTGCGACTCATATTCGGCCGCCAGCGCCAGGGTGGCGTTGTTGGTCTTCTCGATATAGGCGCGGTAGCGCTCGGGATTGGGCCAGTCCGCGGACAACTGCCGGTAGCAGTAGCGCAGCCGGGCGAGCACGGCGGCCTTCTGCGCGCGCTTTTCCGCATCCGCAATATCCGCATCGTAGATCGGCTCGAGCCGCTTGCGCGTCGCCGTCATCAGGTGCCTGACCGCCAGCGCCTGCGCCCTGGCATCCGCCGAGACGCCGGTCAGCCCCTGGCGGCGGCGCCAGTCCGGCAGCGCGATCTCCGACACCGCGGTGGCGAAACTCTCGTTGAACTGGGTGTCGCCGGAAATATACACGCGGCGGTGGGCCAGTTCGTGAAACAGCAGTCCCGCGAGGCGCTCCGGCGACCAGCTGACGAAACTGGACAGCACCGGGTCGTCGAACCAGCCGAGCGTGCTGTAGGCGGGCACCGGCCCCAGGTAGACGTCGTAGCCCTCGTCCAACAATTCCTGTGCCTTGCCGCGCGCGGCGTCCTTGCGGAAGTAGCCGCGGTAGCTGGCACAGCCGGCGACCGGGTAACACCAGCGCTTCGGTGACAGCGAAAACTCCGGCGCCGCCAGCACATTCCACACCGGGTAGTCGTCACCGAGTTTCACATAGGCGCCATAGGCCCTGCCCACCGGCAGACGCAGCTCGCCGTCCGCATAGGCGCGGATCGACTGCACCAGGCGCAGTTGTTGTTGCAGCTTCTCCTCGGTATCCGGCGCCGCAACCACCGACTCGATCGGCTCCCGCGCGGCCAGAATGCGCCACTGGCCCGTGACCGCCTGGGTGTAATAGCCGGCGGTCTCACAGCCGCACAACATCAGCAGCAAAAATGCCGCTGCGGCAGTCCGTATTTTGGCCGCTGCGATTGGGTTTCCGATGCTGATATACACTCTTATTCCTATGATGGGTTTACACGATTCGCTAGAGGATTAGGGCATGGAGTCGGCAGCCGTTGGTACCGGTATGGCGCCAGTCGCCGCCGTTCTGACAGTTTTCGCGCTGGTCTTCGCCTTCCTCTGCTGGCTGCGCCTGCTGCGTGTCAGCTTTCGCGAAGACCTGCTGCTCGGCATCGTTGCCGTCCTGCTGCCGCCGCTGGCGCTGTTGTTCTTCCTGTGCAGGTGGCCGCAGGAGCGCGAGATGATCCTGCTCGCCGCGGCTTCGCTGGTGTTCATCGGCGCGGCGCTGACGCTCTGAGCACTGCCCGGGACTGCCAACATTCTAGATGCTTCAGGCGGGCCCGGCCGCGATCGGCGCTGCACTTGATCCAGGTCAAGGTAACCGCGCCGCCGGCCCCTAGACTGGCTTCATTCGGTCGTTGTCAAAGTGGAGCCTGTGATGGACGCGTTAATCGATCTGTTTACCAGCCTTTCCGGCCTGCTGAGCCTGGGCATTATCGGCTTCGTCTGCCTGATGGCGGCGTATTTTATCCGCCTGGCCCTGCGCAACATGACACAGGGGCGCTGAGCGACACCCCGGGAAAATGCTGGCGCCGCGCCGCGATTTGCCGGCCAGCGGATAGCGGCGACAGAAGAAGCACTCAGGTGTCAGGTTGCGGGACGCGCGGAATTTTTTCTGCGCGGCGTTTTCCAATAGCCGGTAACCGCTCGATGTACTTTTGCGAGGACAGGCCAGTATGACGCCGTTGAAAGTAGCCGCTCTCACCGCCGGTATTTGCGCGATCTTGTCGACCGTCGCCTGCGAGCAAGAAGCGGGCAAGTTCAGGGCCGAAGTGAAAACGGTCGACTACCGGTGCGAAAACGGCGAGCGGCTGCAGTTGAAATACGTGATTCCGACGAGCGGCGAGCCGAACCTGGCCACACTGAGCTACCGCAACCAGCTGATCCCGATGCACCAGGAACCCGCCGCCTCCGGTGTGCTCTACGTCGCCGACAAGGGACAGCCCGGTTATCGCTGGCATACCAAGGGGGATGAGGGCATTCTCCTGATGCACACGCTGGGTAACGGCGAAGTGAAGACCATCCTGCAGGACTGCCGCTCCGTCACACAAGCGCCGCAAGACTAGTCCGCAGCACAGTCAAACTGTTCGGCACCGGCCCCGCTAAAATAGCCGCGCTGCAGATACTGCACCGCTTGAGAGATTGCCTGCTCATCCCCGGCAATGCTGCCGTGGGTGTGCGGCAATACCAGGAAACTGCACATCCCCTCCAGACGCGCGCTGTCCACCGCAATGCGACCGTCGTCCGCACCCGACAACAGTAGTGAGGCTATCGGGTTATAGGATCGGTTCCCGGCGATAATGCCCAGATCGAACCTGGCCGGTCCCAGCTGTCGGGGCACACTGCCGGCACCGGTACCGAGCTGGCGGCCCGCGGGACCATTGACGTCCTTGATGATGGGGATGCAGCTGAGTATGTCGCCGACGCGGCTGCCGTTATTCGGCGGTGCCATCATCACGACGCGGTTCACCCCCTGCGGCGAATGCTGTTCAAAATAGTGCCGCACCAGCAGGCCGCCGAGGGAGTGGGTGACGAAGTTGACCGGCGCGGCATTCACCCGCGCGCATTGCTCCAGACCCGCCTGCACCGCCTGCTCTGACAGTTCGGCAATGGGCCTTTCCCGCGACGGGTAATCGATATTCACTGTGTAATAGCCGGCGTCGACCAGCTGCCGCTGCAGCGGGCGCATGCTGCGCGAATCTTTGGTGAGGCCGTGCAGCAGAATCACACACTGGGTAGCGGCGCGCGCGGACACGGTGGAAAAGGCAAAAAATAGCATGGAGGCTGCCGCCAGGGGCAGCAGCCCGCGCGGCGTCTGCGCCGCCCTAGGCACTCTCTTCTTGGGGCCGGGATTTGACCCAGCGCCCGAGGATAAGCCCTATCTCGAACAGCAGCCACATGGGCACCGCCAGCAGCGACTGGGAGATCACATCCGGCGGTGTCAGCAGCATGCCGACGACAAAGCAGGCGACGATCACATAGCCGCGCTTCTGGGCCAGCGACTTGGCATCCACCGCGCCGCTCCAGATCAGCAGCAGGGTGGCGATGGGAATCTCGAAGGCAAAGCCGAAGGCGAAGAACAGTTTCAGCACCAGGTCCAGGTAGCGGCTGATATCCGGCATCACCTTGATGTCCGCATGGGCCGAGCTGACGAAGAAATCGAACAGAATGGGGAAGACGACGAAGTAGGCAAATGCCATCCCGGCGTAAAACAGGATGACGCTGGAAATCAGCAGCGGCGCGGCGAAGCGCTTTTCTTTCTGGTACAGACCGGGGGCGATAAAGGCCCACGCCTGATACAACACGAAGGGTATGGCGATAAAAAACGCCAGCACGAATGTCGTCTTGAATGGCGTGAAGAAGGGCGAGGTCACCTCGGTGGCGATCATGCCCGCGCCCTCGACCAACCGCGCCTGCAGCGGCTCGGCGACGAAATCGTAGATATCCGCCGCGAAGGGCACCATGCAGCCAAAGATCACCACCACCACCAGCAGGGTGCGCAGCAGGCGGTCGCGCAGCTCGATCAGGTGGTCGATAAACGGCTGCTGGCTATCTTCGGGCTGCCGGCGCTCGTCGGACTGGCCGCGCTTGTCGCCGGACTGATGGCGTTTTTCCCCAGACTGAAGGCTCTCTTCCGTTTGATCGCTCATATCACTGCATACCTTCGCTCGGGGCAATTAATTGGCTCAGGGCTGTCCATTTTGCTCAGGGCTGTCCATTTCGCTCAGGGCTTTCTATCTCGCTCAGGGCTGTCTATTCGCTCAGGGCTGCTTATCTTTTTCCTGCGGCGACGCTTCTTTTTTAACGGCGTGATCCGGGTGGTCCGGGTTCAGCTCCGGATCGCCGTAGTCGTGCCAGTGCTCCGGGTACTCCGGATCCTGCAGCTCCTCGGCGTCCTCGTCCTGCTCGGGCAGATAGTCGTCCGCATCCGCCGTCGGGTGGCTCGGGTCAAAGGGCTGCTCCGCCGGCGGTGCGGCCTTTTCTTCCGGCGCGCGCGCCTCGGTCTCCACCTCGCTGAAAGCCTGCTCCATTTCCCGGCGGCTCTCCTCCAGCTCGCGCATGATGCGCTCGTTGTGCAGCTCGCGGCGGATTTCATCCGCACCCACTTCCCGCTCCAGCTCCTCGCGCGCATTGTGCAGCGTGCGCTTGATGCTGGACCACCAGCGCGAGGTAGTGCGGACCGCGTCCGGCAGCCGCTCCGGCCCCACCACGAGCAGGGCCACGACGCCGATCAGCAGGAGTTCAAAGAAGCCGATATCAAACACAGGCCAATTCTCGCGCTCTTCGTTGTTGCAGGTTGAGTTGCGGGTTGAGTTGCGGGTTGAGTTGCGGATTGAGTTTCCGGAACAGTGTCGGCAACGGTTGCCGATTACTTGTCCCGGGACTGCTTTTCCTTGTCCTGCACGGATCCCTTCTGCCCCGGCTTCTCGACTTCGTCGTGCTCGAGGCGCTCTGGCTCCTTGTCCGACTCCTTGTCCTTGTCCTCGTCCTTGATCGCCTTTTTGAAACCCTTGATGGCACCGCCCAGATCGCCGCCGAGGTTCTTCAAGCGCTTGGTGCCGAACAGCAGCAGCACGATCACCAGGATAATCAACAGCTGCCAGATACTAATTCCACCGAATCCCATAGTTTTCTCCAGATTGAACGCGGCTTGGGCCGCTCAAAATATCAGTCGTTTTGCGAGCGCGCAGCTTTTTCTTCCAGCCCCGAGAGGCCGAAGCGGCGCCCCAGCTCGCGCAACACGTCCTGTGAATCCGCGCCCAGGTGCGAAAGCATCACCAGGGAGTGAAACCAGAGATCGGCGGTCTCGGCGATCATCGCCTGCCGGTCGCCGCCGCTCTCGACATCCTTGGCGGCGAGGATCACCTCGGTGGCCTCCTCGCCGATTTTTTCCAGAATCTTGTTCAGGCCCTTCTCGTGCAGGCTCGCGACATAGGAACCGCCGGCGTCGCCCTCGAGTTTGCGGCTGGCCAGTACCGCATCCAGTTGCTGCAGCAGGTCACTCATAGCTCGGGAGACTCGTAGATGGCTTCCGGGCTCTTGATCACCGGCTGGGTGGTGGACCACTCATCGCCGGCGAGCGTGCGGTAAAAGCAACTGGCGCGCCCCGTATGGCAGGCGATGCCGCCCTGCTGCTCTACCAGCAGCAACAAGGTGTCGCCGTCGCAGTCGAGGCGAATCTCGCGCACCTGCTGCAGGTGCCCGGAGGACTCGCCCTTGCGCCAGAGTTTGTTGCGCGAGCGCGACCAGTAGACGGCGTAGCCCTCGCTGGCGGTGATCGCCAGTGACTCGCGATTCATCCACGCCATCATCAGTATGCGCCCGGTCTGGACATCCTGCGCGATCGCCGGCACCAGGCCGTCGCTGTTCCAGCTGACCTGGTCGAGGAAACCGGCTTTTGCATCTGCCTTGGTCAATGTCTCTTCCTTCAGACTTTCAATTGTAGGTTGGACTCCTTTATTGAAGCCCAACTGCCGCAGGGTGCCGGCGCGGCCTAGGGCCAGAGCAGCAGCACCAGTGCGGCCGCACCCAGGACCCAGCCGGACGGCGGCAGCTGCGCGAACCAGTCCGGAGCGGCGACCGCGGTGGCGCCGAGGGCCAGCAGCACGCCGGCGATGCGGCGCAGATACTGGCGCCGGCCGCGGCGGTGGCTGCGGGCCAGCTGTTCGCCGATATTCTCCAGCCGCGGCCCCAGTTCGCGCGACTGCTCCAGCGACGAGTAGACCAGCTGCGGCAGCTGCGGAAACTTCTCCAGCCACTCGGGGCCGTAGCGCTTGATCTCGCCGACAATCGTCTTCGGGTGGATGCGCTCGCGCATCCAGCGCTCCAGGAATGGATGGGCAGTCTTCCACAGATCCAGCTGCGGATAAAGCTGCCGGCCCAGCCCCTCGATATTGAGCAGCGTCTTCTGCAGCAGCACCAGCTGCGGCTGCACCGCCATATCGAAGCGTCGCGCCGTCTGGAACAGGCTGATCAGCACGCGGGCGAAGGAGATTTCGCCGAGCGGCTTCTCGAAGATGGGTTCGCACACGGCGCGGATCGCCGCCTCGAAGGTGTTCACCGGCGTGTCGGGCCGAACCCAGCCGCTCTGCACATGCAGCTCGGCCACCATGCGGTAGTCGCGGCGGAACATGGCCAGCAGGTTGCGCGCCAGATAGTACTGGTCCTCCCGCGACAGGCTGCCGACGATGGCCGTGTCGATGGCGATGTACTGGGGCCGGCGGGGATGCTTGCGCGACACGAAGATATTGCCCGGGTGCATGTCGGCGTGGAAGAAGTTGTGCTCAAACACCTGCTTGAAGAAGATCTCCACGCCGCGCTCGGCGAGCAGCTTCATGTCGGTGTCCTGGGCGAGCAGCTCGCGCACGTCGGTGACCGGGATGCCGTGGATGCGCTCCAGCACCAGCACGTTTTCGCGCGTGTAGTCCCAGTACACCTCGGGGATATACAGCAGCGGCGAGTTGGAGAAATTGCGCTTCAGCTGCGTGCCGTTGGCGGCCTCGCGCACCAGGTCCAGCTCGCCCTCGATGGTGTGGCGGTAGTCCTCGACCACCTCCACCGGGCGCAGGCGGCGCCCGTCCGGCACCCAGCGCTCTATCCAGCGGGCGATCACGCTCAGAAGGCGCAGGTCCTGTTCGATGACCCTGTCGATACCCGGGCGCAATACCTTGACCACCACCGATGCGCCGGACGGCAACACGGCGCCGTGCACCTGCGCCACCGACGCCGAGGCGAGCGGCTGCCGCTCGAATTCGAGGAACAGCTCGTCGACGCTGGCGCCCAGCGCCGCCTCGATCAGCGCTATACAGTGCTCGCTGGGGAAGGGCGGCACATTGTCCTGCAGGTGGTCCAGCTCCTCGACGATATCCGGCGGCAGCAGGTCCGGGCGGGTCGACAGCAGCTGGCCGAACTTGACGAAGATCGGCCCCAGTTCTTCCAGCGCGCGGCGCAGCCGCTCGCCGCGGCCCATCTGCGGCGGCGGCACCAGCTTGAGCGGGCTCAGCAATCCGCGCAGCCACAGCGGCCGGCGCGCGGCCGGCAGCAGCTGGTCGAGGCGGTAGCGCAGGAAGACCCGCGCGATGGTGAAACTGCGTGCGACCGGCAAGGCTATTCCGCCCCCCGCCGCGAGAAGTTTTCCCCGGATGCGCGCAGCCGCGCCTTCAGCAGCTGTACTCGCGCCTCCAGGCGCTCGGTGGCCAGGGACAGGTCCGCCAGGTCCTCGACAAAGGCCTCGAACTGCGCCTGCGGCGGCGTCAGGCGCCACTCCTCGCTGACGGCCTCGGCCGCCGCTCTGGGCGCGCGGCGCAGATTGCCGCTCAGCCAGCGGGAGGCGTCGCGCAGCAGGTTGCCGACGGTGTGCGCCGGCATATCGCCAACCAATTGCGCGAACGGCGCCTCCCAGTCGATATCCAGGTCGCGCATGATCGACTGCAGTTCCGCCAGCAGCGCGCTGGAGCCGCTGACGCTCACGTCCAGCTGCGCCGGCGTCGCGGCGGGATCCCGCAGCAGGCGCACGAAGGCGATGGCCGAGCCGGTCAGGCGGGTCGAGACCTCCCCCTCCCAGTGGCCGCGGACCCGCACCTGATCGCCCTCGATGCACAGGCAGAACTGCAGCGGTGGCGCGGTCAGGTTCAGCTCCAGCGCCTTGCCGTCGAGCCTCTGCAGGCGCGCGCGGGTGCCGGGGTCGTATTTCAGCGCGGTGTTGATCGCGGTTTCCAGCGCGGCGTCGAAGCCGGCGCGAAAAGTGGGGTCAGTCATAACGTGGTCGCAATAGAAATGAGGTCTGTGTGAGAACCTGCCCTGCAGGCGATCGCGGGCAGGGCCCGCTCCCGCAGGGGCGCTGCTCGCGTCAGGGCTTCAGACCCTTGTGCAGCGCGACTATGCCGCCGGTCATGTTGTGGAACTCGCAGTCCACGAAACCGGCGTCCACCATCATCTGCTTCAGGGTCTCCTGGTCCGGGTGCATGCGGATGCTCTCGGCCAGGTAGCGGTAGCTGTCGGCGTCGTTGGCCACCAGTTTGCCCATGAAGGGCAGCAGGCGGAAGGAGTACTGGTCGTAGACCTTCTCCAGCAGCCTGGACTGGGGCTTGGAGAATTCCAGCACCAGCAGGCGGCCGCCGGGCTTCAGCACCCGCAGCATGGAGCGCAGCGCCAGGTCCTTGTCGGTGACATTGCGCAGGCCGAAGGCGATGGTGATGCAGTCGAAGGTGTTGTCGGGGAAGGGCAGATACTGGGCGTCGGCCTGCACCGGCACCACATTGCCGGCGATGCCGCGGTCCAGCAGGCGATCGCGGCCGACTCTCAGCATGGACTCGTTGATATCCGCCAGCACCACCTGCCCCTTGGGGCCGACGATGCGCGAGAAGCGCGCGGTCAGGTCGCCGGTGCCGCCGGCGATATCCAGGATCGTCTGGCCCGGGCGCGCGCCGGAAAGCTCGATGGTGAAGCGCTTCCACAGGCGGTGAATACCGCCGGACATCAAGTCGTTCATCACATCGTAGCGCGCCGCCACCGAGTGGAAGACATCCGCCACGCGGCCGGCCTTCTCCTCCACCGGGACCTCTTGATAGCCGAAGTGGGTGGTCTTGCGATCCTTCATGCTGTGCCTGCTGAGCCCCGATCGAGCCCCTGTCTGGTCAAATTTGAGGGGCGCCATTGTACATCGCCGGCGCCCTGCGGGCACCGCCCTTGGCGATAAACCCGGCCAACCTGGCGGCCAGGCGAATGGATACACGCGGCACTCACTAGACTTTATTGGGAGCGGTGAGCGGAACGGGAACATGGCCTATCGACTGAAACGCAAGAAATCCGTGGCAGATGGCCTGCGCGACACGGCGCACAGAGAGGTCTCCGGTGCGCTGGCGGACCTGGAGGAACTGCCCGAGGAAGAGGCAGTGCATGAACTGCGCAAACACTGCAAGAAGATGCGCGCACTGCTGCGCCTGGTACGCGCAGACATCGACGACCTCTACCGCTACGAAAACGCCCACTACCCCACCCTGGCTAACAGCCTGGCCGGCAGCCGCGACGCCGTCTCCATGCGCGACGCCTTCCTGAAGCTAGCCAATCAGAATCGCTATCCGCAGATACTGGAGTTCCTCAAGGAGCGCGCCCAGGGCCATCGGGATCCAAGCGCGCTCGAGGACACCAGGACACTGCTGCAGCGGGGCGGGGAGCGCATAGACGACTGGCCGGTGGACCATTTGAAATGGAAGCACGCGCGCAAAGGCTACAAAAACTATTACCGGCGGGCCTTCAAGGCGATGAACACGGCCTTTGCCGAGGAGGACGCGGCCAGCTATCACGAGTTCCGCAAGCGGGTGAAGGACCACTGGTATCACAGCCGCCTGCTGGAGAAAAAATACAAAGACTGGGCCAAACCGCGCCGCAAGCCGCTGAAAGAACTCGCCCAGGCCCTCGGCGACTGGCGCGACCTGCGCCTGCTGTGCAGCCTGCTGAGCGAGCATGGCGATTTGTTTTCCGGCGAGCTGATCCCGCTGCTGGACACCGCCAACGAGCGGCTCGACGAGTTGCACCTGAAGATCGAGCGCCTGAGTCGCAAGCTGTTCAAGACAAGGAAATTTGCCTTCGACGCCGAGTCATAGCGAGTCCGCAGCCCCTCTCACCATAACCGCAGGATAATTTCCGCGACGGGGGCGATTTCTTTGGCATAATCGGTGTCGGACATTTCTCAGAGCAAGGGAGACGCTGCCATCATGCTGGACTGGCTCAACGCACACATCGCCTATTGGCACTGGCTGGTACTCGGCCTGCTGCTGGTCACCGCGGAAATTTTCGTTTCCGGTTTCGTTCTCTTCTGGTTCGGCCTCGCCGCGCTGCTGATGGGTGTGCTGACCCTGGCCGTGGACATGCCCATCACCCTGCAACTGATTCTCTGGGCCGCCGCCTCCATCGCGTTCGTGGTGATCTGGGTCAAGAGCATCAAGCCTCGCTGGAAGGACCGCAGCCTGTCCGGCATGGCGGCCGAGGCGCTGACCGGCCAGGTGGGGCTGGTACTCGAATCCAACGCGGGCCGCAGCCGCGGCAAGCTGAAATTCCCCGCGCCCATTCTCGGCGAGGAGGAGTGGCTGTTTATCTGCACCGAAGAAGTCGCGATCGGCGAGCGGGTGAAGGTGACGGATATTTCCGGCAACTCGCTGATCGTCACTCGCATCTGATTGATGGCCAGCACCTCGTTATCCCTTACCCCCGCAACTCAATCCACGCACAAAACAGTCCCCTCTCCCCCGGGGAGAGGGTTAGGGAGAGGGGCCCGCGCAAGTGGGGAGCAGAACAACTAAGGCACTTTTTAATAACTTCTGGAAGGAAAAAATAGCAGTGGAAGGTTTATACGTAGTCTTGGCGCTGGTCGCGCTGGTAGTCATCACCATCGCCAAGGGCGTGCGCATAGTGCCGCAGGGCTCCAAGCACATAGTGCAGCGCCTGGGCAAATACCACAAAACCCTGCCGCCGGGCATGAACGTGGTCATCCCCTATATCGACCAGATTCCCTACAAGGTCACCACCAAGGACATAGTGCTGGATATCCCCTCCCAGGAGGTGATCACCGAGGACAACGCCACCATCATTGCCAACGCGGTGGCCTACATCAATATCGTCTCGCCGGAAAAGGCCGTCTACGGCGTCGAGGACTATGAAATTGCGATCCAGAACCTGGTGCAGACAGCGCTGCGCTCCATCGTCGGCGAGATGTCCCTCGACTCGGCGCTGTCGTCCCGCGACCTGATCAAGGCGAAATTAAAAGAGGGCATCTCCGACGATATCGCCGACTGGGGCATCAACCTGAAGACCGTCGAGATCCAGGACATCAACCCGTCGCCGACCATGCAGAAGGCGATGGAAGAGCAGGCCGCCGCCGAACGCCAGCGCCGCGCCACAGTGACCCGCGCCGAGGGCGAAAAGCAGGCCGCAATTTTAGAGGCAGACGGCCGCCTGGAAGCCTCCAAGCGCGACGCCAAGGCCCAGGTGGTGCTGGCCGATGCCAGCCGCGAGGCCATCGAGCGTGTGTCATCGGCCATCGGCGACAAGGAGATGCCGGTCATGTACCTGTTGGGTGAGCGCTATATCGAGGCGCTGTCGGAGCTGTCCCGGTCTGATAATGCCAAGAATGTGATCTTGCCGGCGGATCTGCCGCAGGCGGTTAAGGGATTGTTAAACCGGTAACTAAGATATAGCCGGAGCTACTACAGTCTTATCAATTCAGGAGAGATTGGTGCCAATAGGTAAAAGGATAGCACTGTTAATTGATTGTGATAACGTGAGTCACAACTCAATTGAGGGCGTTTTAGAGGAATTAGCCAAGTACGGAATGGTCAATGTTCGACATGCTCATGGTGACTGGAATAATCCTTCACTATCGGGCTGGATTGAACGATTGCATCCCCATGCCATACGGCCAATGCAGCAATTTGCGTACACCAAAGGAAAAAATGCCACCGATTCCGCAATGATCATCGATGCGATGGATTTACTATATAGCAAGAATGTCGATGCATTTGCTCTAATGACAAGTGATAGTGATTTTACCCCACTCGTACTCAGAATGCTGGAGAGTGGCTTTATGGTCTATGGTTTTGGTGAGAAAAAGACACCGAAACCATTTGTTGATGCATGCTCAACTTTTATCTATACCGAAAACTTAATTAATCAGGACGAACAAAAATCTATTGACACTATACGAACAAAGAAGAAAGGCAGAAATGAATTGCGTGGTGATACTTCATTAGTAAGATTATTAAGAACTGCTGTAGAGCAAACTTCAGAAGATGACGAATGGGCTCATATGAGTAAAGTCGGCCACTATATTTCGAATAACAGTTCGTTCTCCGCCATAAACTATGGATATAAGAAATTAGGAGACTTAATAAGAGCAACCGAATTATTTGAGATTGAAATGAGAAACGATGGCTCCGCGATGTTTATTAAAGATGCTCGAAAATAAATTTATAGAAAGACGCTTAAATTGCTGTGCATGCACATGCCTCACCGAACAATTAGCTTCAAATTATTGCTCTGATCCCCTAATTCAAACGGAATCAGAGACAAGTCTGTACCCGCAGCTCATCTAGCTGTCTCGTCCAATTGCCTTTACCCGTTGATAGCTAGCATGGTTTTTATCCGTTTCCAATAGGAAATTCCCCGCCGCTTACCTACAATGCCCCGCTATTCCCCCAAATGAGTGCCTGTTTTGACAACACCCGACACCGACCACCCCCGCGATTTCCAGTCCCTACCACTGCAGCAGCCCCTGCTGAAAAACCTGCAGGACCTCGGCTACGAGCGTCTTACAGAAATCCAGGCTGCCGCGCTGCCGGCGATTGTGGCGGGCAGGGATGTCATCGGGCAGGCCAAGACCGGCTCGGGCAAGACCGTCGCTTTTGGCCTGGGTGTGCTGCACAAGCTGCAGACTGACCGGTTTCGGGTGCAGGCGCTGGTGCTGTGCCCTACCCGGGAGCTGGCGGACCAGGTGGCGCGGGAGCTGCGCAAGCTGGCGCGGGCGATTCACAACATCAAGATCCTGACGCTGTGCGGCGGTATGCCGTTCGGGCCGCAGGTCGGCTCGCTCAAGCACGGTGCGCATATCGTGGTGGGGACACCGGGCCGCATCGAGGATCACCTGCGCAAGGGCAATCTCGACCTGGGCGGGGTGGAGACGCTGGTACTGGACGAGGCGGACCGGATGCTGGATATGGGCTTCCAGGCGGTGCTGGACCAGATTCTGGCGGAGTTGCCGCGGGAGCGGCAGACACTGCTGTTTTCCGCCACCTACCCGAACACCATCGACGCACTGGCAACCCGGGTAATGCACAACCCGGTCAAGGTGGAAGTGACCACGGCGCACACCCAGGGCACGATCGAGCAGAATTTTTATCAAGTGGAAAACAACGAGCAGCGGCCCGCGGCGCTGTACCAGTTGCTGGCCAGTCATGACGTGTCATCGGCGGTGATTTTCTGCAACACCAAAAAGGAAACCGATGAGGCGGCCCAGGCGCTGAAGCGCGCCGGCTTTGCCGCGCTTGCGCTGCACGGCGACATGGAGCAGAAGGACCGCGATCGCACCCTGGCACTGTTTGCCAACGGCAGCGCCTCTATCCTGGTGGCGACGGACGTGGCTGCGCGCGGGCTGGATATCGAGGAGCTGCCGATGGTGGTGAACTACCACCTCTCCCGCGATCCGGAGGTCCATGTGCACCGTATCGGCCGCACCGGGCGGGCCGGGCAGAAGGGCCTGGCGCTGACACTGGTCAGCAAGAAAGAGATCTACAAAATCGAGCGGCTGGAAGAACTGCTGCAGCAGCCGATCACGCTGCAGGAGATCCCGCCGCTGCCCAGGGGATTTGCGCCGTCCCGACCGCGGATGTCCACGCTGCAGATCGACGGTGGCAAGAAGCAGAAAGTGCGTGCCGGCGATGTGGTCGGCGCCCTGACCGGCGATGGCGGCATCGACGGATCACAGATCGGCAAGATCCAGCTTTTCGACTTCTCGACCTTTGTCGCGGTGGAGCGCGCGGTGGCGAAAAAAGCCCTGGGCAAGCTTGCCGATGGCAAAATAAAGGGCCGCAAGTTCCGCGCGCGCATTGTGGGTGTCTGAGCGTTCTAGGCTGCCGCACAATAGTGCGCGCCAGTTTCATATTGAAACCCCAACGCATGCGAAGAGGTCTCCGTAGATAGTATCCGGGCAGATAAGGCCAACCAAATGGGTGGCCTTATCTGTTGGCTATAGCGGCGTGCTCCCAGGTTATAGTCGAAGGTATGCGGTTCAGTAAACATCGTAACGCAACAAATCTTCTTCCTGCGCTCGCCTGCGAATCAATCTGCTGTCTTGCTGTATATCCACCATCACCGCCGCGGCCGATAACCTGCCGCAGTAATCATTCATCATTTCCAGACCGTAGGCACCCACGTCAAACAGCGCCAACACATCACCGACCTGTGTAGCGGTGGGTAGCTCGCGCATGCTGGGCTGATGTACCAGCACCTTCTCCAGCAGGGCCTTGTGCTCGAGCAGTTCCGGCTGATCTCGCAACAGCGTCTTTACATATCCCTCACCCTCGATATCGTAGAAGACATCACTGCTGTCACACAGCGGACCCACCACTTTGCACAGGTTCGTGTCGGTGTCATCTGCACGACTGGCGTTGATCATGTGGAAATACCAGCCGATAAAGGCATCAAACAATACGCTGTAACCGGCATCCAGATAGTACATGGTGTGCTGGTTGCGCTCTTTTTGTGCCTCGACGCGGCTGAGCAGGATGCCGGTATCGCTCACCATACTGCGACCCGGTTCCACGATAATTTCGACGGATTCTCCCAGGGCCCGACTGATAGGCGCTATCAGGGTCCGCGACAAGATCCCGAAATCAATTTCCGTACGGTAATTGCTTTTATAGTGTTCAGCGACCGTACTCCAGTTATCTTCCGAGCTGCTGTAGTTTTTTGGGAACCCGCCTCCCAGATTGATATGCTCCAGCGGGTAGGGCAGCAGTTCAGTGACCTCTTTGAAGTAGGCAATCAGGAATGCGGCCTCTCGTTGGTAGGCGCTGATATCCGTTACCTGGGTACCTATATGGGCGTGTACGCCGGTCATCTTCAGATATCGGGGATGTTGGTTGATCAGCGCAATGGCCTGCAACTGTTCTGAGCGGGTCATGCCAAATTTGGATTCGGAGGTGCCTGTCTCCCAACCTGCGGCAGCGCCGCCCTTTATTTCGGGGATAATCCGCAGGGTGATATTCGCTCTCTGCGCGAGTTCCCGTGCTATCTCAAGGATACGCTGAAGCTCGCTGAGGGAATCCACATTGATCGCTTTGATGCCTGCGGCGATCACCTTCCGCAGCTCACTGTCCAGCTTGGCGACTCCATTAAACACCATATCTGTGGCCGGATAGCCGGCGACCATGGCTTTGTGGAACTCTCCCCCAGAGTTGATTTCAATATTGAGGCCCGCATCCTTGAACACCTGCAGCACGGCGATATTTGCGTTGGCCTTGCTGGCAAAACACACCGTCGTATTGCGGTGAACACGGCGAAAATGCTTGAGAATGCTCTCCGCATTCTCTCGCAGCTGCCTTTCAGAAAAGACGTACAGCGGTGATCCATAGCGTTCTATCAGTTCATTGACGTCAACGCCGTCAATATGCAGGCGGCCATCTTTGCTGGTGAGATAATTGCTTCTGGCCCATGGATATAGGGCAACGGCTTGTTTCATCGCATCTGCTCTTTCACGGCCATGCGCGATAACGCACAAGCCGTGTTCTTATCGGCTAGTGTTGATATTTAATGTTTGCAGGCTCAACTGAATCACCCGCTCGCTCAGTTTACGCGCATCGATATGCTCGGCATTGCAAAACATCACGGTCGACAGGCCCAATTCCGGAAAGCGGCTGTAAAAACTTTTGAACCCCACCCAGCTGCCCGAGTGATAAATGGCCGGCTGCCCCTGCAGGTTCCCGTGGAACTGGCCGAAGCTGTAGGTTTCCGGCGTACCCTCTTCCGATGAGTGGTCAGTGTTTTCACCGGGCGTGCTGAATTGCTCAATTAACTGGCTTCCGGTTTTTCCCAACACATTGTGGTAAAAATTCCGGTCCCACAAGATAAAATCTTCCAGGGAAGTATAGACACCACCATCGCCGACCCAATCCAAATTGGTCATATATGTTTCATAGCCACCGCCGGGCAGCTTCAGATAACCATCGGCCCTGCGTGGAATTATCTGGCGGACATTATCGTTGAATAGCGTGTGGGTCATGCCCAGCGGCGCAAAAATATTCTGCGCGGCAAACTGGCTCAAGGTCTGGCCGCTGACCTTTTCCACCAATTGGGACAGCAAGAAATAGCCTAGATTGGAATACTGCCACTGCTCACCAGGCGGCAGTTCCAGATCAGCCTGGCGCACCCGCTGGTAAAACTCGCTGATGGTCCAGTAGTCCTCATTGCCAAAGCGAAACTCAGCACCATCGGCCTTTTTAAATACCGGATGGTCGTAATCACCCATGCCGCCCAGGTGATGAATGATTTGCCTGATCGTTACCTTATGCTGGTATGGGATAAGATCCGGCAGGTATTCGCGGATATCGGCATCGAGGTCGATCTTGCCCTGCTCGGCCAACAGCGCCACTGCCATAGCGGTAAATTGTTTGGACGTGGAACCGATGCGGAAAACCGTTGCGCCGTCGATCGCGATTTTGTATTCCAGGTTCGCCATGCCATAGCCGGCTTTGTGCAGGTAGCGGCCATTGTGAATGACCCCTACCGCGCAGCCCGGCCCGGCCTGCTGCTCGAAGCTTTGGAACAGTGTATCGATCTTACTGCTCAGGGTGCCGCCCGCCTGCGCCGGCACGTCGACCGAATGATCCTCGGCACCTGCTAAAGGGCAGCCGGCGAACGCAAGCAATGCAACGATCGTTTTTCTTCGCCAGGTTCGCATCGCATTCTCCGGATCATTGGGTGTCGATTGTCCGGATCATAGCAATGTCGCGCCAAATTGAGCTACTAACTTTCATGCGGCAACTCTGGGTGTCGAGACAAATGGAATACTTTCAATCACCTAAAGACAAAAGGAGGACATTTAACGGGTGCTTGTTCGGACATGGCATTGGTTCTACTATCGATTGGCCAATGCAGTTCTCGGCATTTTAATAACAACAAAGCTCGCGAGGCGCCCTTGCGAGTGCGGAGAATCCGATTCGTGATAAAGGCATCATTTCGCGCCCTCGCCACCACGGCCTGTTTGTCCTGCGTTTCGGCTTATGCCGGCACCATTATCCAAGATGCCACCGTGTTTGATGGCACCGGCGCCGCCGGGGTGATCACCTCCGTTAAGATTGATGGCAGCCGCATTGTTCAGGTGGGCGACGTCCAATCGCAGGCAGGCGATAAGCTCGTTGATGCCAGGGGACTGGTTTTGGCGCCGGGCTTTATCGACACCCACTCACACCACGAATTTGGCATCGACGACTCACCGGCAGCCATCGAGGCCGTCAGCCAGGGCATCACTACCATCGTTGTCGGGCAGGACGGCAGCTCGCCGGATGAACTGCCGCTCGCCCGGTATTTCGCGCACCGGCAAAGCCACCCTGTCAGCGTCAACATCGCCAGCTACGCGGGGCACAATACTCTGCGGGAAAAGGTCATGGGTCTGGCCAACCGCAAGGCCACGGCCGGTGAAATCCGAAAAATGCAGGACCTGTTACGCGCCGATATGGAGGCGGGCGCACTGGGCCTGTCAACCGGCCTGGAATACGACCCCGGCATATATTCCAGCACTGACGAGGTACTGGCGCTGGCCCACGTAGCCGCTGCGGCGGGCGGCCGCTACATCAGCCATCTGCGCAGTGAAGACCGGTACTTCTGGCAGGCACTGGAAGAGCTGGTAAGCATAGGCGAACAGGCCGGGCTGCCGGTACAGATTTCGCATATCAAGCTGGGTGCATTGTCGCTGTGGGGTCAGGCCGGCAAGGTGCTGGCGCGCCTGGATGCCGCGCGCAAAGCGGGCATAGACGTCAGCGCCGACATTTACCCCTACACCTACTGGCAGTCCACCCTGACCGTACTGTTTCCCGAGCGCAATTTTGAGGACATCGGGGCCGCAGAATATGCCCTGACCGAGCTGAGTACTGCTGACGGCATGCACATCACCCAGTTCGATGCCATGCCGGAATTCGTCGGGAAGACCATTGCCGATGTCGCCGCCATGCGCAACGAGGCTCCAGCGGCCACATACCTGTGGTTATTGAAAATCGCCAAGCAACACGATCCTGCGTTCAACGGCCAGCAGGTCGTGGGTGTGAGTATGAGCGACGCCGACGTGAAGGATTTCATGTCCTGGCCGCACACCAATTTTTGCTCTGACGGGGCATTGAAGGACGGCCACCCACGCGGCGCAGGCAGCTTCCCCCGAATTTTCGGTCACTATGTTCGTGAGGAGAATTCCCTGGACCTGGCAACTGCGATACACAAGGCCACCGGCCTGGCCGCCGAGCATACGGGCATTGCGGAGCGCGGCTATATACGCCCGGGCTTCTACGCCGACTTAGTGCTGTTTAATCCGGCAAGCATCACCGACAGGGCCACCATCGAGGAACCGGGTTTGCCTTCCGTGGGAATAGATACCGTATGGGTCAATGGCAAGGTGGTCTTTCAAAATGAAAGGGCTTCCGGTGCATTGCCTGGCACGGTGATAAGGAGATGAGGCGTGGCGCTATGCTGCGGGCGTCCTGTAGGAACCTGCGCGGCTGCCAGCTAGCCGCGCACAGCGGAACTCAGAGCGGATAGATTGCGGGCTTTGTTGCCAATTTTCGCTTTGATTCCAGGTTCGGCCATGGCGCCGGTGCTCCACTGGACGGCATACCAAAGCGCGCACAAATACCCGTAAATGACCCGCCAGTGGTCGAGCCGCTGCCGGTCGATCGCAGCCACAGGTTCGTTCAGATATTCGCTGAGCAACAACTGCTGTTGTGCCGTGTCCAGCCCGTGCTCTTCCACAATCACTGCCAGATCGTAGAAGGGGTCGCCCATTGCGGCGTACTCCCAGTCGATCGCATACAGATTTCCCCCGCTGGCAGCGATCAGGTTTGTTATCAGTAAGTCGTTGTGACAAAGGCGGGCACCGCGACTCAACGCCCCGGCCGCAGTGATATGCCACTGGACTTCCTGCGCCAGCGCGCGCAGCGCCGGAGTGAAATCCGCCCGGTCATCGATCGACTGCCAGTAATTGGCCGCCTTAGCGTTGATATCCAGTTTTGCGTCGATGTCCGGCAATGCATGGATGCTGCGCACTAGCCGCGCTAGTCGCCGCAGTGCGCCAGCACTGCCCATATCCCAGGGCCCGCCAGGAAGGTAGCGGGTAACCAGATACTGCTGCTGCGGATCACAGTAAATCAGCGGGGCACAGATTCCGGCGTTATTTGCGCGCAGGAGCGCCTGATGTTCCGCGGTGCGGTTCAGATCGAGCGACGCACTGATCGCGGAGTTAATGCGCAACACCAGCAGGTCATCGCCAGCCTCGAGCAGGAAGCTCCGGTTGGTCAAGCCGCCGTCCAGCGGCTTGACTACGGTGGGTGTGGATGCGCTCCAGTTCCGCCAGTCGGGCGGAATAATGTCTAGACAAGAGTCGGTCATCTCGATGCCATCACCGCTGCGGTACAGGCTCGATGCTCGACGGGGGCAAGGCAGAGTCTCCCGCTACCGCGCCACCGGCAAGCTGTTCCCGCCGGTAGATGGCCCGCCACTGAAAAAAACCGACGATCACGATGATCACGTAGAGCACAAACAGCAGCGCGGTCAGGTAGAGTTCCCGGTCGAGATACAGATAGATGGAGATGCCGTCGACCACTATCCAGTAGAGCCAGTTTTCCAGCACCTTGCGCGTCACCATATAGGTGGTGACGACTGCGCCCCATGTGGTGAAGGAATCCAGATAGGGCAGGGCGGCGCCGGTGGAAGATTCCAGCAGGTAGCCAAACACCATTGTCAGTGCGCCGACACCCGCGAATACCAGCAGATGAGTGCGCAGTGGCCAGCGGTGAATTTTCAAATCCTGCTGCTCGCCGCGGCTGTGCCGCCACTGCCACCAGCCGTAGACGGCCATCAACAGGTAGAACACCTGCAGCGCGGACTCCATCAGCAGGCTGACGTCCCAGAACAGGAACAGGTAGATCAGCGTGCTGGCGAGGGCCGCATACCAGCAGCTGATTTTCTCTTTCATCGCCAGCAGCAGGTAGGCCAGGGCGAGGATGACCGCGGTAATTTCCCACAGGGACATGGCCGCCAGGGAGGCGGCGATGGCGCTGCCGATTTCTGCGTTAAACATCGCTTGCTGCCGGCGCCAGGTCGCCGTCGATAAATTTGCACACAAAGATGGCGCGACCGTGTTTCTCGTAGGAGGTGCGCATTTCCTCTTTCAGCATGTCCATCAGCAGATCGTAATCGCCGAACACCTGGGTGCTCATGGTGTTGGTGAGCACGCGCAGGCCGGGGTGGCCGTTCAGGCGGTCGATAAAGTCCTGAATGCCGGGGATGTACTCGTCCTTTAGCGGGTACATGCTGATTTCTACCGAGAGTTTCATAAGGGCATCTCTTAAATTGAGAATTTGCATTTGGGCGTAGGGTGCGCCGTGCGCTCCCTACGCGGTGGGGCCCGGTGTCGCCGATCCCCAATCGCCTGCAGGGCAGGCTCCCACAGGAGGCCGGCGGGTCAGTGCCGAGCCCCGCATTTGGGTTAGAAGGTGTAGGTTCCGCTTATACCCGCCACGCGCGGCTCCCCGTACTGGTAGTAGGCCTCCGGTGCATAGTCGCTGGCGGGGTTGTTGCCGAACTGGTTGCTGAAGTAGAAGCCGCGGGTGTAGTAATCCTCGTCCGTCAGGTTTCTGCCCCAGAGCGCCAGCTCCCAGTTTTCGCCCAGGTAGGTCAGGCGCGCGTTCAGCAGTTCGTAGGCGGTGGATTTCTCGTCGTGGCTGTTGGAGAAATAGAAGGCGTCTTTGCCCTCCACTTCCAGGCGCAAAATCAGATTCGGCGTGAATGAGTATTCGGTGCCGGTGAAGAACTGGTAGTTGGGTGCATGGGCCAGGTCGCGGCCGTCGAGATCCACCGGTGCCAGTGCAATGCCATTCCAGTCGTCCCGCGCATCGACGTGGGACGTGCTGACAAAGTTTTCGAACTCTGCGTTCAGCCAGCCCGCGGACGCGAACAGGCGCAGGGATTCGCTGGCGAGATAGTTCAGCTCCACTTCCAGGCCGCTTGTGTTGCCGCCGGCGGCGTTGGTCAGATAGTCGTCGAAAGAGAAATCACTCGGGTCGAAGATCGACTGCTTGGCCTGTACGTCGCTGCGGTCCTGGTAGAAGGCCGCCAGTTGCGCCTGCAGGCGGTTCTCCAGCCAGGCACCTTTGAGGCCGAGTTCGTAATTGAGCATCTGCTCCGTGTCGAACTCAAACTGGTCGCGGCGGATGTCCGGGTTGCTGGCGGAAGCGGAGATGATACCGGCGTTGACGCCGCCCGCCTTGTAGCCGCGGGAGACGGTGCCGTAGACCAGCGTGTTGTCGCTGGTGCGGTATTCCAGTGTGACGTTGCCGCCCCACAGGTTTTCGTTCTTGTCCGCAGCCACCGCCAGCGAATCCGCATAGTCGGCATCGCGCTGCTCGAACCTGAGCCCGGTTACCAGCGCGAGCGCCGCGCTTATTTCGGTTCTTAGCTGGCCGTAAATTGCCGCGTTCTGTGTATCGAATTCACTGGTGAAGCGCTCATTTGGCTGAAGGCCCTGGTTGCGCTCCAGGTTCTCGCTTTCATCGCGGACGTAAACGCCGGCCACCCAGCTGCTGCGGCCGCTGAAAAGTTTGGAGGCTTCTGTCGACAGCAGGCGCAGGTCGGCGCTCAGGTTGTCTCTGTCGCGCAGATAGTTGTCGGTGGAGCTGTATTCGTAGGGGTGGAAGCCGACGTAGGTCCAGTCTTCGTCGTAGCCGTACTCGGTATCCGAGTTGGCTGCGCTCAGCGTGCTCTCCAGCGTGAACAGTTCACTGCCGGACCAGCGCGCGATCAGCGAGCCGGCCAGGGTTTCCTGGCGGTCCCAGCCCGGCTGGTCTGAGAGGGTTTCGCGGGTGTTGTAGAGCGAGAAGGCATCGTAGCCGTTGTCGGCTTCGAGATAGAGCGCGGCGAAATCCAGTTGCAGATCGTCGCTCGCCCGATAGCGCAGTTTGCCGCGCGCCACCGACTCGTCGACCTTGTTGGTGTCACTGCGATCGAGATGATAGTTGTCGATAAAGCCGTCGGACTGCTGGTTGCGCGCGGCGATGCGGTAGCTCAGCTTGTCGGTCAGCGCGCCGCTGCCGACCGCGGACAGGGTGCGGCCGTTGTACTCCGCCACTTCCGCGGAGACTTTGGCTAGCGGTTCGCCGGTGGGCGCTGCGCTGGTCATGCTGATCAGGCCGGCCAGCGCATTGGCGCCGTACAGGGTGCCCTGCGGGCCGCGCAGAATTTCTGCCTGCTCGATATCCAGCGTGCTGGCGGACAGGCCGAGGCCGGTGAAGTCGATGCCATCGATAATCAGGCCGACCGACGGATTGACCGGGTCGATAAACTGACTGCGCTCGCCAATACCGCGGATCTGCACAAACCGCCCGCGCGACGCGCCGGCGGCGAAGTTGACGTTGGGAGCCAGGTTCAGCAGCTGCTCCAGATTGCTGGCGCCGCGCGCATTGATCGCGGCTTTGTCCAGCACGCTGACGCTGGCGGGCAGGTCGAGCTGGCTGGTGTCGCGCAGCTCGCTGGTAACGGTGATTTCCTCCAGGCCGGTCAGGCCGGTGCTGCTCCGCTCGGCCGCCGCGGCGGTGCCGGCAGTTCCGCCGGACAGACAGACGGCCAGTCCGACGGACCAGGCAATCGGTTTTATTCTCGATGGGTGATTCATGGTTCTCTCTCAAGGGAAGCTGGAGTGAAAGAGACCCGGGGTGCGACGTGAGGAGGTTTTTTCGAGTACTGACCTATTCCTACGCCGGTATTAACCGGATCAGGTTCAAGGGTTTGCTCATGGAGCATCTCAGGCCTTAAAAACCACTTCATAACTACTGCGCGTGTGCCTGGCGGCGCCCAGCGGTGCTCGGCGTGCTCATGTACTTATGTACATTCCGCTGCCTGCGCTCCGGTGATCACCACCAGACACCCGCTCGCTACGTTATGAAATGGCTTTTTGCCACCCCTTAGGTGTTGCGGGCGAGATGATAGCAGAAGTTTTCTGCAGACGTTATGGAGGGCACTGTAGGAGCGGCGCCGCTTTATTCCAGCAATCCGCCGGCGCGGGCCATGACGTGGAACACGTAGTTCTGCTCGTGGGTGCCGCTGATCAGGTGCGCACCGGGCCCGCTGGCCCAGATACCCACATCCTCGCCGCCGTGGGATTCCGATGCCAGCGGCACCAGCGCCTCCTGGTGGAAGCCGGGACTGGTGGTGTCGACCTCAGTCAGGTCCCTGCGGCCGGCGTCGACCTTGTGACCGTAGCGCGCGTCCGCGTCCGTCTCATCGCCCAGCTCCGCATAACCGAAACCGTTGCCGTAGCCAATGGTGGTGTAGGGCAGGCCGTCCGCGGCCAGGCTCGGCGCCGTCTCCGGCTGGCCGCTGCCGTCGTTGGCCACCACCTTGCCGAGTATCGGATTGCCGCGGGTCGGGTAGCCGGCGATGGTCATCACGTGGCTGTGGTCGGCGGTGACCAGGATCAGCGTGTCCTCGGGATTAGTGCTGTCCATCGCCACCTGCACGGCCCTGGCGAACTCCACCGCGTCGCTGAGCGCGTTGTAGGCGCTGCCGGCGTGGTGGCCGTGGTCGATGCGGCCGCCCTCCACCAGCAGGAAGTAGCCATCTTCGTTCTTTTGCAGGAACTTCAGCCCCTTGGCGGTCATCTCGCTCAGCGACGGCTCGCCGGCCTTGTCGTTTCCGCGGTCCGCCTCGTAGTGCATATGGGAGGCGTTGAACAGGCCCAGCAGCTTGTCGGTGCCGGCGATATCCAGTGCGTCGAATCCGGCCCGGTCCTCGATATAGGCGGTCTTGATGGCGCCCGCGGCGTAGCGCTGCTGCCACTCCTCGACCAGGTTGCGGCCGTCCTCGCGCTTGCCCTTGTCGCCCTCGAGATCGGTGACGCTGTCGGGCAGGAAGGCGCGGCGGCCGCCGCCCATGATCAGGTCGATGCCGTCGCCGGCCTCCAGCGCCACCAGCTGTGCGGCGATATCGCGACAGCCCTGCGGCGCCTGGGATTCCCAGCCGCGCTCCGGCACCTTGGCGTAGGTAGACGCCGGCGTGGCGTGGGTGATGCGCGCGGTGCTGATAATGCCGCTGCTCTTGCCGCGCAGCTCTGCCAGCTCCAGCACCGTGGTCAGCGGCTTTTCCAGGCTCGCCGCACAATCGCCGCGCGCCACATCCTCGGCCACGCTGAGCACGCCGGCCTTGGTCTTTACGCCGGTGACCAGGGCGGTGGCAGTGCCGGCGGAATCCGGGGTCTGCTGGTTGGTGTTGTAGGTTTTGATCAGGCCGGCGAAGGGCATCTTCTCGAAGCTGAGCTGGTATTCCTCGCCGTCGAGTCCCTGCCGCTGGCCGGCCAGGATGCGCGCGGCGGTGACGGTGGAGATGCCCATGCCGTCGCCGACAAACAGGATGATATTTTTGGCCGCGCCACGCGTGTTGTTGATCGGGCGCCGTCTGGCGGACTCGACCGCCTGCCGGCCGTCGCTGAACCAGGCGCTGTCACGCTGGTGGGGGGAGAGGGCGGATCTATTTGTTGAGGGTGTTGTTGAGTTTGCGCTGATGGTGGTTTCAGTGACGGCCTCGCCCGGCGATGCCTCACCCTTGTTGCACGCGGCGACCATCGAGGCGACAGACACCGCCAGTGCCAGACTTGCGAACTTTACCATTCCCCCTCCCGAATAATGCTTTGCGCCCGCCGTGCCGCGGACGGACATCAAGCTATACAAAAACTAAAAGTAAAAAAGAAAAAATATCGCGGCGATTTTACGACGGCATTGTTACAAAAACGTGCGCTCGTTCAGCCGATGATTTTCACCGCGCTCTCATCCGGATCGCGGCTCTTGCCCGCCGCGCGCAGGCGCCGCAGATAGTCATCCCAGTTGGATGGGTAATTTTCGCCGAGCTCGCGCAGGTATTCCCAGGTATAGATGCCGGTGTCGTGGCCATCGTCGAAGTTTATTTTCAGCGCGTAGCGCCCGGCGGCCTCGACCTTATCAATGCCCACATGCATTTTCCCGCTGACCAGCACCGGCTCTGCTCCGCCGTGGCCGCGCACCTCGGCGCTGGGGGAGAAGACGCGCAGGTACTCCGCCGGCAGCGTGAATTCGGCATCGGCGAATACGATCTGCAGGCTTTTCTCTGCACGGCTCAGTCGGATTTTTTGCGGCGCTGCCACAGACGGGACTCTCCAATTGATGTGGAAGCCTGCCCTGCAGGCGATTTACCCGGCACCGGGTAATCGCGCGCGGGCTTCGCTCCCACAATATCTACCGGATGCCGGGGTTCACAGGATAAAGCGGGACAGATCTTCGTCCCGAGCCAGCTCACCGAGGTGGCTGTCTACATAACTGCCGTCGATGGTCACCTTCTTGTCGCCGTCGCCGGCGTCGAAGGAAATCTCCTCCAGCAGCCGCTCCAGCACCGTGTGCAGGCGGCGCGCGCCGATATTCTCGGTGCGCTCATTGACCTCGAAGGCGACCTCGGCGATGCGGCGGATGCCGTCCTCGGTAAATTCCAGCTGCAGGCCCTCGGTGGCCAGCAGGGCCTTCTGCTGCTCGGTCAGCGACGCCGACGGCTCGGTGAGAATGCGCTGGAAATCGCCGGATGTGAGGGAGTCCAGCTCGACGCGAATCGGCAGCCGGCCCTGCAGCTCCGGAATCAGGTCCGACGGCTTCGACAGGTGGAAGGCGCCGGAGGCGATGAACAGGATATGGTCCGTCTTGATCATGCCGTACTTGGTGGTGACGGTGCTGCCCTCGATCAGCGGCAGCAGGTCGCGCTGCACGCCCTCGCGGGACACGTCGGCGCCGCCGGTCTCCTGGCGCTTGGCCACCTTGTCGATCTCGTCGAGAAACACGATGCCGTTTTCCTCGGCGGCGCGGATAGCGCGGGACTTCACGTCCTCGTCGTTGACCAGCTTGGCCGCCTCCTCATTGGTGAGCTGCTTCAGGGCCTGCTTGACGGTGAGCTTGCGCTTCTTGGTCTTGCCCTGGGACATATTCGAGAAGAGGCCCTGCAGTTGATTGGTCATCTCCTCCATGCCGGGCGGCGCCATGATCTCCACCCCCATGGGGGCGGCGGCCATGTCGATCTCGATTTCCTTGTCGTCCAGCTGGCCCTCGCGCAGCTTCTTGCGGAACAGCTGGCGGGTGCTGGAATCCCTGTCGCCGGGCTCGGTGGAGCGCGCCGGCGGCAGCAGCGCGTCGAGGATGCGCTCCTCGGCGGCGTCCATGGCCCGCTGCTGCACGCCTTCCATGGCTTTCTCGCGCTCGAGCTTTACTGCCATCTCCACCAGGTCGCGCACGATGGATTCGACATCGCGGCCGACATAGCCGACCTCGGTGAACTTGGTCGCCTCGACCTTGATAAAGGGCGCGCCGGCCAGCTTGGCCAGGCGGCGCGCGATCTCGGTCTTGCCGACCCCGGTGGGACCGATCATCAGGATATTCTTCGGGGTGATTTCCGCACGCAGCTCCTCGCTCACCTGCATGCGCCGCCAGCGGTTGCGCAGCGCAATGGCCACGGCGCGCTTGGCGTCCTGCTGGCCGACGATATGGCGGTCGAGTTCGTGGACGATTTCGCGGGGGGTCATCTGGGATTCGGACATAGGAGTTCTCGGTTTAAGTGCGGTGGCGGCCGGTCACCGGGGCAAGGGTTTCGGAATCGCTGTAAATACATCCCTGTACGCTCCGGCGGCGACATCCCTGCGCCGACGGTTCCGAAACCCTTGCCCCGGCGCCCGACCTTCACATCGGGCCTGTGCGCTTTCTAGTAGCTCAGTTCTTCGATGGTGTGATTCTGGTTGGTGTAGACGCAGATATCGCCGGCGATCTTTAGGCCCTGCTCGACGATGGTGCGCGCGTCCATATCCGTGTTGTCCAGCAGCGCGCGGGCGGCGGACTGGGCGAAGGGGCCGCCGGAGCCGATGGCGATCAGGTCGTCCTCCGGCTGGATCACGTCGCCGTTGCCGGTGATGATCAGGCTGGCGGTGGCGTCGGCCACCGCCAGCAGCGCCTCCAGCCGGCGCAGGGCGCGGTCGGTGCGCCAGTCCTTGGCCAGCTCCACCGCGGCGCGGGTCAGCTGGCCGCCATGGGCCTCCAGCTTGGCTTCGAAGCGCTCGAACAGGGTGAAGGCGTCGGCGGTGCCGCCGGCGAAACCGGCGATGACCTTGTTGTCGTGCAGGCGGCGCACCTTGCGCGCATTGCCCTTCATGATGGTGTTGCCCATGGAGACCTGGCCGTCGCCGCCGATCACGACTTTGCCGTTGCGGCGGCAGGAGAGAATGGTGGTTCCGCGATACTGTTCCACTGGGGGCCTCTTACAGGGGAATTCGGTTGAGAGTCAATAAGTGAGGTCGGCGGGGCGGAATTTCAACCGAGGTGGCTATAATGCGCGCTGCTGTATCTTCGCGGAGTATTCCCTTGGCCTCCCTGTCCTCGCGCCACTACACCCTGGTATTCGCCCTGATCATGTCCTGCCTGATGTCGCTGCTGATGTCCGGCGTGATCACCTTCATCAACACCGGCCTGGACGCCGGCTTCCCGCTGCGCTGGCTGCGCGCCTGGCTGGTGGCCTGGGTGGTGGCGTTTCCTCTGGTGTCATTCATCGCGCCACTCGCCCACCGGCTGACGCGCAGATTCGTGCAGGCGAAAGAGCTTTAACCTTAAGCAGAGGCTAGCCCGACAGGCGCTTAGGATTTGGCCGGGCGCTTGAGCACCAGCGGCATCAGCTTGTGATCCGCCAGCACTTCGCGCGCCTTGGCGACGCGCGAGCGGCTGGTGTAGGGGCCGACCAGTACGCGATGCCAGGTGCCGCGGCTGTCGGTGGCGGTCTCCACCTTCACGTCCAGGTTGGCCAGGGTCAGCTGGGCGCGCAGCCGCTCCGCCTCGGCCGCCTCGCGGAAGGAGGCCGCCTGCAGAATGTAGACCAGGGCGGGCTCAGCGGCGGGCGACTCCGCGGTTGCGCTCTTGCTGCCGGAGTCGCCGCCGGATGTGGCACTGTGCCGCGCCGGCTTGGCGGTTTTCGGCGGCGGTACCGACACCTCGTTTTCCTGCAGCAGGGTGTAGAAATCGAAGCGCGGTGCGTCGGGCTGCTCCTCCGCCTGCTTGGCCGGCGGCTGGCGCTTGGTGATGGCGGCGGGCTTGCCGTCCTCCTTGAGGCCGTGCAGGAAGATCAGGAAGACCACGAAGCCGCCGACGAAATTGCCCAGTACGAACCAGACCCAGGCGGGTTTGCCCGCGGAACTGCTGCTGCGGCGGCTGGCGTTGCGACGGCTCATGGAAGTCTCTTTCCTTTTTCTAATTCACTCTCTCGTCAGACGGAAATTGTAACGCCAATCGCCCCCTCCGCGGTGAGTCTGGCGCAAAATAGCGCGCACCCCGCCGCTACGACAGTTCCTGCGCATCCATATCCACCGCCCAGCGCAGGCGGCGGTTCCTGCTGCCCTCGGCCCACTGGCACAGGTGCGCCAGCAGCGGCTGCAGCTGCGCGCGTTTCTCGGCGGTGACCTGGACATAGAAGCGGAAGCGGCCGGACTTGCGCTCCAAGAGCGCGGGCACCGGGCCCAGGTATTGCAGCTCCGGCGAGGGCGGCGCCAGCGACTGCATGTATTCGCGCGCCGCCTGCAGGAATTCCTCCGCCCAGCGCGGCTCCTCGCACTCGGCGCGCACCAGCGCCATGGCGCGCAGCGGCGGCAGTTGCGCCACGGCGCGATCGCGCAGCAGCTGGCGGGCGAAGGCGCCGTAGCCCTTTTCCAGCAGCAGCTGCAGCAGCGGGTGTTCGGGGTAGCGGCTCTGCACCAGCACCCGGCCGGGGAGATCACCGCGGCCGGCGCGGCCGGCCACCTGTTCCAGCAATTGCCCGGTGCGCTCGGCGGCGCGGAAGTCGGCGCTGAAGAGCCCGCCGTCGGCGTCCTGGATCACCACCAGCGTCACCCGCGGCAGATGGTGGCCCTTGGCCAGCATCTGGGTGCCCAGTAACAGGCAGGGCTTGCCGTCGCGGGCCGGCGCCAGCAGATTGTCCAGGGCCTGCTTGCTGCTGGTGGTGTCGCGGTCGATACGAATCACCGGGAAGCCGGCGAAGCGCCGCGCGAGCAGCTCCTCGCTGCGCTCGGTGCCGCCGCCGAGGGCGGAGATCGAGCGGCTGTGGCACTGGGGACAGCTGTCCACCAGCGGGCGGCGGTAGTCGCAGTGGTGACAGCGCAGCTGGCGCTGACGCCGGTGCATGGTCAGCTTGCTGGAGCAGTGGGGGCAGTCGGCCAGCCAGCCGCAGTCGTCGCAGGCCAGCGCCGGCGCAAAGCCGCGCCGGTTGATAAACACCAGCGCCTGCTCGCCGCGGGCCAGGGTGTCGCCGATATGGCGCAGCACCTGCGGCGCGAAGCCCTCCTTCAGCGGCTGGCCCAGGGTAGGGACCAGACTTATCTGCGGCGGGCGCGCATTGCCGGCGCGCTGGCGTATACGCAGGTGCTGGTAGCGGCCGCTGAGTGCATTGTGCAGGCTCTCCAGCGACGGCGTGGCCGTGCCCAAAAGCACCGGCACCCCGGCATTGCGGCCCAGCACCACCGCCAGGTCGCGGGCCGAGTAGCGCACGCCGTCCTGCTGCTTGAAGGAGCCGTCGTGTTCCTCGTCGACGATCACCGCGCCGAGGCGCGGCAGCGGCGTCAGAATTGCCGAGCGGGTGCCGATGACGATATCCGCCTGGCCGGCGGCCGCGGACAGCCAGGCCTGGGCGCGCTCGCCCTCGGCGAGGCCCGAGTGCAGCGCGGCGATACTGCGATCGGGAAAGCGCGCCGCGATGCGGCGCAGCGTCTGCGGGGTCAGGCCGATTTCCGGTACTAACAATAGCGCCTGGCGCCCCTGAGTGAGTACCCGCTCCATCAGGCGCAGATAGACCTCGGTCTTGCCGCTGCCGGTGGTGCCCTCGAGCAGGGTCGCGGAGAAAGAATCCGTGCCGATGGCCGCCAGCACCTGTTGCTGCTCTTGATTCAGTTCCGGCGGCGGTGCTGGCTCGGCGGCGGGCAGCGGCGGCGGCACTGTGGGTCCGGCGACCCATTCGACCAGGCCGCGCTCCTGCAGCGCGCGCACGATGGTGCCGGTGTGGCCTTGAGCTTTCAGCTGGGTGCGACTCTGGCGGCCGCGCTGCAGCAGCAACTGCAGCAGTGCCTGCTGTTTCGGCGCCCGCGCCAGGGCCGACTCCGGCAGCCCCTTGCCCTCGACGGTCAGCTGCAGCCACTGCTCGGCCCAGTGGTCGGCCGGCCTGCCCTTGCGCAGCGCGGCGGGCAGGGCGGCGGCATAGATTTCGCCGACCGGGGCCTGGTAGTAGTCGGCGGCCCAGTGCAGGAATTCGCGACTGCGCCGGTCGAACAGCGGTTCGCGATCGATCTGTTCCAGCGCCGGCTTCAGCTGCGTGAGTGATGACTCACTGACCACATCTACCAGCACCGCGACCAGCTTGCGCCCGCCGAAAGGTACCCAGAAGCGCTGGCCCGGCGCCAGGCGGGACGGATCGACGCCCGCCGGGGGCAGGTAGTCAAACAGGCGCCGCAGCGGCACTGGCACCGCCAGCCGCAGGATCGAGCTTTGTTTGACCGACTGTTGCACCGCACCCCCTGTAATGTCGCAAATCGCGCTAGTGTACTGGCTGGCGCCGCAAGGTACACAGGTCGGCAACCTTCACTTGCCAACTCTACTTTTTAGAGTACTCTGTACATACTCTATCTTTCAGAGTGCTCTAAAACACAAGGGAAACGACCATGACGGATGTGGAAAAAATCAAAGAGAACCTGGATTACGTCAGCAGCGCCGTGCGCGCCGGCGACAGCCACGGCGGCATTCCGGCGCTCTACTTCATGTGGGGCGCACTGATCGCTATCGGTTTCGCGCTGCCGGACCTGGCCCCGCAGCTGGCGGCCCCCTACTGGCTGATTGCCGGCATCGGCGGCGGCCTGTTCAGCTGGTGGTGGGGGGCGCGCAACGCGCGCCGCCAGGGCGTCAACGACACGGCCCTCGGGCGCCGCTACGGCCTTCACTGGACCATCGCGGGTGTCGCCTTCCTGCTGTGCTTCCTGCCGCTGGCCGCGGGGCGCCTGCCGGCGGAAACCGGTGCGACCAACTTCCTGCTGGCGGCGGGCCTCGCCTACGCGCTGGCCGGCGTGCACCTGGAGCGACCGCTGCTCTACAGCGGCCTGCTGATGCTGGCTGCCTACGGCGTGCTTGTGCTGCTGTCGCCGCCCTACGCCTGGACGCTGACCGGTCTGGTGGCCGGCGCCGGCCTGGTGTGGGCGGGCCTGGGCCGCCGCGCGGCGCTGCGCGGAGGCTCGGTTCGATGAAGGCGCTGAGCGGCCTGGATCCGATACTGGAGCACCGGGTGCGCCTGGGTATCTGCGTGCTGCTGGCCAGGCATGAGGAAATCAGCTTCTCCCGCTTCAAGGAGCAGCTGCAGGTGACCGACGGCAATCTCGGCGCCCAGCTGCGGCGGCTGGAAGAGCAGGGCTATATCGGCCTGCGCCGGGATTTCGTCGAGCGCAAGCCGGTGACCTGGTACCGCCTGACCGCCGCGGGGCGGCAGGCACTGGACCGGCACCTGGACGCGCTGCGCCAGCTGATATCGGCAGCGGAGTGAACGATGCGGCGGCGCGCGGCCATTTGCGCTTGAACCGCCACGCTAATCTGATTAGTATGCGCCGACTTTTTACACAGCCCGGAACCATTCCGGTTCCTGCACCAATGACGACTCCGTGCCCGGCAGCAGATCGGGTGGCGGATTCGAAAAGAGGCAACCATGAAAACCGATATCCATCCGAATTACACCGACGTTACCGCTACCTGCTCCTGCGGCAACTCCATCAAGACCCGCTCCACCCTGGGCAAAGATCTGCAGCTCGACGTGTGCTCCCAGTGCCACCCGTTCTACACCGGCAAGCAGCGCGAAGCCAGCACCGGTGGCCGCGTGGATCGCTTCAAGAAGCGTTTCGGCAGCCGTATCGGCAAATAAGCCCGACCGGCGCTTCAGGCCGCGGCGCAGTGATTACCAAAGCGCCTGCGGCCCGCACAGAAAAGACACCCTGGGTTTCCCGCGGTGTCTTTTTTAATGCCCCGCTGTTGGCGCTTGTTTGTGCCCTGCTGGCGGCGCCGCCCGCCGCCGCCGACTGCGGCTATCGGCAGGCGGACGAACGGGCCGCGCTCGACCGGGTGCTGGATGGCGACACCCTGGTGCTGGGCGACGGCCGCCACCTGCGCCTGATCGGCGTCAATACACCGGAACTGGCCAGGCGCGGCCGGGCGGCGGAGCCGCTGGCGCGGGAGGCGCGGGACTTCAGCCGGCGCTTCCTGGCCGGCGGCGACCTGCACATCCTCTACGACCGCGACCGTCGCGATCGCCACGGGCGCACGCTGGGTCACGTTTACAACCACCGGGGCGAGAGCCTGGAAGCGGCGCTGCTGTCCGCCGGCCTCGCATTTCATATCGCCATAGCCCCCAATCTGACGCTGGCCGAGTGCCTGGCGCAACGGGAGGCGAGTGCGCGCCGGCGCGGTCGCGGTATCTGGGCGCCGGGCGTCTGGCCGGTGAAGCGCGCCGCGGATGTACAGCCGGGCGACGGCGGCTTTGTGCTGCTGCGCGGCACCGTGCGGGAGGTGGACCGCAACCGCTACCTGTGGCTGGAGCTGGACGGCCCGGTGGCCCTGCGCCTGCCGCTCGCCGAGGGCTCGCAACCGGGGGATTCTGGCCAGCTCAGCCGGCGCGATTGGCAAGGGGCGCAAATCGAAGTGAAAGGCTGGCTTGTGGACAGAGGCGCGAAATATACATCTCGGTTTCCGCAGCATAAGCGCTTTTTTATTTCGATCGACTCCGAATATTCGCTTGAATTTAGTAGAAATTAACGCGACCGCTCGATTTTTGCGCTTGTGACGACAAGGTGCGGTCGGTTATTCTCACGCCCCCCGCAGTAACCAGGGCGGAACCCGCAGAGGCTCCCCCGCTGTATTCGAGAGAAATTTTCCAAGATGACGGACTCATTGCGCCAGGCCGCGCTCGACTATCACGCGCTGCCGACCCCCGGCAAGCTGTCGGTAGAACTGACCACCCCCGCCCAGACCCAGGAACACCTGTCCCTGGCCTACAGCCCCGGGGTCGCCGAACCGGTGCGGGAGATCGCTAAGGATCCGGATGCCGCCTACCTGTATACCGGCAAGGGCAACCTGGTGGCGGTGATCTCCAATGGCAGCGCTATTCTCGGCCTCGGCAACCTGGGTCCGCTGGCGTCCAAGCCGGTGATGGAAGGCAAGTCGCTGCTGTTCAAGCGCTTCGCCAATATCAACTCGGTGGATATCGAGGTGGACGTCGACAGCCCGGAGCAGTTCATCCAGACGGTGGCCGCCATCGCCAACACTTTCGGCGGCATCAACCTCGAGGACATCAAGGCGCCCGAGTGCTTCCATATCGAAGAGGCGCTGATCGAGCGCTGCCCGGTACCAGTGTTCCACGACGACCAGCACGGCACGGCCATCGTCACCGTGGCCGGCATGCTGAATGCGCTGGAAATTCAGGGCAAGAAGATCGAAGACGTGCGCATGGTGTGCCTGGGTGCCGGCGCCGCCGCCACTGCCTGCTGCAAACTGATGCTGGCCGCCGGCGCCAAGAAGGAGCAGATCACCATGCTCGACAGCCGCGGCGTGATCCACTCCGGGCGCACCGATATCAACGCCTACAAGGGCGAATGGGCGCGGGACACCGAGATGCGCACGCTGGATGACGCCATCGAGGGCGCCGATGTCTTCCTCGGCGTGTCCGGCCCGGATCTGCTGTCCGCCGACCAGCTGCGGCGCATGGCGCCGAAGCCCGTTGTCTTCGCCTGCTCGAACCCGACCCCTGAGATCAGGCCGGAACTGGCCCACAGCGTGCGCGACGACCTGATCATGGCCACCGGCCGCTCGGACTACCCGAATCAGGTCAACAACGTGCTCTGCTTCCCGTTTATCTTCCGCGGCGCCCTCGACGTGCGCGCGACGCGCATCAACGAGGAGATGAAACTGGCCGCGATCGAGGCCGTCCGCAAGATCGCCCACGAGCCGGCGCCGGACTCGGTGCGCACAGGCTATGGCGGCGTGGAACTCAGTTTCGGTCCCGATTACATACTGCCCAAGCCCACCGACCCGCGCCTGCTGCCGATCGTCGCCGCGGCCGTGGCCCGCGCCGCGGTGGACAGTGGCTCGGCGCGGCTGCCCTATCCGGCGCACTACCCGCTGGCGGAGATCTAGCCGTTGCGGCGGCCGCTCCCGCGTCTTACCCCGCGGGAGCGGCCGCCGGTCGCGTCACCTGCACCCCTTCTTGAGCGACGGCCCCCCCGTCGCTACACTGCCCATCTGTTACAGCATTAAAGTTCTCCTACCGCATGAGTCACGTCTACGTGCTGACCAATCAGCACCAGCAGTTTCTGAGCAAAAGCAGCGAATGGATCGACGGCCGCGACGCCGGCCGCCTGTTTCGCAGCGAACACAAAGATGTCGCCATCAACCAGATGTTCGAAGCCAATACCCGCAATGTGAGCCTGCGCATCGAACTGCTGCAGTGCGCGCTGAACCCCAAGGGACAGCCGCAGATCCCGGAGGGAGCGCTGGGTGAGATGCAGCCGGTCGCGGATCTGGAAGACGCGCAGGGGGAACCGGAAATTCAGCCCGGCTCGCCGGAAGAGATGCCGCCGGAGAGCAATCCGGAAATAGTTCCGGAACAGGCCCCGGAAGTAGCGCCCGAGGAAGCCCCGGAAGTAACGCCCGAGGAACCGCCGGAAATCGAGCCGGAGCAGCCGGACGAAGCCGGAGCGGACGATGACGGTGCGCGAGCGGCGGTGCTTTCGGCCGGCTGATAACTCTCATCCGGTTGAAGACTGCATGCCGGTTGAGAATGGAGCCGCCGCCCCCATATCGCGCTCTTACCGGTCAAGGCGCGGCAATCCCGATAAGGTGTCGGTAGCCAATATAAGGTGCCGGCAGCCTATATGAGGAATTACGAGTGCCCATTTCCCACCTGGCCGCGCTGGCCCAGCCGCAAACGCTGCAACTGCTGAAGGGCATTCGCCGCGGCATCGAGAAGGAGAGCCTGCGGGTCACACCTGATGGCGCCCTGGCCCAGACACCGCACGGCCAGACACTGGGTTCGGCGCTGACCCACGACAGCATCACCACCGACTTTGCCGAGGCGCTGCTGGAGTTCATCACGCCGCCGGTAGCGACGCCGGAAGAGGCGCTGCAGATTCTCGACCGCATTCACCGCTACACCTACAGCCAGATCGGCGACGAGCGCCTGTGGGTCAACAGCATGCCCTGCCGTATCGGTACCGATGCGGACATCCCGGTGGCCCGCTACGGCAGCTCCCACAGCGGCACCATGAAGACCATCTACCGGCTGGGCCTGGGCCTGCGCTACGGCCGCGCGATGCAGACCATCGCCGGCATCCACTACAATTTTTCCGTATCCGATGACCTGTGGAAGTGGCTGCACGAGCACGAGGGCAGCAGCGAGGACCTGGGCGCATTCAAGACCCGGCGCTACTTCGACCTGATCCGCAATTTCCGCCGGCACTACTGGCTGCTGATCTACCTGTTCGGCGCCGCGCCGGCGGTGTGCGCCTCCTTTGTCGACGGGCGCGAACACGGCCTCGAGCCGTTCAATGGCGACGCGCGCAGCCTGCACGCCCCCTATGCGACTTCGCTGCGCATGGGCGACCTGGGCTACAACAGCGATGCGCAGCAGTCGCTGATCGTCTGCTACAACGACCTGCCCAGCTATCTCTCCACCCTCTGCGCGGCCATCAGCCGCCCCTACGGCCCCTATCACGCGCTGGGGGTCAAGGACGCCGACGGCAATTACCAGCAGCTGTCCACCGGTCTGCTGCAGATCGAAAACGAATTCTATTCGCCGATCCGGCCGAAAAACCCGGCCAAGATGGGCGAGACGGCGCTGTCGGCGCTGGCCAATCGCGGGGTGGAATATATCGAAGTGCGCTGCCTCGACCTGAACCCCTTTGCGCCGCTGGGCATAGACGCGCAGCAGATGCGCCTCCTCGACAGCTTCCTGCTGCACTGCCTGCTGCAGGACAGCCCCAAGACCGACGACGCCGACTACCGCGCGACCCAGGAGAACCAGAGCCGTATCGTCTACCGCGGCCGCGATCCGGAACTGCAGTTGATCCACAATGGCGGCGAGCTGAAGCTGACCGACTGGGCCGAGCGCCTGCTGCGCGAGATGGAACCCATCGCCGAGCTGCTCGACGGCGCCTGGGGCGGCGATGACTACCGCCGCGCGGTCGGCGTCCAGCGCGCTAAACTCAAGGGCGAATTGGCGACCCCGGCGGCACACATCCTCGCGGAGATGAAAGCGCGCGGGCAGAGTTTCTTTCAATGGGCCGCGGACAAGGCCGAGCAGCACCGCCAGTACTTCCTCGAGCGGCCACTGGATGCGGCCACGCAGCAGGAATTCGCCCGCCTGGCGGAGGCGTCGCTGCAGAAGCAGCGGCAGGTCGAGGACGCCGATACGGGCACTTTCGAGGATTTCCTCGGCCACTACTATGCGCAGTACATCTTCTGCCAGAGCTGATTACACTGTCCCGCGTAGGAGCCTGCCCTGCAGGCGACCTGCAACAGTGCGAGAAAAATCGCCTGCAGGGCAGGCTCCCACAGGTACAGCCGAATGAACTATCTGGCCCACCTGCTGCTGTCCGGCCCCGACCCGGACTGGCGTCTGGGCGGGCTGCTGGGGGATTTCGTCAAGGGCCCGCTGACCGGCGAGCGGCCGGCGGCGATAGAGGCGGGCATCCGCCTGCACCGCCGCATCGACGCCAGCACCGACAAACACCCGGCCTACCGCGCTTCACTGACACAACTCGACCCGCACTGGCGGCGCTATGCCGGCATAGTGCTGGATATCTGGTTCGATCACCTGCTCAGCCGCCAGTGGTCGCGGTGGCACCCGCAGCCGCTCGACGACTTCTGTGACCAATGCTGGCGGGACTTTCACGTTCGCAGCCGGTATATTCCGCCCCGCGCCCAGGCGTTTATCGCCCGCGCCGAGCAATTTAAACTGCTGCAGAGTTACGGTGACGAGCAGGTGATCGCGCGCACCCTCGAGCGTGTCGGTCAGCGACTGCGCCGCCCGGTGCCGCTGCACGAGGCACTGCCCGAGCTGATCGCCGCCCGGGCAACGCTGGAGCACAATTTCAATAAGCTGTTCGCCGACTTGAAGCGCGAAGCCGCGCGGTTTCGACAGCGCGAGCTGACGAATAAATAGCGGCGAATAGATAGCAGGACCCGATTCATCATGAGCCTTCCCAACCCGCGTATTACGTTTTTGCTGGTTTTTCTCGCCGTCATCTTCCTGCTCGGCGCCGCCTTCTATCTGGAGTACGTGCGCGGGCTCGAGCCCTGCCCGCTGTGCATCACCCAGCGGGTGATGCTGCTGGGTGTGGGCCTGGTGTCCCTGGTCGCCTTCCTGCACAACCCGGCAACGATCGGCCGACGTATCTACGGCCTGCTGGTTTCCCTGTGGGCGATGGGCGGCCTCTATTTTGCCGGTCGCCAGCTGTGGCTGCAGAGCCTGCCGGCGGACCAGGTGCCCGCCTGCGGCCCGGGCATCACCTATATGATCGACGCCTTCCCGATGGCGGAAGTGATCAAGACACTGCTCACCGGCGACGGCAACTGTGCCGAAGTGCAGTGGACCATGATGGGCCTCAGCATTCCCGGCTGGGCGGCGGTGGGTTTTGCCGGACTGATCCTGTTCGGCGGCTGGCAGGCCTTCCGCAAGCACTAGATTTTCACGGGGCTGTTGCCCCCCACTATCTTCAACAGCACGCAATAGCATGGATTCCTCTCGCCTGCGCGACATAGCGCAGTGGCTCGCCGGCGCGGCGATACTGCTGGGTTGCGAGCGGCTCGGGCGCAGCGTCAGCGAAACTTTTTCTCTACCGGTGCCCGGCGCAGTGCTGGGAATGCTGCTGTTGCTGCTCGGGCTGATGATTTACGGCGGCGTACCGCGCGGACTGGCCAAGGTCAGCGAACAGCTGCTGCGCCTGCTGGCGCTGCTGTTTCTGCCCGCCGCGGTGGGTGTGTTCTATCTGCGCGATCTCTCGCTACAGGACTGGCTCGGACTGCTGGCCGCGACCGTGTTCGGCACCCTGTTGAGTCTCACCCTCTGCGCACTGCTGCTGGCCAGGCTGCTAAAAAATGCCTCGACTGACGGAGGGGCGGGCAGCGATGACTGAGCTGCTGCAGAGCCCGCTGTTTGCGCTGCCGCTGAACCTGTGCGCCTTCCTGCTCGGCGTCGCCATTTATCGCCGCAGCGGCACTGCGCTGCTGCACCCGATTGTCACCGCCAGCGCGCTGGTGGCCGCGGCGCTGTGGCTCCTGAATATTTCCTATCGCGATTACCAAGCGGCCAGCGGCCTGCTGTATGCGCTGCTGGGGCCGGCGGTAGTCGCGCTGGCAGTGCCGCTGAAACAGAACCTGCCGATCATCCGCCGCGCCGGCTGGCCGCTGGCAGTGACCCTGGCAGTGGGCGCGGTACTGGCGCCGGTGGTGGCGGTAGTGACCGCGCTGTTACTGGGAGCCGCCGAGCCGGTGCTGCTGGCGCTCGCGGGCAAATCCATCACCACGCCCATCGCCCTCGCTCTGGCGGAGAAGATCCACGCGGCGCAGAGCCTGACTGCGGGCATAGTGGTATTTACCGGCGTGGTCGGCGCCGTCTGCGGGCCGCCACTACTGGAGCGGCTGAATATCCGCGATCACCGCGTGCTCGGCTTTGCCCTCGGTATCAACGCGCACGCGGTGGGCACCGCGCGCGCCCTTGAGATCAGCGCCCTGTGCGGCGCCTTTGCCGCGCTGGCGATGGGCCTGTGCGGCGCGCTGACCGCCGTGGTATTGCCGCTGCTGCTGGTGCCCTGAGCCGACCACCGCGGACCTGCCGGCAGGCGCCCATCGCGGCAGTAAAAACGGCGTTGAACAAATCGCTTTCTTCAGTCAGAACACCCGCTGCCGATGCCGCACCAATCTGGCGCGCTATGCGCTCTGCATCTTGCCGCCGGCGGGGGAATCTCCTATCTTGCTAGGACCTGTTAAGAACAATGAATGTTCTGGCAAAAGCGGTAACAGTAACAAAAGGAAGCTTGGAGATGCTGGAGAACTGTAAGTCAGCGCGGGAGCGTTGGGGTGGCGTGAGCGAGATCATCGACCGTTGGTTGCTGTCGCGACAGGCGCTGCTGGTGCGCTTCTGCGGACTGTCGGACAAGAAGGAATTTGCCGAGGGGGATACGGATGCCGAGGAGAATTTGCGCCAGCTGTGCCAGCTGCTGGTCGACTATGTCTCCGCCGGTCATTTCGAGGTCTACGACCAGCTGATACGCGAAGGCCAGGCGTTTGACGATAAGCAGGGCCTCGAGCAGGCCCGCGAGCTCTACCGGGATATCGACGCCACTACCGATATAGCGGTGGACTTCAACGATAAGTACCAGGAGACCGACGACCTCTCCAGCCTGGTACAGGACCTTTCCCAACTGGGCGAAGCACTGGAAACCCGCTTCAGCTCGGAAGACCGCATGATCGCGCTGCTGCATACGGCGCACAAAAACCAGCTGGCATGAAAGCCAAAAGGCGATAGGGACCGGCAAGGGTGAACCCGGCGTTTGCCCTGTTCACTCGGAACATCCAACGCCATCACCCTGCGGCAGCGGTCGGCTGTGCGAAATGGCAATCCGCTCCGTTTTGTCAGTGCGCCACAAATAGAAAGGGCGATCCCGTGGATCGCCCTTTCTATTACCTCCGAGAGGAAATCGATTATTCCTGCTCGGCCTCTTCCTGCTTCTCTTCCTCCGCGGCGTCATTGCTGCCGACGTTGGCCTTGTGCAGTTCGACTTCGAAAATCAGCGTCGCATTGGGGCCGATCAGACCGCCGGCACCGCCGGGGCCGTATGCCAGGTCAGAGGGGATGTACAGCTCCCATTTCGCCCCTTCCTTCATCAGCTGCAGTGCCTCGGTCCAGCCTTTGATCACGCCGTTAACCGGGAACTGAACCGGCTCGCCGCGGGCATAGGAGCTGTCGAATTCGGTACCGTCGATCAGGGTGCCTTTGTAGTCCACCTCGACCGTGCTGTCAGCGCTCGGGGTGTCGCCGCTGCCGGGGGTAATCACCTTGTACTGCAGACCGGAATCGGTGGTGATCACGCCTTCTTTCTTGGCGTTTTCCTCCAGGAATGCCTGGCCTTCTTTCAGATTCTTCTCGGCAGACTCTTTAAACTCTTTCTCCTGCTGGGCCAGCATCTCCTGCTGCTTGGCCTGCATCTTCTCCTGGAATACCGCGATGACCTGCTGCTTGTCTTCATCGGACAGACGCGATTCGCGGCCGCCGGCCACGTCGTTGAGCGCCATCAGCACTACCTGGGGATCCAGCTTTACATCCTGGGTTTGCAGACGCTTGGCCATGTCTTCAGCGATGATGTAGCTGACCTTCTTCTCCTGGGTATCCAGCGCAATCTCGGCGGGCTGCTGGGAATCCTGCTTGTTACAGCCAGCCAGCGCCAAGCCCAGGGCAACAGCTGCAGCCAGAGGGTATTTATTCATGGGAGTTGTCTCTTTGTCCGTATTGCATTTGTTGATTCGTGCGTGACCTGGGGCCAACGCCTTATGTGGCTTCTAAAGCAATCCCGGACCCGCCGCAAACCGAGGCGGGCCGCTGCATTCGCCAGAACCCAGCAAGTCTAACCTATGGCGACTGGCGGTGCATACCGACGGCGCTCACTCTGTGCAAGGCACCACAATTGCGCGTTAGTTCCCGAGTGATTTGGCAAAAATTATGAAGGAGCGCCTTTTTTCCCCGGATACGGCATACATTTTTGAAAGAAACAGCGCTATTATCGGCCCTCCACCGGTTGTTGTTTCGGACGTTTCAGGGGTGGTCTGTCGTTTCCGAAACAACCGATCAGTGCATGAATCTGTTTCAGCGGCGTCGACCGCATTAACGCCGGGTACATGCGCTGCCCGGTGCGCCTATCGATAATAAACCTCAGGATATTGACTCATGGCTGCCAAACGAAAAGCTGTCAATCCGGTCGCAGACCTGGAAGCACAAATTGCCAAGCTCACCGCTCAACTGGACAAGGCCCGGACCAAGCAGGTCACCGATGCCGGCAAAGCTGCTCAGCAAGCCGCTAAAGCGCTGACCGCGGCCAAGAACCAACTGTCCAAAGCCAAGACCAAACTCGTCCAGGCTCGCACCGCAGCGAAGAAGAGCAAAACCGCGGCGACACAGAAGCGGGTGGACACTGCCAAGGCCAACGTGGACAAGCTGACTGACGCAATGCAAAAGGCGACGGACGCAGCGGCAGAAGCCAAGCAGGCGGAAGCGGCGGCCAAGCTGGAACTGCAACTCGCCGAATCCGTCAGCAAGGCGGCGGCCAAGGCGGCGAAGGCCGCAGCGGGCAGCAAGACCAAAGCGAAAAAGGCCGGTGCCAAGAAAGCCACCAAGGCCAAGGTAGCGGCGAAGAAGGCCAGCGCGACCGAGGCGGCCCCGAAGAAAGCTGCAGCGAAGAAGACTGCGGCGAAGAAAGCCGCGGTAAAAAAGGCACCCGCCAAGAAAGCGGGCAAAGGCAAAGCGCCAGCGGCAAAGGCGGCCCAGCCCGCGGCGGAAAAAGCCGCAGCCAAGAAGGCCCCGGCCAAGAAAGCCTCTGCCAAAAAAGCCGCCCCCAAGAAGCCCGCAGCCAAGAAGGCAGCAGCGGCCAAACCGGCTGCACCGAAAGCCGTCCCAGCGCCGGTAGAGAAGAAGCCGGAACCGGCTCCTTCCAGCGGTGCGCCGATCATGGGCAAGACGCCCGAGTCGCGCCCCTTCGGCACGCCGACCCAGGCGGAAAGCAAGCAGGAAGAAACACCCAAGCCGACGCCGAGCATCACGCCGGCAACGCCGCCCAACAGCCTGTTTTCCAGCGAGGGCTCCGGCAACGAGTAAGCGTCGCTACCGGTTGGCTTTATAGCTCTCGATCAGGCCCGCCCAGCGGGCCTGTTCTTTTTGCGGCAGGCCGTACTGCTGCCCCGCCAGTTCCAGCGCCGAACGATCTTCCGGCCAGCTTTCACTCTGCAATAACCACAGCGCCGCCAATTGGCGCTGCTCCAGCCTCTGTTCGCAGCGTTTGCAGTAGTCGTAGATTGCCCGCGAGTGGGGGCGCAGATGCCCGAGCCAACGGCGCAGGCGGCGCACGCTGGAGATCATACTGCGCCGCGGCGCCAGGCCCCGGTCGGCCACACGCCAGCTCTCCTCGCTCAACTGCCGGCCGCAGGCGGTGGTGTAACTGGCCCACAGTAACAGGCACACGTCGGCCCCCTTTTGGTCCTGGCAGTCGAGCAGGAACTGCGCTACGTCGCCGTGGCGGTAGAAATCCAGGCTGAACTGCCACAGGGGGTTGTTCAGGGAGCTGTGCGGGGAGGGAGATGGAGGTGTGGATTTTGTCACGTTAGAATCCCGACCACTCTTTGGCCGGCGAAGCGCGCAAGCAGCCTCCGCCGGACTGTTATGTCCAATAGCCTAGTAGCTTACAGGACACTAGCATTCATCCGCCCGCTGGTATGAGGTTATTTCTTTGATCAATTTGCAAGGCGTCTCCCTGCAGCGCGGCGGTCGCGAGCTGCTGCACAATGCGGACTGCCGTATTTTCCCCGGCCACAAGGTGGGCATTATCGGCGCCAACGGCTGCGGCAAATCGACCCTGTTCAAGCTGCTGCTGCGCGAGCTGGACAGCGACAGCGGCCGGGTGGAAGTGCCGGCAGGCTGGCGTATCGCCCATATGGCACAAGAGGTGGCGGCGAGCGAGCAGACCGCACTGGATTATGTGCTCGACGGAGACAGCGAGCTGCGCCTGCTGCAGCGGCAACTGGAGCAGGCGGAGAGCGGCGGGACCGACGGCCACAAGCTCGCCGAGCTGCACGAGCGCCTGGCCGCGATCAATGGCTACAGCGGCCCGGCACGCGCGGCGCAGCTGCTCGACGGCCTGGGCTTTTCCCACGCGGACCAGCAGCGCCCGGTGCGCAGCTTTTCCGGCGGCTGGCGCATCCGCCTGAACCTGGGCCGCGCGCTGATGTGCCCGGCGGACCTGATGCTGCTCGACGAGCCGACCAACCACCTGGACCTGGATGCCACCCTGTGGCTCGAGCAGTGGCTGCAGCGCTTCCCCGGTACGCTGCTGATCATCTCCCACGATCGCGACTTCCTCGATGCGGTGGTGGACGGCATCGTCAGCTTCGAACAGCAGACGCTGGTGCTGTACAGCGGTAATTACAGCGCCTTCGAGCGCACCCGCGCCGAGCGGCTGGCACAACAGCAGGCGCAGTACGAGAAGCAGCAGGCCGAGCGCGCGCATATGGAGGACTTCGTGCGCCGCTTCCGCGCCAAGGCCACCAAGGCCAAGCAGGCGCAGAGCCGGCTGAAGGCCCTGGACCGCATGGCGGAGATAGCGCCGGCCCATGTCGACTCGCCATTTCGCTTTTCCCTGCCGGCCGCCGACAAGACTTCCGATCCGCTGATCGACCTGCGCGACGCGGACATCGGCTATGGCGATAAGGTCGTCGTAAGAAAGGTGCAACTGGGCATTCAGCCCGGCCGGCGCATCGGGCTGCTCGGCCCCAACGGCGCCGGCAAGTCGTCCCTGATCAAGACCCTCGCCGGCGACTTGCCCCCGATCGCTGGCGAGCGCCTGTGCGGTGAGCATCTGGCCGTCGGCTACTTTGCCCAGCACCAGTTGGAGGCGCTGGACGGCGCCGCCTCGCCGCTGCTGCACCTGCAGCGGTTGACGCCGGATGCCAGTGAACAGTCGCTGCGCGACTTTCTCGGCGGCTACGGCTTTGTCGGCGACCGGGTATTTGAAACGGTAAAAGGTTTTTCCGGCGGCGAGAAGGCGCGACTGGCGCTGGCGATTCTCGCCTGGCAGAAACCCAATCTGCTGCTGCTCGACGAGCCCACCAACCACCTGGACCTGGAAATGCGTCACGCGCTGACCCTGGCGCTGGCGGAATTTCCCGGCGCGGTGGTGCTCGTCTCCCACGATCGCCACCTGCTGGCCAATACCGCCGATGAATTTATCCTGGTAGCCGACGGCCGCGCCGAGCCCTACGCCGGCGACCTGGAGGACTACAAGCAGTGGTTGCTGGGCTTTAATCGGGATAGAAAGGACCGCGACCGCAAGCGCCGCGATGAGAATGTCGCGGAACCGACGGCCAACGGCGGCGGCAGGGCGGTAGAGGATAAAAAATCGCAACGCCGCGCCGCAGCCGTACTGCGCGAGCAACTGAAACCGCTGACCAACAAACTCAAGAGCGTCGAGCAGCAGATGGCCCGCGCGGAGAAAAAACTGGCCGAACTGGAGCACCGGCTCGCCGATGAGAGTCTCTACAGCGGCGGCCAGCAGGACGAGATAGCACGCCTCAACCGCCAGCAGTCGCAGCAGCGCGAGGAACTGGAGGAACTGGAGATGCAGTGGCTGGAAATTTGCGAACAGCTGGAGGCGGCGCGCGGGGACTGAACAAAGGCTCTGCAGGAGCGGCCCATGGCCGCGATCGGACCCCGGAGAATTCTGACCGCTTGATCGCGGCCGTGGGCCGCTCCTACATGGGGCAGCCGCTCTCGTTCACTGCGGTGCCAAAGGGCGTGCCGGCGCACTGGTCGAGATAGTCCGGTATGCCGTCGCGGTCAGAGTCCACCGGGCAACCGGTGCCATTCACGGCGATGCCCGGCGGCGTCTGCGGGCACTGATCCACGCCGTCGATCACTCCGTCGCCATCATAGTCGCGCACTACGCGCGGGTACTCGGTCCACTGGTAGCCGATCGCCACACTGAGAAAACCGTCGAGACCGCCTTCTTCCACGCCCTGAAAAGCGCGCGCGTCGGCGCGCGCCTGCCAGCGCGGGCCCAGCCGGTACTTAACGCCGAGCCCCAGGTTGAACATGGTCTGGCGCTCGTGCCAGTCGAGGATGACGATATCGTCTAAGGAACCCTCTAAGGAACCCACAAAGGTACCGTCGAAGTCCACGCGAACCTCGCCGACGCCGAAGGCCACATACGGCTGCCAGCACTCGTTGCCGCAAAAACGGCCGAGGAACTGGTACAGGATGTCGAGATGATAGTTGTAGACCTCGACTTTCTCGTCGATGCCTTTCACGCTCACGCTGAAGTAGTCGATCACACCTTCCATGCCCCAGCGATCGGTGATCATGTAGCCGTAACCGCCACCGCCGCCGGTCGTATCCCGCAGGTCGAATCCCCGAAACGGGGTGCCGTTAAGCCGGTCACTGTCAAACCAGTACTGACCGCCATTCAGGTACAGCGTCGCCGTCGTCTCTTCGTCCGCCCAGACAGGTAGCGCAATGAGGATACCGAGAAAAGTCAGGCAAAAGACTGGCGGCGAAGACTGGCGGCTTTTTGTCATTGTGAGCTCCGGAAGTTCCTTTTACCGGTGGATCTGATTGAAGATAGCAGACAATCTAGGCGGCGCAATGGCGCGCCAGCGCGCGCAATCTTACTGTCATAATCCGCCGCGCCAGTCCCTGGCAGCGGCGGCAAGGGGATTAGTTGCGCCGGTAGAGCAGGTCCCAGACGCCGTGGCCGAGACGCTGGCCGCGGCGTTCGAATTTGGTTTCGGGACGGAATTCCGGGCGCGGCGAATAATTGTTTTTGCCCGCGGCGTTGTCCAGCAGTTGTTCCGCCTCCAGTACTTCCAGCATATGCTCGGCGTAGTTCTCCCAGTCGGTGGCCATATGCAGCAGTCCGCCCGGCTTCAGCTTGGTGCAGATCAGGCGCACGAATTCCGGCTGCACGATGCGACGCTTGTGGTGCTTCTTCTTGTGCCAGGGGTCGGGAAAATACAGCTGGAATCTATCCAGTGATCCATCGGCGATGCAGTCGTTCAGCACATCCACCGCGTCGGCCATATAAACGCGCAGGTTTTTCACCCCGGCCTTGCCGGCATTGTTGATCAGCCGGCCCACACCCGGCGGGTGCACCTCGATGCCGATAAAGTCCTTGTCCGGCTCCGCCTCGGCCATCGCCAGCAGTGAATCGCCCATGCCGAAGCCTATTTCCAGCACCAGCGGCGCCTCGCGGCCGAATACCTCGCCGGGATTCAGCGCGCCGCCGAACAGGGACAGACCGTATTCACCCCAGTAGTTGTCGAAGGCGCGGCGCTGCCCTTCCGTCATGCGACCGGCGCGGATCACATAGCTGCGGATGGATTTCTTTTTGTATTCGGTGCGATAGGGAAAATCTTCCGTCGGTTCGTCTTGCATTATTCGCGACCTCTGATGCGAATCGGTATCCGGGTATTGTAGGGCCGTAGGCGCCGTGAATGCATGGAGCGGCCGGCGCGGCAGGTGGCTGCGATCTGAGATCGATCGCGGCCACCGGCGGATGGCCGCCCCGCCGCTCCTACGGAGAAGAAATTATTTAGAGAGATTCATTGCGGCGACAAATAGCGCTATCCAGCCGCCGATCATCAGGGTGCCGCCGAGTGGCGTGATCGGCCCCAGCCACCTCGGGCCGCCGAAAGTCAGTCCGTAGAGGCTGCCAGAGAAGAACAATATACCTACGGCAAACAGTGCGCCGCTGACGACGAGCGATGTCTTGGCGCCCACCTGTTGAATCAGTATGGCAATGCCGATCAGAGCCAGTGCGTGGATCATCTGGTAGTGCACGCCGGTCTTGAAGGCCTCCAGCAGGTTCTCGGTGACCTTGCCGCGCAGGCCATGGGCACCGAAGGCGCCGAGCACGACACCTGTGCCGCCAAAGAAGGCGGCGATCAACAGATAGAGTTTTGCCATTGTTTTTCCTTGTTGCGAAGACAGGGTACTGCTGTAGGAGCGGCGGGGCGGCCATCCGCCCATGGCCGCGAATGGCGGGCCTGCGGCCCGCTTGCCGAGCTGGGGCTCGGCGCTCCCGGCGGAAACGTCACATAAAAAAACCGCGCATGTGCGCGGTTTTCAACTCCGGCCAGCTGTGAAAGGCGATCAAGCCTCCATAGCCACCCGGACTTTTTTCATGGCGTTCTTTTCCAGCTGGCGGATGCGCTCGGCGGATACGCCGTACTTGTCCGCCAGTTCGTGCAGGGTGGATTTCTCCTCGGACAGCCAGCGCGCCTGGATGATATCGCGGCTGCGCTCGTCCAGCTGCTCCAGCGCGATGGCCAGGCTGTTGAGGCTGGTCTCCTGCCAGTTGTCCTGCTCCAGCTGGGCGGCCGGGTCGTAGCGGCGGTCTTCCAGGTAGTGCGCCGGCGCCTGCCAGGCGGTGTCGTCATCGTCGTCCACGCCGGCATCGAAGGCGGCGTCGTGGGCGGCGAGGCGCCCCTCCATCTCGTGCACCTGGGCCACGTCGACGTTCAGGTCCGCGGCCACGGCTTTGGCTTCATCGTTGGTCAGCCAGGCCAGCTTCTTCTTCTGTCCGCGCAGGTTGAAGAACAGCTTGCGCTGCGCCTTGGTGGTGGCGATCTTGACGATGCGCCAGTTGCGCAGGATGAACTCGTGAATCTCGGCCTTGATCCAGTGCACGGCGAAAGAGACCAGGCGCACGCCCTTTTCCGGGTTGAAGCGCTTGACCGCCTTCATCAGGCCGACGTTGCCCTCCTGGATCAGGTCGCCCTGGTTCAGGCCGTAGCCGGAGTAGGACTTGGCGATATGCACGACGAAACGCAGGTGCGACATCACCAGCTGGCGCGCAGCGTCCAGATCTTCGCGATAGTAGAGGTCTTCCGCCAGGCGCTTCTCCTCCTCCGCGGACAGCACATCGAAGCTGCTGACCGTCTGGATATAGGCGCCCAGGTTGGCGCCCGGGGACAGCATATGCACTGGCTGTAGGCTGGTTCCCATTCAGGTCTCTCCTTTCACATTTCTTGTGCCGGGCAGGCCGGCCGCCGCCGCTGGCCTCCGGGGCCGGGCGACAAAATTGGATCCAGTTTAGCATCTGCGCGAGCGGATAAGGAAGTCCGCCCGCCGCTGCCACAACCCGTTCCAATACCTTGAAAGCCGGGCCTTTAGAGGGGTTATCCACAGGGCGGGTTCCACGCTTGCCGCGGTCTTAACCCTTCTTTAACCAGACCAGCCGGTCAGTGCGGCTCAATCGCCTTGATGTGGCGCGCCACCGCCAGCCAGGCCCCGAGCAGGCCCAGCAGCGCGGCCCCGCCGGTCAGGCCCAGCAGATAGCGCAGACCCGGCCCCTGCAGTGCATAGCCGCTGCCGTAGGAAGAGGACAGGCCGGCGACGGGGCCGGACAGCAGCGCCACCCCGGCGGCGACCAGCAGCCAGGCCAGCAGACCGCCGAAAAAGCCGTAGCACAGGCCGCTGTAGAGGAAGGGGCGGCGCACGAAGGCGTCGGTGCCGCCCACCAGCTTGACCACCAGTATCTCCTCGCGGCGGCTCTCGATATGTAGGCGGATGGTGTTCACGACCACCAGGATGACCCCCAGCGCCAGCAGCAGCGCCAGGCCGGCGGACAGGCGCCGCCCCAGCTCGGTCAGCTGCGCCAGTCGCTGTACCCAGGCCATATCCAGCACCACCGCATCGGTCAGGGCGCTGTCGCGCAGATTCTGCGCCAGGCTTTCCAGTTGCTCCGCCGCCGCATCCCGCGGGCGCAGCAGCAGCACCGCCGGCAGCGGGTTGGCGCCGAGGCCGGCGAGGGCATCGCCGAGTCCGGAAGCCTGCTGGAACTCCGCCAGCGCCGCCTCCGGCGAGATATAGGTCACTTCGGCGATCGCCGGGTCCGCGCGCAGCTGGTCGGCGTAGGACTGCACCGCGGCCTCGCGGGCGTCCTTGTGCAGGAACACCGAGATCTGCGGCTGGCCGTCCCAGCCCGCGACCGCGCGCTGGAAGTTGACCAGCCCCAGCTGCAGCGCCGTCGGCAGGGCCAGGGCAATGGCGATTACCAGCGCGGTCATGGCGCTTGCGAGCGGCGTGGCGAAGAAACGGCGCAGGGACTCGGCGGCCATCTCGCGGTGATGGCCGAGCCAGCTGTGCCAGCGGTCGCCGACGCCGGTGCGCGCGGTGACCGCGCCGGCAGCGCGGCGGGATTCGGCGGGCCTGGTTTCCGGCTGCGGCCGGCGCGCGTTACGTGTATGCGGTTTCACGGCTCGGGATTCCGTCGTAGATCAGCTGGCCCGCCTGCAGGGTCAGCACGCGGCGTTTCATGCGCGCGATCAGTTCCAGGTCGTGGCTGGCTACCAGCACGGTGACGCCAACCGCATTGAAGTCGGCGAACAGCTGCATGATCTCCGCCGACAGCTGCGGGTCCAGATTGCCGGTGGGCTCGTCGGCCACCAGGATGGCCGGCTTGTTCACCACCGCGCGGGCGATGCCGACGCGCTGCTGCTCGCCGCCGGACAGCACAATCGGATTCTGCCGCTCCTTGTGCAGCAGACCCACCTTGTCCAGCGCCGCGCGCACGCGGCGGCCGACCTCGCGCTTGTTGCAGCCGGCCACTGCCAGCGGCAGCGCCACATTGTCGAACACGCTGCGGTCGAACAGCAGCTGGTGGTTCTGGAAGACGATGCCGAGATTGCGGCGGTAGTAGGGGATCTGGCTGTTGCGCAGCCGGTTCAGGTTCTGGCCGGCGACGAGAATGTTGCCGCGGGTCGGGCGCTCGATCGCGGTGAGCAGCTTCAGCAGGGTGCTCTTGCCCGCACCGGAATGCCCGGTCAGAAACACCATGTCAGCGCGCTCGATTTCCAGGCTGACGCGGCCCAGGGCGTCCTGGCCGGATTCGTAGCGCTTGTTGACGTTGTCGAAGGTGATCATGGATTGCAGCGGTGTTGTTGTACTTGTTATTCGTGTAGGGCCGAAGGCGCCGTGAATACCTGGAGCGGCCGACAAGATCGATCGCGGCCATGGACGGAAGCCGCCCCGCCGCTCCTACAGGTGCATTTCAGCCCGGCTCTCTGCCGAACAGCGCGGCGACAAATTCGCGCGCTTTGAACGGCTGCAGGTCCTCGGCCTGCTCGCCGACACCGATAAAGCGTACCGGAATCCCGAAGCGGCGCGCCAGTGCGAAGATCACACCGCCCTTGGCGGTGCCGTCCAGTTTGGTCAGCACCAGGCCGCTGACACCGGCGGCGTCGCGGAACTGGCCCGCCTGGCTGATCGCGTTCTGGCCGGTGCCGGCATCCAGCACCAGCAGCACCTCGTGGGGCGCACTCGGATCCAGCTTGCCCATCACCCGGCGCACCTTGGTCAGCTCCTCCATCAGGTTGGACTTGGTGTGCAGGCGGCCGGCGGTATCGGCGATCACGATATCGATCCCCCTGGCCTGGGCCGACTGTACCGCATCGTAGATGACCGAGGCGCTGTCGGCACCGGTGTGCTGGGCCACCACCGGCACACTGTGACGCTGGCCCCAGACCTGCAGCTGCTCCACCGCGGCGGCGCGGAAGGTGTCACCGGCGGCCAGCATCACCGAGTAGCCGTCGAGCAGGTAACGGTGCGCCAGCTTGCCGATGGTGGTGGTCTTGCCGACGCCGTTGACGCCGACGACGAGAATGACGAAGGGCTTTTTCGCGGCATCGATCGCCAGCGGTGCCTCCACGCTGTCGAGCAGCCCCGCCAGTTCTTCCTGCAGCGCCCGGTAGAGCGCATCGCCATCCGCCAGTTCGCGGCGGGAGACGCGCTCGGTCAGCCGTTCGACGATTTCGCTGGTGGCCTCGACGCCGACGTCGGCCATCAACAGCTGCGTCTCCAGTTCCTCCAGCAGATCCTCGTCGATCTCCTTGGCACCGAGGAACAGGTTGCCCATGCCCTCGGCGAACTGGCTGCTGGTGCGGCTCAGGCCGCGACGAATGCGGGCGAAGAAACCCTCTTTCCGGACCGCCTGCTCCGGCTCCGGCGCAGCGGCTTCGGCTTCACGCCCGGCTGCCGGCTCGACAGCAGCCGGCGCTGACGGCTTTTCTACAGCAGCTGACGGCTCTTCTACAGCAGCTGAAGGTTCCTCTACGGTGGCTGATGGCTCTTCTACGAGAGCTGAGGGTTCTTCTGCAGGAGCTGAGGGCACTTCTCCAGAAGCTGAGGGCTCTTCTGCGGGGACTGATGGCGCTTCCTCTCGCGCTGACGGCGCCGCCGGGGCTTCCGTCCGCTCCTGGCCGAGCTCGGTTTCTTCGGGCTGGGGCTTCTTTTTGCGCAGGAAGTCAAAGATCATTCGCGTGTCCGGGTGTACCGCTGGGAGAAAGGGGCTAATCTTAGCACCGCTCTGCCCCGAGGTAGAGAGTCCAGTAGCCTGTTCAGCAGAGAGTGACCTTGCCCAGAAGCCCGTCGCGCAAAGCCGCCCCGCAACCCCTGTCCCAGCTGCGCATCATCGGCGGCCGCTGGCGCGGGCGGAAACTGAGTTTTGCCCCGGTCGAGGGCCTGCGCCCTACCGGCGACCGGCTGCGCGAGACCCTGTTCAACTGGCTGCAGTTCCACTTGGCGGATGCCCGCTGCCTGGACCTCTTCGCCGGCTCCGGCGCCCTGGGCCTGGAGGCGCTGTCGCGCGGCGCGGCCGAGGTGGATTTCGTCGAGCTGAACCGCAGTGCGGCGCAGACCCTGCGGGAGCAGCTCAGGGTACTGCAGGCCGACAACGGCCGGGTGCACAGCCTGAGCGCCGCCGCTTTCCTGGCCCAGTCCCGGACTCGCTACGACGTCGTCTTCGTGGATCCGCCCTTTGCCGGCGACCTGTGGCAGCAGACCCTGGCCGCGCTGGAAGGGCACCTGGCCGAGGGTGCGCTGGTCTACGTGGAGGCGCCGCGAGACAAGCCCGTGGCCATGCCCCCCGGCTGGCAGATCGCGAAGGAGAAACGGGCGGGGCAGGTGTGCATGCGGCTTTTTACCTGCTGAGCCACTGAATTCGTCCCCGGATTCTACGGCTCGCCACGGCCCGCACGACTGGCGCAAGTTTGCGGACTCGCTGGCTTGTGGGCAGCCCGCATTGGCCCGCGGCCTATGGCGACAAAGCCCTGTGTCGGCCGCGCTGATTCTGATTTTGAGCCTTGGCAGCAAATTGTTTACCATGCGCGTCCTCTTTGGCCCGCTGCGGAACCTGGCAAATGAAAAAAGTTGTCTACCCCGGAACCTTCGACCCCATCACCAACGGCCATATGGACCTGGTGGAGCGGGCCTGCCGGCTGTTTGACCACGTGATCGTCGCGGTGGCGGCCAGCACCCGCAAGAATCCGCTGTTCACGCTCGACGAGCGGGTGGAACTGGCCCAGCAGGTACTGGGGCACCTGCCCAATGTCGAGGTCATCGGCTTCGATATCCTGCTCGCGGACCTGGTGCGCCAGGTGGACGCCTACGGCGTTTTGCGCGGCCTGCGCGCGGTATCCGACTTCGAGTACGAATTCCAGCTCGCCAATATGAACCGCCAGTTGGCCCCGAATATGGAAAGCCTGTTCCTGACCCCGGCCGAGCATCTCTCCTACATCTCCTCCTCGCTGGTGCGCGAGATCGCCTCGCTCGGCGGCGACGTGACCAAGTTCGTACCGCCGGCCGTGCAGAAGGCACTGCAGGAAAAGTTCCGGTAAAAGTGCCGGTATGGGTTCCGCGGAAAGGACCGCGGGCGATCTCTGTTACACTCGGGCGGATTTACCCAGAATTTACGGGGTGTTTCGTGCGCTACCTGCTTCTCGCCATCGCTTTTGTCCTGAGCCCGGCCATCGCCGATGAGCCGCAACCGGAAATTGCCACCGGGCGCGGCGAAATCAAGTCCGCCCGCGCCGATACCTATATGGCGGTTACCGCCAACCCGCACGCCAGCCGCGCCGCCGAACGGATACTCGCGCGCGGCGGCACCGCGGTGGACGCGGCTATCGCCGCGCAGATGGTGCTCGGCCTGGTCGAACCCCAGTCCTCCGGCATTGGCGGCGGCGCCTTTATGCTCAGCTACGACGCCGCGCAGGAAAGGCTCCAGTACTACGACGGCCGCGAAACGGCGCCGGCGGGCGTGGACGAAGACTATTTCATGGCCGACGGCGGACCGCGCCCCTTCCTGCAGGCGGTGATCGGCGGCTATTCGGTCGGTGTGCCCGGCGTAGTGCGCATGCTGGAACTGGCCCACCAGCGCGACGGCAAGTTGCCCTGGGCCGATCTGTTCCAGCCGGCGATTGAACTCGCGGAGTCCGGCTTCGCGGTTTCACCGCGCCTGCACCAGCTGCTGCAGAGCCTGCCGCAGGTGGCGGCGCGCCCGGCGATCGCCGGTTACTTTTTCGATGCGCGCGGCGCGCCGCTGCCGGTGGGCCACCTGCTGAAGAACCCGGAATACGCGCAGACGCTGCGTACCATTGCGACCGGCGGTGCCGACGCCTTCTACGGCGGCGCAATCGCCGAGGCAATAGTGCGGGCGGTGGCGGAGGATCCGCTCAATCCGGGCCAGCTGACGATGAAAGACATGGCGGCCTATCGGGCCGTGGTGCGCGATCCGCTGTGTTCTTCCTTCCTTCAATACCGCGTCTGTGGCGCCGATGCGCCCTCCTCCGGCGGCACTTCCGTCGGTGCGATTCTGGGCATACTCGGGCAGTTCCCGCTGCGCGATCTCGAGGTCGGCAGCCACGAACTGACGCACCTGTTTATCGAGGCATCCGAGCTGGCGTTCGCGGACCGCAATACCTACTCGGCGGACTCCGACTTCGTCAGTGTCCCCAGCGAGTCCATGGTGGCATCGGGCTACCTGACCGAGCGCGCGGAACTGATCGATCCCGCTGCGGCGACGGAGGCGGTCCCCGGGGACCCGGTGGCCTTCGAGCAGAAAAGGCTGATGGCACAGTCACCGGAGCTGCCGAACACCAGCCACCTGGTGATCGTCGACCGCTACGGCAATGGCGTCAGCATGACCACCAGCATCGAGACCGGCTTCGGTTCGCGCCTGCTGGTGAAGGGTTTCCTGCTCAACAACCAGTTGACCGACTTTTCCTTCACGCCGAAATACGCCGACGGCGCCCTGGTAGCCAACCGCATCCAGCCGGGCAAGCGGCCGCGCTCGTCCATGGCGCCGACGATCGTTTTCAACGGCGACGGCAGCATGCGCCTGCTGGTCGGCTCACCCGGCGGCTCGCGGATTATCGACTACACTGCGCGCACGATTCTCTATCACCTGGGGCTGGGCGTGCCGATCGCCGAGGCCATAGCGGCCGGCAATATCGGTGCAATCGGCAGTCGCGTCGAGCTGGAACCGGGTTATTTCTCCGCAGACACCGTCGCCAGGCTGGAAGAGAAGGGCCACCGGGTCGTGCAGCGCGAACTCAACAGCGGCATCCACGCGATCGCCATCGTGAACGGCAAGCTGCTCGGCGGCGCCGATCCGCGCCGCGAGGGCAGCGCGGTGGGCAGGTAAACGGGCGGAGGTGACACCCATGGGCGCCGAAGACCGGCACGCATTCGACGGGCAATGCCTGCAACCCGCAGTCGGAGAGTTTCCCCAATGACGAGCCCCTGGACTCTGCTGTTTATCGCCGGCCTGCTGGAAATCGGCTGGGCGGTCGGGCTGAAGTACACCCAGGGTTTTACCCGGCCGCTCGCCAGCACACTGACTGTGCTGGCGATGATCGCCAGTTTTTACTTCCTCTCCCAGGCGCTGCGGGTCATCCCGGTGGGTACGGGTTACGCGGTGTGGACCGGCATCGGCGCCGTGGGCACGGCGATTCTCGGCATTGTGCTGTTTTCTGAATCCGTTGCGCTGCCGCGACTGCTCTGTATCGGGCTGATCGTCGCCGGTATTGTCGGCCTGAAGCTGACTTCTGCAGCTTGAACTATCGGGGCGAAGCACTGTTCGCCCCATTGCGCCGCGCTCCACGCCAGCGGAGGCTAGCGGGCGATTTCCTCGCCGTATAACAGCCGCCCCCTGTCGTAGACCCGCAACACCTTCACCCCGGAAACTCCCTTAGCCGGCACTTCCAGCAGGTTTTCTTCCAGCACAATAAAGTCTGCCCGGCCGCCGGCTTCGAGCCCCGGTGGCTGTTCTGCCGACGCACTGCGTGCGTGCAGGGCACTGGCCCAGCGCACAATCCGTTCCGACAATGCGCGGATATATTGCCGCAGTCCTGCGCCGCTTTCCGGCGATAGGATTTTTTCCACAACTGCCATGGCGCTCTCGCCGCGCAGCACGCCTATGGCGATACCGTTCTCGTCCTTCTCGATCACGCCGCCGGGCGGGTTTGGCGTGGCGCTGTCGATACCGGCAGCGGCGAGGCCCTCTGAGTTGGTCCAGATACTGTGGTGGTCGCTGGAGAAGAGCACGATGGGAATGAGATCGTTGACCTGATCCAGCTGGTCCTTGTGGGGCCGCATCCCGGCGAAAGCCGCGCCGTCCCAGCCCTTGCCGACGATCACCTGCAGATCCGGATTGGCGTTGATGAAGGCCGCCACGGCGTGTTGGTAGTCGCGAACACTGTTGCCGCCGTAGAGGTCGACCATGTTGTCGAGTCCGGGCCCGTCGCCGAAGCCCGGCAGCACCAGCTTGCCGCCCAGGTCCTGGACCCGGGTGTCCGGCCCGATATGCGAACCGACACCATCATCACCGCCCACATAGACGATGTGGCCGTCGCGCACGGCGATGACCCGGGCGACGCGTTTGTCCCTGCCGCCGGTGTAGATGTAGCCGTTTTTCAGCACCAGTTGCGCGGGCGGCGCTAACTGTTGGACCGGGGGCGGCCGCTTCACACTGGCGTCGGCGGGCCGCGCTTCTTCGCGGCCGCAACCGGCCAGCAGCAACAACAGAGAGCTCAGGGCCCAGATCCATCGCATCGGGCAGGTCCTATTTCCGGGTTTGCATAACAGGTGCCGCGGCGCGCGAAATGGCGCAGCCAAGGTTCAAGGTTAGTGACGGCAACGAGCCAAGTATAGGAAAGGGGCGTGCCGCTGCCGGCACGCGGGGGCGGGCACTCAATCCGGCAGCAACTGGTACTCGGTGGGGTTGTCGGGGCAGGGCCCCAGGCCGCACTCCAGCGCGGTGGAAACCAGGTTGATGATCAGGATCGACAGAAAGGCGACCGCGGCCATGCGGCCGAGGGCATCCAGCCTGCGCGGCCGGACCTCCTCGTCCACCGCGTCACTCATCAGCATCAGGCCGCAGTACACCAGCAGCAGAAAGAAGGCCACCAGGGCCCAGGTGTAGAAGTGCATGCCGAGAAACGGCGAGCCAAAACCGGTGTCGCCGGGCGCAATATGCATCAGCACCTGGCGCCCGGCGGATACGGCGCCGGCCAGGGCCGACAGCACGGCGAAGCCGTAGTGCAGCGGGCGAATACCGAAGCGCAGGTTCATCAGCAGGGCGACGCCAACCATGGCGAAGGCGGCCCGCTGCAACAGGCACATCGGGCAGGGCAGTTCGTGCAGCCACAGCTGCCAGGCGAAGGCGAACCAGAGCACGGCGCTCACGCTCAGCAGGGCGAGACCGTCGAGCCAGCGAATAGCGGCAGCTTTCACGGCCACATCCTAGAGCGACAGGTTCAGCGGACTGGTCATATGGTAGAAACACCAGCAGATGTAGATCGCCAGGGTGACCCACCACCAGCTGGCGCCGACACGGCGATGCCCGCGCCAGGTGTACCAGGCCGACAGCAGAATGGTGACGAACGGCAACATCATGATCATGTGCCGACTCCGCAAAGAGGAATCCCTGCAAACTTAGTCCAGGCGGAAGGAAATTCCCAGAATGGGGTGCTCAGCGCTGGCAGGAGCTGCAGAAGAAGGTGCTGCGCTGCCCGAGCACCAGGTCGCGCACCGGGCGCCCGCAGGCGCGACACGGCTCGCCGGCGCGGCCGTAGACGTTGAGCTGCTGGGCGAAGTAGCCGGGCTTGCCGTCGCCGCCGATAAAGTCCCGCAGCGTCGTGCCACCCTGCTCGATGGAGCGCGCCAGCACCTGCTTGATGGCGGAGGCCAGGCGCCGGTAGCGGGCGCGCGAGATGGCACCCGCCTCCCGGTCCGGCCGGATACCGGCTAGAAACAGCGATTCGCTGGCGTAGATATTGCCGACACCGACGACGATGCGGCCGTCCATGATGAAGGTTTTCACCGCCTGGCGCCGGCCGCGGGACGCCTTGAACAGGTAGTCACCGTCGAATTCGTCCGACAGGGGCTCCGGCCCCAGGTGGACGAGCAGGTCGTGGGCGACCGGATCCTCATCCGTCCACAGCAGGGCGCCGAAGCGGCGCGGGTCCCGGTAGCGCAGGACCAGGCCGCTATCCAGCACCCAGTCGACATGGTCGTGTTTTTCCGCTGCGCACTCACTGCCCACCAGGCGCAGGCTGCCGGACATCCCCAGGTGCCAGATGGCACAACCGCGATCCGTGTGCACCAGCAGGTACTTGGCGCGGCGCTCCAGGCGCAGGATTCTCGCCCCGGCGATGCGCTTTTCGAAGTCCCTGTCCACCTGCCAGCGCAGCTGGCGCTGGCGCACCACAGCCGAGCGCACCCTGTGGCCCTCCAGATGCGGGGCCAGGCCGCGAAGGGTGGTTTCTACTTCCGGTAGTTCAGGCATCAGTGTTTGGGGTTCTTTACTTGTGCTGGGGTGGTCCTGCTGCCGGTAGCCGTTTGCGGGACACGGGCTAGGCGCCCCCCTTAAATACATCCTTGTACGCTCTCCGCGGCCATCCCTGGCCGCAGAAGGTTCCGCAAACGGCTACCGGCAGCAAGACCTTCGCTTCAAGCTTTTAGACGTCGCCCGCAGGGTGAAGGCACTGAATGGCTCGAATGAAAAAAGCCCGGTAAAAACCGGGCTTTTCGAACTGTTCAGGGCAGGCAATTACTTGATTTTGCCTTCCTTGTACATCACATGCTTGCGAACAACGGGATCGTATTTTTTGATCTCCATTTTTTCCGGCATGTTGCGCTTGTTCTTGGTGGTGGTATAGAAGTGGCCGGTACCGGCACTGCTGTTCAGACGAATCTTGTCACGCATTGTTCTGTCTCCGATCTCTCAGCGGTTTGCCGCCAGTTACACTTTTTCGCCGCGCGCGCGCAGCTCGCTCAGCACGGTCTCGATACCTTTCTTATCGATAACACGCATGCCTTTGGCAGAAACGCGCAGCTTCACGAAGCGCTTCTCGGACTCAACCCAGAAACGGTGGCTGTGCAGGTTCGGCACGAAGCGACGCTTGGTGCGGTTCTTGGCGTGGGATACATTGTTACCGGTGACCGGGCGCTTACCGGTTACCTGACATACCTTGGACATCTGTTGGCCTCTTCAAACTCTCGTGCCCGCAATCTGTGCCGCGGGGACTTCCAATTCGGTGCTTTTTAAGGGATGCGGGAGCTGTTCAGAATTCGGCCCGGCCGCAAAGAGCGGCGTTTTATACCAGAAGAGTCTGTAGGGAGCAAGTTTTGTACAGCATTGGCCGGAACCAGGGCTTCCGCATTCTAGATCAGCCCCTGCTCGGCAAAAGACAGGGCCGCGCCTTCGCCCACGATCATATGGTCGAGCACCTTGATATCCACGAGTCCCAGCGCCTGGGTCAGGCGCTCGGTGATCCAGATATCCGCCTGGCTGGGCTCGCTGACGCCGGACGGGTGATTGTGCGCCAGGATCACCGCCGCCGCGCCCTTCAGCAGGGCCGCCTGCACCACCTCGCGGGGGTAGACGCTGGCGGCATTGAGGGTGCCCTCGAACAGCTCCTCGAAGGCGATGACGCGGTGCTGGCTGTCCAGGTAGAGGCAGCAGAATACCTCGCGGCGGCGGTGGCGCAGCCGCGCGGACAAGTAATCGCGCACCGCCGCCGGGCTGCAGAGGGCGTCGGTGCGCTGCAGCGTCTCCGCCAGGTGGCGGCGCGCCATCTCCAGCACCGCCTGCAGCTGTACGAACTTTGCATCGCCGAGGCCGCGGCCAGCGCAGAACTCCTCCCGGCGCGCCTCCAGCAGCGGGCGCAGCCCGCCGAAATCCGCCAGCAGCCGGCGCGCCAGGTCCACCGCGGACACGCCGGGCACGCCCGTGCGCAGAAAGATCGCCAGCAGCTCCGCATCCGAGAGCGCCCCGGCACCGCGCTCCAGCAGCTTCTCCCGCGGCCGCTCAGCCGCCGGCCAGTCCGTAATCCGCATCGCCTCCTCCTTGAAGCCTCGTTGATTCCAGCCCGACAGGGCCACTTCTTTGCCTTATATGTACAGGCGCAGAAATGCTAATCTTACTCGTTCTCTCGATTTCGGAAACACTGTCTCGGAAACAGCGCCTATGTCCTCCCTGGCCGACAAACGCATACTGCTGGGCATCAGCGGCGGCATCGCCGCCTACAAGAGCGCCGACCTGGTACGCCGCCTCAAGGAGCGCGGCGCCGAGGTGCGCGTGGTTATGACCGCCGGCGCACGTGCGTTCGTCCAGCCACTGACCTACCAGGCGCTGTCCGGCAATCCGGTGCACACCGACCTGCTGGACCCGGCCGCGGAGGCGGCCATGGGGCATATCGAGCTGGCCAAATGGGCCGACCTGATCCTGATTGCCCCGGCCAGCGCGCAGGTACTGGCGAAGCTCGCCTGCGGCATGGCCGACGACCTGCTCAGCACCCTGTGCCTGGCCAGCGAAGCCCCACTGGCGCTGGCGCCGGCGATGAACCAGGCCATGTGGCGACACGCCGCCACCGCGGCCAACGTACAGACGCTGCAGAGTCGCGGTGCCCTGCTCTGGGGACCGGCTGCCGGCAGCCAGGCCTGCGGCGATGTGGGCCCCGGGCGTATGCTCGAGCCGGACGCGCTGGCAGCAGAGGTCGAAGCGCTGTTTCGCCCGCACCTGTCGCTCGCCGGCAAAAGGGTCACGGTTACGGCCGGCCCCACGCGTGAGGCGCTGGACCCGGTCCGCTACCTGAGCAACCACAGCTCCGGCAAGATGGGCTTCGCCCTGGCGGACGCGGCGCGGCGCGCGGGGGCGGAAGTCACATTGATTGCCGGCCCGGTGAATCTCACCACGCCCGCCGGCGTGAAGCGCGTGGACGTGACCGGCGCCCTGGAGATGCGCGATGCCGCCGAGCGCGCCGCCGACCTGTGCGACATCTTTATCGGTGCCGCGGCGGTGGCGGACTTCCGCCCGGCGGAAATCGCGCAGCAGAAGATCAAGAAGCGGGACGACAGGGGCGAAGAGACCCTGGCCCTGGTCAAGAATCCCGACATTGTCGCCGGCATTGCGGCGCGCACCGAGCGGCGCCCGTTTACCGTGGGCTTTGCGGCGGAGACGGAAAAGGTTATCGAGCACGCGCAGGGCAAGCTGGCACGCAAGCAACTCGACATGATCATCGCCAACGATGTCAGCGCGGCCGACAGCGGCTTTAACAGCGACCGCAATGCGGTCACGGTGATCGATGCCGAGGGCAGTCACACCTTGGCACCGGCGCTGAAGACCGCTCTCGCGGAACAGTTGATCGAGCTCATCGCGGCCAAGGCCCCGACTTCATAAGAATTGGCACAATAACAACACGCTTTACTGGGAATTTCCGTGGCATCTCGCATTAGTATCTTTCACCCCTCGCTCTTTCACCGCGGCCTGGTGCTGCCCGCGCTGTTGGCGACGGTCGCCTGGCTGGGCGGCGCCCAGTATCTGAAACAGAGCGTGATCGAACCCCGCAGTGCGGCGCAGGTTGAACAGGCCGCGCAACAGAAGGCGCAGTCCTATGCCGCGGAGCTGCGCCAGTATCTGGCCGGCCGCGCGCAGCAGTTACGCGATATTGGTGCGAAAGCAGAGCCGACGGCAAAACTGCTGCGCGCCGCGGCCCTGCCCGGCGATGCCACCGCACAGGTATTTGCCGCCGAGCAGGTACGGGTGGGGGCCGGCACAAATCCTGCGCTGAATTTTGCCCTGGTGGATTTGCTGAAGCGCAGCAGTGAAGAGGCCGGACAGCCGGTGGAGTTCCTGCGCACCGGCAGCGACAACAGCTGGCAATTGCACGATGGCATCAAACTGCAAGACGGCCTGCTGCTGGTAACCCAGCCGTTTGCCGCCTTTGAGACGCAGCTGAATAAACTCGAGCGCAACAGTGGCCAGATCCGGCTGGTGCAGAAATTCCCCGACGGGCCGCCCCAGACTCTGTGGCAGACCGGCCAGGGTAGCGGCCAGGCGGTAGCGGCAGCGGTCGAGGGCAGTTATCTGACAGTCCAATTCAGCCCCTCGGCAGCGTTCGCCGAAGAACACCGCCTGTCCGCGATCTGGGTTTATTTCGGCGCCGCCGCCGGCCTGGCCATTTCCCTGTTGTTGCTGCTGCGCTTGCTGCCGCGCAAATCTCTCGCGCCCTGGGAGCGCGGTGACAAGAAGTCGCGGGGCAGCGCCGATTATCCGGAACTGAAACCCGGCCAGGCCGAACTGCTGAGCGCCGGTGACGGCGACCCGGCGCCACAGGGGCTGGCAACGGCGCCCCGCGCCGGCGAACTCCCCGCGGCGGGCAACCGGGTGCCGACAAAGGCCGAGCTGCAGGTCAGCACGGATTTTCCGCAACACGTGTTCCGCGCCTACGATATCCGCGGTATCGCCGGCCCGGAAATCAATGAACCCTTCGCCTACCAGCTGGGCCGCGCACTCGGCACTCTGGCGCAGCATGCCGGTGAGGAAATCCTGCTGGTGGGGCGCGACGGCCGCAACAGCAGCGCACTGCTCAGCAGCTGCCTGGTGGAGGGCATTCTCGACAGCGGCTGCAACAGCGTTGACCTCGGCCTGGTGCCGTCGCAGCTGCTCTATTACGCCTGCGCCAATGGCAGGAACACCAGCAGCGGCGTGATGGTGACCGCGAGCCACAACCCGGCGGAATACAATGGCTTCAAGATAGTGCTGAAGGGCCGCCCGCTGGCGGAGAGCAAACTGCAGGGGCTGCGCCAGTTGATGCAGCAGGGCCCCTTCAAGAGCGGCCAGGGCAGCAACCGCGAGCAGGATGTCAGTGAAAATTACATCGACGAGATCTTCAACGATGTTGCCCTGGCCGGACAGCCGCATCTGGTGGTCGACGCCGGCAACGGCGCCACCTCCATACTCGCTCCGCGCCTGTTCGAACAGCTGGGCTGTGCGGTGACACCGCTCTTTTGCGAGATAGACGGCAACTTCCCCAACCATGCGCCGGACCCTTCGCGGCCGGAAAACCTCGAGGCGCTGATCGACAAGGTCGCTGAAACCGGGGCAGACCTGGGCGTCGCGCTGGACGGCGATGGCGATCGCGTTACTCTGGTTTCCTCGTCCGGCCGAATCGCCTGGGCTGACCAGCTGGTGATGCTGCTGGCCCGCGACATTCTCGCGCGCAACCCGGGCGCGGATATCGTCTACGACGTCAAGAGCAGCCGCGCGCTGGCGCAGCTGATCAACCAGTACGGTGGCCGCCCCATCATGTGGAAGACCGGCCACGCGCCGATGAAGACCAAGATGCTCGAGACCGGCGCCATCCTCGGCGGCGAGCTCTCCGGGCACATCTTCATCAAGGATCGCTGGTTCGGCTTCGACGACGGCATCTATGCCGCAGCGCGCATTCTGGAAATCATGGCGCTGCGCGAGCAGAGCCTGGATGAACTGCTGGATTCGCTGCCGCAGATGATCAGCACTCCGGAAATTCTGCTGCCGGTGGAAGAGCGGGAGAAGTTCGCCATCATCAAGAAGCTGAAGAAAGTGGGCGATTTCGGCGATGCGGATATCAATCCCATCGACGGCCTGCGCATCGAGTACGCCGATGGCTGGGGCCTGGTGCGCGCCTCCAACACCAGCGCGGCGCTGACACTGCGCTTCGAGGCGGACAGTGCAGAAGCCCTGGAACGCATCCGCCAGCAGGTCATGGTGCAGCTGAAAAAAGTGGATCCCAAACTGGCGGTGCCCGACTGGCAGCTCCTGTAAAAAGGGAAAGAGAGAGAAGGAACCGAGATTTATGTCACTGGATAGCAAATCTGCCCTGCGCGTCGCCCAGGTATTGAACGAGGCACTGCCCTATATCCAGCGCTTCACCGGCAAGACCATAGTGGTCAAATTCGGTGGCAACGCCATGGTGGACGAGGAGCTGCAGAACAGTTTTGCCCGCGACATCATCCTGATGAAGCTGGTGGGCATGAACCCGGTCGTGGTACACGGCGGCGGCCCGCAGATCGGCGAGCTGCTGGGCAAGCTCAGCATCGAGTCGCGCTTTGTCGATGGCATGCGTGTGACCGACAGCGAGACCATGGATGTGGTGGAGATGGTACTCGGCGGCACCGTAAACAAGCAGATCGTCAACCTGATCAACAAGAACGGCGGCCGCGCCGTCGGTGTGACCGGCAAGGATGGTCTGCTGATCAAGGCGAAAAAGCTGCAGATCAAAAACGAGGTCGCCGGCCTGCACGCATCGGAGATCATCGATATCGGCCACGTGGGCGAGGTGGAGAGCGTCAACACCGATGTGATTGACATGCTGATCCACAGCGACTTTATTCCGGTGATCGCCCCGATCGGCGTGGGCGCGGACGGTGCCTCCTACAATATCAACGCAGACCTGGTGGCCGGCAAGATCGCCGAATACCTGAAGGCGGAAAAGCTGATGCTGCTCACCAATGTGGCGGGCCTGCAGGACAAACACGGCGAGGTCCTCACCGGCCTCAGCACCCTGCAGGTGGACGGGCTGATCGCGGACGGCACCATCTACGGCGGCATGCTGCCGAAGATTGCCTGTGCACTGGATGCGGTCAAGGCCGGCGTCACCTCGGCACATATCATCGACGGCCGGGTCCCTCACGCGGTGCTGCTGGAAATCTTTACCGATACCGGCGTCGGCACCCTGATTACCAACAACGGGGCGCAATCCCGAGCCTAGTCTGGTGTCTAGTCACCGCTAAGCAATTGAAGCTGGGCCGGTGAATCGGTAGGATTCCGCCGCCGCAGAAGCGACAACAACAAAACCACGACCGGCCACCGACCGGACCAAAGGCAGTCAATGAGCAGCGAAAAAATCAACCGGCGTCAACAGATATTGCAGGCTCTGGCGCATATGCTGGAAGCCAGCCCCGGCGCGCGCATAACTACTGCAGCCCTGGCCAAGGAAGTCGGCTTCTCCGAAGCGGCGCTGTACCGCCACTTTCCCAGCAAGTCCAAGATGTTCGAGGGGCTGATAGAATTTATCGAGGAGACGGTTTTCAGCCGCGTGTCGCTGATACTGCAGGACGAGCCCTCGGCACTGGGTCGCTGCCAGAAAATCCTGCACCTGTTGCTGGCCTTCTGCGAACGCAACCCGGGCATCACCCGCCTGCTCACCGGCGACGCCCTGACCGGCGAGACCGACAGGCTGCACGGCCGCATACTGCAGTTCTTCGACCGCCTGGAAACCCAGTTGAAACAGATTCTGCGCGAGGCGGAACTGCGCGAGCAGCTGCGCCCGGCGATCCCCCTGGGCGGTGCCGCCAACCTGCTGCTGGCCAGCGCCGAGGGGCGCATCGTCCAATATGTGCGCAGCGGCTTTAAGCGCAAACCGACGGAGTACTGGGCGGAGCAGTGGCCGGTGCTGATGGCGGGATTCTTCCGCGAAACGGCGCTGGCGGCCAAGTGACCGCCGGGCGCCGCCAGGTAGGCCGCACGCAGCGCGCGGCGGGATAATAGGGTTCACTTGCGCGCGCAGGACGGGGTTATTTCGCGGCAATTTCCGCGTAGCGCGCGGCAGCCTGATCAAACTCGCTGTTGATCGACACCGCCTCCGCCTCGCGCCGACCGAGTCGCTCGCGCAACACGCTCACCTCTTCGCGCAGGTCGGCAATCCGCTGCAGCAGTTCCGGTGCCACCTCGCGACCATTGCGCTGGGTGCGCGCGGCCACCGCCTCCTCCTGTTCTATCTGCCGGCCGAGGCTGGAGATATTCGAGCGCATAATAGCCATATCCTGCTCGACAATCGCGAGCTTGCGCGCGCGCGCACTCTCGATATCGGCGACGCTGTTGTAGCGCTTCAGCAGCTGCAGATCCGCCTCGCGCTGCGCCTCGCGGCGCTGTAGCTCGGCCAGCTCTTTGCCGCTCAATTGCGGCGGCACCACCTTTAGCACGCGGCCGCTGGGTGTCAGAACCTCATAACCCTTGGCCACATAGCGCGGCGGCACCAGGTCGTCCAGTACCTGGATACCATGGTTATCGGTATAGCGGTACAGCACCTTGCCATTGTATTCATCACCCGCTGCCGCCTGGACACTGGTCCAGGGCAGCGCCAGGGCAACGGACAACAACAGGGCTGACAGGCAGGCGACACTCATCGCTCTTCTCACTGATTGACCCGGCGCGCCGTGGTCGCAACTGGCCAATTCACTATTGACCCGAGACGCCGTAGCGCTGCCGGTAGTCGACGATTTTTTGTACTGTGTCGCCTTCCTGCGACGCCTCCTTAAGATAGCTGATGATATGGTCCAGCTGCACAATACTGATTACCGGAATATTGTACTGTCTCTCGACCTGCTGAATAGCAGAGAGTTCACAGTCTTCACTAGCCTTTTCCTGGCGGTTCAGGCCGATCACCACGCCGGCGGCTTCGGCGCTGTGGGCATCGATGATCTGCATCACCTCGCGCACGGCGGTGCCCGCGGTAATCACGTCATCTATTATCAAAACCTTGCCAACAAGCGGCGCACCCACTAAGGTTCCGCCTTCGCCGTGCTCCTTGGCCTCTTTGCGGTTGTAGCAGAAAGGCTTGTCCACGCCTTTTTGCGCCAGCGCCACGGCGGTCACCGCGCCCAGCGGTATACCCTTGTAGGCCGGCCCGAAAATGACATCAAACTCCACTCCCGAAGCGAGAATCGCCTCGGCGTAGGCTTGTCCCAGCGCGGCGAGCGCAGCGCCAGTGTGGAAGCGGCCGGCATTGAAAAAGTAGGGGCTCTGGCGGCCGGATTTCAGGGTGAAATCACCAAAACACAACACCTGATGGTCCAGGGCCAGTTGAATAAAATCGCGCTGATACTGCTGCATGGAAAATTGTTAACTATTGGCTAAGGTGAAGGGAGACCTCCCCGCGGGAAGCTCGGGGATGGGTGTGCACATAATGTTACTAATGATACACAGTCCGCTGGTAAGGGGCTAATAATGCGAATAGTGAGCTTGTCGGTAGACGGCGTGCATCAGGCGGCGCAGCGCGGCCTCTATGATTGGTTGGAAGAGCAGGACGCGGATATCATCTGTCTGCAGGACCTGCGCTCGCTGGAGCCGGAACTCGATCACCCGATATTCCATCCCGACGGCTATTACAGCTACTTCTTCGATTCCGGCACGCCGCACGAGAACGGCGTGGCCATCTATACTCGCAGCCAGCCAAAAGCGATTATCTTCGGCATGGGCTTCGCCAACGGCGAAGACATGTACGGGCGCTACCTGCAGGCGGACTTCGAGCGCCTGAGCGTCGGCTCACTCCTCGCACCGGTGGCCACCGATGAGGCTTCCCTGGAAAAGAAGGTGCAGTTCTTCGACGACATGCAGGCGCACCTGCACAAGATCAGCCGCAAGCGCCGCGACTTTATCTTCTGTGGCAACTGGGGCATGGCGCACCGTCGCGCCGACGTGCAGAACTGGCAGGATCACCAGGACACACCCGGCTTTATGCGTCACGAACAGCGCTGGCTGGACCAGCTGTTGAACGAGATCGGCTATGTCGATGCTTTCCGCAAGGTGGTCAAGGACGCGGACGAGTTTACCTGGTGGCCGAGCGGCAAGGTAGGCGAGGGGGACGGCTGGCGCACGGACATGCAGATAGTGTCGCAGACCCTGAAAAACCGAATCGAGTACGGCGCCATCAACAAGAATGTCGAATTCTCCAGCCACCTGCCGGTGATCATGGATTACGACCTGGAAGTCTAACGCGGAATGTGGACAAATCTGCCGGGAGCAGATTTGTCCGCATTCCGCATTCGAGATTACTCCTCCAGCGCCTTCCTCTGCAGCGCTATCAGCTCATCGATCCCCGCCTTACCCAGCCCCAGCATCTGCGCGAACTGTTTCTCGGTAAAAGGCGCACCCTCGGCAGTGCCCTGCACCTCGATCATGCCGCCGTCCGCCGCCATCACCAGGTTCATATCGGTATCGGCGCTGCTGTCTTCCGGGTAGTCCAGATCCAGCACCGGCTCGCCGTCGTAGATGCCGACGGAAACCGCCGCGACCAGGTTTCTCAGCGGATCTGTGCTGATGATTTTCTCCCGCTGCAGGTAGCGCAGCGCATCCACCAGTGCCACACAGGCTCCGGTAATCGCCGCGGTGCGGGTGCCGCCGTCGGCCTGAATCACGTCGCAGTCGATGGTTATCTGGTTCTCCCCGAGCAGTGTGAGATCCACGGCCGCGCGCAGGGAGCGGCCGATCAGGCGCTGGATTTCCACCGTGCGGCCGCTCTGCTTGCCCTTGGCCGCCTCGCGCAGCATGCGCGAGCCGGTGGAGCGGGGCAGCATACCGTATTCCGCGGTGATCCAGCCGCTGCCCTGGCCGCGCAGGAAGCGCGGCACTTCATCGGCCACGGACGCGTTGCACAGCACTTTGGTATCGCCGAACTCCACCAGCACAGAACCCTCCGCGTGGCGGGTATAGTTGCGGGTAATTCGGACGGGGCGCAATTGCGCCGGCGCGCGGCCGCTGGGACGCTGCATGGTTCACCTCGAAGTTTTCTACTGAAAGCGCTGCATTATATACCCCGACCGGAGTGTCCGAGTGGCTGTGCTATGATGCCGGCCCTACTCGAATGCCTGCGGGGGAGCAGCTATGGCCAGGGGACAAGACAAAGTGCGCAGCATGACTGGATTCGGCCGCGCCGAGGCAGCCTATGACACCGGCACCGCCATCTGGGAACTGCGCTCGGTCAATCACCGCTATCTGGAGCCGCACTTCCGCCTGCCCGAGGCCGCGCGACCCCTGGAAACCCCGTTGCGCGAAACGCTGCGCAAGACCCTGTCCCGGGGCAAGCTCGAACTTACCCTGAACCTTAAGCCCAACAACGTGGAAACGTCGGGCCTGGAAATCAACCGACCGCTGGCCCAGGCCGTGGTGCAGGCGGCCAGAGAGGTAATCTCGGGGGCGGACAGCATGCCACTCAATCCGCTGCAGGTTCTGCAGTGGCCCGGCGTGATCGCCGAGCCCGAAACCGACCCCGAACAGCAGTCCGCCGCCATCATGCAGGCCTTTGGCGAGGCACTGGCACAGCTCCGTGCTAACCGCGAGCGGGAGGGCGCAGAGCTGCGCAAGTTTATTGAGGCCCGCCTGCTGGGTATCGAAGAACAGGTGACCCGCGTACGCGAGCTGCTGCCGCAGATACTCGATGCACAACGGGATAAGCTGCGCACGCGCCTCGAGGAATTGCTCGGCGAGCTGGACAGGGACCGGCTGGAACAGGAAATCACCCTGCTGGCGCAAAAAGCCGATGTCGACGAAGAACTCGACCGCCTCGATGCCCATGTCGCCGAAGCCCGCCGTGTACTCGAGGGCGGCGGGGCCATCGGCCGGCGGCTGGACTTCCTGATGCAGGAGTTCAATCGCGAGGCCAACACCCTGTCGTCAAAATCCGTCGTCACTGACACCACCCAGGCTGCGGTGGAACTGAAAGTCCTGATCGAGCAGATGAGAGAACAGGTGCAGAATATCGAGTAGCCTGCAGATGTACCGCAACGCTTCCGCCAAGAAAGCGCTGCTGCTAGCCAAGCACTGGCCCGAGCCAGCCTCTACCGCCGCTGGCCGACGCACGCTGGACATTCTCGATCTGCTCGCCGAAGAGGGCTATCGCGTGGAGATCGCAAGCCCGGCCCAACCTACGCCATTTCAGGCCAAGACCGGCTACGGCGAGCACCACATCAAGGTCAATGACGCCAGCTTCGATCGCTGGGTTCAAGCATTGGACCCGACACTGGTGATCTACGATCGCTTCATGATGGAAGAGCAGTTCGGCTGGCGGGTGCGCGAGCAGTGCCCCCGTGCAATCACACTGCTCGACACCAGCGATTTTCACAGCCTGCGCGAGGCGCGCCACCAGGCGCTCAAGAGCGGCCAACCGCTAAACCTGTTCCACCCCATCGCCGAGCGCGAGGTCGCAGCCATGGCGCGCTGCGATCTCGCCGTGATGATCTCGCAGGTCGAGGTAGAACTGCTCAAGCAGCACTTTTGCCTGCCCGACTGGCAACTGCATTACCTGCCTTTTCTGGTACGGGAGCTGCCGGATCTTGAGGCGCTACCCGACTTCGACGAGCGTCGGCACCTGGTCATGATCGGGGGCTTCAAACACGCCCCCAACCGCGATGCCGTCGCCTGGTTCGCGAAGGAAGTCTGGCCACAGCTGCATGCACTGCTGCCCGATGTGGAGTGCCACATATACGGCGCCTACTCTGATCACGCCATGCATCGTTTCAGCGACCCGACGACGGGACTTCGGGTGCATGGGCGCACCGAAGATGCACTGGCCACACTGGCGCGCTACCGACTGAACCTGGCACCGCTGCGCTTCGGTGCCGGGCAAAAAGGCAAGATACTGGACGGCTGGCTCAGCGGCACGCCCACGGTCACCACGCCCATCGGCGCCGAGTCCATGGCTGCTGAAGAGTCCTGGGGCTATCCGCTGAGTGACGCCCCCGATCAGTTTGCGGCAACCACTGCACATCTCTATCAAGACAAGGCTGCCTGGCTCAACGCCCGCGATGCGGGCACCCGCGCACTCGAAACCGGATTTGATTACCGGCACCACGCGGCGGCCTTTATCGAGCGACTGGAGGCCATCGCCGCCAATCTGGAAGTGCATCGCAACCGCCAGATCTGGGGGCGCATCCTCAGACGCTCCGAGCACCGCGCCGAGGAGTTTATGAGCCGCTGGATTGAAGCCAAAAACAAAGCAGCAGACACATAAATTGTGTTGCGAATGTTATCCATTGGCACCGCGTGCAATCTCGCGGTGCCAATGGATAATATTCGGGCTGCATTGAAACTGAAGGTGCAAAAAATCGGGAAATAGCGATATTTTTTCGATTAAAAACTGCTGAGCACTTTCAACGGCAGATCCTGTTTTCTATCGAGCAACAGCCCGAGTGCGGGCTGATTTTGACGCCGCGATTCCCCCTCGCCCAGTTGCACCACAACGGTGCGCACCGCCGCTTGTTCGCAGAGCCGTAGCGACCCCGTTCTCATTCGCTTTTCACCCTGTACCGGTGTGCCACAAATAATTGTCTTTTGGCGCCTTATTCCAGATTTTGTCCCGTTTTAGTCGTGAGGGTTAGGAGCCTATCTCCGTTAAGGCCATGCATTAGGATAGTTATCCCTATGCAAGCAGCGACTCTGACGCCCGCTCTACGACTTGCCAGAGGTGCCGACAGGCTCCGCTGGCACAGCCAGGGCAGGCGCAAAGTCGGCCTCCCTAGTGGAAGATTTTTTTCTAGCGGTAGAGGAGGCAGTGAGCAGTAAGTGAGGTACCAGACGAAAAGGGCGCGCTATCGAAACATTCCGCGCGACTCCATAAAAATAATTACGGAGAAATTGGCAACAATGAAAAGATCGTTGAAAACCCTGCTGCAGAAATCGGCCCTGCTGACTGTGGCATCTCTGATGTGCGCGGCGCCGCTGGCAGCACACGCGGTGGAAACCAGCTCGCCGGCGGCGGTACCCGCCAGTGCGCAGCCGATGACCGACCGCATCATCGTCAAGTACAAGAGCACCACGCAGATGGGCGCGACATCCACTATGTCCCAGTCGGCGCTGGCGCAGGCCTCACAGCTGGCCGGCACCGAACTGCGCCATATGCGCCGCCTGGCCACGGGCGCGCAGTTGATGCGCCTGGACAAGCGCAAGGGCAATGCCGAAATCGCGGAGATCATCAGCCGCCTGCAACAGGATCCGAACGTGGAATACGCGGAACCCGACCTGCTGATGCAGCCGATGGCCACCCCCACCGACCCCAGCTACAACCAGCAGTGGCACTACTTCGAAGCCACCGGCGGCCTGAACCTGCCGGAGGCCTGGGACACCACCCAGGGCGAAGGTGTAGTGGTCGCCGTGATCGATACCGGTTACCGCCCGCACGCGGACCTGGTGGACAACCTGCTGCCCGGCTACGACATGATCTCGGATGCGGAGGTGGCCCAGGACGGCAACGGCCGCGACAGCGACGCCAGCGACCCGGGTGACTGGGCGCCGGCGGGCGCCTGCTATGCCGGCTCCCCGGCCAGTGGCAGCAGCTGGCACGGCACCCACGTGGCCGGCACCGTGGCCGCTGCCACCAACAACGGCATCGGCGTCGCCGGCGTGGCCTACGAGGCCAAGGTGGTGCCGATCCGGGTTCTGGGCCGCTGTGGCGGCTATACCTCGGATATCGCCGACGCGATCATCTGGGGCGCGGGCGGTTCCGTCAGCGGCGTGCCCGCCAATGCCAACCCTGCCCAGGTGCTGAACCTGAGCCTCGGTGGCAGCGGCAGCTGCGGCAGCACCACCCAGAACGCGATCAACACGGCGCGCAGCCTCGGCACGACGGTCGTGGTAGCCGCGGGCAACTCCAACACCAACGCCAGCAACGCCACCCCGGCCAACTGCTCTGGCGTGGTGACTGTCGCCTCGGTGGACAGGTCCGGCGGCCGCGCCTGGTACTCCAACTATGGCAGTGTGGTCGATGTGGCAGCGCCCGGTGGCGACACCTCCGTTTCCAGCAATGGCATTCTGTCCACCCTGAACAGCGGCACCCAGGGACCTGGCAGTGACAACTACGCCTTCTATCAGGGCACCAGTATGGCGACTCCACATGTAGCCGGTGCCGCAGCACTGCTCTACGCGGTGGATCCGACCCTGACGCCGACCGAAGTGGAAGCCATCCTGACCGGTACCGCGCGCAGCTTCCCGGCTTCCTGCAGCCAGTGCGGCGCCGGTATCGTTGACGCCGCCGCGGCGGTGGCGGCGGCCGGTGACGGCGGTGGCGATCCCGAGCCGGGCGACGGCGTGCTGGAAAACGGCGTGACCGAGAGCGGCCTGTCGGCGAGCCAGGGCCAGGAACTGCACTTCACCCTCGAGGTGCCGGCCGGTGCCTCTGACCTGCAGTTCCAGATGTCCGGCGGCAGCGGTGATGCCGACCTCTATGTCAGATTCGGTTCCGCCCCCACCACCGGCAGCTACGACTGCCGCCCCTACCTGAACGGCAACAATGAGACCTGCAGCATCGCCAATGTACAGGCCGGCACCTACTATGTGATGGTGCGCGCCTACAGCAGCTTCTCCGGCGTCAGCCTGGTGGGCAGCTTCGATGAGAGTGGCGGCGGTGGCAGTGGCTGGACCGAAACCAACCTGTCCGGCAGCCAGGCCTCCTGGCAGCACTTCACGCTGCAAGTGGATTCCGGCATGAGTTCCCTGGACGTGCAGATGTCCGGCGGCAGCGGCGACGGCGACCTCTATGTGCGCTTCGGTGCCCAGCCGACCACCGGCAGCTACGACTGCCGCCCCTACCGCTGGGGCAACAACGAGAGCTGCAGTATCAGCAATCCGGCGGCGGGCACCTGGTACATCAGTATCCGCGGTTACAGCGCCTATTCCGGTGTAACCCTGGAGGCGGAAGCCAGTCCCTGACGGCGTCTATCCGACCGACGCCAATCGAAAGCCGGCGCATCAGCGCCGGCTTTTTTGTGGGCGAAAGCTAACGGATTTCAAAATCGCGTCCTCATTCGCCTAGGCGCCGCCGCGGGCCTGTGGCAGAGTGGCTAGTATTCAACCGATATAAGAATTCAAAGAGGTATCCGTGAGTCTCGTCACCCTGGCCATCCCCTTCTTCCTGATCGCCGTGCTGGTGGAGCTGGCGCTGGACCGCTGGCGCGGCTGGGGCCTGTACCGGCTGAACGATGCCATCGGCAGCCTGAGCGCCGGCATCCTGAGCCGCATAACCGGGCTGGTCCGCGCCGGTGTCACGCTGCTGATCTACATTCCGCTGTACCAGCTGCTCACACCCTACTACGAGGCGGTCGGCTTCAACTGGTCGGCAACCAACGCCTGGCATCTGTTCCTGGCTGTAGTCGCCTACGACTTCTGCTACTACTGGAAGCACCGCATCGCCCACGAGATCAATATCTTCTGGGCCGATCACCTGGTGCACCACCAGAGTGAGGACTACAACCTGGCCACCGCGCTGCGCCAGCCCAGCGGGGGCCTGCCGATCGGCTGGATCTTCTACATGCCGCTGCTGCTGATCGGCCTGCCGGCAGAGCTGATGATCACCGCCGGCGCCATCGACCTGATCTACCAGTTCTGGGTTCACACGCAGAAATTCCCCAAGGTGCGCTGGATGGAGTGGATTTTCGTCACCCCCTCCAATCACCGGGTGCACCACGCACAGAACAAGGTCTATGTGGACAGGAATTACGGCGGTGTCTTCATTATCTGGGACCGCCTGTTCGGCAGCTACCAGGAGGAACTCGACGAGGAGCCCTGTATCTACGGCGTGCGCAAGCCGCTGAACAGCTTCGATCCGCTGGCCGCCAACCTGCAGCACTACAAGCGCATGGCCCTGGACGCCTGGTACACCAGGAGCTGGTGGGACAAGCTCACGCTCTGGTTCCGCCGCACCGGCTACCGCCCGGCGGATGCGGAGGCGGCGATGCCGGTCCCCTCCTGTGACCTGGACAACTTCCAGCGCTTCGACCCGCAGATAAGCCGCGGACAGCGTGTCTATGCGCTGTTGCAGCACCTGCTCTACTCCGGCGCCACCCTGGCGCTGCTGTGGTACGCCAGGGAACTGGATTACGCACAACAGCTGCTGGCGGTGGCCCTGCTTGCCCTCGGGCTGATCGTCAACGGCCGCATCCTCGACGGCCACCGCTGGGCCAGATTCGCGGAACCGGCGCGCCTGGCGGCACTGGCCGCGGCGCTGCCGCTGTTGACGCCGGTCCTCGCGGCCGCCCTCGGCGGCTATATCGCGATCAGCGCGCTCGGCTGGTGGTGGTTGGCTTTTGCAGACAAAGAGGATACAGTCGCCCTCGTTAGCGATTAGCAACAGGGAGTGACACTCAGTCGCAGGGGGTAGGTGGTGATTGAGCGAACTTCCGCTGGGCGATCCCGGCCGGGCTCGGGGGCACAGGCACCATGTGGTTTTTTGGTGAGATTCGTGCCCCTGAAATCCCAACACTTCCCCCCCCCCCAATCCCGGCCGGGATTTAGCCTTTTACCCCCTCCTCGCATGCAACCGAACGGCGGTCTCCGCGCGCAGCGCCGTCAGTGCCTCTTTCCTCGGGTATAATGGCTCGCGCATTTACCCGGAAGCAGGATAAGTTGTGCCTAGAGGAACTCTTTATACCGTGTCCGCGCCCTCCGGTGCGGGCAAGACCAGCCTGGTGAAGGCGCTGGTGGACGGCGACCGCCAGGTTACGGTGTCGGTGTCCCACACCACCCGGCCCATGCGCCCGGGCGAACAGGACGGCACCAACTACCATTTCGTCGATCGCGATGCGTTCCTGGCAATGCTCGACAGGGACGCCTTCCTGGAGCACGCCCAGGTGTTCGACAATTTCTACGGCACCTCGAAGCAGTGGGTCGAAGAGACCCTGGCCAGTGGCCGCGACGTGATCCTGGAGATCGACTGGCAGGGCGCCGCACAGGTGCGCCGGCTGCTGCCGGATACCGTGGGGATCTTCATACTGCCGCCGTCCCAGGCCGCCCTGCGCGAGCGCCTCACCGGCCGCGGCCAGGACGACCAGAGCGTGATCGAGCGGCGTATGGATCAGGCGATCGACGAGATGTCCCACTACGTCGAGGCGGATTATCTGGTGATCAACGACAACTTCGACGAAGCTCTGCACGAGCTGCGCGCCATTCTCACCGCCCAGCGCCAGCGCCTGGAACAGCAACAGCAGCGCCATGGCGAGCTGCTGCAGTCACTGCTGCGCCATTGAGCCGATTGATCGAATTGCGTACACTGCGCGGTCCGGTAGAATAGCGGCCCTCGCGACTAACGCAGCCCTACAGAATTCGCCCTACGCGGGCACAGCAATGGAATCGAAAGTTTATGGCACGTATCACCGTTGAAGATTGCCTGGAGCACGTCGACAACCGCTTCGAACTCGTCATCGTGGGCAGCAAGCGCGCCCGCCAGATCGCCACCGGCGGCAGAGATCCGCTGGTTGCGGAGGAGAACGACAAGCCGACGGTCATCGCGCTGCGCGAGATCGAGGAAGGCCTGGTCGATGCCAGCATCCTCGATGAACCGGAAGAGGAGCGGGCTCCGGCACGGTCCATGGCCGCCCCGGTCTACCTGTCCGATCAGGACATCTGATCCGGGTTCAATTCCCGCTTGGCATCTACTGAGAGATTGAGAGGCGCGCGCGGCTTTGCACACCATCGATAGTCTGGCCCACCGCCTCTCCTCGTACCTGCCCCACGACCAGATCCAGATAGTTCGCCGCGCCTATTTCTACGCGGAACAGGCCCACGACGGCCAGCAGCGCCGCTCCGGCGAACCCTATGTCACCCACCCGCTTGCGGTCGCCACCATCCTGGCCGGTATGCATATGGATCACGAGAGCCTGGCCGCCGCCATGCTGCACGATGTGATCGAGGACACCGGCATTCCCAAGGCGGCGCTGGCCGAGCAGTTCGGCGAGGAGGTGGCGGACCTGGTGGACGGCGTCTCCAAGCTGACCCAGTTCGAGACCGACAGCCCGGCGGAAAAGCAGGCGGAAAACTTCCAGAAGATGGCGCTGGCGATGGCGCGGGATATCCGCGTCATCCTGGTCAAACTGGCCGACCGGCTGCATAACATGCGCACGTTGGGTGCGCTGAAACCGCAGAAGCGAGCGCGCATCGCCCGCGAGACCCTGGAGATCTACGCCCCCATCGCCCACCGCCTGGGCATGAACGATGTGCGCATCGAATTCGAGGATCGCGCCTTCTTCGCCATCTACCCGCTGCGCGCCAGCCGGCTGCGCGCGGCTTTAGTCGCCGCGCGCGGCAACCGCAAGGAACTGCTCGAGAAGATCCAGAATGCCATCGAGGTGCGCCTGCAGCGCGAGGGCATAGACGCGCTGGTGATCGGCCGCGAGAAGCATCTGTACAGCATCTACCAGAAGATGCGCGCGAAGAAGAAGTCCTTCAAGGAGATCATGGACGTCTACGCGTTTCGCATCATCGTCGACAGCGTGGACACCAGCTACCGCGTGCTGGGCGTGATGCACAACCTGTACAAGCCGGTGATCTCCGAATTCAAGGACTATATCGCGATCCCCAAGTCCAACGGCTACCAGTCACTGCACACCGTGCTGCTGGGCATGCACGGCGTGCCCATCGAGGTGCAGGTGCGCACCAAGGAGATGGACGAGATGGCCAACAGCGGCATCGCCGCCCACTGGCTGTACAAGGCGTCCGGCGACGAGGTGATCAACACCGGCGGCACCAGCCAGGTGCGCGCGCGGCGCTGGGTGCAGGGACTGCTGGAAATGCAGCAGCGCGCCGGCGACTCGCTGGAATTTATCGAGAACGTCAAGATAGACCTGTTCCCCGACGAGGTTTACGTATTCACGCCCAAGGGCGAGATCGTCGACCTGCCGGCCGGCGCCACCGCGGTGGACTTCGCCTATTCGGTGCACACGGATATCGGCAACTCCTGCGTCGCGGTGCGCATCAACCAGCGCCTGGCGCCGCTGTCGCAGCCGCTGGAGAGCGGTCAGAAAGTGGAGATTCTCACCCGCAAGAATGCGCAGCCGAATCCGAACTGGCTCAACTTCGTCGTCACCGCCAAGGCGCGCAGTGCGATTCGCCATTTCCTCAAGCACCAGCGCCACCACGATTCCGTGGCCCTGGGCCGGCGCCTGCTGGACAAGGCACTGGGCAAGTTCAATACCCGCCTCGAGGACCTGAGCCGGGAGCAGCTGGAGCGGGGCCTGCACGAGGCGAAAATGCCGACCCTGGAAAAGCTGCTGGAAGAGATCGGCCTCGGCAACAAGGTGGCCTTCTCCGCAGCCAAACTGCTGGCGCCCACCGGCAGCGAGGAGACCGAGGCCAGCCATATCTCCTCACCGCTGACCATCGACGCCCAGGAGGGCATGATGATCAGCTTCGCGCGCTGCTGCCGCCCCATCCCGGGCGACACCATCATCGGCCATATCAGCTCCGGTAAGGGTGTAGTGGTGCACCGCGATGCCTGCCGCAATGCCAGTGAGTTCCGCGAACACCCGGAAAACATCATGCTGGTGAACTGGTCGCCGGACGTGAAGGGGGAATTCCTCGGCGACGTGCGCGTGGAGGTGGAATCCGAGCGCGGCATCATCGCGCGCCTGGCCACCCGCATTACCGAAGAGGGCGCCAGCATCGAACAGATCCACGTGGACGAGAAGGATGCGCACAACAGCGTGATTTCCCTGACTCTCGAGGTCAGCAACCGCGTGCACCTGGCCCGCGTCATGAAACGGCTGCGCAACCTGCCATCGGTGATTCGTATCGCGCGACCGTGATTGATAGTGCGGCATACGCGGGCCAGCTCAGTGCCGTAGGCGCGGCTTATGGCCGCGATCGGCCTTCCGGAGGCCCCAGACGTTCAATCGCGGCCATGGGCGGATGGCCGCCCCGCCGCTCCTACAACAGGATCTCAGATCGCGCATTCCGCATTCCGCATTCCGCATTCCGCATTCCGCATTCCGCATTCCGCATTCCGCATTCCGCATTCAGGGTTTTCGCGCTATATTCGCCGGCTTTCTTTTTCAGCAAATCCTTCTCAAGAAAGTAACGGAGTGCCCCATGACCAACCGCGCCGTGATCAAGACCGACAAGGCTCCGGCCGCTATCGGCAGCTATTCCCAGGCGGTCAAGGCCGACAACACCGTCTATCTGTCCGGGCAGATCCCGCTGGATCCGCAAACCATGGAACTGGTGCCCGGCGATTTCGCGGCCCAGGCGCGTCAGGTATTCAAGAACCTGTGTGCGGTGTGCGAGGCGGCCAACGGCTCCCTGGGGCATATCGTCAAGCTGAACCTGTACCTGACCGACCTCAGCAATTTCGCCACCGTCAATGAAGTGATGGCGGAGTTCTTTCAGGAGCCCTATCCGGCGCGCGCGGCGGTGGGCGTGAAGGAGTTACCGAAGGGCGCGCTGTTTGAGGCGGAAGGGGTGATGGTTATCTGAATGATTAATGCGGAATGATGAATGCGGAATAGAGTGGGCTGCGTGGCCTTTGCCGGTAATTACCTCTTGGCCTGCCGGGGGTCAGATCGCGGCCACCGGCGGATGGCCGCCCCGCCGCTCCTACAGCGGGAAGCCTGATCGCGTATTCCGCATTCATCATTCCGCATTCCGCATTTCCAGAACCACCTTGCCCACCGACCGCCCCGAGCGCAGCAGATCCAGCGCCGTGTGAACGTCATCGAACGGAAAGCGGTGCCCGACCAGCGGTGGCGGCAGCGGCACGCGCTCCAGTTCCGCCAACAGCGCTTTCAGCTGCGCCTTCTGCTCCCACAGCCAGATCAGATTGAAGGCCAGCAGCGAGCGATTGCTGCTGATCATGTCCATGACGTCGTAGCGCGGGCGGCGCAGGTAGCGCCAGGCCGCCTTCAGGTAATTCGGGCGGTTCCCCTGTGGGGTGAACTCGGCCGCACCGAACACCACCAGCCGCCCCATGGGATTGAGCGCATCGAAACTGGCCCGCTGCACCCGGCCACCGATGGCGTCCAACACCAGGTCAAAGCGCAGTCCCTCACGCCGTAACTGCCGGGCAAAGTCCTGTTCACGCACCAGGACATGGCCAAAGCCCTGCTCGGCAAGCAGGGCTGCCTTTGCCGCACTGCGTACGGTGCCCACCGGCCGACCGCCGAGCGCCCGGGTCAGTTTCATCGCCTGCAGCCCCACGCCGCCGGCCGCGCTGTGAATCAGCACTTCCTGTCCCGCCTGCAGCGCACCCAGCCTTGTCAGCGCATACCAGGCCGTCAGCGTCTGGGCCGGCCAGGCCGCGCCCTGGGCAAAGTCCCAGCTGTCCGGCAGCGGGATCAGGTAGTCGGGATCGCTGTCGATCACCGTGGCGTAGCCCCCGAAGCGGGTTACCCCCATCACCCGGTCCCCGGGCGAAAAGTCGGCGGTGTCGGCACCGCTTTCCAGCACGGTGCCGGCGAACTCCAGGCCCGGAGTAAAGGCCCCGCTCGGCGTGGCGGAGTAGAGTCCGGTGAGGGCAAAAATATCGGCGAAATTGAGCCCCACGGCCCTGACGCCGATCCGGACACGGTCGGGCTGCAGGGCGGTGAGCGGTTCCGTTTGCTGTGTCAGCCGGGCGATGTCGCCGGCCTTGGGGGTCTGCCAGAAGGTGCGGTGGGTCATTGTAGTAAGAAAGTGGAATCTGCCTGAAAAGCCGTTCGTTCACGCGGGATTTTGATGCGAAGGCTCTGCTACCGGATGCTACCTTGCGAGACTGTCGGCGAGAGGGACCTCGCCGACAAGCCTACAGGGATGTATTTACGGCGCGTCTCGCAAGGTAGCATCCGGTAGCAGGGCCGCCCCGAAATCCGCGACAACCCTTCGTCGAATTACTCAGCGAGCGACTCAGCCTTCTGACTCCAGTAGGGCGCTGTAACCGGTCTTGTAGTCGGGATACTTCATTTCGTAACCGCTGGCCAGCAGGCGCCTGTTGCTGAGTTTCTTCGAGCGGCGCTCACTGGTCTGCACTATTTCGCGCAGATGGGCGCTGGTGTAGCCCATCGCCTTGACCAGCCAGCGCTGCAGTTCGTACATGGGTACGGGCATGCAGTCGGCGCCGATATACAGCTGCTCCGGCGACCATCCCGACTTGTGTTTCTCGATCAGGTGGATCAGGAATCCGATGCAGTCATCCACATGGATGCGGTTGCTGTACTGCGGCGGCTGCGGCGGCGCACAGCGGCCGGCGCGCACTTGCGACAACAGGCGGTCGCGGCCGGGGCCGTAAATGCCGGCGAAGCGCACCACACAGGTGGTCGGTACAGCGCTGCGGACAATCTCTTCCGCAGCCAGCAGGATATCGCCCTGGAAGCCGCTGGGAATCGCCGGCGTCTGCTCATCGATAAGATCATCGCCGCTCTGGCCGTAGACGCGGGTCGACGAGACCCAGATCAGCAGGCGCGGCGGCCGCGGCAGGTTGGACAGGGCTTCGGCGAGCGCGGTGGCGGTATTGATATAGGCGCGGTGATAGCCGCCCTGCGTGTGCTCATCAGGGGTAAAAGTAGCTAGCACCACGTCGGCGCCGTCGGCCAGCAGTCGCGCTATGTCCTCTTTCTTGGTGGCGTCGCCGCGGCGCCAGTTGACCACGTCCGCGCGGCGCTTGCTCGCCAGGGCCACCAGCGGATTGCGGCGCATACCATAGACCGCATACTCCTGCCGGTTCAGCCGCAGCGCCAGGCGCGCACCCAGGTCGCCACATCCGAGGATCCAAAGTTTTTCTTGTGCCATAAAAGTCCGGGCAAAGAGTTGGACCGCTGCCGCGCCCCCTTGCCGCATTCCCCATTCTTGTTTTATTCATCCCCGCCGGAGAAGTCCGCCGCCCAAGGAAATTCCCCGTCCCGATGGTCCGCGGGTTACTCACCTCTCCACAAAAATCATCCCGCAATAGAAGTGCGGGTATTCTGAGCTGTTAGTGCCGATACGGAGCCCAGACTCCGCATCGGTTGAAAATCAACTAACTACCGCGCCGCTTGAGCATGCGATAGGCGGCCAGGAAGATAATCGCACCTATGGTGGCAGTAACAATATCACCGATACCGAATCCGGACACAGGCTCACCAATTCCGAGCATATTGCCCAGCCAGCCGCCGATAAAGGCACCGACAATGCCGATAACCATGGTGACGATCCAGCCGCCCGGATCCGGTCCCGGCATGATCCACTTGGCCAGCGCCCCGGCGATGAGTCCGAGGATAATCCAGGAAAAAATACCCATGGCGATTCTCCGCTCAATCTGTTCTTACAGATATAGCAAATTTTTGCGCCGGAATCGCAGAATCAATCCCACAAATAGCAAATTTTTCTAATTCTCCGGATCGATACGCGCAGTCACTCTTGCCGTTGGCCTGAGGCTATTATTTATGAATAATTGCTATCACCAGCAACCAGCTAATTGTCTATACCATGACGCTCAATGAATTGCGCTACATAGTCACCCTCGCCCAGGAGCAGCATTTCGGCCGCGCCGCCGAGCGCTGTTATGTCAGCCAGCCGACCCTCTCCATCGCCGTCAAGAAGCTGGAGAAGGAACTGGGCGTGGCCCTGTTCGAGCGCTCCAAGACCCGGGTGCAGGCGACGCCGCTGGGCGAGCGCATCGTCGCCCAGGCGCAGCTGGTGCTCGAGCAGTCGGCCGCGATCAAGGATATCGCCAGCGCCGGCAAGGACCAGCTCGCCAGCCCGCTGTCGGTGGGCGCCATCTTCACCATCGGGCCCTATCTGTTCCCGCACTTTATTCCGCAGTTGCAGCGACTGGCACCGGACATGCCCCTCTATGTGGAGGAGGGCTACACGGCCACGCTGCGCCAGCGCTTGCGCAAAGGTGAGCTGGACGCGATTATCATCGCGCTGCCGTTTACCGAACCGGATGTGGTCACCCAGCCCCTGTACGACGAGCCCTTCGTGGTGCTGATGCCCGCCGGCCACCCGCTGGCGGAACAGCAGAGCATTTCCGCCGAACAGCTGTCCCAGGACAATGTGCTGCTCCTCGGCGAGGGCCACTGCTTCCGCGACCAGGTGCTGGAGGCCTGCCCGCAGCTGCAGCAGACCATCGAGAGAGAGGCCGGCAACGGCCGCATCCGCACCGCCGCCGATGGCAGCTCGCTGGAGACGCTGCGCCATATGGTGGCCTCGGGTCTCGGCATCACCGTGCTGCCGCTGTCCGCCGCCACCGCTTCCCAGTATGCCAGTGGCCTGCTGGAGACCCGCCCGTTTACGCCGCCCGGCCCGCGGCGCACCGTAGCACTCGCCTGGCGCGCCAGCTTTCCGCGCCACCGCGCCATCGACATATTGCGCGAGGCCATAGGCCAGTGCCATTTGAGCGAGGAATAAAAGGCCCAGTGCCATTTGCGCGAAGCATAAAAGGCCCAGTGCCATTTTCGTGAAGCATATAAAGCCCGGTGCCATTTGCGCGAGCAATAGACAGCCCAGCGCCACTTGAGCGAGGAATAGAAGACCAGTGCCACCCGAGCGAACAGTGAACATCCTGGCCGACATGCCGGTCACCGCGCTGAAGGGCGTCGGCGACAAGTTTGCCCAGGTACTGGCCAAATTGCCGGTTCGCAGCGTGCAGGACCTGCTGTTCCATCTGCCGCTGCGCTACCAGGACCGCACCCGCATCACCCCCATAGCCGCGCTGATGCCCGGCGTGGATGCGGTGATCGAGGGCGAGGTGCGGGTCGCCGACGTGGTCTTCGGTCGCCGCCGCAGCTTGGTGGTGCGGCTGCAGGACGGCAGCGGCACCCTTTCCCTGCGCTACTTCCACTTCACCGCCGCGCAGAAGGACCGCTTCGCCCGCGGCGTGCGCCTGCGCTGTTACGGCGAGGCGCGCCGCGGCGCGGCCGGCCTGGAGCTCTACCACCCGGAAACCGAGATCGTCGGCGCCGAGGCGCACGACGCGCCGGAGACGCTGACGCCGGTCTACCCGCTGACCGAGGGCGTCAGCCAGGCGCGGCTGCGCGGCCTGGTGCAGCAGGCGCTGTCCCTGCTGGAGCGGGAAGGCGTGTCCGAACTGCTGCCGGCAGAACTGCTGCCCGCGCCGCTGCGCTACCCCCTGCGAGACGCCCTGCGCTATCTGCACGCGCCGCCCGCCGGCGCCGACCTGGCGCAGCTGGCGGCGGGCGTGCACCCGGCGCAGCAGCGACTGGCGCTGGAGGAACTGCTGGCGCACCACCTGAGTCTGCTGGAATTGCGGCGCGCCACCTCGAAGATTTCGGCGCCGCCGCTGCCGGCCTGCGATGCCCTGGAGCGCGATTTCCTCGCCCGGCTGCCCTTTGCCCCGACCGGCGCACAGCGGCGGGTTTGCGCCGAGATCGCCGCAGATCTGGCCCAGAACCGCCCGATGATGCGGCTGCTGCAGGGAGATGTCGGCGCCGGCAAGACCCTGGTTGCGGCCCTGGCCGCCCTGAAGGCCATCGGCGCCGGCGCCCAGGTGGCGGTGATGGCGCCGACGGAAATCCTCGCCGAACAGCACCGGCGCAATTTCAGTGCCTGGCTGGAACCCCTCGGCATTTCGGTGGCGCAGCTCACCGGCAGCCTCCGCGCCGCCGAGCGCCGCGAGCAGCTGGCGGCCATTGCCGGCGGCGGGGCCCAGCTGGTAGTGGGCACTCACGCACTGTTTCAGCCGGAGGTGGTGTTTCACAACCTGGCCCTGGTGATCATCGACGAGCAGCACCGTTTCGGCGTACGCCAGCGGCTGGAACTGCGCGAGAAGGGCGCTGTTACCGACACCAGCGGGGGAGGTGCGGCCGGCCGGCTGCAGCCGCACCAGCTGATCATGACCGCGACGCCGATCCCGCGCACCCTGGCCATGTCCGCCTTTGCCGACCTGGATTGTTCGGTGATCGACGAGCTGCCGCCCGGGCGCCAGCCGATCAATACGGTGGCCATTTCCAACGAGCGCCGCGACCAGGTGATGGAACGGGTACAGGGGGCCGTGGCCGAGGGCCGCCAGGCCTACTGGGTCTGCACCCTGATCGAGGAATCCGAGACGCTGCAGGCGCAGGCCGCCGAATCCACCGCCAGTGAACTGGCCGAGACCCTGGACGGGGTGCGCGTGGCACTGGTACACGGCCGCCTGAAGCCCGATGAGAAGGAGCGGGTGATGAACGCCTTCAAGGCCGGCGAGGTGGACCTGCTGGTGGCCACAACGGTGATCGAGGTGGGCGTCGACGTGCCCAACGCCAGCCTGATGATTATCGAGAATCCGGAACGCCTCGGCCTGGCGCAGCTGCACCAGTTGCGCGGCCGCGTCGGCCGCGGCTCCATCGCCAGCCACTGCGTATTGCTCTACGGCACGCCGCTGTCGCAGAACGGCCGCGCGCGGCTGCAGGCACTGCGCCAGCACGCCGACGGCTTCGCCATTGCCGAGGAGGACCTGCGCCTGCGCGGCCCCGGCGAGATACTCGGCACCCGCCAGACCGGCGAGATACAGCACCGCGTCGCCGATCTGCAGCGCGACGCCCATCTGCTGCCCCAGGTACAGAGGATCGCGGCCGCCCCGTCCCTGGGCGAAGAGCGCCGCCGCCAGCTGATCGCGCGCTGGCTGCAGAACAGGCCGCGCTTCGCCGAAGCCTGACCCTCCGGTCTATTTTCAATACCAGATCCCTTCCCCTGGTCATCAATATTTTTGCGCTGGGCGCGGGCTGATGGCAGCCTGACATCACAACGACAAGATCGCCTCCCCTGGCGGCAACGCTCGAATAACAGCGATAAATCTGAGAGATCTCAGGGAGAGTCTCGTGAACCACCTACCATTGAACAGACTGTTGCGGATCGGTCTGCTGTATCTCTGTGTGCACAGCGATGCCTTCGCCCAGGGCGGCTTCCTCGGTATCGGCGGCAGTGAACAGACGCCCAGCCTGACCCTGGCGCCGGCGAAAATTGCCGTGGATGTACCCACACCGGTACAGGGCAACAACCTGGCGCTGCTGCTGGCCCAGGCGGGCAGCGGCAACAGCCTCAGCGCGCTGAAGGAAGAGGCCGCGCAGAAATTCAGTGCGCAGCTGCGGCGCGAACTGCACAGCGCCCTGGAAAAATTCTTCGCCGATGAGGAGGTGCCGCTGGCGCAGCAGGGCGGGCAGCTGCTCCTGCACAGCGCCGTCGATATCTCCATCAGCAAGCAGCTCCGCGACCTTAAAAACGCGGAAAAGTATGAGCTGGAGCGCGGCACCCTGGAGCTGTCCGGCGATTTCCACTACCGGCTGGAAAGCGCGGCCGGCGCGAATCTGCGCGAGCGGCGCATCGATATCGCCGATCTGCGGGTGCGGGAAAAATACCAGGTGAAAACACCGCACGGCGGCGGCGAGGCCGAGGACAGTACCGACCAGGCCATCGAGGCGGCGCTGGTGGAGATGGTGCGGCGATTGGTGGATCGCATCGAGGACCAGCTGGAGGCGGAGCAGTTGCGGGAGCTTGCAGCGCTCTAGCGGTTTGCTGTCGACAGACCGGCATTATCCGTCTGCGGCAGGTGTCACAGAACAATGAAATCGACCAGGAAGTCATCGAATTTTTTGCCACCGGGCCGCGTGAGTGGCAGCCTTGGGTTTCATTTTGACGAATCAGGGCGGAATTGATTTCGCCTTATACCGACAACAAGAACTCAGGGAGAGTCCGGTGACGAGAATCGCAACGCGCGGGCTGGCGCTGACCGGCCTGCTACTCTTATCTACCACCTCCGCCACTCAGGCGCAGTTTCTCGGCTTTGGCGGCGATCGCCAGAACCCCAGTCTGAATATCACTCCGGCGGAAATTGCCATCGATGTGCCCATGCCTGTCAGCAGCGCCAACCTGGCCCTGCTGCTGGCACAGGCGGGCGAGGGCGGCGACCTCAGCGGGATCAAGGAGGCCGCACTGCGCAAGTACCGTCTGCACCTGGCAATCGCGCTCAACGCGCGGCTGCGGGAATTTTTCGCCGACGAGGAAATCCCGCTGGCGGAGCAGGGCGGTCTGCTGTCCCTGCACAACCGGCTGGAGATCAAGGCGGTCAAGCACTTCAACGATCTGCAGAGCCTGGAAGGTGTCGAGCTGGAGCGCGGCACCGTGGAGCTGGGCGGCAAGTTTTACTACCGGCTCAGCGGCTTTAACGGCCGCACGCTGCGCGAGCGCAGCCTGGATATCGCCGAGTGGAAGATCAGCGAAAAATATCAGGTGAAATCGGCCGGCAACGGCAGCACCGTCGAGGACACCACCGAGGAATCCATCAAGCTGGCACTGTCGGCCGTGGTGGAGAAGATACTCGATGAGGTGGAGGACGAGCTGGACGCGGGCGAGTTGCGCGATCTGCTGTCGACCTCATCGAATAAGTAGAGGGCGCGGCGCTATAAGGGTGCGCGACGCGCACCCGGCACAAGCGTCACTGGGCCGCCACGGCGCCCCGGCCGTCGGCCACACTTTCGTAGTTGCGATCGTTGAAGATCTCCTCGGACAGCGCGCCCTCGCTCTTGGCGACGATGGTGCTCACCACCGCATCACCGGTGATGTTCACCGCGGTGCGCACCATATCCAGCAGTCGGTCCACCCCCATCACAATGGCGATGCCCTCCAGCGGCAGACCCACCTGCTGCAACACCATCGCCAGCATGATCAGGCCTACACCGGGCACGCCGGCGGTGCCGATGGAGGCCAGGGTGGCGGTCAGGATCACGGTCAGATAGCCCATCAGGCCGATTTCGATGCCGTACATCTGCGCAATGAACACCGTCGCCACGCCCTGCATGATCGCGGTACCGTCCATATTGATGGTGGCTCCCAGCGGCACCGTGAAGGCGGCCACCTTGTTGTCCACACCCAGGCGCTTCTCCACAGTGGACAGGGTCACCGGCAGGGTGGCCGCGGACGAGGCCGTGCTGAATGCAAACACCATCGCCGGGCGCATCTTCTTGATCAGCTCAACCGGGTTGAGCCCGGACAGCGCCTTCAGCAGCAGCGGGTAGACGCCCAGCGCGTGCAGCAGCAGCGTGCCCAGCACGACCAGGAAGTACTTGCCGAGATCCAGAATGAACTCCACTCCCAGGGTCGCGAAGGTCTGGGCCAGAAGCGCGAAGACGCCGTAGGGCGCAAACACCATCAGCACCCCGACCATGCGCAGGATCACCTCGTTGAGATCGTTGAAGAGTGCGGCGATGCGCTGCCCCGGCGCGCCGCAGCGGGATATCGCATAGCCCATCAGCAGCGCAAACACGATGATCTGCAGCATATTGCCCTGGGCCATGGCCGCCACCGGGTTGGTGGGGAAGATATTGACCAGCACCTCCGACAGCGGCGGCGATTCCTTGGGCTCGAAGGCGCCGCCCGGCGCCACGTCCACACCGACGCCCGGCTGGATGATCAGCGCCATGCCCAGCGCGAGGGTAATCGCCGCGGCGGTGGTGAACAGGTAGAGCAGCAGTGTCTTGCCCGCCAGCGGGCCCATGCGGTGGCCCTCGGACAGGGCGCAGGCGCCGCATACCAGCGACACCAGTACCAGCGGCACCACCATCAGCTTGAGGGAGGCGATAAAGATACGCCCGACGATATCGAACAGACCCTCAGTCAGGTAACTGTTGATGGCGCCGGTGACGCCGCTGCCGAGCAGCTGGCTGGCACTGAGAAAATTGAACAGCACACCCACGACAATGCCGGCGAGCATGGCGATCAGAATTTTGGTGGTGAGGCCCATGGAGCAGGTTCTCTGTAATTCGTTGTTTTAATCGCAGCCGGGCACTATAGCAAAAGCGGGGGGCAGTGATGAGTGGCCAGTGTTGAACAGCCGCCCACCACACCACTGACCACTGACCACTGACCACTGACCACTGTACAATGCCCCTTTGCAAAATCGCGGAGCTGCAGTTGTACCAATCTCCCTTCGAGCCGCCTTTCGAACCGAGCGGCGACTGGCATGCCCAGCCGCTGGAATCCCTGCACCGGCAGCCGCCGGCGGCGATGCTGCCGTGGTTGCTGCACCCCGGCTCGCTGACCGCGGCGCTCAAGCAGCTCTCCGGTGGCGACTTCCGCGTACAGGTGCTGAGCCAGGGCTGGCAGCAGCCGCGGCTGGAGGAGCGCCGCGCGCTGAACCTGCGCGACCGCAGCCGCGCGCTGGTGCGCGAGGTGCTGCTGTACGGCTGCGGCCGACCCTGGGTCTACGCCCGCAGCGTGCTGCCGATGCGCAGCCTGCAGGGCAAGTCGCGCTACCTGCGCAGCCTCGACAGTCGCCCCCTCGGCGAGCTGCTGTTCAGCGAGCCGGATATCCGCCGCGGCCCGATCGTGCTCAACCAGCTGCAGCGCAATCCGCGCTGCCAGCTGCGCGAACTGACCGGCGAGGGCGACAGCGCCTGGGGACGCCGCTCCACCTTCTGGCTGCGCGACAAGCCGCTGCTGGTAGCCGAGACGTTTCTGGACGCCTTCCGGCCCGAGCGGGCGCCGCAGGTCGTTACCGAAGCCTTCGCCGAGGCCGAATAAGAGAGAAATAGCCGTGATCAGCCAACAAATTTCGCAACGCTGGCCCGCCGCCCTGCCCTACTGGCAACTGGCGCGCCTGGACAGACCCATAGGCTCGATGCTGCTGCTGTGGCCCACCTGGTGGGCGCTGTGGCTGGCGGCGGAGGGCTGGCCCGGGCTGCACCTGTTTATCGTCTTTACCCTGGGCGTGCTGCTGATGCGCGCCGCCGGTTGCGCGATCAACGATTTCGCCGACCGCAATATCGACGGCCGCGTGCAGCGCACCGCGCAGCGCCCGCTGGCCACCGGCAGTGTGACACCCCGCGGCGCCCTGGCGCTGTTTGCGGGCCTCAGCCTGCTGGCCTTTGCGCTGGTGCTGACCACCAACAAGCTGGCCGTACTGTTGTCGCTGCCGGCCCTGGCGCTGGCCTTCTGCTATCCCTTTGCCAAGCGCTATACGCACATGCCGCAGGTGGTGCTCGGCGCCGCATTCAGCATGGGAATTCCGATGGCATTTGCCGCCGCCACCGGCGAGGTGCCGGCGCAGGCCTGGCTGCTGTATACCGCCAACCTGCTGTGGACCGTCTGCTACGACACCTTCTACGCAATGGTGGATCGCGACGACGACCTGAAGATCGGCGTCAAATCCACGGCGATACTCTTCGGTGAGCTGGACAAAGCCATGACCGGCGCACTGCAGATAATGGTGCTGTTCGCACTGCTGCTGATCGGCAGCCGCTTCGCACTCGGCGCCGCCTACTACAGCGGCCTCGCGGTAGCGGCGGTGCTCTTCGCCTACCAGCAGTGGCTGGTGCGCGATCGAGAACGCGGTGCCTGTTTTCTGGCGTTCCTGAATAACAACTGGGTCGGCGCTGCGATATTCGCGGGAATATTTTTCCACTATCTCCTCGACTGACCGACGGCTGGGGGTCGCGCTACTGTTGTCATATATTTGTCATGGAAATGCCGTTAAATGACCCCCACGAAAAGTAGGGTATGACAGGCAGATGCACAGCAAGACGATCCTGATAGTCGACGACGAAGCCGCGGTGCGCGATATGTTGCGGGTAGCGCTGGAAATGGCGGACTACCGCTGTATCGAGGCGGAGAACGCCCAGGAAGCGCACGCGCTGGTGATCGACGAGAAGCCCGACCTGATTCTGCTCGACTGGATGCTGCCCGACGTGTCCGGCGTCGAACTGGCCCGCCGCCTGAAGCGCGACGAACTGACCTCCGCCCTGCCGATCATCATGCTCACCGCCAAGGGCGAGGAAGACCACAAGATCAAGGGGCTGGAGACCGGCGCCGACGATTACATCACCAAGCCCTTCTCGCCGCGCGAACTGGTCGCGCGCCTGAAGGCGGTGCTGCGCCGCGCCGGCCCGTCCACCCCCGAAGAGCCGCTGACCGCCGGCGGCCTGGTGCTGGATCCGCTCAGCCACCGCGTGACCATCAACGGCCAGCCCGTGGAGATGGGCCCGACCGAATTCCGCCTGCTGACCTTCTTCCTGTCCCACCAGGAGCGCGCCTACACCCGCACCCAGCTGCTCGACCACGTCTGGGGCGGCAACGTCTATGTGGAGGAGCGCACGGTGGACGTACATATCCGCCGCCTGCGCAAGGCGCTGGCCATGGACGCACACGACCGCTATATCCAGACAGTGCGCGGTACCGGCTACCGGTTTTCTGTGCAAACCGCGGAAAAAGTGTAAGATCCTGCCCAACTTTGCTTAAAACGGCACCAATATGCTGGATCGCAGTATTGGCGAGTTTTCGCGCTTCGTAGTTATTGCCCTCGGCTGCACCATCTTCGGCTTCGCCACGGACCACTGGCTGCTGGCGCTGGTTCTGGGGCTGGGCGTCTACCTGGCGTGGATCCTGTGGCAGCAGAGCCGCTTCAATCGCTGGCTGGCCAACGGCCGCCGCGGTCCCGCCCCTACCGTCTTCGGCATCTGGGGCGAGATCTCCGACGACTTCTACCGCCTGCAGCGCCGCCACAGACGCGAGAAACAGAAACTGCACGCCATGCTGCGCCGGGTGCAGGACAGCACCGGCGCCCTGCGCGAGGGCATAGTGGCGCTGGAGGACGGTGGCAACCTGGCCTGGTGGAACCCCGCCGCCGGCGAGCTGCTCGGCCTGCAGCCCCGCGACGCCGGCCAGCCGCTGGTCAACTTCGTGCGCGATCCCGGTTTTGTCAGCTACATGTACCGCCTGGATCAGGGCGCGCGCGGGCCGCTGACCCTGCCGGCGCCGGGCAACGATGCGCGCATACTGCAGCTGGAGGTGACCCGCTTCGGCCAGGACGAGGCGCTGGTGATCGTGCGCGATGTCACCCGCCTGCACAACCTGGAGCAGATGCGCCGCGACTTCGTCGCCAATGTATCCCACGAATTGCGCACACCGCTGACCGTGATCGCCGGCTATCTGGAAACCCTCGAGGGCAGCGGCCAGGCGCCGCAGGCCTGGCAGCGCCCGCTGACGCAGATGCGCGAGCAGACAGCGCGCATGACCACACTGGTGAACGACCTGCTGTTGCTCGCGCGGCTGGAGACCTCGGAGCGCGACAGCGGCCGCGAGCGGGTCGTCGTCGGCGAGCTGATGGAAAGGGTGGCGCGGGAGGCGCGCAGCTTCAGCGGCGCGCACCACCAGATCACGGTGGAATGCGACCGGGACACGACCATCACCGGCGACGCCACTGAACTGCACAGCGCCTTCGCCAACCTGGTGCTGAACGCGGTGAAGTACAGCCCGGCCGGCGGACCGATTCAGTTGCGCTGGTGGGTGGACGGGAAAGGCGGGCACTTCGCGGTCAAGGACAGCGGCATCGGCATAGATCCGATCCACATACCGCGGCTGACCGAGCGCTTCTACCGCGTCGACGCCGGCCGCTCCCGCGACAGCGGCGGCACCGGCCTGGGTCTCGCCATCGTCAAGCATGTGCTGCTGCGGCACAGTGCCGAAATGACTGTCGACAGCACGCCGGGGCGCGGCAGTACTTTTACCCTGCACTTTCCGCCGCAGAAGCTTGGCTCGACTACCGCCGCCTGAAGAATTCCCCGTACCCGGATACCCAATGTAGAAGCGGCCCATGGCCGCTCCTACATAAGAGAATGCCGGCTTATTCCAGCTCGCTCAGCACCACCTCCTCACCATCTTTTGTATAGGTGATCTTCTCGCCCTCGCTCACCGCATTGCACTGGCGGCGCAGGGTCAGGTGGTGCAGCTGCAGATCGCCGTCGCGCACCAGCAGGTGCTCGCGGCCGTCATCGTCCACGGGCAGGGTATCGGCACCCACCATGGCGTCGCGCAGTGCGCGCAGGCGCGGGGTATCCCGGTAGCGATTGAGATCGTCGGAGAGGCGCTTCTTCATGCGCTCACTCTCGTGCAAAGCGGCGACCGTCTCACGGTACTTGGCAAAAAAATAAACCGCGCCGATCGCGAATGCGATAATGACTGTCGTTTCAAACCATGCTGGCATATCAACTCCTCTCCGTCTTTTTGCGCCAGACAATCAACTGGTTATTGGCCGGCAGGTAATGCAATTCTTCGCGCTCCAGCCCCGCGGCCAGTGCCAGTTGATCCAGCCACTCGAGATCGCGAATGCCGCTCAAGGGATCGCGCTCCTTCAGCCACTGATCAAAATCGGCATTGCTCGGGCCGATGTATTGGCCGGCAATCTTCATGGGTCCGTACACGACCAGGCGGCCACCGGGCTGCAGCACCCGCGGCAGCTTGTGGAAAAACTGCCGCACGGAATCGGCGGACATAATATGCAGGGTATTAGCGCTAAAAATAGTGTCGACGCTGATCGACGGCCAGTCGTCGTCCACGTCCAGCTCCAGCGGCGCGCGCAGGTTGTCCGCCGGTTCCTGCGCGAGCCACGCGCGGATGCCGGGCAGGTTCTCCGCGCGGTCGGAGGTCTGCCAGACCAGGTGCGGCAATCGCGGGGCAAAGTAGACCGCGTGCTGCCCGGTGCCGCTGCCAACCTCCAGCACGGTGCGGCTGTCGGCGAGCAGGCGGCGCAGCTGCGCCAGTATCGGCTCGCGGTTGCGCGCGCAGGAGGGCGCGTCCGGCAGCTCGGTACGGCTCATGATGCCTCCGGGGCCTGGTCGCGGGTGAATACCCAGTCGCGGCCTCTCGACAGTCCGGCGTTGTAGCGGTAGCCGGCGACAGCGAAATTTTTCAGTTCCTCCGCCTTTTTTACCCGCTGCTCTATGGCCCAGCGGGTCATCATGCCGCGCGCCTTCTTGGCAAAGAAACTGATCATCTTGTACTGGCCGTTCTTCAGGTCCTTAAAGTGCGGCGTGACGACGTCGGCATCGAGCGCCTGCGGCTGCACGGACTTGAAGTACTCATTGGAGGCCAGGTTCACCAGCTCGCGGCTCTTAAGGCCGTGCAGCTGTTCGTTGAGCGCCCGGGTAAGGCGCGCGCCCCAGAACTCGTACAGATTGCTGCCGCGGGCATTCGGCATTCTGGTACCCATTTCCAGGCGATAGGGCTGCATCAGGTCCAGCGGGCGCAGCAGACCGTAGAGGCCCGACAGCATGCGCAGGTGCTTCTGTGCATAGGCGAAGTCGCGCTTGCCCATGGTCTCGGCCGCGAGACCGGTGTAGACATCGCCCTTGAAGGCGAGCAGGGCGGGGCGGGCGTTCTTGTCGGTAAAGGGGCGCTGCCACTGCTGGAAGCGGTCGTAATTGAGCAGGCCCAGCTTGTCGGAGATTTTCATCAGGCTGGAGATCTGCTGCGGGCTCAGCGCGCGCAACTCTTTGATCAGCGCCGCGGATTCCCCGAGGAAATCCGGCTGGGTGGTCTCCAGTGATGGAATTTCACTCTCGTAGTCGAGGGTCTTGGCCGGGGAGATAACGATTAACATCGGGTTCCTTGTGTGCCGGGAGCGCCGAGCCCCAGCTTGGCAATAGTTTCGATTGAATCCCAAGCCGAGCTGGGGCTCGGCGCTCCCCGCTTTATTCCGGTTTGAGGATGTCCTGCCACCAGTTCAGCGGCGTCTGCCCGTCCTGGGGATCGTAGACATTGCCGTAGTACCAGACACTGTTGGCCCCATCGCAGGCGCCGTTGAGGATTTCTTCGATCTTGTCGAAGCCACAGCTGACGTGAATCGAGTACACCAGCAGGCGCGGGCTTTCCAGGTCCAGCTCGCCGCCGAGCTTTTCCAGCTGCGGTGTCAGCCGGTCCGAGAGCTCCGCGCTGTCGCCGCGACAGAAGACGCGGATCGCCAGGTTGCCGGCGCGCTTTACCAGTTCGAACTGCTGGTTGTCCTTGTCGACTTTGATGGTGTCGCCGCTGGCGATCCCCTTGATAAACGCCGGGGAGCGCACCAGCTGGCAGGTGTTGTCCTCGTTGACGCGCACCTGCAGTCGCTCCACCACCGGTTCACCATCGGGATCGCTACCGGCAAATAGTTCGATAACCTGAAGTGCTGCCATAACCTCGCTCCCCGGACTGTGTACAATGAGTAACCGTAAAAACTGAGCATTATACAGGGAGGAGGCGATGATCTCGCGCGCACTTAAATTCTCTGCAGCCGCGGCGACTCTGGCCGCGACACTGATGGCCGGCTGTGCGGTCAATCCGGTTACCGGAGCCAAGGAGCTGTCGCTGATGTCACCGGGCCAGGAACTGGCACTGGGCGAGCAGCAGTACCCGATCAACCAGCAGCAGCAGGGCGGCCAGTACGTCATAGATCCGGCGTTGCAGGACTATGTGAACCGGGTGGGGCAGAAGCTGGCCAGGGTCTCCGACCAGCCGCAGCTGCCCTACGAATTCGTGGTGCTGAACAACTCGGTGCCCAACGCCTGGGCCCTGCCCGGCGGCAAGATAGCGGTCAACCGCGGCCTGCTGGTGCTGCTGGAAGACGAGGCGGAGCTGGCCGCCGTATTGGGCCACGAGATAGTGCACGCCGCCGCGCGTCACTCGGCCGCAGCCATGTCACAGCAGCAGGTGCTGGGCGCCGGTCTCGCCGTGCTCGGCGCCGCCACCAAGGAAACCGCTTACGGCGACCTGGTGACCCTCGGCGGCCAGCTGGGCGGCTCCGCCTATATCGCCCGTTACGGCCGCAGCAACGAGCTGGAGTCGGACCAGTACGGCATGAAATACATGGCCGCCGCCGGTTACGACCCCCAGGGCGCGGTGCGCCTGCAGCGCAAGTTCGTCGAGCTGTCGAAGGGCAAACAGGCCAGCGGCCTCGAGGCGCTCTTTGCCAGCCACCCGCCGTCCCAGGCGCGGGTGGACGCCAATATCGAGCACGCCAAGCAGTTGGCGACAGGCGGCGCCACCAATCGCGCCGCCTACCAGAAGGCCATTGCCCAGCTGCAGCGCGACGCCGATGCCTACAAGACCTATGACGATGCGATGGCCGCCATCAACGATAAGCAGTACGACCGCGCCCTGAGCCTGGTGCGCCAGGCGCAGAAACAGCAGCCCAGGGAGGCCGCTTTCTACGCACTCGAGGGCGACCTGCTGGCGTACCAGAAGCAGTACCAGAGCGCGCACACCGCCTACGACCGCGCGGTACAGAAAAACCCGTCACTGTTCTCCAACTGGCTCAAGCGCGGCATGATCAGCGCGCAGCTGAAGGACTACACGGCGGCGGAACGGGATCTGAATCGCTCGCTGCGCCACCTGGAGACACCGCACGCGCACTACTACCTGGGCCAGGTATACGAAATGCAGGGCAATACCAAGAACGCCTACAGCCACTATCAGACCGCCGCCAGCGCCGGCGGAGATATCGGCAGCAAGGCACAGGCGCGGATGCAGGCGCTAACTAACAAGGGATAACGCCACGTCCTGCGTAATTCGCCAATAAAAAAGGGCCGCAGTGCGGCCCTTTTTGTTTCTACTGGCGCCGGCGGTTTACAGCTGCACGGTCAGGCCGAGGGAGAATACATCGACTTCATCGAACTCGGTGTTGGAGCCGTAGGCAACCTTGGCCGCGACATTGCGGTTGAAGAAATGGGTCGCGTTCAGCTCGTAGCTGTCGGCATCGTCGTAGCCGAAGCCGACGGAGGTGTTCTGGTTGAAATAGAACTCGACATTGCCGGCCCAGAAAAGATCGGTGTCGTCGGTATCGTTGACAGAGACTTCCGCAGCCAGGTACCGGCCGCCGGCGAACTCGGTGAAGTATTTGGAGGAAACAGTCTTGCTGTCGAGATCATCGTCGACGGAAACATCGAATCCGATATAGTCGGTGCCATTCAGCTGGTGATTGTAGCGCGCGTTGACAAACAGTTCGCTGTCCGCGTCTTCAACATCGACCGCTTCCAATGACATCAGGAAGTTCGGGGTGAACAGATAGCCCAGCGAAGCGGAGAGCATATCCCCACCGTCGGACTCCAGCATGGCACCCCCGACGACAAAGCCGTTCGCGGCAAAGTACTCGCCGCCGACAGCCAGGCTGTCAGCATCGCCGAAATCGCTGTCGGCGTAGCTGTAGCCACCAAAGATGTTGGTGACCTTGTTGATATATTCGAATTCTTTCAACGGACCCAGAGTTTCCTTGGGTGCGAAATAGTAAGTGCTGCCGATCAGCAACTGGTCGATGTCGGCAAATCCGGTATCGGTCTGAATATAGTCGGCTTCGGTGATGGAGGTGTACTGCTCCGCGGCAACGGTAGCGGAGAGCAGCATCAGCGGCAGGGCGGCCAATTTAAACTTCATTACATATTCCTTGTTTGACAATGTTTCCAATTGGAGGCGCGGATTGTAATGATTTTTACTGAATGGTAAATGAATGGCTCAGGAAGTGTTGGTGCAAAAAGAAAAGGCCCTGTGCAGGGCCTTTGCGCACGTGTTATTCGATTTTATTCGATACTTGTCAGCATACTTGTACAGCCGTCAATCGCCTTCGCCTTATCCAGAATTGTTTGCATCAGTTCCGGCTTTTCCTCCAGTTCTTCCATGGTGTAGGACGTCTTCATGGTGGTGTAATTGGGCCCGCAAGTTCTCCACCAGGTCATCTCATAATTGCCGGGATTGGCTACTGATGGCTTGAACGCGGGCACCAGGACCGTCGCTTCGGTGGATGCAAAAGGCCGCTTAACCCGTGTCATTGCGGGTAATTGAACAGCCCGGATTTAACGATCGTTTTTCTCTATTATTTTCGGCTTTTTATCTGAAATGGGGCCGCATCTACTAGTTGTCGGTGGCCGGCGGCTTCACCACCCATTCGGGCTCGTCAAACTCGCCCAGCGGGCGAATCTCCACAAAGGGGGCGGCGCTGCGGATGATCTGGTCTATCTCGGGATTGTGTTCGGCATCCATCGCATCCCTTTGCGCCTTGCTGTTCCAGCTGGCAATGGCGATCAGCGTATTGGGGTCGCCTATCTTTCGATGGAGTTCCGTACCCCGCGCCCCGGGCGCCTGCTGGATCAGTTCGGATGCCCGCACCCACGCATCGGCGTACTCTTCGGCAGTGTGGCCCTCTTTGATGCGCACCTCGAAGATAAACTTCACTGTCACAACCTCCGTGTTGCTGAGATAAAAAAGGCCGCAAATTGCGGCCTCTTTTGTTTTCCCTGTCTGCGATTGCCAGTCGCCCGCTCAGGCTTTTTTCAGTTTGCCTTCGTGGCCGTGGCGGATATCCGCGCCCTCGACCAGGTAAACCACCTGCTCGCAGATATTCTTGGCGTGGTCGCCGATGCGCTCCAGTGAGCGCAGGGTCCAGAGCACGTTGATCACCCGCGAGATGCTCCGCGGGTCTTCCATCATATAGGTGATCAGCTCGCGCACCGCGGTGCGGTAGTCCATGTCCACCTGCTCGTCCTCCGCCAGGGTGCGCATCGCCGAGGCGACGTCGAAGCGCGTGTAGGCGTCGAGGGCATCGTTCAGCATCTTGCGCACCGCATTGGCGATATGGCGGATCTCGGTGTAGCCGCGCGGCGAAGTGCCCTCGTCGGTCAGCGCGATGGCCATCTTGGCAATCTTGCTGGCCTCGTCGCCGATGCGCTCCAGATCGCGGGCGATGCGGGTCACCGACATCACCATGCGCAGGTCCGACGCGGCCGGCTGGCGCTTGGCGATGATCAGTGTCGCGTGTTCGTCCAGCGCCATCTCGTGCTTGTCGATGTCCTCTTCGATGCGCAGCACCTGCTCCGCCAGCTCGCTGTCGGCGTTGGACAGCGCGTCCACCGCATCGGCCACCTGGCGGGCGACCATGCCGCCCATCTCCAGCATCTCGGTCTTGATGCTTTCGAGGTCCTCGTTGAATTGACGAGAGATGTGTTGATCGAAATGCATATCCATAACTATCTGCTTCTGTTAGCGCAAATTTACTAACGCGACAATAGAAATTGCCGGGTTATTAGTGCGGCGCAGGGATGTGCCGCCGCTGGACCCAGGCCAGCGCGAGCCAGCAAAAATACAAGCAAATCGACGCATTTGCGCCAGTATTTTTCTGGCGACAATCAAACAGGTCACGACGACCTGTTTGATTGCTAATTTATAGTACAGCCGATCAGCCGAAACGGCCGGTGATATAGGCCTCGGTCAGCGCGTGCTGCGGATTGGTAAATACCGTCTCGGTATCGTTCACTTCCACCAGGTGGCCCAGGTGGAAGTAGGCGGTGCGCTGGCTGACGCGCGCGGCCTGCTGCATCGAGTGGGTGACTATGGCGATGGTGTAGTTCTCGCGCAACTCGTCAATCAGCTCCTCGATGCGGGCGGTGGCAATGGGGTCCAGGGCCGAGCAAGGCTCGTCCATCAGGATCACTTCGGGGCTCACGGCGATGGCGCGGGCGATACACAGGCGCTGCTGCTGGCCGCCGGAGAGACCGGTGCCCGGCTTGTCGAGGCGGTCCTTTACCTCGTTCCACAGGCCGGCGCGGCGCAGGCTGTTCTCGACGATTTCATCGAGTTCGGCGCGGCGACTGGCGATGCCGTGAATCTTCGGGCCGTAGGCGACGTTTTCGTAGATGGTTTTCGGAAAGGGGTTCGGCTTCTGGAACACCATGCCCACCCGCGCGCGCAGCGGCACCACATCGACCTTGGGCCCGTAGATCGGCTCGTCGTCCAGGCTCAGCTCGCCCTCGACGCGGCAGCCTTCGATGGTGTCGTTCATGCGGTTCAGGCAGCGCAGGAAAGTGGACTTGCCGCAGCCGGACGGTCCGATCATCGCCACCACTTCGTTGCGGCCGATATCCAGACTCACATCGTGAATCGCCTGGGCGTCACCGTAGAAGACGTTGACGTTGCGCATACGCAGCTTGGCGTTGTCGCAGAACGGCTCGCCGACGGTTTCGCGCACCTTGGTCTTGGTATCCACAGTTACTTTTTCCAGCGGTTTGGGCTGTACCGGCTCCGCTTGGCCGGTCGCGTCCAGGGTCATGGTATTCATAAGCAATCCCGTTATCTTAGCATCGGCGCCGGTTACCAGCGGCGCTCGAGTTTCTTGCGCAGCAGCACTGCACTGGTGTTCATGACGATCAGAAAGCTCAGCAGCACCATGATCGCGGCAGAAGTGCGCTCGACGAAGGCGCGTTCGGGGCTGTCGGCCCAGAGGAAAATCTGCACCGGCAGCACCGTGGCCGGATCGGTGATGCCGCCGGGCACATCGACGATAAACGCCACCATGCCGATCATCAGCAGCGGCGCCGTCTCACCCAGCGCCTGGGCCATACCGATGATCGCGCCGGTGAGCATGCCCGGCATCGCCAGCGGCAGCACGTGGTGGAAGACCACCTGCATACGCGAGGCGCCCATACCCATGGCCGCCTCGCGGATCGACGGCGGCACCGCCTTCAGCGCGGCTCGGCTGGAGATAATGATGGTCGGCAGCGTCATCAGGGTCAGCACCAGACCGCCGACCAGCGGCGCCGAGCGCGGCATCTCGAAAAAGTTGATAAAGATCGCCAGACCCAGCAGACCGAAGACGATGGATGGCACCGCGGCGAGGTTGTTGATGTTCACCTCGATCAGGTCTGTCCAGCGGTTCTTCGGCGCGTACTCCTCCAGGTAGATGGCCGCGGCCACGCCGATCGGGAAAGACAGCGCCAGCGTCACCAGCAGGGTGAACAGTGAGCCCATCAGCGCCGCGCGGATACCGGCCTGTTCCGGCTCGCGTGAGTCGCCGTTGGTGAAGAAGGTGGTGTTGAAGCGCTTCTTCAGCTCCCCGCTGCCCATCAGCTGCGCTATCCAGTTGGCCTTCTGCTCCGAGGTGCGGCCGCGGAAGCCCTCCTCGGAATCGGACAGGCTCTTGACGAAGGTGTCCACGTCGTCGTCGGCGGCCAGCCACACGGTTTCCGTCTTGCCGAGCAGTTCCGGGTTGGCCGCGAGGCGGTCGCGCAGGGTGAAAGGCGCACCGGTGGATACCAGGCTGTTCAACTCGCGTTTCTCGCTGCGGCCGCTCACCTCCGGGAAGCGCTCCTGCAGGGCCTGGCGAATCACGCCGGTAAAGTTGGCCCAGGCGAGACTCTCGTCGTCCACCTTGTCGATACCCAGCACCTGTTCGTCGTAGTGCACGCGCAGCTCGATCGCACTCTGTACGAAGGCGCCGCTGCCCTTGCTGATGATATCGGTGAACAGCACCAGCACCGCGAGCACGCCGAAGGCGATACTGGCGATACCCAGCCCGCGGAAGAGCTTTTCCTTGCGGTGGCGGCTGGCGAGGCGCTGCTCGATGCGCTCGCGCACCCGCAGCTGGGTCAGATTGGTTTGGGTCGGATCACTCATACTGTTCCCGGTATTTTTTCACTACGTGCAGGGCGATAAAGTTCAGCACCAGGGTGGAGACAAACAGCATCAGGCCCAAGGCGAAGGCGGCCAGGGTTTTCGGGCTGTCGAACTCCTGGTCGCCGACCAGCAGGGTGACTATCTGCACCGTCACGGTGGTCACCGACTCCAGCGGGTTGGCGGTCAGGTTGGCGGCCAGGCCCGCGGCCATCACCACGATCATCGTCTCGCCGATCGCGCGGGACACCGCCAGCAGTACGCCGCCGACGATGCCGGGCAGGGCGGCGGGGATAACCACCTTGCGCACCGTCTCCGACTGGGTCGAGCCGAGACCCAGGGCGCCGTCGCGCAGTGACTGCGGCACGGCGTTGATCACGTCGTCGGACAGCGACGACACGAACGGAATAATCATGATGCCCATCACCAGACCGGCGGCCAGCGCGCTTTCGCTGGAGGCCTGCAACCCCACCGAATTGGCCAGGTCGCGGATGAAGGGCGCTACGGTCAGCGCGGCGAAGAAGCCGTATACCACCGTCGGCACACCGGCCAGAATCTCAATTACCGGCTTGGCAAATGCGCGCACGCGCTTGCTGGCGTACTCGGCCAGGTAAATGGCCGACATCAGGCCCACCGGCACTGCGACGAACATCGCGATCGCGGACACCATCAGCGTGCCGGTAAACAGCGGCACGGCGCCGAAGGCGCCGCTGGAACCGACCTGGTCGGCGCGCAGGGCCATCTGCGGGCTCCAGTGCAGGCCGAACAGGAATTCGGTCACCGGCACCGCCTGGAAGAAGCGCAGGGATTCGAACAGCACCGACAGCAGAATGCCGACGGTGGTGAAGATGGCGGCGCAGGCACAGGCGATCAGTACCGCGCGCAGCACCGTTTCCACTTTCTCCCGCGCGCGCAGCTGCGGCGAGAAGCGCAGCGCGGCAAAGGCACCCAGGCCAGTGGCGAGGATCAGGCTCAGCGCCGCCTGCAGGTTGCGCGAGCCGCTCTGCAGGTCGTTGAAGCGCTCGGCGGCGGCCTGCAGCTGCGGCGACGCCTCGCCGATCAGGTGGCCCGCGGCCAGGTTCTGGATCTGAGCGAAGAGCAGGTTCTGTCCGGCAATGGTGTCGGGTCTGTCGGCGATGCCGTTCATAACCATGGCGCGGATAATCGCATCGTCAAACGCGAGCCAGGTGCCCAGCAGCAGCAGTGCCGGAAGACCGCACCAGAGCGCGGTGTGCAATCCGTAATAACTGGGCAGCGAGGCCAGCTTGCGCAGGCCGCCGCCGGTACGCGCGGCGGCGAGTGCGCGGCTGAAGCCGGTGCCATAGGCCACCAGAACCAGCAGCAGCAACAGGGCGAACAGGGTGGGTGTTTGCATCGATTTACCGTGCCATCCGATTATTTGTCGGCATTATCCCGACTTTTTACTACGTTTCCATGGCCGCCTCAGTGCGGCAGATAAAAAGAAAAGCCAAGCCCTCGCGGGCTTGGCCGGTAATTCCTTTTACCTGGTGTTTTTCCAGGTAATTGTTACTTGGCAGCCAGGTTGCTCAGTGCATTCAGCTTGCGCACGTCGGTGGCCACCTGCTGGCGCTGGGCAGTCGGCAGCGGGATCATGCCCTTGTCGGCCAGGTAGCCGTCCTCGCCCCAGGCGCGCTCGCTGGTGAATTCGGCCAGGAACTGCTTGATGCCCGGTACCACATCGGCGTGCGCCTTCTTAACATAGATGAACAGCGGGCGGGAAACCGGGTAGCTCTGGTCGGCGATGGAGTCGAAAGTCGGCTCCTGGCCTTCGATCAGGGAGCCCTGTACCTTGTCGGCGTTCTGGTCGAGGAAGCTGAAGCCGAAGATACCCAGTGCGTTCGGGTTGGCCACCAGCTTGTTGACGATCAGGTTGTCGTTCTCGCCGGCTTCCACATAGGCGCCATCTTCACGCACGGTGTGACAGATGGCCTTGTAGGCGTTCTTGTCGCTGTCCTTCTTGGCGGCGATCCAGTCGAACTTCTTGCAGCCACCTTCCATCGCCAGCTCGGCGAAGGCGTCGCGGGTGCCGGAGGTCGGGGGCGGGCCCAGGACTTCGATCTTGTGCGCCGGCAGGGCCGGGTTCACGTCTTTCCAGGTCTTGTAGGGGTTGGCTACCAGGGTCGCGGAACCGTCCGGGTTCGGCACTTCCTTGGCCAGCGCCAGGAAGATGTCCTTGCGGGAGAGCTCGAAGCGCTCATCGCTCTTGGCGTTGGCCAGGACTATGCCGTCGAAGCCGATCTGTACTTCGACCACGTCGACGCCGTTGTCGTTACACATGTCCAGTTCGGACTGCTTGATGCGGCGCGAGGCACCGGTTATGTCGGCGGTATTCTCGCCCACACCCTGGCAGAACAGCTTCATGCCGCCGCCGGTGCCGGTGGATTCCACCACGGGTGTCTTGAACTGGGTCGCGCGGCTGAAACGCTCGGCCACGGTGGTGGTAAAGGGATAGACGGTGGAAGAGCCGACGATGCTGATGTGATCGCGGGCCGCCAGGGCCGCCTGGGAGGCGGCGATGGTCAGTGCCGCGACGGTAGATGCCACTAGCTTCTTGGCGAGGGGGCGCTTGTTCATGGGTGACTCCAATATGTGTGGATTTGTTTCACGCGGCGATGCTAAGAACAACGGGTGACGATTCTATGAATGAAAGATGACAAAAAGGTTACAAGTCGCCGGATTGCACGTCTGGTGCCGAAACTGCGGAGGCGGTAGTCTGTGGGGCTGCCAATAAAACAATAAGATGCCATGCGAGAAGTTCCCATGTCCCCCCTGCTCGGCGCGGCGCGCGCCCTCGACCGGCTGGCCAGCGGCACCGGCCGGCTGCTCGGCTGGTTCACCCTGGCGATGGTGCTGCTGCAGAGCGCCGTGGTGCTGCTGCGCTACGGCTTCGACGGCGGTTCGGTGGCGCTGCAGGATGCGGTCATCTACCTGCACGGCGCCGCCTTTATGCTCGGCCTGGCCTATACGCTCTACACGGATGCCCATGTGCGCGTCGATGTCTTCTACCGGCGCATGGGCGAACGCGGCCGCGCCTGGGTCAACGCCGTGGGCACGCTGGTATTCCTGCTGCCGATGTGCGCTTTCATCCTGGCCGGCAGCTGGCAGTTTGCGGCCAGCAGCTGGGCCGTGTTCGAGGCCGGCGCCAGCGCCGGCGGCCTGCCTGGCGTCTTCCTGCTCAAGAGCCTGATGCCGCTGGCGGCGGCCACCCTGGCCCTGGCCGGCCTGGCCCAGTTCGGCCGCGCCCTGGCGCGACTGATGGCGGTGACGCCGCCCCGCGCGCCCGGCGCCACTGCCGCCGCCACCGCGCGGCCGGAAGTCGAAGAGGCGGGCGTATGATCGAACTGATTCCGCTGTTGATGTTCGCCGCCGTCTGCGGCCTGCTGATGTTCGGCTACCCGGTGGCCTTCACCCTCGGCGGCACGGCACTGCTGGCCGCCGGGCTGGGTATCGTCGCCGGCGTCTTCGACCCGGAACTGCTGCGCGCCTTTCCCGACCGCCTCTACGGCATCATGCAGAACGGTACCCTGGTGGCGGTGCCGCTGTTCGTGCTGATGGGCGTGATGCTGGAGCGGGCGCGCATCGCCGAGGAACTGCTGGTCAGCCTGGCCCGGGTATTCGCGCGGGTGCCGGCCGGCATGGCGATCTCGGTGGTGGTCGTGGGCGCGCTGCTGGCGGCCAGCACCGGCATCGTCGGCGCGACGGTGGTGACCATGGGTCTGATGTCCCTGCCCACCATGCTGAAGCGCGGCTATTCCGCCCGCCTCGCCACCGGTACCATCTGCGCCACGGGCACACTGGGGCAGATAATCCCGCCGTCCATCGCCCTGGTGCTGCTCGGCGACACCTTGTCCAATGCCTACCAGCAGGCCCAGCTGTCCGCGGGCATCTTCAATCCACAGCCGGTCAGTGTCGGCGACCTGTTTATCGGCGCGATCATTCCCGGGCTGCTGCTGGTGGCGGCCTATATCGTCTATCTGCTGTTTGTGGCGCGGCGCGAACCGGCGGCGGCGCCGGCCGGTGCCGGCGAGGCGGTGGATCTCTGGCAGACCCTGAAAAGCCTGTTGCCGCCGATCGCGCTGATGCTGCTGGTGCTGGGCTCGATCATCAGCGGCGCCGCCACGCCGACGGAGGCCGCGGCGGTCGGCGCGCTCGGCGCCGGCATGCTGGCTTACAGCCGCGGCGCCCTGAACTGGGCGCGAGCCGGCGAGGTGGGCCGCAGCACCCTGCAGGTGACGGCGATGGTATTCGCGATACTGATCGGCGCCTCGCTGTTCTCGCTGGTGTTCCGCGGTTATGACGGCGAGGAACTGGTGACCGGCATCTTCCACAGTCTGCCCGGCGGGGTTTTCGGCGCCACCCTGCTGGTGATGGTGGTGATCTTCCTGCTCGGCTTTATCCTCGACTTTATCGAGATCACCTTCGTCGTGGTGCCGATCGTCGGCCCGGTGCTGCTGGCCATGGGTGTGGACCCGGTGTGGCTGGGCATCATGATCGCGATCAACCTGCAGACCTCTTTCCTGACGCCGCCGTTCGGCTTCGCGCTCTTCTACCTGCGCGGGGTGGCGCCATCGGAGGTCGCCACCGGTGCCATCTACCGCGGCGTGATGCCCTTTATCGCTATCCAACTGCTGCTGCTCTGCGTGCTGGCGCTGTGGCCGCAACTGGCCACCTGGCTGCCGGAGATGATGCAGCGCTGAGATTCAGTAGTGGGCGCCGGCCTCAATGCGGTCGGCGAAATCGTGGTTGGTGTCGCGGTGCATGACCTCGTCCGCGCGGATCACCTCCACCACGTCCCGCAGCCGCGCGTCCGGCTTCAGACCCCAGTAGTCGATGGCCAGCTGCGGCGCCGGCACATCGGCCTCGAGTCCGTCGTCGATGCGCTGCAGGTACTGGGTGTAGCTGACGACCGCCTCTTCCTCGAAATAGCCGACCAGGCGGTGGGCCGTGCGGTCGGAGATGAGATAGAGCAGGAAGAAGGCGTTGAAGAAGATCGCCTGGACCACCACGACGACAAAGCGCTCGAACCAGGATGGCTTGATCAACTCCATGAATGTCATCAGGTGCATGCGCTCGTTTTCCGCCTCGTCCAGCAGCGTGTAGATCCAGCCGTCGTCGTCGCGCATATGGCGCAGGGCCTTCAGGTGCTGCAGGCAGCCGCCCACCATGCCCGGCACCGCGGCCACCGTCTCCAGCACTATGGCGCGGTTGCCATAGCGCTGGGCGAACAGGGTATCGGCGACGAAACGCAGCAGCTTGACCGTGCCGAGGGCGAAGCGGTCCGCGGCATCGCCCGGCTCATAGCGGCGCTGCAGATCCAGCGCGGCGATGTCGCTGTCCTCGTAGCCCTGGCGGGCGGGGGTTATGCGGCTGCGATCGGGCTCGGCCATGGTGTCCATCTAGCGCAATTCGGTACCGCCGGGTGCGGGTGAACCCGCGTCGGGCACCAGGTCTGAGTCTAGCAGGCGCGGGACCGTTTCCGATCGAAAAATAGCCAGATCATCTATCGTTATAAGCAATAGTTCACAGCAAAGCTGCCTCACGCCGGTGGCTAATTGATCACCACTTTGTGCTAGAATGCGCCAGCCTGCCGCCCCGGCGGGCCCGAATAACTCTAACAATACGTGAAAACGTGAGCAGTCGATGTCCGCACTTGATGAAGATCCAAAACCCACAGGCACTCTGACCCTGCAGACACAGACCATGCCGCGGGATACGAACCCGCAGGGCGATGTGTTCGCCGGCTGGCTGATGTCGCAGATGGACCTGGCCGGCGCCATCCTGGCCCAGAGTATCGCCCGCGGCCGCGTCACCACCGTGGCGGTCGGCAGCATGGTATTCCTGCGCCCGGTGCCGGTGGGCTCCACCGTCAGCTGCTACGCCGAGGCCACCGACGTGGGCCGCTCCTCGATCCGCACCATGGTGGAAGTCTGGCTGACGCGGGTGGATTCCGGTGAGCAGGTAAAGGTCACCGAGGGCGAGTTCGTGTTCGTCGCGATCGACGACCGCGGCCGCACCCGGCCGCTGCCCTAGGGCCTGTTTACGCTCAATTCGATGACCGCGACGGAGACCGTTTTTTTCGCAAAGAAAGGCGCAGCGAGCGCCGTGTGGTCACGCCACATAAGCGAGCTGCAACGCAGCATTGCGGAAAAACAGTCCCGTCCCTTCGGGTTGCGCCCCAAAAAGCGGGCCATACTGCGTTGCTCGTCGTTCATTTAGCACGCTAAACCACACTCCTCGCGCCTTGCCTGGCCCGTTTTGGGGCGGCAACGCGACCATCGAATTGAGCGCAAACAGGCCCCCGCCGCCGCGCGGCTGCTATACCGATGGGGATGATCGAATCACTTCTCGAGCACCTGCTGGTGCTGGCAGGCATACTGCTGATCCCCTCCGGCCTGCTGCTGTTGATCCTGGCCCGGCTGCGCTGGAGCAACTGGGCCACCATCGTCGGCCTGGTGTTCATGGCGCTGGGTGCACTGCTGCTGGTGCGCATGCACTACGCGGAGTACTGGCAGGTGGACAGCTGTCTCGACGCCGGCGGCCACTACGACCCGGATACCGGTACCTGCGATATGCCGTAGGGGGGCGCCGGTCTGAGCGCCGTCAGAGAACCCTCACAGCACCGTCACAGCACCGTCACAGCACCAGAGTTCCGCTGATGATCTTGATATTGCCGCGCAGATCCCGCAGCACGGTGTACTCGTCGGTGCTCTGCAGCAGATTTCCCCGCATCATCACCCAGCCGTCATTGCCGGCGATCCTGTGCGTCGCCTGCTTTTCCTCTGCCGCGGGCAGGCTTCCGTCGAGGGACTGCGCCAGATAACTGGCGGTGTGGGCGATCGCCTGCTGCAGCTCGCCGTAGAAGGCTTCCAGATCCGCAGCCCGCCAGTAGTAGAGGTTTTCCTGCTTGTCGCTGTTGCCGGTGCCCGCCGACCAGTACTCGATAGAGTTGCGGTACAGCGGCTGCTTGCCACCCGCATGCAGCTCGGCGTTGATATTGAACTTGAGTACGTTGAGGCCGTTGGTCAGTTTGATCGAGGGCTGCAGCACCAGTTGCGGTGCGCCGTCGTCCGGCAGCGGCGCATACTCGAGCGTATTGCTCGCGGCGAAATCGGAAGTGAGCATGCCGTCCACCAGCGCCTCGCGCACATCCCGCTCGATCGCGCGCCCCATCAGCGCCTCAACCAGGGGCTCGGCCGGCTTCTGCGCCGCCGACTGCGCCTGACCCTTGGCCATTTCACTGGCGATCAGCGTGCCGATCAGACCGCCCGCAACACCGGCGGCGGCCGCCTGGCCGGCACTGGTACCGGGCGGGGGCGGCGGGGCGGAATACTGCGCGGCCGCGACATTGGAGGAAACCGACAGGTAGCGCCAGGGCTCGGGGTAGATCTCCACGCTGAGCGGGCCGTTTTCCAGCGGCGCAATATCGAGGTAGATGCGCTCCAGGCTCCGGATGCTGTCGGCATCGCCGCTGGCGAGGTGGTATTTCGCGGAGTGGGCACAGCCGGCCAGCAGGGCGCCGGCCAGCGCAACGATGGTTATTATTTTCATGCGTGTCGCGGCGGCGGCCGCGCCGCCGCCTGTCCCGGTTCTTATTGTTGTTGGGTTTCTTGCTGTTCGGCTGCGGCCGGCGCGCCGGCGCTCGCTGCAGCTGCACTGTCATCGTCGCCGTTCAGCGCGATAACGCTGGTGTCGCGCTTGGCCAGCGCATTGACCACATCCTGCCTGGCTTTATTCATCACCACGTAATAGGTATTGGTGAGGCCGGGAAAGTTCGGGCCTTCGTCCCATTCGCCAGTGGCGTAACCGGCGTGATTGATGTTCGCATACCAGAGCAGCTGGTTGGATGACATGTCGATCATCTCACCGTGCACATTGAAAACCGCGCGCGGGGCATCGGTGGGAATGAAGCCATAGTAGGGGCGGGCCAGGCCAGCGCTGGTGGCGGTCAGCTTCAGCAGGTAGTCCACCTGGTATTCAGCGGCCAGGGTGCGGTGGTCCTTGGCGGCGAAGTAAGTGGTGTCCTTGCCGTCCGGATCCTTGAACTTGGCCAGCTTGGGCGCCTTCGCCGGTACTTCCAGACGCACGACCTGGAAACCCTCATTTTCCAGGCTCTGACTCAGCTCCTCGGCCACCGCCAGAAACTCGCCCAGGTCCTGGCTTTCGATATGGCTGCTGAGAGAACTGGTCGCCGCGGCGATAATGGCGTAGTCGAGCAGGCCGATATTGCCTTCGAGCGCCAGACCCGGTGTCTTGGGTGCTTCCAGCATCAGGCCGACGGTCTTGTTGTCCGCGGTGTAGAAGCCCTGGTCCAGCGGCACCGGAACCTGAGGCGTGGCACAACCGACGAGCGCGGCGAAAATGGCTGCAATAGACAGCCGCAGCAGAGTCTTCATTCAATCCCCCTGAATTTTTATGATTTTTTTCCGGTCCGAATATGACCGGTTCAGCGATTATTCGAATTTTTTGGGAATAGAAAAGCTGACGTTCCTGACTATCCGGCAATACATAGAAAGCCTTACCGATAAATGCCATCGATTGCGCAATTAATCAGTGCGCAAGCTTATTGCTACAGAATCTGAAAGATCGCTACGGGCGGGTCAATGGCGCAGATCCGACTTGGGCAGTGCGATACCGAGCGCGCGCAACTGATCGGCCAGGTGGGGATCGCGGCTCCGGCGCCAGCGCTGGTAGAGGTCGAGCAGGTCGCGGGCGTCGACCGGTTTCTGCTTTGCACAGACCCGTGCGACCAGCTCCAGCAATCGCGCAAACATGGCCGCGAGTTCGCAATAGATATGGCGGTTGCCCTGCGCGTTTTCTGCCAGGTAGTCGTAGGCGCCGCCGCCCATGCCCACGAAATAATCCCTGAGAATACCGCGGCGCTCATAGCGCTCCGGAAACAGGGCGCCCATAAACAGTGCCTGGTCACCCAGCTGGCGGAGAATCTGGCAGCGCTGCCAGCGGTCAGCGGTTTGGCGCGCATCTTTGTACAGCAGGGCCAGCGGCCGGATACTGATCTCGCCGCGGTCGTAGCTGAATACTTTGTCGCTGTCGCCGAAGCGGGCCAGCATATTCCCCATATACCAGAGGGTGTCCTCTTGCGGGCTGGGCACCAGCTGCCGGCCAAACTCCTCTAGCCGTTCGCGAAAGTACTCCGCCAGGGTCCTCTCAAAGGCGGGCAGTTGCTGCAGGGACATCGGCAATCCTCCTTTGGCCAGGTTGAGGCTTACAAAAACTATAAAACAGATCTACTAATTTTTAGTTTTTACTCCCGATCATTTATATAGAAAAAATTTATAAAAAATCCGGCCTTGCGCCTCTTGAAAAGACAATCTCCGCTCCTATCTTGCCGCTCGTGGGCCGGCGGGCTATTCCGGGATGCCGTTGGCTCCAGAACTCAAATCGATTTCCTGTCAGTTTTTTTAGCGTGCTTATCGGAGGCAATCCAATGAGTATCAAACCGCTCTACGATCGTGTAGTCGTCAAACGGCTGCCGGCGGAAACCATTACCAGAGGCGGTATCGTTATTCCAGACAAAGCGGCGGAGAAGCCGACCCAGGGAGAGGTCTTCGCGGTCGGCGGCGGCGTGCCGCTGGATAACGGCGAACTTCGCCCGCTCTCAGTCAGGGTGGGCGATCGCGTGCTGTTCGGGCATTACGCCGGTACTGAAATCAAACTCGACGGTGAGACCTACCTGATCGTAAAAGAGTCCGACATTCTCGGAATACTCGAAACTGCGAAGACAGAGGAGCAAGCAGCATGAGTGCGAAAGTCGTAAGGTTTTCCGACGACGCCCGCGAGCGTATGCTGGCCGGCGTCAACATCCTGGCCGATGCGGTGAAGGCCACGCTGGGTCCCAAGGGCCGTAATGTCGTGCTGGCGAAGGGCTTCGGCGCGCCGCGCGTGACCAAAGACGGCGTGTCCGTGGCCAAGGAAATCGAACTCAGGGACAAGTTCGAAAATATGGGCGCGCAGATGGTGAAAGAGGTCGCCTCCAAGACCGCCGATGTGGCCGGTGACGGCACCACCACCGCCACCGTGCTGGCACAGGCACTGCTACGCGAGGGCCACAAGGCGATCGCCGCGGGCATGAATCCGATGGACCTGAAGCGCGGCATCGATGCCGCGGTCAAAGCTGCCACCGAGGAGCTGGAAAAGCTGTCCAAGCCGTGTGCGGACAGCAAGGCGATCGGCCAGGTCGGCACCGTGTCGGCCAACTGGAACGCGGACATCGGCCAGATTCTCGCCGAGGCGATGGACAGGGTCGGCCGCGATGGTGTCATCACCGTGGAGGAGGGCAGGTCACTGCAGAATGAACTGGATGTGGTCGAGGGCATGCAGTTCGATCGCGGCTATCTGTCGCCCTATTTCATCAACAACCAGGAGAAGATGCAGGCCGAGCTGGACAATCCCTACATCCTCCTGTTCGACAGGAAAATCAGCGGCATCCGCGATCTGCTGCCGCTACTGGAAACCGTCGCCAAGGCGGGGCGTCCGCTGCTGCTGATTGCCGAGGATATCGAGGGCGAGGCATTGGCGACACTGGTGGTCAACAACCTGCGCGGTGTCCTGAAAGTGGCCGCCGTCAAAGCACCGGGATTCGGCGATCGCCGCAAGTCCATGCTGCAGGACATCGCCACCCTCACCGGCGGCACCGTGATTGCGGAGGAAGTGGGCCTGACACTGGAAAACGCCGGCCTGGAGCAACTGGGCAGTGCCAAGCGCGTGGTGATCGGCAAGGAGAACACCACTATCGTCGACGGTGCCGGCCGGCGCGATGACATCGACGCCCGCGTGCGCCTGATCCGCGCCGAGATCGAGAAATCCACTTCCGACTATGACCGCGAAAAGCTGCAGGAACGTGTGGCCAAGCTGGCCGGCGGCGTGGCCGTGATCAAGGTGGGTGCGGCGACCGAGATCGAAATGAAAGAGAAAAAGGACCTGGTGGACGATGCGTTGCACGCGACCCACGCCGCGGTGGAAGAGGGAATAGTGCCCGGTGGCGGTATCAGCCTGGTGCGCGCGGCCCAGGCGCTGCGCCGCACGGGCCTGAAAGGCAGCAACGACGATCAGCAGGTCGGTATCAATATCGCTCTGCGGGCGATGGAGGAGCCTTTCCGCCAGATCGTCGCCAATGCCGGCGTCGACGGCAGTGTGGTGCTGGACAAGGTGCGCGCGAACAGCAATGGCGCCTTCGGCTACAACGCACAGACTGGCGAATACGGTGACATGATCGCGCTGGGCATTATCGACCCAACCAAGGTCACCCGCACCGCGCTGCAGAACGCCGCGTCCATCGCCGGCCTGATGCTGACAACTGAAGTGATGGTGGCGGACAGGCCGAGCGAAGAAAAAGGCAAAGTCTCCGCCGGAGAGTACGACTTCTAGCGACTATTTCTACCAGGGGGCGAAAGCCCCCTTTTTTACGCGCTGGGCGAGCTCGCCAGGGGTAATTGCTGGCGAATCTGTGTGCGTTCAGTTTTCCCCGATAGCCCGCGTCTGGTAGTAGGCTTCCTCGCTGATCCGGTGATAGGGAATCACCTCACTTTCGAATTCCTTCACTGCCTCGTAGACCCGCGCAAACTGCGCGTCTTTCGCCGCTGTCTCTTCCATGATCTGCCTGTTGACCTTCTTCAGGTAGGCGATGACATCGTCGGGCAGGCGCTTCAGCTGCACGCCGTGCTTTTCCACCAGTTCCTTCAAGGCGCGGTTATTGCGCGCCGTGTACTCGTCGAGCATATCCTGGTTGACGGCGCGGGCGGCGGTGCGCACTATGGCCTGCAGGTCCGGCGGCAATTTCTCGAAGGCAGTCTTGTTGACGATAAATTCGAGAATGGAACCCGGCTCGTGCCAGCCGGGATAATAGTAATAGTCCGCAATCTGGTGGAAGCCGAAGGCCAGATCGTTGTAAGGGCCCACCCACTCGGTCGCGTCGATCACGCCCGTCTGCAGCGCCGTGTACAGCTCGCCGCCGGGAATGGTCACCGCGGTGCCGCCGGCGCGGTTCAGCACTTCGCCGCCGAGACCGGGGATGCGCATCTTCAGCCCCTTGAGGTCCTCGACCGTATTGATTTCCCGGTTGAACCAGCCCGCCATCTGCACGCCGGTGGAGCCGCCGGCCAGCGGAATCAGGTCGAAGGGCGCATAGATCTCTTCCCACAATTCCATGCCGCCGCCGTAGTGCAGCCAGCCATTCATCTCCTGGGCGTTGAGACCGAAGGGCACTGCGGTAAAGAACTGCGCGGCCGGCACCTTGCCCTTCCAGTAATAGGCGGCACCGTGGCCCATCTGCGCCGCGCCTTCGGAAACTGCGCCGAAGACACCCATGGCCGGCACCAGTTCACCGGCACCGTAGACCTTTATTTTCAGGCGCCCGCCGGACATGGCCCCGACGTTCTTCGCAAAGCGCTCCGGCGCGCTGCCGAGGCCGGGAAAATTTTTCGGCCAGGTGGTGACGAGCTTCCACTCGAAAGACTCCTGCTCGCCGCCGGCGGTGAAGTGCTGGGCCGGCCCCTGGGTCGCGCGCGACGCGACCAGGGCGCCGAAGGTGATGACCAGCAGGGCGAGCAGACCGAGGATGATGGGCGGGTACCAGTTTATTTTTTTCATCGGTTGTTATTTTTTCGGTTCGAATATTTTTATCGTTTTTGTAGGAGCGGCGGGGCGGCCAGCTGCCCATGGCCGCGATCAGTATTTCCGTCGAAGCCCGATCCCTCTCCCCCGGCCCCTCTCCCCCGGCCCCTATCCCATTAATGGGAGAGGGGCGACAGAAGCTACAGCGGCTGCAGCTTGGCCATGGCCACCACCAGCCACTTGCTGCCGGCATCGTCGAAATTGACCTGCACCCGCGCGCGCGGGCCGCTGCCCTCGAACTGTACCACGGTGCCCTCACCGAATTTCGGGTGGTCGACGCGGCCGCCCAGCGCCAGCGGCGGCAGGTCGTCGAAATCCGGAGGCGGGTCGGAGAACCTGCCCACTTTGCCCCACTGATTTTCTGCAGCGCCGGGCTGGAACAGCGGTCGCGAGATCTCGGTCTTGAGCCGCACCTCCTGGACCAGGTTGGGCGGTATCTCGCCGATAAAACGCGACGGACTGTTGTAGGTCTCGCTACCGAACAGGCGGCGGTTTTCCGCGTAGGTGATATACAGCTTCTGCATGGCGCGGGTGATGCCCACGTAGCAGAGGCGGCGCTCCTCCTCCATGCGACCCGGCTCCTGCGCCGACATCTTGTGCGGAAACAGGTTTTCCTCCACGCCGGCCATAAACACCAGCGGGAATTCCAGCCCCTTGGCCGAGTGCAGGGTCATCAGCTGCACCGCGTCCTCGAATTCGTCCGCCTGGCCCTCGCCGGCGTCCAGCGCGGCGCTGTCGAGGAACTGGTCCAGCAGTGGCCGCTCTTCCTCGTCGCTCTCTTCGCCCGCTGGCTGGTCGATGCCGTCGAAGGCGCGGCAGGCGCTGACGAGTTCCTGCAGGTTCTCCACCCGCGTCTGGCCCTTCTCGCCCTTCTCCTTGCCGTGGAATTCCAGCAGGCCGCTGGTCTCGATCACGTCCTCAGCGATCGCATCGAGCAGCTTGTCCTCGGCGTTGGCCGCCAACCGGTTGACCAGGTCGAGGAAGGACTGCAGCGCATTGCCGGCGCGGGCGGCCAGCACTCGCTGCTGCAGCATCAGCGTCGCCGCCCGCCACAGCGAATACCCCTGTTCGCGGGCGTAGGCGCGCACCATCTCCACGGTGCGCGCGCCGATACCGCGGGTCGGCGTGTTGACGACCCTCTCGAAGGCGGTGTCGTCGTCGCGGTTGCTGATCAGGCGCATATAGGACAGCGCGTTCTTGATCTCGAGTCTTTCATAAAAGCGCTGGCCGCCGTAGATGCGGTAGGGCACCTGCTCGCGCAGCAGGCCTTCTTCCAGCACACGCGACTGGGCATTGGAGCGGTAGAGGATCGCGATGCTGTCGCGGCGGTGGCCGTCGCGCACCCAATCCTGGATGCGCTCGACGATAAAGCGCGCCTCGTCCTGCTCGTTGTAAGCGGCGTAGACCGCAATCGGCTCGCCTTCCTCGCCCTCGGTCCACAACTCCTTGCCCAGGCGGCCGGCGTTGTGTTCGATCACCGCGTTGGCGGCTTTCAGGATGGTGGAGGTGGAGCGGTAGTTCTGCTCCAGACGCACCGTCTGCACCTCGCGCATGTCGCGCTCGAAGTGCTGGATATTCTCGATCTTGGCGCCGCGCCAGCCGTAGATGGACTGGTCGTCGTCACCGACCGCGCTGATATGGCACTGGTCACCGGCCAGCAGGCGCAGCCAGGCATATTGAATGGTGTTGGTGTCCTGGAACTCGTCGACGAGAATGAACGGGAAGCGGCGGCGGTAGTGCGCCAGCACCGCGTCGTTGTTCAGCCACAGCTCGTGCGCGCGCAGCAGCAGCTCGCCGAAGTCGACCAGGCCGCCGCGCTGGCAGGCCTCCTCGTAGGCGAAGTAGATGCGCACCATCGTCTGCAGCCAGGGGTCGGCGCCGGCATTGATGTACTGGGGCCGCAGGCCCTCGTCCTTCTGTGCGCCTATCCACCACTGGGTCTCCCGCGGCGGCCACTTCTTCTCGTCCAGGCCCAGGTCGTTCTGCACCCGCTTGATCAGGCGCAGCTGGTCGTCGCTGTCCAGGATCTGGAAATTCTGCGGCAGCCTGGCCTCCTGCCAGTGCGCCTTCAGCAGCCGGTGGGCCAGACCGTGGAAGGTCCCCACCCACATGCCGAAGGTGTTCACGCCCAGCAGCTCCTCGATGCGCCCGCGCATCTCCTTGGCAGCCTTGTTGGTGAAGGTCACGGCCATGATCGAGTAGGGCGAGGCGCCCTCCACCTGCATCAGCCAGGCGATGCGGTGCACCAGCACGCGCGTCTTGCCGGAGCCGGCACCGGCCAGCACCAGCTGATTGCCCGGCGGCGCGGCCACGGCCTCGCGCTGGGCGTCGTTGAGGGGGTCTAGAATCTGAGATACGTCCATGGGCGGCGATTGTATCAGAGGTGGTGCCTGTTACCTGTGTAAATAAACAGGTTTTGGAGATCGAGACTCGGAGCTCGGGACCTGAAAAAAATCTCCATCCGCCGATGCGAAGGCCCTGCTGCCGGGGGCCGTCTGTGAAACGATTGCCGATCAGGTTGTTGAGCGGACGGCCACCGGCAGCAGGGCCGTCACCCAACTCTGCAACGGACAGCTCGCCAGCCACCAGCGCAGAGGCTAAACTGCGCTATCCGGCTCGAAGAAGGAAGTCCCGTGAAACCGGCAGAAGTCACGCAGAAAATCAGCGAACAGCTGCCATCCATGCGCAAATCGGAGCGCAAGGTGGCCGAATATATCCTCGCCAACCCGGACGAAATCATCCATATGCGCATCGTCGACCTGGCCACCGAGGCCCAGGTCAGCGAGCCGACGGTGGTGCGCTTCTGCCGCGCGGTGGGCTGTTCCGGCTTCCAGGAGTTCAAGCTGAACCTGGCCCAACAGCTGGCCTCCAGCCCCAGCTTCGGCCAGATCGCGGTGACCGAGACGGACACCATTGCCGAGTACAAGCGCAAGGTCTTCGACTCCACCGTCGACACCCTGCTGAACGTGCGCGACAAACTCGACAACCGCGCGCTGGAGGCGGCGGTGACCGCGATCGCCGCCGCCAAGCGGGTCGAATTCTTCGGCTTCGGTGCCTCCGGCGCCGTGGCCGCCGACGCCCAGCACAAGTTCTTCCGCCTGCAGCTGGCCACCGCCGCCCACTCCGATCACCACATCCAGAACATGTCCGCCATGTCGATGGCGCCCGGCGACATAGTCGTCGCCATCTCCCAGAGCGGCCGCACCAAGGCGCTGCTGCGCTCCATGGGCATGGCAAAAGAGCAGGGGGCGACCGTGATCGGCCTGGCGCCGAGCGGTTCGCCGGTGGCGCGCCAGGCAACGATTCCGCTGGAAGTGGATGTGGAAGAGGACATAGAGATCTACACGCCGCTGTCGTCGCGCATCGCCCACCTGGTGGTGATCGACGTGCTCGCCATCGGCGTGGCCCAGCGCAAGGGGCCGCAACTGCAGGAGCATTTGCTGAAACTCAAGCAGGGGCTCTACACACTGCGGGAAGACAAGCACTAGGCGCCCGCTTCCCTGCCTTCCCCGAGCCGCGAGGCTTCGCCTGTGCCGCGGCGTCACTGGAACAGTTGGCCGCCGCTGGCTACCATGGCGCGCCCGCGACAGCTAATCTTTTAGCTCGGCCGCAGCGCCCGATTCCCCCCGGCATTCCGCCACGCAGTACCAGAGCTGAGTTATGAGCACCATTGCCATCCCCGCCGAGAAGAAACCGCCGCGCTGGCTGGCGGTGTGGCTGGCGGCACTGGTGGCACTGACACCCTTCTCCATCGACAGCTACCTGCCGGCGATTCCGGCCATGGCCGCAGCGCTGGATACCGAGGTGGCGCGGGTACAGCACTCGGTTTCCAGTTTCCTGCTCGGCTTCGCCATCGGCCAGCTGTGCGGCGGGCCCCTGTCCGACCGCTGGGGGCGGCGCCTGGTAGGCACCATCGGTCTCAGTATCTTTATCGCCACTTCGGTGCTGGTGCTGTTCGCCGATCACGTGGACCAGCTGATTATCCTGCGCTTTTTCCAGGCCATCGGCGGCGGCTTCGCCACGGTGATCTCCTCGGCGATAGTGCGGGACCTGCACAGCGGCCGCGAGGCGGCCAAGATCATCTCGATGATCAGTACCATGATGCTGGTGGCGCCGCTGATAGCGCCGGTGATCGGCTCGGTGTTGCTGGCCACCGGCGGCTGGCAGAGCATCTTTATTTTCCTGCTGCTGTACGCCACCGCCATGCTGGTACTGGTGCGCTGGCTGCTGCCGGAAACCGTGTCGCGCTTTTCCCGCGCGCGGCGCCAGCGCAAACCCCTGCGTTCGCTGATCGACAGCTACGGCCAGGTGGTGGGCAACCGCCGTGCGCTGGGCTTCCTCGCCGCCCAGGCCTTTGTCAGCGGCTCCATGTTTATCTACATCACCACCGCACCCTTCGTATTCATGCAGGTGTTCGAGGTGCCGGCGAACCAGTTTCCGATTTATTTTGGACTCTGCGTGCTGGGTCTCATCTGCATGGTGCAGGTCAATATCCGCCTGCTGAACCTGTTCGAGCCGCGCAATATCCTGCTGGCGGGCATACTGCTGCAGATGCTGGGCTGCGGCCTGCTGTTGCTGGGCACCCTGACCGGCGTCCGGGAGCTGGCACTGTGGATGGCTCCGCTGGTGCTGGTGATGGCCTGTATCGGCATTACCGGACCCAATGCGGCGGCCTGCTTTCTGGAATTTTTCCCGCGCATCAGCGGCAGCGCCAATGCGATCTATGGCGCCACCATATTTATTACCGGCGGCATTCTCGGCGGCATCGTCAACAACCTGCATACCGGTACGCTGATCCCGGTCGCCGGGGCCATGCTCGGCTGCACTGTCGCGGCGCTGTTTTTTGCGGTAGTTGTCGCCCGCGCCCACGAGCCCATCGAGGCCGAGGTACCGGTCACCAAGCGCTTTATCCCGCGCTGAGTGCCCATTCGTTCACTCCTTCAGCAGCCCCTCTTCGCGCAGCGCCTTCTGCACCGCGGGCCGTTCCGCCATGCGCTTCTGGAAGGCCTGCAGCCTGGGCCAGGCGGAGGTGTCTATGTTCTGTTTGTCGAGCCAGCCGGCGATGGTGAACAGGTAGGCGTCGGCGACGGTAAAGTCGTCGCCCATCAGATAGTCCCGATCCAGTTTGCTTTCAATGAAATCGAATTTCCGGGCGATGATTTTCTTCGCCCGCGACTTGTCCTCGTCGGAGCCATTCCAGAACAGCGGCACGAAGGCCTTGTGTACCTCGGCGGCGATAAAGTTGAGCCACTCCAGCAAGCGGTAGTGATCGAGGCTGCCGTATTCCGGCGCCAGCTTCGCATCCGGTTTCTGCTCGGCGATAAACTGCACAATTGCCGGGCCCTCGGTCAGAACTTCGCCGCCCTCCAGTTGCAGTGCCGGCACATAGCCCTTGGGGTTGATCTCGGTATAGTCGCCGCCGGTCTCGGTCTTGTGCTCGCCCAGATCGACCTTGCACAGCTCCAGGTCGATACCCGCTTCGCAGGCGACGATATGGGGAGACAGTGAGCAGGCGCCGGGGGCGTAGAAAAGTTTCACGGGGTTTCTCCTGATTCCACTCGAAACTGTCCTGCAGTATAGGCCGCTGCCCGTCGTCAGCAGCGGAGGCGCGCGCTAACCGCGGTTGTGCGGCGCCGAGTAATCCAGCTCCGGTCCCCTGGGCACTATGCCGGTGGGATTGATGGTGGCGTGGCTGGCGTAGTAGTGGGTCTTGATATGGTGGAAATCCACGGTATCGGCGACACCGGGCCACTGGAAAAGCTCGCGCACATAGCCCCACAGGTTCGGGTAATCCGCCAGCCGCTGTTTGTTGCACTTGAAATGGCCGTGGTAGACGGCGTCGAAGCGGATCAGGGTGGTGAACAGCCGCCAGTCCGCCTCGGTGATCCGCGCCCCGGTCAGGTAGCGGTTGTGCTGCAGACGCTGTTCCAGCTGCTCCAAGGCACTGAACAGCCGTTCGTAGGCGTGCTCGTAGGCGTCCTGGGTGGTGGCGAAGCCGGCGCGATAGACGCCGTTGTTGACGTTTTCGTAGACGACATCGTTGGTCGCGTCTATATCGCCGCGCAGATCCTCCGGGTAGAAATCCGCGTCGTTGCCGGTCAGGCCGTCAAAGGCACTGTTGAACATGCGGATGATTTCCGACGACTCGTTGCTGACGATCCGCTCGCGCTGCCGGTCCCACAGCATTGGCACAGTGACCCGGCCGCTGTAGTCGGCGCGATTGCGCGTGTACAGCTGGTACAGATAATCGGCATTGTAGAGGCGGTCGCCGCTGCTGCCTTCGTCGGTATCGAAGGTCCAGCCTTGTTCACGCATGTGAGGGCTCACTACCGAGACGCCGATAATGTCTTCCAGCCCTTTCAGCTTGCGAAAGATCAGCGTGCGGTGCGCCCAGGGGCAGGCCAGGGAGACATACAGGTGGTAGCGGCCTTTCTCCGCGACGAAGCCGCCCTCACCGCTGGGGCCGGCACTGCCGTCGGCGGTAATCCAGTTGCGCAGCTGCGCCGCCTCGCGCACAAACTCGCCGTGGCTCTTGTCGGTGTCATACCAGCGGTCCTGCCACTGGCCATTGACCAGTAGGCCCATAGCACAAACTCCACAGATCGGGATAAGGTCGAGATAGTGTCGGGATAGCGTTGAAAAAGCGCCGAGGAATCGACTGCGGCGCGGAAGCCCGCGCCGCATGTCGCCGCGCTTATTTGCCGCGCAGCTTGTGGTCCAGGCTCAGCCTGCCGGCGCCAGCACAGGCGAGGATCAGGAAGCCGCCGGCAATGGTGATGTTCTTCATAAAGCTGACCATCTGCCCCTGGTCGCCGGGCACATAATGGAACAGCCAGGCGCTGGCCAGACAGAAGAGCGCCAATGCCAGCGCCCACCAGCGGGTGAAGTAGCCGAGCAGAATTGCCAGGCCGCCGATCAGCTCCACCAGGATCACCAGCGGCAGCAGTATGCCCGGCACACCGGCGGATTCCATAAAGGCCTGGGTGCCGCTATAGCCGCCGATCTTGTTCCAGCCGGCGGTGATGAACATCAGGGACATCAGGACCCGGCCGAGCAGTTTGCCGAGATCGCAGTAGATGGGGTTGTGCATTGCTGAATCCTCGCTTGAGATCAGTCAGATAGTGACGGTGGAACTGCACTCAGTGTAGTTCTGTTTTTTACGGAGAAAACCGCAAAAATTCGCGAATAGCTTTCGATTTTTTAAAGTCTGTCGTCGCGTTTGCTTTCGCGCCTGCTCCATCGGGCCTATTCAAAGTCACCCAGGCCCGCGCGCAGCGAGCGGATCAGGAATTCGGCGGCGGGGCCGCAGCGGTCGGCATCGGCGTAGATCAGATAGACAGTGACATCCCGCTCCCAGGGCTCCTCGGTGGGCAGCGGCAGCAGCCGGTCGGCGGACAGGGATTCGCGGATGCGCGTCTCCGGCAGCCAGGCGAAACCGAGACCGCGCTCTATCAGCTCCACCGAGGTCTGCACGCTGGTCACCGTGATGCGCTGATCGGAGCCCAGCCAGCCGGAATCCTGGCGGTGTTTGACCGCCGAATCCCGCAACACTATCTGCCGGCTGGCCTTCAGGTCCTTGCGCGCCACCGGCCGCCCCAGCAGGTGCAGCGGGTGCAGCGGGTGGGCGACCGGCACGAAGCGCACCCTCGCCACCGGCTCGCCGACGAAGCCCTGCGGTACCCGCGCGCTGAGGATAAAGTCCGCCTGCTGCTGCAGCAGCAGTTCCTCGGCGCCGGACAGCACCGTCTCGCGCACCTCGAGTCGCGTGTGCGGAAATTCCTCGGCGAAGCGCTCGATGGCATTGCACAGGCATTCGAAATCGAAGATGACATCCACCGCCAGGGTCAGCGTCGCCTCCTCGCCGGCGGCCAGACTGGCGGCCACCAACTCCAGCGCCTCGGCCTCGTTCAGCAGGCCGCCGGCGCGGGCCAGCAGTATGCGCCCGGCATCCGTCAGCTCGGCCTTGCGGCCGCGCACCTCCAGCAGCGGTATGCCGAGGCTCTCCTGCAGCTTGTGCACCGCGTGATTGATGGAAGACTGGCTCTTGTGCACCGCCTGGGCCGCCTGGGAAAAGCCGCCGTGCTCCACCACCGATTGAAACATTCGCCACTGTTCCAGGGTGACCTTGGCCATTTGCATTCCTCTTGCACTGAAAGGGTCTCACTCATCGCTGTGGCCGCGGCGATCTACGCGCGCGAAACCTTATATAGCTCAATCCACCTAAGGATTCGAATAAATGCAGCGATAATTTGCCATTTTTAATCGAAATCATCGGCCTATACTGCGGACAAACGCACGATTGGAGGTGTCTATGGCAAATTCAGCAGAGAATGGTTTTACGCGCCGGCCCGGTGCCCGCCCGCTGGTGCGGGGTGTCGGCAGCCAGGCGTCCGCGGACGGCGCCGGCGTCAGGATCCAGCGCGTCGCCGGCTTCGACAGCCCCGACTTCAGCCCCTTCCTGATGCTCGACGAGATCCGCTCGGAGAATGCCGACGACTATATCGCCGGCTTCCCGCCACACCCGCACCGGGGCATCGAGACCCTGACCTACATGCTGAACGGCGAGTTCGAACACCGCGACCACCTCGGCAACCGCGGTGCCGTGTCCTCCGGCGGCGCCCAGTGGATGCGCGCCGGTCGCGGTATCATCCACTCGGAAATGCCGGGCCAGGCGCCGGGCGGCATGCACGGCTTCCAGCTGTGGATCAACATGGCGGCGGCCAACAAGATGGACAGGCCCACCTGGCGCGATATTCAGGCGGCGGAAATTCCCGAGCTGGCGCTGGACGACGTGGGCTCGCAGATACGCCTGATCGCCGGCCAGTGGCAGGTCGGCGGCGGGACGCAGAGCGCGCCTCTTATCGAAGCGGCCGCCGAGGCGGCGGTGGCGGATGTGCGCCTGGCGCCCGGCGCCGAGGTGCTGCTGCCACTGCCGGCGGAACACAGCGTGCTGGTGTTCGTCTACCGCGGCGCACTGGCGACCGAGCGCGGCGTTATCCAGCGGGGCAACCTGCTGTTGTACGGCGCCGGCGAGTCGTTACAATTGCGCGCCCGGAATGAAGAAGAGGGAGCCGGTCTGCTGTGCCTGCACGGCCTGCCCCTGCGCGAACCCGTTGCCCACTACGGCCCCTTCGTGATGAACAGCCGCGAGGAAATCGAGCAGGCGCTGCGCGACTACAATAACGGCACGCTGACCGACTGACAGCCCTAATCCCTCTGTGTAGGAGCGGCGGGGCGGCCATCCGCTCCTACAGTTGCTGTTCTGTTTGCCCAACAACGCCGAGAAAGTGAGCCCGCGCGCGCGATATGGAAGTCTATTACACCTTTTCTTTTCTGGCCGCGGTGGCGGTGTTTCTCGGTTTTCTCAATCAGTATGTGCTGCGCGCGCAGGCCACCATCGCGATCACTGCCGGCGCCCTGGCGCTGTCACTGCTGGTAATCGGCCTCGGCAAACTGGGCATCGTCGAACTGCGCGCCTGGGCCGACCAGCTGCTGCCGCTGCTGAACCTCGAAGACCTGCTGCTGAAAGGCATGCTCGGCTTCCTGCTGTTTGCCGGCAGCCTGCACATCGACCTGCTGGCGCTGCGCAACCAGCGGCTGGAGATCGGCCTGCTGGCGGTGGTCGGCACCCTGATCTCCACCTTTGCCGTCGGCGCCCTGCTGTACTGGTTCCTGCAACTGGTGGGCATGCCGGTAGCGCTGGTCTACTGCCTGCTGTTCGGCGCGCTGATTTCCCCTACCGACCCCATCGCGGTGCTGGCGATCATCAAGAGCCTCAAGGCGCCGGAACAGGTGTCCATCCAGGTGGAGGGGGAGTCCCTGTTCAACGACGGTTTCGGCATAGTCGTTTTTGCGGTGATCTACGCGCTGGCCTTCGAGGGCGGCGAGCCGAGCCTGCCGGCAGTGGCCGAACTGTTTGCGGTGGAAGCGCTTGGCGGCGTGGTACTGGGACTGCTGATCGGCGGCCTGTTCCACTGGCTGATCTGTGCCACCAACGAGCACAGCCTGGAGCTGCTGCTGACACTGGTGATCCCCACCGCAGGCTTCTCCCTGGCCAATATCCTCGGCGTTTCCGGTGCGCTGGCGATGGTCGTGAGCGGCATCATTATCGGCAACTTCACCCGCGAGCGGGGTTTCTCCCGTGTAAGCCAGCACGAACTGGATAACTTCTGGACGATTACCGAGGACTTCCTCAACGGCCTGCTGTTCCTGCTGGTGGGCCTGTTCCTGATCACCATCGACCTGCAGAGCTTCGACTATCTGCTGATGGTGGCCGGTATCTTCATAGTGCTGCTGGCGCGCGCACTGGCGGTGACCATTCCGTTTACGATCCTGAAACGGTTTCGCCGATACCACCCTTACACGGAACGCATACTGATCTGGGGCGGCCTGCGCGGTGGTCTGGCGCTGGCGCTGGCGATGTCGATTCCGGCCGGCCACGCCTATATCCAGGGGCAGGACCTGCGCCACCTGTGGGTAGTGATGACCTACGGCGTGGTACTCTTTTCCATCGTGGTGCAGGGCTCCACCATCGCGCCGCTGATCGTCCGCAGCCGGAGCATCGCCGAACCGGAAAGGTCGGCGGAGCCGGCGCACTAAACCGACAACAAAAAGACAACAGTTTCCATGGAACACGCCAGCTTCCTGTTCCAGGCAGTGATCTACCTGGCCGCAGCGGTGATCGCCGTGCCTATCGCAACCCGCCTCGGTCTGGGGTCGGTACTCGGCTACCTGCTCGCCGGTGTCGCCATCGGACCGCACGCACTGGGCCTGGTCGGCGACGCCAGCGCCGAGATGCACGTCGCCGAATTCGGCGTGGCGCTGATGCTGTTCCTGATCGGCCTGGAACTGCAGCCGCGCAGGCTGTGGCAGATGCGCGGCGCCATTCTGGGTACCGGCAGCGCCCAGTTGCTGCTCACCGCCGCCGCGGTGGCCGGACTGGCGCTGCTGCTGTTCGGGGCGGACTGGCGCGCCGCGCTGGCCATCGGCCTGATACTGGCGCTGTCCTCGACCGCCATTGTGCTGCAGTCGCTGAGCGAGAAGGGTCTGCTGAAGACCCAGGGCGGGCGCAGCGCTTTTGCGGTGCTGCTGTTCCAGGACATCGCCGTGATTCCGATTCTGGCGCTGCTGCCGCTGCTGGCGGGCACACCGCCGGCGCCGGACGAGGCCGGCCTCAGCGGCTGGCGCTACGGCCTGGCCGTGTTCGGCACCATCGCCGCCTTCGCCATCGCCGGGCGCTACCTGCTGGGCCCGCTGCTGCGGCTGGTGGCCGGCAGTCAGGTGCGCGAGATGTTCACCGTGACCTCGCTGCTGATCGTGCTCGCCGCGGCGGCGGTGATGACCTGGCTGGGGCTATCGCCGGCGCTGGGCACCTTCCTCGCCGGGGTGCTGCTCGCCGAGAGCGAGTTCCGCCACGAACTGGAAGCGGATATCGAGCCCTTCAAGGGACTACTTTTGGGCCTCTTCTTTATCGCCGTGGGCGCCAATCTCAATTTCAACCTGATCGCCGCGTACCCGCTGCTGCTGCTGGGGCTGGTGCTGCTGTTGGTGGCGGTCAAATTTGCGGTGCTGTTCGCGCTGGCGCGCACCATGCGCATGTCGCGCGGCGAGGACTGGCTGTTTGCGCTGGCGCTGGCGCAGGCGGGAGAGTTCGGCTTCGTACTGGTTTCCTTCGCCGCCCAGAACCGGGTGCTCGACGGCACCACCGGCAACCTGCTGGTCGCCCTGATCGCGCTGTCCATGGCACTGACACCGATACTGCTGCTGATCTACGAGCAGCTGATCCAGCCGCGCTATATGCGCGGCGCCGAGGGCGACCTCGCGGGCGCCGGGGAACCGCCGGTGGACGAGGGATCGCCGGTGATCATCGTCGGCTACGGCCGCTTCGGCCAGATCGCCGGGCGGCTGCTGAACGCCTGCGGCTATTCCACCACGCTGCTGGAGCGCAACGCGGAACAGCTGGACCTGGTGCGCCGCTACGGCATCCGGGCCTACTACGGCGACGCCTCTCGCGAGGACCTGCTGCGCGCCGCCGGCGCCGAGAACGCCCGCCTGGTGATCCTGACGCTGAGCGACCAGGCCGCATCACTGGAAATCGTCGCGCAGCTGCAGAAGCACTTCCCGCACCTGACCATACTCGCGCGGGCGCGCAACCGCATGCACCAGTACGCGCTGATGGAGGCGGGCGTGCAGCATATCTTCCGCGAGACCGTGGACTCGGCGCTGTCCATCGGTGAAAGTGCGCTGGAAGTGCTGGGCTGGAGCCCGTTGCGGGCGCGGCGCGCCGCGCGCAAGTTCAAGCAGCACGACCAGCGTATGCTGGAATCTCTGTTCCCCTACTGGCGCGACGAATCCCAGCATATCGCACAGACCAAGATCTACCGCGAGCAGCTGCTGCAGGCGCTGCGCGAGGACCGCCGCGACAAGGACCTGCACCTGGATCACCACTGGGACGATTCCCGCCCCGGCATGTAGCTAGTCCTCGGTGCGCAGACTCGCCTCCACCAGATCGACTTCCAGCACCAGTTTGCGGTGCAGATCGTCGTCGATCTGTCGCTCGATACGCAGGCGGAATAGCTGATCCCGCTCCGCAGCGAGGGCGTCCAGGTGAAACTCCCGCTCGGTCTGCGCCATTATCCAGACCCGGTCTTCGCCCTGTCCGACACCGCCGGCCAGGCGCCGGCGGTAGACATCCAGCAGATAGTCCAGCGCCTCGCGCTCGACATCTGCGGCTTCATCCTTCTCCTCTATGCCGTCGCGCAGGGATTGCAGGCGCTGTATAGCCGCCCGCGCCGCCGCTACGCGCGCGCCGCGCTCGTCGCCGATTGCGGCCAGCTGGGGCGTCGCCGGCAGGCGGCGCACCAGCTGCGGCAGGGCGAAACTGGCCAGCAGCAGCGACAGCAGTATGACGCCCATCGCGATCACTACCGCCAGCTCGCGGCCGGGAAACGCCGAGTCGTCCGGCAGCGCGAGCGGCAGTGACAATACCCCCGCCAGCGTGACGGCCCCGCGCACGCCCGCTACCGCGGCGACCGTCACCAGCAACAGGCGCACGCCCGCGTCCCTGATGTCCCCGCGAACCCTGCCCAGGTAAATCGATGCCCAGACCCAGAGAAAACGCAGCGCCAGCAGGGCCGCGGTGATCGCGGCTATATACAGCAGCAGGGTCCAGTCGCCGACGACGGCGCTGTGGCGCGCCGCACCCACATCGGCGGTGAGGATGCGCACCAGCTGTTCACCCAGCAGCAGAAAAATGATGCCGTTCAGTACACCCTGGACCGTGTCCCAGACCGCCTGCCGCTCCATGCGCGTGGCGGACAGCTCGGGACCGTGCAGATTCACGTACTGAGTGGCAATGCCCGCGGTGGCCGCGGCGAGAATGCCGGAGCCGCCCAGGTGTTCCGTCGCCAGGTAGGCGGCATAGGGCACCAGCAGGCTGACCAGCACCTGGACCCCGGTATCCTCGCCACCGAGGCGGCCCAGCCAGCGCAGCGCATAGCCGCAGGCGAAGGCCACGCCGGCGCCGATACCGACGCCCGCGGTCGCCATCCAGACAAACCCGAGCGCCGTCTGCGATAGTGAAAAGCTGCCGGTCACCGCAGCCGCCACGGCAAAGCGGAAGAGGTCAAGCCCGGCGGCGTCGTTCAGCATCGCCTCGCCTTCGAGGATGTGTTTGAGGCGGGGCGGCAGGGGCGTACTGCCACGCACGGCCGTCAGCGCGACCGGATCCGTCGGGGCGAGTATCGCCGCCACGGCAAAGGCCACCGGCAGCGGCATTGAGGGCACTAGCCAGTGAATGAAAAAGCCCATCCCCACCACCGTGAACACCACCAGGCCCACGGCGAGCACGAGGATCGGCCGCAGATCGCGGAAGAAGGCGCCCTTGGGAATACGCCAGCCGTCCAGAAACAGCAGCGGCGGGATAAACAATAGAAAAAAGATTTCCGGATCGAGGGGGATTCTGACACCCAGCGCGCCGCCGAGCAGGGCGCCGGTGGCGATCTGCACCAGTGGCAGCGGCAGCCGCACCGGCAGAATGCGCACGATCATGCCGCTGACCGCTACCGCCAGCAGCAGGATCAACACCAACACTACGTAGTGCACGGTGCCGCCCGTCAGGGCCGCGCCCGGCGCGGGGCAGCCGGCGGCGGTAGAAAGTTGCTGAGCCAGCGGTGACGGGCGGACCTCAAGGGAGTACTCACTGTACGTCGGGCGGATTACAGCGAGTATAGAAAAGCGGGACTCGGGGCAGGGCGGACCATTGCCCGCCCCGGACTAATCGAACATTTCCGGCTGTTCGGCGCAGATCACGCTGTATAGCGGCTGGAAGCTGAAGATTCCCGCCAGTTCGGTGCCCACCACCGCGCGGGTGCGAATGGCCACCTCAGGCTCTATCAATTTCGGTGCGCCGGCGGCCTCCGCCAGCAATTGCGCCTGGCAGCTGCGCTCCATGGTGATATACCACCAGGCGGCCTCGTCGACGGACTTGCCGACCGTGAGCAGGCCGTGGTTCTGCAGTATCAGCGCCTTCTTTTTGCCGAGCGCCTGCGCCAGCGCCTCGCCTTCGCCCATCTCCAGGACCACGCCGGAGAAGGTGTCCAGCAGGCCGTGATCGCCGAAAAAGGCGCAGGCATCCTGGGTGATCGGATCCAGCAAACGGCCGAGCGACGACCAGGCCTTGCCGTGCAGGGAATGGGCGTGGGCCGCGGCGATCACATCCGGGCGCAGGCGGTGGATATGGGAGTGGATGGTGAACGCGGCACCGTTCAGGTAGCCGTCCCCCTCGACCACCTCGCCCTTGTGGTTGACCAGCAGCAGCTGCGACATGCGCAGCTGCCTGAAGGACACACCCATCGGGTTGACCCAGAAGTGATCCTCCAGCACCGGATCGCGCACGGTGATATGGCCGGCCACACCTTCATCGAAACCGAACTTGCCGAACAGGCGGAAGGCCGCGGTGAGCTTCCGCTTGCGCTCCTCGCGCACCCGCTCCGGCGACAGCGGCGGTTCACCGAGCAGTACACTCACGTCGCCGTTCAGTACCGCGGCGTTGGTGTCCGCTGTTTTTCTTGTTGTTTCCGCAGTGGTCATTAACCGGCCCTCTCATCGTCGGAGATGACGAAGGCTCCTTATAGCACGCCGATCGGCGTTTGCGTGAGGGGGGGCGCCAAAGTATGGTTCCCGCAGAAACTGCTGCCAGAAAAGCAAAAGGCCGCGCAGCGGCGGCCTTGAATTGGTAATCGACAGACAATTACTCGACGGTGACCGACTTGGCCAGGTTGCGCGGCTGGTCCACGTCGGTGCCCTTCAGCAGCGCCACGTGGTAGCTGAGCAGCTGCAGCGGCACCGTGTAGAGGATCGGCGCCAGGCTCTCGGGCGCGTCCGGCACTTCGACCACGGTCACGCCGGGCTCGCTGGCGAAGCCGGCCTTGGGGCTGGCGAATACGAACAGCTGGCCGCCGCGGGCGCGCACTTCCTGCAGGTTGGATTTAAGCTTCTCCAGCAGCTCATTGTTGGGGGCTACCACAATGACCGGCATATCCGCATCCACCAGCGCCAGCGGGCCGTGCTTCAGCTCGCCGGCCGGGTAGGCCTCGGCGTGGATGTAGGAGATCTCCTTCAGCTTCAGCGCGCCCTCGAGCGCAATCGGGTACTCGACACCGCGGCCGAGGAACAGCGCGTGGTGCTTCTCGGCGAAGGCCTCGCTGGTGTCCTGCACCAGCTTGTCGAGGCCGGTGAACTGCTCCATCAGTTGCGGCAGCTGGTGCAGGGCTTTGACCAGCTCCGCCTCGCGCGCAGCACTCAGGCCGTTGACCTTGGCCAGCGCGATACAGAACAGCTGCAGTGCGACCAGCTGGGTGGTGAAGGCCTTGGTGGAGGCGACGCCGATCTCCGGGCCCGCCTCGGTCATCAGCGACAGTTCCGACTCCCGCACCAGCGAGCTGTTGGGGACGTTGCAGATAGTAAGTGACGCCAGGTAGCCGAGTTCCTTCGCCTGGCGCAGGGCGGCCAGTGTGTCCGCGGTCTCGCCGGACTGGGAGATGGTGACAAACAAGGTGCCCGGGCGCACCGCGGTCTTGCGGTAGCGGATCTCGCTGGCCACTTCCACCGCGCAGGGGATGCCGGCCCAGTCCTCGATCCAGTAGCGCGCCACCAGGCCGGCGTGGTAACTGGTGCCGCAGGCGACGATCTGCACCTGTTTCACTTCCGGCAGTATCTCGTGGGCGCGCGTCCCCAGGGCCTCGGACAATACCGACTTGTCGCCGATGCGGCCGGCCAGGGTGGCCTCCACCACGGTCGGCTGCTCGAAGATCTCCTTCTGCATATAGTGGCGATAGCGGCCCTTGTCGGCGGCGTCGTGGCCGCCGTTCAGCTTGTGTACCGGGCGGCAGACCTCCTCGCCGCGCTGGTCGCGCACGGCGATGCCGGCGCGGGTGATCTCGGCTACATCGCCTTCCTCGAGATAGATAAACCGGTCGGTAACCTGGCGCAGGGCCATGGGATCGGAGGCGATAAAGTTCTCCTCGATGCCGACCCCCACCACCAGCGGGCTGCCGGAGCGGGCGCAGACCAGCACGTCCGGCTCCTCGGCGCTGATGACGCCCAGCGCGTAGGCGCCTTCCAGTCGCGCGATGGCGGCGGTGACCGCGGCCAGCAGGTTGAGCCCCTCGTCGGTCAGCGAATGGATCAGGTGCACCACCACTTCGGTGTCGGTATCCGAGATGAACTGGTAACCCATTTCGCGCAGCTCCGCGCGCAGGGCCTGGTGATTTTCGATGATGCCGTTGTGCACCAGCGCGATCGGGCCCGACATATGCGGGTGGGCGTTCAGGTCCGAGGGGGCACCGTGGGTGGCCCAGCGGGTGTGGGCTATGCCGAGGCGGCCGGCGGCGGGAGCGGTGGCGAGCCGGGCCTCGAGGTCCGCGACCTTGCCCTGGCTCTTGCGCAGCTGCAGCTGGTGATCTCCGTCCAGCAGGCAGACGCCGGCGGAATCGTAGCCGCGGTATTCCAGCCGGCGCAGGCCTTCCAGCAGGATTTCATTGACGTTGCGCTGGGCCAGCGCACCTACGATTCCACACATAGCATCAACCTCGGTAATCTCTAAAAAATATAGCGCCAGTCCCCGCCACTCGGGCTTCTGGTCAGGCGTAAATACTCACTTCAGCACAGATAACCCGCACGCCCTTGGCTTCCAGCTGGCGGCGGATGTCCTCGTCCAGGCCACTGTCGGTCACCAGGGTGTCGACCTGCGCCCAGGGCAGTTCCAGGTTCGGGATGCGGCGGCCCACCTTGCTGGATTCCGCCAGCACCACCACTTCGCGCGCCACTTCCGCCATCACCCGCGACAGGCCTATCTGTTCGTTGAAGGTGCAGGTGCCGCGCGCCAGGTCGATGCCGTCGGCGCCGATAAAGGCGCGGTCGAAGTCGTAGCCGCGCAGCACCTGCTCGGCCACCTGGCCCTGGAAGGCCTCGAAGTGCGGATCCCAGGTACCGCCGGTCATCAACAGCGTGGGCTCGTTCTCCAGCTCGCGCAGGGCGTTGGCCACGTGCAGCGAGTTGGTCATCACCACCAGGCCGCGCTTGCGCTCCAGTTCCGGGATCATCGCCGCGGTGGTGCGGCCGTAGTCGATCACGATGCGGTGGTGGTCCGGGATCAGCGCCGCGGCGGCGCGGCCGATGGCGCGCTTGACCTCGGATGGCGCCTCCTCCAGCACCAGCTCCCGCGGCACCGGTATGGCACCGCCGTGGCGGCGCAGCAGCAGGCCGTGGTTCTCCATCGCGGTCAGGTCCTTTCGGATCGTAACTTCGGATGTTTCGAACTGGCGCGCGAGCTGCTCCACGCTGGCTTCGCCGGCTTCGTTGAGCAGGGCGAGGATCTGGTGGCGGCGCTGCTGGGTGTTGCGTTTGGACATGGCAGAATAAGTTTCGCTTCGAAACTTAAAGATAGCGAGTCGAAACCCAAATTGCCACAGAATTTTTTCGCTTCCCGGTGGGAGCCAGCCCTGCTGGCGAAAGAGAAAGGCATCGCGATTTGTCGCCTGCAGGGCAGGCTCCCACGATTCAGCCTGCGAGGGCCCGCAGCAGCGCTTTCAGAAAGCGCGCCAGCTCGCCGCCGGTCACGGCGCGGTGATCGGCGCTGACCGAGAGCGGCAGCAGCGGCCGCACGGCCGGCCGGTCGTCCACCGCCACGACGCCCTGAAAGGTCCGCCCGGCACCGACGATGGCCACGGTTGGCGGCAGTACCACCGGCGTGGCGTAGCGGCCGGCCATGCCGCCGAAGTTGGACAGCAGTATGGTGCCGCCCTGCAGGTCCCGCTGGGCGATGCCGGACTCGCGCGCCTGCGCCTTGTAGTCCTCGATCTGCTGCAGTATTTCTTCGTCAGCGCTGGCGGCCACATCCCTGAGCACCGGCACATAGAGCCCGCGTGGCGAATCCACCGCCAGGCCGATATTGACGCTTTCTGCCGGGTTGAGCCGTTCGTCCTCGTAGAGGGCATTCAGGTTCGGCTCGGCTTCGCAGGCCCGCTGTATCGCGCGGATCAGGCGCAGGGTGGCGGACTCCTGCCCCCACCAGGCGGAGATATCCACCTGGTCGCACAGGGTCATCGGCGCCACCTGATCGCGGGCGCGACTCATCGCCAGCGCCATGGCGCGGCGAGCCGGGGACATCTGCGCGGGCGCGGGCGCCGGTTTGGCCGGGGGCCGTACCTTCTCTTTGCTTTCGGGTATCTGCTCTGCCGCCGCGCGCACCTCTGCGGCGGTGAAGCGCTCGCCCCCCGGTGTCAGCTGCGTCAGGTCGACGCCGAGGCGGCGCGCCAGCGCGCGCACCGAGGGCGTGGCCAGCCGGCGCGGGACCGCGGTGGGCGCAATCTCGGCGCCGAGCACCTCGCGGCTCTGCTCGATCTTGCCGACGACGGTGCCTGAGTCAGACGGTTTTTCCTCTTTCTCTGTCCGATCGCGGCCACCGGCGGATGGCCGCCCCGCCGCTCCTGCAGAGGGGGCTACCTCGGGGGATTTTTTCTCGGCAAAGCCCACCAGCGGCTCGTCGACATTGACGGTTTCATCCACGGCGGCGAAGAGTTTCTCCACGGTGCCGCTCCAGGGGGAGGGCACCTCCACCAGCGCCTTGGCGGTCTCGACCGTGACCAGGCTCTGATGCGCGGCGATGGTCTCGCCCTCCCGCACATGCCACTCGCGGATCACCGCGTCCGGCAATCCCTCGCCCAGGTCCGGCAGCTTGAAAATCTTCATGCGCGGCCCCCATCCGGATAGTCCAGTGCCGTCCGCACCGCGGCCAGTATCTGCTCGACGCCGGGCAGGTAGCTGTCCTCGAGCCGGTAGTAGGGCATGACCGTGTCGTAGCCGGTGACCCGCTGCACCGGCGCATCGAGCAGGTCGAAGGCGTAGTCGTTCAGCTGTGCGACTATCTCCGCCCCCAGACCGCAGAAGCGCGCCGCCTCATGGACCACGACGCAGCGGCGGGTCTTCTCCAGCGAGTCGATAATGCCCTGGATATCCAGCGGCTTGAGCGTGGCCGGATCTACGACCTCTGCCTGTATACCTTCCTCGGCCAGCCGTTCCGCCGCCCGCAGGGTCTCCTTCAGCGAGGCGCCCCAGGCGATCAGCGTGACATCGGCGCCCTCGCGCAGCACGAAGCAGCGGTCGAGCGGCAGCGCCTCGCCACTGTCCGGCACCTCCTGGCGCACCGCGCGGTAGATGCGTTTCGGCTCGAGGAAGATCACCGGGTCGGGGTCGCGGATTGCGGCCAGCAGCAGACCGTAGGCCCGCGCCGGCGAGGAGGGCACCACGACGCGCAGACCGGGGATATGCGCGAACAGCGCCTCGGTGCTCTCCGAGTGGTGCTCGGGCGCGTGTATGCCGCCGCCATAGGGCGCGCGGTAGACAATCGGGCAGCTCAGGCGCCCGCGGGTGCGGTTGCGAAAGCGCGCGGCGTGACTGAGTATCTGGTCCAGGCCGGGATAGATAAAGCCCATAAACTGGAACTCGGCCACCGGCCGCAGTCCCTGCACCGCCATACCCACGGCGATGCCGCCGATCATGGTCTCCGCCAGCGGCGTGTCGAGCACCCGCGCGGGGCCGAAGCGCTGCTGCAGGCCCTCGGTGGCGCGGAAGACGCCGCCATTGCGGCCGACATCCTGGCCATACACCAAGACCCGGGGATCCGCCTGCATTTCATAGGCGAGCGCCTGAGTGATCGCTTCCACCAGCGTGATCTGCGCCATCAGTCTTCCCCCTCACCGGCTTGGGCCAGCTGCTCGTACTGCTCGAGGTAGGCCTCCGGCAGCTCGGCATAGAGGTGGTCGAACATGGCGGTGGCCCTGTCCCGGGGCCGCTCGGTATAGGCGCGCAGGGCGCGCTCCAGAATCTCGGCCAGTTCCCGCTGCAGCTCGTCCTCCTGCTCGTCGCTCCAGAGGTCCCGCCCGCGCAGGTAGAGGCCCAGGCGCACCAGCGGCTCGCTATGCCAGGCCTCGCGCACTTCCTCTTTAGGCTGGTAGCGGCCGGCATCGTCGGCGGTGGTGTGGTCGCACAGGCGGTAGCTGGTGGCCTCGATCAGCGTGGGACCCTGGCCGGCGCGCGCGCGGCCGACCGCGTCCGCCACCGCCGCGCGGACGGCGATCACATCGTTGCCGTCGACCTGCAGCCCGGGGATGCCGGCGGCGATGGCTTTCTGGGCGATGGTCCTGCTGGCGGTCTGCGCGGCCAGCGGCACCGAGATGGCCCAGCGGTTGTTGTTGACCACAAATACCACCGGCAGCCGCCAGACGCCGGCGATATTCAGCGCTTCGTAGAAGTCGCCCCTGGAGGTGGCGCCGTCGCCGGCGCAGGTCACCGCCGCCCGCGGCGGCTCATCCAGCTGCTCGTGCTTGTACTTGAGCGCGAAGGCGACGCCGGCGGCGTGCAGCAGCTGGGTGGCGATGGGAATGCAGAGCGGCAGGTCCTCGCGGGCGTGTTTGTAGTCCTGGCCGCGCTCGTCGCCGCCCCAGATGGCGAGAATCTCCTCTATCTCGACGCCGCGCTCGAGCAGCGCGCCGGTTTCGCGGTAGTAGGGGCAGTAGACATCGTCCTTTGCCAGGGCGCCGCCGACGCCGACGCCGATCGCCTCCTGGCCGAGGCTGGAGGGGTAGGTGCCCAGCTGCCCCGTGCGCTGCAGCTTGACCGCGCGATCATCGACCAGCCGCGCCAGTGCCATCTGGCGATAGAGCGCCTGCAGCGTATCCGGGGTGGCGAAGTCCGGCAGCGCCTGCGTCGCGCGGCCCTGTTCGTCGAGGTATTGCAGATGGGCGATGTCAAATGACGCGAGCAGATGCATTCTGGGTTTGTGCATCGGGTTTTTTCCTTATGTTCCCGATGCGCAAGTGTAGGGGATGGGGGCAGGGCCGCCGGCGCAGAGGAGGGGTTCCGCGCCGGATTTCCGGCCTGAAGAGGGGAGAGCTTCGATCGGTCCCGCCGCGGGTGGCCGCCCGGCAAAAAACCTGATCGGTCCTATTTTCCAGCCGCGGCGCTTTTCCCGGACGGCCACCCGCGGCAGGACCTCGCACCCTGCTCGCCTGCGGCCGGCGCAAACTCCCCGTCCAGTGCAAGCTGCGTCAGTCCCTCTTGGTCGGGCGCTGCCAGCCGGAGATGTTGCGCTGCTTGCCCCGCGCCACCGCCAGCTCGTCGCTGCCGACCTCGCGGGTGATGGTGGAGCCGGCGCCGATGGTGGCGCCGGCGCCGACGGTCACAGGCGCGACCAGCGCGGTGTTGGAACCGATAAAGGCGCCATCGCCGATTTCAGTCACAGACTTGTTCACGCCGTCGTAGTTGCAGGTGATGGTACCGGCGCCGATGTTCACGCCCGCGCCGACGATCGCATCGCCGACATAGGACAGGTGATTGACCTTGCTGCCGCGGCCGATCTTGGCCTTCTTGGTCTCGACGAAGTTGCCGACCTTGGCGCCGTCCGCGAGCTGGGTGCCGGGGCGCAGGCGCGCGAAGGGGCCGATGGTGCAGGCCTGGCCGACTTCGGCCTCCTCGATGATCGAGTTGGCCTCGACGCGGGTGCCGTCGGCCAGGCGGCAGTTTTTCAGCAGGCAGTTGGGGCCTATCTGCACACCCTTGCCGAGCACCACTTCGCCCTCGAACACGCAGTTGATGTCGATGCTGACATCCGCGTCGCACTCGAGGCGGCCGCGCACGTCGATGCGCGCCGGGTCCAGCAGGGTCACGCCGGCATTCATCAGCGCCAGCGCGCGGCTGTGCTGCAGGGCGCGCTCCAGCTGTGCCTGCTGCACGCGGCTGTTGACGCCGGCCACTTCGACCGGATCCGGGCAGCGCACGCCGGTGACCGGGATCTCCTCGCTGACCGAGCGCGCGATCACATCGGTCAGGTAGTACTCGCCCTGGGCGTTGTCGTTGGACAGCTCCGGCAGCCAGCGCGACAGCAGGTCCGCGGGCGCGGCCAGTATGCCGGTGTTCACTTCGCGGATGGCGAGGGTGTCCGCATCGGCGTCCTTCTCCTCGACGATGGCCAGCACGCGGCCGGCGTCGTCGCGCACGATGCGGCCGTAGCCGGCCGGGTTGGCCATCTCCACCGACAGCAGCGCCGGGCCCTTGTCGGAGGCCGACAGCAGCGATTGTAATGTGCCGGTTTTCACCAGCGGCACATCGCCATAGAGCACCAGCACGGTGGAGCCGCTGCGGAAATTCGGGATCGCCTGGGCGACGGCGTGACCGGTGCCCAGCTGCTCGGTCTGCTCGACGAACCTGACGCCGCTGTCCGCGAAGCGCTCACGCACCAGCTCAGCGCCGTGGCCGATCACCACGGTGATTTCCACCTCACCGAGCTGCTGGGCGGCCTCGATGACCCGGCCCAGCATGGGCACACCGCCGATCGGGTGCAGCACCTTGGGCAGGTCGGAGCGCATGCGGGTGCCTTTGCCGGCGGCGAGGATTACGATATCGATACTCATGGGAACTCTGGTTCACTTTCTGTATTGGCAATAATGGCTGCGAATTGTGGCCACTTCGCGAATCGACTACAAGTTGACGTCGGGAAGTACGGCTTCGCAACCGTTAGAATTACCCGTCTTATCAGCATTAGTGGAAAAGAGGACACGGTGGAAACAAGAGGTCTCTGGCTTTCGATTGTCGGCTGCCTGTCGATGGCGGCGCTCGGCTTTATTTTCGCCTACCAGGCGAAATCTGAGGCGATCTTCCTGGATGGCGTGTTTTCCCTGGTTAACTTTGTCATGTCGCTGGTAATGCTGAGCGTTTCGCGCCTGATCAGGCGCAGTGCCGACCGCCGCTTTCCATTCGGTTACGCCAGCTTCGAGCCGGCATTCAACGTCCTGCAGAGTATGGTCATACTCGGCGTGATGCTGATGGCACTGTCCTCGGCGATCGCCGCGCTCTACCAGGGCGGCCGCTCGCTGGAGGCCGGTATCGCCACCTTCTATGCGGTTGTCGCCAGCTCCGGCTGCCTGGCGGTCTACCTGGTGCTGCGGCGCATTGCCCGCGTGTCCGGTTCAACGCTGATTGAAGTCGATTCTTTCGCCTGGCTGATGGACGCGGTTCTGAGTGGGGTGGTGCTCTGCGCTTTCGCGTTTGTCTGGCAGTTCGGCGAGCTGCTGGGTGGCTGGCTGCCCTTTGTCGACGCCTGGATGGTGATCGTCATGGTGGCGGTGATGCTGCCGGTCCCCGCGCGCATTCTGTACCGCAACCTGATGGAGGTGCTGCTCGCCGCGCCCTCTGCAACAGTGCAGCGGGAGATCCGCAGCGCCTTCGCTGCCGCCATGCACAATATACCCGGGCAGCGCTGGTCGCTCAGCATGACGAAAACCGGCCGCTCCCTCTACCTGCACGCGCGGATTCTGCTCGACGAAAATTACAGCAACGCACCGGTGGAACAGGCCGATGAGTGGCGGGAGCTGGTGACCGAACGCATGAGCGCATACGTCGCCGAGCAGGAATTCGACGTGGTCTTCACCACCGATCCCGATTACCTCTAAGCCATCGCTGCCGACATTCTCCTGCCCCAGACCAGAGCGTCGTTTCCAGTCATCCCGTTGCAGGGAAGGCTAACGCAAATGATTTGCCGCCCCCGGCCATTACCAGTAGTTTACGGGGTGCAAATAATCGACTGCATTTGACGAATAACAATCTGACAAAGCGCCGGCTCGAGCGGCCGGCAGAAGGATTTTTGAATGACCCACAATAAATCGGCGAAATTGTGCCAGCGGCTGCTGGGACTGACGGCGCTGGCGCTGGCCCTGCCGCTGACGGCGGTGGCCGAGTCCCCTGCCGCGGAAGCGAACCTGGATAAAAAGAAACAGGCCGAATCCTGGAACGTCAACAAGCCCCCTTATGAATTCAAACCGATCCTGCTGGACACCAGCGAGACCACCTGGAGCAACCTGGATATCAGCCCGGACGGCAGAACCATCATTTTCGATATGCTCGGCGACATCTACGAGATGCCGATAGCCGGCGGCGAGGCGAAAGCGCTGACCAACGAGATCGCCTGGAACATGCAGCCGCGCTTCAGCCCCGATGGCAAGTCCATCGTCTTCGTCAGCGACCGCGACGGCGCCGACAATATCTGGGTCATGGAGCGCAACGGCGACAACCTGCGCCAGCTGACCAAAGAGAAGGAAAACCTGCTGCATTCGCCCAACTGGAGTCCGGACGGCCAGTACCTGGTCGCGCGCAAGGGCTTTATGTCCGGGCGCAGCATTGCCGCCGGCGAGATCTGGATGTACCACTTCGGCGGCGGCGAAGGTCGCCAGCTGAAGGCGCGCCTCGGCGGCGATATAGCGCAGAAGAACATCGCCGATCCGGCCTTCTCCCCGGATGGCCGCTATATCTACTACTCCATCGATACCACGCCAGGCACGGTCTGGGAGTACAACAAGAACTCCACCCAGCAGATCTTCGCCATCAACCGCTATGACCTGCAGGACGGTGTGGAGGAGACCTTCATCTCCGGACCCGGCGGCGCCATAGCGCCGGTGCCGTCACCGGACGGCAGGCAGCTGGCCTTTATCCGCCGTCAGGACAACAAGACCACACTGTTCCTGAAAGATCTGGAAACCGGTCTGGAGACGCCGGTCTATTCGGGGCTGGAGCGCGACCTGCAGGAAACTTTTGGCTCGCACGGCAACTATGTACAGTACGACTGGATGCCCGACGGCGAGTCCCTGGTTGTCTGGACCGGGGGCAGATTCCTGCGCATCGCCGCCGATGGCGGTGACGTCAAGCAGATCGCCGCACACGTTAAAGTCGAGAAGCAGGTGGCCGAGGCGGTGCGCTTCCCGGTGGAGGTGGCGCCGGCAGAGTTCGATGTGAAGATGATCCGCTGGGCGCAGAAGTCGCCAGACGGCAAGCAGATCGCCTTCCAGGCCCTGGGCAAGATCTATATCCAGGACGTGGACAGCGGCGAGCGCCGCCGCCTGACCCGCCAGGATGACCACTTCGAGCTCTACCCCAGCTGGTCCCGCGACGGCCGGCAGATCACCTATGTGACCTGGGACGATGAAAAGCTCGGCCACGTGCGCGTGGTTTCCGCCCGCAGCGGCCGCGGTGAGAATATCACCGGCCAGCCGGGCCTGTATGTCGAACCGACTTTCTCGCCGAGTGGCGACACCGTGGCCTTCCGCCGCTTCACCGGCGGCTATCTATTGAGCCCCGAGTATTCGCTGGAGCCGGGCATCTACCTCGCGGACGCGGGCGGCGACTGGCAGCGCCGCATCGTCAAGTCCGGCTTCGAGCCCCATTTCGGCGCCGATGACGACCGCATCTACTTCTCCGACTTCGTGCACGAGGGTGGCGGCAAGCGGGTGCTGAAGAGCGTCGACACAAACGGCAAGGACGAGCGCGAGCACCTGCACGGCGCCGAGATCACCTCCTTCCGCCTGTCCCCGGACGGCCGCTGGGTGGCCTTTACCCAGGACTTCAAGGCCTATGTGGCGCCGTTTATGCACACCGGCAAGTCCGAGGCCATAGGACCGGACAGCAAAGCGGTGGCGGTTACCCAGGTCTCCAAGCGCGCCGGCGAGAACCTGCACTGGTCCGCGGACAGTGACACCCTGGGCTGGGCCCACGGGCCGAAACTCTATGAGCGGGAGCTGAAGGACGCCTTTGCCTTTGTCGGCGGCGCGCCTGCGGAGTTGCCGGAGCCGGTAGCCGAGGGGCTGGATCTCAGCTTCAGCCACAGGTTCGAGAACCACGGCAACCTCGTGGCGCTGACCGGCGGCACCGTGGTCACCATGCGCGACGCGGAAAAGTCGCAGGAAGTGATTGAAAATGGCACAGTGCTGTTCCGTGGCAACCGCATAGTCGCGGTGGGCGCGGCGGACGAGGTGGAAATTCCCGCGGGCGCCAGGCGTATCGATGTCAGCGGCAAGACTGTACTGCCCGGCCTGATCGACGCCCACGCCCACGGCGCTCAGGGTCGCGAGGAGATAATTCCGCAGCAGAACTGGAATCTCTTCTCCAGCCTCGCCTTCGGTGTCACCACCATTCACGATCCGTCCAACGACAGCAGCGAGATCTTCTCCGCCGCGGAGATGCAGAAGGCCGGCATCATCACCGGGCCGCGCATCTTCTCTACCGGCACCATCCTCTACGGCGCCAAGGGTCCGGGCTACAAGGCCAAGATCAACTCGCTGGAGGACGCCCAGTTCCACGTGGGGCGCCTGAAGGAGATGGGTGCGATTTCCGTGAAGAGCTACAACCAGCCCAGGAGGGAACAGCGCCAGCAGGTTCTGCAGGCCGCCCGTGAGCAGGGCATCATGGTGGTGCCGGAGGGCGGCGGCAAATACCAGCACAACATGAACATGATTGTGGACGGCCACACCGGCGTCGAGCACTCGCTGCCGATTGCCAACGTCTACGCCGACGTGGAGCAGCTGTGGAGCCAGACCCGTGTCGGCTACACGCCCACCTTTGTCGTGGCCTACGGCGGCCTGTCGGGCGAGTACTACTGGTACGACCGCACCGAAGTGTGGAAGAACCAGCGGCTGACCCGCTTCACACCGGACTTTATCGTCAACCCGCGCTCGATCCGCCGCCCCACCGCGCCGGATGCCCACTACAACCATGTCAACGTGGCGCGCCATGCCAAGCAGTTGCGCGACAGGGGTGTGACGGTGCATATCGGTGCCCACGGACAGCGCGAGGGCCTCGGCGCCCACTGGGAACTGTGGATGATGGAGCAGGGCGGCTTTACCCCCTGGGAAGCCTTCCGCGCCGGCACCATCGACGGCGCCCGCTACCTGGGCATGGACAGGGATATCGGCAGCATCGAGCCGGGCAAGCTGGCGGACCTGATCGTCGTGGACGGCAACCCGCTCGAGAACCTGCGCCGGTCGGAGAACATCACCTACACGGTGATCAACGGCCGCTTCTTCGAGGCGGAGACGATGAACGAGCTGGACAGCGAGGAGCGCCTGGCGTTCTTCCACGAGCGCCTGCCGATCAGCGCCATGCCGGCGCCGACGGCCGAGGCCATTCAGCAGAAAATGGAGCGGCATCACTGGGTGCACTGATGTGCACTGATGTGCCAGGTGTAGCGACACCATAGAAAAGGCCAGCGGGCAGAACCCGCTGGCCTTTTTTAATGGAGAGGAAAGGCTGCCGTCAGGCCTCGCTGGTTTCCTTTACCAGCGCATCGTCCAGCTCGGCGGCGCGCTTGATCGCGGGGCGCTCCTGCAGGCGCGCGAAGTAGTCGACGAATTCGGGGCGCTTCTCCATGGTGCCGAATTGCATGCCCCAGCCGATGTGGGAACCGACATAGACATCGGCGGCGGTGAAGCGCTCGCCCGCAATAAATGGATTGGCTTTTACCGCCAGTGACAGTGTGTCCATGGTATTCGCATAGTTGCCGTAGCCGAGCATCATCTGCTTGTCGGCATCCGGCTCACTGCCGAAAACGTTTTTGTTTGTGACCGCCGCCTCCACCGGACCCGCGGTGAAGAATAGCCAGCGGTAAAAGTTGGCCTTCTCCCTGTCGTCCCGCGGCGCCAGCCCCGCCTGCGGGAAAACCTCGGCAAGATAGGCGCAGATGGCGGCACACTCCGTGACCACATTGCCGCTGTGCACTATCGCCGGTACCTTGCCCATCGGATTGATAGACAGATACTCGGGCGACTTCATCGAGCCGCCGTATTCGAGTAGTTCCGTCTTATAGGGGACGCCGACTTCCTCGAGCATCCAGCGCACTATGCGGCCGCGTGACTGGGGGTTGGTGTAGAAAATCAATTCCTGGCTCATCGCTCTCTCCCTGAAGGTTGTTGAAGCCGCGGCAATTTAGGCATCAAATGCCAGTTCGCACGAGGGATATGCGCGCCAAAACGGGTCAGCCAAGCGGTATTCGAGGCAGAGGGGACACTCGGTCGCGTTAGTAGACTATGTGCGACTAGCTCGCGGCCGAACCCGCTGTCCCTGACATAGCCCCCCTGGGAGCCGGGTCAGTCGTGCTGAACCATGTCTTCGAGCCAGGTACGCAGGCGCTGCACTTCGGCTTCGCCGGCGTCTATCGCTTCCGCTGCTCTGGCGAACTCCATGCCACCGATATCTCGCACTTTAGGCATTATCAATACGTCAGGCGGAGAGCCTGCCAGGCGGCTGCGCTTGAGTCGCCGCTCGAGAATCTCCATGGCGGAAGACATGGTATCGAGCATACCGGGTGCGTCCTGCCCCCTCCTCCCCAGGCGCACCGTCAGTTGAGCGAGTTGCGCCTTCCCCTGCGCCACCAGGGTGTTGAAAGAAAGGGCGTCGCGTTCTTGTGATGCCGCGGCCATCTCCTCCACCACGGCGGCGGATTCCACCTCAGGCACCGGGGTCGCTTTGCTCACGACTTTCTTCACCATGCCCTGCTGTCGGTCCTGCAACGGTGCACCATCCTCGGTTACATCCACCGCAATCACCCGGGTTGCACCCATAGCGCGGCAGACGTCGATGGGCACGGGGTTCACCACGGCACCATCAACCAGCCAGCGGTCCGACAGGCGCTTGGGTGACAAGAGTCCCGGAATGGCGCAGGACGCGCTTACCGCGTCGCGCAGATTGCCGCGCTGCAGCCAGATCTCCTGGCCGCTGTGAAGATCTGTGGCGACCGCTGTGAAAGGGAGCGGGAGATCTTCAATTCGCTGGTGGTCGATGTTATCGAAGAAGGCATTGAACGGCTTCTTGCCGCCGAGCACACCGCCGCTCAAGGTCCAGTTGATATCCAGCAGAGAAAAAACCTGCCAGTTATCCAACCGCCGGACCCATTCCTCCAGCGCTTCCAAGTGGCCAGCTGCATAAGCTGCGCCGACGAAAGCCCCCATCGAAGTGCCCGCCACAACATGCGGGCGTATGCCCATTTGGTCGAGCGCTTTGAGCACACCGATATGGGAAAAACCCTTGGCGGCACCGCTGCCGAGCGCGATACCGATACGGGGTTCATGGTTGCTGTTCACTGGCGATATGCCCCTTTTCGATGTTGTGCGTTGAGGCTGCCGCGGCGACTGTGCGGCGCATGCGCTCGCAAGGCAGGGTACACGAGTTCCGTCGCAGAGAAAGAGTAAAGAAGAGGGTCACAAAAAAAGCAGCCGAAGCTGCTTTTTTTGTGTGCCGGCGAGCAGGCTCTTACAGGAAAGTCAGCGCCGCTTACTTGCCCGCCGCCTTGCGGATTGCCTGCAGGGTGCGCAGGCGCGCTTCGGCTTCGGCCAGCTGGGCGGAGATGCGCGCATAGTCGATTTCCGAGGGCGCCTTGTGCAGGGCGTGGGCCGCTTCCTCGCGGGCCTTTTCCGCTGCCTCTTCGTCGATTTCACGCTCGGCTACATCCGCGAGGATGGTCACCATACTCGGCTGCACCTCGGCATAGCCGCCGCTGACGAACAGCACTTCCTCTTCACCACCTTTCTTGATGATGCGCACCGGACCGGGTTTCAGAGCGGTGAGCAGCTGCGCGTGACCGTAGGAGATGCCCAGCTCCCCTTCGATCCCGCTCACGATCACCATCTCCACCAGTCCGGAGAAGAGCGACTGCTCGGCGCTGACAACGTCACAATGTACTGTCATGGCCATATTGTCTGCCTCTGTCGCTTAGCCCTTCGCCTTGTTGGCTTTTTCCACCGCTTCGTCGATGGTGCCTACCATGTAGAAGGCCTGCTCAGGCATGTGGTCGTATTCGCCGTTCAGGATACCCTGGAAACCGCGAATGGTTTCTTTCAGCGGTACGTATTTGCCCGGTGCACCGGTAAATACTTCCGCCACGTGGAACGGCTGGGACAGGAAGCGCTCGATCTTACGCGCGCGCGCAACGATCTGCTTGTCTTCCTCGGACAGCTCGTCCATACCCAGGATGGCGATGATGTCCTTCAGCTCCTTGTAGCGCTGCAGTACGGACTGCACGCCGCGGGCCACTTCGTAGTGCTCCTGGCCGATCACCAGCGGGTCCAGCTGGCGCGAGGTGGAGTCGAGCGGATCAACAGCCGGGTAGATACCCTTGGCGGCGATGTCGCGGCTCAGCACCACGGTGGAGTCCAGGTGCGCGAAGGTGGTGGCCGGAGACGGGTCGGTGTTGTCGTCCGCCGGTACGTAAACCGCCTGGATGGAGGTAATAGAGCCGGTCTTGGTGGAGGTAATACGCTCCTGCAGCACACCCATCTCTTCCGCCAGGGTCGGCTGGTAACCTACCGCAGACGGCATACGGCCGAGCAGGGCGGATACTTCGGTACCGGCCAGCGTATAGCGGTAGATGTTGTCGACGAACAGCAGTACGTCGCGACCTTCGTCACGGAATTTTTCCGCCATGGTCAGACCGGTCAGGGCCACGCGCAGACGGTTGCCCGGCGGCTCGTTCATCTGGCCGTACACCATCGCTACCTTGGACTTGCTGAAGTCCTCGACGTTCACAACGCCGGCTTCCTGCATCTCGTGGTAGAAGTCGTTACCTTCACGGGTACGCTCACCAACACCGGCGAACACGGACAGACCGGAGTGCTCGGTGGCGATGTTGTTGATCAGTTCCATCATGTTGACGGTCTTGCCCACGCCGGCGCCGCCGAACAGGCCGACCTTACCGCCCTTGGCGAACGGGCACACCAGGTCGATGACCTTGATGCCGGTTTCCAGCAGGTCGTTGGAGCTGGCCAGCTCTTCGTAGCTCGGGGCAGCGCGGTGAATGGAGGCGCGCTCTTTCTCACCGATAGGGCCGCATTCGTCGATCGGGTTGCCGAGTACGTCCATGATGCGGCCCAGGGTCTCGTGGCCGACCGGCACGGAGACCGGCGCTCCAGTATTGGTCACCGCCAGTCCGCGGCTCACACCTTCAGAAGAACCCATCGCAATAGCGCGTACAACGCCATCGCCCAGCTGCTGCTGCACTTCCATGGTGAGGTTCTTTTCCTCACACACGAGTGCGTCGTAGACCTTCGGTACGGAATCGCGTGGAAACTCCACGTCGATGACCGCGCCGATCACTTGCACAATTTGTCCGTTACTCATTTCCGGATCCTCAACTTTAAATTCTGTCTTCGGCCGCCCGTTCGCCTGCGAACTCCAGGAGATCAGACCGCTGCGGCGCCGCCCACAATCTCGGACAGCTCCTGCGTGATGGCCGCCTGGCGCGCCTTGTTGTACACAAGCTGCAAATCGTCGATCAGGTCACCGGCGTTGTCGGTGGCGTTCTTCATTGCAATCATGCGCGCGGCCTGCTCACAGGCCTTGTTTTCAACCACTGCCTGGTACACCTGGGACTCGATATAGCGAGCCAGCAGGCCATCCAGCAACTCGACGGCATCGGGCTCGTAGAGGTAGTCCCACTCGTGCTTCAGCATTTCGTCGTCGTCTTTCGGCAGCGGCAGCAATTGCTCGACGCGCGGCTTCTGCGACATGGTGTTGATGAACTCGTTGGACACCAGGAACAGACGATCGATATCGCCCTCCGCAAAGCGGTCCATCATCACCTTGACCGAGCCGATCAGCTTGTTTGCCTGGGGCTCGTCGCCCAGGTCGCGCAGCGCAGCGACGACCTTGCCGCCGATGGCGTTGAAGAAACCGGCTGCCTTGTTACCTACGGCACAGATCTCGACATCGACGCCTTTCTGCGACCAGGCCTGCATTTCGCGGATAGCCGCCTTGAACACATTGATGTTCAGGCCGCCGCACAGACCGCGGTCGGTGGATACCAGGATAAATCCGACCCGCTTGGCCTCGCGCTCCTGCAGGTAGATATGCTGGTATTCCGCATTGGCGTGGGCGACGTGGCCGATCACCGCGCGTATGCGCTGGGCGTATGGACGCCCCAGTGCCATGCGATCCTGAGCCTTGCGCATCTTACTCGCCGCGACCATTTCCATCGCGGAGGTAATCTTCTGCGTGCTCTTGATGCTGGCAATTTTTGTGCGTATTTCTTTTCCGCCTGCCATTGTGATTTACCTTTTTGCTCGATTCTTCCTTCATTCCGGCCCCCACCCGACGGGCGGGGGCCGGAGGCGGAATTACCAGCTACCGGTGGCGACGAACTTCTCGATGGCAGCCTTGAACGCTGCGTCGATCTCGTCGTTGTAGTCACCGGTGCTGTTCACTTTTGCCATCAGCTCTGCGTGTTCGCTGTTCATGTAAGCGAGCAGGGCGGATTCGAAGTCGAGCACTTTGGCAACTTCCACGTTCTTCAGGAAACCCTTGTCGGCGGCGTAAACGGAAACAGCCATGTCCGCGATAGACAGCGGCGAGTACTGCTTCTGCTTCATCAGCTCGGTAACGCGCGCGCCGTGGTCCAGCTGGGCCTTGGTGGCCTCGTCCAGGTCGGAGGCAAACTGGGAGAATGCCGCCAGTTCACGGTACTGGGCCAGCGCCGTACGGATACCACCGGACAGCTTCTTGATCACCTTGGTCTGCGCCGCACCACCAACGCGGGATACGGAGATACCCGGGTTGATCGCCGGGCGGATACCGGCGTTGAACAGGTCGGTTTCCAGGAAGATCTGGCCGTCGGTAATGGAGATCACGTTGGTCGGTACGAACGCGGAAACGTCGCCGGCCTGGGTCTCGATGATCGGCAGCGCGGTCAGGGAGCCGGTCTTGCCTTTCACTTCGCCGTTGGTGAACTTCTCGACGTAATCGGCGTTGACGCGCGCGGCGCGCTCCAGCAGACGGGAGTGCAGGTAGAAAACGTCACCCGGGTAAGCTTCGCGGCCCGGCGGGCGCTTCAGCAGCAGGGAGATCTGGCGGTAGGCCCAGGCCTGCTTGGTCAGATCGTCGTAGATGATCAGCGCATCTTCACCGCGGTCGCGGAAGTACTCGCCCATGGAACAGCCGACGTACGGCGCCAGGAACTGCATCGCGGCCGGGTCGGCGGCGCCGGCGGCAACCACGATGGTGTGATCCATCGCACCGTGCTCTTCCAGCTTGCGCACCACGTTGGCAATAGAAGACTGCTTCTGGCCGATCGCAACGTAGATACACTTAATGCCAGTGCCTTTCTGGTTGATGATGGCATCGATGGCAACGGCGGTCTTACCGATCTGGCGGTCGCCGATGATCAGCTCACGCTGGCCGCGGCCGATCGGGATCATGGTATCGATCGCTTTCAGACCGGTCTGTACCGGCTGGTCTACGGACTGACGCGCGATAACGCCGGGCGCTACCTTTTCCACCGCGTCGGTCAGCTTGGCGTTTACCGGACCTTTACCGTCGATCGGATTGCCCAGCGCGTCTACTACGCGGCCCAGCAGTTCCGGACCCACCGGGGTCTCCAGAATGCGACCGGTGCAGCGGCACTTCTGACCTTCGGCCAGGGATTTGTAATCGCCCAGGATTACCGCACCGACAGAGTCGCGCTCCAGGTTCAGCGCCATACCGTAGACGCCACCCTCGAACTCGATCATCTCACCGTACATCACATCGGCCAGGCCGTGGATGCGGATGATACCGTCGGATACGGAAACAATGGTGCCCTCGTTCTGGGCTTCAGTGCTCACATCGAGATTCTCGATGCGGCTCTTGATGATTTCACTGATCTCAGAGGGATTCAGTTGCTGCATGCTCTGTTCCTCAAGTCCCCGGACTCCATGCGCAGTCCGGGAAAGAAATTTAGGAGTTCATCGCCTCGGCGAGCTTGGCCAGACGGCCGCGCACGGTGCCGTCGATGACCGTGTCACCGGCTCGGATGATCGCGCCGCCCAGCAGGCTTTCGTTCACCGAGCTGTGCAGATGGATTTCGCGTTCGAACTTCTTGCTGAGCGCCTGGGTCAACTGCTGCGCCTGCGCATCGCTGAGCGGGCGCGCGGATACCACTTCGACATCCAGGGTGGCTTCCGCCTGCGCTTTCAGCGTCTCGAACAGCTCGAAAATCTCCGGCAGCAGAACCAGGCGATGGTTCTCCGCCAGCAACCGGATGAAATTCTTTCCGGAATCGCCGAGCTCATCTGCACAGATCGACAGGAATTTATCTGCGCGCTGATCGCTGGTGAGCTGCGGGTTATCCAGCAACTCACGTACTTTTTCGCTCTGGCTGACCGCCGCCGCAGTAGCGAGCGCAGCGCTCCAACCGGCGAGGTCGGAGGCCTGCTGCGCGTAACTGAATGCCGCTTTGGCGTAGGGCCGGGCCAGTGTGCTGAGTTCCGCCATGGGGTTCCTCGCTTACAGCTCGGCTGCCAGTTTTTCGATCAGATCGTCGTGCACCTTGGCGTCGATATTGACCGAGAGAATTTTCTCCGCACCGGCAACAGACAGCTCGGCAACGCGGCTGCGCAGCTGCTCCTTGGCGCGGTTCACTTCCTGGTCGATCTCCGCTTTGGCCGCGGACTTCAGGCGGTCACCTTCAGTCAGGGCAGCCTGCTTGGCTTCATCGATAATCTGGTTGGCGCGCTTGTTGGCGCCATCGATGATTTCCGCAGCACGCTCCTTGGCTTCCTTCAGCTGCTCGGCAGCCTTGCGCTTGGCCAGCTCCAGGTCTTTACCTGCGCGCTCGGCCTCCTGGAGACCGGTCGCGATCTTCTGCTCGCGCTCCTTCATCACGCCCAGCAGGGGCGGCCAGACAAATTTCCAGCAGAACCAGACGAAAAACAGGAAGGTAATCGACTGGCCGATTAGAGTCAGGTTGATATTCACACCGACACCTCTTGCTCTTTGCTCTTTATCAAAAGAACGGGGGGGTTAAGGGCAATTGGAACGATGGAATTAACCAGCCAGACCAGGAGCTACCGCGAAGATCAGGTACATGGCGATACCAACACCGATCATCGGCACGGCGTCGAGCAGACCCGCCATCAGGAACATTTTGCCCTGCAGGGCCGGAGCCTGTTCCGGCTGACGCGCAGAACCTTCCAGCAGCTTGCCGCCCAGGGTGCCGAAACCGATAGCGGTACCCAGTGCGCCCAGACCGATCAGCAGTGCGCTCGCGATGTAAACCAGACCTAATGCTTCCATTGTGTTCTCCAAATTAAAGGTAAAGAGTTGTTGTAAAGGTTGATTAAAGGGTTAACTGTCGAAACTTTTTATTCAGTACTACTGGTCGTGCTCGTGCTCTTCATCGCGATGGTGTGCCATCGCCATATACACGGTGGTGAGCACCATGAACACGAATGCCTGCAGGGTGATGACCAGTACGTGGAAAATCGCCCAACCCATATGCATCAGGCCGGCGCCGATAAAGCCCAGTACGCCCACGCCGAACACGATCGCGATCAGAATAAAGATCATCTCGCCCGCATAGAGGTTGCCGAACAGACGCAGGCCGAGAGAGATCGGCTTGGCGATCAGGGAAACCGCTTCCAGCAGGAAGTTGAACGGGATCAGCAGGATGTCGAAGTACCACTTGCCGGTGTGGAACGGGTGCAGGGTCAGCTCCTTGATAAAGCCGAGCGCGCCCTTTTCCCTGATGCTGAAGATAATCATCAGCGCGAACACCGCCAGCGCCATGCCCAGGGTGGCATTGGGGTCGGTGGTGGGCACGACTTTGAAGAAGAGGTGATCGTTGCCGGAAGCCTTGGCCGCGACCATCGGCAGCCAATCCACCGGGATCAGATCCATCAGGTTCATCAGGAAGACCCACACGAAGATGGTCAGCGCCATCGGGGCGACCATGCTGTTGCGGTGCGGGAAGGTTTCCTTGACCAGCCTGTCGATGAAGTCAGTGACCAGCTCGACAAAGCTCTGCAGGCCGCCGGGCACGCCCGCGGTGGCCTTCCTGGCGGCGGTGGCGAACAGGAAGCAGAACAGCAGGCCCAGGGCGATGGACCAGCCGAGGGTGTCCAGGTGAACGGCCCAGAAACCCATGTCCGCAGCTTCCTGCGAAGAGTGGGCCAGGGTCCAGGTGGGCTCACTGAGCACAGTACCATCTGCGCGGGTATAGCCGGCCGGCAGTTTGCCGTAGGCCATATTCTGCAGGTGGTGTTGGATATACTCCGTCGCGGTTTGAGCTTCGCCTGCCATAGTTCCTCAACAATCGTAAATTAAGAATTCTTTACCGTGCCGGTCAGCGGACCAGGCGCGCCACCAGGAGCCAATGCACGATCACACAGAGGCCGTAGGCGATAAACAGGGCCGCCGGATTCAGCGGCCTGACCGCGGCGAATACCGCCGCAAATCCCAGCAGGGTCAAGACAAACTTGCCCGTTTCCGCGCGGTAGAAGTTGCCTACCACCCGGTTTGCTGCGCGCGCACCGCGTTCTCGCGGGTGCCCTTGAAAGGCGCGCAGACCAAAATACGCATTCGGCAGTGCGCACAGGGCACCGCCGAGAATCACGGAGAGCGCAGCCACTGGCCTGTCATACAGGTGCAATACCGCAGCCGCGGCCGATACCAGCAGGAGCTGTACCGCGGCTATTACGAACACCGGGGGTTTTGTCATAGGCGGGACAAGCCGACCCTGGTTGCTAAGACCTGATTGTTCAGGACGTTTCAGTGCGCTTTCCGCCCAAATTTTGGGCGTGCGAATTATAGGAGCAACCGCATTGCCGGTTCAACCGGCAAATGTCGCCAAGTTGTTTAATTTTCTATGGTTTTTGCGCGCAATTAATCAGCGTAGTAAGTGTTTGCCAACCAAAGCTCCGCGCGCCAAAAAGGCGCAACTTTTCCCCGCCCGATGGTGGAGGGGGTCAATCCTCACGGTACCCCAGATGGGCGAGGATGCCGTCCAGCTCGTCCAGGCTGCTGTATTTCAGCACCAGCCGGCCGACGCCCTTGTCGCTGTGATCGATGTGGACAGGCACGCCGATCTTCTCCGCGAGACGCTCGGTCAGGCGGCGGATATTCGGATCCTCCTTCGGCTTGGCCGGCGCGGGATGGAGCGCCTGCTGCTGCAGGCGGCGCACCAGAGCTTCGGTCTGGCGCACGGTGAGACCGCGCTCCACCACCTGGCGCGCCGCGGCCCGCTGCGATTCGCCGGCCAGGCCGAGCAGGGCCTTGGCATGCCCGAGCTCCAGGTCGCCGCGCTCGAGAAAGGTGCGCACCTCATCGGTCAGGCTCAGCAGGCGCAGCAGGTTGGTCACCGCGGTGCGGGACTTGCCCACCGCATCGGCCACTTCCTGCTGAGTCAGCTGGAACTCGTCCTGCAGGCGCTTCAGCGCCGCGGCCTCCTCGATGGGATTCAGGTCCTCGCGCTGGATATTCTCGATCAGCGCCATGGCGATGGCGGCCTCGTCCGGCACCTCGCGGATCAGCGCCGGCACCCGGTCCAGTGCCGCCAGCTGGGCGGCGCGCCAGCGGCGCTCTCCGGCAATGATCTCGTACTTGTGCTCGCCGACCGGGCGCACCACGATCGGCTGCATGATGCCCTGCGCGCGGATCGAGTCGGCCAGCTCCTGCAGGGATTCCTGCGGGAAGTCGCGGCGCGGCTGGTAGCGGCCACGCTGCAGGAATTCGATCGGCAGTTCGCGCAGTTCGCCGTCGGCGATCTTCGCCGCACCCTCACCGGTGGCGACCGCGATGGCATCGCTGGCGTTGTTACTGATCAGGTGAGACAGGCCCCGGCCCAGCCCCTTGCGTTTGGCGGCCATAGTATTACCTCTTAACCCGCTTCCGCCGCCGGGCGGCCGTGGTTGGAACTTTGGTTAGCAGCACCGGGATTGGCGGCGTGGCGGCGGGTCATCTCGCCGGCCAGCGCCAGGTAGGCAATGGCGCCCTTCGAGTGGCGGTCGTAATCCAGCGCCGGCTTGCCAAAACTCGGGGCCTCCGCCAGGCGCACATTGCGCGGGATGCAGGTGCGGTAGAGGCGCTCGCCGAAATACTCAGACAGCTGCTCTGACACATCACTGGTCAGGCTGTTGCGGGGATCGTACATGGTGCGCAGTATGCCCTCGATCTTCAGCCCCGGGTTGGCGGCGCGCTGGATCTGGGTGATGGTGTCGACCAGTGCGGACAGCCCTTCGAGCGCGTAGTACTCGCACTGCATTGGGATCAAGACCCCGTGCGCGGCGCAGAGGGCGTTGACCGTGAGCATATTCAGGGACGGCGGGCAGTCGATGACGATGTAATCGTATTGGTCGGCGACATCGCGCAGGGCGCGGCGCAGGCGCGATTCGCGCCCCTCCATATTCAGCAGCTCGACCTCGGCGGCAGACAGATCGCCATTGGCGGGCATCAGGTCGTAACCGCTCTCGGTGGTGACTATCGCCTTGCGCGCCGGCAGCTCGCTGGCCAGCACATCGTACGCTGACAGCTGCAGCTCACTCTTGTCCACCCCGCTGCCCATGGTGGCATTGCCCTGGGGATCGAGGTCGATCAGCAGCACGCTGCGCTTGTTGGCGACCAGGGAAGCGGCCAGATTGACACAGGTAGTGGTCTTGCCCACACCACCTTTCTGGTTGGCCACAGCAAATATCTTGCTCAAGGTTCTTATCCTTTGTTCTCCCGAAAAGCGCTCTCCCGGATGCTTTTCGAGTTTCGCCGCGGAAAGCCGGCATCAGTGGGCACTCCTCTCCGTGAACAGGGAGTGCACAGGTATTGCAAAATTCAGAGTCTCAATTTGCGGGATTTACGCCAGGCTGCCGCGCCCCTCTATCATGTCGGGCTCGCGGGCGAGGACGATAAGGTGGCGATCCGCGTCGCAACCCGGTACCGACAGGGGGTGCACTCGCTCGACCTTAATCCCTTTTGGAAGTGCGCTCAACTCATCTTCCGGCACTTTGCCCTTCATAGCGTAAAACCTTCCCCCCGGCGCTAGCAAGTGCTCACTTCCGCGCACCATGTCCACAACGGAGGCAAAGGCGCGCGAAACGACTGCGGCGAACTTCTGCGCCGGCTCGAATTCTTCCACGCGCGCATTGGCCACCTGCACATTGGGCAGCGGCAGCGTCGTCGCCACCTGGAACAGGAAACGGGTCTTCTTGCCGTTGCTGTCCAGCAGGGTCACCGGCCTTTCCGGGTGGACTATCGCCAGCGGAATGCCGGGCAGGCCGCCGCCGCTGCCGACATCGATCAGCGGGCCGTCGCCGCACAGGTTCACCACGCTGAGGCTGTCGATGATGTGCCGCTCCAGCATCTGCTGTGGATCGCGGATGGCGGACAGGTTGTAGGCCGCATTCCAGCGCGAAAACAACGCCAGGTATTCCAGCAACAGGTCCTGCTGCCCGGCGCTCAGCTCGACCGACAGCTGTGCCGCGGCCTCCCGCAGGCGCGGGCGAAATTCTTCCATCTGCAGAGAAATTGTCGGATCCCCCAATTCACCCCGCGGGGCTTCAGTTGCGACTGTAGGCGCGACCGGTGGCCGCGATCCGAGCCCGGTAGACTCCCGCCGCCGCATCGCGGCCACGGGCGGACGGCCGCCCCGCCGCTCCTACAAATTTCGTCGGTTAGACCGCCTTCTTGCGCGTCAGCAGGCCGCGCTTCTTCAGCTGGATCAGCAGCAGCGACACGGCCGCCGGAGTAACCCCCGGGATCCTCGAGGCGCGCGCCAGCGTGTCCGGACGGGTCTCACCCAGCTTCTGCTTCACCTCGCTGGAGAGACCGGAAACCAGGCTGTAATCGAAGTCCGCCGGGATGGGCGTGTCCTCGTAGGCCTGCAGCCGCTCGATCTCATCGCGCTGGCGGTCGATATAGCCCGCGTATTTGGCGGCTATCTCCACTTGTTCGGCAACGCTCTCGTCCTCGACCGGCGCGCCTTTGAGCGACGCCACATCGGCGTAGCCCAGTTCGGGGCGGCGCAGCAGGTCCATCAGGCTGTACTCGCGCGCCAGCGGCTGCGGCAGCTTGGTCTCTACCGCGGCGGCCTGGGGGGTCTGCGGGTGCACCCAGGTGTCGCGCAGCCGCTGCTCTTCGCGAACGATCGCCTCGCGCTTGGCGCTGAAGGCCATCCAGCGGGCGTCGTCGACCAGTCCCAGCTCGCGGCCCTTTTCGGTCAGGCGCAGGTCCGCGTTGTCCTCGCGCAGCAGCAGCCGGTACTCGGCGCGGCTGGTGAACATGCGGTAGGGCTCCCGGGTGCCGCTGGTGATCAGATCATCCACCAGTACGCCGAGATAGGCCTCGTCGCGGCGCGGCGACCAGGGCTCGCGGCCCTGCGCCTGCAACGCGGCATTGGCGCCGGCAAGCAGGCCCTGGGCGGCGGCCTCCTCGTAGCCGGTGGTGCCGTTGATCTGGCCGGCGAAGTAGAGCCCCTGAATAAATTTGGTTTGCAGGGACGGCAGCAGATCGCGCGGGTCGAAGAAGTCGTACTCGATCGCGTAGCCGGGACGGGTGATATGCGCGTTTTCGAACCCCTTGATCGAGTGCACCAGCGCTATCTGTACATCGAATGGCAGGCTGGTGGAGATGCCGTTCGGGTACAGCTCGTTGGTGGTCAGCCCCTCGGGCTCGATAAAGATCTGGTGGCTGTCCTTGTCGGCGAAGCGGTGCACCTTGTCCTCGATGGAAGGGCAGTAGCGCGGGCCCACCCCCTCGATCACGCCGGAATACATTGGCGAGCGGTCGAGGCCGCCGCGGATGGCGTCGTGGGTGCGGCTGTTGGTGTGGGTAATCCAGCAGCACACCTGACGCGGGTGCTGGGAGCGCGCGCCCAGATAGGACATCACCGGGGTCGGCGTGTCGCCCCACTGCTCCTCCAGGCCGCTGAAATCTACCGAGCGTGCGTCGATGCGCGGCGGCGTGCCGGTCTTCAGCCGCTCGACGCGGAAGGGCAGTTCGCGCAGCCGCTCGGCCAGCGCGATCGAGGGCGGGTCACCGGCGCGGCCGCCGGAGTGGCTGTCGAGGCCGATATGAATGCGGCCGCCGAGGAAGGTACCGGCGGTGATCACCACGGTTTTGCCGCGGAAGCGCACCCCCGCGTTGGTGACCACACCGACCACACGGTCGCCCTCGACGATCAGATCGTCCGCCGCCTGCTGGAAAATCTCCAGGTTTTGCTGGCGCTCGAGGAACGCGCGGATGGCCGCGCGGTAGAGGGCGCGGTCCGCCTGGGCGCGGGTAGCGCGCACGGCCGGGCCCTTGCGCGCATTCAGCACGCGAAACTGGATACCCGCCAGGTCCGTCGCCTCGGCCATGGCGCCGCCGAGTGCGTCTACTTCCTTGACCAGGTGGCTCTTGCCGATACCGCCGATGGCCGGGTTGCAGGACATCTGCCCCAGCGTCTCGATGTTGTGGGTCAGCAGCAGCGTGGAGGCCCCCATACGCGCGGCCGCAAGCGAGGCCTCGGTGCCGGCATGGCCGCCGCCGATCACGATGACGTCATAGGTTTTGGGGAAATCCATAGCTGTAGCCACAGGCGGTGAAAATGGGCGCACATTTTATAGGCAGCGGACAGACGACAGCAATTGGTGTCGGTCGAAATTTGCCTTTTGCAACTTTAAGGCGACATGGCGATGCCCGCTTGTCGGCTGATCGGTCGAGTCCGGCCGTGTTCTTTTAACTCTTAATTAACTTATACATTCCTTGTATTGGTAGTGTTTTGTATTTGTTGTTGTTATTAGGGGCGCCGGTTTTCGGTATAAGTCCTTTAATTCCAATGAAATCAATGAGTTATGTTGCCTTTCTGGCTGCGGGTAACCACTTGGCCGGGGCCCGAGCAACCGCTGTAGAGGCCTGTGGACAGACGGGATAACTTTGGGCCTTTATCCGTTGGGGTGAAGTTATGCCCGCCCGCTGCCGCAGCTTTTTGGCGCAGTTACCCCCGCTTTTGCCCACAGGCTGCCGGTGATACCTGAGGTCTGTGGGTGTTTTGCTTGGTTTGATGGGGGCTGCCTGTGGGTAAGTGGTTGCCTTGGATAAGTCTGTGTATAGCTGTGCGCAACTTTTGTGGTTTCTCAGTGAGCTTGCCGGTATGCGTGCTGCCGGTGCATTTGCGGCGCTAACCTGAGCGGGGGAATGGCGTGAGTTCGTGGGCTTGGCGGAGTGGGCGGGAGATCTCGGGAGGGGCTCCCGAGGTCCTCCCGAGGTCCTAGGTATTCCCAGGACGGGCTACTTGCCGATACAGAAGCTGCCGAAAATCTTGCCGAGCAGGTCGTCGGCGCTGACGGCACCGGTAATCTCGCCCAGTGCCTGTTGCGCCTGGCGCAGGTCTTCGGCGAGGAGTTCCCCGGCGCCGCTGGCGTGGAGCTGGGCGGCCCCCTGTTCGATAAAGGCGCGGGCGCGGGCCAGTGACTCCAGGTGGCGGCGGCGGGCGCTGAAGTTGCCCTCTGCGGCGCCGCTGTAGCCCATGCACTGCTTCAGGTGCTCCTTCAGCGACTCGAGGCCGGCACCGGTCCTGGCGCTGATGGCGATCACCGGCACGCCATCGGTGTGGGCCTGCAGGCCGGCGCTGTAGTCGGTGAGATCTATTTTGTTCAGCACCAGGGTGAGCTTTTCCGCGTCCGGCAGCTGCGCGGTGAATTCCGGCCACACGGCTTCCGGGTCCAGGGATCTGGCCTGCTGGGCGTCGACCAGCAAAAGCACGCGGTCGGCGTGGCGAATCTCTTCCCAGGCGCGCTCGATGCCGATCTGCTCCACGCGATCCGGTGCGTCGCGCAGTCCGGCGGTATCGGCGAACTGCAGCGGCATACCGTCGATGTCGACATGCTCGCGCAGTATGTCTCGGGTGGTACCGGCGATATCGGTAACGATTGCCGCGTCGCGACCGGCCAGTGCGTTCAGCAAACTGGACTTGCCAGCGTTCGGGCGGCCGGCGATGGCGACCCGCATGCCCTCGCGCAGGATGCTGCCCTGGCGCGCCTGGGTCTCGACCGCGGCCAGCTGCGCCAGCAGGGCGCCGAGATCAGCGGCGACCTTGCCGTCGGCAAGAAAATCGATTTCCTCTTCGGGAAAATCGATGGATGCTTCGACGTAAATACGTAAATGCGTGAGATTTTCGACTAAGTCTTCGATTTTTTCGGAAAATACCCCCTGCAGGGAGCGCAGCGCATTGCGTGCCGCCTGGGCGCTGCCCGCCTCGATCAGGTCGGCAATCGCCTCGGCCTGGGCCAGATCTATCTTGTCGTTGAGGAAGGCGCGCTCTGAGAACTCCCCCGGGCGGGCCTGGCGCGCGCCCAGCTCGATGGCGGCGTGCAGCATCTGATCGAGGATCACCGGACCGCCGTGCCCCTGCAGCTCCACCACGTCCTCGCCGGTAAAGGAGTTCGGACCGGGGAAGAAAAGGGCGATGCCCTGGTCGATCAGCTGTTCGCCGTGGAAGAAATCGCGGTAGTGGGCGCGACGCGGTTGTAGTGCGCGCGCGCCGCAGATGTTGCGGGCAATCTCCAGGGCCCGGGTGCCCGACAGGCGGATTATGCCGATGCCGCCGCGGCCCGGGGCGGTGGCGACGGCGGCGATGGTGTCGCGGCTGAGGCTTTGTTCGGTCATGGTTCGAGTTTACTCGCAAAGCAAAGAGGCCGCTGATGCGGCCTCTTTGTCGTACTTGTGTGTGCTGGGATCAGACCTTGCCGGCTTCCACCTGCTTGTTGATATACCAGGTTTGGCCGATGGTGATCAGGTTGTTGGCGATCCAGTAGAGCACCAGGCCGGCCGGGAACCACAGGAAGAAGAAAGTCATCATCACTGGCATCAGCTGCATGATGCGCGCCTGGGTCGGGTCGGTGGGTTGGGGGTTCAGCTTCTGCATAAACCACATGGAGGCGCCCATCAGCACCGGCAGGATAAAGTAGGGATCCTTGGCGGACAGGTCGTGGATCCACAGGATCCAGGGCGCGTGGCGCAGCTCGACGGTCTCGGTCAGCATCCAGTAGAGGGCGATGAAGACCGGCATCTGCAGCAGTATCGGCAGGCAGCCGCCCATGGGGTTGATCTTCTCGCGGCGGTAGAGCTTCATGGTCTCTTCCGCCAGCTTTTGCCGGTTGTCCTTGTACTGCTCCTGCAGTTTCTTCATCTGCGGCGCGAACTTGCGCATGCGCGCCATGGACTTGGTGCCGGCGGCGGACAGGGGGAACAGCAGCGCCTTGATAAACACGGTCAGCAGGATGATCGCCCAGCCCCAGTTGCTGACGATATGCTCCTGGATAAAGTGCAGTACCCGGAACAGCGGCTTGGCGATCCACCAGAGCCAGCCGTAATCGACGGTCAGGTCCAGGTAGGGTGAGATTTCCTCTAGGCGGTAGACGTCTTTCGGGCCGGCGTAAAATGCCGCGCTGAGCTCGCCCTGGGTGCCGCCCGGAATCTGCACTTGCGGCGACGTGAAGCCCATGCGGAACAGGCCACTGGACAGCTGGCGCAGCTCGAAGGTGTTGCGCACGTTTTGCGGCGGCACCCAGGCGCTCAGGAAGTAGTGCTGGACCATGGCGACCCAGCCGCCCTCCACACTGGTGCGCGTGGGGCTCTCGGCGATCTCTTCGAAGTCCTGCTTGAAGTAGTTTTCCTCGGAGGTGTGCAGTGCGGCGCCGAGAAAGGGCGCCACGCCGATGCCCGCATCGACCGGCGGCTCGCGGTCGTCGCGCTTGATCTGGCCGAACAGGGCCGCGGTCCAGGTCGCGTCGCTGGTGTTGTCCACCAGGTAGGAGACATCGATCAGGTAGTCGCCGCGGCTGAAGGTAAAGCGCTTGGTGATATTGGCGCCCTGTTGCTGCAGGGTGAGGTCGACAACCAGGGCGTCCTGGCCCTCACTCAGCGCGTACTGGGTCTTTTCGGCGGAGAACAGCGGGCGGCCGGCGGCACTGTCCGTGCCGTTTCGGCCGATCAGGCCACTCTGCGCGATATAGGTGTGATCGCGGGTTTGGTTCAGCAGGATCAGCGGGCGGTCCGGTGTGTGCAGCTCTTCCTCAAACTGGCGCAATGCGACCTTGACGATGTCGCCGCCGCGCGGATCAATAAACAGCTCGAACACATCGGTGGTCACGCTGATCAGCTGGCGCTCTGCCGGGGCGGCACTGTCACTGGTGCCATCCGGGGTCTGCAGTTGCGGTACATCGCTGTCGCCGGTAGCGGTGCCGGGCACCGTCGCCGTGCCGCGGTTGTGGCTGGGCATCTCAGTGCGGATGACCGTTTCGCGGTCTACGGCCGGCGTGTGCTGTTCCTTGAATTCGTTCCACTGAAAAATCAGGGCCAGAACAACTGCGGCGATTCCGCCCAGCAGCGTGTAGCGTTGCCAATCCATCTTGTTACCTAGAGATTGTTCTTGATGTGGGGCGGGGGAACCGGGTCCATGCCGCCGGGATGCCAGGGGTGGCATTTTATAAGGCGACGCGCGGTTAAATAACCCCCTTTTAGGAATCCGTGGGTTTTTAATGCCTCTTCCGCATAATGGGAGCAGGTCGGGTAGAAGCGGCACTGGTTGCCGACCCAGGGGCTGGCCAGATAGCGGTAGATGTGGATTAGCTTGATCGCCAGCCAGTTCATTTCGGTTTGGCCGCTGCAGGCTGTTGCGCGCGGTTGGCCAGCTTGCGCCACAACTTGTTCAACAGTTTAGCCAGTGCCGCCTTGTCGAGATCTGCAACGCCCGGGCGCGCGAGCACCACGGCGTCAATGGCCGGCAGGTCGTGTTGGCACAGGCGAAAGGTTTCGCGGGCGATTCGCTTGATACGATTGCGATCGCTGGCGTTGCGGACGTGTTTCTTGGCAATCACCAGACCCAGGCGCGGGTGGCCGAGATCATTGCGGCAGGCGAGAATCAGCAGATTGGGGTGCGCGGCGCGTATCTGGTTGTCGTTGAAGACCGCGCGATACTGCGCCGCGTTGAGCAGGCGCAGCGGCTTGGCAAATCCGAAGTCGCTGCGCGCCTGTTGCATATAGAAGAAAGCCTTCCCCGATTACGGGGTGGGATCTTATGCAGACAGTACTTTGCGACCTTTGGCACGGCGACGGGCCAGAACTTTACGGCCGTTCTTGGTTGCCATGCGGGCGCGGAAACCGTGGGTGCGCTTGCGCTTCAAGTTGCTGGGTTGAAAAGTGCGTTTCATTGTCTTGCTACCTGAGACTTTGTATTCGGAAATTCATGGGCCGTCCCCTCGCGGGTGGACCCGGCCGCGGCCTGGACTCCGGTACCGGTATAGAGCCGGTGCGGACGGAGCTATGCGCTGCGAAGGCGGCGGATTGTATAGAAAGGCAGCAGTGAAATCAACGCGCCCGGCCGGGAATATTTGTGACCGGTGCTCGGTGGGTCGGGGCATTTTGGGCGCCCCTGCGCCAAGTAGTTGAGCGGGCAGGGGTATTTCAGGCTGCCCACCGTTTGATACCAAGATATACACAGATTGTTGTGGATAAGTGTGACCCTTGCGGGTGGCGCCGCTGTTTAATAAGTGTGCAAGTCTTTGATTGTAGGGCGGTTTTCGCCGGCTTTTTTTCCCTGATGGGAGCCTTTGTTGTGGATAACCCTGCGGTGCAAAGGTATACTGCGTCGATCTTTTTGATGGCATCGGAACGCAACCTGGGACCGCTTTCGCCATCATCTTCTGGGGTCATATTTTTTTGGGGTTTTAGGGGGTTTCTTGTCTGAATCCGTTTGGAAGCAGTGTGCTACCTGTTTGCAGGATGAGCTGCCGGCACAGCAGTTCAACACCTGGATTAGGCCGCTGCGCGTCAGTCCCGCTAGCGCCCAGGGAGAGCTGCGCCTGCTGGCGCCCAACCGCTTCGTGCTGGACTGGGTTGGGGGCAAGTTTCTGAACCGCATACGCGAGCTGGTGCACCAGTTTGCCGAGGAGCAGCCGCTGCAGGTCGTGCTCGATATTACCGAGCGGCGCCCTGCGCGCTTCCAGCGCAGTCGCGCCGTGTCCGAGCCGGTGCAGCACTCCGCAAGCCCGGAACCGGTTACCCGAGGCGGCGGCTTTGGTGGTGCCAAGGTTGTGGCGCATCCGGCCGCGGCGGAAGAGGCGACGGCGGAGCAGATGACCAGCGGCGAGCTGGCGCTGACCGATTTGCGCTCATCGCCCACCCAGCGTCCGGTCGCCGAGCCGGTGCGGAATGTCGAGGTTGAGGGGGCCATCAAGCACGGCAGTTCGCTAAACCGCAATTTCACATTCAAGTCTTTTGTTGAGGGCAAGTCCAACCAGCTGGGGCTCGCCGCGGCGCAGCAGATAGCCGACAACCCCGGCGGCGCCTATAACCCCCTCTTTATCTATGGTGGCGTCGGTCTCGGCAAGACACATTTGATGCACGCCGTGGGCAATGCGCTGGTTGAGCGCAATCCGAATGCCAAGGTGGTGTACCTGCATTCCGAGCGGTTTGTTGCCGATATGGTCAAGGCGCTGCAGCTGAATGCGATCAGCGACTTCAAGCGCTATTACCGCTCGGTGGATGCGTTGCTGATCGACGATATTCAGTTTTTTGCCGGCAAAGAGCGCTCTCAGGAAGAGTTTTTTCACACCTTCAACGCGCTGCTCGAGGGCGGCCAGCAGATCATCCTGACCTGCGATCGCTATCCGAAGGAGATCGACGGTCTCGAGGAGCGGCTCAAATCCCGCTTCGGCTGGGGGCTCACGGTGGCGGTGGAGCCGCCGGAACTGGAAACCCGTGTGGCCATATTAATGAAGAAGGCGGAACAGGTTGGTGTCGACCTGCCGCACGATTCCGCCTTCTTTATCGCGCAGCGCATTCGCTCCAATGTGCGCGAACTCGAGGGTGCGCTGCGCCGCGTTATCGCCAACGCCCAGTTTACCGGCAGGCCGATTGACGACCTGCTCGTGCGCGAGGCCCTGAAAGACCTGCTGGCGCTACAGGATCGCCTGGTCAGCGTGGACAATATCCAGCGGGTAGTGGCGGAGTATTACAAGATCAAAGTGGCGGATCTGCTCTCGAAGCGCCGCAGCCGTTCGGTGGCGCGGCCGCGTCAGGTGGCCATGTCGCTGGCGAAAGAGCTGACCAACCACAGCTTGCCGGAAATCGGCGATGCATTCGGCGGGCGCGATCACACCACAGTGCTGCACGCTTGCCGTAAAATTCGCGAGTTGCAGGAGTCGGACGCGGATATCCGTGAAGACGTAAAGCTGCTGACGCGATCGCTGACCACCTAATCGAATAAACGACGATTAACCGATAAAGAATAAGGCGAAACTACCGATGAAATTCAATGTGAGCCGGGATGCCCTCCTCAAGCCGCTGCAGCTGGTCGCCGGTGTGGTGGAAAAGAGGCAGACACTGCCGGTGCTGGCGAATGTGCTGATGCAACTGCAGGGCCACGAGCTGTCCCTGACCGGTACCGATCTGGAAGTCGAGATCGTCGGCCGGCTGCCGGTGGACGGGGTCGAGATGGAAGGCGAGGTGACGGTGCCCGCGCGCAAGCTGCTCGACATCTGCCGGTCGCTGCCGGATGGTGCCGAACTGAAGTTCGAGCGGGACGGCGAGCGGCTGGTTCTGCGCAGCGGCCGCAGCCGCTTCCAGTTGTCCACATTGCCGGCGGCTGACTTCCCCAACCAGGAGGAGACCAGCGCCCAGACCCGTTTCGCCATTTCCCAGCGCGAGATTCGCCGTCTGATCGAGGCAACCGGTTTTGCCATGGCTCAGCAGGATGTGCGCTATTACCTGAATGGTCTGCTGCTCGAGTGCCGCCCGCAGCAGCTGCGTGCCGTCGCTACCGACGGCCATCGCCTCGCGCTCTGCGACCGCGATGCGCCCGGTCTGGACGTCGAGTCCCCGATCCAGGCGATTGTGCCGCGCAAGGGCGTGCTGGAACTGGGGCGTCTGCTGGACGATACCGACGCGCAGGCAGAGGTGGTGCTGGGCAACAACCACATTCGCGTGATCAGCGGTCAATTCACTTTTACCTCCAAGCTGGTGGACGGCAAGTTCCCGGATTACGAGCGGGTACTGCCGCGCTCCGCTGGCAACGAGATCTACGCCGACCGCCAGGCGCTGCGCCAGGCTTTCTCCCGCGCTGCCATCCTGTCGAACGAAAAGTACCGGGGCGTGCGCCTGCAGGTATCCGAGGGGCTGCTGCAGATTGTGGCCAACAACCCGGAGCAGGAAGAGGCCGAGGAGCAGCTGGTGGTCGACTATGTGGGAGAGCCGCTGGAAATCGGTTTCAACGTTTCCTACCTGCTCGACGTGACCGGCGCCATTCACAGCGAGCAGATCCGTATCGGTCTGGGTGATGCGAACAGCAGTGCGCTGTTGCAGCAGCCGGAGGAGGGCGATGCCGTCTATGTGATCATGCCGATGCGACTGTGATTGGAGCCAGAGCTGAGCACTTTCCTCGTTAAAAGAGCCGCCATATCAGCTGATATGGCGGCCTTTTTATATGTTTCTCGCATCTTCGCACGACACGGACCTCTGCCGGAGCCGGTTCGGTGGCGCTGACTCGACTTGCGCTGTCCCATTTTCGCAATATCAGCGCGGCGGATCTGGCGCTGGGTCCGGGGGTGAATCTCTTTTGCGGTCCGAACGGCAGCGGCAAGACGTCACTGCTGGAGGCGGTGCATATGCTGGCCACCGGCCGGTCGTTTCGTTCTCGGCAACACGGCTCGGTGATTCAGCAGGGCCGTGACGAGCTGACCGTCTTTGGTCAGCTGGACACCGGTTACGGTGTCGGTGTCGAGCGGCGCAGGGATGGCGCCGGGCGTATCCGGATCAACCAGGCGCCGGCGGAATCGAGCTCCCAGCTGGCCAGCTGTCTGCCCCTCCAGGTCATTAACAGCGACAGTTTCGCCGCGTTGGATGGCGGTCCCGGTGTGCGCCGGCGGCTGCTGGACTGGACAGTGTTCCACGTGGAACACTCCTTCGCACAGGTGTGGAAAAACTATCAAATCGCCCTGCGCCAGCGAAATGCCCTGTTGCGACGTGGTAAAATCGCCGCTGACTTGCTGACTGTATGGGAGCAGCGGCTCGCCGATAGCGGTGAGCGCATCGATCAACTGCGCCGCGAAGTCTTCACACCTCTGGGTGCCGCCCTCGAGGCGCTGCTGGCTGAATTGCCTGAGTCGCCGCTATCGCGTGTCGAGGTTTCCTATCGCAGGGGGTGGAGAAAGGAGGTGGATCTCCTTGCGGCCCTGACGGAATCCCGCGACGGGGATGTATCGCAGGGGCACACACGTATTGGGCCACACCGGGCAGATTTGCGCTTCAGCGTCGACGGTGAGGCCGCGGACAGCATTCTTTCTCGGGGTCAGCAGAAGATGTTGGTTTGCGCGCTGCGCGCGGCGATGGCCGAGGTGGTGTGCCGACAGGGCGAGAAGCCGGTGTTTCTGGTCGATGACCTGCCGTCGGAGTTGGATGAGAAGAACCAGCAGCAGCTCGCCCGCTGGGTGAGTCGCTGCGCCAGCCAAGTGCTGGTGACAGGAATAGAGGTTGAGGCCACCAGCCGGCCCTGGCTGCGCTTGGCGTCACCCTGGAACAGCCCGAAAGTGTTCCACGTGGAACATGGGTCTATCAGCGCCGAGATGTCGGCCGCAGAATAAGTTGAATGGAGCGTGTAAATGTCAGAGCAGCACAGCTATGACTCCAGCAGTATCAAGGTGTTAAAGGGCCTGGACGCGGTGCGCAAGCGCCCGGGCATGTATATCGGCGATACCGACGACGGCACCGGCCTGCACCACATGGTCTTCGAGGTGGTGGACAACTCCATCGACGAGGCGCTGGCCGGCCATTGCGACGAAATACGCGTGATCATTCACCCGGACGAGTCCGTCTCCGTGGCCGACAACGGCCGCGGCATTCCCACCGAACTGCACCCGGAAGAGGGCGTGTCCGCCGCCGAGGTGATTATGACCGTGCTCCACGCCGGCGGTAAGTTCGATGACAACACCTACAAGGTCTCGGGCGGTCTGCACGGCGTCGGCGTTTCCGTGGTGAACGCCCTGTCCGAGGAATTGAAGCTGACCATCCGCCGCGGCGGTAAAGTCCACGAGCAGATATACCGCCACGGGGTGCCCGCCGCACCGCTGGCGGTGGTCGGCGAAACCGACAGCACCGGTACCACAGTGCACTTCAAGCCGTCCGCGGACACCTTTACCAATATCGAATTTCACTTCGAGCAGCTGGCCAAGCGCCTGCGCGAACTCTCCTTCCTGAACTCGGGGGTGCGCATCGTGCTGAAGGATGAGCGTTCCGGCAAGGAAGAGATTTACGAATACGAGGGCGGACTCAAGGCCTTCGTCGAGTTCCTGAACCAGAATAAGACACCGATCAACAAGGTGCTGCACTTCCAGAGCCAGCGCGAAGACGGTATTGCCGTGGAAGTGGCGCTGCAGTGGAACGACAGTTTCCAGGAAAACATCTACTGCTACACCAACAACATTCCCCAGCGCGATGGCGGCACCCACCTGGCGGGCTTCCGCGCCGCCCTGACCCGCGGCCTGAACAACTACATCGAGAAGGAGGGCATGGGCAAGAAGGAGAAGGTCAGCACCACCGGCGACGACGCCCGCGAAGGGCTGACGGCGATTATCTCGGTCAAGGTGCCGGATCCGAAATTCTCCTCCCAGACCAAGGACAAGCTGGTCTCTTCTGAGGTGAAACCCGCCGTCGAGCAGGAGATGGGCCAGCATTTCAACGACTACCTGCTGGAAAATCCGCAGGAAGCCAAGGCGGTGGTCGGCAAGATGATCGACGCCGCGCGCGCGCGCGAAGCGGCGCGCAAGGCGCGGGAGATGACCCGTCGCAAGGGCGCGCTGGATATCGCCGGCCTGCCGGGCAAACTGGCGGACTGCCAGCAGAAGGACCCGGCCCTGTCCGAACTCTACCTGGTGGAGGGTGACTCCGCCGGCGGCTCTGCCAAGCAGGGCCGCGACCGCCGCACCCAGGCGATCCTGCCGCTGAAGGGCAAGATCCTTAATGTGGAGAAGGCCCGCTTCGACAAGATGCTGTCCAGTGCCGAGGTGGGCACGCTGATCACCGCTCTGGGCTGCGGTATCGGCAAGAGCGAGTTCGATCCGAACAAGCTGCGCTATCACCACATCATTATCATGACCGATGCCGACGTGGACGGCGCGCATATCCGCACCCTGCTGCTGACCTTCTTCTTCCGCCAGATGCCGGAGCTGATCGAGCGCGGCCATATCTATATCGCCCAGCCGCCGCTGTACAAGGTCAGCAAGGGCAAGCAGGAGCAGTACCTGAAGGACGAGGCGGCCCTGACCCAGTTCCTCACCAATGCCGCCCTGGAAGGCGCCAGCCTGTTCGTTAACCCGGAAGCGCCGGGTCTGTCCGGTGAGTCGCTGGAGAGCCTGGTGGCGGAATACCGCGCGGTGCTCGCCACCATCGACCGCTTGTCGCGGCTCTATCCGGAAGAGGTGCTGCGCAGCATGATCTACCTGCCGACGGTGGCGCAGGACGATCTGCAGTCCAGCGAGCAAATGGCATCCTGGTGTAACGCGCTGCAGGAAAAGCTCGCGGCAGAGGCCAACGGTGGCGGCCGCCGTCACCAGGTCACGGTGCACGAGAATACCGAACGCGGCCTCTTCCTGCCGCAGATCCACGTGGTCGCCCACGGTGTGGGCAGCGATTACCAGATCAGCCACGAATTCTTCGATTCCGCCGAATACCGCGCTATCTGCAAGCTGGGCGAGAAGATGGTGGATTTGCTGGAAGAGGGCGCCTATATGCAGCGCGGCGAGAAGCAGCAGCCGGTGGCCAGCTTCCCGGAGGCGCTGGAATGGCTGATGAACGAGAGCCGCCGCGGCTATGGCGTCCAGCGCTACAAGGGGCTGGGCGAGATGAACCCTGAACAGCTGTGGGAAACCACCATGAACCCGGAAAGTCGCCGCATGCTGCAGGTCACTGTCGAGGATGCGATTGCCGCGGACCAGATCTTCACCACCCTGATGGGCGACCAGGTGGAGCCGCGGCGCGAGTTTATCGAGAGCAACGCGCTGGCGGTGGAGAACCTGGACGTGTAACGCGGCTATCTATCCTCCCCACCAACAAAAACGGCCGCTTCCGCGGCCGTTTTTGTTGGTGGGCTCCAGGCGCGATGCGCGATTACTTCTCCAGCAACAGGCCGCACTCCCGGTGCTCCTCTCCCTTGGTCGGGTCGAAATAGACGTCGTTGTCGGGCAATTCATGCTCGTAGACGTATTCCTCCACGTCGATCTCTTTCAGGTGGAACATCGGCGCCACGCGAATGGTGCCGTGGTTGCCCTTGGTGAAGACATCGAGATTCTTTCGGTGCGCATTCTGGTCGTGGCGGATGCCGTTCAGCCATACGTCCGGCTGCAGCTCCTGCATGGCGCGGTTGAAAGGTTCCAGCTTCACGGTGCGTGAGAAGAAATCGTGTTCCGGCGTATCCAGCGCCGGTATGCCGCCGTAGACCGCGTTGTAGTGCGCGGCCGACATCTTCGGCGAATAGGTATGCAGGTTGAGGTTGAACGCCTTGATCAGTCCCTCGATGTGGCGGTAGGTCTCCGGCGTATTGTAGCCGTGGTCCACCCAGATCACAGGGATGTCGGGCTTGGCGCGGGTCACCAGGTGCAGGAACGCCACCGCCAGCGGGCGGAAGTTGGTGAAGACCACCGGGTTCTCAGCCTGCGCGATAGTGAACTCCATGATCTCGCTCGGCTCGGCATCCCGAAAGCGCTGGTTCAGCGCGTCGAGATCGGCACCGTGGTGGAAGGTGCGCGCCGGATAGGAGCGGAAGGCGTTGTTGGTGGCGTTAAATCCCATAACACTCGCGGCTTTCAATCTTCAGGGTGAAAGGCATGCTACCCCGCCGTACCACCACTGAGAAACAATAAAAAGAAGTGGATCAATAAGAATAAGTTATAAAGAAGCCGGGGGCCGCGCCCGCGCCCGAGTGCGGATATGTCAGGGTAGAGGCGCCGCCGCCGGGTCCGGACAGCACATCAAAATACAAGCCTGACCGGCTTCCGCGCTCGGCCGGCGCGCCACTTCGACAAAGCCGTGCTGCTGCAGAAAGTAGCGGGCGCCCAGGTTTTCCTCCAGTACCAGTCCCTGCAGTTGCGGCCTGCCGCGCTTGGCCGCACGGATCAGCGCACTGCCAACGCCGCGCCCGCTAACCAGCGGGCTGACACAGATGCACTCCAAGTGATCGCCGGCTGTCACCGTGACAAAACCGTCCACCGGCGCGGCGCTCCTCTCCACATAGACCAGACAATCGTCCGCATGCCGGCAGCGGCGACGAAACACCGCAGCGCGCGCCTGCCAGTAGTGTCGCGGCAGCGACGGGTGGGCACTGGCGGCGACATGCAGCCAAAGCTGTTCCAGCCTCTCGAATTCCATCTGACGTGCCGATCTAATCATGGCACCTCCGCAAGTGAGTACTTGCGCACAATGCTAGTCAGATCAGAAAACGGATCCCAGCGACTGCCCCCGCGCACCAGCGTGTGGATGCAAACCCTGCGCCGGAAAACCGTGACAAAAGCGAACCCCGGCTAGTGCGAAAATACGCACTGATGATAAAATACAATCATTCTCATTAAAAAAAGCAATTGTATAAGCGCTACCTATTGTTCCATGGAGGATTCATGCAGCGTTTCTCCCTGTCACCTCTCGCCCTCGCCCTGGCGGTTGCCGCGATATCGCCGGCAGTCGCTGATGAGCGGGATGCGCGCCTGGAAACCATCTCCGTTATCGGCGACGCGGATTCCATCCCCCGCCTGCCGGGCTCCGCACATCTGATCGATGCCGCAGAGCTGGCCAGGTTCGAGTTCGTCGATATCAACCGGATGATGCGCTCGGTACCGGGCGTCTACATCACCGAGGAGGATGGCTACGGCCTGCGCCCGAACATCGGCATCCGCGGCGCCAGCGGCGGCCGCTCCGGCAAGATCTCGCTGATGGAAGACGGCGTGCTGATCGCCCCGGCCCCCTACTCGGGCCCCGAGGCCTACTACTTCCCGACCGCCGGCCGCCTGCACAGCATCGAGGTACTCAAAGGACCGGCCACGTTGAAATACGGCCCCTTCACCGTCGGCGGGGCCGTGAACATGCTGAGCACCGCCATCCCGGCAGCGACCGAGGGTGTGGTCAAGCTGGAGGCCGGCCAGTTCGGTGAGACCCGCCTGCACAGCTATTACGGCTCCAGCAGCGACCGCGCCGGCTGGCTGCTGGAAACGCACCAGCAGCGCGCCGACGGCTTCCGGGAAATCGACCGCGCGGACAGCGCCGACATCGCCAAGGAAGACTACCTGCTCAAGGGCAGCCTGCGCTCCGCCGCCGCCGCCGCTTACCGCCAGCAGCTGGATCTCAAGCTGCAGTACTCCGAAGAGGAGTCCGGCATGAGCTATCTGGGCCTCACCGACGCCGATTTCGACCGGGACCCGAATCGCCGCTACGGCATCAGTGCCCTGGATGAAATGCAGAACCGTCACAGCACGGTACAGCTCAACCACAGTATCCAGCTCAGCGACGGTTTCACGCTGTACAGCCAGGCCTACTACAACAAGTTCGAGCGCGACTGGTTCAAGGTGGGGCTCGGCAGTCTGATCGCAGCCGCCAATGCCGGCGACACCGCTGCCCAGGCGATTCTGGACGGCGATCAGGATGCGGATTTCGGTATCAAGCACAACAACCGCGCCTATGAAGCGCGCGGCCTGCAGATAAGCGCCAACTGGCAGCTGTCCACCGGCGCCCTGTCCCACGACCTGACCTTCGGTCTGCGCCGCCACTGGGACGAGGTGGATCGCTACCAGCCCACGGAAAACTACCTTCAGGTAGACGGCGAGCTGTTATTCCAGGGTATCAGTCTGCCCGGTGCCGGTGACAACCGCGTCGAGGAGGCCAGCGCTACATCACTCTTTATTAATGACGAAATTCAGCTGACGGAAAGACTCGCCCTGACAGCGGCCCTGCGCCACGAGGACGTTGAGACCGAGCAGCAGCGCTACAACGATCCGCAGCGCACCGAGAAAGGCAGCAGCAAGTCCAACCAGTTGGACGAGTGGCTGCCGGGGCTCGGCCTGGTATACGACCTGAATGAACAGTGGAGCCTGCTGGCCGGCGTCCACCGCGGCTTCGCGCCGCCCGGTGCCGGTTCCGACGACGGCGTGGGTGCGGAGTTGTCCACCAACTACGAGTGGGGCGCGCGCTTTGCGAGTGGCGGCCTGAACGGCGAAATCATCGCCTTCTTCAGCGACTACGAAAACACGGTGCAGAACTGTTCCATCGCCGTGCCCTGCCCGGATGGCGCCGACAGCGGCAGCTACCAGCTGGGTGAAGCGGAAATCAAAGGGCTGGAGGCGGCCCTCGGCTCCGAGTGGCTGCTCGCCAATGGCTGGACTGTGCCGCTGCGCGCCAGCTACACCTATACCGACGCGGAGATTACCCGCGATAGCGACGGCGGCGACCTGCTGGCCGGTGACAATCTGGCCTATCTGCCGGAAAACGTCGTCGCCATGTCCGCCGGCCTGGACAGCGGTGCGGCCTGGCGCGTGAATCTGACCGCCGCCTACCAGGACGAGATGTGCGTCAACAACGCGTGCAACCGCGGTGGCACCAGCCAGTTTGACCACACCGAGTCCCTGTGGGTAATGGATGCGGCCGCCCACTACGATTTCAGCGAAGACCTGAGCGGCTATCTGAAAGTCGACAACCTCTTCGACGAGCAGGCCATCGTCAACCGCGGTCCGGACGGCGCCCGCGCCAACCGCCCGCGCACGGCCACCCTGGGGATGAAGTTCGTCTTCTGATCCCCGTCACTGACGGGAAACCAAAAGGCCGCGGGCACTCCCATTGACGGAGCAGCCCGCGGCCTTTCTTGCCTTGTAGGAGCGGCCGTTGGCCGCGATCGAAATTCGTTGCCGGCCGGAAAGCCCGATCGCGGCCACCGGCCGCTCCCACCCCGCTTCCTTCTATTTACCCAGGTGCACGAAATGCGCCTTCAAGTAACGCGTCTCCGGAATCGCCGGGTGCACTGGATGATCCGCGCCCTGGCCGCCGCTGGTTAACAGGGCCGCCGGCCGCTGCAGTTTGTGGGCGGCGCCGCGCACACAGTCCAGCAGCTCGTCCGGCTGCAGGTGCATGGAACAGGACGCGCTCACCAACAGGCCGTCTGCCGCCAGCAGGCGCATCGCCAGCTCGTTGATATGCCGGTAGGCCGCGAGCCCGGCCTTGTGATCCTTGCGCCGCTTGATGAAAGCCGGCGGGTCCAGCACGACCACCTCGAACTTCTCACCTTCGGCCAGCATCGCCTTCAGCACATCCACGGCCTTGCCCCGCACTGTGTGCAATCTATCGCCGCAGCCATTGTGTTCGGCATTGGCCTGACACCAGTCCAGCGCCTGCTCGGAAGCATCGACACAGGTGGCGCTGGCGGCGCCACTCGCCAGCGCCTGGACGCCCCAGCCGCCGGCATAGGAGAAGAGGTCCAGTACCCGGCGGCCCTTCACCCACTGGTTCAGGCGCGCCCGGTTGTCCCGGTGGTCGTAAAACCAGCCGGTCTTCTGCCCCGCGTGCACCGGTGCCAGCAGCGCCACGCCGTTCTCCTCGAAGGGCGCGAACTCCGGCACCTCGCCGTAGGCGATTTCGTTGATCAGCGGCATTTCCTCCACGGCGCGGCCCTGGTGGTCGTTGCGCAGCAGTATGCCCTTGGGATTGACCAGCTCCACCAGCGCCTCCAGCACCAGCGGCTGCAGCCTTTCCATGCCCCAGTTGCTGATCTGCACCACCAGGTAATCGCCGAACCGGTCCACCACCAGTCCCGGCAACAGATCGGAATCGCCGTACACCAGGCGGTAGCTCGGGTGATCGAAATAGCGGTCGCGCATCGCCAGCGCGGTATGTAAGCGCTCACGCAGAGCAGCGCCGTCCAGCGCGCCGCCGCCCTGTTCTGCGCGAGACACCAGCCGTCCGCAGATCAGCTGGCTCGGGTTCACGAACGCGGTGCCGAGGGCCTTGCCCTGGCTGTCCAGCACCTGGCACTGACTGCCGGGCTCTATGCCCCTCAGCGGCGAGCGCCCGATGTCGACCTCATTGCTGTATATCCACAGGTGGCCGCGCTTCAGGCGGCGCTCGGCGCCGCGGTTCAGTATCAGTTCTGGCAAGGGCGTATCTCCATTGGCGTGACGACGGGCCGGCAATTGTGCGCAACGCCGGCCACAGGTCAAGGTATAGCCGCTCCCCCGGCGCCAGAGCGCGGCGTGTCGCCGCCGGCTTTCCAAGCGGGCGCCGCACCGTTAGAATTGCCCGCTTTTTAACCAAACCGCGAGCACTCGCCGGAGAATCCATGACCAAATCCACACCGAAAGTCGGTTTCGTATCCCTCGGCTGCCCCAAGGCCACCGTGGATTCGGAGCGCATCCTGACTCAGCTGCGCACCGAGGGCTACCAGCTGGTACCGTCCTACGAAGACGCCGATGTGGTGGTGGTCAATACCTGTGGATTTATCGACAGCGCCAAGGCCGAGTCCCTCGACGCTATCGGCGAAGCGCTGGCCGAGAACGGCAAGGTAATCGTCACCGGCTGCATGGGCGTTGAAGAGGAGCAGATCCGCGCGGTCCACCCGAGCGTGCTCGCCGTCACCGGCCCGCAGCAGTACGAGCAGGTGGTCAATGCGGTGCACCAGGTGGTGCCGCCGAAACTGGACCACGACCCCTTCGTAGATCTGGTGCCGCCGCAGGGCATCAAACTGACCCCGCGCCACTACGCCTACCTGAAGATCTCCGAGGGCTGCAACCACAGCTGCAGCTTCTGCATTATTCCGAGCATGCGCGGCAAACTGGCCAGTCGCCCGGTGGGCGAGGTGCTGAGCGAGGCGGAGCGGCTGGTCAAGGCCGGCGTGCAGGAACTGCTGGTGATCTCCCAGGACACCAGCGCCTATGGCGTGGACCTGAAATACAAGCTGGACTTCTGGGACGGCCGCCCGGTCAAGACCCGCATGCTGGAACTCTGCGAGGCGCTGTCGTCCATGGGCGTCTGGGTGCGGCTGCACTATGTGTACCCCTATCCGAACGTCGACGATGTGATTCCGCTGATGGCCGAGGGCAAATTACTGCCATACCTGGATATCCCGTTCCAGCACGCCAGCCCGAAGGTACTGAAGGCGATGAAGCGCCCGGCATTCGAGGACAAGACACTGGCGCGCATCAAGAAGTGGCGCGAGATCTGCCCCGAGCTGACCATCCGCTCCACCTTTATCGTCGGCTTTCCCGGGGAGACGGAGGAGGACTTCCAGTACCTGCTCGACTGGCTGACCGAGGCGCAGCTGGATCGGGTCGGCTGCTTCAAGTATTCGCCGGTGGACGGCGCGCCGGCCAATGCGCTGGACGGTGCCGTGCCGGAGGACGTGAAGCAGGATCGCTGGGAGCGCTTTATGGCGCACCAGCAGCAGATCAGCGCCGCGCGCCTGCAGCGCAAGATCGGCAGCGAGATCGAAGTGCTGATCGACGAGGTGGACGAGGAGGGCGCCATCGGCCGCTCCTGGGCCGACGCCCCGGAAATCGACGGCGCCGTTTATCTCAACGGCGAGACATCCCTGCAGCCCGGCGACAAGCTGCGCGTGCGCGTAACCCACGCCGACGAGTACGATCTCTGGGCCGAGGCGCTGTAAGCCTCAGCCGATCATTCCCGTTTCCAGGGTGGCAGTTTTTGCTGCCACCTTGTCATTTCTGCCAGGGCCGCACTGTGCAACACTGCGCCCATGACTGCGCCAAACTCGTCCCCGATCACCCCGATAGAGATCGCCATGGTGATCTATCCCGACGCCCAGTGCCTGGATATCACCGGGCCGCTGGAGGTATTCGCCCTGGCCAATCGCCAGCTGCGGGAGGACGGCCGCCGCAGTGACGATGTCTATCGGATCACGCTGCTCGCGGAAGAGGCCGGGCCGGTGTGCATGTCCTCCAGCATCAGGCTGATTGCGGACAGGTCCTATCGCGATGCCGGTGACCTGGACACACTGCTGGTCAGTGGTGGCATGGGCGAAAGCGCCCGGCGGCTGCAGGACGATGCGAAATTTACCGCTTGGCTCAAGCGGCAGGCCACATCCGTCCGCCGCCTGGGCTCCATCTGCAGCGGCGCACTGATACTCGCCAGTGCCGGTCTGCTGACCGGCCGGCGCGCCACCACCCACTGGTCGGACGTCGAAGCGCTGCGGGGATTTCCTGAAGTGGAAGTGGATCCTGATGCCATCTATGTGCGTGACAGCCATGTGTACACCTCCGCGGGCATCACCTCGGGCATCGATCTGGCGCTGGCCCTGGTGGAGGAGGACTTGGTCGCCCCCTGGCGCTGAAGATAGCCAGGCGTCTGGTGCTCTACCTGAAACGCGACGGCGGCCAGAGACAGTACAGCGCGCACTTGTCCAGCCAGGTGGACAGCGACCAGTTCGGTCGGCTGGTCGAATGGATCCACCGCAACCTGGATACCGCGCTGACGGTCGGCACTATGGCGCGGGCGGCGGCCATGAGCCCGCGCAATTTCGCTCGCCGGTTCTTGCAGGAAATGGGTGTGACACCGGCAAAGTTCGTCGAGCGCGCGCGGGTGGAAAAATCCCGGCAGCTGTTGGCGGAACAAAACCTCTCTGCAGAAAAAGTGGCGACCCTGTGCGGCTTCCAATCCCGGGAACAGTTGCGCCGCGCCTTCCGTCGCCAACTTGGCGTCCTGCCCAGCGATTACTGCAAGCACTTCAATCAGTAAAAAAAGAAAACAATCGATTTCCAGAGTTCATCATGAAAAAAATTATAAATTCGGTGTTGGTTGCAGTGCTACTTTCCTACAGCTGCCTGGCCATAGGTCGAGGCGATTTACCGGAAAAACAGCCGCATGGTTATGTTTGCCCGCCGTGCTATCACGTAAAAGACATACGTGAAACGGAAGTGTATGCCCATGACGGCCAATGTCCGGTTTGTGGAATGAACTTGGTCGAGCGGCATACCTATCACGGCGACGTCTCTCCTCTGCTTCATACCGGATCGGGAAATTTCTATTTGCGAATGGGGAAGAATCGTCAGCGCAAGCCAGTATCGATTTTCTATCACAAGCCAAAGAACTTTGGCCCCGATTCCAGAATCCTGTTGGTGGTGCCTGGCGCTGGGCGCGATGCCTGGGGCTACCGCGATAACTGGGTTGAGGTCTCGGAAACCCACAACGTCCTGATCCTGTCTCCTGCTTACCCGGAAGAGGATTACGATTTTGCGGGCTACCATTTGGGTGGCGTGGTCTCGAGCATCGAGTTTACCAATTATTCTACGGAGAAATCTGAGGGAAGAATCAATAAATACATAGTCCGATCCGATCGCGATATCGTATTGGGAAAAATCACAGATAGCGAAGAACGGATTTTCCAAGACTTTGATCGCATATTTGCAGAGGCTGTCGCGGCCACCGGATCAAACCGGGAGAAATACGATATATTCGGACATTCTGCCGGCGGCCAGATTCTGCACAGAATGGCTTTATTCTACCCCCACTCTAAAGCGGATCGGATTATCGCGGCCAACTCAGGGCAATACACCCTGCCAAACAACCGGATCAATTTCCCCTTTGGGCTGGGAGGTACCGAAATCAAGACGGGCAGTTATCAGGATTTCTTTGCTGTCAACCTGACCGTTTTGGTCGGCGAAAAGGACGATGAAAATGAGAGTAGAGGAACACTGCTCTTCACGCCAACGCTAAACCAACAGGGCTTAGGGCGCCTCTCCCGCGCAAGGTACTTCTACAAAATCGCGCAGCAACAGGCGGAGCAGAGCAACACGAAATTCAATTGGAGGCTGCGGGTTGTCGATAATACCGGGCATGACTCCAGACAAATGAGCAAGGCCGCTGCACAAATACTTTACGGCGGCTGAAAAAACTTTTTAAAAAGGCGGTCATCTCATCTAGCCAGCGTGATAAGCGCGGTCTGCCGGAGACGCTTCAACCGCTAGCAATCCCCTGGAAGTCAAAAAACAAGGAAAAAGGATGCGTTTCCTGTTATCGATTCTCCTGCTGGCAGTTCTTAGCGCGATTTGCGGCTACACGCAGGCTCTACCAAGTACAGAGGTGAAGCGCTGGTCCGAGGACATAGACAGCTACCAGCGGCAGTGGAGGAGAGGCATATCAATCTCTACCACTCGGTGGGCAGTGCAGAATTCGATGCAGAATTGCGCCAACTGAAGGCATCGCTGCCGCAACTCAACGAGCAAAACGGCCTACCTCTACTTCCGCAGATATCAGAGCGTCTCGGACATGGAAGATTTCGCCGAAGACGTAGAAGACTATCTGAAAGAGCGTGAAATCAGGAACCTGATCATCGACCTGCGTGACAACGGCGGCGGCGACTTCTTTGTCGGCCTGGCACTGGCGTGGAGGCTGGTGCTCGTCGACGGATTGGACTGGGATCACGGTATCTATACGCTGATCGGCAACAAAACTTACTCCGCGGCCATGAGCAATGCGGCCCAATACCGGCAAATACTCAATGCCAAACTGGTGGGGGAACCGACCGGGGCAAACCCCGTGGGCTACCAGGATATGGGCCAGTTTTCCCTGCCCAACTCCGGCTGGACCATCACCTATTCCAAGCGCAACTATAGATTCCAGGACACCCATTCAGAGGGCGTACAGCCGGACGCGCTGATCGAAACCGATTGGGATAGCTACCGCAGGGGGATAGATAAGCCCCTCGTATGGGTGATGGACGATATTGCGAGAAGAAATGCTGCCGACGGTTAGCTGCTGGCCGCAGCCTGCTGAAGAAAAAATTCGGCAAACGCGCTCAGGTCTTCAAACACCGCGGTGCTGACCAGCTCCGCGTCCGGCTCCCGGATCAGCTGCGCCAGTGTCTGCTCGCCCGCACCGGTTTTCACCAGCACCGGATTGCAGCCCTTTGCCAGCGCCGTCTGCAGGTCCTTTAGCTTGTCGCCGACCATATAGCAGCCGTGCAGGCTGGTGTCGAACTCCGCCTCTATCGCGTCGAGCAAACCGGCCCTGGGTTTCCGGCAGCGGCAGTTGTCGTCGGGGCCGTGGGGGCAGTAGAAGATTGCGGCGATTTCGCCGCCGGCGTCCTCCACCAGTGCGCGCATCTTCGCGTGCATGGCTTCGAGGTCGTCCAGGTCGAAGAGTCCGAGGGCCAGGCCGCTCTGGTTGGTGGCGATCACCAACTGGTGGCCGGCGCGGCTCAGCTCGGCCATGGCCTCGATACTGCCGGGCAGCGGGATCCATTCGTCGGCGGATTTGACGTAGGCGTCGGAGTCGCAGTTGATGACCCCGTCACGATCCAGCACGATGATTGCCATGGTTGTCTTTTCCCGAGGATGAAATTGGCGAGAGCCCGGCGCGCGGACCCCCGCAATCTCGAGCGCTCTCTTTACTTTGCCGGTACCAGCAGCGAGATGTCCGCCACCTCGAGGAACAGCGCGCGCAGCTGTGCCAGCAGCGCCAGGCGGTTGTCGCGCAGTTTTTCGTCGTCGGTCATCACCATTACGTGGTCGAAGAAACTGTCGACGGTTTCGCGGAGTCCGGCCAGGCCGGCCAGGCCCTCGGCAAACATGGAATCCCGGTACAGCGGTTCCACCTCGGCGCGCGCCACCTGCACCGCCGCATAGAGTGCCTTCTCCGCATCCTCCTGCAGCAGGCCTTCATCGACCGCGTGCGGCACCGGGCTCTCCAGCTTGGCGAGAATGTTGGAGACGCGCTTGTTGGCCGCGGCCAGCGCCTCGGCTTCCGGCAGCTGGCTGAAGGCGTGCACCGCGTGCACCCGGTTGTCGATATCCAGCGGGCGCGACAGCTTGCGCGCGGCCACCGACAGGAACACCTCGGTGGCGACACCCTGATCCTCGTAACGGGCGCGGAAGCGCTCGAGGATGTAATGCAGCGTCTGTTCGACCACGCTGTTGTACTCGCCCAGCGCGGTGCGCGGGTAATTGTCGCGGGCCAGCGCCAGCAGCTCGCGCAGATCCAGGTCGAGTCTCTTCTCGACGAGGATGCGGATAACGCCGAGACTGGCGCGGCGCAGCGCGAAGGGGTCGCGGGAACCACTGGGGGGCTGGCCGATGCCGAAGATACCCACGAGCGTATCGAGCCGGTCCGCCAGCGCGATCACGGTGCCGGTCTCGCTCTGCGGCAGCTCGTCGCCGGCGAATTTGGGCATGTACTGCTCGTACATGGCCTTGGCCACGTCCAGCGGTTCGCCGTCATTCTCCGCGTAGTAGTAGCCGGCGATGCCCTGGAGGTCCGGGAACTCGAACACCATTTCGGTGACCAGGTCGGACTTGCACAGCAGCCCGGCGCGCTCGGCCCAGTCCTGGTTGGCGCCGAGCCTGGCGGCGATGGCGCGGGCGAGCGCCGCGACCCGCTCGGTCTTGTCGTGGACACTGCCGAGGTGCTGCTGGAATACGATCTGGCGCAGCTTCTCGCGGCGCGCCGCCAGGCTGGTCTTCTTGTCGGTCTCGAAGAAGAAGGCCGCATCGGCCAGGCGCGGGCGAATCACGCGCTCATTGCCGTGGATGACCTGGGCCGGGTCCTGGCTCTCGATATTGGACACGGTGATAAAGAACGGCAGCAGCTGGCCGTCCGGGTCCACCACGTGGAAATACTTCTGGTGTTCCTTCATCGACGAGATCAGTGCTTCCGCCGGTACGGCCAGGAAGCGCTCCTCGAAGCGGCCGGTCAGCGCCACCGGCCACTCGACCAGCGCGGTCACCTCGTCGAGCAGGTCGTCGTCGATCACCGCCTCGCCGTTGACGTTGTTGGCCTCGGCCATCACCTGCTCGCGGATAACCTCGCGGCGCTCGGCAAAATCGGCGATCACATAGCCGGGCTCGCGCAGCTGCTGCACATAGTCGTGGGTGGAGTGGATCTCGAGCTCGCGATCGCAGTGGAAGCGGTGGCCGCGGCTGGTATTGCCGGCCTTCAGTCCCAGTACTTCACCCTCGACGACGCGATTGCCGAACAGCATCAGCAGCCAGTGTACCGGGCGCACGAACTCCTCGCGGCGCGCACCCCAGCGCATGCGCTTCGGGATCGGCAGCTGGGCCAGGGACCTTTCCACGATGCCCGCCAGCAGGGTTTCGGTGGCGGCACCCTTCTGTTCGCTGACAAAGGCGAGGCGCTCGCCCTTGTCGGTATCGACGCGGCTCAGCTGCGCGAAGGTGACGCCGTTGCTGCGCGCGAAACCCTCGGCGGCCTTGCTCGGCTTGCCCTCCTTGTCGAAGGCGGCCTGCACGGCCGGGCCGAGTTTCTCTATCTGCTTGTCCTGCTGCTGCTCGGCCAGGCCGGACACGGCCACCGCCAGGCGGCGCGGCGCGGCGTAGGCCTTGACCTCGCCGAACTCGAGTTCGGCGCCTTTCAGGCCCTGGGCGATGCCGTCGGCAAAGGCGTCCATCAGTTTGTGCAGCGCTTTTGGCGGCAACTCTTCGGTGCCCAGCTCTACCAGAAAATCCTGCGCCATTACTGCTTCTCCTGTTGTTCGGCCGAGAGTGCGACTTCTTCCGCCAGTATCTCTTTGCGAATGGCCTCCGCGGCCAGCGGGAAGCCGAGGGCGCGGCGCGCATTGTAGTAGGCCTGGGCAACTGCACGCGCCAGGGTGCGCACGCGCAGTATGTAGCGCTGGCGCTCCGTGACCGAGATGGCGTGGCGCGCGTCCAGCAGGTTGAAGGCGTGGGAGGCCTTCATCACCTGCTCGTAGGCCGGCAGCGGCAGACCCAGCTCGATCAGGCGGCCGCTCTCGCGCTCGCAGTGATCGAAGGTGGCGAACAGGAACTCCACGTCCGCCTGCTCGAAGTTGTAGTGCGACATCTCCACCTCGTTCTGGTGGAAGACATCGCCGTAGGTGACCGGGGAACCGTCCGGGTTGCGGGTCCACACCAGGTCGTAGATGGACTCCACGCCCTGCAGGTACATGGCGATACGCTCCAGGCCATAGGTGATCTCACCGGTGACCGGGAAACACTCGAGTCCGCCCACCTGCTGGAAATAGGTGAACTGGGTCACCTCCATGCCGTTCAGCCACACCTCCCAGCCGAGGCCCCAGGCGCCGAGGGTGGGGGATTCCCAGTTGTCCTCGACGAAGCGGATATCGTGAATCGCGGGGTCCACGCCCATGGCGCGCAGGCTGTCCAGGTACAGCTCCTGGATATTGTCCGGCGAGGGCTTCATCACCACCTGGTACTGGTAATAGTGCTGCAGGCGGTTGGGGTTCTCCCCGTAGCGGCCGTCGGTGGGGCGGCGGCAGGGCTGCACGTAGGCGGCGTTCCAGGTCTCGGGACCCACGGCGCGCAGGAAGGTGGCCGGGTGAAAGGTGCCGGCGCCCACTTCCATATCCAGAGGCTGTAGAATGACGCACCCTTGGCGCGCCCAGAAATCCTGCAGGGCAAAGATCAGTCCCTGGAAGGTGCTGAGGTCGAATTGCTTGGACACCGCTATCTCCGGATCAGTATGTGCTTGTGTTTTGCCGACAACGGGCAAAGGGACGCAATTATAGCGGTAGCGGGTTGCGCACTAAAGGCGCCGCGGCCGCGCAACCACAATTGAATGGCCATACAAGTGTGCTGTTTCGCGCTTAATGGCACTTTCAGCGGGCCGCTAAGCGGCCAGATGCAAGGCGCACTTGTGCCGGCATAGCTGGCTACGTCAAACAAGTGCAACGCAGCAGATGGCTGCTTAGCGGCCCGCCCGAAGGGAGCCTCCCAAATTGCCCGCAGCTGCGTTGCCGCTCTTGGAAAGGGCGCGCCATTCCCTGCGAGCGGCGCCTAACTGCAGACAATTTGGGGGGCTCTGAAAGCGCCATTAAGCGCGAAACAGTACACTAAGGCCTGGGCGGGCCTTCCGCACCCGAAACTCGTACAGGAAGCAGTTGCATTGGATATCAAGGGGCGCCTGGCAGTCGGCGCACTGAAGCTCGTCGGCAAACTGCCGCTGCACTGGTCGCGCCGGCTCGGCTGGCTATTTGGACAGGTGGCGGTGCTGAGCCGCAGCGAAAGCCTGCGCGTCAGTCGCATCAACCTCGGTCTCTGCTACCCGGCCATGGACGAAGCGCGGCGGGAAAGGCTCGCCCGCGCCAGTGTGGTACACACGGCGATGACCGGCTGCGAGGTGGCGACCATCTGGCACCAGCCCTGGAGCCGCAGTGAAGACCTGATCGTGCGGGTGCGCAATCAGCAGCTGCTGAGCGAAGGGATGGAAACCGGCCGCGGCGTGCTGGTGCTGATGCCGCACATCGGCAACTGGGAAATATTCGGCATGTACCTGGCGACCCTCGGGTCGTCCACCGCGCTCTATGCGCCGCCGAAGATCGCTGCGCTGGACCCGATTATCCGCGCCGGCCGCGAGGCCACCGGTGTGCATATGGTGCCCACCAACGTACATGGCGTGCGCTCGCTGCTGAAGGCGCTGAAAAGCGGCCATATCGTCATGGTGCTGCCGGACCAGGAGCCGGACCTCGGCGGGGATTTCGCGCCCTTCTTCGGCAAACCGGCGCTGACCATGACCCTGGCCCACAACCTGCTGCAGCGCACGGGCTGCCGCTGTGTCTTCGGTTTCGGCAAGCGGGTGGAGGGCGGCTTCGAGCTGGTATTCCTGCCGGCCGAGCAAGCGATCTACAGCGCCGAGCAAAAGGTGTCCCTGGCGGCGATGAACCGCGGCGTCGAGGCCTGTATCGCCGAGGCGCCGGCGCAGTACCAGTGGGAATACAAACGGTTCAGGAAGCAGCCGGAGGGCAAGAGCCGCATCTACCGCAAGCAGTAGTGGTGGCGCTGCTATAGTGAAGTCCGGTTGCGACGACTGGAATCTCTGATGCAACGCAGGTTACACACCCCGGCCGCAGCGGCATTGGCAGTCGCGCTGGGGCTGGTGCATTTTCATCTCCTTGCACTGCTGTGGGGGCGCCTGCCGCAGTTCAATCCGCTGTTCGGCTGGATGCTGGCTAATCTGGCCGGAAGCGCCTGGTTCTACCCGCTGCTGTGGCTGCACGATCTGCTGATCAGCGTGCTTCTTTCCCTGCCGCTGGCGCTGCTGATCCACTGGCTCCGTCCCCGCAACTGGGCGCCGCTGCTCGCCAGTGCGCTGCTCCCGGCCTTTCTCTATTTCAACTGGCCCCTGATCGGCGATATGCGTGTACAGGTGCTTACCGCGCAGCAGATCGCCGGCTGGCTCAGTCAGATCGCCATGCTGCCCGCGGCGCTGCTGTTGGTACATTGCTTGCGGCACCGGCAAACCGGAAAAGGCGGCGACTGAGCAACACTGGTCGGCAACCGCAGCCTGCCGCTGCCCGCTCATGCGCTTCTGTCGCCCTCCCCGGAGAGGGAGGGGTCAGTGGCTCAGACGCCGTTGCGGAAGGCGACGATCACAGGAATTCGCGCCGCGCGCCAGGCGGGGAAAAAGCCGCTGACGAAGCCGATCAGCAGCGCCAGCAGGGCCCCCTGTACAAACAGATCCGGCGACATCTCGAACTTGAACACCACCTGGGTGAAACTGCCGCCCAGCGTCGACGCATTGAGACCGTCGAAGAACACGAACGCCGCCAGCGAGCCGAGCACCCCGCCGGCGGCGGCCAGCACCAGCGCCTCGGCGATGGTGCCGCAGAAAGCGGAAAAGTTGCCGAAGCCGAGGGCGCGCAGTGTGGCGATTTCCCGGGCCCGGTCCGCCACCGAGGTGTACATGGTATTCAGCGCCCCCGCGAGTGCCCCCAGCGCCATGATAAAACTGATCACCCGGCCGAAGATGGCAATGTATTGCAGCTGCTTGCCCTGACCGGCGAAGAATTCGCGTTCAGTCTGGACGTCCAGGTTCAGGCGCGGTTCGCGGGCGATGGTTTCCTCCAGCGGCGCCAGATCGCCGGCCTTTTCCAATTGCACGCGAATACTCTGGTAGCTGCTGCCGCGGTCGTAGTGGCTCTGGATCATCCTGATATCCGCCCACAGTTCGCTCTCGAACACATTGCCGCCAGTGCTAAAGACACCGACCACGGTCCACACATTCTTGCCGAAGCGCACTTCCCGACCGATATCGAAGCCGTCGAATTCGCGCAGCACACCGGCGCCGACAATCATCTCGTTGGTACCGGGTGTAAACATGCGGCCCTCGATCAGCTGCATATTTTCCCGCATCGCCATGCCGCGCGCATTGAGTCCGCGCAGGGGAATATTGGCCTCGGTACCGGTGGATTTCTTGATACCGTCGACGATCACGTAGAGTTCCGGCGATACCAGTGGGCCCTCGGCATCGCGGGCGATACCCGCCGATTCCTCGATCAGGTTCAACTGCTCGCGCAATACGACGGAATTCAGTTCGGCCGCGGCGCCCTCGCGCATCAGTATCGCCACGCCATCGGAGCCGGCCCCGTTCATGGTGACTTCAAAACCCCTGGCCATGGCGAGGAACGCCAGCAGTATTGCCACCACCACCGCGGAGGCGAGCACCATCGCCAGCGACATCCACAGGCGGCGCGGCAGGCTGCGGATGTTCATCGCCGTCACCGTGGCAATCTGAGAAAGTAGAGATCGCATATTCAAACCCCCCGATTGAATGCGGTGACGATGTTCAGGCGCAGCGCCTGGATCGCCGGCAGCAGCCCAGTCACCAGACCGAGCAGCAGCATGAAGCCGATCGCCTGCAGGATGATGTCCTGGCCCATGATCAGATTGGGCAGAAACCGCGCCATTGTGGCCTTGGCGCCCTCGATCAGAAACCAGGCCGCCGCCAGTCCGCTGAGCCCGCCGAGCAGCGCAACCAGCATGGATTCCGACAGCACCATCCTGAAGATGCGCGGGCTGGAAAAACCCAGGGTTTTCAGCACGGCAATTTCACCGGTGCGCTCGCGAATGGCCAGCGCCATGGTGTTGCCGACTACAACCAGGATGGTAAAGAAGGCCATAAACACCACGCCGAAAATAATCAGGCCGATATTGCCGATCTGTTCGATAAACGCCTTGTTGAATGCCTTCTCGGTACTGGTATCGGTTTCATTCTGCGAATTGGCGAAGGTCTCGTCGATTGATTTTGCAACCTGCTCATTCAGTGACGGATCGTCGGTGGTCAGGGCCAGCCAGCCGATCCAGTCGCCGCCGAATGTCTGGGTTTCCATAAAATATTTGTAGTGAAACACCATTTGCCGGGTGTCGTACTGCTCGTTGCTGCCGGTAAAAATTCCCTCGACGACAAAATCCCAGGTGTGGCCGCCATCCTTGTGGGAAAAAATATTGGAGGAGACCGGTATGCGATCGCCGACTTTCCAGCCGTATATCTGCGCGAGCTTTTCGCCGACCAGCGCGCCCTGGCGGTTCTGCAGCCAGGCTTCGCGCTGGGCGGGCTCCACCACTACTTCGTCGTATACGCGCAGATAGGATTCCGGCTCCACCGCCATGGCCACTATCTGGCTCGACGGCTCCTGGTAATAGCCGCCGAACCAGTTCATATGGGTTACATCCCTGACGCCATCGATGGCGGACACTTTCTGGTAGTAGGCAATCGGCAGCGACTTGGTGAAATTGATGCGGTTCACTACCACCAGGCGGTTGTCGGCCGACAGCTCGATACCGGAATCGAGCGCGCCTTTCAGGGTCGTCACCGCGCCGAAAATCAGGAAGGCGATAAAGATGGCAAAACAGGTGAGAAAGAGCCGCAGCGGCTTTCTCGTCATGTTTTTATAAATCAGATAGAGATCGCTCATGCCACCAGCTCCCGCTGTACGAACTTGCCCTTGTCCAGGTGCAGAGTATGGTTCGCGTATTTGGCCGCAGCCGGATCGTGGGTGACCATGACGATGGTCTTGCCGTGATCGCGATTCAGCAGCTGCAGCATCTCCAGAATCTCGTCGGCGGTGCGGCGATCCAGATCGCCGGTGGGCTCGTCGCAGAGAATGAGTTTCGGATCGGAGACGATTGCGCGGGCGATCGCCACCCGCTGCTGCTGCCCGCCGGACATTTCACTGGGCATATGTTTGGCGCGATCGCTGAGCCCGACGAGGGCGAGTGCGGTTTCGACATTCTTCCGGCGCTGCGCCTTCGATAGTCTGGTCAGCAGCAGCGGCAGTTCCACATTGCGCGCCGCATTGAGCATCGGCATCAGGTTGTAGAACTGGAATATAAAACCGATATTGTGCGCGCGCCATTTGGTCAGCGCACCCTCGCCGAGACTGTCGATACGGGAACCGTCGAACCAGATTTCGCCGCCGCTGGGCTGGTCGACACCGCCGAGCATATTCAGCAGAGTGGTCTTGCCGGAGCCGGACGGACCCATGACGGCGATGAAATCGCCGCGATCGATGGTCAGGTCGAGATGGTCAAAGATCGAAATTTCCTCCTTGCCTTTGACGAATTTCTTGCTGACACCGTTTAGCTGAAACAATACGTCCTGTGACATCGCCAATTCCCTCTTCTGCATATTTGTGTTGTTGTGGGAGCCTGCCCTGCAGGCGAAATCGCTGTGACCTCGCCAGAATCGCCTGCAGGGCAGGCTCCCACAATGGCTATTCTGAATACGCCAGGAACCCCACCTTCACGCCCATATCCGGCAGAATGCGCGGATCCTTGTTATCGATACCGATGCGCACCCGCACCGTCGCCTTGGCGCGGTCGGCCGCCGGGATTATCGCGATCACCGTTGCCGGAATATCCCAGTCGGGATAGGCATCCAGGTTGGCGTTCACCTTCTGTCCCGGCGCGACGCGGCCGATAAAGGCCTCATTCACGTCCACCTCGATTTCCAGCGAATCCATATCGACGATGGTGCAGATACCGGTGCGGGTGAAACCACCGCCGGCGGAACTGGGCGCGACAATCTCACCGGGCTGGGCATTCTTCTGCGTGACGACACCGGCGAAGGGCGCGCGAATAATATGATCCTGCAACTGCTCGCGCTGCCGCGCTACTTCCAGTTGTGCCACTTCGATATCCGCCGCGGCGCTGGCGAGTTGCGCCCGCAGGCTCTCCTCTGTCGCCTCGCTCTGGGTGAGATCGGCCTGGCTCGAGTAGTTCTTGTCGCGCAGGTCCGCATAGCGCACCCGCTGGCGCTGCGCTTCCTGCAGGTTGGCGAGGATGCCGGCGCGGCGCGCCTGCAGCACTTTGATCTGCGCCAGGGCCAAATCCAGATTGACCCGCGCCTTGGCGTCGTCGAGGCGCGCCAGCACCTGGCCGTCGTGCACCTGCATGCCTTCTTCCACGTCGACACTGGTGATCAGTCCCATCACCTCGGCGGAAACCGTGGCCATGCGGCGCGCGGTGATATAACCGGACGCGTTGAGGACTGTTTCATGTACTGTGAAATTTGCCGACGGGACCGCCGGCGCCGGGGGAGTCTGCGCAACCAGCGCGGGCGCCGGTGACGGTGCGTCTCCGGCCAGCAGGGTGGCGGCGGCTGCACCCAGCAGCAGGCCGCCGACGGCGCCGGCCGCTGCGGCGATCCAGGAGTGCGTTAAGTGGGAATCTGCCTCGGGAGCCGCGTCGCGGTCAATTTTCAGCTGACCGAGCAGCTCGCTGGTATTTCTGCTCATGCTTCCTGCTGCGTTTATTCTTGGGCCTGTTAACACTGAATTCGATGGCCCCGTCCCTCCGGGTTGCGCTCCAGAACGGGCCATGCCGCGTTGCTTGTCGCTCATTTAGCGCGCTAAACCGCGCTCCTCGCGCCTTGCCTGGCCCGTTCTGGGGCGGCAACGCGGCTATCGAATTCAGTGTTAACAGGCCCCAACTTCCTGTAGTCCGTTAATGTGGCAGAAACTTACAGGTTTTACTATCGCGCAGGCGTACCGATTGGGGCTCCCGGCGGCGCTCAGTGGCGCCAGAAGGCGGGTGTCAGCAGCACCAGCAGGGTGAAGATCTCCAGGCGGCCCATCAGCATCGCCAGGATCAGAAACCACTTGGCCACTTCGTTGACCGCGCCATAGTGGGCCGCGGCCTCACCGAGTGCCGGGCCGATATTGCTGAGGCAGGAGGCCACGGTCGAGAAGGAGGTGACGAAGTCCTCGCCGGTGGCCATCACGATCACCGTGAGTACGAAAAAAGACAGGATATAAACGGCGAAAAATCCCCAGACGGCATCGGTGACCCGCTCTGGCACTATCTTGCGGTTCACCTTGATCGGCACCACCGCATTGGCGTGCACCAGGCGGTTCAGTTCGCGCAGGCCGGATTTCATGATCAGCATCACCCGCACCGCCTTGATACCGCCGGAGGTGGAGCCGGCACAGGCGCCCATAATGCCGATCAGCAGCAGCACATAAGGCAGGAAGGCCGGCCAGGCGGAGAAATTTTCCGAGGCGAAACCGGCGGTGGTGCCGATGGAGACCACCTGGAAGAAGCCGTGCAGCAGGCTGCCGCCGGCCGTGAAGATGCCCAGGTACCACAGATAGCAGCTGATCAGTACCGCGGCCCAAAAGGTCATGGCCGCGTAGAAGCGGAACTCGGAATCGCGCCAGTAGTGGCGCAGGCTGCGATTGCGGAAGGCAAAGAAATGCAGGCCGAAATTGATCGCCGCGGTGAACATGAAAAAGATACAGACCAGCATGATCGCATGGTTGTTGGCGTAGAAGCCCATGCTGGCATCGTGGGTGGAGAAGCCGCCGTTGGCCACCGTGGAGAAGGCGTGGCCCACGGCGTCGAATACCGTCATGCCGGCCCACCAGTACCCCAGGGCGCACAGCACGGTCAGGATGATGTAGATGACGAACAGCGCCCGCGCCGTCTCGGCGATGCGCGGCGTCAGCTTGGTGTCTTTGACCGGCCCGGGAATCTCCGCCTTGTACAGCTGCATGCCGCCGATCCCCAGCATCGGCAGAATCGCCAGCGCGATCACGATCACGCCGATACCGCCGAACCACTGCAGCTGCTGGCGGTAGTAGAGGATGGCCGGCGGCAGGCTGTCGAGACCGGTGATGGTCGTGGCGCCGGTGGTGGTCAGGCCGGAGATGGATTCGAAAATGGAGTCGGTGATACTCAGCGCCGGCTGCGGGCTGATGATCAGCGGCAGGGCGCCGAAGCTGCCGAGCACCAGCCAGAACAGCGAGGTCACCACGAAGCCGTCCCGCGTGCGCAGCTCCTGGCGCAGGTCGTGCACCGGCAGCCACATAAACAGGCCGGTCACCAGCGTGATCACGAATGCGGCACTGAACGCGGTGTGGGTACCGTCGTGGTACCAGAGAGACACACCGATCGGTGGCAGCAGCGTCAGGCTGAACACCGTCAGGAGTACTCCGAAGACTCGCGCAATTACTGCAATTCGCATTTCAGCCTGTTATCTGTCTTGAAAATTTCTGTAGGAGCGGCCCATGGCCGCGAATACCGGCAAATCTGATCACGACCAACGGCGGATGGCCGCCCCACCGCTTCTACAGGGTGCACTTTTCTAATTAGAAGAAACTGAAGGCCACCTGGAACAGCTGCTCCACGTGACGGGTCTGGCGGCGGTCCACCAGGAAGACGATCACATGGTCGTCGCTCTGCACCACCACGTCGTCGTGAGCGATCAGCACCTCGCTGCCGCCATCGGTCTCGCGGACGATGGCGCCGATCGATGCGCCCTCGGGCAGGTCGATATCCTCGATCCTGCGCCCCACCACCTTGGAGGTGCGGTTGTCGCCGTGGGCAATTACCTCGATGGCCTCGGCGGCGCCGCGGCGCAGCGAGTGCACATTGACCATGTCACCGCGACGTACATGGGTCAGCAGGCTGCCGATGGTGTTCTGCTGCGGCGAGATGGCGATATCGATTTCGCCGCCCTGCACCAGATCCACATAGGCGCGGTTGTTGATCAGCGTCATCACTTTGCGCGCGCCCAGGCGTTTGGCCAGCAGCGAGGACATGATATTGGCCTCGTCGTCATTGGTCAGCGCGAGGAAAACATCCGTATCCTCGATATTCTCCTCCAGCAGCAGATCCTGATCCGAGGCGCTGCCGTGCAGCACGATACTGTGGGAGAGCTCCTCGGACAGGAAAACGCAGCGCTCGTGACTCTGCTCGATGATCTTGACCGAATAGCGGTTCTCCAGCTTGTGCGCCAGGCGCAGGCCGATATTGCCGCCGCCGGCGATGACCACGCGCTTGTAGCCGTGCTCCAGCCGCCGCAACTCGCTCATGACCGCGCGGATGTCGGCGCGCGCAGCGATAAAGAAGACCTCGTCGCCGGCCTCGATCACCGTGTCCCCCTGGGGGATGATCGGGCTGTTGCGGCGATAGATGGCGGCCACGCGGGTGTCCACCTTGGGCATATGTTCGCGCAGGTAGCGCAGCTGGTGTCCGACGAGCGGGCCGCCCTGCACCGCGCGCACCGCCACCAGCTGCACGCGGCCGTCGGCGAAATCCAGCACCTGCAGTGCGCCGGGATGCTCCATCAGGCGCGCGATATATTCCGACACCAGCTGCTCGGGGCTGATCAGTACATCGATGGGGATCGCCTGGGTATCGAACAGCTGCGGATACTGGAGGTAGGACGCGGCGCGCACGCGGGCGATTTTGGTGGGCACACGAAACAGCGAGTGGGCGATCTGACAGGCCGCCATATTGGTCTCGTCATTGTTGGTAACCGCCACCAGGATATCGGCGTCCTCGATACCGGCATCCAGCAGAATGTCCGGGTGCGACGCGTGGCCGACGACGATGCCGATATCGATGCGATCGCGCAGTTCGCGCAGGGTTTTCTCGTCGCTGTCCACCAGCACAATATCGTTGCGCTCTGAGGCCAGGCTTTCCGCCAGCGACCCGCCCACCTGGCCGGCGCCGAGAATGACAATTTTCATATCAGATAAGACTCGCGGCTTTATTACCGCTCTTATTCGGCTTTGCTCAGCAGAGCGTAGTAGAAACCGTCGCCGCCATCGGGGTGAGGAAACAGTTGCACACCCGTCGCCTGCGGCTCACCCCAGGGCACGCCGTGCAGCAATTGTGGCGTATTGTCGCTCGCATCCCCGGTCTCCGCAACGAAGTGGGCCACCACCTCGCGGTTCTCCGCCGGCAGGATCGAGCAGGTGGCGTAGAGCAGGGTGCCACCGGGTTTCAGCAGCGGCCACATGGCGCGCAGTATGCGCGCCTGCAACTGCGCCAGCTCGGCGATATCCGTTTCGCGGCGCAGCAGCTTGATGTCCGGGTTGCGGCGGATCACGCCGGTGGCGGAACAGGGCGCGTCCAGCAGTATGCGGTCGAAGGGCGTGCCGTCCCACCAGGCCTCGGGTTCGGCGGCGTCGGCGCAGATCAGCTCGGCTGCGGCCCCTATCCGCGCGAGATTCTCCGCCACGCGGTCGAGGCGCTCCTCCTCGATATCCAGCGCGCTCAGCCGGATCGACGGCTGCTGTTCCAGCAGGTGGCAGCTCTTGCCGCCGGGTGCGGCGCAGGCGTCGAGCACCCGTTCCCCCGCGGCGGGCGCCAGCAGCAGCGCCGCCAGCTGGGCGGACTCATCCTGCACGCTGACCAGCCCCTCGGCGAAGCCGGGCAGTTCGGTGACCGGGCGCGCCTCGCCCAGCGTTATACCGACCGATGAAACGGTACAGGGGCTGGCGGCGATACCGGCTGCCTGCAATTGTTCCAGATAGTCGGCGCGGGAGGTCCTGGCGGCATTGATACGCAGCGTCAGTGGCGGGTTGGCGTTGTTGGCGCGGAAGATATCGCCGGCCCGCTCGGGCCAGGCCGCCTTGATGCGCTGTTGCAGCCAGGCCGGATGCATGGAGCTGAACTGCGGGTTGCCGGACAGCTTGCGCTGCAGCTGCTCGCGACTGCGCTGGGCGTTGCGCAGTACGCCATTGATCACGCCGGTGGCGCGGTCCAGCTGCAGCGTGCGCGCCGCATTGACGGTGGCGGAAATGGCGGCGTGATCGGGAATGCGGGTGTATTCGAGCTGGTAGAGGCCGAGCAGGATCAGGGCTTCTACCTCAATATCCGCGGGCGGCTTGCGCAGCAACTTGCCGGCCAGCAGTTGCAGTCGCGGTGCGGTGCGCGCGCCGCCATAGCAGAGTTCGCGCAGCAGCGCGCGGTCGCGTTCGTCGACCTGCTCTTCGGCGCGGGGCAAAAGCCGCGCCAGTGAACCCTGGCCGGCGAGCAGAGACGCCAGCACCTGGGCCGCCAGGGCGCGAACATCGCCGTGCGCTTGGATCTTCATTTAGGCTCCCAGGCGGCCGCCGGGTGCGAACAGCTCCCGGTAGCCTTTGAGTATTTCCGCCGCGGGCAGTGCCTTCTTGCCCGGCAGTTGCAACAGCTGCAGGCGCAGCGCCTCGCGGCCGCAGGCGACCAGAATGCCCTCGTCGTCGGCGCCGAGGATGGTACCGGGCGCGTCGCCGTGGCAGCCGCGCTCCAGCTGCGCGCCGTAGATTCGCAGGCGCTGTTCGCCCTTGTTGTCGGCGTAAGTCGTCCAGCAGACCGGGAAGGGATTGAAGGCGCGGATCTGCCGCTGCAGTTCCTCGGCCGGACGCTGCCAGTCGATGCGCGCCTCCTCCTTGGTGATTTTGCCGGCGTAATTGGCGCGGCTATTGTCCTGAATCTGCGGTTGTGCCGCACCGGCGGCCAGCTGCTGCAGGGCGTCGAGCAGTGCCGGGCCGCCCAGTTCGGCCAGCTTGTCGTGCAGGCTGCCGCCGGTGTCCGACGGCGATATGGCGCAGCGACTCTCCACCAGCACCGGGCCGGTATCCAGGCCGGCTTCCATCTGCATGATGGCCACGCCACTTTCACTGTCGCCGGCCTCGATGGCGCGTTGGATCGGCGCCGCGCCGCGCCAGCGCGGCAGCAGGGAGGCGTGCACGTTGACGCAGCCGAGCCGCGGAGTGTCCAGCACCGCCTGCGGCAGTATCAGGCCGTAGGCGACCACCACCATGATGTCCGCCTTCAGCGCCGCCAGTTCCGCCTGGGCCTGCTCGTCGCGCAGGCTGAGTGGCTGGTAGACGGGAATACCGTGCTTTTCCGCCAGCTGTTTGACCGGACTGGCGAGCAGCTTCTTGCCGCGCCCGGCCGGTCTGTCCGGCTGGGTATAGGCGGCGATGACCCGGTGCCCGCTGTCGACCAGTGTCTGCAGGTGTACGGCGGCAAAGTCCGGCGTGCCGGCGAAGATGATGTTCAGTGGCTGAGTCATAGATTCGGTGAGGAAAGGCCGCCGGGCAGTCCGGCGGCGGGAAACTTTAATAGGGTCTGCGGTGCCAATCGGAGCAGTGGCGCCATTTACCGCGCGGACGCTTCAGGCGCGCTTGCGCTGGGATTTTTCCAGTTTGGAGCGGATGCGATTGCGTTTGAGCGGGGAGATGTAATCCACGAACAGCTTGCCGTCCAGGTGGTCCACCTCGTGCTGGATGCACACTGCCAGCAGGCCCTCGGCCTCGATGGCAAAGGCCTCGCCTTCGCGGTCCAGCGCCTTGATGCGCACCTTGCGCGGCCGCTCCACCGTTTCGTAGAAGCCGGGCACCGACAGGCAGCCCTCGTCGTACTGGTGTATCTCCTCGTCCAACACCTCGATTTCCGGGTTGATGAACACCAGCGGTTCGCTCTGGTCTTCGGATACGTCGATCACCACGATGCGCTGGTGCACGTTTACCTGGGTCGCGGCGAGGCCGACGCCCGGCGCGGCGTACATGGTTTCGAACATGTCATCCACCAGCTGGCGCAGCTCGTCAGTTACCCTATCGACAGGTTTGGCAACCTGGCGCAGGCGCGCATCGGGAAATTCAAGAATCTCAAGTTTGGCCATAACACCCTGGGCATCTCTATAAATCTACTGTGCGCGCCCCTGGCGGCGGCCGGCGGTGCTCGGACTGCTCATGTACTTCTTGTACACTCCGCTTCCTCCGCGCCGGCGGTCACCACCAGCGACACGCTCGCCACGATTTCTAGAGCTGCCCAGCTGTGACAAACTTCTAGTATTCGTGGAACTTGCGCTGATAACATAATGATCGCGCTCGATATTTGCCGAATGGAGTCTCTGTTTCCGCTGACGCCCGGCGTCAGGCTCCAGCCACTCTTCCGGACTTACTTTCCCGGTGGCGCAGCGGCCCGGCGCTGTGAATTATAGCGATAAAGAGCATAGGAATGCTTCCATGAAAAAAATTATCCTGGCCGCTGCCGCAATGCTGGCGGTGACCTTTGGCATTCAGGCGCAGGATCAGGTGCGCTTAAATCCCGACCACCCGGATGAATACGTGGTACAGAAGGGCGATACGCTCTGGGATATTTCCGGCAGATTCCTCGCCCAACCCTGGTACTGGCCGGAGATCTGGCAGGTCAACCCGCAGGTTGAAAACCCCCATCTGATATACCCCGGCGACCGCCTGCGCCTCATCTATGTGGGGGGGCAACCGCAGTTGCAGCTGGAGCGCGGCCCGACCGCCTACCGCTTGACCCCCGCGAGTGGCAGCAGCCTGCAACCGCAGGTGCGCCGCGAGGCGGTGGGCGAGCCGATTCCGGCGATCCCGCTGGACGCGATCAACGCCTTCCTGTCCCATACCCGCATCGTCGCCCCGGACGCATTCCGCGGCACACCCTATGTGATTTCCGGCTCCGAACAGCGCATCCTGATGGGCGCCGGCGACAAGATTTACGCCCGCGGCGATTTCCGCGTGCCCCTCGCCTCCTACGGCATCTACCGCCCCGGTCCCGTCTACGCGGACCCGATCACCGGCGAAACCCTGGGTCAGCAGGCACTGGACGTGGCCACCGTCGACCTGCTGCAGCTGGACCCCGACAGCCGCAAGGACTTCGCCGTAGCGACACTGGGCGTCGCGCGCACCTCGCGGGAAATCCGCCTGGAAGACCGCCTGATGCCGGTGGAAGAGCGCGCCATCGCCGCTCTGTTCCAGCCGGGCGCGCCCGCGGTGCCGGTGGACGGGGTTATCCTCGGCGTGGAAGAGGGCGTCACCCAGATCGGCAAATACGACGTGGTGATCGTGAACCGCGGCGAGCGCGAGGGCCTGCAGCCGGGCCACGTGCTGGCGATCTACAAGCGCGGCGCCGTCGTGCGCGACTATATCGAGCGCGACAGCGTCAAGCTGCCGGACGAGCGCGCCGGGGTCCTGATGGTGTTCCGCGCCTTCGAGAAGATGAGCCTCGCGCTGGTCCTGGAAGCCGACCGCCCGCTCGAAGTACTGGACCTGGTGCGCAACCCTTAGGAACCGCAGAAAAACTACTGCGCGTGCGCCTGGCGGCGTCCGGCGGTGCTGGTGCGCCAGCCCGGTCGCAATCCTCACGTACTGAAGTACGCTCCGGTTGCTGCGCTCCGGCGGCCACCACCAGCCACCCGCTCGCTACGTTTTTCAGCGGTCCGGTATTCGATTTGCAAACGCGCGGCGGGCTTTTCTGTTTGGCCCGCCGTTCTCCTGAAAACAGCATCGCACGGTAAATCGCATGGATGCGCTGACCGCTACTCTGGCCCTGCTGCGCCTCGAAGGCATGGGCCCCGGCCGCTACTGGCAACTGCTCGAACACTTCGGCGATCCCGCCCAGGCCCTCCAGTCCCTCCCCGATATCCTGTTGCAGAGGCTGCCCGAACGGGCGCAGGCGCAGTGGCGCGATTTCTCGCGCCGCGGCGACCGGAGCGAACTGCTGGCCTGGGCACAGGCGGAGCGCGAGCGCTGCGCCGACGCCGGCGTGCGGCTGCTCCACGGTGGCGACGACGATTATCCGCAACTGCTGGCGGAGATTTCCCGCCCGCCGCCGCTGCTCTATGTCCGCGGCGCCGTGGACGCCCTGCACCTGCCGCAGATAGCGGTGGTGGGCGCGCGCCGCGCCAGTGCCGGCGGTCTCGACAACGCCCGCGCCTTTGCCGCGGAACTGGCCGGCGCCGGCTTCGCGATCACCTCCGGGCTGGCGCTCGGCGTGGACGCCGCCGCACACCGCGGCGCCCTCGACGCCGCCGGCATTACCCTGGCGGTGCTCGGCACCGGCGTGGACAAACTCTATCCGCGGCGCAACGCGATTCTGGCGCAGGAGATCGTCGCCGGCGGCGGCGCGGTTATCAGCGAATTCCCCTTGGGTAGTACTGCGGAGGCGGCCAACTTTCCGCGTCGCAACCGCATCATCAGCGGTCTGTCACTCGGGGTGCTGCTGGTGGAGGCGGCGCTGCGCTCCGGCTCCCTGATCACCGCGCGCCTGGCGCTGGAGCAGAATCGCGAGGTGTTCGCCATCCCGGGCTCGATCCACAATCCGCTGGCGCGCGGCTGCCACAGGATGATCAAGGACGGCGCGGCACTGGTGGAGACCAGCGCCGATATCGTCGAGCAGTTGGGCGGCCTGCTGGCGCAGCCCGAGACTGCACCAGAATCACAACGACCACCCCTGGAACCGCGGCAGCTGCGCCTGATCGATGTGCTGGGCGGAGACCCCCGCAGCATGGAGCAGCTGGCACGCGATACGGGCCAGGGTACCGGCGAGCTGATGGCGCTCTTGCTGCAACTGGAGCTGGCGGGGCTGGTTGAACAGTTGCCCGGCGGCTACCAGCTGACTCCACGGGGCGCAGGCTACCTGGAGCCCGCCGAATGACGCGCTTACTCTCGGCCGCGCGAATGACTGCCAGACCGCTCGCGCCGCCGCAATAGTGCGTCAATACTTTTCGGGAGCCGAGCTACGGGAACCGCGCGATCAAAGGGGTTTGTGATGTCGGGAATAAAAGCTGTCGTTGGGGCGCTTATCTTCACCACGAGTGTGGGCATGTCCGCCGCGCGGGCGGAATCCTGCACTTCTCTCGACGACCTGCGCTGGCTGCTGGGCCACTGGACTGCCACCGACGGCGGTAAGCGGATGACGGAGCGCTGGCAGCGGGTGAGCGCACAGACTTTCGAGGGCATAGGCAGCAGTCAGGGGGCAGACGCCGATACCGATCTGGAACTGTTGCGCCTGGCGGAGATGTCAGGGGAGATTTTCTACCTGGCCAAGGTCAGCCACAACGAACTGCCGGTGGCCTTCAAGCTGACCGACTGCTCTGGCAGTGCGGCGGTGTTCGAGAACCCCGCCCATGATTTCCCGCGCCGGCTGGAGTACCGGCTGATGGCTGCAGGGCGGCTGCAGGTGCTGGTCAGCGGTGCCGGCGGCAAGCGCTTTACGCTCGACTTCCGCCGCGAGAGCTCTTGATGGCCCTTTAACCCAAAGTCGCCGTCGCCAGGCGCGCGCCAAAGCCGAGAAACAGGCCGCCGACTCCGCAGCTGGCCGCGGCGCTCAGGCGGCGCCTGCGGCGGAACTGCTGCGCGAGATAGGTGCCGCCGAAAATCAGCAGTGACAGGTAGAGCGCGCTGCAGACCTGCACTATGGCACCGAGGACCAGAAACGACACCACCGGGTAGGGGTAGTCCGGATCCACGAACTGGATAAAGAAGGATATAAAAAACAGTATCGCCTTAGGGTTCATCAGACTGATCGCCAGCGCGCGCGCAAAGGGGCGCGCAGGGTCGATCTGCGGCTGCTCGGCAGGGGCGTCTTCGCCGCGCCACTTCGTCAGCGCGGAGCGCAACAGCCCGATGCCCACCCAGGCCAGATAGGCAGCGCCGGCGAACTTGATGACCGCAAAAAGCGGTGGGTAGGCCCGCAACAGGGAGGCAGCCCCGGCGGCAGAGAGCAGCATCAGTATGGCATCCCCGACAAAGACCCCGCAGGCGCCGCGATAGCCGGCACCGGTTCCCCAACGGGAGGCGACCGACGCCACGTACAGGGAATTGGGCCCGGGCAGCAGCACTATGGCGATGGTGCCGAGCACAAATGCAGTGAGATCGGTGATGCCGTAAAACATTGGTGGTCCCTGTTGCTCAATGCTTCGCCACTGGCGGCAGTGGAAAATACCACAATATGGGGTGTCCCGGTCTATACCCTGGCGTACAAATCCAGACGGGTGCACAGGCCCGCCGAGCCTTGTCTAGGCTGGTACTATCCGCTAAATTGCGGCGCTCCCTGAGAAGCAACTGTAGCGAAAACTGCAGAACCGCAAGACCCGAAGAGTCCCAATCCTTGGCAGAAAGTAACAGTCACAGCCTGTATAGCGCGGGCTTCTCCCTGGTCAGTGCCGTGCGCGCATTAGCTGCCGGCGGGGTCATCGCCCACCCCACGGAATCGGTATGGGGACTTGCCTGCGATCCCAACAATGCCGAGGCGGTTGCCCGCCTGTGCCAGCTGAAAGGTCGGCCTCTGGAAAAGGGTTTGATCCTGGTATCCGGCGACCAGCATCACTTCGATGCGCTGTTGCACAACCTCACCGGCGACCAGCGCGCGCGAATCGACGAGACCTGGCCCGGCCCGGTGACCTGGCTGGTTCCGCATTTTGATCAGGTGCCGCCCTGGGTCTCCGGTATCCACCACAGTGTCGCCCTGCGCCACACCAACCACCGTTTCACCGCAGCATTAACGCGTGCCTTTGGCGGTGCTATCGTATCCACCTCCGCCAATCCAGCCGGCTGCCAACCCGCGCGGCACAAGTTCCAGGTGCTGCGCTACTTCGGCGACCGCCTCGATTTTGTCGGTGGCGGCAACACCGGCGGCCGCAGCGCGCCCAGCGAGATCCGTGATCTCGTCAGCGGCCGTGTCGTCCGCGCCGGCTGAGCGCGCCTGTGGTCCAGATCCCCGGGGCCCAACCTCTCCCGCAATACAGGAGCTGCCCATGACCGATGCCGATACCGAAATCCCGATTCGGGCCGTGAAAGACTATCTGCTGGAACTGCAGGACCGCATCTGTGCCGAGCTGGCGGCGGTGGATGGCAAGGCATTTGTGGAAGATGCCTGGACCCGGGAGGGCGGCGGTGGCGGGCGCACCCGCGTGCTGGAAAATGGCAATGTCATCGAAAAGGGCGGGGTCAATTTCTCCCATGTGCACGGTGACAGACTGCCACCCTCCGCCACGGCAGCGCGGCCGGAACTGGCCGGCCGCTCCTTCGAGGCCATGGGGGTTTCGCTGGTGATTCATCCGGCAAACCCCTACGCGCCCACCAGTCACGCCAATGTGCGTTTATTTGTGGCGGAAAAAGAGGGCGCGGAACCGGTGTGGTGGTTCGGCGGTGGCTACGACCTCACCCCCTACTACGGTTTCGAGGAAGATGTGGTGCACTGGCACCAGACTGCGAAAAACGCCTGCGAGCCCTTCGGCGAGGAGATCTATCCGCGCTTCAAAAAGTGGTGCGACGAGTACTTTTATCTCAAGCATCGCGATGAGGCCCGCGGCGTGGGCGGGCTGTTTTTCGATGATTTCAACGAGGGCGGTTTCGACAGTGCCTTCGCGTTTATGCGCTCGATAGGCGACAGCTACCTCGACGCCTATCTGCCGATTCTGAAAAAACGCAAGGACATCGAGTACGGCGAGCGCGAGCGCGACTTCCAGCTGTACCGCCGCGGCCGCTATGTGGAGTTCAACCTGGTCTACGACCGCGGCACCCTGTTCGGACTGCAGAGCGGCGGCCGCACCGAATCGATCCTGATGTCACTGCCGTCGGAAGTGCGCTGGCGCTACAACTGGCACCCGGCGCCGGGCTCCGCAGAGGAAAAACTCTACACGGAATTCCTGCCCCACCGGGATTGGCTCAAGTAAACAGGGAGACTGTTGTGCACAAGGCGCGACTGGAAGATATCAACAAACTGTTTCTGGATTACCGCCGCCAGTTTGAAATCGGCGATGCGGCACAGGTTGCGGACTTTTACCGTTTCCCGCTGCACTACTATCGGGAAGACGGCAGCAAGCAGGCGGTGGCCAGGGACGAATTCTTGGGGCAGGTGGGCAAGCTGCTGAGGGCCTACCGCCGCCTGCAGGTCAAGCAGATAGTCGGCACGGTGACCGACGTGATCGAACTTAACAACAACAGCAGCCTGGCCACCCTGAACTGGATGCTGCTGACCCCCCGGGGTGACAAGAGCGCGGAGCTCTATAGCTCCACCACCCGCTACCTTGTCACCGACTCGGAAGAGGGCCTGAAAATAGACGGGCTTATCCTGGTGGACGAAACCGCGAAGATCCGCGGCGCAGTGCGTGCACGCAGGAGACAGGTCCAGTGACGGATCGCTACGCGGTAGTCGGCAACCCCATCGCTCACTCGCTGTCGCCGCGCATTCACGGCGCCTTCGCCGCCCAGACCGGTGAGGATATCCGTTACGAAAAGCGGCTGGTGGAAAAGGGCGGCTTCGCGGACTTCGCGCGGGAATTTTTCGCCGCCGGCGGCCGCGGCCTGAACGTCACCATGCCGTTCAAACTGGACGCCTGCGAGTTTGCCGATGAGCTCACCGAAAGGGCCCGCGCCGCAGGCGCGGTCAATACGCTGGCGAAACAGCCCGATGGTAGCGTGCTAGGTGACAACACCGACGGTGCCGGCCTGGTCGCCGATATAAAGAATCACCTGGGCTGGGAGATTCGCGGCAAGCGCGTGCTGCTGCTCGGCGCCGGCGGCGCCACCCGCGGCGCGCTGCTGCCCCTTTTGAACGAGACACCGGCGCAACTGCATATCGCCAACCGCACCGCGGCGAAGGCCGAACAGTTGGCTGAAGATTTTTCCGCGTATGGCCGCGTTACCGCCAGCGGGCTGGACGCGGTGCCGGCAGGTTTTGACCTGGTGGTCAATGCCAGTGCTGCCAGTCTCTCCGGCGAACTGCCGCCGCTGTCGCCGCGCGCGCTGGCGAAGGGGTGCCGCGCCTACGATATGGTCTACGGTGCCGAACCGACACCGTTTATGCGCCGGGCGGCGCAGTTGGGGGCGCAGACCGCCGATGGGCTGGGCATGCTGGTAGGGCAGGCGGCGGAAGCCTTTTACCTGTGGCGGGGGGTGCGCCCGGCAGTGGCGCCGGTGTTGAACATGCTGCGGGCCGAACTGCGCAATACACGCGACGCCAGCGCCGGATAACGCTTTATTACTGATCGGTCACGAAAAGGTGCCGTGACCATCTCGCCAGACTATCGTTCTAGGGCCTGTCCGGGGGCGCGGAACCGTCGAAACCGCCGTGCGGCGTACTTTTCGCCGGAGTTTTGGTATCCTCTCGCCCCTTAATTTGGGCCGGGTCGGGTATTTCCTGTGGCGAGAGCCAGTCCCTCCCCGCTGCCGGCGGCGAATACCGCCGCATCGGCGCGCGCGAAACACTGGAGTTAACCGCAAGTGAAACAACTTCCCTTTGAAAAAGTCACCATCGTGATGGGGTCCCAGTCCGACTGGCCGACCATGGAAATGGCGACCAAGCCCCTCACCGAGCTGGGGGTCCCCTTTGCCACGGCGGTCGTCTCGGCCCACCGCACACCCCAGCGGATGGTGGAGTTCGCCACCAGGGCACACGAATGCGGCACCAAGGTCATTATTGCCGGCGCCGGTGGCTCCGCCCACCTGCCGGGCATGATCGCGGCGCTGACTCCGCTGCCGGTGATCGGCGTACCGGTGGCGAGCAAGTTTATGACCGGCATGGACAGCCTGCTGTCCATTGTGCAGATGCCCAAGGGCGTCGCCGTTGCCACCCAGGCCGTGGGCGCTTCCGGGGCCTATAACGCGGGACTGATGGCGGCGCAGATGCTGTCTCTGTCCGATGCGGAACTGCAGCAGCGCCTGATCGCATGGCGCGAGAACCAGAGCGCAAGCGTTCCATTCGAAGTTGAATAACTTCTGCCCGTCAAATGCAGTGGGCAAATGTTGAGGTGTACCAGAGATGACAGTCAGGCGAGTAGGAATTGTAGGTTGCGGCCAGTTGGCGCAGATGATGGCCCAGGAGGCGCGCCCGCTGGGTATCGAATTCAGTTTCCTCGCCGAGGGCGAAGAGAACACCCGCTGTGTGGAAGGGCTGGGTACCATCGTCCATGCGCGGGAAGGCGATGATATCGAGTCGCTCTACCGCGCCATGGGCAGCCCCGAAGTCATCACCGCCGAGCGCGAACAGGTATCGGTGACACTGCTGCGCGCGCTGGAAAAATTCTGCCCGGTCTACCCGCGCCCCGATGCGTTCGAGACAACCCAGCACCGCCTGCGGGAAAAAACTGCCATCACCGCGGTCGGCCTGCCGGTGGCGCCGTTCCTGCCCGCCAACAATTACGCCGAGATTTGCGCGGCCGTAAAGCAACTCGGTTATCCGTCGTTTATCAAAAGCTGCGAACACGGCTATGACGGCAAGAATCAGTGGCGGGTCAACAGTGATGAAGACCTCGCTGCCATCGCCGACGCGCCCGAACAGGAATACGTGGTAGAGCAGGGTGTGAACTTCTCCCGTGAAGTCTCCCTGATCGGCGCCCGCACCGCGGACGGAAAAGTGGTGACCTACCCACTGGCGGAAAACGACCACTACAGAGGCACATTGCTGGTCTCCACTGCCCCGGCGCCGCACGTCAGTGAAGCGCTGCAGCACACCGCCGAGGAATACCTGGCGAAACTGATGAACGCCTGGGACTATGTGGGCGTGCTGGCCATGGAGTGCTTCGTCACCGAAGACGGATTGCTGATCAATGAACTGGCACCGCGGGTGCACAACAGTGGCCACTGGACCCTCGCCGGTGCGGAAACCAGCCAGTTTGCCAACCATGTGCGCGCGATACTCGGTATGCCGCTGGGGGAAACCCACTGTGATCGCCCCGCGGTGATGATCAATATGCTGGGCGTCGACAAAAAACCGGCACTGCCCAATGAGGGTGTCTGGTCCTACGGCAAGGAACTCCGTCCGGGTCGCAAGATGGGGCATGTGATTCTGCTGGACGACTCTCAGGAAGCGCTTGCTGCGCGTACCGACAGCATGTTGGAAGCGCTCTACGGCCCGTCCAAAAGACCAGCCTGAGCTGAATGGCACCAAGATAAGCGATAAAACTTGCTGCGAAGGGCCTTGTACCGGGGAGTTCTTTGCGGGACTGTGACTCGGGCCATCCATGGCCCTCGCCCTTCGGGCGCCTTCGGCGCCCAAAACGGCCGTCCTGCCGTTTCGTCTGCGAGAGCGACCTCGTGGACAAGCCTACAGGGATGTATTTAGGGGGGCGCCGAGCCCGTGTCCCGCAAAGAACCCCCGGCAGCAGGCCCGCCTCGGCCTTAACTTAGCGCCATTCCCACCTGAGTTTGAACCCCGTCTAAGGTCCACACCGCGAGATCTGGCATACTGATGCCCGCTTTTTCCGCCAGGTAATGTCTGGCGGGGAACAATATATGGAGGTATCAGTGCGAGAATTTATTAAAAACCTTTCAGTCTGCTTCGCCGCTGGCAGCCTTGCCGGACTGGCCTATGCGCTGGGCCTATGGGCCATGGGCCACTACGGCTTCACCCGCTGGCTCGGCGTCGATATAGCGCCCTACCTGTCCAACACCTATCTGTACCAGCGCATCGTCTGGGGCGGTATCTGCGGCCTGATCTTCCTGCTGCCGTGGCAGAAGTCCTGGCTGGCGCGCGGTTTCTTCCTGTCCCTGATTCCGGCCGGCATCCTGTTGCTGCTGCTGTTGCCGATGCGCGGCTACGGCCCCGGCGCGGTCGGCCTCGGCATGATGACACCACTGGTGATTGTGCTCGCCTGTGCCATGGGCGGCATAGCCGCATCGGGTCTGCTGCGCGCCCAGGGCAGGTAGCTATTTTGTAACAACGGCTCAGGGCTGTTGTGTAGGAGCGGCCGTTGGCCGCGATCGATCTTTTCGAACTCTCCGCAGTCCGATCGCGGCCATGGGCCGCTCCTACATGGAAGGGTTGCATCAGGGCTGGTCGTGTTCGGTCAGGTACTGGTTTTTCAGCTTGACGTAATTGGCGGCGGAGTAGCGGAAGAACTCCCGCTCCCTGTCCGACAGCGGCCGCGCCTGCTTGCAGGGGGCGCCGACGTAGAGATAGCCGCTCTCCAGCCTTCTGCCCGGCGGCACCAGGGCGCCCGCGGCGAGCACCACCTCGTCCTCGATCACGGCGCCGTCCAGCACTATGGAACCTATGCCAATCAGCACGCGGCTGCCGACGGTGCAGCCGTGCAGGCAGGCCTTGTGGCCGATGGTCACATCGTCACCGATGATCAGCGGCCAGCCTTCCGCATTGAAGGGGCCGGCGTGGGTGATGTGCAGCACGGCGCCGTCCTGCACGCTGGTGCGCGCGCCAATCTGGATGCGGTGCATATCGCCGCGCACCACGGCCATCGGCCACACAGAGCTGTCGTCGCCCAGCGTTACGTCGCCGATCACCGCCGACTGCGGATCGATATAGACACTGTTGCCGAGCTGGGGGGATTTTTCGGAATCGCTCGCGATACCGCTATTACCATGGGGACGCAGTGGGGACATGCTCAACCTCCTGTACAATCAGTTTCCTATCATAGCTTTATCGTCTTCCACGCACAGGGTGTTGTATGTCCAATCCACCGCTGACCTCGCCTTTGCTAGATATGCCGCTACTGCCGCCGTTCGACCGGCTGCAGCCCGAACAGGTGGAGGCGGCAATCGCGACGCTGATCGAACAGTGCGACCACCAGCTCAAAACCAGCCTGCACCATCCCCGAAAACAAGCGGGCTGGGACAATACCCTGGCACCGCTCGAGGATGTCCAGGACAAGCTCAATCGCGCCTTCTCGCCGGTGAGTCACCTGAACAGCGTGCTGAGCGGCCCCTGGCGCGCGCCCTACGAAGCGGCACTGGCGCAGGTCACCGCCTACTGGACCGAGCTGGGGCAGAACCGCGAGCTCTACGCGGTCTACCAGCAGCTGGCGCAGGCGCCGGAGTTTGCCGACTGGCCGCAGTCGCGCAGAAAGGCCGTCGAGCTGGGGCTGCGAGATTTCGAGTTGAGCGGTGTTGGCCTCGAGGGTGAGGCTCGCGACATATTTGCGGCGAACAGCCGCCGACTGGCGGAGCTCTCCAGCCGCTTCGCCAACAACGTACTCGACGCCACCAACGCCTGGACCTGGCATACCGAAGATGATGCCGAGCTGTCCGGTCTGCCGCAGACGGCGCTGGCCGCCGCCAAAGCGGCGGCGGCAGCGAAGGCGCTGGACGGCTGGCTGATCACGCTGGACGGGCCCAGCTTTCTGGCGGTGATGACCCATGCAGACAACCGCGATCTGCGCCGGCAGGTGCACATCGCCTTTGTCAGCCGCGCATCGGAAGCCGGCCCCAATGCCGGCGAATTCGACAACTCAGGCGTGATGGAGGAGATACTCCGGCTGCGCGCCGAGCAGGCCGGCCTGTTGGGTATGGCCAACTACGCCGAGCTGTCCCTGGCCAGCAAAATGGCGCCGGACACCGACAAGGTGCTCGAATTCCTCAATGACCTGGCCGCGCGCGCCAGGCCCGCGGCGGAGCGCGAGTTCGCCGAGCTGCAGGCCTTCGCGCGGGACACGCTCGCCCTGGACGAACTGCAGCCGTGGGATATCGCCTGGGCGGCGGAGAAGCTGAAGCAGGAGCGCTACGCCGTCAGCCAGGAGGAGCTGCGACCCTACTTCCCCTACCAAAGGGTGCTGAACGGTCTGTTCACCGTCGTGGAAAAACTGTTTGGCGTGACCGTGGAGGAGGACGCCTCCGTAGCCGGGTGGCACAAAGACGTGCAGTACTTCTGGCTGCGCAGAAACGGCGAGCGCATCGCCGGCTTCTATCTCGACCCCTTCGCCCGCGAGCGCAAGCGCGGCGGTGCCTGGATGGACACGGTCTCTGTGCGCCGCCAGACGCCCGCGGGTCTGCAACTGCCGGTGGCCTACCTGGTGTGCAACTTCAGTTCCGCCTCCGGCGACACGCCGTCGCTGCTGACCCACTACGAGGCCAGCACGCTGTTTCACGAGTTTGGCCACGGCCTGCACCATATGCTCACGCAGATCGATGTGGCGGCCGTCTCCGGCATCAACGGTGTGGCCTGGGACGCGGTCGAACTGCCGAGCCAGTTCCTGGAGAACTGGTGCTGGCAACCGGAAGTGCTCGCGATGATCTCCGGCCACTACGAAAGTGGCGCTCCGCTGCCGCAGGAATTGCTGGACAAGATGCTCGCAGCCAGGAACTTCCAGTCGGCGATGTTTACCGTGCGCCAGCTCGAATTCGCCCTGTTCGATTTCCGCCTGCACTGCCTGGCGCGGGGTGCGAGCGCGGCGGACATCCAGCAGCTGCTGGACGAGGTGCGCGCACAGGTGACGGTGGTGCCGGTGGCGAAGGAAAACCGTTTCCAGCACGGCTTCAGCCATATTTTTGCCGGCGGCTATGCCGCCGGTTACTACAGCTACAAATGGGCGGAAGTGCTGTCCGCGGATGCCTTTTCCCTGTTCGAGGAGAAGGGTATTTTCGATGCGGAAACCGGCCAGCAATTTCTGCGCAGTATCCTCGAGCAGGGCGGCAGCCGCGACGCGCTGGAACTGTTCACGGAATTTCGCGGCCGCGAGCCTGAAATAGATGCCCTGTTGCGGCACTCGGGTATCGAGCAGCTCGAGCTGAATATCAACCCGGCATAAGAAATATTGAATTAACGCAATGATTGAGCAGTATCTTTGAGCATGAATGACGACAGCCACAAGCGGGACAAGCCGCAGAAGAAACGTTTTATTGCCGGTGCCGTTTGTCCGCGCTGCAGTGCCATGGACCGGATTGTCAATTACCGGGAAGACGGCAAGAACTATCGCGAGTGCATCGAATGTGGCTTCAAGGATGAGATTCGCCTGCAGTCATCGCCGCAAGAGCCGACCACCAGGGTAACTGCGGCGGACAAAAAGGAAGTGCAGGAGACACCGGTAAAAATTATTCAACCGCCGAAAAAATAACAATAGTGAAAAAAATCTATCTGCTGCTGGCTGTCGCCCTGGCCGTCGCCATCACCGGCCTCTACGGGCTCAATGCCTACCGGGAATCGCGCGAGCAGCAGCGCGAACAGACGGCGCACCTGCTCGCCAGCTGCGTCAACCAGGGCCTGCTGGCCCTGTTTCGATTGCAGGCCAATGACTGGCGCGCGCGCCCGGATTTTTACCGTGCGCAGGAACAGAAGCTCGCAGAGGCGGCGGCGCAGCTGCCGCAGCAACTGCTCGAAGGTCGCCCCTTCGCCGAGTGGCAGCAGGCCAGCGCCATCTGCGAACAGCTGACCCGGCACAGCAACCTGCAACATGCGACTATCTTCGAGCCGCTTGCCCAGTTCACCGCCCGGGAGATGTCGGACAGCCGCACGCTGAAGAATCGCGATTCGCTGCGGCGGCGTCAGCGGGTTATCGACCGACTGAAGAATGCCTCGCAGGCAGCGGAACGCTACCTGCTGGACCTGCGCGCAGATATCCAGAGCCAGCTGAATGCCAGTGGTCTTTCGCAGCCGAGTCGCGAGCGGGCGCTCGAGCGGATCGATGCCGAAGTGCTGGACTATTACCGGCGCGGCAATTTCTCCAGGCGTCAGGTCGATGCACACTTGCAGCGTGTAGAGCGCTACTATGCGCTGCTGGCAGATAATCCCCGCGGCTACCGCCTGCGCAACGGCACGCTGATTTTCCACGACGGAAGCCTGCGACGGGAAATCGACGAACTCGGCAGTGCAATTCTGCAGGGGGAGAATGCGTTCTTCGCCAACTGGCAACAGATAGTCCAGCGGCAGCAGCAGCGGATAGATGAGGTGTAAAAATAGCGAGCGGGCACTGTTATCGATTATTCTGCCCGCTCAATACGACCATCCTGGGTTTTTATTATCTTATTCAGACTCTGACGCCGCTAAGCGCACTAATGCAGCGTATAGGTATCCAGTTCAGCGACCAGCGGCCGCAGTCCAATCTCCAGTTCTCCGGCAAAATCCGGCCAGGTTCCGGGGGTATCGTTAAAGCGCTGTCGACACAGGATCATCGCCACGAGGCTGTCGGGAGCCAGTCGCTGCACGCGAAAAGGCCGTCCCAGATCGATACAGATCTCATCCAGCTCGCTGGCAAGCTGCTCGCCGAGCAAATCCCTCACCACCATATTCGCCACCATCGGGTCCATCGGTAACAGTGGCATGCGACAGGCCGGCTGCAGCTGCTCATTGATCTCTTCCAATGCGCGGTGGGCCAGATAGGCATCGTCCAGCAGCGCCGCGAGGCCGACGTGGTCGGGATGTCGCTCCGGCGGAGTGGCAAAACTGTGACCAATCACTGCGCGTACCGGAGTGAAATCCAGCCCCGCCACCTGGCACAACTGTTCGACTTGCCACAGCCATTCGGGTACGGCCTGGATATAGCGAATGACGAAGCAGATTAGCCGCTGTGGGCCGTCTTGCGGGGGCAGAGAGATACTGCGGTGCAGCCTGGGCAGCGTGCGCTTGAGCGCGCTTTGGAAGTCCCGCTTGTGATGTTCGAGGGTAACCGCGCGGGCGATACATTGTTGCATCAGTCGGTAGTCGTCGAATATTTCTGCCAATTCACTCTGCCAACGGCGGTATCCCCTTTTCCGTTTCCTTGCGCTGTGGCAATACGACCTAACGAAAAAAGAAGATGGTTAGTACCGTCGCTCCAGTCACATCCACGATTTGCTTAAAGTGTAGTAGCGATAATAAATGAGCAAACCCAAAGAGCGTGCGCTAGTCCACAAAAAAAGGCTAAACCAGACGCCATGGTTGCCCCAACTGCGTGTCAGCCACCAGGCGGGAAAGAAAATCAGCACTGTGGCGATAAACATCGTATCGCGCATCTGCCGGCTTTTTCCCGCGCCGATAAATATGCCATCCAGCTGGTAACTCCACACCGCCAGCAGCGGCAGGGCGCAGAGCCACCAGTACACCTGTCGTGCCTCGGCGATAACGGTATCGATATCGGTGAACAGCGGCAGTATCAGAGATCGCCCGCTCAGCAGAATCACCGTGAGCGCGCAGGCACTCCCCAGTGCCCAGAGCCCGGCACTGTGTACCGTAGCGTGAAACATGCGGGGGGATTTTCTGGATACTGAATCTCCCACCAGCGCTTCCGTTGCATGGGCAAAGCCGTCCAGTGCGTAAGCGGTCATCATCAGCAACTGCAGCAGTATGGCATTCGCCGCGAGCACACTGTCGCCCTGCGCGGCCCCCTGGGCGGTAAAGAAAGTCAGTGTCAGCAATAACAGGCAGGTGCGGATAAAGAGATCGCCATTGATGCGCAGCAACTCCAGCCACGCCGCCCGCGCCCGCCAGGGCCAAAAATCGGCCCTGTGCAAATAGTGCGAAATCCGGCCGTATATGTCGTGGTTCACGCGACCTAGCAACCGCAGACCCAGGAGAAATGCGCAGACATCGGCAAAGACGGTCGCCAGGGCCGCGCCCCGTGCACCCAGGCCGAGCCCGAGAATCAATACAAAATCGAGCGCGATGTTCAGCAGGTTGGCGGCCAGCAGGATATACAGCGGCGCGCGGCTGTCCTGGCGCCCGATAAAAAACCCGAGCAGGGCAAAATTCGCCAGCGCCAGCGGTGCGCTCCACAGGCGAATCTGCAGGTAGGCGAGGGCGTGGGGCGCCGACTGCGTTCCGGCATTCATCCACTGCACGATCACACCCAGCAGCGGTGACGCCAGCAGCAATAGTGCAAGGCCGAGCAGCAGTGCCAGCAGCAGCGCGCGGAGCAGCCATGCCTCGCCACCATCGGCGCTACGCGCTACCAGCCCGGTGGTGCCCATGCGCAGGAAGCCAAACGCCCACAGCAGCATCGACATCACGCTCGCGCCAATCGCCACCCCGGACAGGTACTCTGGGGAGGGCAGGTGACCGAGGATCGCCGTGTCCACTGCACCGAGCAGTGGCACCGAGATATTGCTGAGGATCATCGGCCAGGCCAGGCTCCACACCCGCAGCGGCGAGACGCGATCGGCGGCGGTGAATTGCATGGCCAAGTTCGGTAAACGCGGTGACTTTAATTCAGGGTTTGTCGAACCAGTTTACCGCGCGTGCCGCCGGGTCGAAATCCCAGTGCACGTGCTTGGTTTCCATAAAGCTGAATAATCCCTCCTCGCCCAGTTCGCGGCTGTGGGAGCCACTGTGCTTCATACCGCCGAAAGGCCCGGCGACATTGTCCGGCAGCGGATCGTTGATCCACACGGTGCCGGCCTTGACGTCGAGAAAGAACTGGCGGATCTGCTGCGGATTGTGGCCCATAAACACGGCGCCGAGGCCATAGGCGGTGCCGTTGACCAGTTCGATCGCCTGCTCGATGGTCTGGTAAGGCGCGACGGCCACCGTCGGTCCGAAGGTCTCCTCCTGCATGCACAGCATATCGGGGCGGGCGTCGGCGATGATGGTCGGTTCGAAAAAATAGCCCCGCGCGTGTCGCGCGCTGCGCTGGCCGCCGCTCAGGATGCGCGCGCCCTTCGCCCGTGCGTCGGCGATATGGCGCTCGACCTTGGCGAAGCCGCTGGCATCGCACATGGGGCCTATGTCGGTATCCGGGTCGAGGCCGTCGCCGAGCCGCAGCGCTGAGACCACCGCGGTCAGCTCCTCCAGAAAGCGGGGGTAGATGGACTCTGCCACGAACACCCGCTCGGTGGAGGTGCAGATCTGGCCCGCGTTCCACATCGAGGAGGTGGCGATGGCGCGCGCGGCCAGTGCCGGGTCCATATCCTCGGCGATCACCGCCGCATCCTTGCCGCCCAGTTCCAGGTGCAGGTTCTTCACCTGGTGCGCGGTCGCGCGGATGATGTGCTGGCCCACCGCGGTGGAGCCGGTGAAGGCGATGGTCGGCACATCGGGGTGGGTGGTCAGCGCATCGCCTATCTTGTTCCCGCAGCCGGTAACGATATTGATCACCCCGGGCGGGAAGTGGGCCAGTACCTGCTCGGCGAGTTTCAGCGTAGCCAGCGGGGTCTTTTCCGACGGTTTGACGATCACCGTGTTGCCGGCGGCGAGCGCCGGGGCAATTTTCCAGAAGAGCAACAGCAGCGGATAGTTGAACGGAATGATGCAGGCGGTGGGCCCGTAGGGTTCGCGCATCACGAAATTGAACGCGGTCTCGTTGTCCGGGGGGATCACCTTGCCGATGCCGTTCCTGATCAGCTGCGCATAGTAGTCGATCGTATTGAGGCAGATGTCGAGCTCCTCGCGGTGCTCGGCCAGCGCCTTGCCCTGTTCGTGGGTCAGCAGCTGTTCGAACTCCTCGCGGCTGGCCTCGAGCTTCTGTGACATCTGCTTCAGGTGGTCGCAGCGCTCGCGCGCCGGCAGCTTGCGCCAGCCCGCGAAGGCGCGCTTCGAGCTGGCCACGGCCAACTCGATGTCTGCGATGGTGGCATTGGGCACCGTATCCAGCATCTCCTCGGTGGCGGGATTGATGACTGCGAGTGTTTCGCCGTCGGCCGCATCGCACCAGCGGCCATCGATATACATCTGCATTTATTCTTCTCCCCGGTGTTCTCTCTGTTTGTCAGTGCATTAACTTTTCCAGCCGGCCTGCGGCCGCTGCCGCCAGCCGTTTCCGCCAACGGGGCGCGTCCGCGCTCAGGCACAGCTGTTCCTCCCAGGCGAACACCCGGTTGATGGTCTTGTAGGCGAGCCAGCGCAGGGGTTCCGGCTCCCAGCGCCGCAGCGCGGCTTCGACGGGGCCGCCGTGCGCCCAGGGCATGTTCGCCAGTGCCGATGGCCGCTCCAGCATCAGATCGGCCAGCGTGCGCGCCATCAGGTTGGAGGCGCCCACGCCCTCGCCGACATAGCCGCCTGCCAGGGCGAAACCGCTATCCCGGTCGAACACGGCATGGGGCCGGTAGCCCCGCGGTATGCCCAGCGAGCCGGCCCAGGCGTGGGTGATGCGCGCGTGTTCCAGTGAGGGAAAGAAATCCAGCAGGTAGCGGCGCTGCTGTGCTATTTCCTCCGGGCTCAGCGCGGCTGCCCGGCGAATGCGCGCACCGAACTCATAGGAACCGCGCGCGCCGAACAGCAGGCGACCGTCCGCGGTGCGCTGCGCATAGGAAATCAGCCTGCTGAGATCGGAGAATGCGGGCCGCGCAGCAAAGCCCAGTTCCCGCCACTGGTCCGCGGTAAGCGGCTCTGTCACCAGTATCTTGCTGGCGACCGGAATCGTGTGTCTCGGCAGGGCCGCGCGCGCGCTCGCGGAATAGGCCTCCAGCGCGGCAACGACCGTGCGCGCGCGCACCCTCGCCTTATCCGCCTGGAGATAGCGCGGAGCCATTGCGCGAACCGGTGTGCGCTCGAAAATCTGCACACCCAGTGCCTCGACGGTAACGGCCAGGGCGCGCACCAGGCGCACGGGATTGATGGTGGCGACGTGCGGTGTGTAGATGGCGCCGCGGCAGCCGCGCACGCGGACCATTGCAGTTGCCTCTGTGGCGTCCAGCCAGCGGTAATCGGCCGCGCCGAAACCCTGAGCGCGCAGGTCCGCCAGCAGGGCGCGCGCGCGGCGGGCCTGTTCGTCGAAGCGCGCCGCCGCAAACAGACCGCCGCCGCGGTGGAAGTCGCAGTCGATGCCCTCCGCCGCCAGCACCCGTTCGACTTCCGGAATGATGCCGCGAATCTGCGCGCGCGCCTCGTCCGCGGCAACCGGATCCAGGTCCCGCAACATCGCGCCGCTGCCCTCGAGCGCACTCATCAGCCAGCCGCCGTTGCGCCCGGAAGCGCCGTAGCAGGCGGTCTCCGCCTCGAGCACGGCGATCGACAGTTCCGGCGCCAGCTGCTTGAGATAGTAAGCGGTCCAGAGGCCGGTAAAGCCGGCCCCGGCAATGGCCACATCGACGTCGAGGTCGCGCGTCAGCGGCGCGCGCGGCGAGATCGCTACATCGAGGCTGTCGAACCAGTAGCCGAGATCGCGGTAACGACTGTCCATCGACGCTGCTGGGCCGGGTTCAGGCGGCGCCCGCGGCGGCGGTGGCCGCCCGCTGTGCGCGTTCGTTGACAGCGATCAGTATCTCGCCGACGGCGATGGCGATCAGCGCGCCGATCAGCACCGGCCACTGCACGCCTTCACCCGGGGTATAACAGAAGAGCGCCACCGACAGCACCAGTATGGCGACGCAGGTCCAGGTCAGCAGCGCGGCGACGGTGGCACCGCCCGGCACCCGGTATGGCCGCGGCACCGCCGACTCCAGCGAGCGCAGCTTCAGAAACGCCAGCACCATGCCGATATAGGGCAGCAGGAAGAGCACCGCACTGAAGGCGAACAGCGACCAGAACAGCTCCTCGTTGGAACCGGCCATAAACCCGTACAGGAGCAGTACCGAAGTGCTGATGCAGCCGGTGGCAATCGCCGCGCCCACCGGTGTGCCGAAGCGCGGGTGCTCGCGGCCGAGGAATGCCGGCAATTCGCCGTCATTGGCCGCGGCGGCGCCCGCGGTGTTTACGCCGATACACCAGGTCACGCCATTGGACAGGAAGGTAAACAGCGCGGCGATACCGAGCGCCATTACCAGGGCATCGCCGGCCGCGCTGCCGCCGAAGAAGAGGCGCAGCGTATCCAGCAGCCCCTCCACCAGGTTGATGTCATCCAGCGGGATCGCGGTCAGCACCGCCCAGGTTCCGAGTGTGTACAGCGTGATAATGGTGATGCCGGCGAGCAGTACTGCGCGCGGTACATTGCGCGCGGGTTTGTCGATGGCATCACTGTTGGCGCACATCAGCTCGAAACCGAGCAGGCCGTAGATGATCACGGGAATATACTGCAGGCTGTTGCTCCAGTCCGGCGTCAGTGCTTGCAGGGTGACGGCGTTGGCCATGCCGTGCTCGCCGACATACAGGAAACAGCCGGCGACGACCGCGCCGAAGATCAGAATCTTCAGCACGGCGCCGAGATTGGGCACCCACTTGCCGATATCCAGCGTGACGACGTTGATCGCCACTGCGATCCAGGAGAGCAGTATGCCGATGGCGATCTGCCAGGCGAGGGAGAGATCCGGCGCGAACAGCTGGCTGAAGACCCCGGCGAACAGGATGAAGATGGCCGGCATCCACAGGGCGTTGTTGATCCAGTAACCCCAGATGGCGCGCGTCGCCCAGCGGCCGCCGTAGGCGCGGCGAATCCAGGCGTAGATACCGCCGTGCTCCGGCCATGTCGTGCCGAGTTCGGCGCTGATCAGACCAATCGGCAAATAGAACACCAGTCCGAGAAACACCCACCAGAAGATACTCGAGACCCCGACTGCCGCGGCGCCCGCCAGCGTCTCCAGCAACAGGCTGGCGGACACGGTGTAGAGGACCAGGTCGGTCAGTTTCAGGGCCTTGTGGTTACCCGCATTCGTCATAAAAGAATCCGCTTAAACAGGTTCGGTAATGACGCCCTGATCGCGCAGTTCCGCAATCATCGGCGCCAGCTGCTCAGAATATTTTTTCCAGCGCCCCAGCGAGCGGGTGTGCACCGGCTCGCGCACCTGTGCGGCACTCGCGGTAGATACCGCGTGGGTCTGGCGGTGGAACTGCAGGCAGGCATCCTCCCAGGGCAATTCCAGCTGGTCGATCAGGCGTCTCGCGCTGTTGTCGAGGTCGGTTACCGCCTCCTCGTAGGCGATATCCACAAAGCGGTTGGGGAAGCGCTGCCGCCAGGTATCCATCAGTCGGCGGTAGCGTGCGTGATGCCGGGCCATCTCGCGCTGGTCGTAGGAATGCAGGTAGGCGTCGGCAAACAGCTGTTTGAAGCTGGCGAAGCAGGCGTCCATCGGCTCCCGGGTCAGGTGCACGATCTTCGCGTTGGGCAGCGCCTTCAGGATCAGGGGGATCAACAGGTAGTTCTGCGGCAACTTGTCCACGAAGCGCGGCCGGTCGCCGCGCATCTTAGCACTGGTTTTCAGGTAGAGCGCGCCCAGTTTATGCATGTCCAGCGCGCGCGCCTGCGCGAACAAGCCGGCGGAAAAACGCTTCGGCTCCGTGTGGTTGCTGAGCCGCCGCATGGCGAGTCCGAACTGCTGCAGCTCGCCGGCCGAGTGCACCTGGGAATGACTCGTGATGATGCGCTCGATCAGCGTGGTGCCGGTGCGCGGCTGCCCGAGCACGAAGATCGGCGCGGGATCCGGGTCGCCCTCGGGCAGCGCGTCGAACCACTCGCGGGTGAACGCCCGCTCGAGATAGTCAAACATCTCGATCTCCGCCGCCTCGTCGTACTCCACCGTCTTGCGGCGCTCGGCGGCGCCGCGGCTGAAGGCGTCGAAGGCGCGCTGCCACTCGCCCAGGTCTTCGCACTCCTTGCCGATCGCGTAGTAGTAGAAAGCGCGCACCCGCGGCGAACCGCTACCCTCGGCGAGGCGCTCCATCTGCCGGATATGCGCGTCGTCAGTGGCCCGGCGCGCGCCGGCCATATGCCAGTGCGCCTGCGGGCTGTCCGGGCGCAGGTGGATGATTCTCTCGAACAGCGCCCGGGCCTCTTCGAGTTCGCCGCCGTATACGAGGTTGTTGGCGAGATTGAGCAGGTAGGGCGGGTGGTCCGGCTGCAGCCGGTTGGCGCTGTGGAAACACTGTCGCGCGACACCGTAATCGCCCATCAGCGAGTAAATGGAACCGAGCAGGTCCTGTACCAGCGGGTCCGTGGACGGGTACTTGAGCGCTTCCGCCAGCGCCGCGTCGGCCGCGTTGACCTGGCCCTCGCCCATATGGAGCCGGGCCAGCTGTGCCCAGGCCGCCGGGTGGTTCCGCTGCAGTTTGACCACCGAACTGAAGGCGCTGAAGGCGATCTTGCGGTTCCTGGATTCGAGGGCGACGAGGCCGACGAGAAAGTGGCCCTGCACCAGATCCGGCTGGATGCGCAGGACCTGCTGGCAGCAGTCGGAGGCGCGCTGGATGTCGCCGGCGGACAGCGCCTGCATGCCTCGTTGCAACAGTGACTGGAGATGTTGAAGCCTTTCGAGCCGCGCGGTTGATTCGATCATCGGTACTGCCCCGCTTGTTGTTATTACCTCTGGGATTCCCCGGCCCGTTGGGGAAGGGCGGCAGCCGCGGGCGCGGCCGCCGCCGGGGTTTGACCCCTGTCAGTATGCACCCGTTGCGCGATCAGTCGAAGTCCATGCCGAAGCGCAGGCCCAGGGTGCGCGGCCGCTTGGGCCCGAAGAAGTGCGAAGGCAGCACGCCGCCGTTGTTGTTGAGACCGTCCCAGGTAAATTCGTTGGTCAGGTTCTCCGCGTAGGCGTCGACACGCCAGTTGCTGTCGGACTCGTAGCCCAGGCGCAGGGTCACGTCCTGATAGGGATCTATCATGGTGGTTTCGAGCCCTTCCCAGCCGCCGCCGCGCTCGCCCTCCCAGAAGATTTCCAGGCTGCTGGTCAGCATACCCGCCCCCAGCGGATAGTGGGCGTCGAGCACCACGGCGCCGGACCACTCCGGCGCCCAGAACAGCGGGCTGCCCTCGCAGGCGTTGTCGCCGCTGGCGCAGATGCCCTGAATCCCGCTCGCCTCGCTGTCCAGCCAACCGACATTGAACAGCACATTGAAGTTGTCCGTGACCACCGCGGTAATCGAGGTCTCGATGCCGCGCGCGTCGACATTGCCGGCGTTCTTGATGATCGCGGCACCGCCATCGGCCACCACCACCTGCAGGTCGGTGTAGTCGTAGGTGAACGCGGACACATCAAAGTTGGCGCGGCCGTCGAACAGGGTGTTCTTGTAGCCGATCTCCCAGGAGTCCACCAGCTCGGGCGCAAACTTGTTGGGCGAGAAGCCGTCGCCCTGGGCGATATCGACGTTGCCGATGGCCGGGTTGCCGTCGGCATCGCTGCCCAGGTTGAAGGTGCCGAAACCGCCGGACTTGAAGCCCTCGGTAAAGCTGGCGAACAGCATGCCGCCGTCTTCGAACCGGTACTTGGCGATGGCCCGCGAGGTCAGCTTGTCCCAGGAGGCGCTGTCGGTGATGTAGCCGTCGGTCGAGAAGCCATAGGCCCAGTAGGGGCCGAGGTCGCTCGCCGGGGTCGGCACGTAGATAGCGAAATCCTTGGTGTCCCTGGTGTAGCGCAGGCCCACGCCCAGGCTCAGGGCCTCGGTGATGGCGTAGTCCAGGTCGACGTAGCTGGCCCAGCCGGAGTAGTCGCCTTTGACGAAGCCGGTCTCCACCAGCTTGCCGTCCGCCGCCGGGCTGAAGGGCGAGCCGTAGTAGGCGTAGAGGTCGGCGCAGCCACTGAAGTTGGTGCCATTGTAGTAGTAGCCGTAGTACTGGCACATGATGTCTTCGTCACCGGAGAACTTGAACTCTGCGTCTATCTTCTCCTTGTAGAAGGAGGCTCCGGCATACCAGGACAGGGGGCCTTCGGTGTCGGAAGTCAGGCGGAACTCCTGCTGGAAGTAGTCGCCCTGCTGGCCCTGCTGATAGTCGATGATGTTCAGCGGGGTGCCGTCGTAGTCCTCGGTGTAGAAGTAATCGTGGTCCTTGTAGCCGGTGTTGGAGCTCAGCACCAGCTCGCCAAAGTCGTACTCGACGTGCACGCCGAGCGTGGCGATCCTGGCATCGTCGTTGTCGCCGAGGGTGTGGTCCAGGTCCGCATCGCCGTCGCCGCCGCGAATGTCGAGGTCGCCGATCGCCGCCTGGAAGCTGTCCCAGATATCGCCCTGCTCGATAGCGCGGTACACCGAGCCGGACTGCTTGCGGTTCTCGTACTCGGCCATGGTGTTGACGGTCAGCTGGTCCGATTCGTAGGTCGTCGACCAGCGCAGGGCCTTCTTGTCGTGCTCGATCAGGTCGTCGGAGCCCGGGTAGTAATTCTTGACGAAGCCATCCTCCTGGGAGGAATAGCCGGCGAAGCGCATCGCAAACTTGTCATTCACCGGCAGGTTGACCGCCCCCTCGAGCGCAAAGTGGCCGCGCTGCGCCAGGTCGGTTTCGATATAGCCGGTGGTGCCGTCGCCGATCTGGGCCTTGCGCGTGTGCACACTGAAGGCGCCGCCGATGGAGTTGCGCCCGAACAGGAACCCCTGGGGACCGCGCAGGATCTCCGAGCGCTCCATGTCGTACATGCTGGTGACGGCGGAGCCGTTGCGCCCTTCGTACAGGTCGTTCTTGAAGAAGGCTGCCGAGGGGTCGCCGCCCACGCCGAAGTCCTGGGTGCGGATGCCGCGCACACTGATCGCGTCGATGAAGCTGTCCTGGCTGTTGCCGGTAACTCCCGGGGTAAAGGACACCAGGTCCTTCACATCGTTGATATTCACCTTCTGCGTGAAATCGCCGGACATCGCCGTAATTGCCAGGGGCACGTCCTGCGCGGACTCTTCGCGCTTGGTCGCGGTCACGGTGACTTCCTCGATCGTCAGCACCTGTGCGTGGGCGGTGCCGATCATTGCGGAGGCCAGTACGGCGGAGGCAACGGCGCGGGCGAGTTTGGTTTTCTGTATATCCAGTGTCTGCGGATCCGGGCGCTCTTCTCGGGCTGCGGTCATGGTGGTCCCCATTTTTTATCGTCCTGTGCATACCATTGCACGTTCAGCGGTTTGCTCAATTCCCCAAATGGGGTAAAAAGGGGGTGCGGGCTTTATCGGTCTGCCCGCAACTAATGGACACGAGGTATCCGCAGTTTGATGGGGAAGCTCTCGAACCGATAACTATTCTGCGAGCGCGCGCTGTTGCGGGTGGCAAGCCTTTTGCTGGACATATGCCGCAAGGGTAGCGGCCGGGATACTGCGAGCGCCTGTCGTGGGCCGCGTAATGCGGCGGAAGCGGGTCACCCCGGAAACCGTTCGAAGAACCCCTGTAAATAACCGGTTAGTCAGCTTGGGCGCTTTTGTCCGGATGGCTGCGCGTTTTGTGTGCGGGCGAAACGCAAAACTCCGGTCGGCGCTGCCGTTAGCGATAGCGGGGCAGTTCGCCAGTTTGCGCCCACAGGTGTTGTCCAAGATGCTAGATCTGTCCCGGTTCGAAGACTGGAACCGCAGAGCCGCCGAGCTGCTGATGCGCTCCGGCGAAGTCAGTTTCTATGAAATGCTGATTGCCGCGATTCGCACCCTGGTGCCGGTCGACCACCCACAGGTATGGCTCTACTGCCGCAACCAGCCGCCGCGCATCCTCTACTACGATATAGCGGTGCAGGAGCAGGAAGTGCAGATCGATTTCTACCGGGACGGCTCCTACCTGCTCGACCCTTTCTACATGGCGATCGTCAACCACCGCAGCCCCAGCGGTGTCTACCGCCTGACGGAATTCGGCCTCAGCGAGTTCAAACAGAGCGATTACTACCACAGCTATTACGCCCAGCTCGATACCCGCGACGAAGTCGTCTACATGGTGGATGTGGATGCGCAGCGATCCCTGCACCTGTGCCTGATGCGCAGCCACAGCTCGCCGGCATTCGGCAGCGAGGAAATACAACTGCTGCGGGCGGTGGAGCCTGTGGTGCGCAATATGGTGCTCCAGCACCTGGCCCGGCTCGGCGACGAGGAGCAGCACCGGCCCGCCGAGTGGCTCGCGGTCACCCGCACGAACCCCGGAATCGGCAACAGCATCAATCACGCGTTCAATATGTTCGGGCGCTCGATTCTTTCCGGCCGGGAGCGCGATGTGCTGGGCCTGATGCTGCGCGGCCACAGCACGCGACACGCGGCGGAGAAGCTCGGCATTGCGGTGGACACGCTGCGCAAGCATCGCAAGCACATCTACGAAAAACTCGATGTGAGTTCGCAGACCGAGCTGTTTTCACTGTTCCTGAATGCGATCTCCAGCGCCGATTCGGCGGCCAATGAGGACCCCCTGTCCCTCTATCTCGGTACCTGTGACTCCCCTGCGTAATCTTCCCCTGCGGTACCCGCATTGCCCCGATTGGGGCATTCCCTCCGCCGGGCCCACTCGCTACCCTGATTGTTCCACAAGAATAAAAGGAAGCTGTCCGATGTTCCGGAGCAAGAGCCGACTGGCACCCCTGGGCGTCGCCCTTTCCGCGACCCTGCTGTGGGGGTGTGATGCCGCCGACAAGGCCGACCTGGTGATCCTCAATGCGGATGTGCACACCATGGAAGCGGGGAATCCACGGGCGCAGGCCGTAGCGGTGCGCGGTGAGCGCATCCTGTATGTCGGCGACGATCAGGGCGCAGAGCAGTGGGTGGGCGCGCAAACGAATGTGGTCAACGCGCACGGCGCAACGCTGCTGCCGGGGCTGATCGACACCCATATCCATCCGGCCACCAGTGCGGTGCAGATGGATGACTGCACGCTGGAGGATCGCGAGCTGTCTCTGGCACAGATCGGCGAAGTTGTGGCCGAGTGCATGGCCGGCGGCGCAGCCTTGCCGGCAGGACAGATATTCCAGGTGATCAACCTGAACCCGGCTAACTTTGCCGCGAGCGCGGCCGACCTGGATAAGATTTCCCGGCAGCCGCTGGCGCTGTTCGGCTCTGACGGGCACACGGCCTGGGCCAACAGCGCCGCGCTGGCGCTCGCCGGAATCGACAGGGATACCGCGGATCCCGCCACCGGACATGTGGTCCGCGACGAGGCCGGCGAGCCCACCGGCCAGCTGGTCGACGACGCCACTCAGTATCTGCAGGCCTACCTGCAAGAGGATGACTTCGACACCAGGGTCGAGATGACGGCCCAGGCGCTGCAGCTGATGCACGGCGTGGGTCTCACCTCGCTGATGGAGGCGGCGGCCACGGAAGAGGAGCTGAAAGTCTACCGCGCGCTGGCGGACGGCGATCGCCTGACCATGCATACCACGGTCGCGCTGTTGTCCCGGGCCGAGAACACGGCGGACAACCTGCAAAACCTGCTGCGCCTGCGCGAGCAATACAGCGGCCGCGAGTCGCTGCAGATCAACACCGCGAAGATATTTGTCGACGGTGTGCTGGAATACCCGACCCAGAGCGCGGCGCTGCTGGAGCCCTACCTCGACAGCGACGGCGCGGTTTCCGCAAACCGGGGCGCTCTCTACGCCGCGGAGCAGGAACTCAATGGCCTGGTGCGCGATCTGGCCGGGAAAGACTTCAACGTGCATCTGCACGCGATCGGCGACCGCGCCGTGCGCGCCGGCCTGAATGCATTCGCGGTCGCGAGGGGTCAACAGTTGCACGCGGCTAAGTTCAGCATGTCGCACCTGCAACTGATACACCCGGACGATCTCGCCAGGTTCGGCGAGCTGGATGTCTTCGCCTCCTTCCAGTTGCACTGGGCGCGGCCGGAAAACTATTCGGTGGAGGCGGTGCAGCCCTACCTGGGGGCAGAGCGCAGTGAATGGATGTATCCGGCGAAAAGCCTGCTCGATGCGGGCGGCACCATTACCGGTGGCTCGGACTGGAATGTCAGTACCTTCAATCCATTCATGGCGATGGCCGCCGCGGTCTGTCGTTGCAATTTCGAGGAGCCGGAGCGGGGCACACTGATGCAGGCGCAGGGCGTCGGCAACGCGGACATGCTGCGGGCTTACACCATCAATGCCGCGGCGATGCTCGGGCGCGATGGTGAAACCGGTTCCCTGAAGGCGGGCAAGCGCGCGGACCTGATTCTGGTCGACCGGGACGTCAGTACCGCCGATGCGGCGAGTCTGCGCGAAACGCGTGTCCTGGCCACGGTCGCCGCCGGAAAGCTGGTGTACGGCACCCTGTGACCGCTTTAGTTGGGGTCGTATCGGCGTGGCGGGTCAATTGACTTTTCGCCGGCGATGTGTTCCTTTTAGTCGTGCAGTAGCTGCGACAAAAAGACACAGGTTGTTGGTTGTACCTTCCGGACGACGACATCTGAAGTAAAAATCTTTATAAAGGAATTTCTGAACGCGTCGCGAGCGAGTGGCTGATGGTGGCCGCCGGAGTGCAGCAAGCGGAGTGTACTTCAGTACATGAGCATGCGGGCACCGCCGGACGGCGTCAGGCGCGCGCGCAGTAGCGGTCAGGAGTTCCGTAAGAATAACAAGTTGCACTGACGGCAGTATCGCGGGGAATCTCCCCGCCCAGTGTATGTAGTCTTGTGTTACTACAGCATGTCCACAATTTATGTGTGGAATTGTCCCTGTGCCGGTCTCCGGCCCGTGGGAGGAGTCCAGTTATCCGTGACGGCCAGCGGCCGAGAATAATAATTACGGGTTTCGGTACCGAAGCTCGCAACCACGGAGATCTGTAGGCGATGTTGAGAGGCTTCAATCGGCTGTTCGCCTTGCTGACCACTTCGGTGCTGGCCCACTCCGCCCTGGCGGAAGAGCAGGGCGCTGAGCGCTGGGGGGTCAATATGACCCAGGGGGTAACGGAAGTTGCCCAGACCACTTATAGCCTGCACATGCTGATCTTCTGGATCTGCGTCGCGATCGGTGTGGTGGTGTTCGGGGTCATGTTTTACAGCATGTGGCGTCATCGCAAGAGCAAGGGCTATCGGGCGGCGCAGTTCCACGAGAGCACGGCGGTGGAGCTGGTGTGGACCATAGTCCCCACCATTATCCTGATCCTGATGGCGATCCCCGCCACCAAGACCCTCTACGATATCTACGACACCGAAGAAGCCGATCTCGACATCATGATCACCGGCTACCAGTGGAAGTGGAAATACGACTACCTGGGCTCCGATGTCTCCTTCTTCTCCAACCTGTCCACGCCCCGCACCCAGATCAGCAACCAGCAGCCCAAGAGCGAACACTATCTGCTCGAGGTCGACGAGCCGCTGGTGGTGCCGGTGAACCAGAAAATCCGCTTCCTGATCACCGCCAACGACGTGATCCACGCCTGGTGGGTACCGGACCTGGCGGTGAAGAAAGATGCGATCCCCGGTTTTATCAACGAGTCCTGGACCCGTATCGACGAGCCGGGCATTTACCGCGGCCAGTGTGCCGAGCTGTGCGGCAAGGATCACGGCTTTATGCCGATCGTGGTCAAGGCGGTGCCCGAAGCGGAATACGCTGCGTGGCTCGGCGAGCGCGCGGCCACGGCCGCCAAGATGCGCGAACTCACCGGGAAAACCTTCACCTTCGACGAGCTCCTCGCCCAGGGTGAAAAAGTCTACAACCGCACCTGCGCCGCCTGTCACCAGCCGAACGGCCAGGGTGTGCCGGGTGTCTTCCCGGCCATCGCCGGCTCCAAGGTAGCCACGGGACCACTCGACGGACACCTGAGCATGGTGATCCGCGGTTCGCAGAAGAACCCGGCCATGCAGGCGTTTGGCGAGCAGCTGTCCGAAGTGGACCTGGCTGCGGTAATCACCTACCAGCGCAATGCCTTCGGCAACGATATGGGCGATACCGTACAGCCCATCGACATCCTCAATTTCAAGAATAAGCAGTAAGCGCCGAGAGGAAATTCAGTATGGCACACGGTCCTCAACCCGGATTCAAGCGGTGGCTCTATACCACCAACCACAAGGACATCGGCTCGATGTACCTGTGGTTCAGTTTTGCGATGTTTCTGCTGGGCGGCTGCATGGCGCTGGTGATCCGCGCCGAGCTGTTCGAGCCGGGGCTGCAAATAGTGCAGCCCGAATTCTTCAACCAGATGACCACCATGCACGGCCTGATCATGGTGTTCGGGGCGGTGATGCCGGCCTTCGTCGGTCTCGCCAACTGGATGATCCCGATGATGATCGGCGCTCCGGATATGGCGCTGCCGCGCATGAACAACTGGAGTTTCTGGATACTGCCATTCGCCTTCGCGATGCTGTTCTCCACCCTGTTCATGGATGGCGGTGCCCCCAACTTCGGCTGGACCTTCTATGCACCGCTGTCGACGGAATTCGCTCCGCCGAGCACTACTTTCTTCATTTTCTCGATCCATATCATGGGCGCGTCCTCGATCATGGGGTCGATCAATATCATCGCCACCATCCTCAATATGCGTGCGCCGGGCATGACCCTGATGAAGATGCCGCTGTTCGTGTGGACCTGGCTGATCACCGCCTACCTGCTGATCGCGGTGATGCCGGTGCTCGCGGGCGTGGTGACCATGATGCTGATGGATATCCACTTCGGTACCAGCTTCTTCAATGCGGCCGGTGGCGGTGACCCGGTACTGTTCCAGCATGTGTTCTGGTTCTTCGGGCACCCGGAGGTGTACATCATGATCCTGCCGGCCTTCGGTATCGTGTCGGCGATCATTCCCACCTTCGCGCGCAAGCCGCTGTTCGGCTACAGCTCGATGGTATACGCGACCGCATCGATCGCGTTCCTGAGCTTCATCGTCTGGGCGCACCACATGTTCACCGTGGGCATGCCCATCGCCGGCGAACTGTTCTTCATGTACGCCACCATGCTGATCGCGGTGCCCACCGGGGTGAAGGTGTTCAACTGGGTCACCACCATGTTCCGCGGGTCGATGAGTTTCGAGACGCCGATGCTGTTCGCGGTGGCCTTCGTGATCCTGTTTACCATCGGCGGCTTCTCCGGGCTGATGCTGGCGATCGCCCCGGCGGACTTCCAGTATCACGACACCTACTTCGTCGTGGCCCACTTCCACTATGTCCTGGTACCGGGCGCCATCTTCTCGATCACCGCCGGCGTCTACTACTGGCTGCCGAAGTGGACCGGCAACATGTACAACGAGACCATGGGCAAGGTGCACTTCTGGCTGGCCTTTATCGGCCTGAACGTGACCTTCTTCCCGATGCACTTCGTCGGCCTGGCGGGCATGCCGCGCCGTATCCCCGACTATGCGTTGCAGTTTGCCGACTTCAACCAGATCGCCAGTATGGGTGCCTTCCTGTTCGGCGCCGCGCAGATCGTCTTCCTGTTCAACGTGGTGCGCACGGTGATGGGCGGCAAGACGGCCTCTGACGAAGTCTGGGACAATCCTGAGGGTCTGGAGTGGACAGTACCGTCTCCCGCACCCTATCACACCTTCAGCACGCCGCCGGCGGTGCGGTAACGGGGCGGTAGTCCATGCGGTGGAACGCAAACGCAAGACTGACAGCCAAACTGCTGGCGCTCGCCGCCAGCATGCTGGTGTTTGCGATTTTCGTGATGCCGCCGCTCTACGATGCCTTCTGCGAAATCACCGGCCTGAACGGCAAGACCGGCGGCAAATACGAGGCGGTGCCTGCGGCCGTGGACACCAGCAGGCTGGTCACCGTGCAGTTCGTTGCCAGCAACAACGAGAACATGCCCTGGGGTTTCAAGCCCAGTGTGGTTTCCGTAAAGGTCCATCCGGGCGAGGCGATGGATACCGTGTTCCTCGCCTCGAATCCCACCGACCGCGACATGGTCGGTCAGGCGATTCCGAGTCTGGTGCCCTTCAAGGCCGCGGAATATTTCCACAAGACCGAATGCTTCTGTTTCAACCAGCAGATACTGAAGGCGGGGGAGAGTGCGGAGCTGCCACTGCGCTTTATCGTCGACCCGGATCTCCCCCGCAGTGTCAACACCATAACCCTTTCCTATACGCTGTTTGATGTCACGGAAAGGTTTGCTCAAAAAACCGATAACAAAAATACCGACTCCGAGCGAGAGGGATGAAAACTATGGCCAGTGAAAGCAGCTATTATGTGCCCGAGCAGTCCCGGCTGCCTATTTTTGCCACCGTCGGTCTGTTCCTGACTGCCTTCGGCGCCGCCAACTGGATCAATGGCGGCAGCTCGTATATTTTCTTCGCCGGTGCACTGGCCCTGGCGACGGTGCTCTGGTTCTGGTTCGCCCAGGTTATCCGGGAAAATATGGCCGGTCTCAACAGCGAGCAGTTAAAGCGGTCCTACGTCTGGGGTATGGGCTGGTTTATTTTCTCCGAAGTGATGTTCTTTGCCGCTTTCTTCGGTGCGCTCTATTACATCCGCAACTTCGCGCTGCCCTGGCTGGGTGGCGAGGGCGATCGCGGCTCATCGAACATGCTGTGGCAGGGTTTTGAAAACACCTGGCCGCTGTTTGTCACACCGGATGCCGCGGCCCACGGCGAGGCGGCCAAGGTTGTCGGTCCCAGGGAAATTATCGATCCCTGGCACCTGCCGCTGCTGAACACGGTGATTCTGTTGTCATCCAGTGTGACAGTGCACTTCGCCCACGTATTCCTGAAAAAGGACAAGCGCGGTGCCTTCAACCTGTGGCTGGCGGTGACCGTGGCGCTGGGCGCCCTGTTCCTGTTCTTCCAGGCGGAGGAATACTACGAGGCTTACAAGCACCTGGGGCTGACACTCGAATCCGGCATCTACGGCACTACGTTCTTCATGCTGACCGGCTTCCACGGTGCCCATGTAACACTCGGCACCATCATGTTGCTGATCATGCTGCTGCGCTCGGTGATCGCGCACCACTTCAAGCCGGACGATCATTTTGGCTTTGAGGCGGCCAGCTGGTACTGGCACTTTGTGGATGTGGTCTGGGTGGGGCTGTTTATTTTCGTCTACGTACTGGGTGCGTAAGAGAACCAGTAGGAGCGGCCCGTGGCCGCTCCTGCAAAAAAAGAATTAGTATTTGTCCGCCCAGGGCGCAGTATTGGAGAGAATGCCGCTGTCGAAGCCATACCAGATCGCCAGCAGTAGCAGCGCCGCCAGGGAAATGCGGATACCCAGGGCATAGAGGGTTCTCTTGGACTGGGGGGCGCCCATATCGCGCAGCAGGAAAAACAGTGCGCTGGTCAGGCTGGCCAGCACGGCGAGAAACAAAAATACAATAACGATCTTCAGCCACATATTATTATTCGCCATTTGATGTAGGAGTGTGCCTGTGACCGCCTTCAGGGGCGGAAAATGCAGATTTTACAGGGCCTCAGGCGCCGCGAGTGCATGCAGCGGCCTGAGATAATCTGCCAGGCGAAAACGGCATGACAGTACATACCAATTCGGTACCAGCGAAGAAAGCCAGTGTAGCACTGATTCGCAACTGGCCCCTCACACTGCTGAGCGGACTATTGTTACCGCTGCTCCTCTCCCTCGGTTTCTGGCAACTGCAGCGCGCCGAAGAGAAAAGTGCGCTGAATGCGACCATCGACACCCGCCTGGCATCCCAGCCCCGTTCGCTGGCCAACAGCGCTGCCGAGCTGACGGGTCTGCAAACCTACATGCCGGTGCGTCTGCTCGGCTTCTATACCGACGAGTATTATCTGCTCGACAACCGCACCCGCAATGGCCGCGTTGGCTATGAAGTGCTGCAGGTGTTTGTGTCTGCCAGGCAGCGTTGGCTCGTCAATCGCGGCTGGCTGGAGGCGCCGCCGCAGCGCGATGAGCTGCCGGAAGTCGACTGGCCGCTGGCGGCAAAGGTGATCACAGGTTTTCTGTACCCGGTTGCCCCGGGCGATAGCGAAAGTCGGCCTGAGACCGACACGAGAATTCAGCAGCTCGACAGCACATTTGCTGGTAGTCTGGACCTGTTGCAGCCGCAGTGGTCCATCCGTCTCAGTGCCGATTCGGACACCGCGCTGGTGACAGACTGGCAACTGGTCAACAGTCCGCCACAACGACACCGCGCCTACGCCGCCCAGTGGTTCGCCATGGCGGTTGCGCTGGTCATCCTATGGCTGGCCGCCGCGACCAGCGCCGCGACCTTTGTGCGGAAAGTACCGCAGTTGCTGCGAAAACAATAATGCGAAAACAATAATTAGAAGTACTGAAGAGGTAACAGACCCGTGAACCAGAGTAGCAATACGCCCGCCGCCGACGGCAATACCCGCGGCGCCAAGCCGGCCGGACTGGGTCGCGTCCAGGGCCTTTCCGTCATCGCCTCGGTGCTGCTGCCGATAGTCGCCGCCTATGTCGTCTTCTATACCGGCGTCGGCATGCCGGAAAGTACCATCAACCAGGGCGCGCTGCTGGAGCGGCCGGTGAATGTCGGCCAATTGCAATTTCAGCGGCCGGGAGCGGCACCGCTGCAACTGCAGGCGGAAAAGCCCAGGTGGCGCTACCTGATTCTGGCGGGCGGCGAGTGCACGGCGGAATGCGAGCAGCTGCTGTACACCAGTCGCCAGGTACATATCCGCCTCGGCGAAAAGGCAAACCGGGTAGAGCGGCTGCTGGTGACGGACACACCGCTCACAGACGAGCGCCAGCGAAAACTGCACGAGGAGCATCCGCGACTGCGCCTACTGCAACTGGACGCCGATGCACTACAACAGCTGCGACTGCAGACAGCCCACGCCAATATCGCCGACACCAGGGCGCTGTTGATCGACCAGCAGGGCTTCGCGATGATGGCCTATGACAGTCACCACAGCGGCAACCAGCTGCTGAAAGATATAAAGCGTCTACTGAAGTACTCCTACGACAAATAGGCGGGGCCGACGGCGCCGCGAATACTTGCAGTAGCTGGATCAGCCTATTTGGACAGCCGCAGGCTGCCCCGCAGGGATGAAGCGCACGGATGTGCTTCACTAAAAGTGACCGGGAGAGAGAGATGGCAAAGTTCGAAATAGATCCCACCGACAGCAAACCGCACACCGCCTGGCGCCTGCGCCTGGCCGTGGCCGGCTGTGTGCTGGCGGTGGTCGTTGTCGTGCTCGGCGCCTTTACCCGCTTGGTCGATGCCGGCCTCGGCTGCCCGGACTGGCCGGGCTGCTACGGGCATCTGACCTGGCCCGACGAGCACCACGAAATCCAGACGGCCAACGCGGCCTTCCCGCACGCGCCGGTGGAAACCGACAAGACCTGGCCGGAAATGGTGCACCGCTACTTCGCCGGCGCCCTGCTGCTGCTGGTAGCCGGAATGACCGCGTTGGCCTGGCGGCGCCGCGGCCAGCGCGCCTTCAAGCAGACCCATTTTCTGCTCGCACTGATCCTCCTGCAGGCGGCCTTCGGCATGTGGACCGTCACCCTGAAACTCTGGCCCCAGGTGGTTACCGCCCATCTGCTCGGCGGCATGGCGACCCTCTCGATGCTGTGGCTGATCGTCGAGCGGCTGCGGAACTCTGCCCAAAAGCAGGGCCGCCTTATACCGGCACACGAATTCCGCGCACTGCAGAAGATACGCCCGCTCGCATTCATCGCCGTCGCGGCGGTCGTGCTGCAAATAGCTCTGGGTGGCTGGACCAGTTCCAATTACGCGGCGCTCGCCTGTGCGGACTTCCCGACCTGCCACGGCGAGTGGTGGCCGCGGGCCGATTTCACGCAGGGCTTCAATATCGCCCAGCAGATAGGCCCAAATTACCTGGGCGGCACTCTGGAAAGTGACGCGCGCACCGCGATACACCTGACCCACAGAATTGGTGCGCTGATTGTCAGCCTCCTCGTCCTGGCCCTGTCCCTGCTCGCGTGGCGTGCCGGCTCGCGACGCTGGGCCATAGGCCTGGCCGGCGCGCTCGGATTGCAGGTCTGCCTGGGGATCGCCAATGTGGTGATGTTCCTGCCGCTGCCGATCGCCGTCGCGCACAATGCCGGCGCCGCGCTGTTGTTGCTCGGGCTGCTGACTTTCTGCTACCGAATCCAGACCGCCCAGCCCGTGGCCGCGCCCAGGGATCGCGCTGTGGACCGGGCCGAAGCCCAGGGCACGGTATTGGCGGGCGAGCTGTGAAGAGGCTCGCGGCCAGCGTCATCGCAGTACTGTTGTGCGGTTGCAGCGGTGTCCAGTTCAATACCAACTGGGGCAGCTACGCCGACAGCCGGGTGAAAGCTGCGAGCGTGCGAGAGTACTCGATGGAGGAAATCGACCGCTACAACGCGACTTCCCTGGGTCTTGTCGAGGCCTCGCACTGCCAGCAGAAGCCCGGCGAGCGGGAGCCGAGCAGGCACGCGCTGGTCAATGATCTGAAGCTGCGCGCACAGCGACTCGGCGGTAACGGCCTGGTGATTGAAGCTTGTGGAAAAGGCGCGGCAGCCGCGTGCGAGCGCTATATGGAGTGTCGCGCTATCGCCTATGCCGTGCCGGAGCGAAAAGGATCCCAGTAGCGCAATGGCCGGGCCAGCCCGCGCGGGCGCCACAAAGACCATAAAGATAATAATGAGGTGACACCATGACCACGCAAACCGCAGCACTGCATCGCGCCAGCTGGCGCGACTACTACGAGCTCACCAAACCGCGGGTGGTGATGCTGATGATCCTCACCTCGGTGATCGGTATGCTGCTGGCGGTGCCGGGGATGGTGCCGCTGGACATTCTGTTGCTGGGCAACCTGGGTATCGCCCTCTGTGCCGGCAGTGCCGCCGCCGTGAATCATCTGGTGGACCGGCATATCGATATCAAGATGGCCCGCACCAGCAACCGGCCGGTGGCGCGCGGCCGCGTCGAACCGCAAAAGGCACTGCTGTTTGCGCTGCTGCTCGGCAGTCTGGGGATGTCTATCCTGCTGCTCTTCGTCAACGCCCTGACCGCGTGGCTGACCCTGTTTTCCCTGCTGGGATACGCCGTCGTTTACACCATGTTCCTGAAGCGCGCCACGCCGCAGAATATCGTTATCGGCGGTCTCGCCGGCGCCGCGCCGCCGCTGTTGGGCTGGACCGCCGTTACCGGCGATCTGCACGGCCACGGCCTGTTGCTGGTGCTGATCATTTTCGCCTGGACGCCGCCGCACTTCTGGGCGCTGGCGGTGCACCGGCGCGAGGAGTATGCGAAGGCGGACATCCCGATGCTGCCGGTGACCCACGGCGTGGCCTACACCAAGCTGCATATCCTGCTGTATACCTTCGTGCTGTTAGCGGTCAGCCTGCTGCCCTTCGCCACGGCGATGCTCGGCTGGCTGTACCTGCTTGGCGCCGTGGTGCTGGGGCTGGGTTTTGTCTACTGGGCGGTCGAAATGCTGCGCGACAGGAATCCGAACGCGGGCATGGAGACGTTCAAGTACTCGATCATCTACCTGATGGCACTCTTCTGCATCATGTTGCTGGACCACTATCTGATTGCGGTATAAATCATGACGAACGCAGCCATTTCCGAGAATATTGCCGTCAAGAGCGCGGAACAGACACGTGGTATCCGACTGACCATCGTGGTCTCGGTACTCTTTATGATCGCCGTGGTGGCGGGCTTCCTGCACAAGCTGAACCAGCCGCGCGTGATCACCGATTCCGAACTGCGCATGAACGGCGCGGTAAAACTGGAGCGCCCGCGGATACTGGATAATTTCGAGCTGCTCAGTGACAGCGGCGATGTGTTCAGCACCGCGAGTCTCGGCGGTCGCTGGACCCTGGTTTTCTTCGGCTTTACCCACTGCCCCGATGTGTGTCCGACCACGCTCGCCACACTGAGCAGTTTCTACCAGACCCTGGATGCAGACACGCGCGCCGATACCGATATCCTGCTGGTATCGGTGGACCCGAAGCGCGACAGTCCGCAGCAGCTGCACGATTATGTGCGCTACTTCAATGCGGATTTCCGCGGTGTTACCGGTGAATTCCTGAACCTGAAGCGATTCGCCAACCAGCTGAACGTGCCCTTCAACAAGGTGCCGCTCGAAAACGGCGACTACACCATCGATCACGGCTCCCAGGTCGTGCTGATCAACCCGCGCGGTCACTACCATGCATTTTTCAAGGCGCCGCTGGATCCCGCCAAAATGAAATTGACCTACCGCTCCATGCGCGCCACCTTTAACGGCTGACGTTCTGCCCCGTTGACGCGGCCATTTGAGCCGTCCGCGGCTACAGGTAGCCGCGCTTCGGCATTGTTAAAGGATACCCATGCGCAGTGATTGCTTCGACCGGAAGGCACAGACCCTGATGCCGAAGGACCAAACCATCAGTATCTGGGCCGCACCACTGCTGCTGGCACTCTGTGCCGTTCCGTTCGGCTGGGTCGGTCTGGCCGCACCGCTGATCTGGATCGCCCTGTATGCGATTGAATGCAGCCGCGGCTGGAAGCGCGCACTCGCTTACCTGGTTGCCGGCCTGCTGATGCTGGCTGCCGCCCTGGGTCTGGCGCCGGGCAGCGAGCGCATCGAACTGCTGCCGGCCTATGTCGATGACACCGGCAACACCATCTACGCGAGTTTCAATGAAGGCAAGGCGGTGATCGCCATCGCCCTGGTCGCGTTTATGCTGCGGCTGCGCCAGTCCATCGGCGCGGCAGATCTGCCCTACATACTCGCCGCTGCCGCAATTCCGCTCGCCAGCGCCGCCGCGCTGCTGGGGCTCTCGCCAAAATTCGCGCTGGCCATAGTGGTGGCCGCACTGATCAATTTGCTGGTTGTCTGTATCAGCGAGGAGGGCTTCTTTCGCTGGATAATGCAGCGGGGTTTGGAAGAAGCACTGGGCCGCTTCCGCTGGCTGGCGGTGCTGCTGGTGACGGCAATGTTCACGTTTCTTCACACCGGCTGGGCGGTTTCAGCACAGGCACTCGCGCTGGTAACCGTAGCCGGACTCTGTTATTCACTGCTCTGGTACCTGCGGCAAAACTTCTGGGGCTGTGTGCTCGCGCACTGGAGCGTGAATCTGCTGCACATGTTGACACTGCCTTATCCCATGGCTGCATAAGCCGGACTGACCGCAAGACCTATCGCATCGCCTATTGGAACCTGGCCCGAAAATGGAAATCAGCTCTCAAATCATCTTTTCCCTGATCGCCTACAAAATTACTTCACTGGTTGTCGGCAGTGCCTTTGCCTACATGGGCTATCGACTCTTTATTGCCGGTAACTGGGGTCAGGCGGGTGACCTGGAAGCCAGCTTTGGCAACAGCAAGCTGGTAATGAAAAAGGCCGCGCCCGGCACTTTCTTTGCCGTCTTCGGTGCGCTGATCATCGCCATCACCCTGTACAAGGGCCTGGAATTTGAAGATTACCGCAAGGGCAATGAATCGTTCGTCGAGATCGCGGAAGAGGGCGGCACGGATATGCCCGGCAGCAAGTCACTTTGAACGGAATAAAACGTATCCGCGTGAAATTTTTGTATTATCCAGGTGCCAGCGACGGCCACTGACCATCCCGGCGAACAGTGCACCCGGTCGTGGCATCGTCTACCAGGACTGTCTCGGCCACTTTAACAGGAAATGAATAACATGAAGAAAATTGCTCTCGCGGTGGCGCTGGTCATCAGTGCCTGCGGCCAGGATGCCGAACCAGACCAGCAGGCGCTGGCGATGCAGCTGGCAAAAAAATACCTGCTGGTGGACACCCATATCGATGTGCCCTACAGGCTGGCGGAACAACCCGCCGATGTGGGCAGTGCGACGGCGGACGGTGACTTCGACTTCCCGCGCGCGTTGCAGGGCGGTCTCAATGCCCCCTTTATGTCGATCTATATCCCCGCCGAAAAAGAAGCGGATGGCAGCGCCCGCGCCTACGCCGATACACTGATCGATCAGGTGGAAGCGCTGGTGGCAGAGCACCCGGACAAATTTGCCATACCGAAGACGGTCACTGAAATGGAGCGGCAGGTCGCCAGCGGGCACATCTCGCTGCCACTGGGGATGGAGAACGGTGCCGCAATCGCCGGTGACCTGCACAACCTGGTACATTTCGCCGAGCGCGGCGTGCGGTATATCACCCTGACTCATTCGCTGAGCAACCATATCTCCGATTCCTCCTACGACGAGCAACGGCAATGGCACGGACTGAGCGAATTCGGCAAGCAACTGGTGGCGGAAATGAACCGCATTGGCGTTATGGTGGACGTATCGCACATTTCCGATGAGGCGTTCTGGCAGGTGATGGAAATTTCGCAGGTTCCGGTCATCGCTTCGCACTCCTCGGCGCGCCACTTCACGCCGGATTTCGAGCGCAACATGAGCGACGAGATGATCCGCGCACTGGCCGAAAATGACGGTGTGATCATGATCAACTTCGGCTCGACGTTTATCAGTGAAGCGTCACGCGCCTCACGCCAGGCGATCAAGGACGCCAGCGCCGCCTATATGCGCGAACACAATCTCGACGAGGAAAGCGAAGCCGTCCGCCAATTTGTCGCAAAGCTCACCGAGGAACGGTTTGTCTATGCCGATCTGGACGATGTGCTGGACCACTTCGATCATGTGCGCGCCCTGGTTGGTGTAGATCATATCGGTATAGGCTCCGACTTCGACGGTGTAGGTGACAGCCTGCCCACTGGCCTGAAAGATGTCTCCCAGTATCCCAATCTGATCCGCGGCCTGCTCGAACGCGGCTACAGTGAGGCGGATATCGAAAAGATTCTCGGCGGCAATCTGCTGCGGGTATGGCGCGCCAACGAGGCCTACGCCGCGGCACAGGCAGAAACGGCAAGTGCGCAACGCTGAGTCCACAACCTAACCGGCGCCGATGCCGGCAAGGAGAGTCAGACATGTTGAAAACCACCACATCGGTCGTCGATGGCCGGGAAATCAGGGACTATCTGGATGTCGTCGTCGGCGAGGCGATCCTCGGCGCGAATATTTTCAAGGATATATTTGGCGCCGTGCGGGATATCGTCGGCGGCCGCGCCGGTTCCTACGAGCGGGAGATGGCAAAGGCACGCAAAGTCGCCTTTGAGGAAATGGAAGAGCAGGCGCGGCGGCTCGGGGCCGACGGCATAGTCGGTATCGATATCGATTACGAGGTGGTGGGCCAGCAGGGCGGCATGATGATGGTCAGCGTCAGCGGGACCGCGGTCAAGTTTCGCTAGTGGCGCATGCGGACTTGTTGTGCCGGACGCACTGGTGGCGCAACGGAAGATCTACCACAAAACGGGTAAACCGTATTTGCGGCGATTGTGCTGGGTTACCGCGATGATCAATGCGTCTGTGTCGCCTGGACCTGCACCGACCGCCGCAGCGCCCTGTGGCACCAGGGCGCTGCGGTGGGGTTAAACCTCGCTGCCCTCTTGCGGCATGCGCTGCCGCCATTCTGACTTGCCCTGTCGCAAGATACTGAACCCCCTTTCCGGTCGCACTGCCGTCGATGAACTAGTCTCTCAGTGATGCGCCGGCGCCGCGCGCTGGGGCTGCCCGCTGGCTGGCTCTGGCGCCCGCGATGGCGGCGGTGTCCGCTATCCCCGGTTTGCGCACCCCTGCGGGGGTAGCGATCGCAGGCCTGCCGATTGCGACACTGGGGTTCCGGGACTACGACACCGAGTGATAGGGAGTTTCCAATGTTCAAACTATCGGATCTGTTTATCCTGCTGGCGGTAGCCATTTCCTTCGCCCTGTCGGTCTACCTCTGGTTCAACGGCTACAAGGATCAGGGCGTGTTCACCGCGCTCTGGGTGCCGACGATCCTCGCGTTCGGAATCTATTTCAAGGTCTCCGTATTGCTCGCGCGTGTACGCTGAACATGTCCGAGCAACTGCTGCTGGCAATCGCGATCGGGGTGACTCTGATGCTGATGAACGGCATTGCCCTGACGATCTATGAGTTCCATCGGGCCGGCTCCGAGCCCGTGGAAAAACCGCGACCGAAGCCGGATCGGCAGCGCCGGTCCTAGGAAGTGGCGAGCGAAAAACCGCGGCCGTCGGGGGCGGGACAGAAAAGGGAGAGCCGAGGCACTCCCCAGCTTGTTGATAAACCCCACCGTTCCTTCGAAGCAGGAGATGTGGCGGCAAAGCACTAGGACGGGTATTTCGAAACGCTGTAAATACATCCCTGTAAGCTCCGTCGGCGACGTCCTGTCGCCGACGGTTCGAAATACCCGTCCTAGCACTTTTCCTTAAATTCTGGCTGCAGGACTTTGTCAGCAGTCAGAAAGGGAGAGCCGAGGCTCTCCCTTTCTGACTTTGTGGATAGATCGGCGCTACGACTTAAAAGCTGTAAGTCATTTTGCCGTAAACGAAGCGACCGCGGGGATCGTGCAGGCCGGATACATAGCCGTACAGATCCGAGTCGCCGTCGCCGATAGCGAAGGGCGGTTCCTCATCCAGCGCGTTGTCGGCGCCGAGACTGAGCATCATATTCTCGAAGCCGGTGTAGCGGGCCTGCAGGTTCAGTGTCACGAACGCATCCACGGTGCGCGAATCGTTACTGTCGTAGTCCAGGGTGCCGTCGAAGTCGATATCCGGCGTGTCCTCGAACTCGCCGATAAAGTTCAGCCCTACCGTGAACGCGAAGCTGTCCCGGGCCCAGTCGGCGGAGGCCGCCCAGCGGTGCTGCGGATACTCGTACTCGCCGGCCAGATCCCGGGTCAGGAAGTCGTCGCCGGCGGAATTCAGCTCCACCCGCTCAAACTCGGCCAGGTAGGAATAATCCAGACGCAGGCCCAGATCGCCGCCCGCGATCGCCATTCCGGAATAGACCAGGCTGAGGTCCACACCGGAAACCGTTTGCTCGCCGATATTGATAAAACCGCTGTTGATCGACTGCAGCGCGCCCAGGGATTCGCCGGGCAGCGGCGCGGAGCGGACACACACGGTGCTGTTCTGGTCATTACAGAACTGGGAGTACAGGTAGCCGAAGGGCACCTCGTCGATCTTGCCCTCCTGGGTGATGCTCCAGTAATCCAGCGACAACTGCATGCCGTCCATGGGCTTGATTACCGCCCCCAGGTTGAAGGATTCGGATTCCTCCGCGTCCAGATCCGGGTTGCCGGCGAACACGATGTTGTAATCGGTGCTGGCACAGTAGGCGCCGTTGACGGCACAGCCGTAGCTGTCGGCGAAGAAGATGGATTCCTGCGACGGCCCCAGGCCTATCTGCGCCAGCGACGGGGCGCGGAAACCGGTGCCCCAGGAGGCGCGCAGCGACACCATCTCGTTGGCGGTCCACAGCAGGTTCGCCATCGGGTTGGTGGTGGTGCCGAAGTCGCTGTAATCGTCGTAGCGGCCGGCCAGCGTCAGGTCCAGGTTGGCGGGCAGCGGGATCGCGACTTCCACGAAGGCCGAGGTGATATCGCGACTGGCGGACGCGGAAACCGACTCGGTGCCGAAGATCAGGCCGCGCTGGAACTGGTCATCGGGAATGTCCGACGCCTTTTCCTCGCGATGCTCGACACCCGCGGCCATGGCGATGGCGCCGTTGGCCGTATCGAACAGCTCACCGTTGATGGTGAAGTCCATGCCGCGCAGTTCAGACTTGCCCTGGCGCACCAGGCTGGTGGTGATGGCGTCGATCACCGACTGCGGGTTCTGCACGCCGCCGAAGGGGTTGTAGCGACCGGCATCGATCTCCCGCTGCAGCAGGTCGGTGCGCACCCAGCCCTGCGAGCGGTTGCCGGTCTGGGTGGATTCGCTGCGCGCGCGCTGCACCGACGCCTCCCAGTCCCAGTCGGCGACACTGCCGCGCAGGCCGAAGACACCGCGCAGGTTGTCGGTCTCGATGCTCCACTGACGGGCGCCGGCATCGACGGTGCGATAGCGGAAGATATCGAGGTCCGCAGTGCTGCTAAACGGGTTGTCGGGATGGCCCGCCGGCACGGTCAGGCCGGCGCCATCGTCCAGCGGCGTCGGCGCCCCCTGGGCGCTGGAGGTGTTGTGCTGCACCGCCACCTCGCTGAAGAACTCCACGCCGTCGCTCAGCTGTGTGTGGCCCAGCAACAGCATGCCGGTGCGCTCGGCCTCCGGCGTCAGCAGGGTCCAGGGGCCGTAGTCGTAGACGCATACCTCGCCGGTATCGCGCTCCGCCGGGCAACCCGGGTCGGAGACAATGGCGCCATCGACCCTGTAGCTGCCGGGAAAGCCGCGGGAGGAGCGGAAATCCATGCCGCCGCGGGAAGACTGGTCCGCGGTGTCCAGGCCCTTGCGCTCGACGCTGGCCAGCGTGGAGTTGCTGTGGTGATCGAAAATCAGCGTCAGGTTGGATTCGTCGCCGTTGACGCCCCAGACCGCAGAGACCGACTGCTCGTCATAACCGTCGGCGCCGCCGTAGTCGACCGCTACCTCCGTGCCTTCAAAATCCTTGCGCAGTACCAGATTGACCACGCCGGCCACTGCATCGGAACCGTAGATCGCCGAAGCGCCGTCCTTCAGCACTTCCACCCGCTCAACGGCGGCGAGGGGCACGGTGTTGATGTCGACAAAATTGGTGGTGATGCTCTCTGCGAAGGCGCTGATGGCGACGCGCTTGCCGTTGACCAGTACCAGGGTTGCGTCGGCGCCCATGCCGCGCAGGCTCACCGCGGCGGCGCCGTTGGCGGTGGAATCCTGATTGTTGCCGCGGGTGGAGAAGGTGCCGTTACCGGCCGCGGGGTTCTTCTCGAACATCTGCTGCAGGTTGGTATAGCCGGATCTCTCGATCGCCTCGCGGTCCATTACCTGGATCGGTGTGGCGGTCTCGAACTCGGCGTTGCGCTGAATGCGCGAACCGACAACGGCGACTTCCTCTATGGCTTCCTCTTCGGCAGCCAACAGTGATTGTGGTACGGCCGCTGTGGCCGCGGTGAGTATGGCGGTGGCCAATAGGTTACGACGAAAAAGTTGTTTTTCCATGATCGTTGCTCGTCCATTTATTGTCGTTATTGATGACCGACCGAAACCTGCTGGTCGTCTGGCAACAGTATCAACGGCCTAATGGCGAAACAATTGGCCGGCGACGGGATGAGCAATTATTGAGGGGATTGGTGAAGGACTTCGCAGTTACAGTGCAGAAGCAATCGCAATAAAAATTTAGCGGCGCCATAAATTCAAAAATATTTGATCAGCGGCCGCTAAAAATCAGCCCTCGCGAAGTTGGCACGCGAGAAAAACGACGCCTGCGGCCAGCACTATGGAGGGGCCGGCCGGCGTGTCCCACAGAACCGAAGCCAGCAACCCGAGCACCACCGCCGCGCAGCCGATCAGGGAGGCGAGCGCCGCCATGCGCTCGGGTGTGCTGGATAGCTTGCGCGCGGCCGCGGCGGGAATAATCAACAGCGCGGTGATCAGCAGCACGCCCACCACTTTCATCGCAATGGCGATCAACAGCGCCAGCATCAGCATCAGCGCCAGGCGCACGCGCTCCACCGGCACGCCTTCCACTGCGGCCAGCTCTTCGTGCAGGGTGAAAGCGAGCAGTTTTTCCCACAACCAGAATAGCAGCGCGGCGATCACGGCCGCCGCCATCAGCATCAGCACCAGGTCGCGGCCACTGACCGCGAGCAGATCGCCGAGCAGCAGTGACAGCAGGTCCACTTTAATCTTGAACAGGCTGACGGTGACGATACCCAGCGCCAGCATCGAGTGGGAAAGGATGCCCAACAGGGTGTCGACCGAGAGCTTCTGCCGGCGTTGCAGGTAGACCAGCAGCAGCGCCAGCGCACAGCAGGTGGCGCCGACCGCCAGGGTGGGCATCACCTGCAGCACAAAGCCGAGCGTGACGCCGAGCAGCGCCGAGTGGGCCAGGGTATCGCCGAAATAGGCCATGCGCCGCCACACGGCGAAGCAGCCCAGCGGACCGCTGACCAGGGCCACCAGCAGGCCGGCCGCGAGTGCATACCAGAGGAATTGGCTTTGTAGCAGTTCGGCGACTTGGACCACTTATTTGCGCTCTTTGCTGTCGGAGTGGGGGTGCGGGTGACCCGGCGCGTGATCGCAGCCGTGATCCGCGACTATGTCGCCGCTCAGGTTGTGCTCGTGATTGTGCTGGTGGGTGTAGGGCGCCACCTTGTCGCCGAAGAGCTCCAGGTAGGCCGGGTCGCGGCGGACCTGTTCCGGGTGGCCCTCGCAGCAGATGTGCTGGTTGATGCACAGCACCTTGTCCGTCGCGGCCATCACCAGGTGCAGGTCGTGGGAGACCAGCAGCACCCCGCAGCCGAGCTCGTCGCGCAGCGCCGCGATCAGCCGGTACACCTCGCCCTGGCCGCCGACATCCACGCCCTGGGTCGGCTCGTCCAGCACCAGCAGCTGCGGCTTGCGCGAGGCGGCGCGTGCCAGCAGTACCCGCTGCATTTCCCCGCCCGACAATTCCGCCAGGCTGGCCTGCGCCAGCTCCCTGGCGCCGACGCGCTGCAATACGGATTGCGCCAACTGAGTGCTCAGGTGCGGCTGCCCGAGCTGCAGGAAGCGCTGCACCGACATCGGCATCGACGGGTCTATCTGCAGGCGCTGCGGCATATAGCCGATGCGCAGGCCGGGCCGGCGCCACACCGCGCCGCTGCTGGCCCTGGTCAGACCGAGCAGCAGGCGCAGCAGGGTGGTCTTGCCGGCGCCATTGGGGCCGATCACGGTGACGATTTCTCCCCGCTGCAGTTCCAGCGTGATGTTATGCAGCAGCTGGCGGCCGGCGACTTCCAGCCCGAGATTTTCGGCGGTGATAAGCGGCTCACTGTGGCTCAGGGTGAAATCTCCGCGGCTGGCTTGGGGGGAATGGTGATTGGCAGGTGCAGGCCGGGTGTGATTATATCGCAGTTTTTGCCGCCCAATGTCCGCCATGTCTCCCGCCAAACGCCTGTTCCCGTTGCTGTGTCTTTTCCTGCTCGCCGCCTGTGGCCGGCCCGAACCGGAGGCAGGGGCCGAGCTGGTGGTGAGTGTCCGCCCGCTGGCGCTGATTGCGCGGGAAATTGTCGGCGACGAGGTGCCGCTGCGCCTGCTGGTGCAGGGCGGCGATCCGCACCACTACGCGCCTAATGTGTCGGATCGCGCAGCGCTGGAGCGGGCCCGGCTGGTCGTGTGGATGGGGCCGCAGCTGGAGGGCGTGCTGGCCAAACAGCTGGCGCTGGTGCCCGCCGAGCGCCAGCTGGCACTGCTGAGCAGTGACGGTTACGAGTTCCAGGGCGCCTCGGCAGCGGATCCACACCTGTGGTTGCGCCCGCGCAATGCGGCGCTCATCGCCGCGCAGATCGCGGAGCGCCTGGCCGAGCTGCAGCCGCAGCAGGCAGAGCAGTACCGCACCCGCGCGCGGGACTTCTCCCGCGCCATGGCCAACCTGCAGAAGGTGCTCGACCGGGCCCTGTGGGCCTACCGGGACGTGCCGATCGTCGTGATCCACGACGCCTACGGCCATTTCTTCGGCTCCGCCGGTGTGGTCACCCGGCCGCTGAGTGACAGCGGCAAGGGCGGTCACGGCGCCCGGGCGCTGCTGCAGCTGCAGGGCGTCGACGACGGCTGTCTGTTCGGGGAGGTGCCGGCAAACGATCGCGACCGGCAGACCGCGGACAATCTGGGCCTGCGCTATGCGGCGCTGGATCCGCTCGCGGACCTGCTGCCGGCAGATGCCGGTTACCGCGACCTGATCGAGCAGTTGCTGGCGCAGGCGCGCAGCTGCCTGGGCGAAATTGCGGACGCCACACCCGCCGCGGCGAGAGAGTAGCCACAGGGGCAGCGGCTGTCCCCGCTCAGGAGGGCTCCTGCTGGCGGCGCGCCTCCTCCTCCAGCCGCAGCCGCTCTTCTTCCTGCCGGCGCAGGTCGTCGGCGCGGCTGCGTGGCTATTGCCGCTGCAGCTCCTCCGCGCGCGCGGCCTCCGGTGATAGCTGGCGGCGCCGCTCCCGCTCGGCGGCCAGTGACTTTTCCTTGTCCGCGCGGAATCCCTCCAGCAGCTGCCGCTGCCGCTGTCCCAGCGATTGCACCTGCTCCTGCCGGTTCCGGCGCAGCAGTCTCTGCTTGAGCTCGCGCGCCCGCTGCACCTTCTCTCCCTCCACGTCGGTGTCATCCCGCTCGCCGATCACCTCGATATACTCCATCTCCCCGGGTCGGGTCGCCTCGGCGTCGTGGCGCTCGATAGAATCCCCAATCGCGATCGTCGATGCGGCGAAAGCGGTGGAAGTCAGCAGCAGGCGGAAAATATACGTACAGCTCATGGTCACAGCCCTCAAGAAAATCGCGCGCTGCCCGGAGGTCGCTCGCAACAGCAGCATTCGCTTATTGAAAGCCTAGAAGGCGTTCGCCCCTCTGCTCATCCGCTGCGGTGACTGCCCCCGCAGCAGCGTCGGGGCGAATACAAGAAATGGTCGGGACTGTGCGCTAGTAAATCGTTTGCACCGAGTCAAAGCGACGCTGCCGCTCAGCCATTTCGCAGTGCCGCGAACGCGCGAATTGCAAAGTGCAGCCGATGTTGACACGAGGGATTAGTGAGTCGACCGAGGAGTAAAGAATGCGGGAGAAAAGCCATATTGCCGGCGTCCGCGTGAATGCGGACACCGGTATCCCCGGCTGCAGCGGGCCGGTGGAACGGGCTTCTGTCAGTGCGAGAAATTCGCCGCTGCCTGTCAGGAATTATCTTTTAATTGCTGCAGTTTTTTTGCCCGCGCCGCATCGCGCTCGGCCTGCTGGCGCAACTTTTCCAGCTGGCGCATCTGCCGCTGCAGGACCGTTTCGGTGTGTCTGTCTTCGGCCAGTTGCGGCTTCTGCTTCTGCAAGCGCGTTTCCGGTGCTTTTACCTCTTCCAGCTGCCAGGCCGGCGCGGGCAGATCCTGCTGGTCCAGGGACACGGCTAAAACCGGCGCGGCAAAAATCACCGCAGAAAACAGGCCAGCGCAGAGAAATCCTTTCATCGTCGATTGCCTCGAATTTGTGATGTGTCAAACAAGCGGCCATCGCTGGCCGGGCGCCCATTAAACGGCGCGGCTGTTGCCGGCAGATAACCGCTTGCAGATGATTTAGTGAACAACAGATGTCGATACTGTGAAGCCTAGTTACGCCCCCGCGCTCCGCGTCGCTGCTGCGGTGACTGCCGCCGGCCGTGCGCCGAAGCGAGTGGATTTCTCCACCGCGACAGCCGCCCGCCGCGCGGTGGAGAACGGGCGCCCGCGACGAGAAGAAAAAGCCCGCGAAGCGCGTTATGCTATCGGCCAACGCACACCGGCCTGCCGCAATAAACAGCCCTACAAACGATCCGAAGATTTATGAGTAAACAGAACACCGACGCCGCCCCGCTGATTCTGGTGGACGGCTCCTCCTACCTGTACCGCGCCTTCCACGCCCTGCCGCCGCTGACCACCAGCACCGGCAGGCCCACCGGCGCGGTGCGCGGCGTGATCGCGATGCTGCGCCGCCACCTGAAGGAGCACCCGGACAGCACCGTCGCAGTGGTGTTCGACGCCAAGGGCAAGACCTTCCGCGACGAACTGTTCGCCGACTACAAGTCCCACCGCCCGCCGATGCCCGACGACCTGCGCGAGCAGATACAGCCGATCCACGACGTCATCGACGCCATGGGCCTGCCGCGCCTGGTGGTGGACGGCGTCGAGGCCGACGACGTGATCGGCACCCTGGCGCTGGAAGCCCAGAGGCAGGGCCGGGAAGTGATCATCTCCACCGGCGACAAGGACATGGCGCAGCTGGTGCGCCCGGGCATCACGCTGGTGAACACCATGTCCAACACCGAGATGGACAGTGACGGCGTGAAGGAGAAGTTCGGCATAGGCCCGGAGCTGATCATCGACTTCCTCGCCCTGATGGGCGACAAGGCCGACAACATCCCCGGCGTGCCCGGCGTCGGTGAGAAGACCGCGCTGGCGCTGCTGCAGAACCTGGGCGGCCTCGAGGACATCTACGCCAACCTGGACGCGATAGCGCCGCTGGGCTTCCGCGGATCCAAGACCCTGGGCAAGAAGATGGAGGAGCACCGCGCGGCGGCAGAAATGTCCTATCTGCTGGCCACCATCAAGACCGACGTGGCGATGCCGATCCACCCGCAGGACCTGCACAACGCCGCGCCGCACACGGACAGGCTGATCGAACTGTTCGGCGAGCTGGAATTTCGCGGCTGGCTGGAGGAGCTGTCCGGCGAGCCGGCCGAGGAGGCGCTGGCGGAAGCGGTGGAGCGCGACTATGTCATCGTCACGGAGATGGCGGATTTCGACGCCTGGCTGGACAAGCTGCAGGCCGCCGGCATCTTCGCCTTCGATACCGAGACCACCAGCCTCAATTACATGCAGGCGAGACTGGTCGGGCTGTCCTTCGCCGTCGAGCCCTACAAGGCCGCCTATGTGCCGCTGGCCCACGACTACATGGGCGCGCCGGCGCAGCTGCCGTTCGACGAGGTGTTGGCCAAGCTCAGGCCGCTGCTGGAGGACGAGCAGCAAAAGAAGGTCGGCCAGAACCTCAAGTACGACAGCCACATTCTCGCCAACTACGGCATCCAGCTGCGTGGTATCGAGCGCGACACTATGCTGGAGTCCTATGTGCTCGACAGCACCGCCAGCCGCCACGATATGGACAGCCTGGCGCTCAAGTACCTGGGCGAGCAGACGGTGCATTTCGAGGATATCGCCGGCAAGGGCGCCAAACAGCTGACCTTCAACCAGATTGAGCTGGACAAGGCCGGCCCCTACGCGGCCGAGGACGCCGACATCACCCTGCGCCTGCACCGCGAACTGTCCGGCCGCCTGGCGAAAGAACCCTCGCTGGAAAAGGTGCTGGACGAGATCGAAATGCCGCTGCTGCCGGTGCTCGCGCGCATGGAGCGCCACGGCGCCTATATCGATGCGAAGATGCTGGCGGCGCAGAGCGCCGAGCTGGAGCGGAAGATGCGCGAGGTCGAACAGCAGGCCTTCGCCGTCGCCGGCGAGGAGTTCAACCTCGGCTCCACCAAGCAGCTGGGCGCGATACTGTTCGACAAGCTGCAGATCCCCGTCATCAAGAAGACCCCCAAGGGGGCGCCTTCCACCGCCGAGCCGGTGCTGCAGGAGCTGGCGCTGTCCCACGAACTGCCGGCACTGATCATGCAGTACCGCGGCCTGGCCAAGCTGAAAAACACCTACACCGACAAGCTGCCGCTGATGATCGATCCCGCCACCGGCCGTGTGCACACCTCCTATCACCAGGCGGTGGCCGCCACCGGGCGCCTGTCGTCCAGCGATCCGAACCTGCAGAACATCCCGATCCGCAGCGAGGAGGGCCGCCGCATCCGCCAGGCCTTCGCCGCCGATCCGAAAATCAACGGCGGCAGCGTGATTATCGCCGCGGACTACTCGCAGATCGAGCTGCGCATCATGGCGCACCTGTCCGGCGACCAGGGTCTGGTAGAGGCCTTCGCCCAGGGCGCCGACATCCACCGCGCCACCGCCGCCGAGGTGTTCGAGGTGGCGCCGGAGGCCGTCAGCGACGAGCAGCGCCGCCGCGCCAAGGCGATCAATTTCGGCCTGATCTATGGCATGTCCGCGTTCGGCCTCGCCAAACAGCTGGGCATTCCGCGCGCCGATGCGCAGACCTATATCGACCGTTACTTCGAACGCTACCCGGGCGTGCTCGCCTATATGGACAGCACCCGTAAACACGCCGCGGACAAGGGTTATGTGGAAACCCTGTTCGGTCGTCGGCTGTATCTGCCGGAGATCAACTCGCGCAACGCCATGCAGCGCCAGGCCGCCGAGCGCACCGCGATCAACGCGCCGATGCAGGGCACCGCCGCCGATATCATCAAGCGCGCGATGATCGCGGTCGACGCCTGGCTGGCGAAACAGCAACTGGCCAGCAAGCTGATCATGCAGGTGCACGATGAACTGGTGCTGGAAGTGCCGGAAAAAGAAGTGGCACAGGTCAGCGCCGGCATCGTCGAGCTGATGCAGGGTGCCGCTGAGTTGCATGTGCCGCTGATCGTCGATCTGGGGCAGGGCGCCAACTGGGATGAGGCGCACTAGCAAAGTACTAGAGCCGCCGGTTTCCGCGAGAGCGCTGTCTGTGATCTGGAAAAGGAAACCGGCGACAAATTGTGTGCGCGGATCAAGAAATTTACATTTTTTTACCGGTTGCGCGGAACCGTTCCGGCGGCAGTTGTTCTAAACAGGCAAGATCGTTGGAATGCGTCATCATCCCCCAAGGAAGTCAGATGTTTGCCCCGGAGCTCCCCCAAGTCCGGGGCATTTTTTTTGGAACCTTGAAACAACGGCTGTGCCAGCCGCCCGCTCGCTACGTTTTTCAAAGATCGCAAAGCGACTGGCAGTAGCGCCGCGCCGCGGCGAGATATAGCCGCGTCTTGTTTTTCCATTTGTCCGGTTCCGCCACCTCGCCGTCCTGCAGATGCGCCGCCGCCAGGTGCGCGCGCAGCAGGGCGCGGTTGGCGCGGTAGAAGCGCGCCAGGGCCGGCGGCGGCCGGTCGTCGCCACAGCGGTAATAGCTCTCCAGCGCCGCCTCGCCGAGATCTCTCCTTCCCAGCAGTTCGCATTCGAGCGCCAGGTAGCTGAGTTCGTCCACCGGATCCACACAGCGCAGGGTCCGGTTGAACTCGAGGCAGTCGATCACCTGCGGCGGCTGGGTCAGGAAGCAGTGCTCCGGGCGCAGGTCGCCGTGCCCCTCGACGATCCTGCCCGTCGCCGCTCGCTGTTCCAACAGTGCGGCCTCGCGCCCGAGGAACGCCAGCAGCGCGCGGGCAATCGCATGCACTTCCCCGCCGTCGAGCGCCAGCTCCCGTTTCAACTGTGGCGCCAGCAGCCGGTCGCGCCAGTCCTCGCACTGCTGTCGCAGCCGCGCCAGGTAATGCGATCCGGTCAGCGGTATCACCTCGGCGTCGCGATAGAAATCGCACAGCCGCTGCAGCAGCGGCGCCAGGCTCTGCGGGGTGGCGCTGTCGATCAGTGCCGGCAGGCTGGCGTCCTCGCGCAGACGGCGCATCTTCACCAGCCACTCCACCGGCACGCCGCCTTGTTCGGGGGCCGCGCCGAGCGTCAGCCCGCCGCGGGCGTCCACCCGCAGCGCCACCAGATCCAGATAGACGCCGTCGGTCAGGCGCCGGTTCAGGCGCAGCTCCTCGCGGCAGACCGCATAGCGCTTGTCGAGGCTGCTGAAATCCAGGTAGCTGGAGCGCACCGGTTTCTTCATCTTGTAGGCGAAATGGTCGGTCAGAAACACCCGCGCCATATGGGTTTCCACCAGGCGCACCGATGCCGTGCCCTCCGCATAACTCGCCGGCGAGAGCAGGAAGTGGGTCTTGTCGTCCAGGCCCGGAGTTTTGACGGCTGGGTCGGTCATGACACGGTTTGTCGTGGTGCCTGTTTGCTAGTCTAGTTTTATTACCCAATCGCTGATTTCTGCGAGGGCCAGGTTGTGATGACGCCCTTCGAAAACCGCGTGGAGGCCGGTCGCCTGCTCGCGCAATCGCTCGACGACTACGCGGACCGCCAAGACGTGATCGTGCTCGCCTTGCCCCGCGGCGGCGTGCCGCTGGGGCTGGAGCTGGTGCGGGTGCTGAAGGCGCCGCTGGATCTGATGCTGGTGCGCAAGCTCGGGGTGCCGGGCCACGAGGAGCTGGCCATGGGCGCCATCGCCAGTGGCGTGCGGGTGCTGAACGACGATGTGGTGCGCGGCTGCGGCATCACCGACGAGGCGCTGGAAGAAGTGGCGCGCGCGGAGCAGGCCGAACTGGAGCGGCGCGCGAAACGCTATCGCGGCGACAAACCCTGGCCGAAGCTGCAGGACCGCTGCGTGATCCTGGTGGATGACGGCATCGCCACCGGCGCCACCATGGAGGTGGCGGTGCGCGCGGTGCGCGCGCAGAAACCCGCCTCGATAGTGCTGGCAGTGCCGGTGGCGCCACCGTCGTCCCTGCACCGCTTCGCGCCGCTGGTGGACAGGATCGAGTGCCTGATGACGCCGGAATCCTTCTGGGCCATCGGCGCCTGGTACCAGGATTTTTCCCAGCTCAACGACGACCAGGTGATCGCGATGATGCGCGAGGCGGAGGAGCTGGCGGGAGAAGGCCGATGAACCGCCGCGATGTTGTCGTAGACGCCGCCGGCGAACGGCTGGAGGGTTTCCTGACGCTGCCGCCGCAGACCCGCTCACTGGTGTTCTTCGCCCACGGCAGCGGCAGCAGCCGCTTCAGCCCGCGCAACAACATGGTCGCCGAACAGCTGAACGGCGCCGGCATCGGCACGCTGCTGTTCGATCTGCTCACCCTGGAGGAGAACCGGATCGACGAAATCACCCGCGAGTACCGCTTCGATATCGACCTGCTGGCGCGGCGCCTGGCCGCGGCGGTGGACTGGGCCGCCGGCGAGGCGGCGACCGCCAATCTAAACTTCGGCCTGTTCGGATCCAGCACCGGCGCCGCCGCGGCGCTGATCGCGGCGGCCGAGCGCCCGCTACAGGTCAAGGCGGTGGTGTCCCGCGGCGGCCGCCCGGACCTGGCCGGCGCGGACCTGCCGCTGGTACGGGCACCGACCCTGCTGATCGTCGGCGGCGACGACATCCAGGTGATTGAGCTGAATGAAGCGGCGGCGGCACAGATGGTCAACAGCCCGCAGCTGGAGATAGTCCCCGGCGCCACCCACCTGTTCGAGGAGCCGGGCACCCTGGAGCAGGTGGTGCACCTCGCGATCGACTGGTTCAAGCTGCACCTGTCATGAGCCGCCTGAAGCTGTTCAGCCTGGATGCCGGCGCCGACTTCGCCGGCCGCGTCGCCGCCGCCCTCGGCGAGCCACTGGCCGAACACGAGGAGCGGGATTTCGTCGACGGCGAACACAAGATCCGCCCGCTGGACGATGTCGAGGGCGCCGACGTCTACCTGGTGCAGTCCCTGTACAGCGACGAGCACAGCAGTGTCGACGACAAGCTGGTGCGGTTGCTGTTCTTCGTCGGGGCATTGAAAGATGCCGGCGCCGCCCGCGTCACCGCGGCCATCCCCTACCTCTGCTATGCGCGCAAGGATCGCCGCACCAAGCTGCACGATCCCCTGTCCAGCCGCTACCTGGCCAGCCTGCTCGAAGCCGTCGGCACCGACGCGGTCGTGACCCTGGATGTGCACAACCAGGCCGCATTCGAGAACGCCTTCCGCTGCCGCACCCTGCACCTGCCGGCACAGCCGCTGTTCGTGGATTTCGCCGCCGCGCGGTTGCAGGGCGACGACCGGCCATTGGTGGTGGCCTCGCCGGACGTCGGCGGCGTCAAACGCGCCGAGGCCTTCCGCGCGGCGCTGGGCGCAAGGCTGGAGCGGGATATCGGCCGCGCCTTCGTGGAGAAATACCGCAGCGGCGACCGGCTCAGCGGCGGCGCGCTAGTCGGCGAAGTGCGGGGCGCCAGCGTGCTGATCATCGACGACCTGATCGCCGGCGGCGGCACCATCGCCCGGGCCGCGGCGGCTATCGACAGCGGCGGCGCCGCGCGCATCATCGCGCTCGCCAGCCACGGCCAGTTCTGCGGCACGGCGCTGGCGGATCTCGCGCGCCTGCCGCTGGAGGCACTGGCGGTCACCAACTCACTGCCGCAAGCGCAGGGCGACGGCCGGCTCACGATCGTCGACTGCGCGCCGCTGCTGGCCGAGGCCATCCGCCGCCTGCACGACAGCGGCCCGGCGGCCCAGCTGAGCGTCTAGGGATTAATTGGCCCTTATGCAGCGCTTCGCGACAGAAATCTCCGAGTTTATCTGGGACACCAAGTACCGCCACCGGGACGCCGAGCGCATTTATGACGTCGCGGTGGAGGACAGCTGGCGTCGCCTGGCCAACGCGCTCGCCGCCGTGGAGCCGCGCCAGCACGAGCTGTGGGCGCAGCGCTTCTACCACAACCTGGCCGATTTCCGCTTTCTGCCCGGCGGACGCATTCTCGCCGGCGCTGGCACCGCCCACCGGGTCACGCTGTTCAACTGTTTCGTGATGGGTGCCATCGAGGATTCGATGGAGGCGATCTTCGAGCGCCTCAAGGAGGGCGCGCTGACCATGCAGCAGGGCGGCGGCATAGGCGTCGACTTCTCTACGCTGCGCCCGGCCGGCAGTCACGCGCAGCACACCGGCACCATCGCCTCGGGCCCCGTCTCCTTTATGCGTATCTGGGACGCCATGTGCGCGACCCTGCTGTCCACCGGCAGCCGCCGCGGCGCCATGATGGCGACGCTGCGCTGCGACCACCCGGATATAGAGCGCTTTGTCGATGCCAAGCGGGATCCGCGCGAGCTGCGCCACTTCAACCTGTCGGTGCTGGTCAGCGATGAATTTATGGCCGCGCTGGAAAGGGGCGAAGACTGGCCGCTGGTGTTCCCGGCGCAGCAGCTGGCGGGGCAGGGCGGCGAGCTGGTCGCGCGGCGCTGGAGTGGTGAGCGCGAAACCGTGCCATGCCGCGTGCTGCGGCGCATTCCGGCCCGGGAGCTGTGGCAGAAAATCATGCGCGCCACCTACGACTACGCCGAGCCGGGGGTGTTGTTCGTCGACCAGATCAACCGCCACAACAACCTCTACTACCGCGAGCAGATCAGTGCCACCAACCCCTGCGGCGAGATACCACTGCCGCCCTACGGCGCCTGCAACCTGGGCTCGGTCAATCTGCTCCAGTTCGTGTTGGAGCCCTTCAGCGACCGCGCGCGGCTGGACTGGGACGGCATCGGCGACAGTGCGGCGCTGGGGGTGCGCATGCTGGACAATGTGATCGACCTTTCGCGCTATCCGCTGCCGGCCCAGGAGCAGCAGGCCCGCGGCAGCCGCCGCGTCGGCCTCGGCATCACCGGCCTCGCCGACGCGCTGATTGCGCTGGGACTCCACTACGACAGCGATGACGCGCGGGGCCTGGCCGCGCGGGTCATGCGCAGCCTGCGCGACAGCGCCTACCGCACCTCGATAGCGCTGGCGGAGGAGAAGGGCGCCTTCCCCTTTTTCCGGCGCGATGAATACCTGGCCGGCGCGGATATCCGCGCACTGCCGGACGAGCTGCGCCGCCGCATCGGCGCGGGCGGCATCCGCAACAGCCACCTGGTCGCGATTGCGCCGACCGGCACCATCAGCCTGCTGGCCAACTGTGTCTCCAGCGGCGTGGAACCGGTGTTCGATTTTCGCCACCGGCGCCGGGTGCTGACCGCCGACGGCGGCTACCGCGAGTTCGAGATTGTCGATCCCGCCTACCGGCTGTGGTGTGACAGTGGCGGCAATTCCGCCGCCCTGCCGGCGCCGTTTGTCGCCGCGCGCAGCCTGGCGCCACAGGCCCACCTGCGCATGGAGGCGGCGCTGCAGCCCTATGTGGACAACGCCATTTCGAAGACGGTGAATGTTCCGCTGGACTACCCCTTCGATAAATTCGAATCACTCTACCGCGAGGCCTTCGAACTGGGGCTGAAGGGCTGCACCACCTTCCGCCCGAATCCGGTCACCGAGTCGGTGCTGACCAGTGGCGGCGAGCAGCCGGCCAGTCACTGCTGCGATATCGAGCGGGAAGGGGAGTAGCGTCGCGGCCGAAGATATTGCCGCGAGCGTCTTCCGTTAACGCTTCTTTACTCAAGTCCGCGGAACCACCGCTATCGGAGCCCCTCTAAACATACAAATCATTGTTGCTCCTCAGACCCCCGACACAATCAGCTTCCCCGGCCCCGATTCCCCCCAACATCGGGGCTTTTTTTTGTCGGCGGGCGGTCAATATCGGCTCCATTGCAATCCGCTTTTGCGGCGTTGCCGTATAAAAGTCCGATAATCGCGCCGTCTACGTTGCCCGCGGTCACAGATTGATTGGGGAAAGCGGCGCGACGAACCTAATGTTTAATTGGGTGAAAGTGAAAGGTTTTTGGGTGTGAACCCACAGGCGTACCTGTCCCCCTGGGTGCGTCTGGCAAGTGCCCCTCCCCAAGGGCACTGACCCCTGGCCGGCAGTCCCCATCTGCCGGCTTTTTTTATGTCCGATTCGATGTTCCTTCTGACCGCAGATGAACTCTGCCGCGCAATTCGACTCCATCGCATTGCAAATGATAATGGTTCGCATTAGCATATTTGGAGTTTGAAAAAGGAGTTCGTCGTGAATCTACGTTTTCTCTGTGCCAATCACCGCCAGTGGCTGATGTCCGACACCCTTCGCGCCGAACAGGCATGGCTGGATTGGTCGGAATGCGGTGCCAGTTTGTGTGAAGAAGCCAACTACGCAGAGGCTATCCCCTACCTCGGGTGTGCCTTCGAGCTGGCCAATTTCCTGCTCGACGCCCGCTGGCCCGGTTACTCGATCGCGTCGATGCGTTTCTGCGATAGCGCCCGCCAGTTGATGGACGCCTACCGTCGGCGCGGTGAGGAAAACCAGTGCAATTACATACTGGTGGGCGCCAGCTCGCGGCTGGCGCGGGAGCTGAACGACCGGCAGAACTACCAGATCACGGCCGATTGCATCCGCGCCCTCTATCTGGGCGATTTCGCGCCGGCTCCGCAGCTCAGGCTCGTGGGCCGGGCCGGCGGCACCAGCCTGCACTGATGTGGAAGTTGCAGCATGGACGCCGCTCGCTTCGCGCAATTTCTTGAAATCAGGATTCGCGAGGAGACACTGGTCCTGCTGCTGGCGCAGCGGCGCCTGCGCGCGGAGGATCTGCGCGGCCTGACACCGCGGGCGCGCCGGCAGCTGCGGCGCGCGCTGTTGCGGTCGCTGCTGTGCGACCCCGGCGGGCAGCAATCCCTGTAGATCCTCTGTTCAGAGCCGGGCTGCAGTTCGGTGGTCATACCGGCCGGCGCCGGAATGACAACAGTAGCTGTAGGAGCGGCGGGGCGGCCATCCGCCCATGGCCGCGATCGGTGTCCGGCTCGAACCGGACACAGCCGGTTATTCCCCCAGCGCCAGCCACTCGTTCAACTTGCGCTCCAGCTTGTCGAGGCCGGTCTTCTTGGTCGAGGAGAAGATCTGCACGCTCACGCCGGTATCCAGCCCCTGTTCCTTCAGTGCCTTCTCCACCGCGAAGCGGGTGTTGTTGGCGGGGCCGTTCTTCAGCTTATCGGCCTTGGTCAGCAGTATGTGGGCCGGCAGACCGGACTCTACCGCCCAGGTCAGCATATGCAGGTCGAATTCCTTCAGCGGCTGGCGGATATCCATCAGCAGCACCAGCCCGCGCAGGCACTTGCGCTGCTCCAGGTAGAAGGCCAGGTGGCGCTGCCACTCGTCCTTCATCGAACGCGCCACCTTGGCGTAGCCGTAGCCGGGCAGGTCCACCAGGCGCCGGTCGTCGGCGACGCCAAAGAAGTTGATCAGCTGGGTGCGGCCCGGCGTCTTGGAGGTGCGCGCCAGCTTGTTGTTGTCGGTGAGCGCATTGATCGCGCTGGACTTGCCGGCGTTGGAGCGGCCGGCAAAGGCCACCTCGGCACCGCTGTCTTCCGGGCACTCCGCCAGGGTCGGTGCGCTGGTGAGGAACTGCACCGCGCGGTAGTTGAGTTTTTCCGGATGGGATTCGGATTGTTTGTCTGACATGGTTAAGTCTGCCGATTCGGTACACTCGCTTGGCGCGCAAGTATATAATGCCGCGGTTTGTGCGTCGCAGGCCCCTTACATAGGAATTAAAAAAAGGGGGAGCGGCGCAAGATGCCATATTTCAGCGCGCAATGGGACGACGTATGAACAGCATTATAAAGAACACCGCTCTGGCTCTCGGTCTGACTCTGGGCCTGGGCGCGGCACCACTGGTGATGGCGGCGGGGGATGCCGCCGCAGGCAAGGCCAAGGCCGCCCAGTGCGCCGCCTGTCACGGTGCCGATGGCAACAGCCCGGCGCCCACCTTCCCGAACCTGGCGGGCCTGGGGGAAAAATACCTGGCCAAGCAGCTGATGGACATCAAGAGCGGCGCGCGCCAGGTGCCGCAGATGGTCGGCCAGCTGGACAATTTCAACGAACAGGACCTGCAGGACATCGCCGCCTTCTTCGCCTCCCAGCCGATGCAGTTGTCCGGTTCCGAGGCCATTTCGGTGATGCTGAACAGCGGTGAGAGCGTCGACGGCCTGATGCTGGGCCGCGACCTGTTCCGCGCCGGCAATGCGGCAACCGGCGTGCCCGCGTGCATGGGCTGCCACTCGCCGACCGGCCAGGGCAACGCCCCGGCGGGTTATCCGCGCCTCTCCGGCCAGCACGCGCAGTATGTGGAGACCCAGCTGAAGGCGTTCCGCGCCGGCACCCGCGCCAACGACGGCGACACCCGCGCGATGCGCAGCGTGGCCAAGCAGCTGTCGGATGCCGAGATCAAGGCGCTGGCGAACTATGTCGCGGGCCTGACGGACTGATCGCGACCGTTCATTCGCAAAAAAGGCCGATCCCAGATCGGCCTTTTTTGCATTCGGGCGGCGTCCGGCGGCTCGGAACGGCTGCGGCAAGCGTTGGCGGCGCTTTCGGCCCCGCCGTATTGCTGTACCCAATGTGGTTCCCAAAGCGAGCCGATCCGCGCATTTCTGCCAAATTGTGCATTTTTTGCCCGGGTTCCTTGCGCGCGCGGCCGGGAACTTAAATAATCAGCGCTGTCTATTGAGTACCCATGGCCTTTGCGGGCCACAAGAATAAAGCTGGAGAAGATTTATGAGAGCCGCTCTCGCCCCCGTTTCCAAGGTATTTGCCATGGTATTGGCAATGCTGTTCAGCCTGGCCGCCTGCGCCCAGGACAACGGTGAATTCAAGGCCGGTCAGCACTACCAGGTACTGCCGCAGGCGGTGCCGCAGAAGGACGGCAGCAAGATCGAGGTCACCGAGCTGTTCTGGTACGGCTGTGGCCACTGCTACCACTTCGAGCCGTCCCTGGACAAGTGGAAGAAAGACATGCCGGCGGATGTGGCGCTGGTGAAGATCCCCGCCATCTGGCAGCCGGTGATGGAGGTGCACGCGCGCATGTTCTACGTCGCTGACGCCCTGGGCGTACTGGACAAGATGCACACGCCGATCTTCAACGCCATTAACAACCAGCGCAAAATGTTCGCCACGCGTGACGGTCGGGACTGGAATCCGGATCTGACGGCGATCGAGGCCCTGTTCAACCAGCACGGCACTGACGGAGCCAAGGCGGCCAAGCTGATGAATTCCTTCTCCATCAACAGCAAGGTCAAGCAGGGCATGGCCAATCAGCGCGCCTATCAGCTGTCCGGCACTCCGGAAGTGGTCGTCGCCGGCAAGTACCGCATCAGCACCTCGCTGCCGGGCTTTAAGGGCAAGAGCAACGGCCAGGAAATGATGCTGCAGGTCGCCGACTACCTGATCGCCAAGGAGAGAGCGGAACGGGGATAAGGAACGCGCCGAGCGCGGTTGATAAGTCCCCGCTTACCGAAAACCCCGCCCAGAGCGGGGTTTTTATTTTCTGGGGGCTCTTCTGGCGACTCAGAGTCGCCGCATTGTGGCAGCCTGCCCTGGAGGCGATCGAAGACCCGGATCGCCTGCAGGGCAGGCTCCCCCAGAGCCACTGCCGGCACTCGAGCAGTGGCGGGGCCTGCAGCCGCGCCTGAACGCGGCTGCTAATCTTGTGCCGAACCCAGAAAAAGAATTTCCGATGCGACACAACTGGTCAGTTCTCTGTCTCTGCCTGCTGTGGCTGTCCGCGGCAGCGGCGGCCCAGGAGGTCCTGGAGCGGGAGCCGCTCGCGGCCGAGGCCAGCAATCTGCTGTCCTATATCGCCGTGGATTACGGCGATTCGGTGAAAAACGGCGAAATTCAGGACAACACCCTCTATCAGCAGCAGCGCCGCTACCTGGCGCGGGCACTGCAGCTGGTGCGCCAGCTGCCGGACAAGCCCGGGCGCGCCGCGCTGGAAAACAGTGTGCTGGAGCTGGATGTCGCCATCGCCGAAAAGCGCGACGGCGAGCTGGTGCGCCGCCGCGCCAATGCCGCCGCCGACCGGCTCGCCGCGCTCTACCAGCTGCAGCGCTCGCCGGCGGAAATGCTGCCCTCGGCCGGCTTCGCTGAGTCCCTGTACGATGAGCGCTGCGCCAACTGTCACGGCGCCGGCGGCGGGGGGCGCGGCAGTGCTCCCGGCCTGCGCGACCCGCAACGCATGGCCAGTTTCAGCCTCTACGACCTCTATAACATCCTCGACCCGACTGTGGATTCGGTACACGGCCCGCGCATCGACGGCGACCTCAGCAGCCGCCAGCGCTGGGCACTGGCGGTGACCGTGGCCAATTTCGCCGTGGCCGGCGCACCGCCGCCGGCGCCGGAACTGGCCAGGCGCTATCCGGCGCTGATCGGGCTGCCGGGCATGGCCACTGCGCGACCGGTGGAACTGCCCGCCGAAGCGGCGCAGGCGCTGATGTGGTGGCGCGGCCACCCGGAGCGGGTGCGCGCGCTGGAGCACCCGCTTGCCCGCGCCGATGGGCTGCTGCAGCTGGCGGAAACCGCCTACCGGGCCGGCGACAACGCCGGCGCCTATCACAAACTGATGCTCGGCTATCGCCAGGGATACGCGCCGCTGCGCGAGCAGCTCGCCGAGCGCGATGCGCCGCTGGCGACCCAGTTGGCGGAGCACTGGCAGGCGCTGCGCACCGCCATTCTCGGCGGCGCGCCCAACGCGGAGGTGATCGCCGCCTTCCAGCGCCTGCGGGCCGCGCTCACCCAGGCCCGCGCGCGCCTGGAACCCCCGGCGCGCAACGAGCGCTACACCCTCTGGGCGGCACTGCTGTTCGCGGCTGCGGTGGCACTGGGACTGCTGCTCTGGTTCGGCTTGCGGCGCCGAAAATTGTCTAGACTATAGGAAAGATTTTCGCGCCAACTGGACGATCCGGAAGTAAGGAGGTCGCCGTGGCACTGCGCTGTACATTATTTGCCGCCCTGTACTGGGTCGCCGCGCTGGCGGCGGCCGCCGACCTGGATGCCTTCCCGCACACGGTGGACGGCAAGCTGCGCCAGGTGATCCAGTTGCCGAAGGCGGTGGATGAGAGCCGCTTTATGGTGGAACTCGTCCCCGGCAAGACCGAACTCGTCGACTGCAACCTGCGAAGCTATACGGCGCCGCTCAAGCGCGCAACGCTGGATGGCTGGGGCTACCCCTACTTCGTGCTGTCCGAACTGACCCCCGGTCCCACCACCCTCAAGGCCTGTCCGCCGGGATCCGAGCGCCGGCGCTTCGTGCGCGTGCGCGGCGACGATCTGCTGCTGCCCTATAACAGCCGCCTGCCGCTGGTGGTCTATGTCCCGGACGGTGTGCAACTGAAATACCGCGTCTGGCGTGCCGACAAGAACCTTTCCGATGCCCGCAGCGAATGACACAGCTGTGCGCAATTTGGCGCGCGAATAAATATTTTTGAGGCTTCTGCTGCCATTGTGGGATTTGGCGTCTAGCCTTTATTGGCAAGGGACGTGAAAAATAGCGCCTAAGCGATTTTTCATGCCGGGTGCGGCGACGATGTCTGCGCGCTCCGGACAGGAAAATCGGCGGCGACTACCGCCGCCAGTCGCAGTAACCCAGACCCGAAGTCTCCACTTCCGGTCAGCAACGGCAGAGTAGCGCATGAAGTTTTTGCGTCACCCCTCGTCCTCCCGCGTATTGGTTTCTCTTCTCCAGGCCTATGCCCTGATCCTGCTGCTGTTCCTGCTGCTGCCGCTGGTCGCGGCGGCGGAATCCGCCCAGCGCCAGTGGGCCGGTAACTGGCTGGTCGTCAGCGAAGGCGACGATCAACTGGTGTGGCAACTGCACGCCGACGGCACGGGATTTGCGTATGGATTCCACGCCGGTGGTCGCCTGTCCCACGGCTTCGCCATCAACTGGAAACTCGAAGGCGATCGGGTCAGTGTGCGCACCGGCGCCTCGCTGCGTTGCAACAGTGGTGTGGTGGCGGTGGCCTTTACCGGTTGGAGTCCGGTCACCTTAAAATTTTCGATAGTGGACGGTCGTCACTGGTTGCAGGATGGCGGCGGCGTGTTGAGTTTTCAGCGCCGCCTGAGCAGCTGGAGCACGCCGCGGGCCGGCAGCGCCTGTCCGGATCTGGCGAGTTGAAGCAGGTCCATCAAATTTGCTGCGGCAACAAAGTGCCAGGCGAGTTTCGACATCAGAGGGAGATCAATTTCAGGGAAGAGTAAAGCGAAACTGGAGAAAAGCTGTGATACAGCGACGCTTTATTCTCACACTGACATTCTTGTGTATAGGCTTTGCAGCCTGGGCCGTCGCCTCCGAACAGGAGGACGAGACGGTCGGCTGGGAGGCGGAATCCCGATTTGAAGCGGACCAGTGGGTGGGGTCCTGGCTGATTTCCCGCGATGGCGAAGCGCGCCATGTCTGGAGCCTGAAGGGCGACGGCAGCGGCCGTTCCTATGCATTCCTCGAACAGAATGGCGAGATGCGCTTTGTCTACGGCTACGACATTCACTGGTATTTCGACCCGTTTACGCAGATGGCGAATATCAAGACCGAGCGCCGCATTGTCTGTCGCGGCGGCAAGGTCTATCCCTATTTCCTCACCCTCAAATCCTACGAGAGTGACTATGCGGTGCGGGGGAAATTCGCCTGGCAGACCACCTGGACCGAGGCCAGCATCGGCGAGAACCGTCTGCACAAATCCCTGGTAGTATTCGTGGCCCCGCTGTCCGCCTGGCACGACCCGGAAAAAGGCGCACCCTGTCCGGATTTTCCGAGCCTGAGTCTGGAAAAGGATATCGACCTGGCTCTGGATCGCTGGGAGCGCGAAGCCCAGCCGAGTATCGACGTGGACACCGCGCCGGCAGAGGGTGAGCCGGAGTTCGAAGGTGAGGAGTTTATCGAGTTTTCCGACGGCAGTGCCGGCCGCAGCGCGCGCAAAACAAAAAACAAATGAGCAATGGTGGTGTGCTAACACGCTATGAAAAAAACGGAAGTATGCTTGGAAAAACTGCTGCGGAATCTGGATCCACACATGCAGGACGAGGTGTACGTTTTCTGCCGGATAGAGGACTCCCAGCTCAGCGACCTGCTCGGCGACTGCCTGTGTATTTTTCGCGAATGCGAAGGGCTGAGCGCGATACTGCCACTGTCGCTGGCCGAGCGCTGCGGCCTAGAGACGAGCGGCGGCTTCCGCCAGATCACCCTGCAGGTATTTTCCAGTCTGGATGCCGTCGGCCTCACCGCCGCGATCGTGACGGAACTCGCCAGCGCCGGCATCAGCGCCAATGTGGTCGCGGCGCTGAACCACGACCACGTCTTTGTGCCACAGGATCAAGCTCAGCAGGCTCTGCAGCTTTTGCGAGGGATCTGCAACCGGGCACAATACAGTTGAAGCATTACTGGGCAGCGCGGTACCGCCATGCGGATCGAATACCCCCCGCCTCAACCCCACGGTGAAATCCGCCGGCTGCTGCCCGATTTCTTTTACGTGCCCGGAACTGCCAGGATGGCCCCCGCCATCACCGTCAATCGCAATATGAGCATAGTGCGCGCCGGCGATGATCTGATCCTGGTCAACCCGGTGCGCCTGCGGCCGCAGCAGGAGGAAAAACTGCAGGACCTGGGCCGCGTGCGCCACGCGGTGCGGCTGGGCTACTACCACGGTTGCGACGATCTCTATTACCGCGACCACTTCAACCTCACCTTCTGGCGACAGGCCAATTCCGACTTTTATCCGCCGCCCGCGGACCAGCTGCTGCTGGAGGGGGGCGAATGCCCCGTACCCGGCGGCCGCTTTGTCGAGTTCTCGCGCAGCGCCGTTCCAGAGGCGGTGTTGTGGGTGCCCTACAATGGGGGATTGCTGCTGAGTTGCGATGCGCTGCAATACTGGCAGACCTGGCACGGCTGCAACTGGTTTGGCAGGAACCTGCTGCGCTTCGCCGGTTTCCGCCGCGGCATGCAGGTGGCGCCGACCTGGCGTGCGCGCGCGACACCGCCCGATTGCGACCCGCTGCACTGGCTGGAGGACGACTTCCAGCGCCTGCTGCAGCTGCGGTTCCTGCACTTCATGGGCGCCCACGGCGACTTCTGCCCGGACAACGCCTACGAAAAAATCGCCGCGGCCGTCACCAGGGTCTATCCGGACATCGACCGCGCCGCCTGACACCTTCGGGCTACTTCGGCAGGACCGGTTGTCTGGTATCTTTGCCCGACAAAAAATAACCGAGACTCGGAGCCCACCGGTGCAAGAACTCCGCCTGCCGATCAAACTCGTCATTATCGCCGCCTGGATTCTGCTGGCGCATCTGCTCGCCGCTGCGCTGGTCGGGGAGGGGCCCGAGCGGCTCGGACTGTTCATCCTGGTGGCCGCCGCCGGGCTCTGGATGAGTGAAATCATTCCGCTGCCGGTGACCGCGCTGCTGGTGCCCGCCGCGGCCTATTTCAGCAATCTGATGCCGGCGGCAGACGCGCTGGCACCTTTTTCCAGCACGATCATTTTCCTGTTCATGGGCGGCTTCACCCTCGCCGCGGTGTTGCACAACCACGGCATAGACCGGTTGCTGGCGGCGCGGGTGCTGAAGTTCGGGCGCGGGCGCCTTTGGCCGACCCTGATCGGCTTTCTGGCCACGGTTTCCTTTCTGTCCATGTGGATGAGCAACACCGCGACCACCGCCATGATGCTGCCGATAGCCCTGTCGCTGGTGGACGACGCGCACCCGCGCACCCGCGCCTTCATCGTGCTCGGCACCGCCTATGCGGCCAACATCGGCGGTCTCGCCACCGTGGTCGGCAGCCCGCCCAATGCCATCGCCGCGCGCACCCTGGATCTGGATTTCATGTCCTGGCTGCAGGTCGGCCTGCCGGTGACCCTGACCCTGTTTCCGCTGGTGCTGGCCGTCCTGTGGCTGGTGCTGCGGCCGGGCGGGGAAGGGGCGGAAATCAAGCGGGTCGAGGTGCAGACACAAAGCTGGACGGCGGGCGCGGTGGGGGCGGTCGCGCTGTTTGTGACCGCGGTACTCTGCTGGAGCTTCTCCTCCCTGATCGCGCGCCACCTGGACCTGGGCAGGAATTTCGATGCGGTGGTGGGCCTCGCCATCACCGCCGCGGCGCCGCTGTTCGGCCTGATCTCCTGGCCGGATCTGCAGCGGCAGATCAACTGGGGCATACTGCTGCTGTTCGGCGGCGGCCTCTGCCTGTCGGCGATACTGCAGCAGACCGGCACCTCGCTGTGGCTGGCGCAGTCGCTGCTGGGCGGCCTGGCGCAGGCGCCCGGCTGGCTGCTGATCATGGCCTGCATCGCGCTGATGATTTTCCTCACCGAGCTGGCGTCCAATACCGGCAGCGCCGCGATCCTGGTGCCGGTGATCTACGCCCTGGCGCAGGAGTTCAATCCGGCCATCGCCTATCCGCTGGTGTTCGGCGTCGGTATCGCCGCCACCTGTGCATTCATGTTACCGGTGGCCACGCCCCCCAATGCGCTGGCCTACGGCACCGGCCTGATCCGCCAGGGGCAGATGCTGCGGGCCGGGCTGATACTCAATCTGGCCGCCATTCCGCTGCTGTGGATCATGGTAAGCTTGCTGGCCTAGAAGCGGCCGCAAGGCCGCTTCCCCTGCAATATCCCGAAAAAAAAGATTTCTGCCGATGAGAACAAAAATCCTGCTCGGCGCCCTGTTCGTGGGCGCGCTGGTGGCCTGTACCACCACCAATGTGGCGCCGATTCCCAGTGCCAACAGCGACAATATCCGCCGCGATCTCGATTACCTGGCCGCCGACGCACTGGCCGGGCGCGAAACCGGCAGCGCCGGCTACCGCCAGGCCGCCGACTATGTGGCGGCGCAGTTCGAGCAGATGGGCCTGCAGCCCGCCGGCAGCCAGGGCTACCTGCAGCAGGTGCCCTTCCGCCGCGCCAGCTGGGGCGGCCGCCAGCCGACGCTGGTGTTGCAGGGGCGCGATGGCGACATCACCTTCCGCTTCGGCGAGGACTTTATCGCCGCGCCGCCCGCCGTCAGCGAGGACACCGCCACCACCGCCAACCTGGTTTTCGTCGGCTACGGCATCGAGGCGCCGGAGTACGGCATCGACGACTACGCCGGCCAGGATGTGCAGGGCAAGATCGCGGTGATGCTCGCCGGGCGGCCGAAAAACATGCCCAATGAAGTGGGCGCCCACTACGCCTCCAGCCGCACCAAGCGCGAGGCCGCCGCGCGCCACGGCGCCGTTGGCTACATCACGCTGAACACCCCGGCACAGGAAAAGGTGCGCGCCTTCAAGAACCGGGCAAAACACAGCGGTGATGACAGTTTCGACTGGATCGACAGCGACGATGTCCCCGGCAATGCCCTGCCCGGACTGCACCCTGGCCTGATGCTCGACATACCGGCTTCGCGCCAGCTGTTTATGGGCGCCGAACGCAGCCTGGAGACCATTTTCACCGAGATCGACAACGGCCTGGCGCCGCGCGGCTTCCCGCTGCCCTACCGCGCCGCGCTGACCAGTGGCGCCGCGCACGAAAAAATTCTCAGCCCCAATGTGGTGGCGATGCTGCCCGGCAGCGACCCGCAGCTGAAAGACGAATATGTGGTGTTCTCGGCGCACCTGGATCACATCGGTGTGGACGAGGATGGGCGCATAAACAACGGCGCCCAGGACAACGCCGCCGGCATCGCGGTAATGCTGGAAACCGCGCGCCTGTTTGTGCAGTCCGGGCAGGCACCGCGCCGCTCGCTGTTGTTTGTGGCGGTGACGGCCGAGGAGGAGGGGCTGCTCGGCTCCGACTACTTCGCCCAGCACCCACCGGTGCCGCCGCAGTCGATCGTGGCGAATATCAACCTGGACATGCCGATGCTGCTGTACCCCTTCCGGGATATCATCGCCTTCGGCGCGGAGCACTCGTCCCTGGGCAAGACCGCCGAGCGCGCCGCGCAGCGCACCGGCCTGACGCTGAGCCCGGACCCGATGCCGGAGCAGGTGATCTTCGTGCGCAGCGATCACTACAACTTCGTGCGCCAGGGGGTCCCGGCGATATACCTGATCACCGGCCGCGAAGCGCTCGACCCGAACATCGACGGCACGGCGATGCAGATCCAGTTCCTGCAGGAGCGCTACCACCGCCCCACCGACGTGGCCGACGAGCAGATCAGCTATCCGGCGGCGAAGCAGTTCACCGAAGTGAACTACGCGATTGCGCGGGAAGTGGCGGATGCGGACCGCAAGCCCTACTGGTACAAGGGTGATTTCTTCGGCGAGCTGTTCGGTAAGAAGTAAAGCGCAGCCGGTCAGTCTCTCGGATTTAGCGCTTGCAGTTCGAATCTGACCGTCGCCACACCGACGGGCTGGGTCCGGAACTCCCCCTGCAGTTGCGCCGGAGCCATTTCCGGCGCGACCTCGCGCACCAGGCTGACATGCAACCCGTCCGGCAGATCGCCGCTCCAGCAGCGGTAGCGCGCAAACTCCCGCGGCCAGTGTGTCTCGCCGCACGCCACCGGGGCGCCCTTGAGAAGCCGCGCGAGATCCGCGCCGGCACATTTCGACAGCGCCTCCTTGGCCGTCCATATCCGCATAAACTCGCAGGCGGCTTTCGCCGGAGCCATTGTCCGCAAGCAGGCCATTTCGAAGGGGGCAAAATACTGCTCCGCTATCGCGCGCCAGTTACAGCGCTCCTTCAGCTGCTCGCAATCGACACCCACTGGGTCGCTGTCCAAGGCGACAGCCAGGTAAACGTCGGTATGGCTGATAGAGAGGTGGCACAGAAGGGCGCCGCTAATATCTGTGGCGACCTTGGGTGCGGTGGCGGGGAGATGTATTTCGACCGGCGCGCGACCGCAATACTCGGCGATCAGCTGCCGCACTAACAGTCGGCCGGCAAGGAACTGGTCGGCCCTTCGGGGGGCGCGTATACGTGTCAGGCGTCCGCGCTCGTCGGCGGAAAGCCAGGCCATCGATTGATCGCGCCAGCCGTCGTGCCAGGTATCGAAAGAGGTGCAGACCAGTCGTAACAAGTTGAAAACTCTTTGCCCAATCGATTTAGGAGGGCACTAATTTGGGTTACTGCTTCAGCGTGACCACTGTTAGCAGAATGGCTTTCATTTCGCAGGTTTCAGGAAATCTTGCGGTGACCTTCCATGTTTGCAGAAGGCGTCCCGCATGATACGGAAGCCGCTGCAGGCAAAAAAGAGCGGCGCGGGGCAAGATGAGAAGGGCATCCACCTCAGAATGTGCGGTCTGCTTCGCAACTGGCGAAAATTGATCAGTTTGTGTACCATCACCGGTCCTATTGCCGGGTGGCTGGAAGCCCAAAGTGGCCGACTTTAACCAGAGCCATGGGTGGCCATTCGCGGGTACAACTTTTTCTTCTTGGGGGTATGGGGCCGGGTCCCATAATCATCGGTGTCTATTGATTTTTCTGTCTCTGCCTGGCGGGCTTGGGCGCCCGGCCTGGGTGACCATTCCGACTGGATGCGTTGGCGCCGTGGGGAGATCGAGGCGGCCGGCGAGGCCCAGGCGGATGTCTCCTTCCTGCCCGCCATGCAGCGGCGGCGCCTTAGCCCGCTGGCAAAGGCCGCCTTCGCCACCGCGCACCCCCTGATCGGCGATCGCGATCTGCCGCTGCTGTGCTGCTCCGTACACGGCGAGGCCCAGCGCACCTATTCCCTGTTGAGCGACGTTGCTGCCGGCGAATCCCTGTCCCCCACGGCTTTCGGCCTGTCGGTGCACAACGCCATCGCCGGGCAGCTGTCCATCCTCTGCGGCATACAGTCGCCAGCACTGGCGCTGGCGGGGGGCGACCTGCCGCTACAGGCCGGCTTCCTCGAGGCCGCCGGCATGCTGGCGGAGGGTGTGCCGGAGCTGGTGCTGCTGTTCTGCGAGGAGCCGCTGCCGGAACTCTACCGCTCCAGTGCTCGGAGCCCGCGGCATATCTGTGCCACCGCCCTGACCCTGCGCACGGCGCCGGCAGAAGAGGGCGATCTGCGCTGTTCACTGCTGCAGTCCGACAGCCGCGGCCCTATGCCCCCCCTGGAAAGCGCCTTCGACTGCGCCGAATACCAGCTGCCGCTGATCGCCGCCCTGGTAGACGGCCGCGGCAGCCTGCCCTTAGGACAGGGCTGGGAGCTGAAAGTTCATGGCTGATCGGTCGGCGAGCGGCGCGCGCCGCGACAACTACTGGTGGCGACTGCTGGCCACGGCCGCGGCGTTCAGCCTGTTCGGCCTTGGCGGCCTGGTACTGCGCTTTGTCCTGTTCCCGCCACTCAAGCTGATCTACCGGGATGCGGAAATACGCAAGCGCCGGGCGCGCCTGCTGATCCACCATGCGTTCCGGGCCTTTATCGGTTTTATGCATGTAACAGGGATTTACACCTACAGCTTCCGTGAAGAAGAGAAGCTGCGCCGCCCGGGCCAGCTGGTGCTGGCCAATCACCCGTCGCTGATCGACGTGGTATTCCTGATTTCGCGCATTCCCAACGCCAACTGCATCGTCAAGGCGAGCCTGTTCCGCAATCCCTTTATGCGCGGCGCGGTGACCACGGCCGACTATATCCCCAACGACGACCCGGAAAGAATCATCGAGCTGGCGGCCCGGTCGCTCGCGCGCGGCGAGTCGGTGGTGCTCTTCCCGGAGGGCACCCGCTCTGTGCCGGGCAAGGCATTCAGATTTCAGCGCGGCGCCGCCTATATGGCGCTGCGCGCGCAGGTGGCGCCTACCCTGGTGACCATCTGCTGTAACCCGCCGATGCTGATGAAGAATATTCCCTGGTACAGCATTCCGCTGTCCCGCCCGCATTTTCAATTCGAAATAGCGGCCGCCGGGGAGATCCTGGAACTACACGGCAAACCGGAATCCCCGCTGGTGGCGAGAGAAGTCACCAGACAATTAAAAGCATTTTTTACTGAGGAGTGTGCCGCGTGAGCGAGCTGGTAGAAGAATTAAAAGAACTGATTATCGATGTGCTGAACCTGGAGGACATCACCCCGGGGGAAATCCAGGCAGATGAGCCGCTGTTCGGCGAGGGATTGGGACTGGATTCCATCGACGCGCTGGAGCTGGGCCTGGCGCTGCAGAAAAAATACAACATCACTATCGACGCAGAGAACGAAACCACCAAAACCCATTTTGCCAGCGTCAACAACCTGGCCCAATTTGTTGCGGACAGCCGCCGCGGTTGAGAGAGTCACAGATGTTAAACAACAAAGAAGAAATCCTGTCGGAACTGACCGGCATCCTGGTCGAGATGTTTGAAGTCGACGCGGAAGACGTCACCGCAGACGCGCATCTCTCCGACGACCTGGACATAGACAGCATCGACGCGGTGGACCTGATTGTGCGCCTGAAGGAAGTGACCGGAAAAAAGATTGCACCGGAAGAATTCAAGAGCGTGCGCACCGTTGGTGACGTGGTGGAAGCCATCCAGAAGGTGATGGCGGAACAGTGACCAGACTGGCACAGCTGACACTGGCCATCGTCGTCGCGCTCTATCCGTTTGCCGTTTACTTCGGCATGCAGTACCTGTCGCTGGGCGCGCTGTTGTTGCTGTTACTGGGCATAGCGGCGCTGCGGCTGCTGCTCGGCGGCGGAAATGACAAGGTCGGTGCGAAGCTGGTGGCACTGGCGCTCTTGAGTGTGGCCGTGTTTTCGTGGCTGCGCGGCAGCGCCGAAGGGCTGCTGTGGTATCCGGTGCTGTGCAACGCAATCCTGCTGGCGGTGTTCGCCTATAGCCTGCGCCAGCCGCAGACGGTCATCGAGCGGCTGGCGCGCCTGCGCGAACCGGACCTGCCGCCGGAGGGCGTGGCCTATACCCGCAGGGTCACCCAGGTGTGGTGCGGATTTTTTGTCGCCAACGGTGCCATCGCCGCCGCCACAGTGTTCGCCGGCGATATGCAGTTGTGGACCCTGTATAACGGTCTGGTTTCCTACGGCCTGATGGGGCTGCTGCTGGGCGGCGAATGGCTACTGCGCCGCCGGCTTCAGGGCAGGGCGCAGGACGGGGTCTAGGCGGTATGCGTTTCGATTCAGTATTCGGCTACCGCGCCGACGGCGATATGGTTTGCCATGCGCATAGAGGGCCGGTGTGTTTTGCCGATTTCAAGCGACAGCTGGCCGGGGCCAGCACACGTCTGCGAGCGAAGTTGTCACGCGCCGAAGCGGTGGTCGCGCTCTACTGCGAAGACAGCTACGACTTCAGCCTGCTGCTGTTTGCCGCACTGGCCTGCGACGCGCAGCTGGTGATCCCGGCCAACAACAAGCGCGGCACCGCGCAGTCGCTTGAAGAAGTCGATCTGTGGCTGGGGGACTGGGAACTAGATGGCGCCCTGCGCCTGGAGCAGCTGCTTGCAGAAAGCGTTGCAACCGGGGCTGAGGCTCTGCCGCAGGAGTTTGCCGGCGGGATCCAGCTGTTCACCTCCGGCAGTAGCGGTGAGCCGCAGCGGGTGCACAAGTCGCTGGCGCAGTTGCTGGCGGAAATCGCCGCGCAACAGCAACACTGGGGCCAACTGGCCGAGGGCGCGACAACGCTGGCCACCGTCAGCCATCAGCATATCTACGGCCTGCTGTTCAAGGTGCTGTGGCCGCTGTGGAGCGGCCGCCCCTTTGTCAGCAAGACCTATGTGGACGTGGCCGCACTCCTGCGAGACGCGGAAGGCATGGCGCCGGCGATCTGGGTGGCCAGCCCGGCGCAGCTCAGCCGGCGCGTCGACAGCTGGCCCTGGCACTGCGGCGAATCGCTGCGCGCCATATTTTCCTCCGGCGGCCCCCTGGGTGCGGAGGATGCACAGCAGATACAGGCGCTCTGCGGTCTGGCGCCGATCGAAATCTACGGCAGCACCGAGACCGGCGGAATCGCCTGGCGCCGACAGCTCGAGGATGCGCACTGGCGGCCGCTTGCCGGCGTCGAGGTCGCAAGCAGCGACGAAGGGTTGCTGCAGGTATCTTCGCCCTGGCTGGCCGAACCCTTTGCCGGTCAGGATCGCGTGCAGATGGAGGGCGACGGCCGCTTCCGCCTGTTGGGGCGGACGGATCGCATCGTCAAAATTGAGGAAAAGCGGATTTCGCTTTCGCAGATAGAGTCGCTGCTGTGCCGCAGCGAATGGATTGCCGAGGCCCGCGCGCTGACGGTCAGGCGCGGGCGCGAGTGCGTCGCCGCGGTGGCGGTGCTGACAGAGGCCGGCCGCGAGGCACTGACGCAGCGCGGCAAGGCGGCACTGGTGCGCGCACTGCGCGGATTTCTCGCCCCCGATTTGGACGGTGTGGCGCTGCCGCGACTGTGGCGCTTCGTCAGCGCAATACCGACCAACCAGCAGGGCAAAAGCCCGAGAGATCTGTTGATGCAACTGTTTGATGGCCGGATTTCCGGCATCCAGTCGGCGGCGATGTTGCCGCAAGTGGAACGCCGCGAGCTGAACGCGCAGAGCGCGCGGGTGGTGATGACCATTCCCGCCGACCTGGCGTGCCTGCCGGGACACTTCGACAAGGCGCCGGTAGTGCCGGGCGTTGTGCAGATCGACTGGGCCATGCACTACGGACGGGAACTGCTGGGCCTGAGCGAGCGCTTCTCGTCGATGGAAGTGATCAAGTTCAAGCAGCTGCTGGTACCGGGCGAATGCGCGGTGCTGGAGCTGGAATTCAATCCGCACAAGAACAAACTGAAATTCCGTTTTTGCAGTGACGCCGACGACAGTCGCGAGTACAGCAGCGGGCAATTGTGTTTTGACCAGCCTTTTGACCAAGGGCGCTTTTGATCATGGTTAGCCCCTGTTTCGTTATTCCGGTCTACAACCACGAGGGCGCCATCGCCGGCACCCTCGCATCGCTGCGCGATTTCGGTTTGCCCTGCGTGCTGGTGGACGACGGCTGCAGCCCGGCCTGCCGCACCGAGCTTGAGCGGCTGGCACGCGAGCAGGGCGACTGGCTGCACCTGGTGGTGCGGGAGAAGAACGGCGGCAAAGGGGCGGCGGTCAAGACCGGCCTGCGCGCCGCGTGCGAACTGGGATTCAGCCACGGCATACAGGTGGATGCGGACGGCCAGCACAACCCGGCGGATATCCCGCAATTTATTCGCCACTGCAAGGCGCAGCCGCGGGCACTGGTATGCGGCTACCCGGTCTACGACCGCTCCGTGCCGACCGCGCGCCTGCTGGGCCGCTACCTGACCCATGTGTGGGTGTGGATCAATACCCTGTCGCTGGAGATCAGGGATTCCATGTGCGGCCTGCGCTGTTATCCGCTAGCGAGCGCGGTGGCGCTGATCGATGAAGAGTTCACCGGCGACCGCATGGATTTCGACCCGGAAATCCTCGTGCGCTGGCACTGGCGCGGCGAACCGCTGCTGCAGGTGCCGGTGCAAGTCTGCTATCCGGCGGACGGCGTGTCGCACTTCCGCGGTCTTGAGGACAATATGCTGATCTCCGCCATGCACACGCGGCTCTTCTTCGGCATGCTGGCGCGGCAGCTGCGGCGGCTGAAATCGGAGACGGCACTGTGAGTAGTCTGCACTGGTCGCGCTACCGGGAGCAGGGATTCTTCCTCGGTATCAAGTTTCTGTTCTGGCTGCACCACCGCCTAGGCCCAGTGGCCTTCAAGATTGCCGTCTACCCGGTGGTGCTCTGCTACTACCTGAAGAACCGCAGCGGCCGGCTGGCGATTCGCGAGTACCTGCAGCTTTACTCCGAACGCTATCCGCAGGCGAATATCAGCCCCAGCTGGTCCACGGGATTCCGCATCTTCCTGAATTTCGCCAACAGTGCGCGGGAGAAACTCGAGGCCTGGTTCGTGGGTATACCCGCGAGCCAGGTGAACTTTCCCGAGCGCGCGGCCTTCCATCAGCTGGCGCGCAGTGGCCGCGGCGGCATACTGATCGGTTCACACCTAGGCAACCTGGAAGTCTGCCGCGCGCTGGGCAGCATGACCGACGTGACGGTCAATGTGCTGGTACACACCAAGCACGCGCAGAAATTCAATCGCATGATGAAGCTGCTGAATCCGAAGAGCCAGGTGCGCCTGACCCAGGTGACCGAGGTGACCCCGGCGCTGGCGATGCAGCTGTCGGAATCGGTGGAGCACGGCGAGTTTGTGGTGATCGTCGGCGACCGTACCCCGGTCAGCTCCATCGGTCGCACCTGCACTGCGCAATTCCTCGGTCGCACGGCGCCCTTCCCGCAGGGACCCTATATTCTCGCCGCACTGCTCAAGTGCCCGGTTTACACCCTCTTCTGCCTGCGCGGCCGCGATGGCTACGACATCTACATGGAAGAACTCTGCGATCGGGTGCAGATGCGGCGCGGCGATCGCGAGGGGCATATCCGCGAGCTGGTGGCCGAATACGCGCAGCGGCTCGAGCACTACTGCCATATGGCGCCGCTGCAGTGGTACAACTTTTATCCGTTCTGGGATCAACAGCAATGAATACAGCAGTGTTTCAGCGCACGCCGGTGCTCTTCGACGGCAGCGAGCTGACCATCGCGCAGATCAACGACATAGCGCGCGGCCGCGCCCAAGTAAGGCTGTCCGATGACGAGGCCTTCGTGGCGCGCATCAATCGCGGGGTCGAGTTTCTCGACCGGCTGTGGCAGCAGGAGGGCGTCATCTACGGCGTGACCACCGGCTACGGCGATTCCTGCACGGTAAATATTCCCGGCGACCTGGTGGAAGAACTGCCGCGCCACCTCTACACCTTCCACGGCTGCGGCCTAGGCGAGGTTTTCACCCTGGAGCAGAGCCGCGCGATTGTCGGCGCGCGCCTGGCGAGCCTAGCCCGCGGTAGTTCCGGCGTGCGCTACGAACTGCTGCAACAGCTGGCGCGCCTGCTGCAGCAGGATGTGATTCCGGTGATACCGCAGGAGGGTTCCGTCGGCGCCAGCGGCGACCTGACACCGCTCTCCTATGTGGCCGCGGTGGTCGCCGGCGAGCGCAAGGTCTGGTACCGGGGCCAGCAGAGGCCCACGGCGGAAGTGTTCGACGAGCTGCGCATTCAACCATTGAAGCTGCGCCCGAAAGAGGGTCTGGCGATCATGAATGGCACCGCGGCCATGACCGGCCTCGCCTGTATCGCCTACAGCCGCGCCGAGTACCTGTGCCAGCTGAGCGCGCGCATCACAGCACTGATGAGCGTGGCCCTGCAGGGCAACGCCTACCACTTCGACAACGCACTCTTCGCGGTCAAGCCCCACCCGGGCCAGAACCGCATTGCGCGCTGGATTCACGACGACCTGAACGTGGGCGAGGCGCCGCGCCAGAGCAGCCGCCTGCAGGACCGCTATTCACTGCGCTGTGCACCGCACGTGATCGGCGTGGCCCAGGACTCGCTGCCGTGGCTGCGCCAGTTTATCGAGAACGAACTGAACAGCGCCAACGATAACCCCATCATCGATGGCGAAAACGAGCATGTACTGCACGGTGGCCATTTCTACGGCGGCCATATCGCCTTCGCGATGGACAGCCTGAAAAACGCAGTGGCCAACCTGGCCGACCTGCTCGACCGCCAGATAGCGCAGCTGGCGGATGTGAAATTCAACAACGGCCTGCCGGCCAACCTGACCGGCGCCGAGGGCGAGCGCCGGCCGCTGAACCACGGCTTCAAGGCGGTGCAGATAGGAGCCAGCGCCTGGACCGCGGAAGCACTCAAGCAGACGATGCCGGCCAGCGTTTTCTCCCGCTCCACCGAATGCCACAACCAGGACAAGGTCAGCATGGGCACCATCGCCGCGCGGGATTGCATGCGCGTGCTGCAGCTCACCGAGCAGGTGGCCGCCGCCGCACTGATGATGTCCTGGCAGGGCGTGCAGCTGCGCCTGCGCGCCGGCAGTGTGCAGGAGGAGAGCCTGTCGCCGGCACTGCGCGCAAGCCTCAAACAGATCGCGGACAACTTCACCCTGCTGGAACAGGACCGCGAACTCGAGGGCGACCTGCGCAATTTCGTCGGGCTGATCCAGCAGCGCCACTGGCGCCTCTACGGCGATCACCAGGGTGAGCAGCATGGCTAAGCGGGAACTGCCGGCGAACTGGGCCGCGGAAATCGAACTGCAGGTGCCTTTCCACGATGTGGACATTATGGAGGTGGCCTGGCACGGCCACTACGCCAGGTATTTTGAAATTGCCCGCTGCGCCCTGCTGGACCAGTTGCAGTACAACTACCCGCAGATGCGCGACTCTGGCTTCGCCTGGCCGGTGATCGACCTGCGCATCCGCTACGCCAAGCCGCTGCGCTTCCAGCAGCGGGTTGTGGTGCGCGCGGAGGTGGCCGAATACGAAAACCGCTTCAAGATCAATTACCAGGTGCGCGATCGCGACAGTGGCGCGCGCCTGACCAAGGGCCATACGGTGCAGGTAGCGGTAAGTATGGTGAGTGGGGAAATGCTGTTTGCCTCGCCCGCGGTGCTGCTGCAGAAGCTGGGGGTGGCCTGATGCGTATTCTATTCTTTGCTGCCATCCTGTGCGCGGCGCTGCTGTCACCCGCCGCTACGCTGGCGAGCGAAATATCGCAGCGGGCCGCACTCGAGCAGATAGAAGAGCGATTGCAGAAGGCGCCGCAGATGCTGGGCCGCTTCACGCAGAAGAAGACATTGCCGCAACTGCCGCGGCCGCTGCTGTCCAGCGGCGTGGTGGCGCTGTCGGAAGAGCGCGGTGTCAGCTGGCGGGTTGTCGAGCCGATAGCGTCACACCTGATCCTGAACGAGGCGCAGGCCGGCGACGATCTATTGGCGAAACAGATCGCCTATCCGCTGCTGCAGATTTTCCGTGGCAATTTTGCCGCGCTGGAGCAGCTGTTCCGCGTCGAGGCACAGATGTTGGACAACCGCTGGGAAGTCACCCTGGAGCCGAAAGACTCCGCTCTGGCAAAGTTTGTGTCCTCGATCGAAGTTTCCGGCAACAGCAGCATAGAGCGCATTCGTCTGGCGGAAGCCAGCGCCGCAATTACCGAAATGCAGCTGCTGGAGCTGCAGCCGGTCAGCGACAGCGATCCGCAGTTCACGGCCGAATTCAGCCAGCAGTAACGGTAAGATGAAGGGTCGCATTGCAGTCTGGTTCGCCGTCGCCGCCGCATTTGCGCTGGCTGCGGCTCTGCGCTACCAGCCCGACTGGTTGCAGACCGATATTCTCGCGCTGACCGGCGACAGCGAGGCGGCGCCCGCGGTTGCCAGGGCGCAGCAGAAACTGAACGACCAGTTGCAGCGCAACCTGCTGTGGATGCTGGTGTCGCCGCCCGGCGACTCAGCGCGACTGGCGCGCGCCACCGCGGCGCTGGCGGAAAAGCTGCAGGTATCCGCGGCGATAGAGAACCTCGAATACCGCTGGGCCGAAGACGAGCGCTTCAGAAACGAGTGGGCGCTGCTGTTCCCCCTGCGCCAGCAGTTGCTCGCGCCGGGAGACCGTGAGCTGCTGGCAACTGCACCGGAGCAGCTGGTGCAGCGCCAGCTGGCCGCCATCTACGGCCCCCAGGGCGGCGCCCCGGATCTGCAACGGGATCCCTTTGCGGTATTCCGTCACTACTTTACCGCCGGCCCCCGGGTGTCCACCCGCGTCTACCGGAATATTCCGGTGCAGCTTGGCGGCGAGCGGGAATTTACCCTGATCCAGGCCACCGCCGCGCCGGCGCAGCTGGGTGGCAGGGTTCACACGCCGCTGCTGCAACTGCGCGCGGAAATGCAGGACTGGGCCGAGACACAGCGGCTGCAGCTGCTGGTGGTCGGCGCACCCCTGCACACGGAGTACGCCGCAGCCGGCGCACAGCGGGAGATCCGCCTGATCGGCGGCCTGTCGATCGCGGCCATCTGCCTGCTGTCGCTGCTGGTTTTCCGCTCGGTGCGACCGCTGATGCTGTCGCTGTTCGCAATCGGCTGCGGCATCGCCGCCGGCACCGCGGGGGTGATCGCGCTACTGGGGCAGATGCATATTCTCGCCTTCGTGTTCGGCACCACCGTTACCGGCCTGGCGATCGACTACGCCTTCCACTTTATCTGCAACCGCCTGAGGCCTGGCGATGCGAAAGACGGCGACATACTGCCCGGCCTGCTGTTGGGCCTGCTGTCCAGCTGCCTGGCCTTTTTCACCCTGGCGCTGACCCCTTTCCCTTTGCTGCAACAGATGGGGTTCTTCGTCGGCTTCGGCCTGCTCGGCGCCTGGCTGACGGTGCTGCTGCTGTTCCCTGCACTGCTGCGTTTGCGGCAGAGGCCCCTGGATTTTGCCAGCCGCCTACCGCAGGGGAAAAAGCGCTGGTACGGCACCGCCCTGTGCGCGCTACTGCTGCTCGGGCTGGCGGCGCTGCCGCGTATCCAGTTCGCCGACGACTTGCAGCTCTTTTATCAGCCGCCGCAGTTCCTCGCCGAAGAGGAACAGAAACTCAACGGACTGCTGCCGTCGAGGGCGGAATCCAGCTATTTCCTCGTGCAGGGCCGCGACTGGAAACAGCTGCTGCAGCGCGAGTGGCAGCTGGCGGAGCGGCTGCGGGCATTCCAGCGCGAAGGCGAACTTCAGTATTTCCAGGCGCTGAGCGAAAAATTCCCGCCGCTGGAAGTGCAGCGCGAAGACTGGGCGCTGATGCAGGGCTTCTACGGTAGCGCACCGGTAGAGGGTTTTTATAAACAACTCGGCTACAGCGAGAGCGAAGCTGAAATGCTGATCGGCGAACTGGCGCAACCGTTCCGCGCGCTGACCCTGGAGGAATGGCTCGCAGTGGCGGGGCAGAACTACCGCGACCTGTGGCTCGGCTGCGAAGGCGGCAGCTGTGCGTCGATAGTGCGCCTGTATGGACTCGGCAGCGATCTGGAATTCACAGGCGACCTGGAAGGCATTGTGTTGGTGAATCCCACCGCGGCAATTTCAGAAGTGATGTCCCGACAGCGCGACCTGCTGCTGGCGCTACTGCCGCTGGTGATGTTGATCGCCTTCGGCGTGATAGCCGTTCGTACCGGCGCGCGCAGGGCGCTGAGTGTGATCGGCCTGCCGTTGGCGGCAGTGGCGGCGGCGCTGGCATCGGTGGTGCTCGCCGGCGCAGCGGTAAACCTGTTTCACGTGGCCGCGCTGCTGCTGATATTTGGTATCGGCGTGGACTATGCGGTGTTCAGCCACCTGAGTGGTGAACGTGAAAAGAGTTACACCCTGCTGGCCATCGCTATGGCCGGGGTGACCACGCTGCTGGGATTCGGCCTGCTGGCCCTGTCCGCCACGCCGGCCATCGCCGATTTTGGCCTGACGCTGGCGGTGGGTACCTCGCTCACACTGGCGCTGGCGACATTGTTTTTTACCGGGGCGAAAGTGAAAGGCCAGAACAGAAAAGGTGTAGACCGATGAAGGAAGTGGTATCGGATGTAGTCGTAATCGGCGCGGGCCCGGCCGGCGCCGTGGCCAGCGCGCTGCTGGTGCAGAAGGGCTGGAGTGTGAATGTGGTGGAGCGGCAGGAGTTCCCGCGTTTCTCCATCGGCGAAAGCCTGCTGCCGCAGTGCATGGAGTTTATCGAGCGGGCGGGGATGTTGGACGCCGTCAAGGCGGCGGGTTTCCAGTTCAAGAACGGCGCCGCCTTCGAATGGGACGGCGCGCGCACCGCCTTCGATTTCACCGAAAAGTTCTCTCCCGGCCACGGCACCACCTTCCAGGTACAGCGCGCCGCCTTTGACAAAATTCTCGCCGACGAGGCGCAGCGACAGGGGGCGAATATCTACTACCGCCACGGTATCCGCGCAGCGGAGATAGACGGCGAGGGCGCGCGCCTGGTGGCCGAGTGCGACGGCGAGGAAGTGATTTTCCGCGGCCGCTTTGTGCTGGATGCCAGCGGCTTCGGCCGCGTGCTGCCGCGCCTGCTGGAGCTGGACAGGCCCTCGGCCTTCCCGGCGCGGGAATCGGTGTTCACCCATGTGCAGGACAATATTGCCGACGAAAAATTCGACCGCGACAAGATACTGATTACCGTCAATCCCGAGCAGCGGGACATCTGGTACTGGCTGATTCCGTTTTCCGGCGGCCGCGCCTCCCTCGGCGTTGTCGGCGAGCGCAGCAAGATTGCGGCGATGGGCGAGGCGCCGGAACAGATACTGCGCAACGCCGTAGCGGCGGCGCCGGAGCTGGCGAAGACACTGCGCAACGCCGAATTCGATACGGCGGTGCAGCGCATCTCCGGTTACGCCAGCGATGTCAGCACCCTGGTCGGCCCCGGTTTCGCATTGCTGGGCAATGCCGGCGAGTTCCTCGATCCTGTGTTTTCCTCCGGCGTGACCATCGCGATGAAATCCGCCCATTTGGCCAGCGACTGCCTGCACCGCCAGCTGGGCGGCGAGACCGTCGACTGGCAGGCGGATTTCGCCGCGCCACTGAAACACGGCGTGGACGTCTTCAAAACCTATGTCACCGCCTGGTACGACGGCCGCTTCCAGGATGTGATTTTCCACCGCACCGGACAGACGGAGATCAAGCGCATGATCTGCTCCATCCTGGCCGGTTACGCCTGGGACAGGAACAATCCCTATGTGGCCGCGGCGGAGCGCCGCCTGAACACTCTGGCGGAAATATGTGCCGCAAGCTGATCCTTGTCGCCCTGCTGCTGACGCTGGGCGGCTGCGCGCTGTTTGCGCGCCCGCCGGCACAGCCGCCGCTGCGACCGCTGGCGCCGCTGCCAGCGGGCGAGAGCCGCCAGCTGGTGCAGCATATCGCGGTGACCTGGCGCGGCGAGCAGAGTGATCTGATGGGCGCGTCGCTGCTGGGCCCGGAGCTGGTCAAGGTGTCGCTGCTGACCCCCCAGGGTGTCAGCCTGCTGGATATCCATTACGATGGCCGTGAGGTAAAAGCGCAGGAGTATCTGGGGGGCGGACGACAGATTCCGCCACGGGCGCTGCTGGCGGATATGCAGCTGGTCTACTGGCCGCTGGACCTGCTGCAGGCCAACCTGCCGGCGTCCTGGACACTGCGCGAGGAAAGCACGGCTGATGGCCGCAGGCGCGAACTGTATTTCAACGGCGAGCTCTACACGGAGGTTTCCTACAGCGGCCCCGACATCTGGCGCGCCCAGGTGCAGCTGCAACAGAAGTCGCTGGGGTATGGGCTCCGGATCAAGAATTTGTAGAAGCTATGAGTCAGTACTTTCTCAATCATTTGGGGCTCGCCTGTGCGCTGGGCTGCGACCTGGCGCAAATCGTTGACGGCCTCTTCGCCGGAGACCGCTCGCGCATGCGCACCGGCGCTCCCTGGCTGGAGGAGCGTCGGGGGCGCTTCGGCGCTATCGAAGAAACCCTGCCGGAATTGCCCGAAACGCTGCGCGAATACGATTGCCGCAACAACCGCCTGGCCCTGCTGGTGATACGGCAGATAGAGTCGGCGGTGGCCGAGTTGCGCGAAAACCTCGGCGCGCGGCGCATAGGCGTGGTGATGGGGACATCGACCTCGGGTATCGCCAGCGGCGAGGCGCGTCTGGGTCTTGCAGATGAGGGCGGCTACAGTTATCGCCACCAGCAGCAGATGGGGGGGCTGGCGGAATTCGTCGCCCGCTATCTGCAACTGGAAGGCCCGCGCATCACCGTCTCCACCGCCTGCTCCTCCAGCGCCAACGCCTTCGCCAGCGCGCGGCGCCTGCTGGCGGGGAATGTCTGCGACGCGGTGGTGGTGGGTGGCGTGGACACCCTGTGCGGTATGACGGTCAAGGGCTTCCACTCCCTCAGCGCCCTGAGCGCCGGGCAGACGCAGCCGTTCAGCGCCGCGCGCGACGGTATCAACCTGGGCGAGGCCGGGGCCGTCTTCGTGATGAGCCGCGAGCCGGCGAGAATCCGCCTCTGCGGCGTGGCGGCCAGCTCCGACGCCCATCATATGTCGGCACCGCACCCGCAGGGCCGCGGCGCCGAGGCGAGCATGCGCGGCGCCCTCGCGGATGCGCAGCTGGATGCGGCAGATATCGGTTACCTGAACCTGCACGGCACAGGTACGGCCCAGAACGATGTCATGGAGGCCGAGGCGGCCGCCAATGTACTGGGCGGCGATGTGCCCTGTTCCTCCACCAAGCCGCTGACCGGCCACACCCTGGGCGCCGCCGGCGCGCTGGAGGCGGCCTTCTGCTGGCTGGCCCTGGATCGCGGCCAGCTGCCGCCGCACGCATTCGACGGTGAATATGATCCGGCGCTGCGCCCACTGAATCTATTTACCGGTGTAAAACCGCCGCAGGCGCCTTCCGATGTAAGCCCGCCGCGGGCGCCGCGCTACGCCATGAGCAATTCCTTCGCCTTCGGCGGCAGCAATTGCTCGCTGATTCTCGGACTGCAGGAGGAGTACTGATGCAGCCCCTTTCGTTGCAAGAACTGACGGCCGAAGAACTGGTACCGCACAGCGGCGCCATGTCGCTGCTGGACCATTTGGTCACGGTAGGCGAGGAGACGCTGACGGCAAAGCTGCGCGTGCGCGAGGACGGTATCTTCGACCGGCACGGCCGGGTGCCCGCCTATGTGGGTATCGAGTATATGGCACAGGCGGTGGCTGCCTTTTCCGGCTACCACGCGAAACAGGCCGGCGAGGAAGTCCGCCTGGGATTCCTGCTCGGCACGCGCAAGTTCAACAGCAATACCGACAGCTACCGCTGCGGCGATGAACTGACCGTGGAGGTGGAGCGGCTGCTGCAGGCGGAGAACGGCATGGCCACCTTCGAGTGCAAGGTGAGCGGTGCCGGGGTTGAGCAGAGCGCGCGCCTGAACGTCTATCAACCGGAAAATATCGAGCAGTATTTGCAGAAAAAAGTCTGAAGGAAAAAATCTGAATGTCCGAGTGGGTTTTGGTGACCGGCTCCAGCCGGGGAATCGGCCGCGCCATTGCGCTGCAGCTGGCGCAGGACGGCTACAACATAGTGCTGCACTGCCGCAGCCGCCGCAAGCAGGCGGAAGCAGTGGCGAAAGAAATCGCCGCGCAGGGTCGCGATAGTCGCATACTGCAATTTGATATCGTCGACCGCCGCGCGGCGCGCGAAGCACTAGAGGCCGATGTGGAGGCGCATGGTGCCTACTACGGCGTGGTGTGCAATGCCGGCCTCACCGCCGACAACGCCTTCCCGGCGATGCCGGAGGAGGACTGGGACCGGGTGGTGCACACCAACCTGGACGGTTTCTACAATGTGCTGCACCCGCTCACCATGCCGATGGTGCGCCGCAGGGCGCCGGGACGCATAGTGGTAATGACCTCCGTTTCCGGCATAGCCGGCAATCGCGGCCAGGTGAATTACTCCGCGTCCAAGGCCGGCCTGATCGGCGCATCCAAGGCGCTGGCGCTGGAGCTGGCCAAGCGCAAGATCACCGTCAACTGCGTGGCGCCGGGCCTGATCGATACCGAAATGGTGGACGGTGATCTGCCGATGGATGAGATCATGAAAATGATCCCGGCCCGCCGCCTGGGCAAGCCCGAAGAAGTCGCCGCGACAGTGTCCTTCCTCATGCACGAGCGCGCGGCCTACATTACCCGCCAAGTTATTTCCGTCAACGGTGGTCTCTGCTGATGAAACGCGTAGTAGTAACCGGCATGGCCGGCATTTCACCTATCGGCCAGGGCTGGCAGGCAGTAAAGAAGTCCTTGCAGGCGCGCGCCTCGGGCGTCGTGTATATGGAGGACTGGGACAAATACGAGGGGCTGGAAACCCGTCTCGGCGCACCGGTAAAGGATTTCGAAAAACCGGCGCACTACAACCGCAAGCGGGTGCGCAGCATGGGCAGGGTGTCTCTGATGGCGGTGCGGGCCACTGAGCTGGCGCTGGAAGATGCGGGCCTGCTGGACGATGCAATCCTCAAAAGTGGCAATGCCGGTATCTCCTATGGTTCCTCCGCTGGTACGCCGGCGGCCATGGGCGATTTCGGGAATATGCTGCTCAACCACCGCACCGACGGCCTCAATGCGACCAGTTACATCAAGATGATGTCCCACACCGCCGCGGTCAACATCGGTGTCTTCTTCGGTATGTGCGGGCGAATCTATACCACCAGCTCTGCCTGCACCTCCGGCAGCCAGGGTATTGGCTACGCCTATGAGGCGATTCGCAACGGCAGCCAGACGGTGATGGTGGCCGGCGGTGCCGAGGAACTCTGCGCAACCGAGGCCGCGGTGTTCGACACCCTATTCGCGACATCTACCAAAAACGATTCCCCCACAAGCAACCCGCGTCCCTTCGATCGCAATCGCGACGGCCTGGTGATCGGCGAGGGCGCCGGTACCCTGATCCTGGAGGAGTACGAACACGCGGTGGCACGCGGGGCGAAAATTCACGCGGAAATCGTTGGTTTCGGCACCAATTCCGATGGCAGCCATGTGACCCAGCCGCAGTCGCCAACCATGCAAATAGCGCTGCAGCAGGCGATCGCCCAGGCGGGTATCACCGCCGATGCGATCGGCTATGTCAGTGCCCACGGTACCGCCACCGATCGTGGCGATGTGGCCGAGAGCCACGCCACCCGCAATGCCCTCGGCTTCCCGGTCCCGATTAGTTCGATGAAAAGCTACACCGGCCACACCCTAGGCGCCTGCGGCGCGCTGGAAGCCTGGGCCAGCATCCAGATGATGCGCGATGGCTGGTTCCACCCGACCATCAACCTGAGTGACATTGATTCCGACTGCGCCGAGCTCGATTATATTAAAGGTGACGGCCGCACTATCGATACCGAGTATGTTATGAGCAATAACTTCGCTTTTGGCGGCATAAATACTTCGCTGATCTTCAAGCGTACAGATTAGCGCGGTGAACTGCTCCATCAAAAGCGCACAGGGACGTCGTAATTAAAACAATAAAGAGAAGTGTCATGAAAAGACTGTTGATTGCGGCAATGACACTGCTGGCATTCCAGTCGGCCACCGCCAATGAGCTGTTACTCAGTGCCGGCGGCGGCCCGCAGCCGGATTCCAGCCAGAGCAACCGCACCTATGGCATCGACTACTCCTTCAAGAGGTTCGAGAAGAGCTATCGCCAGCATATTCACCTCGGGGTAAGCTACACCAGGGTCGAGACAGATGCGGCCGAGTACGAGTCCTTCCATGCGCTTTCCATTTACCCGCAGCTGAATCTCTACCCGCGCAAGCAGAGCTGGGGTCAGCCTTACTTTTTCGTGCGGGCGTTGGGCCCCAGCTATATCAGTAGCAACCAGCTGGGTGATCGCCACCAGGACAACCACTTCGCCTTCCAGGCCCAGGTTGGCTACGCAGCCCGTATCAATTGGCAGGGGAAAGAAGATCTGGTACTGATGGTCTCCTGGAAGCACTTTTCCAATGCCAACCTGTTCAGCGATAACGACGGTATCGATATGCCATTTGTGGTCAACGTCGGTTTAAATTTCTGATTCTAACGCAGGCTGTTGTCTGCTTTAATGCGGCACGTACTGTGCAAAAAAACCATTCCAGAAGGAAGATAATAAAGATGATCAAGAAATTAGTTGCGTTACTTGGGGTTTCCACCATTTTGGGCGGCTGCTCTATCCAGCAGTCAGTAGAGCCGGCACGGGTGACTACTGGAAGCGAGATATGCATCATTGAGAATCCCGATGTCCGCGAGGGGTTTCTGAACGAATTCAAGTCGGCCCTATCCAGTAAGGGGGTGCAGTACAAAGTGCTGCCAAAAGGATCGAGTTATGTCGCATGCGAATGGACGGCAACTTACCTTGCGCGCTGGACTTGGGATTTAGCTCTTTATATGTCCTACGCGGAGATCAATGTGTTCCACAATGGCGCTCCCGAGGGCAAGGCACTGTATGATTCCACCAGAGGCGGTGCCAACATGAGCAAATTTATCGATGCGGAAACCAAAATCAGGGAGCTGGTTGATCAGTTGCTGCAATACGAGACTGCTTTCCTGCTGAAGAGCCGTTCCGATGAGCGCACTTTCGGTTGATCTGAGTTGACAGTTGACCGAAAAGGTCAATTTCCCGGCGCAAGCACTTTTTAGATGGTTTGCGCCGGGAGTCTCCCCTCCGTCTTGTAATTCTTTCCAAGTGAATATCCAGGTTATTGGCGCTGGTTTCGGTCGAACCGGCACGCTTTCATTGAAACTGGCGCTGCAGCAGCTGGGTTATGGTCCCTGCCTGCATATGAGTGACTTCGCTGCCGATCCCAGGCTCTGCCAGTCTTGGCTGCAGGGGCTGGCCGCTGAAGCCCCCGACTGGAAGCAACTCGTCGGACAATACACTTCCCTGGTTGACTGGCCGGGATGCCTGTTCGTCGAGCAGCTTTTGCGGCAGGCACCGACGGCCAGGGTGATTTTCACCGAGCGGGATTTTGACGGCTGGTATCAGAGTGTCAGCGAGACAGTTTTCCCGGCACTGCGCTGGGCCCAGCTGGTATCTGACGAGAAGGCACCGCATTTTATACACCTTGCTAAGAAGGTAATTGCCGACAAAACCTTTGTGGGAAAATTTGACCGCGAATCTGCATCCGGCCTCTACTACGCGCACCGGAATCATATAGTAGGTCTTGTGCCTGCAGAGCAGCTGTTGTTGTTCGATGTGCGGGAAGGTTGGGAGCCGCTTTGCGAATTTTTGCAGTGCGAGGTGCCGAAGGGGAATTTTCCGAGAGAAAATGCCGCGCGCGAATTCTTTGGGATGCTTGGTAGGATGCGCGGCAAGCGGAAGCTGAAGGGCAAATAGGAAAGCGACCCGGGACTAGCGCCGGACCACAGAATCTGGTTCTTTTAAGTTAGATCTATTCAACTCTACTAATTTTAAATCTAACAGCGTTAGGTGATGCTTTCAAAATCTCAACAATATAGCCTTCTATAATAACTCTTGGGTCTTCTTTGGTCGCAGTAATTGGAATGGAATTCTCAGGTACAAATACATGATAGTCAGATGCCGGGTGAGTTGTGGTTGATCTGAAGGTTGTATTTGCAGTTAATCCAGATGGTTTTTTGCTTATATTAGTATTTGCTGATCCAGAAGTAGTAGATATGGGTGTTCTACTAGACGTGGTTTCGTTAGTTTCTATTTGTAGTCCATTGCGGAAAAATACTGCATTGCCATTCTTATCTATTCCGGCAAAGCGAAGCTCAGTAAATCCTTCGCTAGTTGTCCTTCCAAACCAGTCTGAACCTCCCAAGATGTTCTCGAGTTCGCGTTGTTTATTGAGTCTTAAAACGGCATCTCCAACACCGGCGATATAAACTTTGCCAACCTGAGTGGCAGTTCCTTTCTTAGAAAGTACACTGTGAGGGTTTAGTAGCTCCTTTTCGATGGAAATGGATAAGTTGTTGATCCAACGGTTGTAGTTGCGGTGAATCGTATTGCGTCGGCTGTTGTAATCGAGCATCTGGCTGTCTTTGTAAGAAATGCTGTAGCTATCGGCATTATAGGCAATATTGGCCACCGCGCGATGTTTGCGCACGTTGATGGTTGCCGCTATCAGCCCAGGCGAAACTTCCTGGCAGGTCCAGCCCTTGTCGATGCAACCGGCGATAATACCTTTCTTGACGGAATCTTGCGTTTGCACTGATCCATCCAGGCGGTTTGGGATAGTGCGGTCCTGCAGGTTCATCAAAGGGTGGCTGGTGCAACCTCCCAGTACTGTGGTGAGCAGAGTGGCAAAAAGTATCTTTGATATTGAACGCATGGAATTACCCCGGGCTTTGATTAAGCAATAGAGTCGATAGGATATTCGGAGCGAGTCTATCCCTGATGCTTGCGCTTGATCCACTTGGCGACGTCATTTCCAAGCGTATGCACACAGCGTTCCAATACCTGGCATGATCCCTTAAGGTTGCCGCCAAAACCACCGCCGGAATTTCTGGCACCCTGGAAAGTATCTATCAGCTCGCCATCTTTATAGAGCTCGGCCTCGATGGTTACTGACTTGCGGTGACCGATCCAGACGCCGCCCGCGCTGGAGGCGTTGAGAATACTAAGCTTGAGATTGAAACCTTCGGTTTGCAGATTCAGCTCGGGCTGCAGTGCGGCGGCAAAGCCGTGTTTCTCCAGGAATGTTTTTGTCGAATCGGAAAGCTTGTACCCCAGGTTGGTGCACTCTCTAACGATATTCGGCGCAATTACCTTGGTATCGTAGTATTCCGCTTTCTGGTTGATGGTAATTGCGGCATTGTCCTGTGCCAGCGTCGAGGCACTCAACATAGCCCCGAGCAGGAAAACCGCGGCTTTCCTTGTCTTCATCAATTCCCCTCCCCCAAAAAAATTGATTGTTATTTGTTCATTTGGTCTGTGACGACTGAGAGCCGGGCAAGCTGCTCCCTCTCAAATATGCGAGCAAAGTTACCAGAAATGACAGAGGGGACCTAATCGGCCTTGGGAGCCGGACCGCGGCTGTCAGGGTCGGCTGCGCACCACTACCGCGGTGCGCAGCCGCTCCCGCCCGAACAGCGACATCCTGGCAAAATCCTCCCGCGCTATCGGCAGGTATTCGCTGTCGAGCGGATTCTGCTCGTCGTCTTCGTCCGGATCGTGCACGTAGAGGCACTCCTCGTCGATGCCGGTCAGCGTCACCCAGTGGGGCACCTTCTTGCCGTCCAGCCGATAGGTGCTGATCAGCAGCAGCGCCAGCGCGCCTTCCTCCAGCCACTGCTCCAGCTGCGCCTGGGTGAACTCCTGTTCGACGATCGGGATTCCCTCTTGTTTGGCGGCAGCGCGGAAGTCCGCATCCACCTGCTGGATCACCGTCTTCTTCTTCGCCGCGCGCACACCGTTGGCGAACAGCGGCGATGTCTGGTTCAGGTACACCTCGCAGTCGAAGCCGCGCGCGCGTATCGCCAGCGCCAAGCCGATCGGGTGGCAGCCGCCGGTGCCCGCGGCCATGAAGATGGTGGTGGCTTCGCGCCACAGGGCCAGCTCGTCGCTGACCGAGGGCTGGTAGTCCGGTCGCAGCGCCGCCATCGCCATCATCGCCGCGGCCGGGCCGCAGGTGAAATCGGTCGTCTGGCCGTACCAGGGCACGTCCAGGCTGTGCAGGTTCTCCGGGCGATAGCGGATGCGCTTCTGCATGCGCAGTGCGTCGCCCTCGTCCTCGTAGTAGTTCGGATAGCTGCCGAAGGTGCGGTAACCCAGCTGCTGGTAGAGCGAGATGGCCGAATGGTTGTCCTCGGCCACCTCCAGGCGCATAAACAGCCGGCCGCTGTGGCTGCTGGCCTCCTCGGCCGTGACCAGCAGTGCCTTGCCGATCCCCTGGCCGCGCCCGGCCGGGCCCACCGCCAGCGAATAGAGCCGCGCCAGGCGGGTGCCGCGGCGCAGCAGCACCAGCACATAGCCGAGCAGCTGCTCGCCGCGCTCCGCCACCAGGAAGACGCGGTTCTCCGCGCCGACCCAGTGGCGCAGGCGGCGCCGGCTGAGGCGGTCCCCCTCGAAACACGCCTGTTCCAGCGCGTGCAGCGCCGGCACGTCCGCGGGCACGGCGGGTCGAATGGTAAAGGTGGGGAAGGACTGGGAAGACATGCTCGGGCCCGCCTGCCGGCGGCTCAGGACACCGCGAAATTGCGGCCTGGCTACATTAGCAAAAGGCGCAAAAAAAGATAGGAGTTGGACAAAATTTCTTCTATTGTTCGCGCTGTTGTCCTACCCAATTCGAGGCGCCTTTTATACATGTCCCAGGTGCTAATTGTGATCGACCAGCCGAGTGACTGGGCGCCCTACTACCCCAGTGAGCGCGTGATCACCTTTGCCGACTATCTGCAGCTCCCGGCCCGCCAGCAGCGGGTGCGGATCATCAACCTCTGTGGCGACTACGACTACCGCTCGGAGGGCTACTACTGCTCGCTGCTGGCGGAGGCCCGCAGCCACCATGTGCTGCCCAGTGTGCGCACGCTCAACGACCTGTCGGTGCCGCAGCTGTACAAACTGCAGCTGGCGCCGCTGGTGCCGGCGCTGAACAAACTGCAGAAACCGCAGGAGCCGGGCACCCATCTGCTGGTGAAGTCCTATTTCGGCCAGTGCGCCGAGCCGGCCCTGCAGCCACTGGCGCGCCTGCTGTTCGATCGCTTCCCCTGTCCGGTGCTGGAGATCCACCTGGCCTGCGAGAAGTCCTGGGAGATCGTCGACCTGCGTATCTGCTCGCACCGCGACCTGAGTGAGGAGGAGGAGACGCGCTTTGCCGACGCGCTGGACAGTTTCAGCAACCAGGTGTGGCGGCCGTTCAAGAAGAGTGCCAACACCCGCTACGACCTGGCGATTCTGGTCAACCCGGAGGAGAAGCTGCCGCCGTCGGACCAGAGCGCGCTGAAGAAGTTTGCCAGTGCCGGCCGCGAGCTGGGCTTCTCGGTGGAGATGATCACCCCGGCGGACTATATGCGCCTGCCGGAATTCGATGCGCTGTTCATTCGCGAGACCACCGCCATCGACCACCACACCTACCGCTTTGCGAAAAAGGCCGAGGCGGAGGGGCTGGTGGTGCTGGATGACCCGACCAGCATCATGCGCTGCACCAACAAGATCTACCTGGCCGACCTGTTCGCAACCCACAAGGTGCCGGCGCCGAAGACCAGTATTCTGCGCCGCGGCGACGAGGACAGCCTGCAGAAGGCGCTGGCGGATCTCGGCCTGCCGATGGTGGTAAAAATCCCGGACGGCTCCTTCTCCCGGGGCGTGGTGAAAGTGCAGACCGAGGAGGAACTGCGCGACAAGGTGGAGGAGCTGTTTACCGAGTCGAGCCTGCTGCTCGCACAGGAATACCTGTACACCGAATTCGACTGGCGTATCGGTGTGCTGAACAACAAGCCGCTCTACGCCTGCCGCTATTACATGGCGAAAAACCACTGGCAGATCTACGACCACAACAACAAGAAAAACATCAGCGGCGGTTTCTCCACCCTGCCGACGTTTGAAGTGCCGAAGGCCGTACTGCAGGCCGCGCTCAAGGCGACCAAGCCGATCGGCAACGGCTTATACGGCGTGGATGTGAAGGAGTCCACCGGCAAAGGCTACGTGATCGAAGTGAACGACAACCCGTCCATCGAGAGCGGCGTCGAGGACAAGTACCTGGGTCGCGAACTCTACCGGCAGATACTGGAAGAGTTTGCGCGCCGGCTGGATGCGCGCCGCACCGGCCACGACAGCTGAGCCGCTGCGCGTGCGGTAATTCGATTACTGAAACGTTCCAACGAAAAAAACCACCCGCAAGCGGGTGGTTTTTTTATGTCTGTGAAGTCTGCCGGCACAGTTCCAGCCAGCGCTCGATACCGGCGCTGCGGTATTTCTGCCGGTGCAGGGCAAAATAGAAATCGCGGCGGAAGTCCCGCTGCGGCACCGGCAGCTCCACCAGCGAGCCGCGCTTGAAGGCATCCACCAGCGATACCCGCGACAGGCAGCTGATCCCCAGGCCCGCCTCGACCGCGCGCTTGATCGCCTCGGTGTGCTGCAGCTCCAGCAGTATCTGCAGTTGTGGCCAGAGGCCGGCCATGGCGCGCTCGAAGGTCTGGCGGGTGCCGGAACCGGACTCGCGGGTGATCCAGGTGGCGGCGGTGAGGTCCCTGTCGGACAGGCGCCTGCGCCCCGCCAGTGGATGCTGCGGCGCACAGAAGACCACCAGCTCGTCGTCGCGCCAGGGGATCATCTCCAGATCGGGATGGTTGAGCTCGCCCTCGATCAGGCCCAGGTCCAGTTCGAAATTCAGTACCCGCTCGGCGATGGCGGCGGTATTGCCGACTTCCAGCTGCACCCGCGTGCCCGGCTGCTCCTCCATATAGCGGGCCATGATGCCGGCGGCGAGATAGTTGCCGATGGTCAGGGTGGCGCCGATCTTCAGTCGCCCCAGATCGCGGTGGGCGGCCAGCGTCTGTTCCAGCTCCCGCGCCCGCTCCAGCAGCTCCTCCGCGCGCGGCCACAGCTGGCGGCCCAGTTCATTGAGGCGCAGGCGCTTGCCGGTGCGTTCGAACAGGCGCAGCTCGAACTGCTGCTCGAACTCCTTCAGCGCGGTGGAGGCCGCGGACTGGGACATGTTCAGGCTCTCCGCCGCGCGGCTCACATTCTCGTAGTGGGCGCAGGCGAGGAATACCTCCAGCTGGCGCAGCGAATAGCGCATAATGGGCCCCGGTATTCATTGGCAGAATCGATAACGAATATCGAAATATCCCATTTTGCCAATAGGTGTTCCAGGGCTAGAATTCAATTATTAAGAGAATTCAGGAATAAGTAGTTCTAAGCTTATGTCTAATTTGAATATAGAGAGAGTGCTGGAAGTCCATCACTGGAACGACACACTGTTCAGCTTCAAGACCAGTCGCGACCCGAGTTTCCGCTTCGAGAACGGTCATTTTACGATGATCGGCCTGCAGCAGGACAATGGCCGCCCGCTGCTGCGCGCCTACTCCATTGCCAGCGCCAACTACGAAGACGAGCTGGAATTCTTCAGCATCAAGGTGCCGGACGGCCCGCTGACCTCGCAGCTGCAGAAGATCAAACCCGGTGACGAGATCTATGTCAGCCGCAAGCCCACCGGCACGCTGGTGGCCGACCACCTGTTGCCCGGCAAGCGCCTGTGGCTGCTGTCCACCGGCACCGGCCTGGCGCCGTTCATGAGCATCATCAAGGATCCGGATGTGTACGAGCGCTTCGACCAGGTGATACTGACCCACGGCGTGCGCCATGTGTCCGAGCTGGCCTATCAGGACTACATCGAAAACGAACTGCCGAACCACGAATATTTCGGCGAGATGGTGCGCGAGCAATTGCTCTACTACCCGACGGTGACCCGCGAGCCCTACCGCAACAACGGCCGCCTGACCGAGCTGATGCTGTCCGGCAAGATCTTCCAGGATCTGGGCCTGCCCAGGCCGAATGTGGAAGAGGATCGCTTTATGCTGTGCGGCAGCCCGGCGATGCTGAAGGACCTGACCAAGATCCTCGACGACTGGGGCTTCCGCGAAACCCGCGCCGGCGTCCCGCACGAGTACGTCATCGAGCGGGCCTTTGTAGAGAAATAACCCTTTCACAGTGCGCGGTATCGTCTTCGGCCGCGCTTTGCCCGCCCGCCGGACGCGGGAGACAGACCACCGGAGTCGGTACTTCGAGAACTCGGCGCTATGGATTGGGCGCAGGGAGTGACCGGGAAGTTAAGTGTTTTCGGAGTGTCGACCCCGGTGTTTTGTCGCCCGGCCGGCTGCGATCCCCATGCCAGTGAAGTGACAGGTGACGAGTCGTTTTCAACCTGTTTTTTAAACCACCCATCCGGGTGGTTTTTTTATGGCTGGAAAGCTGCCGCACTGATCCTATTCTCTAGACTGGGCGTACAAGCTCAATGAGCAACCCGGAGCGACATTGACGACTGGCATTAGCGGGAGTGTATCGGTGCAAAAACTTTGTCGATTCATGCTGTGCGCACTTCTGCTGTGTCTGGGCGGCTGCACCGGCACGCCGGAGAATGTCGAGCCTGTACAGAATTTCCAGCTGAACCGCTATCTCGGCAAGTGGTACGAGATAGCCCGGCTCGATCACTCCTTCGAGCGCGGCCTGTCCCGGGTCACGGCGGAATACAGCCTGAACCCGGACGGTTCGGTGCGCGTCGTCAATCGGGGATTTTCGCCGGAGGAGGCGCGATGGAAGCAGGCCGAGGGTCGGGCTGTGTTTGCCGGCAGTGAAAGCAGCGGGCACCTGAAGGTTTCCTTCTTCGGCCCATTTTACGCTTCATATGTGATTGTCGAGCTGGATGAGGCCTATCAGTATGCGCTGGTCACAGGCCACAACAAATCCTATTTGTGGATACTGTCCCGCACGCCCAGCTTGCCCCGCAGCACGCTGAACAGATTGGTTCAGCGCGCCGCCGAGCTCGGTTATCCAACCGACGAGCTGATTCTTGTGGCGCAGAACGAAGCGGCAGACGCAAATCGGTAGCGCAACGGTCAGCGCAGCGACCTGCGCTCACGCCACCAGGTGAAACTCAGCAGCAACAGCAGCGCCAGCGCCGGCCACTGCAGTGGCAGTGGCCGTTGCGGGGCCTGTGCCTGAGTTGCGGGGCCGAGGCGCGCCGTGGCCATCTGCCGTGTCTGTGCGCGCGACAGGGCCCGGTGCCATTCCGGCCAGGCGTCGGTGGCGAATACGTACAGCGAAAACGGATTGGCCTCGTCACCGCCCTGATACCAGCCCGCATGCTCGGGCCAGTAGGCATAACAGGAACCGCTGTCACTTTTGGCCGCGGCCATTCCCGCGAGCGCTGTGGCCGCGAGGCCGGCCTCAGTATCTGCTCGCGCCAGGCGCGGTGCGCCACCGGCAAAGGCATCGCTGCACAGCGTGAGCCGCCGCCCGGCCAGCGGCAGTTCCGTCGACAGGGAAACCGCTGCGCGGCTGCCCCGCCGCGCGAGTTGGCGATCGAACACGGATTTCCACAGCCGCGCATACTCCATCGCAAAGCCGGCGGTGGGCCAGCGGTGACTATCCGCGAACAATACGAAACCCAGCGCGCCTTCCCCATTGCTGCGTCCCCAGTAAAGCGTGCCGCTGTCGCCGTTCAATTGCAGATCGCCCGCCCGAGCGTGCTGCGGCTGATAACCGCGCAGGCGCAGCGGCGGCAGCGCGTCATCGGTACTGAGCGGGCTGGCGCTGGTGAGTATCTCGGCGGCTTGCAGTGGCATCTGCTGCGCGCGCGCATAGTCGAGAAACTCGCGCGGACTGTCGTCGCCGACCAGCCACAGCAGCGACTTCTGCGTGGCGTGGGTCGCCAGCGCGCGGCGCTGTGCCGCGGTCAATTGTGGCCACAGTCGGCTGTCGAGCACCAACAGGTCGAAAGGACCACTGGCATTCAGCGGTTGCCCGGTCTTGTCCTCCAGTCCGTTGAAGGTTTCGCGCCGCACCACTGACGGTGCCAGCTGGGTGATGACCTGTGCGGGCACACCGGACTGCCGCAGCCAGCGGGACAGGGCCGCCGTCTCGAACGACGGCTGTGCCAGCCACAGCAGCACCGCCGGCTGCTCGGTGCCGTGTACCACTATCGGCACCGGCTCGCGGCGTACTTCGGTCCTGTCGTTCGCATCCGTTTCGATGCGCAGCTGGTAAAGCTGCGGACCGCCGAGTTTGGGCAGGGCGCGCAGCGCCGCTTCTATGTTCTCGCCAGCCGCGATGGTCGCGCTGTCCACCGCGGCTCCATAGGGATCTTCCAGCGTGAAACTGGTGCTGCTGTCTGTGGCCTTGCCGCCGGAGATCTGCAGGCGCAGCGGCTCACCCAGCATCAGTTCGCGCGGCCAGTCGGCGCGCCAGGCGGCCGCCGGGCTGGGCTCCGCATTCTCCAGCCGCACCGGGGGCAGGTCGCGCAGCGCATCGCGGCGCAGACCGTCACCGCGCACCTTCAGTGTCTGCAGGTTGGCGATTTCCGCCAGTGCCAGCTCCGGTTCCAGTTTGATCGCGCCGCCGCTGTCCAGGGTCGCGCCCTGGCGCGGCGGCAGCAGCGCGGGCGGCTGCAACAGCATCCAGGCTGTCGCCCATATCAGTACCTGCGTCAGGGCCGCGCCGATCCGCTGCGGCGTGCCAGCGCGCACCCGCATGACCAGCAGCAGCGATACCGACAGCGCGACAGCACCAAGCAGGGTGATCCACTGAATCATCGGCGCACCTCCGCGTCAGCGCCGCCATCCCGCTGCGCCCGCAGCCAGGTGTCGAACTCGCCCGCCGCGCTGCGCAGGCGCGGCAGCGACGGCTTTGCGCGGGGTTCCGGCAGCAGCTGATACAGCAGGGCCGCGAGCTGCTGGCGGCAGTCGCGACAGGCGGCCTGTTGCCGGTACAGGCGCAGTGCTTTCGACAGCTCCAACGGCAGCTGCGGCTGCGCCTGCATCTGCGCCCGTACCGACGGCAGTTGCTGCAGGTCCGCGGCGATGTCCTCGCTCAGTGCCTCGCCGCTGCGCACCCGCTGCAGCAGCGTGAGAATCTCTTCGCGCTCGCCAAGACTGACTGCGGCAGTTACCCCCGGCGGCGCCACTTCCTCGAGCTCGCCACTGAGGCGGCGCGTTTCATCCAAAGGCGGCGGTTCGAAGCCGACGCGCTGCAGGTAGATACGCGAGGCCTGCTGCACCTCCTTGATATAGCGCAGCGCCGTATGCTGATAGGGCAGGGACGCGCGCGGCTCTATGACCGACAGCTCGCGCCAGGAGCTCCACATGGCGTTCAGTGCGCTGCGCAGCAGCTCCTTGGTCTGCGGGTCGAACAGCGTCGCGTGTTCCGAGCTGTCGTGCTGGTGGCCCGCCGCGGCGACGACGCCGGTGGCGTCGCCGAACTGTACTGGCGCCGTGCCCTGTGCCGCGTCGTGCCCGCCGTCATGTTCTGCCGTGTGCTCCTCGGCGTGTTGCCGCTTGTGGTCCTCGCCGTGTTCGCCCGCCGCCGCTTCGCCGTGTGCATCGCCCGCGTGCTCCAGCGCCGAGTCCTCCTCGCCGAGGAAGCGGCCGTAGCGCATGCGCAGCAGGTTCTGTTCATAGGCCAGGGATTCGGCGCGCTTGCGGAACTCCTGCGCACCCAATTGCTCCTGCTCAGCGAGCAGCGCTTCGGTATCGATGATCAGCTGTCGCTGGCTGCGGAAGTATTCCGGCAACACCTTGATGGCCATGCCCTCCGCATCGCTGAGACCGAAGATTTCCTCCTGCGGCCAGCGCACGATGAAATGCTGGCTTTTCGCCACATTGGCCTGCGGTGCGCGATTGTCGCGTGCCTGCAGGTACCAGTAGAGCTCGTCGCCCGGTTCGATATCGTAGCGCGCCACCGGCACGCTGAAACGGTAGCGCTTACTGCTGCCGGTACTCTCGCTCGGTTCCAGCCGCACGGTATCGTTGCGGAAGCGGACATTCTCACCGCTGCCGCTGGCGAGTGTGATCAACAGCTCTGTCTCGGTGACCTCGAAATCGTCCGCCACCTCGACGCTGACCTGCAGCAGCGCCGCTGAATTGTCCACGTCGCTGCTGGCGACGGTCACATTGTCCCGCGGGTAATCGAAGGCAAATTCCGGTGCGCGGTCCGGCCGGATCTCGATATTGTGAATCTCCGGCAACAGCTTTTGCCCGCCGCCGCTGTGCAGCGCCAGCTGATAGAAGTCCGCTGCGGCGACGATGCGCGTCAGTTGCCAGTGGCGGCTCGGCCGTGTCTCTGCCGGCTCAAAAACAAATTCCTGCTCCGCCGCCAGCATCGTCAGCCCGTCCGCGGCGCCGTCGAGTTCGATCTTCCAGGTAATGCGGGCGCCTTCCACGGCGCTTATCTGCAGCGACTGCCGCTGCTGTGGCAGGCCGGTGTAGGCGGGCGGTTGGATCTCGGTAACGGCCTCGACGATCGCAAGCGACTCGACCGCGGCCAGCTCGCGCGCCAGCGGTGGCGTCGCCGCGGTTTGCCGTTGCGGCAGGCTGTCGACAGCGACAAACAGCAACAGGCCGAGGCAGGCACCGGCGGCATGCGCCAGCTGGCTGCGGTGCCAGGCCGGCTGGAATCCTTTCAATGCACCACGCTGCAAAATCTCCTCTAGCGCAGTGGCGACGCGCTGCCGCTGCAGCTGCGCCAGGGGTGCGAGCGCCTCCGGCGCAGCGCGCAACAGCTGGCTGCTGTCCTGCAGTCGCGGGTAGCGCCCATCCAGCCGGCGACAAAGTTCGGCGGAGGACAGACGCCAGTTGCGGTCCAGCAACAGCGCCGCGGAAATGGCCGCCGCACAGGCGATCCCCAGCCAGCTCGGCCAGTGCCAATAAACGCTGCCGGCGGCGACCGCAACGGCGATCAGCGCGGCCAGCCAGGCGTAGGGCCACAGGCTGGCGCGGCGCCACTGGTTCTGCGCCAGTCGCAGTGTCTGTTGCGCTCGATCAGTCACGGCGGCCACCTCTGCGCTGTGCGCCGAAGTGCAACGCGCCGCCGAGCGCCAGCAGCCGCTCCAGTGCGAGCAGCAACAGCAGCGCCATCAGCAGCGGTCGCTCGAAGGTTGCACGCTCCACCGGCCGCACCGCACTGTCCGGCACGGCAACGCCGGGTGGTGCCTCGATGGACCAGTTGGCGCGGCTTCGGGACTGCAGTGCCCAGTCCTGCGCGTACCACTGCTGCCACAGGCGCTGCGGCAGGTCGGCGCGACGAAAAAACGCCTCGCTGTGCCAGTCGCGCCGGTAGCGCAACCAGCTGCCGCGGCCGAGGGCCGCCGCCTCCAGCGTTTCGCCCTGCGCAGTATCGAGCGCTGCAAAGGTCAGCGCGGGATCTGGCTGCACCCGTTCATCGGTGATCAAGAGCCCGCCGTCGCGGACAAAACCCTGCAGCGTCTCTGGCAGGGCGCCCGGCCTATCGTAGATCAGCCAGTCCACCGTCTCCGCGCTCGCGGAATCGGCCGTGGCCAGCCGCCGCAGTGCCAACTGTGGCAGCGCAGTGCTGCGCAAATGCCGCAGCGCCGGCTCGAGCCACGCGGGTCCGTCGCCGACGAGCGCGATACGCGGAGTGATGACCTCTTCGCTGCCGGCAGAATGCTGCAGCGCATGCCACTGCCAGTGCGGACTGACTTTGAGCGGGCCGTGGCCCGTCGGATTGACGCCATCGCGCAGCAGAATATGCGCGCGACGGAATGCGGTCTGGCCGGCGAGGCCGGACAGTGTGCGCCACAGGTCCGGTGCCGCCGGCCGCTGTTCGTCGATCGGCGCCGGGCGGGCCTGCAACCAGCTTATGTCCGTGAAGGCAGTGTCGTCGCCGGAGAAACTGGTTTCGATAAATTCGTGCAACTCCGCGCGCTCGATACGCGGGTCGACCAGCAGGATACCGCTATCCGGCTGCGCAGCACGGAACAGCAGCGGCTGCGCCAGCAGCAGCGCCAGCAGGGCAATCAACAACAGGCGCAGCAACAGCAGCCATTTGTCGCGCAGGAACAGGCGCTGCCAGTTCTGCTGCGGCTTCTGCTGCAACCAATGGGCCGCGGCAAAAGTGATTTCCCGCGGGTTGCTGCGTCGCAGCAGATGAATCAGCAGCGGGATGGCGAGAGCGCCGAGCAGCCACAGCCACAGCGGCGATTGCAGGGAAGCCGACAACCACTGCATGTCAGCCAAGCCTCGCATGGGTGTCGATAAAGCGCCGCAGGGACTGCTCGAGCGGCTGCTCTATCGCGACGCTGGTCAGCGGGCACTCCTGTCCGGCGAAGCGCGCGGTAAGTTGCCTCTGCGCCGCGGCAAAGGCGCGCAAGTAATCGGCGCGCTGCTGGCGCGCGCCGACCTCGAGCATGCCGGTGGCTTCCGGATTGCGGATCTTCAGCTCGCCGTCAAACGGGAATGTCTCCTCGGCCTCCACCAGCAGCTGCAGCGGCAGGCAGGGCCGCCCGGCCGCGTGCAGGCGCGCGGCGAAAGCGCTGATCTCGCCCTGGTCGTGGCGCTCGAAGAAATCGCTGACCAGCACCACCTGGCAGGGCTGCTCGAAATACTGCCAGACGCTTTTCAGTCGCGCTGCGCCCGGCCAGTGGCCAATCGCCGCGAGTCGCTCCAGTTCCAGTGCCAAACGCCGGTGGTGTGCCTCGCCCTGGCCCTGCGGCAGGTAGTGTGTGCCGCTGTCGCTCAGCGCCAGCAGGGAAAAGCGGTCGCCCTGGTTGTGCAGCAGCCAGCACAGGCTCGCGATCCAGCATTTGGCGTACTGCAGTTTGGTCAACTGCGGATAGGTGAAACTCGGCTGCGCCATGGATGCGCTGGCATCGAGCACGATGCACACGTGCATCTGGCTCTCCTGTTCCGCCTCGCGCACATAGTAGCGGTCCGAGCGCGCGAACAGCTTCCAGTCGATATGGCGGATGGAATCGCCGGGCTCGTAGCTGCGGTACTGCTGGAACTCGATGCCGGCACCGCGGCGCTGGCTGTGCTGCATGCCCAGCAACATGCCCGCGGCGATATGGCGCGACAGCCAGACGAGATCGCGGGTGCTGGCCAAGGTTTGCGCATCAACTAGTTGCATTTCGTTCTTATCCGAACAGCCCCAGGTTAAGGGCACTCACCTTGTGGGAGCCAGCCCTGCTGGCGAAAAGATGCTGCCGACAGCGCGGCCGCAATCGCCTGCAGGGCAGGCTCCCACAGTACAGATTCCGGCAAGTTTGCAACGGGCTTCTCAGGTAAGTGCCGCTCATTACTGACCCGGCTCCGGTACCGCGGCGAGCAATTTTTCCAGTACCTGCGGAACCGTGACGCCGTCCGCCTGGGCGTGGAAACTGAGCAGAATGCGGTGGCGCAATACCGGCAGCAGCAGCGCCTGAATATCCGCGCGGGTCACCGACAGCCGCTGCTGCAGAAACGCGCGTGCCTTGGCCGCCAGTATCAGCGCTTGGCCGGCGCGCGGACCGGCGCCCCATTTGATCCACTGCTGTAACTGCGAATCGCCACCCTCGCCGCTGCGGGTGGCGCGCACCAGGCTGGCCACATAGCGGTAGAGGTCGTCGCTGATATGGATTTCGCGCACCAGTCGCTGCATTGCCAGCAGTCCGGCGGCATCGAGGCAGGGGCGCGGCTTTGCCGTGCTGCCGCCGGTGGTCGCGCGCAGTATGTCGATCTCTTCCTGTTCGCTCGGATAGTCGATATGGATATTCAGCAGGAAGCGGTCCAGCTGCGCCTCCGGCAGCGGGTAGGTGCCGGCCTGCTCGATCGGGTTCTGCGTCGCCAGCACGAAGTAGGGCTCCGGCAGCGCCATGGTTTCGCCGCCGACGGTCACCGAATACTCCTGCATGGATTCCAGCAGCGCCGACTGGGTCTTCGGCGGGGTGCGGTTGATCTCGTCCGCCAGCAGCACGTTGGTGAAGATCGGGCCGCGCTGGAATTTGAAAAAGCGTTTGCCGGTGGAATGATCCTCTTCGAGGATCTCACTGCCGAGAATATCGCCCGGCATCAGGTCCGGCGTGAACTGCACGCGCTTGAAGGCCAGCTCGGTGCAGTCCGCGAGCGTCTTGACCAGCAGCGTCTTGCCGAGACCGGGCACGCCCTCGAGCAGCGCGTGGCCGCGGGCCAGCAGGCAGATCAGCATCTGGTCCACCACGGCCTGCTGGCCGACGATGACCTTGCCGATTTCCTGTCGCAGTGTTGCCAGCCCGCTCAGGTGCTGCTCTATGGAATCTTCTGTGGTCTTAACGATGGTATCGGGGGTCGTTGTCTGCATGGCGATTCAGCTTGTCAGTGCGTAGATAACAATGTTCACGGCGAATTTTGTGTTGTCGATGGCGAGCCAGCGCTTGTTGCGGTAGTCGTAATCCCACTCACAACCGAAATCCTTGTTGCTGTAGAGCACGGCGATACGGCCGTCGACGACGATGGCCTTCAGGTAGTCGTGCACCAGGTCGTCGCCCCAGCCGTTCAGCTCGAAGCTGGTCACCGGCAGTTCGTCGAACTGGAAAAAACAGTGGTACAAGTCGTGGTCGTCCGGCAGCTTCTGCAGGCAGTCCTCGCCGAACAGTTCCACCATCTGCGCCTCGAACGACTTGGCGAAGAGGCCGTCGATATCGTGGTTGCAGTCGTCGACAAACACGAAGCCGCCGCGGTTGACGTAGTCGCGAAAATTGCGCGCCTCCGCTTCGGTGAACTCCACCAGCTTGTGCCCGGCCAGATAGCAGAAGGGTGCCAGCAGCATTTCCGGATCCGCCAGCGGCACTATGCGCTCGGCCGGATCGACCTTCAGATTGGTGTACTCCACCAGCGAATTCAGCAGATTGGACGGCATGCGCTGGTCCACATCCCAGTCGCCGGACTCGTACATCAGGCGGGTGAAGTAGAAATCGTAGTGCTCCCGCCCCGCACTCTGCGCGCGCAGGCCCACCGGCAGTGCCGCGGCGCAGCTGCCCAGCAACAGGCGATGGAGAAATTGTTTGCGGGTGAGGGACACGGTTACAGCTCTGAAACTTCTATGGTGGAACGGCAAAACATTGCAATCGTCATGCCGGCGCAGGCCGGCATCCAGGACCGAAGCCACTGGATCCCGGCCTGCGCCGGGATGACGAGTTTTTCGATTAGCCCAACTTGCGCTTGGTGTTGATGACGTTCACCCCGTCGAAGCGCGCAGTCGAGCTGCCGTGGGACACGGCGCTGATCTGCTGCGGCTGGCCCTTGCCGTCGAAGAAGGAGCCACCCAGGCGGTAGTCGCCCTTGTCGCAGACCGCCGAACAGGAATTCCAGAACTCCTGCGTGTTCGACTGGTAGGCGACATCCTCGAGCATGCCGACGATCTTGCCTTCCTTGATCTCGTAGAACAGCTGGCCGCCGAACTGGAAGTTGTAGCGCTGCTGGTCGATGGAGAAGGAACCGTCGCCGATGATGTAGATGCCTTTTTCCACATCCTTGATCATCTCGTCGACGCTCAGCTCCTCCTTGCCCGGCAGCAGCGACACGTTGGCCATGCGCTGGAACTGCACGCTGGACCAGCTGTCGGCGTAACAGCAGCCGTGGGATTCCTTCTGGTCGAGCATGTGTACCTGATCGCGGATCGCCTGGTAGTTCACCAGCACGCCGTCCTTCACCAGATCCCAGTTGCCGGTCTTCACGCCCTCGTCGTCGTAGCCGACCGCGCCCAGGGAACCCGGCTGCACCTTGTCGGCGAACAGGTTGACCTTGTCGCTGCCGTACTGGAATTTGCCGCTGCGCCACTTGTCGACGGTGGCGAAGGAAGTGCCGGCAAAGTTGGCCTCGTAGCCGAGCACGCGATCCAGTTCCAGCGGGTGGCCGACGGACTCGTGGATCGTGAGCCACAGGTGGCTCGGGTCCAGTACCAGGTCGTACTTGCCGGGCGTCACGGACTTGGCCGTGAGCTTTTCCTGCGCCTGCTGCGCGGCCAGGCGGGCGTCCTCGACCATGTCGTAGGAGTCGCGGTAGAGCACTGTCTGCGACTGGATCTTGTCCTCGGCGCGGCCGTCCAGGTATTCGAAGCCGCGGCCCACCGGCGTGCTCAGACCCTCGCGGTTGCGGAAACCGCCGTCCTTCTTGTCTACCGCGGTGACATTGAACGGCGCCCACAGCCGGTGCACGTCCTGATCGATATAGGAGCCGTCGGTGGAAGCGAAATACTTCTGCTCGTTGACCAGGTACAGCATGGAGTTGATAAAGCTGGCCCCGGCATCCAGCGCGGCCTTGTTCACTTCCATCAGCAGGTCGACTTTTTCCGCCAGCGGAATCTGCATGGCGTTTTTCTGGATCGGCGTCTTCCAGCTCACCTCGCCGTGGCCCTTCACCGGCGCCAGCTGCACCGGCTCCTTCTGGTGCTTGGAGTTGGCCTTGGCGGTGGCCACCGCCTGCGCAGTCGCGCGGGCGATGCCGTCGCTGGTCATATCATTGGTCGCGGCGAAGCCCCAGGTACCGTTGGCGATCACGCGCACACCCATGCCGATGGACTCGGTGTTGACCACGTTCTGCACCTTCATCTCGCGGGTGACCACATACTGGTTCAGGTAGCGGCCGATGCGCACGTCGGCGTAGCTGGCGCCCAGCTTGGTCGCCGTGTTCAGCGCCGCATCCGCCAGTTCTTTCTTGACCGCGACGTCCATACCGCTCTGGGTCAGCCTGCTTTCCGCCACCGCAATGCCGGACAGCGGCAGCATGGAAAAGCCCAGGCCGGCGCCGCTCAGCTGGAGAAATTTTCTTCTATCCATTATTGAATCCTCGTTTCGCTGCGGCCGTTACACGGCGTCGGAAAGGCTGCTGAAGGTGAAGTCGCGCACTTTCAGTGCGGGGATCATCGCGGAGAAACCCCACATGCCGACGCGCTCGGCGCGGCCCATGTCCTCGATGTTGTTCAGCATGATCACCGGGCTCTCGTTGAAGCGGAAATTCTTGATCGGATATTTGATCTTGCCGTTCTCGATATAGAAGGTGCCGTCGCGGGTCAGGCCGGTCAGCAGCAGCGACTGCGGATCCACCATGCGGATATACCAGGTGCGGGTCACCAGCACGCCGCGGCGGGTGTTCTTGATCAGCTCCTCGGTGGACTTGTCGCCGCCAACCATAATCAGGTTGTTGGGCTGCGGAATGGCCTTGGCCTTGTCCTTGGACTGGCTGGCCCAGTAGCGGCTGCGCGGCAGGTTCTGCACCACGCCGTCCCTGATCCAGTCGACACGCTCCAGCGCCATATGGTCGTCGTCGGCCCAGGGCTGCGCCGGCACGTTCAGGTCGGCCGGGTCGGAATAGATGTGCACGCGCTTGTCGAACATCTTCTCGCCGATGCGGTTGCCGCCGCCTTTCTTGCTCATAAAGCTGCGGCCCTCGTCGGCGCTGCGCGCGTCGTAGTTCCACATCATGAAGCCGACCAGCCCGGATACCGCACTCGGCTCCAGGATCACGGTGTATTTGCCCGGCTCCAGCGCGCGCGCCTCCTGGGACATGACCGCCTTGTCGATGGCGACACCGGAAACGCTGCCGGTATTCATCGCGGCAAAATCGGACACGTCGCTCTGTGCCCAGCCGGAACCCAGGCCGTTCTCGGTGCGCATGGTCACGGTGAAGTTGGCGGAGGTGGAGGCGTGGTAGCCGAACAGGCCGTTGGTATTCGCCACCGCGGCGAAAGAGCGCGCGTCCTCGAGGTAACCGGCCGCGATCACCTTCTTCTCCTTGGCCGCCAGGATGGAATCGGCCGCGGACTTGGCGCGCTGGTCCGGAGTGATATCGGCGGTGGACTTGGCGAAGCCGTCGACGCTCATGTATTTCTGCTCGCCCAGCAGCGGCATGGCCTCCGGGTTGTCCGGCGACAGCTTGGCCAGCTCCTCGGCGCGGCGCATCACTTTTTCCAGCGACGCATCGCTGAACTCGTTGATGGTGGCGATACCGGACTTCTTGCCGAAGCGCGCCTCCACCGCCAGCTCGATATCGTTGACGATACCGCTGGTGGAAACGCTGTTGCGCGCATAGCGGATATTGCCGGTCTCGGCGCCGGTGAGCTGGGCGCTGGCCGCTTCCGCCTTGCTGTATTTCAGCACCTTGTCGAGAATTTGCTTCGCTTCACTTCTGGATAAAATTGCCATTTTCTAGCTCCAAAAATTTATTGTTGTTCGCTGCTTTTCAAATTCGTCATTCCAGCCTGCGCCGGAATGACGACGATAAGAGTCTTCCTCAGGAAATCTTCCGCTTGGTGTTAATCACGTTGACCTTGTCGAACCGGGTGGTGGAACAGCCGTGGGATACGGCGCTCACCTGGCTCGGCTGGCCCTTGCCATCGAAGAAGGTACCACCGAGGCGGTAGTCGCTGCTGTCGCAGACGGCGCTGCAGGAATTCCAGAACTCCTGGGTGTTCGACTGGTAGGCGACGTCCTCCACCTGGCCGACGATCTCGCCGTCCCTGATCTCGTAGAACAGCTGGCCGCCGAACTGGAAGTTGTAGCGCTGCTGGTCGATGGAGTAGGAGCCGCGGCCGAGAATGTAGATGCCTTTCTCCACGTCGCGGATCATGTCCTTGGCCGAGTATTTTTCCTCGCCCGGCGCCAGCGACACGTTCGGCATGCGCTGGAACTGCACGCTGGACCAGCTGTCGGCGTAACAGCAGCCGTGGGATTCCTTCTGGTCGATCATATGCACCTGGTCGCGGGTGGCCTGGTAGTTCACCAGTATGCCGTCCTTCACCAGATCCCAGCGCTTGGTTTTCACACCCTCGTCGTCGTAGCCGACCGCGCCCAGTGAGCCCGGCTGCACCTTGTCCGCGAACAGGTTGACCTTGTCGCTGCCGTAGCGGAATTTACCGCTGCGCCACTTGTCCAGCGTCGCAAAGGAGGTGCCGGCGTAGTTGGCCTCGTAGCCGAGTACCCGGTCCAGCTCCAGCGGGTGGCCGACGGATTCGTGAATGGTCAGCATCAGGTGCGACGGTTCCAGCACCAGGTCGTACTTGCCCGGCTCGATGGACCTGGCAGACAGCTTGGCCTTGGCCTGCTCGGTGGCGAGCACCGCGTCTTCGGCCATATCGTAGGAGTTCTTGTACAGGGTGGTCTGGCCGTGGATCTTGTCCTCGGCGCGGCCGTCCAGGTATTCGTAGCCGCGGCCGACCGGGTCGCTGAGGCCGTTGCGTGTCTTGAACACGCCGGTCTTCTTGTCGACCGCGGTCACCTCCATCGGCGCCCACAGGCGGTGGATATCCTGGTCGATATAGGAGCCGTCGCTGGAGGCGAAGTACTTCTGCTCGTTGACCAGGTACAGCGACGAGTTGATAAAGCTGGCACCGGCCTTGAGCGCGCCGTTGTTCACTTCCATCAGGTAGTCGACCTTGTCGCTGACCGGCACCTCGAAGGCGTTCTTCTCGATCGGCGTCTGCCAGGAAACCTCGCCGACACCCTTGACCGGTGCCAGCTGTACCGGCTCGGTCTGGTACCTGGCATTGGCCCTGGCCACCGCTACCGCCTGACGCGCGGCCTTGGCGACGCCGTCCGGCGTAAGGTCATTGGTGGCGGCGAAGCCCCAGGTGCCATTGGCGATCACGCGGATACCGGCACCGAAGGACTCGGTGTTGACGATATTCTCGACGTTGGTTTCGCGGGTGATCACGAACTGGTTCAGGTAGCGGCCGATACGCACATCGGTGTAGCTGGCGCCGGCCTTGCGCGCGGTGTTCAGCACGACGTCGGCGAGGGCCTTCTTCTGCCGCACGTCCATGCCGCCACTGGCCAGCTGTGCCGCGGAAACCGGCACGCCGTAGACGGGCAGCAGAATGCCGCCGGCGCCGACACCGGCGAGTTTTAGGAAGTTTCTTCTCTGCATGGCAACTCCAGGCTGTCCCGGCAGTCGGGCCGCATGGGTGGCGCCGGGGTCGATTCTTATCGTTATCGCTGCCGCCCGAATCGTGGGCGAGCAAGTGTCCACAATTATGTGAAATCCGGGCCAGTGTAAAGTTGCGGGACGTTGAGTCGAAGGGGTTGGGGGGTGAACTGAAGGCGCCGGTCCGCATTCGCCCAGCCTTGTCCAGTCCAGAAGCTCCCCGCATAATCGATCGATAACAATGCCAACACAGATAAACGAGGCAGTCGGTGACCGCGGACAACAGCATAGAAATCTTCATCCAGCGCTGGCGCAATGCCGGCGGCAGCGAGCGGGCCAACTACCAGCTGTTCCTCACCGAACTCTGCGAGCTGCTGGATCTGCCGCGCCCGGACCCGGCCGGCGACGATACGCGGGACAACACCTATGTGTTCGAGCGCCGGGTACTGATCAAAAATCCCGACGGCAGCGGCAACAACGGCTTTATCGACCTGTACAAGCGCGGCAGCTTCGTGCTTGAAGCCAAGCAGACCGGCAAGACCTTAGACAGCTCTGGCTGGGACAAAGCCATGCTGCGCGCCCACAACCAGGCCGACCACTATGTCCGCGCCCTGCCCGCCGACGAGGGGCGCCCGCCGTTTATTCTGGTCACCGATGTGGGCCGCAATATCGAACTCTATGCTGAGTTCAGCCGCTCCGGCGCCACCTACACACCTTTCCCAGATCCGCTCAGCCACCGCATCCGCCTCGAAGACCTGCGCAAGGCGGAAATCCGCCACCGCCTGCGCGCTGTCTGGCTGGACCCCCTCTCCCTCGACCCCAGCCGCCGCGCGGCCAGAGTCACCCGCGAAGTTGCCGACCAGCTCGCGCGCCTGGCCAAGTCCCTGGAAGCGGGCGGCCAGCACCCGGAACGGGTGGCAGGCTTCCTGATGCGCTGCCTGTTCACCATGTTTGCCGAGGACGTAGGTCTGCTGCCGGAGCGCGGCTTCACCGACTTACTGGAGCGCTTGGCCAACAAGCCCGACACCTTCGCGCCCATGCTAGAGCACCTGTGGCAGACGATGAACAGCGGCGGCTTTTCGCCAATCTTGGAAAGCAATGTATTACGCTTCAATGGCGGCCTGTTTGCAGATGCCAGCGCCATTCCCCTGGATCGTGACCAGATGGAACTGTTAGCCCAGGCCGCCCACGCCGACTGGCGCTATGTGGAGCCCACCATTTTCGGCACCCTGCTCGAACGCGCGCTGGACCCGCGCGAGCGTCACAAGCTCGGCGCCCACTACACGCCACGCTCCTATGTCGAGCGGCTGGTGCTGCCCACCATCATCGAGCCGCTCAGGGGCGAATGGCGCGAGGTGCAGGCGGCGGCGCTCACCTACGAGCAGCAGGGCAAACACAAGGAGGCGCTGAAGGAGGTCAAGGACTTCCACCGCCACCTGTGCGACGTCAAAGTGCTGGACCCGGCCTGCGGCAGCGGCAACTTCCTCTACGTGACGCTGGAGCATATGAAGCGCCTCGAGGGCGAGGTGCTGAACCTGCTGCATGACCTGGGCGAGAGCCAGGGCCTACTGCAGCTGGAAGGCGTCACCGTGGACCCGCACCAGTTCCTCGGCCTGGAGATCAACCCGCGTGCCGCCACCATCGCCGAGATGGTGCTGTGGATCGGCTACCTGCAGTGGCACTTCCGTACCCACGGAAATATCAACCCACCGGAACCAGTGCTGCGCGACTTCCACAATATCGAGCACCGCGACGCGCTGATCGACTACGACGCCCGCGAGCTGGTGACGGACGACAGCGGCGTGCCGCTGACCCGCTGGGACGGCGTCACCACCAAGGCCAGCCCGATCACCGGCGAGCAGATTCCGGACGAGTCCGCGCAGGTGCCGCAGTACCGCTATATCAATCCGCGCAGGGCGGCTTGGCCGCAGGCGGACTATATCGTCGGCAATCCACCGTTTGTAGGCAACAAGCGGATGCGCTTAGCGTTAGGCGATGGTTATGTAGATGCGGTACGCAACACCTGGCGGGAAGTGCCGGATACTTCGGACTTCGTCATGTATTGGTGGCACAAGTCTGCCGAGCTCGTCCGTGATAGAAAATTGCGGCGTTTTGGCTTGATCACAACCAACAGCCTCAAACAAGTCTTCAGCCGCAAAGTGTTGGAGCAACACCTTACCGCTAAGAATCCATTATCGCTGGTTTTCGCCATTCCCGATCACCCTTGGGTAGACTCGACGGATGGCGCCGACGTCCGTATCGCCATGACGGTAGGAGCTCCGCCGGGAGAGCTTGGCACCCTGGCCAGAGTGATCGCGGAAGCTGACGGCGCCGACGATGAGATCGATGTCCGCCTCTCCAACCGCACCGGCGAGATTCATGCAGACCTGTCGATCGGCGCAGCGATCAGCCGGGCACAGCCATTGTCGGCCAACTCCGGTATCTGCTTCCAGGGCATGAACCTGGTAGGAAAAGGCTTCCGGCTTTCGGGAAATGAAGTGACAGCGCTTGGCTATGACATTGCGGCATTGCCTGATGTCATCAAGCCGCACTTCAATGCTCGTGACCTGATGCAGAATGGCGAATCATGTTGGGTAATCGATCTGTTTGGTCTGAGTGCGGACGATGCCAAAGCGCAACACCCAGCTCTTTACAACCGGCTTTTGGTTAGGGTTAAGCCAGAGCGTGATCAAAATAAGCGAGAGTCGCGGAAAAGGAACTGGTGGTTGTTTGGGGAGCCCGTCGGCCGCTTGAGAAAAGCATGGGCGAGACTCCCTCGTGTCATTCTTACACCGGAGACAGCAAAGCATCGTGTCTTCACATTTGTGGATCGCCCGTTTTGCCCGGATCACAAACTCTATGCAGTTTGTTCGGATGATGCGTTTAATCTCGGCATTCTTTCCTCTAGGATTCAAGCAAGTTGGGCGCTAGCAGCAGGCGGGCGCATGGGCGTTGGCAATGACCCAGTGTTTAATAACACGCGCTGCTTTGCCAGATTCCCGTTTCCCGACGCTGGACCTGAGGCGCAGGCGCAGATTCGGAAACTGGCTGAGGGGATCGACGCACACCGCAAGCGCCAGCAGGCCGAGCACCCCAAGCTGACCCTGACCGGCATCTACAATGTGCTGGAAAAAATCCGCGCGGAGCAGCCGCTGGACGCCAAGGAAAAGCTGGTCCACGAGCAGGGCCTGGTGTCGGTGTTGCGCGAACTGCACGACGAGCTGGACAGGGTCGTGTTCGCCGCCTACGGCTGGCAGGACCTGGCCGCACAACTGGTCGGCCGCCCCGGCGCCACCACGCCGCTGCCGGACAAGCCCGTCGCGCAGGCCGAGGCGGAGGAGGAGTTGCTGTCGCGCTTGGTGGCACTGAATGCCGAGCGCGCCGCCGAGGAGGCGCGGGGCAAGATCCGCTGGCTGCGCCCCGAATACCAGAACCCGAATCGGAATCCCGCTGCCACGGCCGCGCCGCAGCAGGCCCAGGCCGATCTGGCGATCGAGCAGCAGCCCGCAGCGGCAACAAAAATCCCGGAAGGCAAACAGCCCTGGCCGAAGCAGATGCGCGAACAGGTCGCTGCCGTGCGCGCCGCCCTGACCAACGGCGCCCTGCCGCTCGCCGCCATCGCCGCCCAGTTCAAACGCTCGCCACAGGACAAGGTGCGCGCGGTGCTGGAGGCGTTGCAGGAGTTGGGCATGGTGCGCGAAGAAGCCGGCCACTATCGCCTCGCAAACTGACCGGTTCATGTACGAGCCTGCTTGCAGGCGAAACGGGGAGCGCCGAGATCCAGCTCGGCAGGCGGAGAAACCGTAGAAAAACAACGGCGCACATAGAACTATATGAAAACAATTACTACGTATCGATACGAGGGCCTAGAAATAACTTCCGAAATAGTGGAAAAAACCATCGGGCCACAAGACTATATTGTCTATTCAATACGCAGCTCTTTTCGTGAGTTCAGTCAAACCAATAATATTTCCTACGTCGCAAAAGAAGAAATAAAAATCGAAGATCTGGACGTGTCGAGACGAGGTTTTGCTAAGGATTTGGCCAGGGAAATACGACAATCCGGAAACCAAACATTAAATTTTGAAGCAGTTCAAGTGCAAGACCCAGGAACGGGAAGCTGGTTAAATTTTTTGTCAGCAACAGTGGATACGAATCAACCAGTTACCCTGTTGGAAGAGGGGATCTACTCAGCTTTTGAAGATCAACATCCTGTGGGAAGCACTTCAGTTAGATCTTCAACGGGAGAAATTGTCAAAATTCCAATTTACAAAGCCAAGTTTCTGATAAGAAATACTGAGGTTGCAACTGAAGTCGCATTTGCAAAAATGCAACAGCCATGCATTCTCGGAAATAACACATTTTCCTTGCTTAGCCATGATAACCCAAAGTGGTATTACGACCTGAAGGACAACTACATTAATCGAGCATATCGAGCCACAATCAGTTCGAAGAAAAATACCATTTTGATCTTGGGCTCTTTTCGGAAAGATCAAAGATCACGATTGGAAGAGGCAAGAAAAATTGTATTTGATCTTGGGTATCGTCCACTAATGCTCGACGATTTCGAGGATATTCAAGAGCAGACCCTTGCCGAAAAGCTAATGTTTTTTGGCGCCATGAGCCATATGGTCATATGCATAGATATAGAATCTGCTGGTCACTATGTTGAGCTAGCGCTTTGTGAATCTTTAAAATTCATAACGGCAATTCTCCATGAAACTCCAGACGAATTTGGGACAATAGGCACCAGTACAGCGATGCTCGCACATCTTGTAACTGAGAATAACTGTATTAATTCATTCACAATAGAAGAATCTGCATTAGATAAAACGATTGAGGATGCGTTGATTTGGGGAAATCAGTTTCGAGAGGATAAAATGAATCGGCTTAATGAGCTTTATCAATGCTGGCGAAAGCGTACTCCAGCGGTATTGAAATCAGAATAAAATCGAAAAGTTTGAGCCAGTAGCGGAAACGACGAACGACGAACGAGGAGCGGGTGCGAGCCGCTCCATTGCCCCGGCATCACAGCTTCCCCTATGCGAGAACGAATTGGGCCTCAAGTTTGTTCAGGAGCTGAAATGTCGTGATGTAGGGGATTCCGAAGGCATCACAGATATTTGGAATCTTTACCTTGGTACTGTTTGCTGGAACAGGAACCTCGTGAGTAACTACTGTACCGCCGGTAACCGCAGCCGTAGCCACAAGCCATGGATCCGCTTTTCCCAAAAATTCCGCGATAAATTCGGGCTTTTTGCCGTCAAGATCGGCTACGTGTTGCGCGACTTCAGCAAATTTTTGCTGGGTTTCGTCCGCTGATACAGGAATGAAATGGTCCTTTCGGTCCTTGACCCACTGTGACAGTTCATCGTCGCCCTCTGAGAGTTCGTCATAAACAGAACGAATGCTGGCCAGCGCAGAAGTTGCGTACTGCTGATCCAGCCATGCCCAGTAGGCGGGACAGAAGCTCATCTGGTAATGTAGGTTTTTGGCCTGTATATAGGTATTGGCATCCAGCAAATACATCAAATCCCCAGTTCCTTGGCGTAGGTGGTAATCCTGTAGGGTTTCATATTCAGTAGGTTTCCCGCATCCCGGAGGAGAACCCGCCCACTCAAGGCCTCGCTTACCAAAGCCCGGGAGAAGGCTTCACTGATTTGACCTTTCTGGGTCCGGTAGAAATTTGGGCCGCCCTGAGATTTTTTCCTATTGCGATACTCTTTCAGTAGGTCGTCGACATATTTCCTGTATTCGTCACGAGTAATTTTTCCTAGAGTGAGCGCCCGCCTGGCAATTACCCAAGTGCTTACCCGGAAGTGCGCTTCCAGCACCGGAAGATTGTCTTTCCAGTTCTCGGTGTTCTCCCAATGGGCCAAGAACTCGGTCTCAGGAACCAGAAACTCTGCGGCGACGGCGTTACAGAAAACTTCTTCTCTCCTGTGGGTTTCGGAGCTTGCGTCGGAAATGCCGCTCTGGCCGATCCAGATATGAGCGAGCTCGTGAATCAGCGTAAATAGCCGTGCGCTTGGTGCATCCGCCTGGTTGATAAAGATGACCGGCGCGAGCGGATCAGAGATCGCAAATCCGCGAAACTCCTCAACGGATAATGGTCGGGAATAGTGGCGGAGATAGCCTTGGCGCATGACCAGAATTCCAGCATCTTCAATTTTCCGAATCAGGAGCCGCAAATATTCATCCCAGTTACCTCTTTCCGGGTGAGGTGGTACCCCGAGTACCCTGCGCATATCCTGGACGACTTCCGCAACACTGGAATTCGGAGAAAAGTGCCCGACATGGGGGTTGCGCTCCACGTCCTGGTCTCTTAGATACTCTGCATACCACTCCTGCCGCCTAAGTACTATCTGAGCCATTTCTATCAGCTCTGGGGTGGGCTGCTTGGGGTGCTGCCCACCAACTGTTCTGAGATCGGGCAGAGGCAAGCGTTCTTCGGGGGGCTCTTTTAGATACAGGTACCCGAACGGAATGTGCGTCTTGGCTGCAAAATCTTGTGCCTGCTTGAAGGTGGGAGGCTGTTCTCCACGCTCCCAGGCATGGACCCTATCTTCTGTGACTTTCATCTTGACGGCCAGCGCAGATACGCTGAGCTGTGCCCGTTCACGGGCCCAGGTCAGGATCTCTGGGTTAATACTGGCGTAAGTAGTGGCCATGACTGCTGTTCGATGTAGACAGAGTTAGTGGTTGCTTAGTGTAAGCTTGGAGGCTAGGGATAGCCAACAGGCGCCGTGAGCTCTTCTGGCCGGACACCATGTTAAGCTGCTGGGTAATGCTTCACCTTGCACTTTGAGGAAAAAGAAAGAACAAATGAGTGATAGTCCCCCTCGCCTTTGAAGAAGAGGCGCCGCCTTGCATAAAATTTGCCGGAAGCCAAAATACGCAGGTCAAATCTCCGCCCGCCGCCGCACATCGTCGAAGCTGGTTTCGGTCAGCAGGCGCCCGTCGCGGAAGACCGGTTGCAGCAGATTCTGCCGCGCGCCGAGCTCCTCGAGGCGGATCGTCTCCATGTCGCCCGCGGCATTGATGATCAGGGCCAGGCGCCCGCGCATGGACTTTTTCTCCGGACCGGTCACCGGGTTCTTGTACACATCCTGCCAGTGGCCGTCGATGCGGATGGCGCTGGCCTTCATCGCGAAGCTGAGCAGATCCCGGTCCAGCTTCTGCAGCAGCGCGCCGCCCATGCCGAAGGTGACATTGTCGGCGCTCTGGCCGCGCTCCTGCATCGCCTGCAGGATCTTCGGAATCGAGTGCCGCGAGATGCCGTCGCCCTGAATCACGCGGATGAATTCCGGCAGCATCCGGTAGCCCCTGCCGTTTACCGAGGAACCGAAGATGCGCATCAGCCGCTCCAGGCTCTCGGTGACGATTCGGACCGGATCGCCGGAGTCGGGCCTGATGACCAAGGTGCCGCCGTTGTCGATCACCCGCTGCCTGAGCACACCGCCCCAGATATTCTCGATTGCATTCCAGATGTCGTAGCTGTCGCTGACCACCGCCACCAGTTTGCCCGGGCCGGCGAACTGGTCGAGCATGTTGGCGTAGGCGTCCGCCTCGCGCGCCTTGCCCCAGGCGGTCATGGTGCTGTGCTCGGCCGCGGGGATCGAATAGCCGGCCATGTCGGCGCCGTAAAACTGCCGCGCCGCCACCAGCCCGGAAACCGTGTCGGTGCCCTGGAAATTCACCAGGTGCGCCATGCCGCCGAGCATCGCCGTCTCCAGACTGCTGGCGCCGCGGGCGCCGAAGTCGTGCAGCTTGAACGGCAGGCTGTCGAGCGAGTCGGCCGTCTCCCTCAGGTAGCGGGCGATGATCTTCTTGATCTCGCGGCTCTGGGTCGCCACCGCCATCGGGTACCAGGTCGCGCGCACCAGTGCCGTCTCGATATAGGTGGTCAGCCAGAAACAGGCCGGGCAGGTGTTCACTGTCTGCAGCATCACATTGTGCAGCGGCACCACCGTGCCCTCGGGCACCGCGCTGACCTCCAGCGGCAGCAGGCCGCCGTGTTCCTGCAGTATGTGCTCCCAGCCGGCGCGGTGAAACGGCAGCCCGTGGGCGTGCAGCAGCTGCTCCGCCTCGTCGATATCCGCGGCGCCGATCGGTTGCTGCAGGTAGCCCTTGATAAACGCCTGCAGACCGAAGAACACCGCCTCCGGAAACTCGCCGCCCCGGCACTCGATGTAACTGCTCACATACTCGGAGCCTGGCGGGTACTGAAGGTAGTGGCTGGCCTTGTAGCTGTCGACGTTGAGGATCAGGTTGTGGGCGGTCATTGGAGAATCATAGTTAGGGGGGGGATGCCATCGCTGAAATTCAGTGCATGGCAAAGTCGTTGAATATCGGCTTTTATTAAAGCCATGGAATACAAGGATTACTACAAAATCCTCGGCCTCGAGCGCGACGCGGATCAGGCAGAGATCAAGCGCACCTACCGCAAGCTGGCGCGCAAATATCACCCGGATGTGAGCAACGAAGAGCAGGCCGAGGACCGCTTCAAGGAAGTGAGCGAGGCCTACGAGGTGCTCAAGGATCCGGAGAAGCGCGCCGCCTACGACCAGCTCGGCGCCGGCTATCACTCCGGGCAGGAATTCCGGCCGCCGCCGAACTGGGATGCGGGTTTCGAGTTCCACGGCGGTGGCTACACCGAAGCGGATCCGGAGGCGTTCAGCGACTTCTTCGAGAGCCTGTTCGGACGTGCCGGCGGCTTCGCACATGGTTACGGCGGTGCGCGCAGGCGTCAGTTTCATGCCGAGGGCGAGAACACCTACGCCAAGATCGCCATCGACCTGGAGGACAGCTACCGCGGCGGCACCCGCCAGATCACGCTCAAGCACTCGGTGCTGGGGCCGGACGGGCGGCCGCAGATCCAGGAGCGCAAGCTCAACGTCAAAATCCCCAAGGGCATCACCGAGGGCCAGCAGATCCGTCTCGCCGGCCAGGGCGAGCCGGGCGTCGGCGAGGGCAAGCCCGGCGATCTGTACCTCGAGATCACCTTCAAACCGCACCCGCTGTACCACGCCGAGGGCAAGACCGTCTACCTGGACCTGCCGCTGGCCCCCTGGGAGGCGGCGCTGGGTGCCAAGGTGAAGGTGCCGACGCCGGACGGTCCCGTCAATCTGACCATTCCCCCGAACAGCAAGGATGGCAGCAAGCTGCGCCTCAAGGGCCGCGGTATACCGGCCAGGGAACCCGGCGACCTGTACGTGATATTGAACGTGGTCGCACCGCCGGCCAATACCGAGGCGGAAAAGGAGGCCTACCGCCAGTTCAGCCAGGCATTCAAATTTAATCCGCGCAGCGGTATGGGAGGTTAAAGATGGCGACCAGCAACCTCGAAGAAATAACCGGCGCCATTCTTGATGAAGAGAGCGAACTGAGCCTGGGCGAACTCTGCCGCGCCGCCGGCATGCCGGCGGAACACATTATCGCGCTGGTGGAGGAGGGCATCATCGAACCCCGCGGCAGCCGGGCGCGCTGGCGCTTCAGCGGCATCTGCGTGCGGCGCGTGCGCAAGGTCTACACCCTCGAGCGCGACCTGGGCGTCAACCTGGCCGGCGCGGCACTGGCGATCGACCTGCTCGAGGAAATCGAGCGGCTGCAGGCGCGGCTGGCGCGCCTGGAGAGCGGGCGGGATTAACCTTTTCGTCTGGCGACAGCACCCCGTAGGAGCGGCCGGTGGCCGCGATCGATGGCGGGGATTACCTGCAAGTCTGCTGATTCGCGCCATCCTTGGCGTTTACCCTTCGGGCACCTGCGGCGTCCAAATTTGCTCCCGGCAAATTTGTCGCGGCCATGGGCGGATGGCCGCCCCGCCGCTCCTACAAAAATTCGGTCAGGCGGCCACCGCCCTGGTAATGGTCATCACCAGGTAGGCGTTATAGGCGATATAGGCCAGCAGCAGCGCCGCGCCCTCGAAGCGGTTGATGCGCCCCTGGCCGCGGAAACCGTAGGCAAACACGAACAGCGCTACCGTCAGGCCGATCACCACCGGCCAGTCCCGCGTCAGCACCTCCGGCGGCACATTGGCCATGGGCGCTATGGCGCCGGCGATCCCGATCACCGCCAGCAGGTTGAACATATTCGAACCCACCACGTTGCCGATGGCGATATCGTGCTCGCCCTTGCGCGCGGCGATTATCGTCGCCGCCAGCTCCGGCAGCGAGGTGCCCAGGGCGACGATGGTGAGGCCGATTATCAGGTCGCTGACGCCCAGCGCCTCGGCGATGGTCACCGCGCCCCACACCAGGATGCGCGAGCTGACGATCAGCAGCGCCAGGCCGGCCACCAGCCAGAAGATGGCGCGGCCGAGTGTCATGGCGTGAGTTTCCAGTTCCCTCTCTATCTCACTCTCGACTATGTCGCCCTTGCCGGTCAGCGCCGAGTAAATGGACCAGCCGACCAGGCCGAAGAACCCCGCCAGCAGGATCAGTGATTCCCAGCGCGCCAGGCCGCCGTCCCACAGGAAAAAACCGCCGAGCAGGGTAATCGCCAGCAACAGCGGCAGCTCCTTGCGCACGATTTTCGAGTGCACCGCCAGCGGAATGAATATGGCCGTGACGCCGAGAATCAGGCCGGTGTTGGCGATGTTGGAACCGTAGGCGTTACCCAGCGCCAGGCCGGGGCTGCCGTCCAGCGCGGCCATGGCCGACACCACCATTTCCGGCGCCGAGGTGCCGAAGCCGACGATCACCATGCCGATCAGCAGGGCCGGCATGCCGGCGTGCCTGGCGGTGGCCGCGGCGCCCTCGACGAAGCGGTCGGCGCTCCAGACCAGCAGGGCGAATCCGGCGATGATGGCGAGGGCGGCGAGAATCATAGGGCGTCCTGTGTCGATACGGTCACGTTAGAGGGTAGGGCAGGTGCGCTGCAAACGGGGGCCGATTGTACCGGCTTGACCGAATACCGAAAGGATGTTTTGGCATTCGCGCCATCGTCGCCGCGGCAGTCCGGCCGGTCAGTGGGTTTTGGCGCCGCCACTCACTACAGTGATGTCGTAAGCGAACAACACTGCAAGGGCCCTCTCCATGAACAAGAAGCTGCTAGTGGGCGCCCTGATCGGCGCCGGCATCTCGATGTTGAACAAGAAGATGCGCCAACAACCGCAACCGCAGTCGCGGGCGCCCGATATCGCCACACCGGACTTCTCTCGGGTGCCGCCGCCTACCCCGGCCGGCCGCCCGCAGGATAGCGGCCTGGACGACATCTTTGGTCGCCGGGCCCAGCAGGGTGCACCGGGCGCCGGTGCAGCCCCCGGCGGTCCGGCGGGTGCCGGTGCCAGTGGGGATATTTTCGGTGGCGCCGTTCCCGCCGGTGGCGGGGCCGCCGTGCTGATGGATATCGCGCGCCGCATCTTCGCGCAGATGCAGCAGCCGGGCGGCACCATGGGCAAGACTGCCGGCGTGCCCGCCGGCGGCGGCAACCTGAACGATATACTCGGCCAGATCTTCGGCCGCATGAACGGCAAGTTCGGCCAGCAGGGTCCGATGGGCCAGTCCGGCAACACCGGCGCCTGGCGGCAGGCGGAGCGGGGCGGGCTGTTCGGCTTTGCCGCCAATGACAGCGGCGCCCGCGGCGAGGAGCAGGCAGAACTGATGCTGCACGCGATGGTCGCCGCGGCCCAGGCCGACGGCCACATCGACGAGCGCGAACAGCGCAATATCATCGGCGCGCTCGAGGGGCAGCTGGAAAAGCACGAGCTGAAGGAGTTGCAGCAGTTCCTGGCCACGCCGGTGGATATGGATCAGATTGTCGCGCGGGTCAATGACCCGGCCACCGCCTTCGACGTCTACCTCGTCTCGGCGATGACCATCAACGAGGACAACCCGCGCGAGCACGCCTACATGGAGCAGCTGGCGGAGAAACTCGGCATCTCCGAACAGGCGGCACACTTGATCGAGGAGCAGTTGCCGCACGCCGCCTGAATATGGCGGCTGCGCAGCTTGTTCAATTGCACCGGCGCCGCCTCGCCTGCGGCGCCGGTGTTCGTAAAAAAGGGTTGCCTATGCATGCGGTAACAGTGTCCCCGAGCAACTTTGCAGCTTTCGCGCTGGCGCTGCTGCTGGCGGCCGGCTGCACACCCGAGGAAGAGCGGGCCAGGCCCCCCGGCGCCGACATGGCGGAGCCGACCGGCTGCTGCCAGCAGACCGAGGCGCTGTGCGCCAGCCCGGTGACCGAGGCGCAGTGCAACGAATGGGACGGCACCTTCCACCCGGGCAGCCGCTGCCGCGTCAATGTCGGCGAGTGCGGCCCCGAGCACGACGAGTAGCCGGCTATTACGAATCCAGGATATCCGATTGGCACGAAGCGCGTTGATTCTGCCGGTTCAGAGGCGGCGCATCGACAGCAGCGGCATGCGGCGGCGCACCGTCGCCAGTTTTTCCCCGCTGAGCGTGGCGACAATCACCGCCTCCCCCTCGCCGGCCTCGGCGATGACTTCCCCCCAGGGATCGATAATCGCCGAGTGCCCCCAGGTGCGCCTTGTCGGCGAGTGCTCGCCGCCCTGATTGGCAGCCACGACGAAACAGCCGTTTTCGACCGCCCGCGCGCGCAGCAGCGTCAGCCAGTGCGCCTGGCCGGTGACATAGGTAAACGCCGCCGGCACAAACAGAATCTCGGCGCCGGCCGTCGCCAGCTGGCGGTAGAGTTCGGGGAAGCGCAGATCGAAGCAGATACTGAGGCCAAGCGCCGCCGCCGGCGCCGACACCACGCAGGTCTGCTCGCCCGGCTCGATACTGGCGGATTCGCGGTAGCGGCCGGCGGCATCGGCGACCTCCACATCGAACAGGTGCATCTTGTCGTAGCGGCCGCGCAGCACACCGCGCTCGTCGTAGACCAGACAGCCGGAGCGGGTGCGCCCGCCGCTGACCGCGGAGCCGTCTGCCCGCTCGGACAGCGGCACCGCGCCGGCCACCAGCCAGAGACCCAGCTCCGCCGCCCATTGCTGCAGCGCGCGCTGGATCGGCTGGCGCCCGGCATCGGCTTTCGCGTCGCCGGCGAAGGGCTCCGCGGCGGCGGCGCTGCCCCGGTCGGAGAAGTGGGCAAAATTCTCCGGCAGCAGCACCAGCTGCGCGCCGCGCCCGGCCGCCTCCCGCAGCAGAATTTCGGCCCGCACCAGATTGCCGGCGACCGATTCGCCGCTGACCATCTGTACCGCCCCGACACAAAGATCGTTCACGTCACAGCCCCAAGAAACCCTTAAAGAGCCCCACCCCAGTCCTTGAATGATTGCCTGTCACGCTAACCGTTGGCGCGCCGCCTCAGTGCTGCGGTAGCAACTCGGCGAAATTCTCGCCGGTCGGATACTTGCCGGCGGACCATCCCAGCCGCACCACCACCGTGTTGGTGGAGGGCGAGATCATCACCACCTGCGCGCGGTTGCCCTGCATAAAGTAGGCATCCGCCGGCAGCTGCGGATAGCGCAGCGCGTCGCCGCCGCCGTTCAGCCAGAACTGGTAGCCGTAGCGCGGCTCGTTGGCGCTGCCGTTCGGCGTCGCCGCGCGCGCGACCCAGTCGGCGCTCAGCAGCTGCTCGCCGTTCCATTCGCCGCGGTTCAGCATCAGCTGTCCGAGGCGCGCCCAGTCGCGGCCGGACGCGTAGATATAGGAGCTGCCGACGAAGACGCCGCTCGGGTCCACCTCGAACACCGTGTGCGCCATGCCCAGCGGCTGCAGTATTTCATTCTGGAAGAAATCCAGGCTCGCCTGCACATCGCCGCCCAGCTGCTCGTGCATCCAGCGCGCGATCAGGTTGGTGGTGCCGGAAGAATAGGAGAAGTGCGCACCCGGGGCGAAGGCGGCCGGGCTGACCATGGCCACGTCGGAGGCGCTGTGGGCACTGAACAGCATCCTGGTGGAATCGCTGCCCGGGGCATAGGTCTCGTCGAAATCCAGTCCCGAGGACATATGCAGCAGGTCCTCCAGTGCGATGTCGGCGCGCTCATCGCCCTCCCAGGCAGCAAATACCGGCCTGGCCGAGCCGTCGGCCAGGCCCAGGGTTTCCATGCGCCCCTGCATCATCGCGGTCAGGCTCTTGCCCATGGACCAGCCGAGCAGCGGCGTCTGCGCATCTATGCCCGCGCCATAGGCCTCGGCCACCAGTCTGCCGGCCTGCACTACGACTAAGGCGCGGGTCTGCAGGCCGGCGGCGTTGTCGCGCGCCACCTGTGCCTCGACGCGGCGCTGCAGCTCGCCGTCGATGGTGGATACACCGTTGCCCAGCGGCCACTCCTCACCGTTGGTGACGACCGGCTGCAGGCGCACCTTATCCAGGGCGCCGGTATCGCCGATATCCAGCGCGCAGCCGAGGCCCTCGCGGTAGCTGGCGCTGGTCTCGCCCATGCCGAGCAGCGCGGCACTCACAGTATTGTCGCCGTACTGCAGGTCCAGCAGGCGGTTCGCGGGCGAGTAGGAGGCCAGGTCGTCGAGAATCCGCGCCTCGCCGAAGCCGGACACGAAGCGCGCCGAGCAGGCCAGCTTGGCGCCCATGCCGGTGGCGACGCGCACGGCGCTGCCGAGCTGGGTGACGGAGAAGCCCAGCAGGCTGGGCGCGAGCAGTGCCAGGGCCAGCAGCAGTGCGGCGGCGCCGCCCAGCAGTATTGTTATGGTTTTCTTCATGGGGCTTTCCATTGAACGAGATCCCCGCAGCGGGGAGAACTATAAAAAACGCACTATTGTATCGGGCACAGAAGTCGTGTGCTGGTTGGTTTGAGCCCGGATTGACCCGTCGCCATGGAAATGGGATTGCTGCGGCAGCTCGCCGCAACAGGCCCCGATTGTGGCGGCTGCTTCGACTGGTTGGTCGCAACCCGAAATTATTTCCAATAGTCTTAGCCGAAATCGCGATTCCACACGGGAAAAATCGGGGGGAACCCATGCGTTTTGCATACATCGTCCTGGCGCTGGCCTGCGTCGCCTGCAGCGCAGATACAGGAAGGCAGTGGGCGGATACCGTTATCGTCAACGGCAAAGTATTCACCGGTGTACCCGACGCGCAGAATGCCCAGGCCGTGGCGATTCGCGATGGCCGTATCCTGACCGTCGGCAGTGATGCGGAGATCGAAGTCTGGGTTGGTGAAAGCACCGAGGTGGTCGATGCGCGGGGTCGCCGCGTGATCCCCGGCCTGACCGACGCCCACGCGCATTTCGGTGTGCGCCCGGCCGGCTCGCGCCTCCAACTGGAAAATGGGCCCACGCCGGATCCGAGCCCAATGGCAGTGCTGAGCGCTGTCGCCGCCGAGGTGGAGAAGCCGAGTGGAGAGGGCTGGATTTATGCCGAGGTGGGACCGGCTGTGCTCGCGGACAAATCCCTGCGCAGCGCGGCGCTCGACCGGGTTTCTCCCGAGCGGCCGGTGATGCTGTGGTCTTTTACCGGTCACGGAACCATCTTCAACAGCGCCGGACTGGCTGCCATCGGCCTCGAGGAACCGCAGGATGTCCCGGGCGGCTGGTGCGAACGGGATGCGCGGGGGCAATGCACCGGGTTGCTGCGGGAAATGCTCGAATTCCGTGCGCGCCGCGAACAGCGCCGGACCGTAACGACCCGGGAACTGGCCGCCGCCTACCGCAGCGCCGCGGATGACTACCTGCGCTGGGGCGTAACGGCGGTCCACGAAATGGCGCTGGGCCATCCGCTCCAGCAGACCGTCGCCGCCCTGGGCGAGGCGAATCCGGAGCTGCGCTGGTCCCTTTACCGCGCGCCGGTATTGCGCCACTCCCTGGACGAAGCCTGGCAACAAGACTTCGGCAACCTTCCCCTGCCGTCGTCAGTCCGGCTCGCAGGCATCAAGTGGATTCTGGACGGCACACCGGTGGAAGGTGGTGCAGCGACAAAGGCGGTCTATGCCGACCTCAATGCCTGGCGCGGCCAACTGAACTTCAGCGACAACGAAATCCGGCGCATCCTCAGCCAGGGCCTGGAGCGCGACGAGCAGCTGGCCCTGCACGCCTCGGGAGACCGCACGCTGGAAGCGATCTTTACCGCGATGGGCGAGCTGGCGCCGCCGGAAGTCTGGCGCGAGCACCGGCTGCGCATCGAGCACGGCGACATGGTCAATGGCGACCTGGTGGACCGGGCGGCGACATACGGTGCGGTGCTGGTACAGAACCCGCTGCATTTTGACAAGCTGCCAATTCTGCAACAGCGCTTCACCTCCGCGCAGAAAGCCAAGTTTCAGCAGGTGCGGGCGGCCTGGGAAAAACCGCTGCCGATGGCCCTGGGGTCGGACGCCGGCGGTCCGGGGCGCAACCCCTATCTCAACATCATGTTTGCGGCGATGAACCCGGTCGCCCCGGACCAGGCCCTCACCGTAAATCAGGCCCTCAGCGCCTACAGCCTGGGTGGGGCCTATGCGGAGAAACGGGAGGTCGAGCGGGGTACGCTGCAGCCCGGGATGCTGGCGGATCTGGCGATCCTCTCCCAGGACATTCTCGAAGTCCCGCTGCCGCAGCTGCCGGCCACGCAGAGTGTGCTGACAATGGTTGGTGGGGAGATCGTTTACCGGGCGCCCGCGGCCAAATAGGCCACCGGGGCGGTCAGCTTGCCGGCACCGCAAACACGGTGATGAATGCCAGCGCCGCGGCCACCAGCGCGAAGAACAATTGCCGGCCGTGGGAGCGGCTGACGCTGATTGCCACCAGGCACTGCAGCAAGTAGTAGAAGGCAAACGCCCGCGAGGCCAGCGCCACTATCTCCAGCGTATCGGCCATCCACGCCAGCGCTATGGCGCCGCCGCCGACCAGCACGGTGCCGAACCTGAGTTTGAGCTCTCTGTTCGTCACTTCTTCCAGATTGCCGGTCGCCGCCAGGGTATCGGCCACCGCCGCCGAGAACTGGCTCATGGCCGCGGCTATCACCAGCGGGGCTACCAACAGCCCCGAGGCCGCCGCGGCGAGCTGGATCAGGCTGTTGTCGTCGTACTTGCCGTTCAGTGTGTGCACCAGCGGCAGCGCGACGGCGATAAACACCAGGTAGACCCCGGTGGAAATAATCTGCGACAGGCGCGACGCGCGTATCCGCGTGTTGGCGTCGAACTCGTCGCCGAGGTAGCGAGTGGTCTCGAAGCCCTGCACCACAATGAGAATGCCGCCGACGATCGTCAGCGTTTGCCAGGCGCTGTGGGGTTTCGGCTGGAAGAATGTCAGCCCCTGGGGCGAGCGCCAGGCGTGCAGGTCGTGGAGCGCAAAACCCGCGATCAACGCGACGATAATCACCAGGGTGATGGCCAGCGCCAGCCCCTCCAGTTCGGCCAGGCCGGCCAGCCCCTGGTGAGGCCGATCAGCATGATGAACACGATCACGGCCGTGGTCAGCAGGCTCTCGTTCAGGTCCGTGTCCAGGTGCAGGCTGCCGAGCACGAACGCAGACAGGATATGCAGGTACAGGCACACCGAGATCACATAGGCCAGCACCAGGGCCAGGTCCGAGCAGCGCTCGAACGCCACCGTGGACTCTTTCGGCCGGCCCGCCAGCGCCGGCTCCGCATGGCGGATATTGAAACGGATGACGCTGCCCACGCAGTAGGCGAGGCCGCACACCAGCGCCATCGCCAGCGGTGCATAGACGCCCACGGCGCCGGCCAGAATCGGCACCATCACCAGGAAGCCGCTGCCGAAAATGGACGCCAGCGGTGTGCTGGTGGCCCTGAGCAGTGCGCGGGTGTTGCCGCCGCTGCGGACGGTGGCCTTGCGTTTCATCCGGTGCATCTGGTCTTCCGCGGCGAGTCCTACCTGTTAATCCTTGTGCACGCTGGAAATAGTGCAAGTCGGCGGCGGTGCGGGCGCACCGCCCGCGCGATAAGGCACTTTTCACCGCATTTTTCTGCATTTTCGCGGCGCGATACGCCCTGCCGCAGCAGGCGTGTGACCGAGCCTGTACTAATGTTCACAAATTCTGGTCGCACCGCTTGACATTAGTTGCACCTGTAACTAAGTTCGTTGCACCTGAAACTAATGAGTCCGCTGCCGCCTTGTCGCGGCGGCGCAATGAGTGATAACGGAGGACCAGATGGCCGATTTGTTTGAAAACCCGATGGGTCTCGACGGCTTTGAATTCGTCGAATTTACCGCGCCGGAGAAGGGCATCCTCGAGCACGTCTTCGCGGCCATGGGCTTCGAGAAGGTGGCCCGCCACCGCTCCAAGGACGTCGAGCTGTGGCGCCAGGGTGATATCAACTTCATCACCAACTACGAGCCGAACAGCCACGCCCACTACTATGCGCAGGAGCACGGCCCCTCCGCCTGCGGCCTGGCCTTCCGTGTCAAGGACGCCAAGCTCGCCTACGAGCGCGCGCTGGAGAAGGGCGCCCAGCCGGTGGAAGTGAAGACCGGCCCGATGGAACTGCATCTGCCGGCCATCAAGGGCATCGGCGGCGCCAACCTGTACCTGATCGACCGCTATCAGGAAGGCCAGACCATCTACGACATCGACTTCAAATGGCTCGAGGGCGTCGAGCGCAAGCCGGCCGGCTGCGGCTTCCACACCCTGGACCACCTGACCCACAACGTCTACCGCGGCCGCATGGACTACTGGGCCAAGTACTACGAAGACCTGTTCAACTTCCGCGAGATCCGCTACTTCGACATCAAGGGCGAATACACCGGCCTGCTGTCCAAGGCGATGACCGCGCCGGACGGCAAGATCCGCATCCCGCTGAATGAAGAGGCGGCCGGTGGCGGCGGCCAGATCGAAGAATTCCTGATGAAGTACAACGGCGAGGGCATCCAGCACATCGCCTTCGCCTGTGACGACCTGATCGCCTGCTGGGACCGCCTGAAAGAGCGCGGCATGCAGTTCATGACCCCGCCGCCGAACACCTACTACGACATGCTGGAAGAGCGCCTGCCGGGCCACGGCGAGCCGACCGCTGAACTCAAATCCCGCGGCATACTGCTCGACGGCACCACCGAGGGCGGCCAGCCGCGCCTGCTGCTGCAGATCTTCTCCGCCAACATGCTCGGCCCGGTGTTCTTCGAGTTTATCCAGCGCAAGGAAGACGAGGGCTTCGGCGAGGGCAACTTCAAGGCCCTGTTCGAATCCATCGAGCGCGACCAGCTGGAGCGCGGCGTGATCGGTGACAAGAAAGAGGCCCAGGGCTGATGGCGATCAAACGCATACACCACGTGGCCTACCGCTGCCGCGATGCCAAGGAGACGGTCGAGTTCTACCGCGACCTGCTCGGCATGGAGTTCAAGCTGGCCATCGCCGAAGACAAGGTGCCCTCCACCGGCGCGCCGGACCCCTATATGCACGTGTTCCTCGACGCGGGCATGGGCAACGTACTGGCGTTCTTCGAACTGCCCAACTCCCCGGAGATGGGCCGCGACGAGCAGACCCCGAAATGGGTACAGCATATCGCCTTCGAAGTGGAGAGCATGGACGAGCTGCTGGCGGCCAAGGCCAAACTGGAAGCCGCCGGCATCGACGTGCTCGGCCCGACCGACCACACGATTTTCAAGTCGATCTATTTCTTCGACCCGAATGGCCACCGCATCGAGCTGGCCGCGGACACCGCCAAGCCCGGCATGCACACCGAGCTGAAGCGCGTGGCCGAAGACATGCTCGAGGAGTGGTCCCGCACCAAGCAGGCACCGAGACACGCCGCCTGGATGCACGGCGACGCGGAGTTCGAACCCAATACCAAAGTGGAGGCACAGTGAAGTTAGCCAGTCTCAAATCCGGCCGCGACGGCCAATTGGTAGTGGTCAGCGATGACCTGACCCGCATGGTTTCCGCCGCGGAAATCGCCCCGACATTGCAGAGCGCGCTGGACAACTGGGCCGCCGCCTCCGCCGACCTGGAAGCGCTGCACGCGAAACTGCAGCGCGGCGAGATCCAGGGCGAGGCCTTCGACCAGGCCAACTGCCACTCGCCGCTGCCGCGCGCCTACCACTGGGCCGACGGCAGTGCCTACGTCAATCACGTCGAGCTGGTGCGCAAGGCGCGCGGTGCGGAAATGCCGGAGAGCTTCTGGACCGACCCGCTGATGTACCAGGGCGGTTCCGACACCTTCCTGGCCCCGCGCGAGCCGGTGAAGATGCCACAGAGCGAGGGCTTCGGTATCGACTTCGAGGCCGAGATCGCCGTGATCACCGACGACGTGCCAATGGGGGTGACCCCGGAGGAAGCGCTCGCCCACATCAAACTGGTGATGCTGGTGAACGACGTCTCCCTGCGCGGCCTGATTCCGAATGAACTGGCCAAGGGCTTCGGCTTCTACCAGTCCAAGCCGTCCAGCGCGTTTTCTCCCGTGTGCGTCACGCCGGCGCAGCTGGGTGACAACTGGAAGGCGGGCAAGCTGCACCTGCCGCTGCAGTCGTTCCTCAACGGCGACAAGTTCGGCGAGCCCAATGCCGGCGTGGACATGACCTTCCACTTCGGCCAGCTGATCGCCCACGCGGCCAAGACCCGCCCGCTCGGCGCCGGCACCATCATCGGTTCCGGTACCGTGTCCAACAAACTCGACGGCGGCCCGGGTAAGCCGGTGGCGGAAGGCGGCGTCGGCTACAGCTGTATCGCCGAGATCCGCATGATCGAGACGATCCAGAACGGCAAACCGAGCACCGCTTTCATGCAGTTCGGCGACCAGATCGCGATCGAGATGCTGGACGAAAAAGGCCAGTCCATTTTCGGGCGCATCGAGCAGACGATCCAACAGGCGTAAGAGCGCCCTGTGGGAGCCTGCCCTGCAGGCGATTGAGCCGGGAAGGTGGATGCGCGCAGCGCATCCACCTTCCCGGCCATCCCACACCCCCTTCTGACCATTTCCGTAGCGCCACGAAAATGGTCCGGCAGGCACAGTCAGCTGCGCACGCCACGCCTATCCCGCAGTTCACTAAAGTGACCCAAGTTTTGACGACCGCCCAGCAATAGATCACTATAGTGGTTTGTTGATATGTGATGATGTCATTTTGGATCACTATGGTGATCTATTGAGGCGGATATGCTTCCACAGCAGGCAACCATCGAGATCTTTCGCGGCAACCGCTGGCGGCTGGCCGCCGTGCTACGCCCACAAGATATCCGCCTGGGGCACCGCGGCCCCAGCCAATTTGAATACGAACTCGATTACGCGGCGGACCTGGCCGGGCCCGATACCACCGCCCCGGCGGGACTCAGCTGCCGCTATCCGGTGGATTTCACGCTACACGACGAGCCCCACTGGCCGGCATTTGTACTCGACCTGCTGCCCAGTGGCTTCGGGCGTCAACAGTGGCTAGACCTGCTGGAACTGACAGACGCCCCCTCCGCCGATTGGCCTCTGTTGCTGCGCGGGACAGCCTTCCCCCCGGGCAACCTGCGTATCGCCGAAGCGGTAGCCGCCAAGGACTTATCCACACTGGTACCGACGGCTACCGGTGAGTTGCTGCCCATGGCGGAACACCCGGGTTTTGCGCGGGAGGAGGTGGCTGCCAGGCAGCAACACTTTGTCGAGTACGCTTTTCAGCACGGTATCTACGCCTCCGGCGCCTCGGATGTGCAGGGCATGGCGCCGAAGCTGCTGCTGGCGCAGGACACACAGGGACGCTGGCACGCCGAGGGCGTCCTGCCGGATGAAAAGGTCGCGGCCTTCTGGATCCTGAAGCGCCCGCGCGGGAGCGCCGCGGCGGATCGGAAAATCCTCCGCAATGAGGCGGCCTATATGCGGTTGGCCAAGGCAATGGGCCTGAAGGTGTTTGCCGAGCTGGCGTGGGAAAACGATGCCCTGTTTATTCCCCGTTTCGACCGCCGTGTGCGGGCCGGAAAACCGGTGGAGCGGATCGGCATGGAGAGCCTCTGCTCCCTCGCCGGCGTGGCCGAATACGGCAAGCCACTTTCCCACGATCTATTGTGCCGGGCGCTCCTCCAGTATTCGTCCAACCCGGAAGCCGATCTGCTCGAATATATCCAGCGGGATATATTGAATGTGGTCCTCGGCAACAAGGACAACCACGCGCGCAACACCGCCGTGTACCGGTTTGAAAATGGCGATGTCACCCTGACGCCGCTGTTCGACTTCGCCCCCATGTACCTCGACCCCGAAGGCATAGCTCGCGTATGCCGCTGGCATGGCGACGCGGAAACGGCCGGCACGCCGGACTGGGGCGTGATTCTGGAGCGCTACCGCAACCACCTGGCCGACGGCGCCACCAGGCTGCGCCAGTTCGGCAAAAAGCTGCAACAGCTGCCGGAAATCGCCTGCGAGGCCGGCGTGGACGACGACATCATCGAACAGCAGCAGCCGGCGATAACCGCCCACGCCAGTCAACTGCTAAGCCTGAGGGAACGGAAATGAAGCTGACCCCGGAACAGATCAGGGAACAGCGGCAGCTGCTGAAACAGGGCATCGAAAAGGGAGAACTGACCCTCGGCCAGGCCGTGCGCCAGATGCGCAAGATCACTGGCATGAACCAGAAAGAGTACGCGCAGAAGATCGTTGGCATCTCGCCGAGGATCCTAGCCGAAATCGAGCGCGACGCCGGCAACCCGACCCTGGAAACCCTCAACAAAATAGGCCGCCCCTTCGGCTACCGCGTCGGCTTCGTACAAAAACAAACTACGGATAGGACAGAAGCAGGTAAGTAGGAATTTTACCCTTGCGGCCCGGGCAAGCCGGTCGCCGAGGGCGGTGTCGGTTACAGCTGCATCGCCGAGATCCGCATGATCGAGACGATCCAGAACGGCAATGGCCAGTCCATTTTCGGGCGTATCGAGCAGGTCGTGGAGCAGGCCTGACGCAGAGTGCGCCCTGCGGTACCTTAATGCCACTGTCCCCTTTGTAGGAGCGGCCCATGGCCGCGACATGCCGAGCTGGGGCTCGGCGCTCCCGGCAATCGCGGCCATGGGCCGCTCCTACTGGGTGTGTATAGCTTCGGCCAGCTGCCGGTGCCCGCCATTCATCCTGATCTGTCGTTTCCGAGAAAGAACAAAAAGGCCACCCGCCCGGGTGGCCTTTCTGTTTCTGTCGGGAAGTTTTCCCGTCAGTGCTGCATCAGCATCCGCTTGGCTTCGGCTTCGAGATTTTTGTAGGGCTCGCCCTTGACCGTTACGCCGACGGCCTGGATCTCGCCGCCCTCGAATTCGCCGGGCGTCTTGTACAGGCTGCTGACCGCGTCGCCGCTGTCGTAGCCGACGCACAGGCCGTCGCCGGACAGGGTGAACTTGGCCGGCTGGGTGCGCATCTCGCCGGAGGCCACCACCTTGTCGTCGATATAGAGTTTTGTGTTACCCAACGTCTCGCCCTTGTCGCCCTGGCCGGTCTTCTCGAATTCCATGCCGAGGGTGTACTTGCCCGGTGTCAGTTCGATGTCGGACTCGAACACCTGTTCCGGCTCTATGCCGAGGAAGTTGTAGACGTAGTACAGCTTCCTGTCCTTGAGGAACAGCGAGTGGCCGCCGAAGCGCGAGCCGTGCGCGAAGAGCACGCCAGAGGCATCTGGCTCCTTGATCTCGACATTGCCGAGGATCTTGTAGGAGCGGCCGCGCACATTGGTCGCGACACTCTCCGGCACGCAGGCGGTATTCGGATAGTAAATGTAGGTATCGCGCGGCGGTTCCTCGGCGGGGCGCTCGGTGGTCAGCAGCTCCGCGGCGCTGCGGTCGTCCAGCGGCAGTACGTTGTTCTTCTTCGCCTCGGCGAACCAGGCGTCCTGCAGTTCCTTCAGTTTTTCGGGGTTCTCTTTGGCCAGATTTTTTGATTCGGAGCGGTCTTCCTCCAGGTTGTACAGCTCCCACTCATCCTCGTCGAAATTGCCCTTGCCGGTCAGCGGCGCGTGCACCGCCGCCGCCTTCCAGCCGTCCTTCCAGATGCCGCGGGTGCCGAGCATCGCGTAGTACTGGACTTCCTTCTTTGTCGGCGCGTCCGGCGCGGCGTCGAACGTATAGGCCATCGAGACGCCGGACAGCGGATACTGCTTCACGCCGTGATTGGTTTCCGGCATTTCGGCACCGACTATCTCCAGTATCGTCGGCACTATGTCCACCGAGTGGTGGTACTGGTGGCGCAGTTCACCCCTGGCCTTGATGCCCTTGGGCCAGGAGATCACCAGCGGATCCGCGGTGCCGCCGGCGTACTGCGAATAGCGCTTGAACATCTTGAAGGGTGCCGAGAAGGCGGCCGCCCAGCCGGTCGGGTAGTGGTTGTAGGTTTCCGGGCCGCCGAGGACATCGAGGTATTTCAGGTTCTCCTGAAGGTCGTCGGGGAAATTGTTGAAAAACTTGTTCTCGTTGACAGAACCGTTCGGCGAGCCCTCACCGGAGGCGCCATTGTCGGCCGCGTAGATGATGATGGTGTTGTCGTACTGGCCCGTCTCTTTCAGGTAATCGATGATGCGGCCGATCTGCACGTCGGTGTATTCGGAAAAACCGGCGTAGACTTCCGCCATGCGCGCGAACAGGCGCTTCTGGTCCTCACTCAGCGAGTCCCAGGCGGGCACGGTATCCGCAGGGTTGGCCATCTCCTCGGGTATCGGGTTGAGGGCGGTGTTGACCGTACCCTCCGGCAGTACGCCTTTCTCGATCATGCGCTCGGTAACCCACTTGCGGTACTCGTCGTAGCCGTCGTCGAACTTGCCCTTGTACTTGTCGGCCCACTCCTTCGCGACGTGGTGCGGCGCGTGATTGGCGCCCGGGTTGAACCACAGATACCAGGGCTTGGACGGGTTAGTGGCGTTCTGGTTGCGCAGCATCTGGATCGCCTGGTCGGCGAGATCCTTGGACAGATGGTAGCCTTCCTCCGGCCCATAGGGGGCCTCGATAAAGCGATTGTCCTCCACTAGATCCGGGTACCACTGATTCGTCTCACCGCCAATAAAGCCGTAAAAGCGATCGAAGCCCATCTGCGTCGGCCACTGTTTGCGGCTCGCACCCGGCGCCACATCCGTCTCCGGCACATTATGGTTCTTGCCGATCCAGAAAGTGCTGTAGCCGTTGTCGCGCAGCACTTCGGCGATGGTGGTCACCTGCGGCGGAAAGCGGCCACTGGAGCCGGGGAAGCCCGAAGCAGTCTCGGTGATCGCGGCCATGCCGTTCAGGTGGTGGTTGCGGCCGGTGAGCAGCGTCGAGCGGGTCGGCGAACACAGTGCCGTGGTGTGCCACTGGGTATAGGTCAGGCCGTCTGCGGCGATGCTGTCCAGGGTCGGCATATTGATGCGGCCGCCGTAGGGCGACCAGGCGCCGAGGCCGGTATCGTCGTAGAGGATAAACAGGATATTCGGCGCATCCTTCGGCGCCCGTTTGGGGGTGAAGGGCGTCCAGTCCGGTTCCGAGTCGCGGATATCGAGTTCTATCTTGCCGTTGAACCCTTCGATGCCGGCGGTCGATTCCTCCTCGACGGTTTCCGATACCGTCTCGGTCACCTCCGCCGGCGCCCTGGCGGACTCTTTCGCCGGCGCGTCGGTGGAGTCCGTCTTGGGTCCGCAGCCGGTCGCCAGCGCGATCCAGGCGGCGAACAGTATCCGTATCCAGAGCCGTGGCGATTGAAGGCTGCTCATGGTGTCGTCCCTGCTATTGGTTGCCCGCGGACGCAAAGAAAGGTCCCGCCAGTAAACGGTAGTACAACGCGGGGACTTAGTACCTCGCGTCGACATTAACGTAAGGCAGACGACTCCACGTGCGGCGTCTTTTAAATGGGTGCGAAAAAGGCCAGTCCATTTTCAGTTGCAGCTGGCGGGTGGTGGAGCAGGTCTGAATGCACTGACAGTCATCGCTGGATCCCGGCTTCCGCCGGGATGACGACGTGAAATTTAATCTCGTCATTGCGGGCTCGACCCGCAATCCAGTGCATTAGTCGCTGAATTCGAAACAGCGCAAAAGATTCGACAAAAAGCCTGTCGTTCTGGTGACACATATTTGTGTCCGGAAAAATAACCGCGCCGGGGCGCCGCCGCGAGGGATTGGCTCAAAACTGGTACACGAATTTCAGCCAGTAATAATCCCCTTCGGGGGTATTCTCCGTTTCCATCTCGGGCAGCCAGCTGAGCTCCAGCAGCACGTTCTCCCGGCCCATCGGCAGCATGTAGCCGACGACCGGGCCTATGCCCGCCGAGCGCAGCTCGAAGTTGCCGCGAATGATCAGCCCCGGCTTGCGGTCGGCGCTGAACTGCTCCGCCCAGTAACCGTTAAGACCCAGGGTAATGAAACCGCTGCCGGCCTTGATCATCTGCTGGACACTCGCGTCCAGATGAGCAATGCGCCCGCTGCGGTAGTCGGTATCGCTGTTTTCATCGTTCAGCAGCAGTCCGGCGAAGACCGAGAAATTGAAGCCCGCAGCCTGGTTGCTGTAGCCGGCGCCGACGGTGGTCTGGATTGCCCAGTAATTGAGCCCCTCGTTGGCCAGCCGCCCGGTCTCGTAGTCACCGGTGGGCGCGTGCAGCGCAACCAGGAAATTGTACTGCCAGCAGTCGTCGACCCAGCCGAGCAGCGCCGGAATCAGGGTGGTATCCCCAAGGCCGGAGGCCGAGTCGCGCCGGCTGAGATTGCCAAAGGGGGTCTCGACCAAGCCGGTGACGTCCACGTCCACCCAGGACGGAAAGGCGCCCAATGAGTATTTGGCGCCCAGCACCGGTTGCTCAAAGGTGTAGATCAGACCCGGCGCGAAGGCATCGATATCGACATCCAGCCCCAGCGCCACCACGCCGGCGATCGGCGTCTCGGACGAGGCACTGAAGTCACCGTCGTAATGCATGTACTGCGGCTTGATCACCCAGCCCGCCTGCACCGGCGCCCGGTCGATCAGGGTGGCCATGGTGCCCGGCACGTAATAGCTCATGCCGCCCTCGGCGGCGCCGGCCGGCATCGGTGCCGACAGCAGGCAAGCCGCCACAAGCAAAGCGGACGCGTTGGCTACCGGCGCGTCGAAAACCGATTTTCTGGCGTTCACTGCTGCGCCTCCATGCTGCATGTTCTCCTTACTCCGCGAACGAAGAGCAAGGTAAGTCTAGTTGGCGAGATAAACTGCCCGCGACCATGTTCTGCGCGGGCGGGAATTGACGTCCGATCCCTGTGCTCTGGAATTTCCTTGCAATGTTCTGCCGAACGGCCCGCGGACTCAGGCGCATAAAAAAGGCCACCCGGTGGGTGGCCTTCTGGCGCGAGCACTTGTCGTGTCAGGTTTTATTTTGTCATCCGGATCATCACATCGAGAATCTTCTTCGCCGTCTTGCCGTAGGGCGGCATCAGCAGTTTGATCGGATCCAGCGGCCCCTGGTAGAACACCGGCCGTAGCTTGGAGAAGGTGATAAAACCCTCGTAGCCGTGGTAGTGGCCCATGCCGCTGTCGCCGACGCCGCCGAACGGGATATCGTGCTGCGCCACGTGCAGCACGCAGTTGTTGACCGTCACGCCGCCGGAAATCATGCGCTCGATATAGAAATCGGTCAGCGCCTTGTCGTTGGTGAACGGATAGATCGACAGCGGGCGCGGACCGCGGTTGACGTATTCCAGTACCTGCTGGCGATCGCTGTAGGTTTTCACCGGCAACAGCGGCCCGAAGATTTCCCGCTGCATGACTTCCATCTCGTCGGTGACATTCAGCAGCAGGTGCGGCGGAAACTTGCGCAGCCGGTCGTCACGACTGCCCTGGCCGCCGGACAGGTCGATGGCGGTGGCGCCCTTGGCGATGGCGTCGTCCAGCGTATCCCACAGGCGGCGGTAGGAGCGGTCGTCGATGACCGACGTATAGTCCTCGCTCTGCAGATCCGGGTAGCGCTTCTGCACCAGCTGTTTCGCCTTTTCCACGAACGGCTCGACGCTGTGTTCCGGCAGGAACAGGTAGTCCACGGTGGTGCAGATCTGTCCGGCGTTCAGCAGCTTCCAGAACAGGATGCGCTCGGCCGCAGTATCGAGCGGATAATCCGGCGCGACTATGGCCGGCGACTTGCCGCCCAGCTCCAGCGTCACCGGCGTCAGGTTCTCCGCCGCGGAGCGCATCACCGCGCGGCCGGTACTGCTGGAGCCGGTGAAGATCAGGTGATCAAACTTCAGGCTGGAAAACAGCGGGCCGACTCCACCGGTGTCCGGCACGAAGGCGAGTTTTTCCGGCGGAAAATAGTCGCCGCTGATGCGCGCCAGCAGCGCTGCCAGGCGGCTGGAGTTTTCCGACATCTTCACCATGGCGCGGTTGCCGGCGGCGAAGATGCTGGTCAGCGGTGCGAAGGTCAGGTTGGCCGGAAAATTCCACGGCACTATCACGCCCACCACACCCAGCGGCTGCGGGATCACGCGATTGCGGGAAGTGGGGTAGGAGGTGAGCGAAACGTGACGGCGCTGCGGTTTCATCCACTTCTTCAGGTTCTTGATGGTGTCCTTGATACCGTCGAGCACCACGTAGATTTCGCAGAACAGGCTCTCGATGCGCGAGCGGTTGCCATAGTCATCGCTGATCGCCTGCACCATGTCTTCCTGATGCTCGCGAATCATGCGCGCCAGTGTCTTCAGGTCGCGGATGCGCTGCTCGTAATCGGGCACCGGATCGCTGTGGTAGTCCTGGCGCTGCCTGTTCAGCAGGTCTTGCAGCATCGCCAGGTCTGCGTCGCCGCGGGTCAGTGTTTCGGTATTCATGCCATTTCCTGAAAAAGGCCCAATAAAAAAGGCCGGCATCGCCGGCCTACAGGGAAGATCGCGCTTTCGGTGCGCCCCTGCAGCCGCTGGTAACGGCTACAAGGGTAGACTCGATTGGTGTGGATGCCCGGTCGCGGTTAGCGGCCGATGCGGCGCAGCGCGGCAGAGGAGAAGTCGCTGCGGCTGGCCTTGTTGTCCCACTCCATGAACTGCGGCTCTTCGTTCGCCAGGCCGGTCACCAGGTAGCGGCCGGAATCCAGGTCGTGCAGGGTCTCGGCGGCCATCCACGGGGTGTTGACGTCGTAGAACATCACGTTGTGACCCTCGGCCACCTTCCACAGCTTGCCGCGGCCGTCGTAGTGATCGATCACGGACGCACTCCAGGAATCCTCGTCGATGTACATGGTGCGCTTGGCGTAGATGTGGCGCTCGCCCTCCTTCAGGGTCGCTTCCACTTCCCAGACGCGGTGCAGCTCGTAGCGCAGGTGCTCCGGATTCAGGTGGCCGGCCTGTACCAGCTCGTCGTAGCTCAGAGACGGATCCATCAACTTGTAGGTGTTGTACGGAATGTACATTTCCTTCTTGCCGATCAGTTTCCAGTCGTACTTGTCCGGGGCGCCGTTGTACATGTCGAGGTTGTCGGCGGTGCGCAGGCCGTCCACACCGGTGGCCGGGCCGTCGTAGGCGACGTTCGGCGCGCGGCGCACGCGGCGCTGGCCGGCGTTGTAGACCCAGGCGCGGCGCGCCTCTTTCACCTGGTCGACGGTCTCGTGTACCAGCAGCGCGGTACCGGTCAGACGCGCCGGCGCAGTGATCTGCTGCAGGTAGTAGAAGAGCACGTTGTCATCGCTCTTGGCATCGCGGCCGCCGTCGAGGAATTCCGGCCACACCAGCTGGTCGATCATTTTCACCGGCACGAAGGAGCCGTCCGCCTGCACCGGGATGGTGGTCATGGTGCGCTCGGCCGAGCCGCCGCGGTAGCGGGTGATGTGGTTCCATACCACTTCCAGCGCGGTCTGCGGCATCGGGAAGGGAATCACCGAATCGAAGTTGGTCAGACCGTTGCCGCCGGCGACCAGCTCGGTGCTGGTGGCGTTCTTCTTGACCACGTCGTACAGCGCCTCCGGGTAGGCGGCGGTGCGGCGGGTCTGGTACACCGGCATGCGGTAGCCGGGGTACTTCGCAAACATCGCGATCTGCCCCGGGCTCAGCTTGTCCCGGTACTGCGCCAGGTTTTCATTGGTGATCTCGAACAGCGGCTTGTCATCCGGGAAGGGGTTGGCCGGGCGGCCACTGTCCTTGCTCGGCGCCTCGGCGCCGCTGATCAGGCCGCCGGTCCAGGCGGGGATGCTGCCGTCGGCATTGCCGGCCTTGACCGCGCCCAGCGGAGTCAGGCTGTCGCCCAGCTTGGCGGCTTCCACTTCGGAGACCTTGGCGAAGGCGGAGCCGGCGCTCAGCGACAGGAGCAGCATCGCGGCGGCCGTCATGGTTTTGTCGAAGTTCTTGTTCATTGTTTTTTTCATGTTCTCTACCTCGCTTAGTAGGAGACTTTGAAGCTCAGGGACACGAAGTCCTTGTCTTCCAGGGTGTTGTGGCTGCCGCCGTCGAAGGCGGTGTAACCCAGGGTCGCGCTGTACTTCTGCTGGTACACGGCTTCCAGGGCCAGGCCCAGGGACTTGCTGCCCTCGTGGAACTGCTGCGCCGGTTCGGCGGAGTAGCCGGAAACATCGTGGGACCAGGCCAGGGTCGGGTTCAGGGATACGCCGGCGAACACGTTCGGGTATTCCAGTGCGGCGCGCGCGCGGTAGCCCCAGGCGGTGTCGGTGACATAGCCGTCGCTTTCGCAGTCGCCGTTGATCTGCCCGGCCGCCACCAGGTCGCTGCAGCTGGCGCCGTTGGCGAGGGTGAAATCGCCCAGGCCGAACACCGAGTTGCGGCCGTAGCGCTGGTCGGAATCCTCCACGCCGTCGAGCATGGAAATGCCGGCCTCGCCGATCAGGGTCAGGCGCGAGGCGCCCAGCACCCGCTCGAAGAACTTGATCGCGGTGACCTGCAGCTGGGTCTGGTCGAAGGTGTCGTAGCCCTGTACCACGCCGCCGTCAGCCACCTGTTGCACACGGCTGCTGAAAGGGAAGATGGGGTTCTCCGTCAGCGCGCCATACAGCACCTCGGAGCCGTTGATCTGCACCGGGGTGTCCGGCTTGTAGGAGATTTCACCGGACAGCGCCAGGCCGGCCACGTTGGTGGCGAAGCTGAGGCCGTAGATCTTCAGGTCTTCCGGGAAGCCGATCACATAGCCCGGGTTCAGCGCGGACAGGTCGCCGCCGGTGGGATCCAGGGCCTCGGGAATAAACACCTGGCCGACCGCATCCGGAATGGCGGAGCGCACCGCGCTGATCATCGGCAGGCGCGAGTGGATATTCATGTAGTAGGCGCCGAACTCGGTGCCGTTCAGCGCGGCCGCATAGTAGCGCGCCGCCAGGCCGTACTGGCCGCCGTCTTTCGGTTCCAGGTCGTCCTGGCGCGCGGCATAGAGGCCCAGCGCCGCGGCGGTGGCGTCCGGCGCCTGAACGGTCACCCGCTCGCAGCCGTCGGCGGCGAAGTCGGCGCTGGAGAAGTAGGTGCCGCAGCCCTCGATCTGGGTCTTCTGCCACTCGTACTGATAGAAACCCTCGACGCTCAGGTCTTCGGTCACGCCCACGTTGAAATAGCCCATGCCCACCGGCAGCAGGCCCTCTTTCAGTTCGGCGCCGGGGCGGCGGAAGGCGCTCACGTCCACCGGGTTGATGGCGTTGACACCGCCCTGGATAAAGGTGCTCTCGCCCCAGCTCACCACCTGGCGGCCGACCCGCAGGCTGATGGGCATTTCCGCCACTTCGGTATCCCAGTAGGTATAGGCGTCCAGCACTTCCGCACCGGAGAACTTGGCGTAATCGGAGAAACCCTCGTCGGACAGGGGTGCGCCGGCCGTATAGTCGTTGGCGTTGTTGCCGTGCGGGCGGTTCTCGCCCTCGAGTTCCTTGTCGTACCAGTACTTGACCCGCATGAACATGCCGAAGTTGTCTTTCGACAGTTCAATGTCGTGCACACCCTTGATGATCTTCGAGAAGGTCTCGCCCTCGGCGAAGTTCAGGTTGCCGTCGTCGGTGGTGGTGGTCTGGCCCGTGCCGCCGTTGAGGCTGCCGATAAAGCGCGGATCCGCTTCACTCACGCGCCAGCTGGCGCCCGCGTCCAGCTGCGAGGTGATGCGCAGCGCTATGTCTTCGCTGTCGCCAAAATAAAACTCGGCCGCCTGGGCCTGGCTGACGACGCCGCCGATCAGTGCGGCGAGCAGGGTCTTCTTATAGTTGGGCAATCTTATTTTTTTGTGCATTGGCTCTTCTCCCATTCATGCAGGCGAAAATCTTTACACGAGAAGATCAATGGATCGACGCCGTTCAATTCGCGCAGTGCGCCAACCTGTTGTCCTGCCGCGCCGGATTCGCGCGCGGGCGCCAGCGCCGCGGGGATTGGGGCTGCAGGTGAATGTTGATCGATTTTTAGTCAGCTGCGCTGCGGGGAGGGACAATGATTTGGCGCGTCTGACATATCGACCGGCGCGCGGGCAGCCAGATAATCCCGCCACTTAATAAAAAAGAGATACAGGCGAGATATGAGCGTTACCCGATTTCTCCTGCCCGCAATCCTGGCCGCGCTGCCCTGTCTGGCCAGCGCCAAGGTCGAGCTACTCGACACTCCCGCCCTGCCAAGCGCCAGTGCCGACACCGCGTTGATGATGGCCCTGAGCCCCCATAACGGCGGCTACCTGGTCTCCGGCGAGCGCGGCCTGCTGCTGCAGTGGCAGCCGTCCGGCGAGTGGCAGCAGCTGCAGACCCCGGTCAGCGTCGCCCTGACCGGCCTGGCGACACTGGCCGACGGCCGTGCATTTGCCGTCGGCCACGACGCCGCGATACTGCGGCGGGCTGCTGATGGCCGCTGGCAGAAGATCTTCGACGGCTACGACCTGACGCGCATGCAGATTGCCGCGCTGGAAAGCCGCCGCGACGCGCTGCAGCAAGCGCTCGACAATCCGCCGGCGGATGCGGATATCGGCGAGCTGGAGTTCCAGCTGGAGGAGACCGGTATCAATATCGAGGACGCCCAGGCCGAAATGCAGAGCGGCCCCAACAAGCCGCTGCTGGCGATCGCCGGCAGCGGCAGCAACCTGTTTGCCGTGGGCGCCTATGGCAGCTTCCTGAAGAGCGCTGACGGCGGTGACAGCTGGCAGCTGCAGAGCGGCAAGCTCGACAACCCCGACCGCTTCCACCTGAACGCCGTTACCGCAACCGGCGACGGCAGCCTCTATATCGTTGGCGAGAGCGGCACCGGCTTTGTCTCCCGCGACGGCGGCGACAGCTGGGCGCGCATGGATCTGCCCTACGGCGGCAGCCTGTTCGGTGTCGCCGCACAACCGCATTCCCGAAACCTGGTGGCCTACGGCCTGCAGGGCAATCTGCTGATCTCCCGCGATGGCGGCGAGACTTGGACCCATCACCATATCGACGCCGGCGCCAGCCTGCTCGGCGGCACCGTGACCGACAGCGGCGAGGTCTACCTGGTGGGCCACGGCGGCCTGGTGGTGAGTTTCCCGATCGATGATCCCGGCGCACTCGCAGTGCGCAAGCACCCGTCCGGCGCCGCGCTGTCCGCGGTCGCGGCCGACGGCGACAAACTGATTCTGGCGGGCCAGTTCGGCATTACTGTCTGGGACCAGCGTGCGTGGAATAAGAAAGAGGTATCAGGCGATGCAGAATAATTCCAGCAATCCGTCCCGAATCGAGCAGTTCTTCGAGCGCCTGGTATTCGGTTACCGCCCGGCGGTGCTGGCGATCCTCGTCGCGCTGCTGTCCTTCCTGACCTGGCAGGGCTTGCAGGTGCGCCCGGAGGCCAGCTTCACCAAAATGATTCCGGGCAACCACGAATTCATCAACAACTACATGGACTACCGCAAGGAGCTGGCGGATCTCGGCAATGTGGTGCGCATCGTCGTCGAGAGCAAAGACGGCGATATCTTCACGCCCGAGTTCCAGCAGGTCCTGCAACAGGTGACCGACGAAGTCTTCTACGTGCCGGGCGTCAACCGCGACGGCCTCAAGTCCCTGTGGACGCCGAACGTGCGCTGGCAGGAAGTGACCGAGGAGGGCTTTGTCGGCGGCGCGGTGATTCCGAACGGCTACGACGGTTCCGCGGCCATGGTCGCGAAACTGAAGGAAAACGTGTTCAAGTCCGGCCAGGTGGGCGTGCTGGTCGGCAATAATTTCCAGTCCGCCGTGATCCTGGCACCGCTGCAGGACGTGAATCCGGAAACCGGCCAGCCGCTCAACTACCGCGAACTGTCCGACTACCTGGAACAGAATGTCCGCGATAAATACAGCAGCGACACTGTGCAGATCCGCATCGTCGGCTTCGCCAAGGTGATCGGCGATCTGATCGACGGCGCCGTGCAGGTGGTCATGTTCTTCGGTCTGGCGGTGCTGATTACCTTCGCACTGCTGTGGGGCTATTCCCGCTGCCTGCGCAGCACCTTCGCCGTGCTCGCCTGCTCCATCTTCGCGGTCTTCTGCCAGCTGGGTGTGCTGAACCTGCTCGGCTACGGCATCAACCCCTACTCGATGCTGGTGCCCTTCCTGGTATTCGCCATCGGCGTCAGCCACGGGGTGCAGATCATCAGCGCCACCATCCACAACGTCGTGCGCGGCGCGGACAAGTTCGATGCGGCGAAGCTGGCCTTCCGCTCCCTGTACGTGGCCGGCATTACCGCGCTGGTCAGTGACGCCATCGGCTTCACCACGCTGATGGTGATCGATATCGGTGTGATCCGCGAGCTGGCGATCGCCGCCAGTATCGGTGTGGCGGTGATTATCGTCACCAACCTGGTGGCGCTGCCGATCATCGCCAGCTATATCGGTGTCTCCGACGCCGGCGTGCGCTACGCGCGCGCGCGCGCCGACCAGCCGACCCTGGTGGAGCGGCTCTTTGCCGGCTTCGCGCGCCCGCAAAAAGCCAAGGCGGTACTGGCGATCGCGCTGGTCCTGGTCGGCGCCGGCGCCTGGTACTCGCAGTACATGAAGATCGGCGACCTGGATGCCGGCGCGCCGGAACTGCGCCCGGACTCCCGCTACAACCGCGACAACGCCTACCTGGTGGACAACTACAGCACCAGCACCGACGTGTTCGTGGTGATGGCCAAGACCGAGGCCGAGCAGTGCATCGCCTACGGCAACCTGGTGTGGATGGACCAGCTGGCCGCGCACCTCGGCAATGTGCCCGGCGTGCAGAAGGTGGCTTCCGTTGCCGACGTGTCCAAGTTCGGCAACTTCGGCATGAACGAGGGCTCGCTGAAATGGTACGGCCTGAACCGCAACCAGTTCGTCACCAACGCTTCCGTGGCCAAGGCGCCGCCCGGGCTGATCAACGCCGACTGCAGCATGGCGCCGGTGCTGGTATTCCTGAACGACCACAAGGCCGAGACCCTCGACCAGGTCGTGGCCGCCGTGCGCCACTTCAATGAAGAATTCGCGCCGGACTCGGTGGAATTCCTGATGGCCGCCGGCAACGCCGGTATCGAGTCGGCCACCAACAGCGTGATCGAAAAAGCGCAGGTGGAAATGCTGATCTGGGTCTACGGCGTGGTGATCGCGCTCTGCCTGCTGACCTTCCGCTCCCCGCGCATCGTGCTGGCGGTGGTGCTGCCGCTGATGCTGACCTCGATCCTCGGCCAGGCGCTGATGGCGCTGATGGGCATCGGCGTCAAGGTGGCGACCCTGCCGGTGATCGCGCTGGGTGTGGGTATCGGCGTGGACTACGGCATCTACATTTTCAGCAAGGTGCGCGAGGCGCTGGCACAGGGCAAATCCCTGTTGGAATCCTACGCCTACACGCTGCACCAGACCGGTAAGGCCGTGGCCTTTACCGGCATCACCCTGGCCATTGGCGTGGCCACCTGGGTCTTCTCGCCGATCAAGTTCCAGGCGGATATGGGCCTGCTGCTGACCTTTATGTTCGTGTGGAACATGCTCGGCGCCCTGGTGCTGGTACCGGCCATCGCCTGGCTGTTGCGCATCGGCGCCGACAACACTGCCCAAGTGGAGCCGCGGAATTCACAACAGACAGGCCGCGTAGAGCGCAAACCCGCCGAGCGCACTGTAGTGGAAGAAACTGCATAACAGAGTGTGGGAGCCTGCCCTGCAGGGCTGGCTCCCACAGCGGAATCCTCGTTAACTTTTTGCCGACTATGGTCGAAACCTCGCCGCAGGAGAAAACAATGAAAATAAAATACGACTACATCATCATCGGCGCCGGCTCCGCCGGCTGTGTGCTGGCCAATCGCCTGTCCGAGAACGGCAAATACTCGGTGTGCGTGCTGGAGGCCGGACGGGACGGCAGCGCGTCGCCGATGGTCAACATCCCCGGCGCCTTCGCCGCGCACATGTTTATCAAGAAGTACAACTGGGCCTACAACGGCAAGCCGGACCCGAAACTGCGCCGCGGCCAGCCGATTTTCTCGCCGCGCGGCAAGGCCCTCGGCGGCAGTTCGGCGGTCAACGCCATGCTCTACGTGCGCGGCCAGCAAGAGGACTACGACGAGTGGGCCGCGCTCGGCAACGAGGGCTGGTCCTATCGCGACCTGCTGCCCTATTTCAAGAAATCCGAGCACCACGAAAAGTTCGCCGGCAACGACTATCACGGCAACAACGGCAACCTGCATATCAGCGCCCCGGACACGGCGGCGTACCCGATGTCCCGCGCCTTTGTCGAGGCGGCGCAGCAGGCCGGCTGCAAATACAGCGACGACTTCAACGGTGCCGAGCAGGAGGGCGTGGGCTACTTCCACCTGAACATCAAGGACGGCCGCCGCTTCGGCGCCGCCGCCGCCTACCTGAAGCCGGCAATGGGCCGCGGCAACCTGACGGTGCTGACCGAAGCCCAGGTGAAAAAAATCGTGCTGGACGGCGACCGCGCGGTGGCGGTGGAACTGTGCCACAAAGGCAGCGATCTGAAACTGGAAGCGGAGCGCGAGATCATCCTCAGCGGCGGCGCGATCAATTCGCCGCAGCTGCTGCAGCTGTCCGGTATCGGCGACAGCGCGCACCTGCAATCCCTGGGTATCGAGTGCCTGCACCAGCTGCCAGGCGTGGGCAAGAACCTGCAGGAGCATGTGGACGCCTGCGTGCTGGTCAGCAGCAAGATCAACAACGGCTTCACCGCATCCCTGAGCGGCCTGCTGAAGATGCTGCCGGACACGCTGAAATATGCCGTCAGCAAAAAGGGCAAGCTGGCCAAGTCGATCACCGAGGCCGGCGGCTTTATCAAGTCCTCCGATGACGTCGAGCGCCCGGACGTGCAGCTGCATATGCTGCCGCTGCTATTCGACGACTGCGGCCGCGACCTGAAACTGATGGCCAGGCCCGGCTATTCCGTGCATGTGTGCGTGCTGCGCCCCAAGAGTTCCGGCAGCGTGATGATCAACTCCGCCGATCCCTTCGCCGCGCCGGAAATCGATTACAACTTCTTCGCCCACGAGCAAGACCGCAAAGTGATGGTGAACGGCATCCGCCGCGTGCGCGAAATTCTCGCCGCCGCGGCCTTCGACGAATACCGCGGCGAGGAACTCCACCCGGGCGCCGGCTGCCAGTCCGACGAGGAGATCTTCGCCAGGGTGCAGGAGAAGGTCGGCCTGGTGTTCCACCCGGTGGGCACCTGCAAGATGGGCACTGACGAGCAGGCGGTGGTGGATCCACAGCTGCGCGTGCACGGCCTCAAGTGCCTGCGCGTGGTGGACGCCTCCATCATGCCCAGGTTGATCAGCGGCAACACCAACGCGCCCACCATCGCCATCGCCGAAAAGGCCGCCGACATGATTCTCCAGGAACCCAATACCGCCGCCACCCTGGCGGCGGAAACAGCGCTGGCAGACTGATCCCGCGCCAAACCATTTTCTCTCCGGCCTTGTTGGCCGTCGCTTCTGGCGCCTCTCCGTCTCTGGTGGAGGCGCCTTTTTTTTAGGTTTACCTCGAACCGGCACCGCCGCACCCCACATCGTTTCGGCATGAACTAGGTTATCTATATCTGTGCCGACCGGGACAAACACGTGAAAACCAAATTCGACTATATCGTCGTCGGCGCCGGCTCTGCTGGCTGCGTGCTGGCCGACCGCCTGAGCGCCAGCGGCAAATATTCGGTGTGCGTGCTGGAAGCGGGCCCGCCCGGCCGCGTGCCCATGGTCTCCATCCCCGGCTTCTTCGCCTATTTCATGTTTTCCAAGAAGTACAACTGGGCCTACGACGCCAAGCCTGACCCCAAGCTGCGCCACGGCCAGCCGATTTTCACACCGCGCGGCAAGACCCTCGGTGGCAGCTCTGCCATCAACGGTATGCTCTATGTGCGCGGCCAGAAGGAGGACTACGATCACTGGGCAGCGCTCGGTAATGAGGGCTGGTCCTTCAGCGATATGCTGCATTACTTCAAGAAATCCGAGCACCACGAAACCATGGGTGGCACCGAGTATCACGGCACCGGCGGCCCACTGAATGTCAGTACCGCGCTGCCGGAATATCCGATGTCAGAGGCTTTTGTGATCGCCGCGCAGCAGGCGGGCTTCAAGTATTCGGAAGACTTCAACGGCGCGGATCAGGAGGGTGTTGGTTACTACCACCTCAATATCAAACACGGCCGCCGCTTCAGTGCCAGATCCTCTTTCCTGAAGCCGGCACTGCACAGGAAAAACCTGACCGTACTCACGAACGCCCACGTCAAGCAGGTGTTGCTGGAAGACGGCCGCGCCACTGCCGTGGAGCTGCGCCACCACAACGCGGACCTGAGGCTTGAGGCAGCGCGTGAAATTATCCTGAGTGCCGGCGCCCTCAATTCGCCGCAACTATTGCAGTTGTCTGGCATCGGCGATCCGGAGCACCTGAAATCGCTAGGCATCGATTGCCTGCACCCGCTGCCCGGGGTGGGCAGGAACCTGCAGGAACACGTGGATGCCTGTGTGCTGGTGAAGAGCCACCTCAACAACGGCGTTACCATGTCGGTTACGGGGCTGCTGAAAATGGCGCCGGACACCATCAAATACCTGTTCACCCGGAAAGGAAAGCTGGCCAAATCGATCACCGAGGCCGGCGGTTTTATCAAGTCGCGGGATGACGAGGAGCGCCCCGACGTGCAACTGCACTTGCTGCCGCTGCTGTATGACGACAGCGGCCGTGACCTGAAGCTGATGTCAAAGCCGGGCTTCTCCATTCACGTGTGCGTGCTGCGCCCGAAGAGTTGCGGCACCGTGATGATCCGCTCAAAAGACCCGTTCGCCGCGCCGGAGATCGACTACAACTTTTTTGCGTACCCGGAGGATATCCAGGTCATGGTCGACGGCATCCGCCAGGCACGCAAAATACTGGCCGCCCCGGCATTCGAAAAATACCGCGTCGAGGAAATGCACCCGGGACCCGACTGCGAAACCGATGAAGCCATTTTCCGCAAGGTGCAGGAGCGGGTAGGGATCGTTTATCACCCGGTGGGCACCTGCAAGATGGGCACCGACGACGAAGCCGTAGTCGATCCGCAATTGCGTGTGCGCGGCGTGCAGGGCCTGCGCGTCGTGGATGCCTCGATCATGCCGACGCTGATCAGCGGCAATACCAATGCACCGACCATCGCCATCGCGGAGAAGGCGGCGGATATGATTCTGGGGAAAGGGGGCTAGCTTCGGTAGGGTGCGCCGTGCGCACCGTTATCCTGCGGTGCGCACGGCGCACCCTACGCGCTGGATTCCGAATGACGAGAGTTTTTAGTTCGCAGGATGGGCAAAGGCGCGCAGCGACGTGCCCATCAGGAATGCTCAGGCACTGGCCGCGTGCGTAACCCGAAACTCTCCCGGCGTACAGCCGGTCCAGCGCTTGAACGCGCGGTTGAAATTGGCCACCGAGGCGAAACCCACCAGGTAACCGATTTCTCCCAGTGACAGGTGTGGCTGGTCGATATACTCCAGCGCCAGCTTCTTGCGCGTGTGCTCGAGGATTTCCTTGTAGCTGGTGCCCCGCTCGTTGAGCTTGCGCTGCAGGTTGCGCAGGCTCATGCCGAGTTCCTCGGCGACTTCCTGCTGGGTCGGTGCGCCGAGGGACAGGCGCTCGTAGATCTTGCACCGGACCAGGTTGGCCAGGTCGCTCCTGTCGATGCGCGACAGATATTCGTCGAGCATCTTCTCGTGACTCTGGGTCAGCATCAGGTTGTGCGCGAGCAATTTCTTCGAGGCCTGCTCCCGGTCGAATACGATGGCGTCGTGTTGCGAGTTGAAATGCAGCTCGCAACCGAAAAATTTCTTCAGGTATTCGTCACCCTGCTCGGGTTCGGGCGCCCGGAAATAAACCGCCAGCGGCCGCAGGCCGGTCTCGACCGCCTCGCGACCAAACTTCACCAGCGTGGCCAGGAAAACTTCGATTTCCCGCTGGCCGAGCGTCGGTTTGCCCGTGCCTTCGCAATACCAGGTCACTACGCGCAGCGTCAGTCCGCTGGCATCTTCAGAAATTTCCAGCCGGCAGGCATCGGAAACGATGCGCTTGTAGCGCGCGATGCGCTCCAGGCCATCCTTCAGCGAAGCTGATGACATCATTGCGTAGCCGAGTGCGTGGAACATCCCGGGATGGAAGTGCTCGGCAACCTGAATAGTGAAATCCTTTCTCGGCATGCGCGCGTTGCAATAGTCGATCACCCTGGCCAGCTTGGTCACGGCGATCCTGGATTCCTGGTTTTCGAGATCGTCGGCGGTAACGCCGCACTCGTTGAGCGCCTGCTCCGCGTCAATATTGTTGGCCTGCATGGCTTTGGACATGGGGATCACCCAGCCGCTCAGCGCTGCAACGTTTTCGTGTTCCAACATGATCTTCCTATGGTTGTCTCGTTAGCCCCGGGAAGGCTAAGCCCCGGAAAGACTAAGCCCTGGAAAGACTAAGCCCTGGAAAGACTAAGCCCTGGAAAGACCAGGGGAGTACAAAAAATGATCAGACCCGCATTTTAACCGATGTGCACGTCAGCACAATAGATTGGCGCGCACTGCAATTTCCATTTGTTCACGGCTGCGTCATGTTGTCGCCAACAAGGTTGAGCACATATTCGTCAGTGATGACGCCACCCGCGCAGTCGGGATTTATTGGGTGTTTTTGGCTCAACAATGCGGTAAAGAGAGAACAAAATGCTTAAAAATACGATTGCATCCGTCGGCCTCGGCGCATTGATGGTCACCGGCGCCACGGCGGCGCTCGGTGCTGCGACCGGGCCTGAACCGAAACAGGCCACTGCGGCTACCAAGGCCTACCAACAGTCTGTCCGTCAAAGCCTGCCGTTTTCCGATACCAAAGATTTCGAGTTGGTCGAAAAAGGCCTGCTCAAGCGCCCCGCGGCGGTAGAGATCAAGGACGAACAGGGCAACGTGGTCTGGAACCTGGGCAGCTATGACTACCTTGCCGGTGACCAGTCACACGAAACGATAAACCCCAGCCTCGAGCGCCAGGCCAAGCTCAATATGGCGTACGGCCTGTTCAAGGTCACTGACCGTATCTACCAGGTGCGTGGTTACGATCTCGCCAACATCACCTTCATCGCCGGCGATACCGGCTGGATCGTGATCGACCCGCTGCTGACCCCGGCCACGGCCAAAGCCGCGTTCAAACTGGTCACCGAGGTGCTCGGCGAGCGGCCGGTGCACGCAGTGATCTACAGCCACGCCCACGTCGACCACTTCGGTGGGGTTAAGGGTATCGTCAGCCAGGCCGATGTCGACTCCGGCAAGGTGCAGGTGATCGCGCCGCGCGGCTTTATGGAGCATGCGGTGAAGGAAAACGTACTGGCCGGCAATGCGATGACCCGCCGCGCCACCTACCAGTACGCCAACATCCTGCCGAAGGGGCCAAAAGGGCAGGTGGATTCGGCGATCGGCAAGGGTATATCTACCGGTGTGATGGGCCTGATCGCACCCACGCGCACCATCGAGCAGGACGAGGAAACCCTGGTCATCGACGGTATCGAGATGCGCATGCAGAACACGCCGGATACCGAATCCCCGGCGGAAATGAACACCTACTTCCCTCAGTTCAAGGCGCTGTGGACCGCGGAAAACGTGACCGGCACCCTGCACAACGTTTACACGCTGCGCGGTGCGCAGATACGCGATGCCCAGGGCTGGAGCAAATACATCAACCAGCTGGTGCACGGCTATGGCAAGCAGGCCGAAGTGATGTTCGCCTCCCACAGCTGGCCGCGTTGGGGTAATGGATACCTGACCGAAGTGCTGAAAAAACAGCGCGACCTGTACGGCTACCTGCACGACCAGACCCTGAACCTGGCCAACAAGGGTGTGACCATCAACGAGATTCAGGACCAGATCACCGTGCCGGACAGCCTCGCGCACGAGTGGTACAACCGCGGCTATCACGGCTCCTACAAGCACAACGCGCGCGGCATCATCAACAAGTACCTCGGCTACTTCGACATGAACCCGGCCAACCTGAACCCGCTGAGCCCGGCGGATTCCGCACCGCGCTATGTCGAGGCGATGGGCGGCGCCGAGGCGGTGATGAACCTGGCGCGCAAGGCCTACGACAAGGGCGATTACCGCTGGGCCGCGGAAGTGCTCAACAACCTGGTGTTTGCCGAGCCGAACAACCAGCCAGCGCGCAACCTGCAGGCGGATATTTTCGAGCAGATGGGCTACCAGGCGGAGAACAGCGGCTGGCGCAACGTCTACCTGGTTGCGGCCTACGAGCTGCGCAACGGCGTGCCTACGAATGCGCGGGCCACCAAGGCCGGCCCGGATATGGTCCGCGCGATGAGCACCGAGCTGCTGTTCGATTTCCTCGGTGTGAAGCTGGATGCGAAAAAGGCCGAAGGCAAGGCATTTGCCATCAACTTCGTGCTGCCGGACCGCAGTGAATCCTTTCTGCTGGAGCTGGAAAACTCGCACCTGAACAACATCGCCGGCGTGCAGAGCAAAGATGCGGATGTGACCGTCACTATCAACCGCAGTGACCTGGACCTGCTGTTCACCCGGCAGAAGCCGTTCCCGGAACTGGTGAAGTCCGGTGCACTGAAAATGGATGGCAATCAGCAGACCTTCGTGCAGCTGATGACGATGCTGGAGGAGTTCCCCTTCTGGTTCAACGTCGTCACGCCGTAAGCGGGTTTTACATCTGGGCTCCTGTAGGGTGCGCCGTGCGCACCGATACCACCGGCATCCGCATCGGAGCCGGTCGGTGCGCACGGCGCACCCTACCCAGCGATCCAGGCGCTGTGCAAAAGTAAAAATTTTGACATTCTGGGCGACGGGCCTGGAGGCACAATAACCGCTGCCCGCAGAGCAGTCCCGCCCTTCGCGGCCATGCGCGCGGGGCGGGAACCCACCAGTGACCGGCGTCCGCAGGGATTTGTCAGCACTGAAAATCTACCGGCCCCAGTCGGCGCCACCGAATTCCGGCACCCCCGGTGCCCCTAACGATTGATGAGCGAGGTAAGAGAATAATAATGAGCGCACAAACACTGAATCCACAGTTCCGCAACGCCGCGGAGTTTATCGAATTCCACTGCAGCAGGTTTGCCGACCAGCCGGCCTACCACTGCCTGGGCCAGACGCTGACCTTCGCCGAACTCGAGGAGAAATCCCGCAACCTGGCCAAGTGGCTGCAGCACGAGTGCGGCCTGCAGCAGGGCGACCGCATCGCGATCCAGCTGCCGAACCTGATCCAGTACCCGATCGCCGCCTACGCCGCGCTGCGCGCCGGGCTGATCGTCGTCAACACCAACCCGCTGTACACGCCGCGGGAAATGAAGCACCAGTTCACCGATGCGGGCGTCAAGGCGCTGGTGATTTTTTCCGATGCACTGGAGCGGCTGGAATCCATCAAAGCTGACACCGAACTGGAACACATCCTGGTCACCGGCCCTGCCGACCTGATCAAGCCGCCGGCGGAAACGAAGCACGGTTACCATGACTTTGTCGGTGCGATTGAAAAAGGCACCCGCCTGCCGGACCTGCAACCGGTGAAAGCCGCACGCGAAGATATCGCCGTGCTGCAGTACACCGGCGGCACCACCGGTGTCGCCAAGGGCGCAGCCCTGACCCACGCCAACATCCTCGCCAATGCCGCGCAGATGGACCACCGCATCGGCCAGCGCTGCACAGAGGGCGAGGAGATCTTCGTCTGCCCGCTGCCGCTGTATCACATCTACGCCTTTACCGTGAACATGCTGGCGCTGTTCAGCATGGGGTCGATGAACATCCTGATCCCCAACCCGCGCGACCTGGACGGCTTCGTCAAAGCTATACAGCCGTTCAGGTTCACCGGCCTCGCCGGCATCAACACCCTGTTCGTCGGTCTCTGCCGCCACCCGCAGTTCCAGCAGCTGGACTTCTCCAGCCTGAAGGTCACCTTCTCCGGCGGCGCCGCCCTGACCAGCGCCGCGGCAAAACTGTGGCAGGAAACCACCGGCTGCCCGGTGACCGAGGGCTGGGGTTTGAGCGAGACCTCACCGGTGGCCACGCTGAACAACTTCGGCGCAGAGGAGCTCGGCACCGTCGGCGCGCCGCTGATCGAAACCAAAGTGGAAGCCTGGGACGAGGCTGGCAATAGAATGCCGGTGGGTGAGGTGGGCGAGCTGGTCATCAGCGGCCCGCAGGTGATGCAGGGCTACTGGCAGCGCCCCGAGGAGACCGCCAAGGTGATGCAGAACGGCTTCTTCCGCACCGGCGACATGGGCCTGGTGCAGGCCAACGGCAATATCAAGATCGTCGACCGCCTGAAGGACATGATCATCGTGTCCGGCTTCAACGTCTATCCCAACGAGGTCGAGGACGTGCTGAGCCGCCACCCGCAGATCGTCGAGGCCGCCGTGGTCGGCGCCCCGGACGACAAGACCGGCGAGGCCGTCTGCGCCCACGTGGTGCTGTCCGAAGAGGTTTCCACCCAGGAGATCATCGACTTCTGCCGCCAGGAACTCACCGCCTACAAGGTGCCCAGGCATGTGATCGTGCACAGCGAACTGCCGAAGTCCACCGTCGGCAAGATCCTGCGGCGCGAGCTGCGCGACCAGAAGGTGACGGCGAGTGCCTGATCCAGCTTGAGCGCCGCTCAATCGTCGAACCAAAACGCGGGCCCAGGCCCGCGTTTTTTATGGGCTGGGAAGCTGGATCGGGAGATGGGTATTCCGGCAGACGATGATCCAGGCCCGGAAAGCGTTTCTAAATCGATCCTACCGCACCAATTCCACACTTTTCTGCAGTTGAGCCCCCAGTTTGGTAATCTAGCTGGCTGATCCAAGGGCCGAAAACTGGTCATTCTTCCGCAAGCCACCAGACCTGGAGGAAAGGCCAGCCAATCAATTGGAGATCAATAAATGGACGCATCCCTTTCCGCGCTGCAGAGGGAACTCGATCGCCTGATCCAGTCAGTTCCCGACAGCGATATCGAATTCTGGTTTGCCCGTGACCTGCAGGCCCCGCTGGGCTACAGCCGCTGGGAGAACTTCGTGACCGCGATAGATCGGGCAATTTCTTCTTGTGAATCAACAGGTTACCGAGTTTCCGATCATTTTCGTGGCGTCACGAAAATGGTCCCCTGAAAAGCCGTGGAATCAGGCCCGAAGGATTGCCGCCGGAAGAAGACTTGAAAAAGCTGGAGCGCCGAGTGAAGTCCGAAGAGAAAAAGCTCGCTAAACGCGCAGCAAAATTGCCGGGCCGTGATCAGTGATTCACAGTTCGGTGTAGAAGCCATTTGGTGCCGGAGTAAAAGCTATGGACATCAAACCGATCAGAACCGATGCCGACTACCGCGCGGCATTGAAAGAGATCGAGGGCCTGATGAAGGCGCAGCCCGGCACCTCCGAGGGCGAAAAGCTGGATATGCTGGTGACCCTAGTGGAAGCCTTCGAAGCCAAACACTACCCCTTGGAGTTGCCGATCCGACGGAGTCCCTGATCAAGCCATCCAAGATCCGCGTTCGATAACCGTAGGGTGCGCCGCGCGCACCACCCAGGGGACCGGGTTGACCAGCGGATATCTCGTCGTACAGGCGCAACCCCGGAAACAAACAACAGAAATGCCCGAACAATAAAATGGAGTACAAAACGATGGCATCGCGGCCACTCAACTACCTGTCCATCCTCTTTCTATTCGCCTGCCTGCTGGCCCCCGCCACCTGGGCCGCCACCGCCACCGAACAGCTGCAGCGCATCATCGACGACCACTGGCAGTACAGCCTCAAAGAAGACCCCATCACCGCCGGCCGCATGGGCGTGCCCGACTACAACGACCGCCTGCCCGGCGTCGCCCCGCAAGACCGCGCCCGGCGCCTGAAAGCCGAGCAGCAGTTCCTCGCGCGCCTCAAGCAGATTGACGCGAGCCAGCTGAGCGAGTCCGACCGCGTCAACCACGAGCTGCTCACCTGGGTGCTGCGCAATTCCACCGAGGGCAACCAACTCTTTATCGACCGCATTCCGTTCAACACCTTCTACAGCTTCTGGACCGCCGCCCTGGAGGCCAACGACGGCCTGGCCATGACGAAGGTGAAAGACTACGAGGACTACATCGCGCGCATCCAGGATTTCGGCCGCTACTTCGACGAGAACATCGCCAATATGCGCCAGGGCATCGAGGACGGCTTCGTGCTGCCGAAGATCGTCGTCGAGGGCGTGGCGCCGACCGTGCGCGCGCAGGTCAAGGCAGACCCGACCAAGAGCAAGCTCTACGAGCCCTTCGAGAATATGCCCGCGACCATACCGGCCAAAGAGCAGCAGCGCCTGCGCGCCCAGGGCCAGCAGGCGATCAAGCAAGCCGCCATACCCGCCTTCGCCCGCGTCGCCGACTTCCTCGAGGGCGACTACCTACAGGCCGCCACCGACTCCCTCGCCGCGCAAGACCTGCCCGGCGGCAAGGACTACTACCGCCACGCGATCAACACCTACGTCACCCTGGACATGGACCCGGCGGAAATCCACCGGATCGGCCTCAGTGAAGTGAAGCGCATCCGCGCGGAAATGGACCAGCTGATTAAGGACAGCGGCTTCAAGGGCAGCTTCGAGGAATTCACCGAATTCCTGCGCACCGATCCCCAGTTCTACGCCAAGACGCCGAAGGACCTGCTCAAGGAAGCGTCCTACATCGCCAAGAAGATCGACTACCAGCTGCCGGAATTCTTCGGCAGGCTGCCGCGCCTGCCCTACGGTGTGGTGCCGGTGCCGGACGAAATCGCCCCCAACTACACCACCGCCTCCTACAACCCGGCCGCCATCGGCGGCACCCGCGGCGGCGCCTACTGGGTCAACACCCACGCGCTGGACCAGCGCCCGCTGTACGAACTGCCGGCCCTGACCCTGCACGAGTCCGTGCCCGGCCACCACCTGCAGGGCGCCCTGAGCCTGGAGCTGGAAAACGTCCCCGACTTCCGCCGCAACCTCTACCTCAGCGCCTTCGGCGAGGGCTGGGGCCTCTATTCGGAGCGCCTCGGCAAGGAGATGGACGATATCTACACCACCCCCTACGAACACTTCGGCCGCCTCAGCTACGAAATGTGGCGCGCCGCCCGCCTGGTACTCGACACCGGCATCCACTCCCAGGGCTGGACCCGCCAGCAGGCCCTGGACTTCCTCTCCGACAACACCTCCCTCTCAGACGCCAACGTGCGCGCCGAGGTAGACCGCTATATTTCCTGGCCGGGCCAAGCGCTTTCTTACAAGATGGGGGAGATCAAGATTCGGGAGTTGCGGGAGAGGGCTGAGAAGGCGCTTGGGGATAAGTTTGAATTGCGGGAATTCCACGATGCGGTGTTGGCGAATGGGGCGCTGCCGATGGAAATGTTGGAAGTGCAAATGGACCGCTTTATCGCCGAGCAAAAGAAGTCTTAATGCCTGACAACAAAGCCCGCCGTATTTTGGCGGGCTTTGTTGAAGACCCATCCGTTTAGACGATTCGAAAGTCTCTCTCCAGTCGCCGCCAGTGATCTACCAGCATCACTTTATGCTCGGGGTTCATCGGCGCCTGTTGGAGAAATTCCGGCCACAGGTTTCGCGCTTTTTTCAGCGTATCTTCCAGATGCGGCTCTATTGCCCGCCAGGGTACGCCAACAGATTCTGACCATGTCTCGAAATGGCCCAGCTGCATTCGGTACCAGTCTTTGTTGTCTGCCAGGTTGAGTGATATCTGGCTTTCATCCGGAATATACGCCTGGGTGTAGACAATGTCGTAGGCGGGGGCGAGCTCGGCGGTAATACGGTCGGGGTAGAGCAGGCTCCAGTTCTTCAGGTGTGCGTCGCCGTTGCCCAGCAAAATATTGACCAGCAGGCGCCGCGCCAGCTGTTGCACATTGGCCAGGCGGCGGCCGGTAAATTGATAGAGGACTCTGCCGATCTGCTCGAAATTTGCTGCACCGTATTTTTCGTGGGCGTATTTAAACAAGACCTGCGCTAAGTCTTCCGTGTGGATTCGCTGCCGTTGGGCATCCCGGTCAAAGCGGCGAATGGCGTAAGCGTGTGTTTCACTGGGGAGGTTGATCGGGGGCAGGTCCTGTAACTGATCCAGTGTTATCAGCCTCACCTCGGGAATATCAACGCCGGCAAGTTCTGCCAGTTTCATCGCCGTATATTCGTTGAGCGGCACATCTCTGTGGCGGGTCGAGGGCGTCTTTACGATCCATTCCCCGAGTCGGTCCGGTTGGGACACATTAAAGTGGCCGTCGGCCTCGAACATCGAGAACTTCATCTGCACGCCGGCCAGGGAAAAATGCGGCCGGCCGTCCAGCACCATACGCGGCACCGGCTCTACGCGCGTGCGGTGATTCAATACCCCTGGGGGAATCTGTTCGGGCGCTACCGGTTCCGCCATCAGGGCGCCGGGCAGGTCGGCGGCGAGCTGGGCAAATAGCGGGAACTCATTGTCTCTATGCATCTTGAGCATCTGCGCAAACCAATCCCGCAGCGCCCCTTCCGGCAGTAAGTTGGACAGCACCGGGTGCAGGCGCTGCTGTTTTATCCAGGGCGTTGCGAACAGGTTCTTGCTCGCAGGATGCCCGGCGCTGCCCGCCAGGGTAAGGGTCGGCCGCCCGGGATTGGCGATATAGTCAGGATCAAAAACCAGCACATTTTTGCCGCCCTGATAGCCGGCCAGATGGCCTACCGTGACGCCGTGCAATGAAAGCTTCAGTACCTCAACGGCTTCTGTCTCCAATTCCCTTTCCCCTGCTTCTCTTGCCGTTAATCCAGAATGTCGGACCAGGGGTCCTCATCCGCTTTAGCGCTTTTCTTGCCGGCTTTGTTATCGGGGCTGCCTGCCCGCAGGAGTTCCCTGACCGCGCGCAGCTTTTCCTTTGGCACCAATACCAGCTCCGCATCCAACCCCTCCGCAACCAGCTCCAGCGTGTCCAGACGGGGGTTCCCCTCCGCCTCTATGCGTTGGTACTGCTGCTGCTTCATGCCGATACGCAGCTTCATATCCTTCTGCTGCAGGCCCAGTGCCAGGCGGCGCTGTTTAATTTGTGAGGTCAATTTCACGATACTTGCCCGGAGAACAATATATAAGTTGTTCGAAGTGTATATACAGCTTTTTAGTTGTTCAACTATTAGAATACAACATATAAATTGTAATTTGGCATTTGGAGGTGTTCTGAAAGCAAAAACAACAAAAATGTTGTATTTCGCCCTGGCTGCCAATTCAGCTGCAGAACGTCCCTCAGCCCACCAGTCACCATTTCTAGGGCGCGCTGAACCTGGAACTGCAAAAACGTCCCCGACTTCCGTCGCAACCTCTACCTCAGCGCCTTCGGCGAGGGCTGGGGCCTCTGCTCGGAGCGCCTCGGCAAGGAGATGGACGATATCTACACCACCCCCTACGAACACTTCGACCGCCTCAGCTACGAAATGTGGCGCGCCGCCCGCCCGGTGCGCGACACCGGCATCCACTCCCAGGGCTGGACCCGCCAGCAGGCCCTGGACTTCCTCTCCGATAACACCTCCCTGTCAGACGCCAACGTGCGGGCGGAGGTGGACCGCTATATCTCCTGGCCGGGGCAGGCGCTGTCTTACAAGATGGGGGAGATTAAGATTCGGGAGTTGCGGGAGAAAGCAGAGAAAGAGCTTGGGGATCAGTTTGATCTGCGCGAGTTCCATGATGCGGTGTTGGCCAACGGTGCATTGCCGCTTTCGACGCTCGAGAGAGAGGTGACTCTTCTCGTTGCCAGAGAAAAGAGTCAATAAACTAGTAAACTTAAATAGCCCGTCGAAACCTTGGGAGGACCTTCACAATAGAAGTCTTAATCCTCCTCCCTGGTGCCGGTCAGAGCAGACCAAAAAAAACCCACATCGATCAGGTTGTAGGCTGTTGCGTGTGGGAGCCAAAATATTTCTAACTCAACCGGCGATCCGTTCAAGTATCTTTTGATGTTTTTATGTATCATCTATGGCTTTCGGCTAACAAAGCATCATCATGCTGAGATTCAAAATTAAAGAGCGTATCGCGGATAAGGAGTTCGCCGAGGGGCGAAGGGTGACCATAGGAGAAGTTGCGGAAGCGACGGGAATTCACCGAATGACCATCTCTAAGATGATTAATCAACGGGGATACAATACGGGAACGGAAAATCTTGACAAGTTATGTGCTTATTTCGAGTGTAGAGTCGAAGACCTGATTCAGCACATGCCTATGCTATTGACAAAAGCTGTTCAGAAAAATAAGTAGAAGAGGTATTACGAAGGTTTAGACTAGAATATATAAAATACTTAGCGTAAATTTTTGAAAAATGCAGCAATGTTTCGAGTGTCTATTGGTGTAGCAGTTTGGCGAAAGCGTGTCGTGCAAAGCACTGCGAATTCTAGACGAGAATGCGAGCTTCGATTGAATTAAAGTTGGCATTAAAAGTAATTTTCTGATGGTTTATGCACTTATCCGATTTTTCTAGAGGCCTAAATTTTATATTGAGGCTAATTTTCTGTGATATCCAATGTGTAAGAATTATTCTTAGTGTTTTTAATTATGTTAGTTAAAGGTATGGGGCAAGAATAATAATGTGGAGATGGGATCAAGGGCGCTTAAATTATTTTTCAGTTGAAAATATAAGAAGAATTGCGGCCGCATTATACGAACTGAATGGAGTTGATTTGCGCCAGGATCCTGATCCTCTTCGGCCGATTCTTCAAGCTGCCACCGGTTTGCCGTTTGCGCCAAGCCATTACAGGGTGTGGCGTAATTATGCGAGAGTGTTCAAAGTTCTTGGCTTGGCAAGTCAGCTCGATAATAAATTGATTGTAACTGAGTTGTGTGAAAAGCTTCTAGCTGGCGGAGAGCAGTTTTTTTCTTACGATGAATACCTTCAGCATGTTGCTAGAACTTTCTATTGTCCATCGCCTGCATTTCAAGGTTATGACACAGATGCGATTCAGGTTTTCCCATTCTGTTCAATTTTGAAATTGTTGATGTCAAAGGCTCTATCTGGAGAGGTGCCATATATTGACTTGGAGGAGGTTTTTGGTCGGCTGATCGGCAATGAAGTGACGGGCCTAGAACCTTTAGAGCGATACACGGTGCTTCCTGATTCGGGGCTTCGCCCTGCTGGCGATTTAGCCAGGCAAGTCAGGGAAATGATAGTTTTTATTAGTCAGCTGAGTTATTTGTCTTGGTTGGATGGAAGATTGATTCTAGATCCAACAGTGCTGCAGGGAGTTAGTAGGAATAAATTAGAAGAATTCGCTAGGCCACTCGTTAGACCGAGAAATATAGATTCAGAACTAGAGATCCAGAAGATTTCAACGGTCGATGAGGAGTTGGAGGGTGCGGTGGACCTTCGGGCGCCATTTGGTATTGATGACATGTTATTTACGGAAGGAAGGAAAATACGTATTAGCCACCTCCGTACTGAAAGAAATAGAAAAGTTGTAGATTACTATTTTGAAAATTGCGCAAATAAGTATCTATGCGACGTTTGCGACGCTGAGGTTAAAGATAGGTACCCATGGGTAAGCAATTTGATAGAGGTTCATCATATCTTGCCGCTTTCTTCACCGCTTCATGTGACGGGTGGCGGGACATCTATTGCCGACTTGGTTGGACTATGTCCGAATTGTCATAGGGCTACACATGCATACTATCGATCGTACCTTGCAGCAGAAAATGTAGAGGATTTTTCGAGCAAAGATGAGGCAATGCTTGTGTATAATCAAGTAAAAGAGTCATATGTAGAAATTTAAAGATCGTTATCTTGTAAGAGTTAATTTGATAGATGAACGCTTTGTTAAAAGAAATTGTGCCAAAAAGCAAGCAGAAACGCATTATCGAACGCGCCTTGGCAGAAGGTGTTAATTTGGATAATGTTTTAATTCGTAAAGGACTTACATACGAAGATCTTCGCTATACAACCAGCGATCCCTTTCTGGAGATTAATGGAGGGTACAAGAATCTTTCAGAATTTAGAATGCCATTTCACGGTGTTCCCGTTGTAAGTTTCTTTTCCGGTTGTGGCGGACTTGATCTTGGTTTTGAAGCGGCAGGTTTTGAACATGCGTTACTTATAGAGCACAATGAAATCTTTTGTCGCACCTTGCGTCATAATAGGGATTGGAAAGTGATTGGCCCTCCTGATCAGCAGGGTGACGTATCTAATAGAGGCGCAATAAGTCGAGTATTGAGAAGTAACGGAATTGATGCGGATTTTCCTGGCGTTTTTATAGGGGGGCCACCTTGCCAGCCGTTTTCTATAGCTGCTAATCAGCGTTTTTCAAAAAATGGCGAAAATTTCAAGAGAACTGGGTTTGACCATGAGGTAAATGGAAATTTATTGTTTGATTTTGTTTGGTATATAAAGAAATTTAGGCCAGCAGCATTTTTGATTGAGAATGTTCCTGGAATAATAGAGTTAGATGGCGGGGCTCAGATATCCCGCGCCTATTCAATATTGCAAGAGCAGGGTTATCAAATAAACGAGCCTCTAAAAATTAATGCGGCTCATTATTCCGTGCCTCAGCAACGAGAGAGAGTTTTTATCGTAGGTTCCAGATTCAACTCAAAATTTGATGCTCCACAAAGAGCAAATCAAATCGTTCCGTGTATTTCTGCATTGCAAGGAATAAATCCAGACTGCCCAAATCATCAAACAAGGAAGCATCAAGCTGGATCTGTATTAAGATATATGGAGTTAGATTTTGGAAAAAGAGATCAATTAGGTCGAGTAGACAGGCTTGATCCATCGCTTCCTTCGAAGACTGTAATAGCCGGTGGCACTTCTGGGGGGGGGAGATCTCATCTTCATCCATATATCCCGAGAACACTAAGTGTTCGAGAGTGTGCAAGATTGCAAACATTTCCGGATGACTATGAGTTTCTCGGTTCATCAGCACGGCAATTTACACAGGTAGGAAACTCAGTACCGCCCGTGCTTGCGGCGCAGATGGCGGCTGCAATTAAGAAAAGCTATTTTCCGAACGGCTAATCGAAAAGTGATGACAGACATCCTATCAAGAAAAGAGAGAAGCCATAGGATGTCTCTAATTAAAGGAAAGAACACTAAGCCTGAGCTGGAAGTGCGCCGGCTTATTCATAGAATGGGCTATCGCTATAGGCTGCATAGAGGCGACCTTCCTGGAAGGCCGGACATTGTATTCGGAAGAAAAAGAAAAGTGATTTTTGTCAACGGATGTTTTTGGCACGGTCATAGAGGCTGCAAAAAAGCGCGTTTCCCGAAGTCACGTTGTGCTTATTGGCGGTCTAAGATCGAAGGAAATAAGTCTAGGGATGCTATTAATAAGCGAAAACTTAAGGCTTTAGGGTGGGATTATCTTGTAATTTGGGAGTGCGAATTAAAATACCTTGATCTTGTACAGAAAAGGATAGTCGCGTTCCTAAAATAGTAGATGAACCGATTTGATAGATGTTGAAAAATAGGGGTTAGAGTAAAGTTTAGTCTCTTATAGACACTTAAGGTCGCTGCGATGAAATATTGCTCTGTTCGTAATTTCTCTTAATTTAATTAGTGAATTCAGCAGTACTAAATGTTCATCTCATTTGGGGGCTAAGCCATCGGCTTAAATGTGGTGCCAAATTCTGTATTGTATTCGATTAATATCGCACCTGATGGTGCATCAACACAATATCCCTTCCCTGCTTCTGGTAGGTGTGAAACCGATCGAGAACTGGAGATGGTAGCCCCTCTCTATCAACCTCTACAAAACCCACTGATAGGTAAAACGGCACCAGATGCGAATAGGGGAAAGTGAAGGTCCATTCGTCAAAAGCCTCCCCCATACTGTTCAGCAGTAGCCGGGCGACGCCCTGACCGCGGTAATCCTCTGCCACGGCCACCCCCGTTAGCAACTGGCACTCCGTTAACTGCCTCAGGCAACCGCAAGCAACAATCTGCTTCTGCTCGTCCCTGATCACCATACAGGGATCATGCCGCCGCGCTTTGCCGCGGAATTTATGGGTGCGGTAAAATTTGTTGGCCAGTGGTATCTCCGCTTCAGAGAGCCAGTGCGCCGAAAACTTCTGATTGTCACTCATCTATGCCGCGCCAAATCTGCCCAACCTGCCACCGCCCGCTGAAGGTCTGTTACTGCAGCGCACTGGTCCATATTTCTAATCGAATCAAGGTGCTGATCATACAGCACCCCCTCGAGCAGAAGCACCCGTTCAACACCGGGCGTATGGCGCACCTGTGCCTGGACAACAGTGAGCTGGTGGTGGCGGAGAATCTGTCCGGGGCGGAGTTGGCGCGGTTGCTGGCGCCGCGTTCGGCGCTGCTCTATCCGTCGCTGGAGTGGCTGCCGGTGGTGGAGCGGGTGGAGGCAGGTACACCGCAGGCGCGGGCGCTGGAGCAGCTGGTGGTGATTGATGCTAGCTGGCGGAAGTCGAAGAAGATGTTGCATCTGCAGCCGGTGTTGCAGCGGTTGCCGCGGGTCAGTTTTGAGGGGGAGTTGCGGTCGAATTATCGGGTTCGGCGGTCCTCGCTGCCGAATAGTCTGTCGACGTTGGAGAGTATTGTGGTGGCTATGGAGGGGTTGGAGCCGGAGGGGGATTTTTCGGGGATGTTGGGGCCGTTTGAGCGGATGGTTTCGTTGCAGAAGGGTAGGGCTGGCGGGGTTGGTTTGGGGGAGTAGGGGGGGCCGGCCGGAGGTACGTGGCATGGCAATGGCGTGAGTGGAGTCTTCGGGGTCTGATCGCGGCCATGGGCCGCTCCTACAGGTGGGTTTCGGGCTGGGGGAACCGTTGGGATTGCGTGGGTTTGTCCATACTCTTTGCGTGGCGCAGCTGGCGCCGGGCGGGCAGACGCGGCGCTGCAAAATCTGGATAATGCCGGCCCTCAGTTCAGTGGCTCGCCACAGCCTCCAGCCCCGCACTAGCGAGACAGCCCCGCAATGGAAATCAACGTCAATTTTCTCGACAACCTGCGCCTCGAAGCCAAGTTTGACGACTTCACCGTCATCACCGACCAGCCGATCCGCTACAAGGGCGACGGTTCGGCGCCGAGTCCGTTCGACTACTTCCTGGCGTCCTCTGCGCTCTGTGCGGCCTATTTTGTTCGCGTCTACTGCCTGTCGCGCGATATTCCGACCCACAATATCCGCCTGTCGCAGAACAATATTGTCGATCCGGACAACCGCTACAACCAGATCTTCAAGATCCAGGTGGAGCTGCCGGAGGATATCTCCGACAAGGACCGGCAGGGCATTCTGCGCTCCATCGACCGCTGCACGGTCAAGAAGGTGATCCAGACCGGCCCCGAGTTCCAGATCGAGACGGTGGAGAACCTGGCCGAGGACGCCCAGGCGCTATTGATGGTTCAGCCGGACGCCGAGCACCGCACCTTTATCGAGGGCAAGGACCTGCCGCTGGAGCAGACCATCGCCAATATGACGAAGATCCTGGCGGATCTCGGCATGAAGATCGAGATCGCCTCCTGGCGCAATATCGTGCCGCATGTGTGGTCGTTGCATATCCGCGATGCCGCCTCCCCGATGTGCTTTACCAACGGCAAGGGCGCCACCAAGGAGGCCGCGCTGTGTTCGGCGTTGGGCGAGTTTATCGAGCGCCTGAACTGCAACTTCTTCTACAACGACCAGTTCTTCGGCGAGGAGATCGCCAACAGCGCGTTCGTGCATCGCCCGGACGAAAAATGGTTTGTACCGGGCCCGGACGACGCGCTGCCGGCGGGCCTGCTGGATGACTATACGCTGGCCATCTACAACCCGGACGGCGAGCTGGCCGGCTCCAACCTGATCGATACCAACTCCGGCCGGGCCGACCGCGGTATCTGCTCGCTGCCGTTCGTGCGCCAGTCCGACGGCGCCGTGGTGTATTTCCCGTCGAACCTGATCGAGAACCTGTTCCTCAGCAACGGCATGAGCGCCGGCAATACGCTGTACGAGGCGCAGGTGCAGTGCCTATCGGAAATCTTCGAGCGGGCGGTGAAGAAGGAGATCATCGAGCAGGAAATTGCGCTGCCCGATGTGCCGCGCGCGGTGCTGGAGCAGTACCCGGATATCTGCGAGGCCATCGCCGAGCTGGAGAAGCAGGGCTTCCCGATCCTGGTCAAGGACGCGTCCCTCGGCGGCCAGTTCCCGGTGATGTGCGTGACGCTGATGAACCCGCGCACCGGCGGTGTCTTCGCCTCCTTCGGTGCGCACCCGAGTTTCCACGTGGCGCTGGAGCGCAGCCTGACCGAACTGATGCAGGGCCGCAGCTTCGAGGGCCTGAACGATGTGCCGCCGCCCACGTTCAATAGCCTGGCGGTGACCGAGCCGCAAAACTTTGTCGAACACTTTATCGATTCGACCGGGGTGGTTTCCTGGCGCTTCTTCTGTGCCAGGTCCGACTACGACTTCGTCGAGTGGGATTTCACCGGCGCGCATACGGAGACCAATGCGGAAGAGGCCACCGATCTGTTCAGGATCCTCAGGGAGATGGGCAAGGAGGTGTACATGGCCGTGTACGAAGACCTGGGCGCGCCGGCCTGCCGCATCCTGGTGCCGGGTTACTCCGAGGTCTACCCGGTCGAGGACCTGATCTGGGACAACACCAACAAGGCGCTGGCTTACCGCGAAGACATCCTCAACCTGCATGCCCTGGACGACGACGAGCTGGAAGGCCTGGCGGAGCGCCTGGAGGAAAGCCAGATCGATAACTACGAGACGATCATCAACCTGATCGGCGTCGAGTTTGACGAGAACACCGTCTGGGGGCAGTTGACGGTGCTGGAACTGAAGCTGCTGATCAGCCTCGCGCTGCAGCGGCACGAGGAGGCGCTGGAGCTGGTGGAGGCATTCCTGCAGTACAACGACAACACCGTCGAGCGCGGTTTGTTCTACCAGGCGGTGAATGCCGTGCTGGAAATCGCCCTCGATGACGAGCTGGAACTGGACGATTACATCGCCAACCTGCGCCGCATGTTCGGTGAGGAGACGATGGATGCGGTGGTCGGTTCGGTAAATGGCACCGTCCGCTTCCACGGCCTGACGCCGACCAATATGCAGCTGCAGGGGCTGGATAAGCACCTGCGCCTGATCGAGAGCTATAAAAAACTGCACGCGGCGCGTGCGGCGAAAGCGGGCCTGCGCTGAATTATTTTTGGTTCGTCACTCCGGCGCAGGCCGGAGTCCAGGGAAGGCCGCGTTGCTGGGTTCCCGCCTGCGCGGGAACGGCGATAGGGCACCGCCAAAAATTCGCTTCTTTTCACCCCCGCGGCTCCGGCGAGTCGCGGGCCTGCCCGTCGCATCAGAAGCTGTAAGTAATGGCCGCAAAACCCTTGAAGACGTAATCGTCATCGACGATCGGGCTGTCGGTGATCTCGCTGTCCAGATTCTCCACCGCCACGCTCAGCACCGCGCGCCAGTTCTCGGATAACTCCAGCAGTCCGCCGACGCCGGCCTCGACGGTGTAGCTGCTGCCGACGGAATAGGCGGGCCTGCCGGGAATCGCGTCAGATTGGGGCACGCCGAAGTCGTAATCCGCCAGGTCGCTGCTCAGCCAGTTGACGCCGAGCTCTGGCACCAGGCGCAGGGTGCCGAACTGGAAGCCCCTGGAAACGCTGGCCTTCGCAGTGCCGCCGCCGATGCGGTCCAGCAGATCGTGTTCGTACTGGAGTTCGAATTCCGTGCCGCCCGGCCCCTCGTAAATCAGGCCGAGGCCGCCCATCAGTGTGGCGTCGCGGTCACCGAGCCCTTCGAGAATTTCGCTGTCATCCTCTTCATAGGCACCCAGGCGATAGGATGCGGTCAGTGCCAGGCGCAGCCCGTCGGTGCCGAGGATGCCGTAGCGCAGCGCCGGGCCGACCCACTGCAGGCGCTCGCCGAAATAGGTGATCGCCGGTATGACCTGCGTGACGGTGGTGTCTGAACCCACATAGGGGCTGCTGCGCCCGATGACGCCGAGGCCGACACCCCACTGGCCGTCTTCGCCGAGTACCTCGTAGAGGTGGATGTCGACATTGTTCGGCTTGCCGGGCTCCACGGAGATGGCGGCGCGCTGAAAGCTGGGCGGCCCTTTCGGCTGGTAGTTGTTGGAGAGCCCCAGGGATTCTCTGGGAATGCCGATAAAATTCTTGTCGAGTGCGCGGTTGTCATTCTCGTCGAGATAGGCCAGCACGGCGACCATGCCGGTGGGCACATCGGAAATCACGTAGCTTTCGCCGGGCTGGATCGCATAGCGCACTTCCCGTGCGGGATTGCGGAAATCCCCGAACGTATCCGCGTCGTCATATACCTGTAGTACGAGCGATCCCTCCGGCGGCAGATTGTGCACGCGGACGGTGATTTCCTCGGCCGCGGCGGTTGAAAATCTGCAGAGAAAAATCAGCAACAGGGCTGTGGTTAGCTTGTTCATGGGATGGCGCGCCTTGAAACAACAGTCCATCGTTATACGCATAGCACCGCCATACGGATGACCGCCGCACCGCACTTATCGTCGCGCTGCTTTTCACGTTTTTGTCGTCTGTTGCTACATTGATGCGCAAGCTTCCACAGAAGATTGGGCTGGAAAAATAGCTGCGCCTGCGCTGAATTATTTTTGCTTCGTCACTCCGGCGCAGGCCTGAGTCCAGGGAAGGGCGTGGCTCAGGGCTCTGGCCCGCGCCGGAATGACAGGATGTAGAGCTGTCACAGAGAACGGGTTAACCGTTTAACTCAAGTCTCGACGTCCGGACATTGTCTGCATGCCGGTGTAGGGTGTGCCGTGCGCACCGGAGAGCAACTGTTGTTGGCTTCAGCCTCCTTGGTGCGCACGGCGCACCCTACCTCGTCCTGGCGTGCAACGTACCATGAACTCCGAAACCTGACCGTTTAAGCACCCACCCGATATTCGCGCATCGCTTCCTCGATTTTCCGCTGAACCAGCGCTCTTTCCCGTTCCAGCTCCCGCTGCAGTTCCTCTTCGCTGGGCAAAATGGTCAGGTACTTGGAGGCGAACAGCTGCTGGCTGTCTTTGAGCACTGAATACTGCGCCACTGTGTGGTTGTGCTCACTGCAAAGGATCAGGCCAATGGTGGGGTTGTCGTCTGCGCCGCGTTTATGTTCTTCGTAAAGCCGCACGTACATGTCCATCTGGCCGACATCCTGGTGCGTGAGCTTGTCCATCTTCAGGTCGACCAGCACGAAGCATTTCAGGACGTAGTTGTAGAAGACCAGGTCGATATAGTAATCGCCGTCCTCGGTGCGGATGCGCTGCTGCCGCTCGACGAACGCGAAGCCCTTGCCCGGCTCCAGCAGAAACCGCCGCAGGTTGCTGATGATGCCCTGCTCGAGATCGCTCTCCCGGTAAGGCCGACTGTCCAGATTCAGGAAATCGAGGATATAGGGGTCGCGCAGATAGTCTCTGGGGTCTTCGGCCAGGGGAGCGGTCTTCGCCCGGGCATCGGCCTCCACCGGCGTCCTTCCTTGCTGGAGAGCAGGCGCTCGTAGTAGAGCACGCCAATCTGACGTTCAAGGGCGCGGGCGCTCCAGTTCTGAGCCGCCGCCTCCCTCGCGTACCAGTCACGGGCAGAGGGGTTTTCCACCCGCAGCAGTGTGCGGTAATGGGTCCAGCTCAATTCGGGACGCACTGCGTCTCGAATTGGGAAGGCGTCGTAGAACCGCCGCATATTGCGCAGGTTGGTGATGTCGAACCCCTTCCCGAACCGGTTGGTCAGCCGTTCGGAAAGTTGTTTGAGCTGTCCCTTTCCATAGGCCGCGCGCCGTTCACCGCGCTGTTCGTGTTCCAGTATCAGCCGCCCTATGTGCCAGTAGGTCTGCACCATGGCCGTGTTGACACTGCGCTGGACCTGGTGGCGGGCTTGCTCGACGAGCTGACTGATTTCTTCAAACAGGTCGTCGGACTGGGGCAGGTTGTTCATGGCTCGGTTCCTTCGAGTGGTTGTACATCCTTATATCGTTGCGGGTACGAATCGGGCGATCTTTTGCAGGCCTGAATTAAATGCAAGCTCCGAACAAGTCTTGTTGTCGCTCCGGCGACTCGTTAGAGCAGCGAAGCTCACGCCGGGGTCCGGTAGTCGCGGGGTTTCTGGATTCTCGCCTAAGCGGGAATGACGATACTAAACGTTTCCTTAAGGTTTCCTTAAGGTTTCCACCAGCGCAAGAACTCCCGCCCCACCATTGGTTCGCCCGCAAGCAGGAACCTGGCCCGGGTTCTGCACGGCTGCAGATACAAGAACGGCGGTAAGCTTTATCATCACTGACGCCCAAGACAGTCCGATAAGAAAATCCGCAGTGGCTGAATGCTATCAGCTGGAATTATGCTCTTCTTCCCTGTCCCGCCACAAAACTTCAACCAATTCGTGGCCCGCCACAAAAAGCTGCCCAAGTGGATTATTCTGGACTTCGACGCCAAGGGTATCCCGGTGCATGGCGAGCAGGAAAAGCGCTTCTTCGTCGTTTACTGCGACGGCTATTGCTTCCTGCCCCCTATGTCTTCTGTGGGCGCCGCCTGCTGGTGAGCTACCTGCGCCACTCCCGGCAGGATGCCCTCCAACATAGTTGGGCCATCCCTGCCTTGCAGTTGGAAACGCCACGCCGGCAATGGCCCAAAGTGGAGATCATCTACCGGCTTCTGTCGCCATCGCGTGTAATCATTGATGGTCATTGACTCAGTGAAGAATAAATGGGAATCTCAGTTTCAATAATATATTCAAGCTGTATAGAGGGGATTTGTTTATGAGATTAAAAATGGCGCTGTTGTTATTGTTGAGTTTTCCCGTTAGCGCGCAAGATAGTTTTGAGTTTGTCGTGCTTCCGGATACGCAAACTTATATCGAGGAATTCCCCAGTATTTACATGAAGCAGTTGGAATGGATTGCCAGTAAGGGAGATCGGTTTTCTTTTGTATTGCATGTGGGTGATATTACCCAGAACAACTCGGAAGAAGAGTGGAAGATTGCCAAAAATGGTCTGATATTGCTGGATGGAAAAGTTCCCTATCATTTGGCCTTGGGGAATCATGACATGGGAAGTCGACCGGGTAAGTTTTCCGATACCAGAAATACCCGATTGGCGAACCTGTTTTTCCCCGTCAGCGAATACGCAAATAATAACAATATTATCGCTTCATTTCCTGAGAACAGCATTGACAATACCTGTGCAGAATATCATTTGGCCGGTGAAAAATGGCTGATATTTTCTTTGGAATTTGGCCCTCGAAACAAGACGATAGATTGGGCAAAAAATATCATAAAAAAATATCCGGAACACAAGGTTATCATCAATACCCATTCATATTTGTATGAAGACAATACCTTGCAAGATGGTGACGATTGGTATTTGCCACAAAAGTACGGGGTTGGCAAGGCAGAAGGCGATGAAGCGGTAAACGATGGTGGTCAGATTTGGGATAAATTAGTTCGGACTACTGAAAATAGTATCTTGGTATTTTCCGGACACATTTTAGGTTATGGCGTCGGACAGTTGGTGCTGGAAAATGACTATGGAAACAAGGTTTATCAAATGCTGGCGAACTATCAGAAAAATGTTAAAGGAGTTGAAAATGGAGATTCAGGGTATTTGAGATTGATTGAGGTCGATACAGGTGCAAAAAGGATATCGGTAAAGACCTATTCCCCTTGGTTGGATGCTTATAAATCAGATCCAGAGCACGAATTTACATTCAGTGATGTTGGTTTTTAAGTTGACATTTGAGTGTAAAGTGAGAGCATTCGCCTGACTGACAGTCGCCTCCTGGGATCTGTGGGTAACTTTGACTGCCGCCGGTGCACTTTTTCTCTCTCTTCCCGACGTAGATAAGCCAGATTTAAATACAGTATATGGTACTCGGCCATTCATCTTGCGAACCGATTAAAAAGTTACCATGTGTCGAGTAAATGCCATCACACCACAAGCCGGTAAACATTTGGTAAACTGGATATGAGTTATATCCCATATTGGCGACTTTCCGGATTCTATTTTTTTAACTGCTTGGTGCTAGGATTTTTGTTGCCATTTTGGGGTCTTTACATGACGTCCCTGAATTACTCGCCGGAAAATGTGGCGGCATTTGGCGCGCTTTTGATGTCCACAAATATTGTTGCTCCCTATTTCTGGGGCTGGTTGTCGGACCATGTCGGGCACCGAATGCGATTGATTCAGGGAGGGGCATTGCTGAGCGTACTGAGCTTTGCCATCCTGTATCAGGATCGCGGTATCGACTTGATGCTTATGGCCGTGGGCCTGTGCAGTTTTTGTTGGCAGGGAATCAATTCCCAGTTCGAGGTGGTCACGCTTGGACATCTAAGAGAGGAAACGCAGAAGTACAGCCGTATTCGCTTATGGGGATCGGTTGGGTTTGCCGTGGCAGTTGTCGGTGGTGGCAGTATATTTGATTTTCTGGATATCGGTTATTTGCCCTACTTTGTCATCGCGTCATTTGCATTGATGTGTGCCTGCACCTTTTCCATAAGGGATGTGGCTGCAGTGCATTCGCGCGATGCCAACGATATACGCAGCATCTGGCCTGTTTTGCGTAAACCATCCATCTGGGGGCCGCTGCTGGTGGCCGCCATGGCCTATTTCAGTCATGGTACCTACTACGGTTTTTACAGTATTTACCTGGAGGGTCGGGGATTCAGTACCGGTTTAATCGGCTGGTTGTGGGGGGTTGCCGTGCTTGCAGAGCTGGCCGTGTTCGCCTTGATCCCACCCATGATTAGGTACCTTTCATTGCGGCGACTGGTTCTGCTCAGCCTGCTGTTTACTAGCATAAGGTGGGCGGGCATTGGTCTGTTTGTGGATAATCTTGCGGTATTGATCATTCTCCAGTTATTGCATGGGTTTTCTTTTGGTGCACTGCATGCCTGTTTGATTGAATTCATCCATAGAAATTTCAGTACGCGCCTCCAGGGGCGCGGGCAGGCAATCTACTATGCGCTATGCGTTGGTTTTGGGCAGGCAGCGGGCACGCTATCCAGCGGCTGGTTATGGGAGTGGAGTGAAATTGGCAGCTTCATGTTCTCATCAGCTGTTGCTGCTCTCGCATTGATGCTGGCGATTTACTTCAATGTGTTCTGGTCAGGTGAAACCAGGTATCGGGGCGGTGCTCGCTCTTGTCAATAATTGATGGGGGAGAATGTTGATGAGCTTTTCCGGTTTTCTGCCTTCAATCAAATCGATTAAAGTCGTTGCGCATTGTTCGCCTATCAGAGTAAGTGGCTGGGCTACTGTTGTCAGAGGAGGGGCGCAATATTGTGACAGTGCAATACCATCGACACTGATAATGGAAATGTCATCGGGAATACGATAGCCCAGTTCCCTCAGCGCATGCATCGCGCCCATTGCCACCAGGTCCCCGAAGCAGAATATGGCAGTGGGCCTGTTTTTAAGCTGCATCAACTTTTGTACGCCGTCACAGCCCGACTCGCTCGAGTAGTCGCCTTCAAATTTCAGGCGCTCATCAAACGCAACACCAGCTTCGTTCAAGGCCGCAAGAAACCCCTGCTCACGCTGTTTGCTACTTAAAATTGATGATGGGCCGGTAATGGTGGCAATCCGTGTATGTCCTAACTGCAACAGGTGTTCGGTGGCGTCGCGACCTATGGCCACGTTGTCGACTCCCACCTTGTGAATACCGTCCAGATCGCAGAATTCTGAGGCATTGACGATCGGCGGAATCTGATCGGCGACGGGTCTGTCGGCCGAAATGTCGAAAGGAATGCGCTGCGAGTTGGTGATAATGCCATCTACCTGGCGAGTGTTTACCATTGCGGTAAAAGAGCGCTCCAGCTCCGGATCATCCTGGGTATCTTTCAGGATGACAGAATATCCACGAAGCTGTGCCACCCGCTCGACGCTTCTTACGATAGGCGATATATACGGGTTGGAGATGTCCGGTAGCAGCACCGCAATATTGTATGAACGCCCCTGGCGAAGACTTGCGGCGAGGCGGTTTGGTGTATATCCAATTTCCTCCACCACTTTCATGACCCGTGCCCGAGTACTTTCGGAGACTCGATCAGGATCATTCAGTGTACGTGAGACCGTCGCCTTGCAAACGCCAGCGCGCCTCGCAATATCATCCATTGCAACAGGTTTAAACCGATTCGATGACATTTCCGCGGGATACCTTCGTGTTTGGTCTTGAGCTTTCGGCTGAGGCGATAGGTTCCATCAATGCTAAATACCTTCAGCGTGAGAGCGCAACAGTTTGACTTTGAAAATTCAATCGTTTTAGTATTTTGGAAATCGATTTCATGTGCCGCGAACTATAACACGGCCAGTGGACCCGGTGTTGTAGCTCAGAGTGTACATTTATTGATCAGTATTTGCGAGCGGAATCGGTGACAGGCCGGCTCTGTCTGCTGGCACCGGGTTGGAAGATGCCAGACCACTAGTTGGTTTTCGCTTCTCGCCTGTTCTTAAAGCGCGCTTGCGGCGCTGAGTCGCCACTAGTCGCATTCGCCTACCTGAAACGGGTGGGGGGATCCGCGGATTTTTGCAGGGCTAATGGGTGAAACTGGCACTGTGGGGTGTGCTGAATGTGATTGATGTGCCAGAGCAACGCTAACCTCCCTGTGAGCGGCATGGTTGGGCTAATTGCCAGTGCAAACAATAAGGAGTCTTCTGTGATCTTGTCGCCGCGCCCGCGCTGGGCTGTGAAATTCGCTTTTTTAATAGCAATCAATTCGATGGTCGGTACCGCCGTGGCGGCTCCGAAGAATGTTGTCTTCATATTGAGTGATGATCATCGCTACGATTTTATGGGGTTTATGCCTGAATCCCCGGACTTTTTGCAGACGCCATCGCTCGACAAGATGGCGCGAGAGGGGATGCATTTAAAGAATGCGTTTGTGACTACCTCACTGTGCTCTCCCAGCAGGGCGTCGATCCTGACTGGCCGCTATGCCCATCACCATGGCATTGTCGACAATACGAGCCCTATTCCGGAAGGAACGACGTTTTTCCCGGCTGATTTACAGCGGGCAGGCTACCAGACCGCCTTCATCGGTAAGTGGCATATGGGGGAGGTGGATGATCTGCCTCAACCGGGCTTCGATCGCTGGGTCAGTTTCCGGGGGCAGGGTCGCTATCGTGACCCCCTGCTCAATGTGGACGGCAAAAAGATACAGCACGAAGGCTATACCACAGATTTGCTCACGGATTATGCGATTGATTGGCTGAAAGAGCGGGAATCGGACCAGCCGTTCTTCCTCTATCTCTCCCACAAGGCGGTGCACGCCGAATTCCAGCCGGCTGAACGTCATGACGGGCAATATGAGCAGGTGAAGATCCCTTACCCCGACAGCATGGACAACAACGAGCGCAACTATGTGGGCAAGCCGGCCTGGGTTCGCGCACAGCGAGACAGTTGGCATGGCGTCGATTATGCCTACCATGGTGATCTGCAGTTTGACGAGTTTTACCGCGACTATGCCGAAACGTTGCTCGGAGTGGACGAAAGTGTCGGGCGCGTCATGACGTACCTGGAAGAGCATGACCTTGCGGAAGACACGCTGGTCATCTACATGGGGGACAACGGTTTCCTGCTGGGGGAGCACGGTCTGATTGATAAGAGAAATGCCTACGAGGAGTCCATTCGCGTTCCCATGCTTGCATGGGCTCCGGGGACGATAGCGGCGAACCACGCCAGTGAAAAGCTGGTGCGCAATATAGATGTGGCGCCGACGATCCTGGCCCTGGCAGGGGCGGAAACGGATGTTGCAATGGATGGTGAATCCTTCTTGCCGTTGCTGGAAGGTAGTGAAACGCTCGGGGATCGGGAGTTTCTGTACGAGTACTACTGGGAGCATGCCTTCCCGCATACGCCGACGACCTTTGCATTGCGCGGCGGTCGCTATAAATATATCTACTATCACGGCATCTGGGATAAAAATGAGCTGTACGATCTCAAGACAGACCCCAGAGAGCAGCACAATCTGATTGATTTACCGGCGTTCAAACAGATCAAGGACCGCATGCACCAAGCCCTGTTTGATCGCTTACAGAAGGATGATGCGATGCGGGTTCCCATACGCCGCGGCACCTGGCAGGCGGCGGAGCGGTTGCTCGACTAACAGCGGTGGCCCGACAGCCTGGTTCGGGTCAAACTCCAACATTGTATAGTTTATGTACGGAAATGGGCCGACTATGGCCACTAGGGCAGGCTACTAGCCGGTGCGCGGGGAGACATAGGGTGTCTTTCGTTGACATTGAAATTGTATTTCGCTACTTTCGGCCCTTGATGGCCTGCTTTTTTTGGCCGTGATTGTGAAATCGGTCTCATCAAAGCGGCTTTTTTTTGCCGTCGAATGGAAATCGATTTCCAAATGCGTGGTAAGGAATCCGCATCCCCCGGGTGCGACAACAACAATAAATCGATAGGAGAGAAGCATGGGGAAGCGTCAAGCTCAATTTAAAAACAATCTGCTTGCCGTTGCCGTCGCTGCGGTAATAGGTGTTGGCGGTGTGCCAGCAATGGCGCAAGTAGAGAGTGCGACCGTGCAGGGTCAACTGCAGAGGCAGGTGGGGGAGCTACCTGCAGGTGTGGCGATTACGGCCGTAGACATTGATCGAGGCTACACAAAAACCGTAAAGACCGGAGAGGATGGCTCTTTTATATTTGCTGGCCTGAAACCGGGCAGCTACGACCTTAAAATAGGCGACCAGGTAGTTGGCCGTGTTGAGTTGCGGGTGGGCCAAAAGGCCATCGTCGATCTGAACCTGCAGTCACAAGATGATGGCACCTTAGAGCAGGTGACAGTTACCGGTGCCCGTGTGGAGCAGTTCTCCGGCGGTGAGGTGGGCACCAATATCACTCCGGAAATGATGGAGCGCCTGCCGCAGAACAATCGCAATTTCCTCGCGTTTGCGGACTTGGCGCCTGGTGTCCAGGTGGAAACCGCGAGTAATGGCAATGTCAGCCTCCGTGGTGGCGCCCAGCACCAGCGAAATATTAATGTTTTCCTGGATGGGGTCAGCCAAAAAGACTACGTCCTTAAAGGGGGTGTTACCGGCCAGGACTCAAGTCAGGGTAACCCCTTCCCGCAAAACGCTATCGGCGAATACAAGGTTATCACACAGAACTACAAGGCCGAGTTTGATCAGGTCGGTAGTACCGCGATTACCGCCGTAACGCGCTCGGGCACCAATGAATTCCAGGGGGACGTGTTCTTTGACTACACCGACGAGGGCCTTCGCGAGGCGGAGCCTAATGAGCGCGACGGTAAAACGGAATCACTGACCGAGCATTCGGGCTTCCTGTTCTCCGGCCCGATCATCGAAGACAAACTGCACTTTCTCCTCTCCTATGAGGGCAAAGATATTGCAACCCCGATTGATATTCCCGGTGGCAGCGGTGTTGATCTGGTGGAGCTCCCGTCAGAATATCAGGGCCTCCTGGGTCGCGAATCCTCCACATTCGAGGAAGACCTGATCTTCGGCAAGATCGACTGGCACGTAAACGAAAACCAGGAGGTTCAGGCATCACTCAAGCTACGTGATGAAAGTGATGTCACTGGCTTCGGTGGTGCCAATACGATCAGCTATGGCGTCAATCGCGAAGTCAAGGATCACCGCCTGAATGTCAAACATACCTATTATGCTGATGACTGGCAGAATGAATTCCGTCTGACCTATGAAGAGGCCAGCTGGAATCCACGCCCGTACAATGATGACCTGGGTACACGATTGGAGACCGGTTCCCGCCAGAGTATTTTGAATCTCGGTGGAGGCCAGAATTTCCAGGACAAGGGCCAGAAAGGCTGGGGTCTTAAAAATGACTTTACCTGGCTTGCCCTGGCGTGGAATGGTAGTCACGTCATCAAGGGGGGCATCAAGTTCAAAAAGGTTGAGCTGAATACCATTCAACAGCTTCCGTACAACCCGCAATACTTCTACAACGTCGAGTTTAACGGTGCGGGCGAGTTCGATCTGGTCCAGCCCTATAAGGTCGAATGGGGGGTGCAAATTCCCGGAACCGCGGGCGGCGCTGTGAACACAGACAATACCCAGCTGGGCTTCTATATACAGGATGACTGGGATGTAACCGACAGTCTGACGCTGAATATCGGCGTTCGCTGGGACTACGAGGAAACGCCTGCCTATAAAGACTTCGTGACGCCGGAAGAGTATGCAGACGCACTGCGTGGCTGGGCCAACCTGGATAACGCCAATTATGATATCGAAGATTATATCAGCACGGGTAAGGAGCGCGAATACTTCACCGGCGCTTGGCAGCCACGTTTAGGCTTCACCTATATCATGGACGAGGAGCAAAACCACACCCTGTTTGGCGGCTATGGACGTTCATATGACCGCAACCAGTTTGATTTCGTCCAGCTAGAGAGCATGAAAGGGAGTTTCGAGCGTGCGAGCTATCTGTTCGCGGGCGATCCCGACAACCCCTGTGATACTTCAGCGGCTAATTGTGTCGACTGGGATCCTGCCTACCTTACCCGCGAGGGGCTAGGCGGGCTGACCACCAATACCGAGGTGCGCGGAGAACGCTTCCTACTGAACAACGAACTGAAGATGCCGTACTCCGACCAGATGAGTGTCGGTCTGCGCAGTAGCCTTGGCGAGTGGAGCACCGAAATCAGTGCGTCCTATATTGAAAGTAACGACGGGTTCCAGTGGCTGCTAGGGAACCGCCGTGAAAATGGCGAATTTCTGGCCGATGGCACCAAGTGGGGACAGCCCTGGGCATACGGTGTTCCCGGGTGGGGTAATTTGTTGATCTCCTCCAATGATGGCCAGACGCGAAGCAAAAACGTCTACATGAAGCTCAGTCGCCCGCATATCGATAACTGGGGCGTAAACGTCGCCTATACCTTTAGCGACGCTGAAGAGAATCGTACGTACAGTGAAGTCTTTGCGCTGGACTACGAAACAGTGGATGACTACGGCTGGAACAAATCTGTGGGTGTGCCCGATCACCGCATCGTCTTTACCGGAACCTATGATCTGCCGTGGGATATTTTCCTCTCCGGTAAATACACCTGGGCTTCCGAAAAGGTGGTGCAATACCTTGACTGCACCGGCGGCAATACAGAGTGTTTCTTCGGACGTCTGGAGCCCGATACCAGTGACTACCAGCGCTTTGATCTGTCTTTGATGAAAGAGTTTGCTAGTGAATACTTCACTGAAGGTTCCAGGTTCCGCATCCGTCTGGATGTTCAGAATCTATTCAATCACAGCAACTTCCAGAATTTTGTGCTGAATCCAGCCGCCGAAGATTTTGGCGATCCGCAGGATAACACTGCAACCAGTGGCGGTAGACGGCAGCTTAAACTTTCTGCGGGCTACAGTTTCTAAGTTTATCGTAGGTAATGGCCGCCACTGCTCTACAGCAGCGGCGGCCAATTTTTTCTGTGCGGTCATCTCTTTAATGTGTGTCATATGTTTCAAGCTATTTTTCTTAGAAGTCTGCTTCTTGTAGCAGCAGTAGTTAGTGTTCAAAGCTGGTCTGCAGCCCTGGATGCAGAGGGTTACGACCGTCACGTGGAGTTAAGCTGGGAGGACATTTACCAGGCGGGAAAACAGTATCAGCTGTATGCCTCGGTAAGTGGTGGTAAATGGCTGCCGCGTGCTGTCGTTACCAGTGACTCTGCCATTGATTTCACCGGTGATCTCGGTAGAAATCTGCAGTTGAAGTACAGGCTCACGGAAAAAGACAGCAGTAAGGTTCTGGCTACGGCGTCTGCGAGTACGCGGGACTTTAGCGATGAAGAGCTTCTGGAAATGGTTCAGAAGTACACCTTTCGCTACTTCTGGGACTATGCCGATCAGAACAGCGGGTGGGCGCGGGAGCGCACCCCAAATATGAAGAACGGCGACATCATTACCTCCGGAGGCACTGGTTTCGGCATTGCGTCTGTGATAGCCGGTGCGGAGCGCGGCTGGATTTCACGTGATCAGGCAGTTGATCGCATGTTGAAACTCACGAAGTCCCTGACGGAGTTCGAGCGCTTTCACGGTATGTGGGCACACTGGTATGACGCCGACTCCCAGGAGGTTTTCCATTTCAGCGAATTCGATGACGGTGGTGACACGGTAGAGTCCGCCTTTATGGCACAGGGCCTGCTTACGGCGCGCCAGTACTTTGACGGCAACACCGCCAAAGAAAAACAGCTGCGCAAAGAAATTACCCAGTTGTGGGAGTCCATGGAATGGGACTGGTATACCAAGGGAGAGAATGTGATCTATTGGCACTGGTCAAAGAATCACGGCTGGAAAATGAATCATCCGATCAAAGGCTACAACGAGGCGCTAATCGTCTATGTTCTGGCGGCCTCTTCGCCCACACACGCCATCAGTGACACGGCTTATCACAAGGGCTGGGCCGGATGGGATGTGCCCACATTCCGCAATTATGAAGATTACTACGGCATGGTATTGCCGCTCGGCAACAGAGAGCACAAAGGCGGACCGCTTTTCTTTGCGCACTACTCGTTTATGGGTCTGGATCCGCGCGGGCTCCGGGACCGGTATGCCAACTACTGGCAGCAGAACAAGCGCCACACACTCATCAATCGCGCCTATTGCCTGGATAACCCCTATGGCTGGGAAGGCTATGGCGAAGACTTTTGGGGCCTGACTGCGGGCGACAATGTGCCCAGTGGCTATACCGCCCACGCACCGGGATTCCAGCGTGACCACGGGACCATTACCCCCACAGCGGCACTTTCCTCTATGCCCTATACACCGAAAGAATCCATACAGGTTTTGAAGAACCTCTACTACAACCATGGTAAGGAGCTATTCGGGGAAATGGGCTTCTACGATGGCATCAATCTGAGTGTCAGCGATAAGCCCGAAGAGCAGGTTAGAAAAACCTATCTGGCAATCGACCAGGGCCCCATTGTGGGCATGATCGAAAACTATCGCAGCGGCCTGCTGTGGGATCACTTTATGCGTGACCCGGATGTTCGCCGGGGGCTGAATAAGCTGGGCTTTACTGTCGGCGGAAGAGAAATCGAATAATCATCAGGCAACTTGTTTGTCGCGCTTGTACTACGGAATTAATATCATGATCAAATATAAACGCTCGCTGATAGCGCTCAGTGTGGGTGCTGCACTGACCGTCTCTGGCTGGAAATACCTCGATTCCGATAGCTCGAAACCAGAATTCAAAAAAGAATCTGTGTCGGAGAAAATTTGGAAGGATGACAAGGCGGTCATGGCCAAGTTCATCGACGAATTGATGGCAAAGATGACGCTGGAAGAAAAAATAGGCCAGCTGAATCTTCTCACCAGCGGCTGGGACAAGACCGGCCCGACCATGAGCGATGACTATCAGGAGCAGATCAAGGAAGGCAAGGTTGGGGCTATTTTCAACGCCTTTACAGCTGACTATACGCGCGATCTGCAGAAGCTCGCCGTAGAAGAAACCAGGCTGGGTATTCCGCTTCTGTTCGGCTACGACGTGATTCATGGTCACCGCACCATTTTCCCGATTTCATTGGGTGAGGCGGCATCCTGGGACCTGGACGCCATCCAGGACGCCTCTCGTATAGCCGCGACCGAGGCGGCCGCAGAGGGTATTCACTGGACCTTTGCACCGATGGTCGATATCGCTCGCGATCCCCGCTGGGGGCGTGTCTCAGAAGGTTCCGGCGAAGATGTATTCCTGAGCACTGAAATAGCACGCGCGCGGGTTAATGGCTTCCAGGGAGACGACCTGGGTGCACTGGACACAGTGCTGGCATGTGCAAAACACTACGCTGCTTACGGCCAAGCACAGGCTGGTCGTGACTACCACACCACCAATATGTCGACCCGGGAGTTGTGGGATACCTACCTGCCGCCATTTGAAGCTGCCGTAGAGGAAGGTGCTGCCAGCTTTATGACATCCTTCAATGAGCTTAATGGGGTTCCGGCGACCGGAAGCAAGTACCTGCTTGATGACATTCTCAAGCAGCGTTGGGGCTTTGAAGGCTTTGTCGTGACGGACTACACTGCTATCAATGAAATGGTCCCGCACGGTTTTGCAGCCGATTTGAAACATGCCGGTGAGCTGGCCATCAATGCCGGCGTAGATATGGATATGCAGGGTTCGGTGTACAGCGATAACCTGCTTGAATTGGTCGAAGAGGAGAAGGTGCGAATCTCCCAGATCGACAATGCAGTACGCCGCATCCTGGAGATGAAGTACCGCCTGGGCCTGTTTGAAGATCCATACCGTTACTCAGACACGGATCGCCAGGAGCGCGAGATTTACAAACACGCGCACATGGAAGCCGCGCGCGACGTGGCGCGCAAATCCTTCGTCCTGCTAAAAAACCAGAATAGCATCCTGCCGCTGTCCGAAGGGCAGTCTGTTGCGCTCATCGGGCCCCTGGCGGATTCCAAGCAGGACATGATCGGCTCATGGTCGGCCGCGGGCGACCGTTGGGAGAAGCCCGTCACCCTGTTGGAAGGGCTGAAAGCGCGATTCGGCGACAGTGTCGATATCAACTACGCCAAGGGCGCCAGCTATGAGTTCGATGCCACGGATACCGCCGGTTTTGCCGAAGCGATTGAGGCAGCGAAAAAGTCTGACGTGATCGTGATGGCGATGGGTGAAAAGTGGAATATGACGGGTGAGGCGGCAAGCCGTGTAGACCTCAACTTCCCCGGCACTCAATCCGCGCTGATGAAGGAACTCAAGAAACTGGGTAAACCCATGGTCCTGGTTCTGATGAGCGGACGCCCGATGACCATTACCTGGGCGGATGAGAACGTGGATGCAATCTTGCATACGTGGTACGCGGGCACCCAGGGCGGGCACGCCATCGCCGATGTGCTGTACGGTGATTACAATCCGTCCGGCAAGCTGCCTGTCACCTTCCCGCGTCATGTGGGCCAGGTTCCGATCTACTACAACATGAAAAACACCGGTCGTCCGTTTGATCCGAATGGGGAAGAGCAAAAGTACCGTTCGCGCTACTTGAATGAGTCCAATGCGCCTCTCTATCCGTTTGGCTATGGCCTGAGCTATACCGAATTCTCCTATTCTGACCTGGCGCTGAACAGCCAGATACTGAATCCCGGTAGCAGCGTGACCGCTTCCATCAACGTCACCAACAACGGCGAGCATGCGGGCGAAGAAGTAGTTCAGCTCTATATTCAGGACAAGGTCGGTTCGGTAACGCGTCCCGTGCGCGAGCTGAAAGGATTCCAGAAAATCCACCTGGAACAGGGTGAAAGGAAAACCGTAGAGTTCACCATCTCCGCAGAAGATCTCGCCTTCCATGATATCGACATGAACCTTGCTGCCGAGGCAGGCGAATTCAATGTCTTCATCGGTGGAAGCTCCGAGGCGAACAATACTGGCACATTCCAGTTGTCTGAGAATGTGCAATTCCGCCGAGCAAATCCGAACGACTAATTGACGGCATAGTGATGGCGGACGCGGTCCACCATATTTTGGATAGTAATAATGAAGAAAAGAAAACTGTTTCTTGCTTTGCCGGCCATGGTTTCAATGGTGGTGGTCCATTCCGCAATGGCGGAGAGCAAAACAGAAAATCGCGATCAGCTGCCAAATGTCGTATTTATCCTGGCCGATGACGTTGGTTTTGGCGATCTGGGAATTTACGGGGGCAAGATGCCCACCCCAAATCTCGACCAGCTCGCGACAGATGGTATGCGTTTTACCGATGCCCATGCACCCGCGGCATTGTGCGCGCCGTCTCGATTCAGCTATATGACCGGCAGCTATCCCTACCGGAATGGCCGTCCAGGCGGAAGCTGGGATGTCAATTTCAGCTCCGGCTTCAGCTTCAATGGCGACCGCACTAAGGCCGGTAAACACCTCACGGTCGGGGATATCATGCAAAAAGCTGGCTATAAAACAGCTTTCTTCGGCAAGATGCACCTGGGTGGCACAGTCTACGATTCTGAAGGCAATGTCATTCGCGAGAAAACCAAGTTGAATACGATGGATTTCTCCAGAGGTGTTGACGATACCGTGAATGACCACGGCTTCGACTACTCCTTCGGATTGCAGTCGGGAATTCAGCATGAACCCTACGCCTTCTTCGAAAATGGGAAGTTTGTTCCCTTTGTACCAGGAAAGCCGGCGAACAACAGTTCCACTCATATAGTTACCGACGGTTTCTACAAGGTCAGCGACAATGGGTTTTCCGAAATCGTTGAAGCCCCCACGGGTAATCCCGCACGGGCTGACGTGGACTATGACTCCAGCCAGGCTGGAATCATGATGACGAACAAGGCGGTCGAGTTCATTGATCGTCACCTGGAAACCAACGAGGCCGAAGGCAAGAAGCAGCCGTTTCTGCTCTACTTTGCTTCTCAAGCTATCCACGTCCCCCATACCGCGCCGTTCGATTTCGATGGCGATGCGACCACCATCGACGAGCAGGTGAAAGACAAGACCGGAGCCATCACTTCCGATGTGCTCTACGAGCTGGATCTCCAAGTCGGGAAAATTATCGAAAAGCTCGAGGCGGCTGGTATTGCGGATGAAACGCTGATTGTGTTTACCAGTGACAACGGTGCCCTTTGGCCATCAGTCACGCGCTATGGCAACCCGGAACACGATAACAATGGTCCGCTTCGGGATTACAAGGCCAGCGTTTACGAAGGCGGACACAGGGTTCCCTTCATCGCAAAATGGGGCGATGGTACCGATGCGGGCTCGGTGATTCAGCCTGGCGCTGTATCGGACCAAATGATCGTGGGTCATGACTGGGTGGCAACCATGTATGAGTTGACTGGCCAGGACATGCAGGAAGATCAGGCGATGGACTCCATCTCGTTGATGGCAGTGCTTAAGGGCGAACAGTCGGAAAGCGAACCCTTGCGTGAGTTTATGCTCTACCAGGCGGGATCCGCCTATGAGGGTGCTATTCGTGAGGGCAATCTGGTACTTGTTGTCGACAAGCACAACAAGGCCACCGAGCTATACAACCTGAATGTGGACCTTGGTCAAGAAAACAATCTGATCAACCATCCAGAATTCAAGCAAACGGTAGTCAGGCTGCGGGAAAAATTCCTGCATTATAACGACCATGACAACGACACCGCTGAGCCGCGTACTACCACTGCATTCCTGACTCAGTAAGTTAACCCGCGGTAGCTTACCTGCCGCCGAATTTAGGTCTCGTAGTGATGAAATCTCCCCTCCGGATTCTCTTCGGGTTGTTCCTCTGCCTGGTTGGTGGCTTTTCCCAGGCGAACACGTTTGGCGCCGAGTCCTTGAACGACGGCTGGCTGTTCGCTTTAAGTGATGAGCCCTATCAGAAGTTGATCGATCAGCCGCCTCAATGGCGACACGTTTCCATACCGCATACCTGGAACGCGGAAGATACCGTTGACGAAGAGCCAGGATATCATCGCGGTAGCGGCTGGTACCGGCGCCAGCTGAACCTGGAAATGCGGGCGGGGGAAAAATTCTTTCTCAAATTTGAAGCGGTAAACCAGCGGGCAGACGTATTCGTCAATGGACAACATGTGGGCAGCCACAGTGGCGGTTACACGGCCTTTGTCATCGACATTACCGATGCATTGCGCAGAGATGGGCGAAACCTGCTGTGGGTAAAGGCAGATAATCGTCACAACCCCGCCATTGCGCCACTAAAAGGCGATTTCAACTTCTATGGCGGCATATATCGCGATGTGTGGCTGTTGCGTAAGCAAAACAGCCATTTCGATTTCGGTGATTATGCAACTACAGGAGTCTACCTGCACTATCCCGAAGTCTCCGCGAAGCGAGCCAGACTCAAGGTCAGCAGCCACCTCAAAGTCGCAGAGCCGGGTCTGGTGATCCGGCAAAGGCTCTATGCCCCGGACGGCGAGCTGGTAAGTGAACAAAATGATTCAGTGGGCCAGCGCGCAGCCATTGATCAACTGCTCCCCAGTGTTAAGTCTCCCAGACTGTGGAGCCCGAGCTCTCCCGATTTGTACCGCCTTCAGAGCGATTTGCTCAACTCAGCTGGAGATCTCGTCGACAGCGTTACAACCGCTGTGGGATTCCGTTTTTTTGAGTTCGACGCTAAGGCCGGCTTTTCGATCAATGGCAAACCTCTGAAGCTGATGGGCGTCAATCGCCATCAGGACTATGCTGGAGTCGGCAATGGGTTGTCCAATGAGCGGCATCGTGCCGACATGGCATTGGTGAAAAGAAGTGGCAGCAATTTTTTTCGCACAGCACATTACCCTCAGGATCAGGCGGTATTGAACGCAGCCGATCAACTCGGCCTGCTCGTGACCATGGAGATTCCGCTGGATCATGAAATAACTGATTCGGATGATTTCTATAGCAACACGATACATATGCATAAAGAAATGCTGTATCAGTATTTCAATCACCCCAGCATCATTATCTGGGCCTACATGAATGAAATGCTGCTGGGGCGCAACTTTGAACGCGAAAAAGAACATATAGAGAAGATTACAGCTTTCGCACGGGTATTGGAGGAGATCACCAGGGAAATTGACCCAATCCGGTATACGATGATTCCAAATCACGGAAGCCTAGAGCTATACAAAAAAGCGGGCCTGATTGATATTCCGATGTTGGTCGGATGGAATCTATATTACGGCTGGTACGAGAATGATATCGATGGCCTCGGCCAGTTTATGGACAGGTTCCACCAGGAATATCCGGACAAGCCCACGCTGATTACAGAATATGGGGCGGGATCTGATCCGCGTATTCGCTCCGTCGAACCCCGCCGATTCGATTTCTCCCTGGAGTGGCAGAATGCATTCATGCAGCACAATCTGAGTCAGATCATGGCTCGGGAATTTATTGCTGGTGCGGCGGTTTGGAACCTGTTTGATTTCGGCTCTGCCGGCCGACGGGATGCAGTTCCCATGATAAACAGCAAGGGCCTGATGACCTTTGATAGAAAGCCGAAAGACGCTTTTTATCTACTGCAGAGCTGGTTGTCGGAGGAGGCGGTGTTACGCCTGGCGCCACTTGAACATCTGGCCGGTCGTGTCAACAATCAGGGAAGGGCGCTGGTACCCATAAGCGTTTACGGAAACCTGGAAACGGCCACCTTGTATGTAAATGGTGAGGCCAAAGAGCCAAAAGAGCTGTCTGGAAATGTCGCAACCTGGGAGGTGGACCTTCAGGACGGCGAAAATCTGTTGGCGGTAAAGGGCTGGCACCACGAACAGTTGCTGGAGGATACATCCGTAGTTGAATACAGGCGTTACGAGAGCGTAGACGGGTATTCAAGGTTTAGGGATGTATTTATTAACGCCGGAGCCAATTTCCAGTTTTATGATGCCGGGACCGATACGGTCTGGCTTCCAGACAGTGAATATCAGCCGGGTACCTTCGGCTACCAAGACGGTGAAATGTACTTCAGCCGTTCTCATGGGGTTGGCACTGACGAAGACATTGTGGGCACGGACCTGGATCCGTTGCTACAAACACAACGGCAGGGTAACAGCCGCTATGTGTTTGATGTTTTGCCAGGGACCTATGAACTGGTACTGATGTTTGCGGATTTGGCCAAAAACCAACAGGAACCGAGGGTGTTGAGCATTCAGGTGAATGGTGAACCCGTGTGGCAACTGGATACTGCCGTGGATGATGTGACCAGGCTAATGATGCTTGAAAAGCGCTTTACGGTGAATGCCTCCGGTAGTCAGGTAGAGGTCAAGGTAACCGCCTCTGAGAATACCGGTGTCAATGGGATCGGTTTGTCCAGAGTAGCGCCGTGAGAGCATCTGTAGTGCTGCTACTAGTGATAGCATTTGCGACTGTTTCCAGGGCCGATCCGGTGGAGTTGTTCGAGGCTAAGCGCTCTAGCCGCTTCGGTGATGAAACAATGGGCTTACCAAAGCCATTGTAGATCTAGTGAACAAAAATGAATCGCTGATTGAACGCCGATATTTTCAGCCTTCAACGGTAACGATTCGTAATACAAGGAACCTTACATGCGGGTTTTTGAGAGAGTGATCTTCATATGCAGTATTGCCCTGCCTATGTCGTGGTGTGCCCCTTTGTTGGCAAAGGCAGTAGAGGTAGCTTCGCCCGACGGTGCTATCAGGGTCATAGTAAAGGACAACCATGGCCAGCCCCAATATGAAGTGCTCTATCGAGATGAGTCCGTCATCACTGACTCGCGGCTGGGAATGGTATTCAAAAAAGCGCACGCTTTTGACGAGGATTTCTCAATCGTCAACAGCAAAGCCGGCGCAAAGGATGAAACATGGACGCAACCCTGGGGCGAGCGCAAATATGTTCGCGACCACCACAATGAACTCCGGGTCGACTTCGGCCGCAGCGGCGAGTCTGCCGGCAAGTTTAGTGTCCGCTTCAGGGTGTATAATGACGGCATCGGTTTCCGCTATGAAGTGCCCAAGCAGCGCGGTTTAAGTAGGGTTGAGATTACGGATGAACTGACCGAGTTCAGCGTTGCCGACAGTGATTCGGCGACGGGTTGGTGGATTCCCGGCCGAGGCTGGAATCGCTATGAGTATATGTACAACACCACCGCACTGAGTGAAGTCGACCGTGCCCATACTCCGCTCACCTTCAAGCTGGCTTCCGGCACCCATGTAAGTATCCACGAGGCGGCCCTGGTGGATTATTCGGCGATGACGCTTGATCAGCGACGCCCGGGCAAATTTAAGGCGGATCTCACTCCTTGGTCCGATGGTGTGAGGGTCAAAACGCAGACAGACTTCAAATCCCCCTGGCGCACCATCCAGATAGCGGAAAACGCGGTGGGGCTATTGAACTCCGATCTTATCCTCAATCTGAATGAACCCAACAAGCTGGGCGACGTATCCTGGGTGAAGCCCGGAAAATACATTGGCATCTGGTGGGGGATGCATATACAGAAAAACAGCTGGAGTTCCGGTGAAAAGCACGGTGCGACCACTGCTGAAACCAAGCGTTATATGGATTTTGCGGCCAAGTACGGATTTGATGGCGTATTGGTAGAGGGCTGGAATCTCGGCTGGGATGGAGAGTGGTTTTACAACGGCGATGTATTCAGCTTCACCGAAGCCTACCCGGATTTCGATATCGAAGAGGTAGCTGCCTATGGAAGTAAGAAAGGGGTGCACCTGATTGGCCACCATGAGACTTCCGGTAGTGTAACAAATTACAAGAACCAGATGGGAGCGGCTTATGACCTGTACGCCAAGCTCGGTGTAGCGCAGGTGAAAACCGGTTACGTCGCGGACGGGGGGCAGATCAAGCATATCGATGAAAACGGTATTGCCCGCCGTGAATGGCACGACGGGCAGTACATGGTTGGAGAGTACCTGCGCAGCGTCACTGAAGCTGCGGAGCGCAAAATCAGTATCAATACCCACGAACCGGTGAAAGACACCGGTCTGCGCCGCACCTATCCCAACTGGATCACTCGTGAGGGCGCGCGCGGACAGGAGTTCAACGCCTGGGGTTCACCGCCCAACCCGCCAGAACACACGGCTATTCTGCCCTTCACGCGCATGCTCTCGGGTCCGATGGACTTTACCCCGGGTATTTTTGACCTGAGTTTCAATGGCCTGGACGGTGAAAATCGCCCCCGCACTACCTTGGCAAAACAGCTGGCGCTCTACGTAGTGCTTTACAGTCCTATTCAGATGGCGGCGGATCTGCCGGAAAACTATGAAGCCAGACTAGATGCCTTCCAGTTTATTCGCGATGTGCCGACGGATTGGGAAGAGAGTAAAGCGATTTCCGGGGAAGTCGGAGACTACGTAGCTTTTGCGCGCAAGGAACGGGGTGGACAAGATTGGTACCTGGGGGCGCTAACAGACGAGAAAGCCCGTGAGCTGACGCTGTCGCTCGACTTCCTGGATCCGAAGCAAAAGTATGTTGCGCAAATTTACCGCGATGGCGATCGCGCCGCGTGGGATACCAATCCCTATGACATAGTGATAGAGGAGAAAACGCTTGAAAGTGGTGATCAACTGAAATTATCACTTGCCACCAGTGGTGGCGCAGCGATTCGCTTTAAAGCGGTCAAATAGCGAATTCAGGTGCTGGGCGTGCGAGGTCGACAGCAGGCAGTTCAGGCTCGTTTCATGCCAGATTGACTTTGCCTAAGGTTATATCGTTTGTCGCTAACTGCCCCAAGCCTAGTAAGCAGACAGGAAAGATCAGTTAACTGAAAGAATAATGAGAGAGGTAGCTAATGGCTGGATTTCAAGGTACGACAACTTACAAACCTGGCGGCACCAGCGACAGTGCGGCAAAAAACTACGGGTTTGCACTCACTGCGCTGACGTCGCTTTTCTTTATGTGGGGATTCATCACCTGTTTAAATGACATCCTGATCCCCCACTTGAAAAGCGTCTTCGATCTGAACTACACGCAGGCCATGCTGATTCAGTTTTGCTTTTTTGGCGCTTATTTTGCTGTCTCGCTGCCGGCTGGCGCATTGGTAAAACGCATCGGCTACAGAAATGGCATCGTCACCGGCCTACTCGTTGCTAGTGTTGGGTGCCTGATGTTTTACCCCGCGGCAGGCACTGTATCTTATCCGCTGTTTCTGGGGGCACTCTTTGTGCTTGCTTCCGGGATCACGGTGCTGCAGGTCTCGGCCAATCCCTACGTTACCGCGCTGGGTGATTCTGCAACCGCGTCGAGCCGCCTGAACCTCACCCAGGCGTTTAATTCCCTGGGTACGACTGTGGCGCCATTTTTTGGTGCAATGCTCATACTCTCGTCGGCAACCATCGGGATGGAGACAATGGCAGACGCCCAGAGTGAAGCCGATGCGGTCAAGCTTCCATATCTGTTACTGGCCTCGATGCTTGCAGTACTGGCGATTGTCTTTAGCCAGCTGAAACTGCCGCAAATTGATTCGCATGCGCCGATCAGGCGGGATGTCGCCAGCTCTACCTCGGCTTGGTCATATCCTCATCTAGTGCTCGGTGCGCTGGGAATCTTCCTTTATGTGGGTGCCGAAGTCTCTATTGGCAGTTTTCTGGTGAACTTTTTAGGCCAGGAAAATATCGCGGGGATCGAGGAGGCCGAAGCCGCGCACTATATCGCCTATTACTGGGGCGGTGCGATGGTGGGGCGGTTTATCGGTGCGGCGTTGATGCGCCATATTCACCCGGGCCTGTTGTTGGCTTGTAACTCCGTCGGCTCGGTTGTATTGATCAGTATCGCGATCCTTGGCAGTGGTAGCCTGGCCATGTGGGCGATCCTGCTGGTGGGGCTGTGCAACTCCATTATGTTCCCAACGATCTTCAGTCTTGCCCTAAACCGGCTCGGTGAACACACCAGTCAGGGCTCAGGTATCCTGTGCCTGGCGATTGTCGGCGGTGCACTGATTCCCCTGTTGCAGGGCATGCTGGCGGACAATATCGGTATTCAGCTTTCGTTTGTTTTGCCGGTCGTTTGCTATATCTATATATGCTATTACGGCATTAAAGGGACGGAGGTTCGCGCAGACTGAAGGCAACTTCAGTAGAGGCATAGGGAAGACCTTTTGCGTGCTTCAGTTGAAGTAAGGGGGCAGATTGCCGGTGCTACTGTCTCCACCACCGCAAAAACGCCTTCCCAACCGCCTGCTGCGGCAGCGAGTGGGCGTCTTCCTCGATCCCCTGTTCCCTTTCCATCTCGGTAACCCGCCGGTTGGCGGCGTTGAACCAGGCGGCCGGATCGCCGACACCCGCATTTAGCGCATCACCATACAGCGCCGCGCTGAACCAGGTGCGCTCCGAGTCGTCGCTGCAGCCGAAGGAGGTGCGGTCCGGGGCAGCGGAGGTGAATATGGCGCGCTCTGGGTTGGCCAGTGCGTCTTTCCATAGGCCGGAATAGCAGGCGGACACGATGATCCACTGGTGGCGAGCGTTCAGGCCGTCCAGCCACTGTTTGCCATCCGCCACCGACAGGTCGTTCAACGGCAGCTTGTGCTCGGCCAGTTTGAAATCGCCATTGTCGTCGCCGTGGCTGACCAGATGCACCAGCAGCAGGTCCTCGTCCGGATCCATCACGGCATCCAGCGCCTTGAGGCTCTCGCGTACGCTGGTGCGGGTGGCGAGCGGGAATTTGTCGCCGCTGCCGTTGCTGAGGCGGAGCTGCCGCTGCGCTATATCGAATACGGTGCCCAGTCTTTGCGACACCCAGTCCACTTCTTTGGCAAACACGGGTGAGGTGCCGTCGCCGCCGACGATCAGCAGGTACACATCGCGCACACCCGGCCGCTGTGGCGCAAGGGTGGAGAACATGGATTGCAGGCGGTCGGCTTCCGAATAGAGGCGCGCTTCCACCGCTGCCTTTAGCTGTCTGTCGCTGCCGCGCCAGGCCTGCTTGCTCGCGTAATACTGGCCGGCGACGAAATAGCCCGGTTCCTCCACTGGTTCGCCGTCGCCATCCTGGCGAATGCGCACGCCCTCGCCATTCGCCTCGCCGTATTCGAAGGTGGCCCGGATGACGGTGCCGTCCGGCTGGGTCAGCTCGCCCTCGCCGTTGTAGTAGGAGTACTCGAAGCCGCCCTGGTAGCGATAGCCCTGTTCGTCCCGGTAGCTGCCCTGCACCAGGTAGCCGTTTGCGAAGGTGCCTTCGTAGTGGGCGCCCTCGACCGTTGTGCGGTGCCCCTGGCCGCTGGGCTCCCAACCCTGGAACTCGCCCTGATAGGCTTCGCCGTTGTCCCAGGCCACAGAGCCCGTCAGCAGTTCGCCCTGCTGGAACTCCCCCTCCCACACGGTCTCTCCGCACGCGTAGCGGCCGTTGCCATCGAAGTCGCCGTCGAGCATCTCGCCGTCGTAACTGCAGCCGTCACCGAAAACGTACCGCCCCTGTCCGGTCATCCGCCCCTGTCGGAATTCCCCCTCGTAGCGGCGGCCATCGGGCCAGCTGAGTTCGCCCTGGCCGTGGAACAGGCCATTTTCCAGATCGCCGGCATAGACAGAGCCGTCCGGCAGCGCGGTGCCGCCGGCAAACTGTGCCGGCTCGCAGCCGGTGAGGAGTAGCAACAGCGCAGGCAGACAGGTGTGTTTCATGATCGCTTTCATATTCCGGGAGGTGCTCCTCTGGCTATTGAAGGCAGACTAACAAATTGGTGTCTGTCCCGCTCTATCATCAGATAGCAGGCCAGTTTGAGTTGCAGGCTACTTGCCCTGGAGTAAGCGCAAAAATTGCTTGAAGCCTTGTTCCTGCCCTTCGTTCTTATGCCAGGTTTCGAGCGAATTGAGGTCGATGGGGTGGGCCTTGGCGACCAGGACAGCCTGTTCCAGGCACTGGTTGTCCCGGAAATAGTAATAGTTTGCCAGCCGGTCCTTTACGCAGTCCGTAGGGGTGAGCAGGCGCAGCGTCCCCAAGTCGGTAGAGAGCGTATTAACCGCTGAGGATGGAATATATTCTTCGCCAACAGTGAGTGGCGCGGAAGGAAATTCCACGCTCAGGTTGGAGTCGGGATGGGTGAAGTGTCGGCTGTTCCTGGGGCGGTTCTCAAAGCCCAGTGACTGAATCGCTTGGGCTATCTGCCGGTTGGACTTCAAACTGATATCAATAAAGTCCAGGTCTTTCGAAACGTACCGCTCCGATGAGTAAATGGAAACGCAGGAACCGCCGGATAGCACCACGTCGATGCCGTGATTCTTCAGCGTTTCACACAGCAGGGCCGCCAATTCCAGGCGCGATAGCTCGCCGATCGGTTTCATAGCGGTTTGCTCTTTTTGCGCGGGCGGCGCCGATCGAGGAGCAGGCTTTCTTTGATCTGTTCCGGGTACAGGTCGAGTGCCTTTCGTAGGAGCGACTTCAACTCCGGCACAAATGGATTGCGCGGGTTGAACTCATAGACCCTCGTGCGGCCGATGGTGCGACTGATCAGCAGGCCATCGCGCTCCATCCTTTCCAACTGTTTCTGGATAGGACTGAGGTCGGTTGCGAATGCCCTGGCTATTTCGGCGGCGTAGCCGCCTTCTCTGGCACAAAGGAATACCAGTACCCGCTCAGCGCTGGTTGAGCCCAATATGGCTTCAAGCACGGCGATCACCAAAACCTTAAAAATAGGTTTATACACCTACATTTAAGGTATGTAAACGGGCCGGGACCCGCGGGTGGCCTGACCGTTCGGAAAAGACCGCTAGGCAGGGGCGATCGAGTGCCGCCAGGTGCTTCGCGCTCCTTTCGTCGAGCTGTCATACTCCGGCCCTAGGCTGTGAAGTCACATTCGATAACCACAACAAGACAGGCGTGACCACCGTGAACAGATTCACCCGACGCAATTTCATCAAGGCCGCCCTGGCCGCTACCGGCGGCGTGGTGGTATCCACGCCGCTGCAGGCGATGACCCGGCCCGAACTGCCCTCCGCGGTCACTTTCCGGCACGGCGTCGCCAGCGGCGATCCGCTGCAGGATGCGGTCATCCTCTGGACCCGGGCCACACCGGCCGAGGGCAGCGCGCCGGCGGGGCCGGCAGAGCCAGTAAAAGTCACCTGGGAACTGGCTCGGGACCGGCAGTTCACCGACGTTTTGCGCCGCGGCAGCGCCGACACGGATCTGGCCCGCGACTACACCATCAAGATCGATGTGCAGGGCCTGCAGCCGGGCACCAGTTACTTCTACCGCTTTGTCGGTGCCGGCGAGCAGAGCACGGTGGGCCACACCAGGACCCTGCCCGCGGCCGGCGTGGACCAGGTGAAGCTGGCCGTTTTCTCCTGCTCCAACTATCCCGCCGGTCACTTCAATGCCTACCAGCTGGCGGCGCAGAGCGACGACTGGGACGCGGTGCTGCACCTGGGTGATTACATCTATGAATATCCCGCAGACGGCTACGCCACCGAGCGCTCGGCGGAGATAGGGCGCGCGCTGCCGGAGGACAACGGCGGCGAGATTCTGACGCTGACCGACTACCGCAAGCGCTACGCTCTCTACCGCACCGATGCCGGTCTGCAGGCGCTGCACGCGGCCGCGCCCTTCATCGCCGTGTGGGACGATCACGAAGTTGCCAACGACACCTGGAAGGCCGGTGCGGAAAACCACAGCCCCGACGAGGGCGACTTCTTCGCGCGCCGGGCGGCGGCGGTGCAGGCCTATTACGAGTGGCTGCCGATCCGCCCGCCGATGGGCGAGCGGCACCCGCAGATCTACCGCAGCTTCAGTTTCGGCGACCTGCTGGACCTGCATATGCTGGACACCCGCGTGATCGGCCGCGACGCGCAGATAGATTTCGCCGGCTATATCGGCGAGGACGGCAGCTTCGACGGCCGCGCCTTCGCCGCCGCGCTGGCGGACCCGGCGCGCTCCCTGCTCGGCCAGAAGCAGCGCGCCTGGCTGGAGCGCACGCTGGAAAAATCCAGCGGCCACTGGCAGCTGCTGGGCCAGCAGGTGCTGATGGGCAGGATGCACCTGCCGGCGGAAATCATGATGAATTACGCTTCGGGCGGTAAGAGACCCGATACCACTGCCGAGCTGGTCGGATTCAAAGCGGCCAGTCTCAAGGGCGAGCCGCTGAGCGAAAGCCAGCGTGCGCGCCTGCAGCAGGTGGTGCCCTACAACCTCGACGCCTGGGACGGCTATTCAGTCGAGCGCGAGGCGCTGTATCGGCGCGCGCGCGAACTGCAGAAGAACCTGGTGGTGGTGGCCGGGGATACCCACAACGCCTGGTTCAATCACCTGAAAGACGCGCGCGGAAACATGGTGGGCCTGGAGTTCGCCGCACCCAGCGTCACGTCACCGGGCATGGAGACCTATCTGACGCTGGACGAGAAATCCGCGCAGGAACTGGCCCGGGGCATGCCGGTGCTGATCGACGAGCTGCAATACTGCAACCTGCACCAGCGCGGCTATATGGCACTGACCTTCCGCCGGGAGCAGGTACAGGCGGAGTGGAAGTTCGTCGACAACATCGACAGCACCGAGTTCGCCGAGGCCGGCAGCCACAGCGTGGTGCACAGCCTGGTCTGATTCTTTTTCTCTGCATCCCATCTGATTCGTCATCCCGGCGCAGGCCGGGCATCCAGCGATGCGAAGCCGGAAAGGCCCGCGAGCGAAAGGCCGTGAATTCCGGATGGGTGCTCGGGCATACCCGACGATCAGCGACTAGATGAACGACTAACTGGAGAGCCAGGATGCAGCGCGATTTGATCCGGAAAGCCTTTGACCAGCAGGCCGCCGGCTACGACCGGCAGTGGAGCAGACTGGCCCCGCTGAACGAGGCGCTGCACCTACTAATGAGCGCGTTGTTTTCCGGTCTTCCCACGGATGCCCGCTTTCTCTGCGTGGGGGCCGGGACCGGTGGGGGAGATGCATCGCAGAACAAAAATGCCAGCGCCCAGGGCCGCTGGCATTTTTGTTTGTGGGCAGTACTGTCGGCGATCGGAGAGCGCCGGTCTCCTTGCCGAACCCCAGGCTCAGGGGCGAGTGGCGCTCAGTCAGGGAAAATCGCCCTGTGGGAGCCAGCCCTGCTGGCGAAACGGGTACTGCCAGTAGCACCGTCTCAATCGCCTGCAGGGCTGGCTCCCACAGCGCAGCTTCCTACAAATGCACCGCGGAACGCCTTAACTTAATGCCATTCAGGCCGGAATCGAATAAAGCATTTACTCTCGATTTCAGAGCTTCTGCAAGTAACCGGTTCCACCGAGTTGCCGAACCTGCCCGTTGATATCCGCTGCGCGGCTGCGCACGTAGCGGGAAGGGGTCATAGCGGACATGCGTTTCGGACTTGGGAGCACCGCTGCCATCAGCCCCGCCTGCCAGCGGCTGAGGTGCCGCGCGGAGGTGCCGTAGAAGTTGCGCGCGGCGGCCTGGGCGCCGTAAATCCCGTCGCCGAACTCGGCGATATTCAGATAGACCTCCAGAATCCGCTCCTTGGGCCACAGCAGTTCCAACAGCAGCGTATACCAGGCTTCAAATCCCTTGCGCAGGTAGCTGCGGCCGCTCCACAGGAACAGGTTCTTGGCGGTCTGCTGGGTGATGGTACTGGCACCGCGGGTGCGCTTGCGCTTCTCATTCATGGCTTTCTGCAGGGAGGCGAAATCGAAGCCGTGGTGCAGGGGAAATTTCTGGTCCTCCGCGGCGATGACGGCCACCTGCAGGTTGGGGGAAATCCTCTCCAGCGGGCGCCATTCCAGCTGTGCGTTGCGGCCACTCTGCTGCTGCCAGTGCTGGATCACCATGGAGGAGGGCGGATTCACCCAGCGCAGTACCAGTACCTGTAGGGTGGTGACTGTCACGAAGATGATGCAGAGCCAGAGGGCGACTTTGGAAGCGCGTTTAAGGAGTCGGGGCATGGTCGGGTACAGCGGTTACTTATGCGGGCTTGCCTTATGAGATACCTGTTGGGGATCGGGGTTCCCTTTGGCTTCGCCAGCCGCGTCTTTTGGTTGGGCCATGTGCAGGGCCATGTGCAGGGCCATGTGCAGCGCGACTTCGCGCATCCTGTGGCTGATTCGTCATTCCGGCCTGCGCCGGAATGACGAATAGGCGTTGAAAGCGCCAATCCTGCGAGACGAATTCACGTCACCCTGCGCTTCTGCGGCCTCAGCTTACCTCGACCGCGTGGCGCTGCCGCGCGTACAGCTCGCCGATCGGCGCCAGCTCCAGGCCCAGTTCCCGGGCCGTGGCGAGGAATTCGGCCTCGCCCTCGGGGGCCACCGCCATCAGCAGCCCACCGCTGGTCTGCGGGTCACACAGCAGCAGTTTGTGCGCGTCACTCAGGGGCGCTATGCGCTCGCCGTAGCTGTCGAAGTTGCGGTGCGTGCCGCCGGGTACGCAGCCCTGTTCCAGATAGTGTTCAACCGAGGCCAGGCGCGGCACCGCGGCGTAATCGATGCGGGCGCTGAGCCCGCTGCCATCGGCCATCTCCACCAGGTGGCCGAGCAGGCCGAAGCCGGTGACGTCGGTCATGGCCCTCACGCCTTCCAGCCGGCCGAAGCGGCTGCCCGCCTTGTTCAGCGTGCACATCCAGTCGCGGGCGAGGCCCACGTCTTCCGCGCGCAGTTTGCCCTGCTTTTCCGCGGTGGTGAGGACGCCGATGCCCAGCGGCTTGGTCAGGTACAGGCGGCAGCCGGCGCTGGCGCTGTCGTTGCGCTTTACGAAACGCTTCTCCACCACGCCGGTGACGGCGAGGCCGAAGATGGGCTCGGGCGCATCGATGGAGTGGCCGCCGGCCAGCGGGATGCCGGCCTCGTCGCAGATGGCGCGACCACCGCGGATAACCTCGCGCGCCACTTCGGCGGGCAGCAGGTTGACCGGCCAACCCAGAATGGCAATGGCCATCAGCGGATCGCCGCCCATGGCGTAGACGTCGCTGATGGCGTTGGTGGCGGCGATGCGCCCGAAGTCGTAGGGGTCGTCGACAATGGGCATAAAGAAGTCGGTGGTCGAGATGACCCCGCGCTCGTCGTCGATGGCGTAGACCGCCGCGTCGTCGCGCGAGGCGTTGCCGACCCACAGGCGCGGATCCAGATTCTGGGCACCGCTGCCGGCCAGGATCACCTCCAGCACCTTGGGGGAAATCTTGCAACCGCAGCCGGCGCCGTGGCTGAACTGGGTGAGGCGGATCTGCTCGGTCATGGGGGCTCCTGGGGGAATGCGAAGTGGCGGGATGATAGCAAAGCCGGCGGGTGTTCGGCTTGGGTGCGGTTTGTCGGAGTTTGTTGAGTTGCGTGGAGGTTTTTGTCTGGGGTGAGGGACATGAGGTCCGCGGTGCGGGCCTGCCGCCGAGGATTAGCTTCGCCCGTTGGGCTTTGATAGTGCAGTGGCTCGAGGATGAGCTTCGCCCTTCGGGCTCGCTGCTCTCCGGCAGCTTCGCTGCCTCCGAGTCGAACCGGGAGGTTCTAATCTGGGGCCCTGGGGCCCACCATATACAAGAAAGGCCACCCGTTGGGTGGCCTTTCTTGTATATGGCGCGCCCCAGAGGATTCGAACCTCTGACCTTTGCCTCCGGAGGGCAACGCTCTATCCAGCTGAGCTAGGGGCGCGGAACGCGGTTTTTTCCAATCTTACACTGTGCCGGCAGCGGGGCGGGAAGCCTGCGGCTTCCGGCAACGCTCCCCTCGCTTTGCTCGGGTCCGGCCGCCAACCAAAGGTTGACGGCGTTCGGCTGCGCGCGAAGCGATGCTTCGCCAACGCTTGCCTCACCCAGCTGAGCTAGGGGCGCGGATCGCGGTCTGGCGTAGGCCAGTGCGGACGCGGATTATACAGAAGGGGTGGGGTGGGGCAAAGTGGAATGAGGCGTTTCTCGGCTGGCGCCCTTCGCAGCGGGCGGCACAATGCTTATAATGCGCGGCTGGTAGAGGTATGCGGCAGTGTGCCGGCAGTCTAGCGGCCGCCCGAGTCGGCCATTAGGGGCAAGAAGGCCCTCAGGGGGATAGGATGAAGAAGATTTTGGGTATTGTGGCGGCACTGGCCGTGGTTGCGGGTGCGGCCGCTGCAGTGGCGCAGTCGGTGGATCAGGAGATCGCCGAGCGTATCGCGCCGGCCGGCACCAGCTGCATGAAGGGTGAACCCTGTGCGGCGGCAGTCGCGGCGGCGCCCGCAGCGGGCGGTGCGGCCCGCAGTGGCGAGGACATCTACAAGGCGAGCTGCTCCACCTGTCACGCCACCGGTGCCGCGGGTGCGCCCAAGTTCGGCGACGCCGGCGCCTGGGGCCCGCGTATCGGCAAGGGCATGGACACGCTCTACACCCACGCGATCAACGGCTTCAATGCGATGCCGGCCAAGGGCCTGTGCATGGACTGCAGTGAAGACGAAGTGAAAGCCGCCGTGGATTACATGGTGGAAGGCAGCAAGTAAGCGATCGCTTACTTCGCTTGCGAGAAGGCCGCTCAGTGAGCGGCCTTTTTTTGTGTCTGAATGCCGGCTTTTTTCCCTTGTAGGAGCTGCGGGGCGGCCATTCGCCGGTGGCCGCGATCGGCGGTGGGAGATTCCCCGGCATCGATCGCGGCCAAGGGCCGCCCCGCAGCTCCTACAAGGGCACTGCGTCAGTCGAACATACTCAGCAGCGAGCCCAGCGTCTCCTCACCCCTGGCCTGGTTCTGCTCCGGCGTGGCCTTGCCGAAGCCCTCGAATACGCAGTCCTCCGGCGGCAGTTCGTCGAGGAAGCGACTCGGCGTCGTGTCCTGGGTCTCGCCGAACTGCTTGCGCTTGCCCGCCAGGGTCATGGTCAGGGTCTTCTGCGCGCGGGTGATGCCGACATAGGTGAGGCGGCGCTCCTCCTCGATATTGTCGTCCTCGATGCTGTTGCGGTGCGGCAGCAGGTTTTCCTCCATGCCGATCATGAACACATGGGGATATTCCAGGCCCTTGGACGCGTGCAGGGTCATCAGGCTGACCTTGTCGGTGGCCTCCTCCTCTTCCTGGCGGTCGAGCATGTCCCTGAGGATCAGCTTGGAGATCGCCTGTTCCAGGCGGATATCCTGCTCCAGCTCGTCGTCGGTGCCCTCCATGGTCTTGTTCAGGCTTTCCAGCAGCCAGTAGACGTTCTCCATGCGCTTCTCGGCCACCTTGTCGCTGCTGGCGTTCTGCGCCAGCCAGCCGGCATAGTCGATATCGTCGAGCATTTCCCGCAATGCGGCATCGGCACTCTTCTCGCGGCAATTGCGCTGCACCCCCTCGAGCCACAGGGCGAAACGGTTCAGGCGCTCGTAGCCCTGCTCGTTGATATGCTCCCGGAAGCCGATCTCCGAACAGGCGTTGAACATCGAGATCTCGCGGCCCTTGGCGTAGTTGCCCAGCGCCTCCAGCGTGCTGGTGCCGATCTGCCGGCGCGGGGTGTTGATGATGCGCAGGAAGGCGTTGTCGTCGTCCGGGTTAACTAACAAGCGCAGGTAGGCCATCACGTCCTTGATCTCCGCGCGGGCGAAGAAGCTGGTGCCGCCGGACATCTGGTAGGGAATCTGGTTTTCCTGCAGTTTCATTTCTATGAGGCGCGCCTGGTGGTTGCCGCGGTAGAGCACGGCGAAGTCCATGAACCTGGCCCCGCGGCGCGCCTTCTGCAGGAATATCTCGTTGGCGACCCGCTCCGCCTCCTCGTTCTCGTTGGACACCTTGAGCACGCGGATCTCCTCGCCGAGGCCGCGGTCGGACCACAGCGCCTTGTCGAACTCGTGCGGGTTGTGCGCAATCAGGTGGTTGGCCACCTTGAGGATGCGGCTGGTGGAGCGGTAGTTCTGCTCCAGCTTGATCAGGCGCAGGTTGGGGAAGTCGGTCTTCAGCGCGCTCATGTTCTCCGGGCGCGCGCCGCGCCAGGCGTAGATCGACTGGTCGTCGTCGCCCACCACGGTGAGGCCGCCGCGGCCGCCCACCAGCATCTTTACCAGCAGGTACTGGGAGTTGTTGGTGTCCTGGTACTCGTCCACCAGCAGGTAGCGGATCTTCTTGCGCCAACGCTGCAGCAGTTCCGGGTCGGAATCGAACAGCTGCACCGGCAGCAGGATCAGGTCGTCGAAGTCGACCGCGTTGTAGGCCTTGAGCGCCTCGCAGTAGCGCCCGTAGGCCACGGCGATGGCCTGTTCGCCCGGGCTCTGCGCCGTCTCCAGCGCCTTGCGCGGGGTCAGCATGTCGTTCTTCCAGTTGGAGATCTGGTTCTGCACCCGGTCGAGCAGGTCGGTGTCCAGATCGCCGTCGCGCAGCATCAGCTCCTTGATCAGGCCGCGGGCGTCCTCGGCGTCGAAGATGGAGAAGCCCGGCTTGAAGCCCGCCGCGCGGTGTTCCTTGCGCAGGATGTTCAGGCCCAGGTTGTGGAAGGTGGACACCGTCAGGCCGTGGCTGGCCTTGGAGCGCTTGCCGTCCGCGCCTGACAGTAGCTTGCCGACCCGCTCCTTCATCTCACGGGCGGCCTTGTTGGTGAAGGTCAGCGCGGCGATATTGCGCGCGGCGTAGCCGCACTCCTCGATCAGGTAGGCGATCTTGCGCGTGATCACGCTGGTCTTGCCGGAGCCGGCGCCGGCCAGCACCAGGCAGGGGCCGTCGACATATTTCACCGCCTCCGCCTGGCGGGGGTTCAGCTTGGTCATTCTGGGGCTTACATCTTGGTTGCGCTCGAGGCGGGGATTCTACCAGTCTTGGGCAGATTGCTCGCTTTAGAAGATCTATCGGAAACTGCCGGCTCATAGACTCGACATAACGACGTCCACCGGCATGACCGGGGTGCCCTGTAGGAGCGGCCGGTGGCCGCGATAGGGCTATCCGGCTCCACCCAACCCCTGATCGCGGCCACCGGCCGCTCCTACATGTTGACTCCCTTCAATCCCGAGCTGCAGATATACATCCCCACGGCAATTGGCTATAAAGCCCACAAATCGACCCGCCGGGCAGAATCCCCATGCAACAACCCATCGCCGGCTACCACCGCGACGAGGAAGACCACTGGGTCGCCGAACTCGCCTGCGGCCACAACCAGCACGTGCGCCACGATCCGCCCTGGCAGAATCGCCCCTGGGTCACCACTGAATCCGGCCGCGAGTCGATGCTCGGTCATCTGCTGAACTGTGTGAAATGCGATGAGGGCGCGCCGCCGGACAACCTAGCCGAGGTACGAGATAAATGACAAAGATCTGGGTCGACGCCGACGCCTGCCCGGTGGCCATCAAGGAAATCCTGTTCCGCGCCGCCGAGCGCACCCACACGGAAATGACGCTGGTGGCCAACCAGCCGGTGCGGGTGCCGCCGTCGCGCTTTATCAAATCCCTGCAGGTGACCTCGGGCTTCGATGTGGCCGACAACGAAATCGTCAGGCGCTGTTCCGCCGGCGATCTGGTGATCACCAGCGATATCCCGCTGGCGGCGGAGGTGATCGACAAGGGCGGCGACGCGCTGAACCCGCGCGGCGAGCGCTACTCCAAGGCGAATATCCGCGCGCGCCTGAATATGCGCGACTTTATGGACACCATGCGCGCGAGCGGCATGCACACCGGCGGGCCGCCGCCGCTCGGGCAGCAGGAGCGCAAGGCCTTCGCCGATCAGCTGGACCGCTGGCTGGCGGCGAGCCGCAGGAAAATCTGAGGAGCCTCCGGTGGAATCTATTCGCCTGGAAGCCGCGCGCGATTCACAGCTGCCGACACTGATGTCGTGGCTGGCGGATCTGTGCCAGTGCCGGCAGTGGGGCGGCCCGCAGTTTCGCTATCCGTTTGATGCACAGACCTTTGTCGAGGACTGCCGCTGGCGCGAGCTGCCGAGCCATGCGCTGGTGCGCGGACGGGGCGAGCTGCTCGCCTTCGGTCAGTACTACCAGCGTCTCGGCCGCTGCCACCTGGGGCGCCTGATCGTATCGCCGCAACACCGGGGAATCGGCCTCGGCAAAGCGCTGGTCACCGGGCTGGCGCGACGCGGCTGCTCCGAACTGGGCGCCTCCGAGTGCTCGCTGTTTGTATTGCAGGACAATGCCACCGCCCACGGCCTGTACCGGGCACTCGGCTTCGCCGTGGCTGAATATCCGGAGCCGAGCGATATGCTCGCCGGCTGCGACTATATGATCGCGCCGGCCGAAAACTTTATTTCTATTTCGATATGAGCAAATTAATCGAACCGCAAACCGAGCGCCTGTTGCTGCGTCAGTGGCGCGACTGCGACCGCGAGCCCTTCGCGGCAATGAATGCCGACCCGCGCGTGATGGAATTTTTCCCGGCAATACTGGACCGGGCCGCCAGCGACGCCGCCGTCGACCGCGGCAGCGCGCATATCGCCGAGTACGGCTGGGGCTTTTGGGCCGCGGAGCGCAGGGAGGACGGCAAATTTATCGGCTTCGTCGGCCTCAAGCACGCGCCGGCAGAACTGCCGTTTTCCCCCTGTGTGGAAATCGGCTGGCGCCTTGCGGTTCCCTACTGGGGATGCGGTTATGCCGGCGAAGCGGCAACAGCCACATTGCGAGTCGCCTTCGAACAATTGCAGCTCGCAGAAGTGGTCTCGTTTACTGCGCTGCAGAATATCCGCTCGCAGCGGGTTATGCAGCGGCTGGGAATGCGCGAAGACCCGTTGACCTTTGAACACCCACTGGTTCCGCTCGGCAGCCCGTTGCGGCGCCACTGCCTATACCGGTTGAGCGCCTCCGAGTGGCGCCAGCAAAATGTATAAGTGATGAGCGACCTGCGAGGAAGCGTGCCGATGGATCACCTATCGATAGATCATTTGCGGAGAGAGCGCCTGGGATTCTTTCCGACGCCGCTGACGCGGCTGCGCAACTTCACCGAGCGCTTCGGCGGTCCGGAAGTCTATATCAAGCGTGACGACCAGACTGGGCTAGCGCTCGGTGGCAACAAGACCCGCAAGCTGGAATTCATTCTTGGCGATGCGCTCGCTCGCGGCGCCGACACCATAATCACGGCCGGCGCCGCCCAGTCGAACCACTGCCGCCAGACGGCGGCGGCAGCGGCGGCGCTGGGGCTCGAGTGCCACCTGGTGCTCGGCGGCCATCCGCCGGAAAGGGCCAGCGGTAATCTGTTGCTGGACCAACTCTTCGGTTGCCATATTCACTGGAACAACGTGCACCGCAAGGGCGAAGATCTTCCGCAGGTAGCCGAATACCTGAAACAAGCCGGCAAAAAGGTTTACCAGGTACCCTATGGCGGCTCCAGCGAACTCGGCGCGCTGGCCTTTGTGGCGGCATTGATGGAACTGGAGAGCCAGTGTCGGGAAACGGCTCTTTCGTTCACGCATATCCTATTCGCGTCTAGCTCCGGCGGCACCCACGCCGGCCTGATGCTCGGCAAAAAACTGCTCGACGCGGACTTTGACATAGTCGGCATCAGTATCGATAAATTCGAAAACCGGGAGATCCCGTTTGACCGGCACATCATCGAACTGGCCAATCGCAGTGCCGCATTGATCGGCAGCGACCAAAGATTCGACAGCAGCGACCTCCACTTGAACCGGGATTACCTGGGCGAGGGCTATGGGGTGGTAGGTGACCAGGAGCGAGAGGCGATCGAACTGCTGGCGCGCACCGAGGGCATACTGCTGGATCCCGTCTATACCGGGCGCGCCATGGCGGCACTGATCGACCTGCTGCGCAACAATGCGTTTAGCAAAGATGACCGGGTGCTCTTCTGGCATACCGGCGGCGCCCCGGCGCTGTTTGCCTATGCGGATACACTCAATATCTCCGCTCCGCAGCCGATCTGAAAGCACCGCGGCCGGAATCTAGGGTGCAAATCGAAAATTTTCTAAGAACTGTTTCATCCGCACCTGCTCAAACCACGGGTGAACGAAAAGGGAAAAACCACTCAGTGAGCATGAAAGGAATATTTCTGGCGACAACGATGGCAGGAGCGCTGGCCGTAACCGCGGCCGCTACTGCGCTGGCAACGGAATACGCCCCCCTCCCGCAACTGCAGGCCTACGAAGTGCCGGAAGCCTGGCGCCGTCCGGTGGCGCCGCTGCGCATTGCCGAGCGCACGTGGCAGATTGGCACCGAGGAGTTGACCTCGCTGCTGCTGAAGGGCAGCGACGGTGCCATCCTGATCGATGGCGGCATGCCCCAGTCTGCCGACCATCTGCTGGCAAATATGAAGGCACTTGGTGTGGAGCCGACCGACCTGAAGCTGATCCTGCACAGCCACGCGCATGGCGATCACGCCGGCCCGCTGGCGGCGCTACAGCGCGCTACCGGTGCGCGCGTGGTCAGCAATGCGGAATCCGCGGTATTGCTGGCACGCGGCGGTGCCGACGACATTCACTTCGGCGACGGTATCCTATTCCCGCCGGTGAAAGCCGACCGGCTGCTGCAGGACGGCGAGCGAGTCGAGCTCGGTGACCTGCACCTGCAGGTACACTTTATCCCCGGTCACACGCCGGGCAGCATGGCCTGGACCTGGCGCGACCGCGGCGACGGCCGGGATGTGAACATCGCCTACGTCGACAGCCTCAGTGCCCCCGGTTATCAACTAATTGATAATCCCCGCTACCCAAAAATTGTCGAGGATTACCGCTCCACATTTGCCAGGGTTCGGGAACTGCCCTGCGATTTGCTACTGACTCCGCATCCCCCCGCCAGCAGCTGGGCATTCAAGACCGAGGCAAAACAGGTCGAACCACTCGGCTGTCGCACCTATGCCGATCGGGCTGAGGTAAAACTGGATGCGCAACTCGCTGACCAGCGTAAAAAAATTCAGAGCAAATGACTGCCGGCACTGCGTGCCAGACTCGGCCCGATCGAAACGCACGCGAAGTTCGTCGTATAAAATAGGGCGCCTGTCTTTTATGACTTCTCTGCGCCGCCATTCATCTGGCATCGTGCGCCGCTTGGAGAGCTGCCTGATTCTTGAGGCAGCGAGGTAACAAGGAGCGGTGAATTTTGAAGCACAATAAGTCTTTAACGGGCAGGTCTTTTTACCTGCATCTCTTCTTGGGGCTGTTGACTCTGGCCCTGTCCCAGGCGCCGGCGCTGGCCGGCACCTTCGCCATCACCGGCGGCCAGTGGTTTGACGGCCAGGACTTTCGCGCTGACCACTGGTATATCGACAGCCGCGGCACCTTTACCAAAAGGAAGCCGGAAAATATCGATCACGTGATCGATGCCAGCGGCAAATATTTGCTTCCACCCTTTGCTGACGCGCACAATCACAATCTGCAGAATGCCTGGGGCGTGAACAACTTCGGCCCCCTGCAGCAGAAATCAGGCATTTATTACCTGGCGCAAATGTGCGATTTCGGCGAGGGCTTGCGCGCACAGTTTGCCGGTGCGGAAACACTGGACGTGCGCTACTCCTCCGACTGTATCTCCGCATCCGACGGCCATCCGCTGGGGCTGATCCTGGCGGGAGAATCCGGCGAGGCAACCGAAGCGGTACTGGTGAAAGCGCGCGAGCAGTTCCTGCCGGTAGACGACCCTGAGCAACTGGATAGGGCCTGGCAGAAGGTGCTGGCGCACAAACCCGACTTTATCAAGGTGGTGCTGATTGCCAGCGAAAAATTCGACGAGCGCCACGGCGCGGCGGATTACCGCGGTATCAACGGTATCGATCCGGACCTAGTGCCGGAAATCGTTGCGCGGGCGCGCAGGCTGGGCGTGCCAGTGGTCGCACACGTGGACACGGCTCGGGATGCGGCCGTGGCGATTGAGGCGGGCGTGGAGGTCCTGGCGCACCTGCCCGGTTACCGCATCGCGAAGAATGAAGGCTTCGCAAAGGGCGACTATCTCATCGACAATGAAACTATCGTCCGCGCCGCAAAGCAGGGCACCAAACTGATCGCTACGGCGAGCGTGCCCGGCGAGCACGGGCGCTATTCGGCCGACGAGCTGGCCGAAATTCAGGAAATCCAGAAGCTCAATCTTTCCCGCCTGCAGGCCGCCGGTGTGCCGCTGTTGATGGGCAGCGACAATGTGTTCGGCACTGTGTTGAGCGAGATCAATTATCTCGATGCCCTTGGAATTGCAGACCGCTCTGCATTGCTGCGCTCCCTGACTATGGACACGCCGCAGTGGCTCTTCCCGCAGCGGCGGCTGGGCCGGTTCAGCGAGGGTGCGGAGGGCAGCTTTCTAATGCTGGCCGGCAATCCGCTGGAAAACTTGGACTTCCTCGGAAAAATCGAGATCGGTGTCAAGCAGGGTCATGTGATGACGACTGCTGGCAACTAGAAACTCCGTCATGGATAGTGCCCGACTGCGGGAGTGGCCGAAGCGCTATCCATATGCCGTGGCGGTCCGCGGTGATCGAAGCTTATCGATCACCAGTCATGGGCGCCGCTATGCCGTGCCATCATCTGCCGTAGTACGCGGTGATCGATGGCCTTCGCATAGCGCCCCTCGTCCCCCTGCATATCCGTCGCCGCCACCAGCGCGTTGACGATCGCCTCCTCGGTGGCCTCGACGGTGCCGCGGAACAGCGGGTCCAGGTGTTCGTTGCCGAGCATGCGCAGCTGCTGCAGGCCCGTCTGGCTGGCGGTATTGCCGGTGGAGAAGGCGATAAAGATATCGCCGGAGCCGTTGCCGGCGTAGGAGCCGACGCGGGCGAGACCCATGCTCGCGCGCTTGGCGAGCCGCTTCAGCTGGTGCGGCAGCAGCGGCGCGTCCGTGGCGACGACGATGATGATAGAGCCGGTGTCGCCGGCATTCGGATCCGCTTCGGTGTAGATGCGGTGCTCGCGCAGCTGCCGGCCCACCGGCACACCGGCGATGCGCAGTGTGTCGCGGATGCCGTAGTTGGCCTGTACCAGCACGCCCACCGTGTAGTTTTCGTTTTCCGCTTTCACCAGCCGCGAAGCAGTGCCTATGCCGCACTTGTATTCGTGACAGATCATGCCGGTACCGCCGCCGACGCTGCCCTCGGCCACCGGCCCCGATTTGGCATTCTCCAGCGCCGCCACCGCGTGCTCCGGTTTTACGTGAAAGCCGTTGATATGGTTCAGGTGGCCGTCCCAGGTCTCGGCGACCAGCGGCAGCGACCAGGTGTAGCCGCTGGCATCCGGTTCGGCCGCCTGCACGCGCCAGGCAATGGTGGCGTCGCGCACGGTGCCGACGCTGTGGGTGTTGGTCAGCATCACCGGGCCTTCCAATAAACCCGATTCCTCGACCCAGTGGCTGCCGGTCATCTCGCCGTTGCCATTCAGCGCGAAGACCGCGGCCATCACCGGGTCCATCAGGCTGTCGCGGCCGCGCGGCAGTACCGCGCTGACGCCGGTGCGCACCGCGCGGCCGCCGTCGGTATCGGCGATCAGTGTCGTGTGGCCGACGGTCACGCCGGCGACATCGGTGATTGCGTTCAGCGGTCCGGGGGTGCCGTCGAACGGAATTCCCAGGTCGCGGGCGCGCTCGGCGTGACAGACGGTGGCCATCATCAGCAGTCCTGCAGTCAGCAATTTGTTAGGCATTTTTTACTTCCAGTTGCGCAAGCGGCTCGACTTCGGCGTCGTCATTCTCTGTGAGCGCCTTGTCATCGATGCGCACAATCTTGAAATTGGCAAAGCCGTAAATGATCGCCATCAATGGGTTGATCAGGTTCAGGAACGCGTAGGGCGCGTAGGCCAGGGTGGCCACGCCCAGCGTGCCGGCCATGAAGGCACCGCAGGTGTTCCAGGGCACCAGCGCCGAGGTCATGGTGCCGGCGTCTTCCAGCGTGCGCGACAGGTTCTCCGGCGCGAGGCCGCGGCGCTTGAATTCGAGGCGGAACATGCGCCCGGGCAGCACTATCGCCATGTACTGGTCCGAGCCGATGATGTTCATACCGAAGGCGGTGACCGCGGTGGTGGCGATCAGCGAGCCGGTGCCGCGCACCTGTTTCAGCAATACCTGCACCAGCCGCTGCAGCAGGCCGGTGTGTTCCATCACCGCGCCGAAGCTCATGGCTGCGACGATCAGCCACACGGTGTTGAGCATGCTGGCCATGCCGCCGCGGGACAGCAGGCTGTCGAGCACTTCATCGCCGGTGTTGGACACATAGCCGGTGGTCATCGCCTGCCAGATCGCGGTCAGGGTCGCGCGCCAGCCGGGCTCGGCTGCGGCGGCGAAGCGGTTCAGCGCCTCGGGCTGGTACAGCAGCGCCACCAGCGCGCCGGTCAAACCGCCGAGCAGTATCGCCGGGTAGGCGGGCATCTTGCGCAGTGCCAGCCCCAGTACCACCAGCAGCGGAATAAATGTGGGCCAGCCGACATTGAACTGGCTCGCGAGCAGTTCGCGACTCTGCGCTATGGCGTCGGCGGTGTCGCTCGATTCGGTGCCGGCGGCCAGCCAGCAGAACAGCAGCAGCGCGATGACAAACGACGGCACCGTGGTCCACAGCATATGGCGGATATGGGTGAACAGCTCGCTGCCGGCCATGGCCGGGGCCAGGTTGGTGGTGTCGGACAGCGGCGACATCTTGTCGCCGAAGTAGGCGCCGGACACCACCGCGCCGGCGGTGATCGGCAGCGACAATCCCATCACATGGGCCACACCCAAGAGCGCTATGCCGATGGTGCCGGCGGTGGTCCAGGCGCTGCCGATCGACACCGACACCATGGCGCAGATGACCAGCGCCACCGGGTAGAGCCACTGCGGATCCAGCAGACCCAGCCCGTAGTAGATCAGTGCCGGCGCCGTGCCGCTGACGATCCAGCTGCCGATCATGGTGCCCACCATCAGCAGGATCAGGCAGGCGTTCATCGATAGGCCGATGCCCTTGATCATGGCCTTTTCCAGTTCCGCCCAGCTCTGCCCGCGATACAGGCCGACCAGTGCCGCGGCGGCGGCGGCCAGCATCAGTGCCAGCTGGTTGGGGCCGGACGAGGAGCTGTCGCCGAACAGGTACACGGACAGGGCCAGCAGGCCGATCAGCACCAGCGGCGGCGTCAGCGCCAGCCACAGCGGGATTTGGGATTCGGGCTTGTTCATAGCAATGCCTTTGTTATTCGTTCAGAAAGGGATCGGTTTCGGGTGGCACCTGATCAGAAAGATTCCCCTGTGGGAGCCAGCCCTGCTGGCGAAGCAGAGGTGACAATAGCGTCGCTTTGTTCGCCTGACAGATTTTTGCTCCTGTAAAATCTGCATTTCTGCTGGGCGGCACCCCGCCATCCATGGCGGTCACAACAGGCTCCCACAAACAGATGTGCAACTGTCGCGAGCCTGGTTAGCTCCCACAGGATTACTCCGCGCTGGCCAGCTTGGTGTCCGCCTGCAGATAGCGCCCGTACCAGTCCATATTGCGCCGCATGCGGTCGGCGAGATAACTGGGCACGGTCAGGCCGTGGTTCTCGCCCGGATAGATCACCAGCCGCGTGTCCACCTGCAGCGACTTGAGCGCCTGGTACATCTGCTCGGCGCCGAGGCAGGGCACGTTGCGGTCCTTCTCCGCGCACTGGTAAAGGGTCGGGGTGGTGATCCTGTTCGCGCGCAGGAAGGGGTAGCTGACCCGCGCGTAGTTGTCGAAGTTGTCCCAGGGGGTGCCCAGCTCCAGTTCGTACTCGCGGCTGTATTGATCGTGGCCGTAGCTGCCGAGCACGTTGGCCACGCCGGCGCCGCTGATCGCGGCCTTGAAGCGGGTGTCGCTGGCGATCAGGAAGTTGGTCAGTATGCCGCCGTAACTCCAGCCACCGACGCCGAGGCGCTCGGGATCGGCGATGCCGGCTTTCACCAGGTGGTCGACGCCGGCCAGCACGTCCTGCACATCCACCTCGCCCCAGCTGGCATAGATAGCGCGCGCGAAGTCGAAGCCGCGCCCGGAGGAGCCGCGCGGGTTCACCGCCAGCACCGCGTAGCCGGCCGCCGCGTACAGCTGCCAGTCAACCATGAACTCGTGCGAGAACTGGTACACTGGGCCGCCGTGCACGCGCACTATGGTCGGGTACTTCTTGCCGGGCTCATAGCCGACTGGCTTCACCAGCAGCGCCTCGATGGTGTGCCCGCCGCTCTGGAAGCGCAACTCCTCGCTCGGCTGCAGCTGCACATCTTCCAGGAACTCGTTGTGGTTGGCGAGGGTGCGCGGCTGCACTTCCACCGTCTCGATAAACAGCGGCCGGGTGTCGGTGGAGGCGAGTTCCACCAGGCGGCCGTTTTGCGCCAGCGCGTAGTCGTAGCCGATGCGCTGGCCGCGGGTCAGGTAGTCGATCTTCTCGCTGGCGACATCGATGCGCGCGAGCCAGGTGTTCAGGTTCTGCTCCACCAGCGCGTAGATGGACTTGCCGTCCGCCGACCAGCGCGGCTTGTAGAAGCTGCGGTCGATATGCGCCACTTTGCGCTCGCTGCCTTGCTCCAGATCGGCGACCACCAGCTGCCAGGGGGCGTAGTAGATCCACTGGTCCTCGCCGCTCTGCAGCCACGCCAGCTGTTTCGAGTCCGGCGACCACACCGGGCGCGATTCCCAGTAGGGATCCACGTCGGTGCCGGCGAACCGGCTGATGCGCTTCGGCACCGCGCCGGCTTCGGGCGCCACCGTGTAGACGTCGTAGTTCAGGTGGCGGTCCGGGTTTGGGCCGGTGCGGGTCACATAGGCGATGGCCGAGCCGTCCGGCGCCCAGGACGGCAGCCACACGTCCATGGGCGCGCGCGTCAGCTGGGTCAGCTGTTCGCCGTCCAGGCTCAGGCTCCACAGCCGCTGGTAGCGGTTGGTCAGGTAGTCGCGGCCGTCCTCCATAAACTGGAAGCGGTCGATCACCAGCGGCGGCTGCGGCTTGTCCTCGCCGCGGCTGTCCTTCTGCGCCTTGGGCGGTGCGTCCTCGGCGATCAGCGCGAAGTTGCGGCTGTCCGGCGCCCACACGAAGTCGTTAACGCCCGCTTCCAGGCTGCTCACCTGGCGCGCCTCGCCGCCGGCCGCCGGCATCACGAACAATTGGGTGGAGCCGTCCTCGCTCGCATCGCTCAGATAGGCCAGCCAGCGGCCGTCCGGGCTGTAAGCGGGCGCCCACTCGCTGGCGAACTGGGTGTTGGTCAGCTGCACCGGCGCGCCGCCACTCCAGTTCACCCGCCACAGGTCGGACACCGAGGCATCGCTGTCCAGGTTGTGCGTGCTGACGCTGTAGGCGATGCGCTCGCCGTCCGGGGAGAAACTCGGCCCGGACAGGTCGTTCAGCCGGTGCATGTCCGCCAGCTCGAACGGGCGCAGCGTCTGCGCCGCCAGCGGCGCCGCGGCCAGGAGCGAGAGAGAGAAGACAGCCAGTCGTTTCATGCTTATTCCTCGGTGGACTCTGCTTCGGTAACAGCGCGGGCCGCGTAGAAGGCGCGCGCGCGCTGCAGATAGTCGAGTGTCAGTTGGCGTTCTTTCGGGTTCAGGTATTCGTCGCGCGCGCTCGCATCGGCGATGGCGCGGTCGAGCCAGGCAGTGAAGTAGGCCGCGTCCGCGGGAGATTTTTGCGGCTGCCCGTCCACGTCCAGCCACACCGGGTTGGTGGTCGCGTAGGGGTACAGGTCCTGCACCCAGGGGTGCGGTGCGCCGGCGGCGCGCAGCAGCAGCCAGCCGGAGCCGGGAATCTCGATGTCGCCGTCCCAGTCCGCGCGCTGGCCGGCGGGCAGGCGCTTGATCACCTTGCCGTTGAACACCAGCTCCAGATCGGCAATCGGCACCAGCGAGCGCAGTGCGGTTGCCACTTTCACCTTGCCCGGCTTATTGAGTTGCACGCCGTGCCCCGGCAGCTGGCCGTTTACTTTCAGGCCGAGCAGCGGGCCGTTGCTGACGAAGCTGTGGCCGTTTTTGATTGCGCGCTTCAGCGATTCGGGATCGCGCGCACCGCCCTGCAGGAAGATCCGGTTCAGGCCCACGGGCCCGCGCAGGCTGGCGTAGTTGGTCATCGCATCGGTGCCGGCGCCGGCGGGAATACGCAGGCCGAGGTTCAGCAGCCGGTACCAGACTTCCGCCGTGGCCCTGTGATCGGCGAAGGACACCACCTCGAGGTAGTCGGCGAGCCCCAGTGCCGCGTCCGCGGGCAGGCTGTGGCTGAGCTTCTTCTCTTTCGCCGGATCTATCGACCAGTCGAACGGGTGCACATAACCCACCAGCGCGTTTTGCCTGTGCGCCAGCTCGCTGATGGCACCGTTGTGCGGGTAGGGCGAGGCCAGCGCGGTATGCCGGTAGCTGGCGAAGTCCGGGGTCAGGTAGTGGTCGTCCAGGTGCAACAGCCCCAGGTGGCCCCAGTAGCTGGTGTGGTACTCCTGGCCCTGGAAGATGGTGCGGCCATTCCGCTCGAACGCCCCGGTGGAGAAGGCTGCGATATCCGGAATCCGCTGCTCCTTGTTGACGATCAGGTTGTAGCCGATGTCCAGGTCCTCGGCACTCATCTGGTCGGCGAGGCCCGCGAGCTGCTGGCGGTAGTGGCCGCCGTAGTTCATGTGCAGGTGCAGGTCGGCGCTCTGGTGCTGGCCGAATTTCTTCGGCAGCGACAGGTCTTCGAGGCGCAGGCTCAGTGTCTGTTCGTCGCCGGCGACGGTGACGGTGCGCTCCGCCGGCGCTGTCTCGAAGCCGTGCAGCGCGGTGACTTTGATCTCGCCTTGCGGCACCCAGAGTTCGCAGCTGCGCTGGCAGTGGAAATAGTGGTTCTCGTGGCTCTGCAGGCCCGGCTGGAAATAGTCGTCTGCGTGCAGCCAGCCGCTGTTGTTCTGATCCGCCTCGGCGCCGTAGTGGCGGCCGTCCGCGCCCTGTACCAGCACGCGGCCGGCGATCGGCTTGCCGTCCGGGCCCGCGAGCCTGAGCGTCAGCCGCGTCATCGGCTCGAGGTAGTGGCGCCGTTTCGCTTCGATCTGCGTGCGCTCGCCGCCGATCACCGTGTGCAGCCACAGGCCGGTGTTGCCGTTTTCGTTACTGACGTACAGGATTTTTTCGCCGTCCGGCGACCAGCGCTGCTGGCGCAGGTCGAAGTCGCCGAAGGTCAGCGGCAGCGGCGACTGGCCGCTGGGGGTGGTCAGCCACAGCTGGTGCCACTGGCGGCCCTGGTAGCTCGCGTACAGCAGCCGCTTGCCGTCCGGCGCCAGCTCCGGTTTCGCGGCCCAGGTGGTCTCTTCGACCAGTACCTTCTTGCGGTCCGTTGGCTTGTCCACCGCCACCGACCACAGGTCGCCGCTACCCCACGCCACCTCGGGATTGCCGAGGTAATAGATGCGCTCGCCGTCCGGGCTCCAGCTCGGGTTGATCGCGTGGTCGGTGGGGCCATAGTAGTAGCGGTCGATGTCGCTCTTGCGCGGGGCCAGTAACGGCCGCACATCGGACAGGCCCGCCTCGCTCAGCTCGGCGATAAACAAATTGAAGTGGCCGCCGTCGCGGCTGGAGGTGAACACCAGGCGTTTGCCATCCGGCGAGATGCGCGGCTCCAGGTTGGCCGCGCCGGTGCGCGTCAGTTGCCGGCTCTCGAGGCTGTCGAGATCCAGTCGCCACAGCTCCAGCGCATTGCCGTCCGCGCGCGTGTAGATCGCGTAACGGCCGTCCGGGGAAATTTCCGGTTGGTAGTCGTAACCGGGGCCGGCGGTCAGCTGCCAGGCCTCGTCGCTGTTTACCGATTGCCGCCACAGGCTGCCGGCCATGCTGTAGACCAGCGTGTCGCCGTCCGGCATAAACGCCGCCTGGCCGGGGCCGCTGGTCAGCTGCGGCAGGTACATCTCGCGCCAGTAGTAGCTGTGGGGGTGGTCGATGTGTTTCAGCACCGGCGCGCGCGCCGGCGCCTCCGTTTGCGTAGTGACATCCGCTTGTGCGCTGGCGATGGCTGCCGGCAGCAGTGCCGCCAGTAGAGTCAGGGAGCGGGCTTTCATTATTGTTCTCCCGAAAAAATAAAAATCTTCTCGTCGAAGTGATAACCGTGATGCGAAGGCCCGGATGCCGGTGGAACCTTGCGGGACTGTCGGCGGGAGGGATCCCGCCGACAAGCCTCCAGGGATGGATTCACGGCGTGTCCCGCAAGGTTCCACCGGTAGCCGGGCCGCCCCTGTACCCCGCTCTAGGGTTCCGTTCGCCCGCAAACGGGCTGCCACAGGAGCAGCTTTCGCAACTCAGATTAATCCGCCAGTGCCTCCGCCAGACTGGTCTCGATCATCGCCAGCGCCTCGTCCACTTCCTCGCGGGTCACGCACAGCGGCGGCATAAAGCGCACGGTGCTCTGGCCGCAGGACAGCAGCAGCAGGCCGTTGTGGTAGGCACGGGTGATCAGGCGGTCGCACAGCGCTTTGGCCGGCTCCTTGCTGTTGCGATCCCTGACCAGTTCCATACCGATCATCAGGCCCTTGCCGCGCACCTGGCCGATGCAGTCGAGGCGGCCCTGCAGCTCGCGCAACCGTTCCATAAAGTAAGTGCCCACTTCTGCGGCATTGTCCGCATATTCCTTTTCCACCAGGTCCAGGGTCGCCAGCGCCGCGGCGCAGCACAGCGGGTTGCCGCCGTAGGTGTTGCCGTGGGCGCCGCGCGGCCACTTGGCCATGTGTTCCTTCTTGGACACGACCAGGCCGATCGGCATGCCGGAGCCCAGGCCCTTGGCCAGGCACATGATGTCCGGCGCCACGTTCCAGTGCTGGGCGGCGAACATCTTGCCGGTGCGGCCGATACCGGACTGCACCTCGTCGAAGATCAGCATGATGCCGTGGCGGTCGCACAGTTCGCGCAGTCCCTGCAGGAAGCCGTCCGGCGGCACTATGTAGCCGCCCTCGCCCTGGATCGGTTCCACCAAAATACCGGCCACTTCATTGGCGGGGATGTTGGACTGGAACAGCACCTGCTCCAGGTAATCGAGCACCGCCTGGCCCTGGTCATCGCCGGCCAGCAGCGGGCGGTAGTCGTTGGGGAAGGGGATATGGGTGACCCCGGCCATGGTCGGGAAGAAACCCTTCTGCTGGGTGTACTTGCTCGACGTGAACGCCAGCGAACCCATGGTGCGGCCGTGGAAGCCGCCGAGGAAACCGATAAAGCGCGAGCGCCCGGTGACGTAGCGCGCGAGTTTCAGCGCGCCCTCCACCGCCTCGGTGCCGCTCTGGCACATGAACGACAGCACCTCGCCCATATGCGACAGCTCGTTGATGCGCTCGCCCAGGCGCACCTGGTGCTCGTGCCAGTAGTCGCTGGAAATGTGCAGGAACTGGTCGGCGGCGCCCTTGATCGCCTCGACCACCGCCGGGTGGCGGTGGCCGGTGGAGCAGACCGCGATGCCGGCGGCGAAATCGAGGAAGCGGTTGCCGTCCACGTCCCAGACGTCGCAGCCCTCGCCGTGGGACATCACGAACGGGTAATCGCGCGGGTAGGAGGGCGACACCACCTTGCTGTCGCGCTCGATCATCGCCAGGGACTTCGGGCCGGGCAGGGAAGTAACGATGCGTTTATTGTTTTTCATACAGCTGTTCATATCCGATTCCTTATACTGCATTGAATGATTTTGGCACCAGCGGAATTTTCACCGGCATGGCGTGAGCGACGCGGGTGCGCTCGTTGAGGGCGCGCAGTTGCGCGAGTTCGGTGGCCGTCGGCGGTGCCAGCAATTGCAGCTCGTCCGCGACCTGCAGCGGCCAGCCACAGGCGGCGATCGCATCGGCCGCATCCACGCCGGGGTAGATATCGGTGAGCACCAGTTCATCGGTTTCGGGGTGCGGGCGCAGTACCCCGAAGTCGGTGATCACCGCCTGGGGCCCGCGACCCGGATAGCCCCTGGCGGCGCGCTCGCCATTGCCGCCCAGGAATCCGCTGCTGGTGCGAAACGCCAGCTCGGACACGAAGCTCTTCGGCGACATGCGCATGATCACCAGCACGCTCTTCGCGTGGGTGGCGATCTCCGGCGCGCCGCCGGCGCCGGGCAGGCGCACCTTGGGATTGTCGTAGGGGCCAATGGCGGTGCTGTTCAGGTTGCCGAAGCGGTCGATCTGCGCGGCGCCGAGAAAGCCGATATCTACGCGCCCGGCCTGCAGGTAATGCGTGAAGATCTCCGGTAGCGGTATCACCACCTCGGCGGTCTCCGCCAGCTCGCCGTCGCCGATCGACAGCGGCAGCACCCGGGGTTTGGTGCCCACGGTGCCCGACTCGTAGATCAGCACCAGGTTGGGGGCGTGCAGTTCGCGCGCCAGGTTGCAGGCCGCGCTCGGCAGGCCGATACCGACGAAACACACGGCGCCGTCGGCGAGCTGGCGCGCCGCGGTCACCGTCATCATCTCGTCCTGGGTGTATTGGCTGTTATTTTCGATGGGCTGGCTCATGCGGCGACCCCCAGCTTGTGCAGCAGCGCCGAGTGGTCGGGGCTGTCGATCACGTGGCGGTTCATCCAGGAGAGGAAGCTCTCGCGCTCCCGCGCGATACTGTCCCAGGCCTGGTAGAAACTGTTGTCGCGCGGGTAGTAGCCCTGCGTGTAGGACGGGTAGGCGCCGCCGGGCACTATGGCGATGGCGTCGACCAGGAAACTGGGCAGCACTATCGCGTTCATGTCCGCGTCCAGGCTGTCCACCTGCTCCTCCACCGTCACCAGCAGCGCGAGCGCCGCCAGCGCCGCCTCGCGCGCGGCGCCGGTGATGCCGCGCAGCAGCACATTGCCGTCGCGGTCGGCGCGCTGCGCGTGCAGTATCGTCACGTCCGGGCGCATCGCCGGCACCGCGGTCAGCGGCGCGCCGCTGAACGGGCAGGCGATTTCGCGGGTCGCGTCCGGGTTGGCCGCGTACAGGTCAGTGTCGCGAAAACCCTGCAACAGGCCGCTGGACAGGCCGGCGGCGCCGGCGCTGTAGGCCGCCGCCAGTTCCGCGTGGCTGTATTCGCACAGCGCCAGCGGCCGCGGCCAGGCGTTTTCCACCGCGTCGCGCAGCCGGTGCAGCGAACCGACGCCCGGGTTGCCGCCCCAGGAGAAGGTCAGCTTGCCGGCGCAGCCCATGCCGATCAGCTGGTCATAGACCAGGTCCGGGGTCATGCGCACCAGGTGCAGGTCGCGCCGGCCCTGGCGGATGATCTCGTGGCCGGCGGCAAACGGGATCAGGTGGGTGAAACCCTCCAGCGCCAGGGTCTGGCCGTCGCGCACCAGTTCGGCGATGGCGCTAGTGAGACTGACAAAAGTTGCCATAACTGCGCTCCGCTCACAGGACTATGGTGTGCGACTGCTCGCGCATATAGCGCGCGAGATAGTAGAAGGAGCCGATGGCCACGCCGGTGGTGCCCGAGCCCTTCCAGCCGCCGAAGCACTGGTAGCCGGGCCAGGCGCCGGTGGTGGCGCCCTGCGGCCGGTTGACATAGGTGACACCCGCCTCGATCCGGTCGAGGAACTCGTCTACCTCGCGCTCGCTGCCGTAAACGCCGGCGGTGAGGCCCAGGTCGGTGTCGTTGGCCAGTTCCAGCGCCTGCTCGAGGCTGTCGACCCGCGCGAGCAGCAGGATCGGCAGAAACATCTCCTCCCGCCACAGCGGGTGGTCCAGGCTCGCCTCGGCCAGCAGCGGTTCGACATAGAAGCCGTTGCCGCACTCGCCCAGCTGGCGGCCGCCGTGCAGTATCTCGGCGCTTTCGCTGAGCTGCTGCGCACAGCGCGCGTAGTTGGCATAGGCCTGGGGTGTGGTCACCGGGCCCAGCCAGTTCTCCAGCTGGCGCGGGTCGCCGATCTTGAGCTTGCCCAGCTCTTGCTTAATGCGCGCGATCAGTTCGTCCGCCACCGAGTCCTGTACATAGAGTCTTGAGAGCGCCGAGCACTTCTGCCCGCCCATGCCGAAGGCGGAGCGCACTATGCCGATGGCCGCGCGCTCCAGGTCCGCGTGCTCGGTGACGATGCAGGGGTTCTTGCCGCCCATCTCGGCGATACAGGGGCGCGGGTAGCGGCCGCCGACCATCTTGCGCGCGATGCGCATGCCGACCTCGTAGGAGCCGGTAAAGGTCACGCCGGCCGCGGCCGGGTGGTCCACCAGCGCGTCACCGATGCGACTGCCGGGCCCGCTCAGGTAGTTGAATACGCCGGCGGGCAGCCCGGCCCGATGCAGGCAGTCGGCCAGCAGGCGGCCGGCCAGCGGCGTGTGGCTCGCGCCCTTCAACACCACCGTGTTGCCGGTGACCAGCGCCGCGGCCACCGGGCCGCCGGCCAGCGCCAGCGGGAAGTTGAACGGCACTATCACCACCCAGGCGCCGTAGGGTTTCATCACGCTGCGGTTGGTGGAATTCCAGTCCGGCAGCGGGTCGTTCGGCAGCCGGTGGTCGAAGCCCTGCTGCTCGAAGCTGTCGGCGTAGACGCGGAAGAAGTCCCCGGTCTCCTGCGCCTCGCCCAGCGCCTCGAAGCGGTTCTTGCCGGTCTCCAGGGTCAGGGCGGCGGCGAGCCTGTAGACGTTCTCGTCGAGCAGATCGGCGATGCGGCGCATGATGGCGATGCGCTCGGCCGCCGGCGTGCGCCGCCAGCCGGCCCAGGCGGCCTGCGCCGCGTACAGGGCCGCGTTCGCGTCGTCGCTGCTGGCGGCGGCGAACTCGCCGATCACCAGGCTGGTGTCGATGGGGCTGACGCGCGTCTCGTAGTCCTCCGCCGGGCGGTCCTCGCCGTCGATATACAGGTGGTGGCGGCCGCCGAGTTCCGCGGTCAGCTCCGCCAGCGCCTGTTCGTAGCGCCGGTGCATTTCCGCCGGCGGGTTGAACATGGTCGCGTAGGTGAGTTTGAAGCTCATGTTTTCCCTCTCTTATCGTTGTTCTGGGCCCGGTCTCTTCAAGCCGTCAGTTCTGTTGCCATGGCCGTCAGCAGCTCGTCGAGCAGCGCCACGGCGTCGCTCAGCTGCTGCTCGGTGATCACCAGCGGCGGCGCCAGGATCAGCAGGTTGCCGCGGCTGGCGAAGGACACGCCCGCGTCCATGGCGCGGTTCAACAGGGTGATCAGCGCCGGGTGTGCCTGTGGCCAGGGTGCCAGCGGCGCGCGGCTGTTCCGGTCGGCCACCAGCTCCAGTACCGCGAACAGACCGTGGCCGCCGCGCACGTCGCCGATCAGCTGGTGGCGTTGCTGTAATTTCTTCAGTTGCGCAAACAGCTCGGCGCCGAGCGCGCGCGAGCGCGCGACCAGGTTCTCCTCGTCGTAGGCGGCGATGGCGGCGACGCCGGCGGCGCAGGACAGCGGGTGGCCGCAGTAGGTGAGGCCGGTGTAGAGCATCTCGTGTTCGAGCTGTTGCGAGATTTCCCGCGACAGCACCACGGCGCCGAGCGGCAGGTGCGCGCCGGTGAGGCCCTTGGCGATCGTCATCAGGTCCGGGCGCGCGTCGGCACCATGGCGCTGCCAGGCGAACCACTCGCCGCAGCGGCCGAAACCGCTCATCACCTCGTCGGCGATCAGGTAAACGCCGCGGTCGCGGGTCAGCGCGCGCAGTTGCGGCCAGTAGTTGTCCGGCGCCACTATGCCGTTGGTGCCGGCGTTGGGTTCCATCAGCACCGCGGCCACATGCTCGCGGCCGGCGCCGTCGATCAGCGCGGCCACCTCGGCGGCGGCCAGTTCGCCACACTCGGCTTCGGACTGGCTGTTGAACGGGCAGCGGTAGGGATAGGGCGGGCGCGCGTGCAGCACGCCGAAGGCCTCCGGCTCCACCTGCGCGCGGGTGCGCGCGTCGCCGGACAGGGCCATGGCGGCGTAGCTGGCGCCGTGATAGGAGCGGTCGCGGGTGATGACCTTGCCGCGGGGTTTGTTCGACGCCTGGCGCGCGAACTTGATTGCGTTCTCGTTGGCGTCGGCGCCGCCGAGGGTGAAGAAGACGCGTCCGCCGTCGAAGCCGGACTTCTCCAACAGTGCCTGGGCCAGGGCCGCGCGCGGCTCGGCGCCCCAGGCGGCGGTGACGAAGCACAGCTTCTCGGCCTGCTCGCGAATTGCCTGAATGAGTTTCGGGTGCTGGTGGCCGAGGTTGCTGCATTCGGCGAGGCTGCTCATATCGAGGATGCGGCGGCCGTCCTCGGCGAACAGCAGCGCGGCCTCGCCGCCGACGATAGTCGGCGCCCGCCAGTCTGCCTGCCTGCACCAGCTGTGCAGTACCGTCTCCCGCTCCGGTCTGATACCTGCCGAATTCATGCTTACCTCCGGTAGACGTTCGCAATACGAACATTTATTCTTATTGCGAACGAGTTTAGGGGGCAGCCGATCCGGCTGTCAACGCCCCTGGTAAAGGGACCCCAACGGAGGAGAGCGCACCATGAGCAGCCCAGATGATTTCAACCAGGGCGCGGACTACGTCCAGTCGCTGCACCGCGGCCTGGAGGTGATCCGCGCCTTCAATTCCGAGCGCCCGGCGATGACCCTGTCGGAGCTGGCCGAGTGCACCGGGCTGTCGCGCGCGGTGGTGCGCCGGCTGCTGCTGACGCTGCAGTACCTGGGCTATGTCACCAGCCGCGGGCGGTTGTTCTCGCTGTCGCCGCGCATCCTCGAACTGGGCTTCGCCTACCTCGGCTCGCTGCCGGTGACCGAACTGGCGCAGCCGCTGATGCAGGCGCTGTCGGACCAGGTCGGCGAGTCCTGTTCGCTGTCGGTGCTCGACGGTTTCGACATCGTCTATGTGCAGCGGGTCGCGGTGCGCAAAGTGATGACCGTCAGTCTCGGCACCGGCGCGCGCCTGCCGGCCTACTGCGCCTCCATGGGGCGGGTGCTGCTGTCCGATCTCGGCGATGCCGAGCTGGACGAGTGGCTGGCGGCGGCGCCGATCGAGGCGCGCACCCCCTTTACCATCACCGAGCGCGAGCGCCTGCGCGAGATCATCACCGCTGTGCGCACCCAGGAGTACTGCTACGTCGAGCAGGAGCTGGAGCTGGGGCTCTGCTCGCTGTCTGTGCCGGTGCGCGACGGCAGTGGGCGCGTGGCCTACGCGCTGAACATCGGCCTGCCCTACGGCGAGGGCGTGCGCCAGCGCGCGCTGGCGGAACTGCTGCCGGAGCTCACCGCCACCGCCGCGGCCATCGGCCGCAACCTGCGTGGCCATTAGTGAGCGCCTGTTAATATTGAGACGTTCGTACCATGGACAACCGTACAAATAACAATAACCAGGTGAGATGCTTCCCATGTCCCGAGCCGCTTGCTTCTCCCGCCCGCTGCTGCTGGCGGCAATCCTCTCTGCCACTTCTTTCGGCCCTGCGCTCGCCAGCGCAATAAAAATCGCCCAGCCACCCTACCAGCCGGATTCCGGCGACCTGGCGCTGCGTTGCGGCGCGCTGATCGACGGCATCGCCGATCGGCCGCTGCGCGACCGGCTGGTGATTATCCGCGGTGGAAAAATCCACTCCGTGGCACCCTCGGGCGATGCGCCCACCGACCTGCCCCTGTTGGAACTGCCGCATCACACCTGTCTGCCGGGGCTGATAGACACCCACACCCATCTGGCCGACAGCGGCATCGACTCTCGCGATGTGCTCGACACCCTCACCCCCGAACAGCAGTTGCCGCTCAGCCGCGCCAACGCGCGCACGACGCTGATGGCCGGCTTTACCGGTGCGCGCGACCTGGGCAGCTACCTGGCGTTCGGCGTCAACGGCATCCGCGACCGCGTCGACCGGGGCCTGGAAGTCGGCCCGCGCATCCAGACCGCGGGTTTCTACCTGACGATCCCCGGCGGTGGCGGCGACACCATAGTGCCCGGCCGCGCGCCCGAGACGATTCCCGCGGTGCTGCGCGCCGGCGTCGCCCGCGGCCCGGAAGCGTTCGCACAGAGAACTCGCGACGCCATCGCCGGCGGCGCCGACGTGATCAAGCTGATCGCCTCGGGCGCGGTGCTGGCCTACGGCGGCGTGCCCGGCGCGCCGGAGATGACCCGCGCGGAAATCGCCGCGGTGGTCGAGGTGGCCCACGCCGCTGGCATAAAAGTTGCTGCCCATGCGCATGGCGCCGAATCCATCAAGGATGCCATCCTCGCCGGCGCCGACACCATCGAGCACGCCTCCCTCGCCGACGCCGAGGCGATTCGCCTCGCGGCCGGGCGCGGCGTGGCTTTCTCGATGGATATCTACAACGGCGACTATATCGCCGACGTCGGGCGCAAGGAGGGCTGGCCGGAGGAGTTTGTGCGCAAGGGCGACGAGACCACCGAGGCCCAGCGCCGCGTGTTCAGTGCCGCCGTCACCGCCGGTGTGCCGCTGATCTACGGCACCGATTCCGCCGTCTACCCGCACGGCTGGAACGCGCGCCAGTTCCGCTACGCGGTCGCGCGCGGCCAGGCGCCGATGGATGCGATCAAGTCCGCGACTTCCGTGGCCGCGCGCTATATGGGCTGGCAGGACAAGACCGGTGCCATCAGGCCCGGACTGCTCGGCGACCTGATCGCGGTCGAGGGCGATCCGCTGGCGGACATCCGCCGCCTGGAGCGCGTGGATCTGGTCGTGAAGGGCGGTCTGGTATTCAAATGGCAGGAGCGCTGACAATCTATTTTTGTTCGCAATGCGAACATAAATTCTAATTGTGAACAGTGTTTGATGGGAGTAGTCTTGGGCGCAGATAACCAGAATCAGAACAATAACCAGAGCCCGGCCATGTCATTCGCCGCTGCCCGATCACAGGATGCCGACGACGCGCTGCAGCACGTTGCGCGGGGTCTCGCGCGCGACCCCGCGGCGGCGCTGGCGCAGCTGGGTGCGCTGCTCGCCGACAATCCGCACTCCGTATACGGGCGACAGCTCAAGGCGGTCGCCCTGCGCCTGCTGGCGCGCGCGCCAGAGGCGCTGGCGGTGCTCGAACCGCTGGTCGCCGAACACCCGGGCTTCGCCGAGGCCCAGTATGAGCTGGGCCTGTGCCTGCGCGCGCTGGGCCGCCTGGCAGAGTCGGCCGAGGCGCTGCGCCGCGCGGTCACCCTGAAGGGCGACTTCGCCCCGGCGTGGAAATCCCTCGGCGATGCGCTGCTGGCGCAGGACAACAAGACCGAGGGCGAGGCGGCGCTCGGCCAGTTCGCCGCACTCAGCGCGCGCGACCCGCAGCTGCGCCGCGCGCTGCAGGCGCTGCAGCAGGGCCAGCTGGCGCTCGCCGAGCAGCTGTGCCGCGACTATCTCAAGCGCCGGCCGGCCGATGTCACCGCGATTCGCCTGCTCGCCGAGCTGGGCCTGAAACTCGGCCGCTATGCGGACGCGGAAAAGCTGCTGAGCCGCTGCCTGGAGCTGGCGCCGGACTTCCTGCTGGCGCGCTACAACTATACGTTCGCGCTGATACGCCTCGGCCGCCACCAGCAGGCGCTGGCCGAGCTCGACACACTGCTCGCCGCCGAGGCCGACAATCCCAACTACCTGATCCTGAAGGGCGCCACGCTGGTGCGCCTGGCGCGCTACGACGAGGCGCTGGCCATCTACGAGCGGTTGCTGGCGCAGAGCGACAGCCAGCCACAGGTGCAGCTGAGCTACGGCCACACGCTGAAGACGGTCGGTCGCCAGGCGCAGGCCATCGCCGCCTACCGGCGCGCGGCCGCGCTGGACCCGGAACTGGGCGAGGCCTGGTGGAGCCTGGCCAACCTGAAAACGGTGCAGTTCGACAGCGCCGATCTCGCCGCCATGCGCGACTGCCTGAACATGCCGGCCAAGTCCGTCGAGCAGCGCGCGCAGCTGCTGTTCGCGCTGGGCAAGGCCTGCGAGGACGCGGCGCTGCACGAGGAGTCCTTCGCGCACTACGCCGAGGGCAACCGCCTGCGCCGCACGACCCTGCATTACTCGACAGCGGAGAATGCCGAGCGCACCGACGCGACCATCGAGCTGTTCACGCCGGAGTTTCTCGCCGCGCGCGCGGATTTCGGCTGCGAAAAATCCGACCCGATTTTTATCGTCGGCCTGCCGCGCTCCGGCTCCACGCTGATCGAACAGATACTGGCGAGCCACTCGCAGATCGAGGGCACCATGGAACTGCCGGACGTGATCGCGATGTCCCGCCGCCTGGGCGGGCGCAGGGACATGCGCGAAAAATCGCGCTACCCGGGTGTACTGGCGGAGCTGTCGCCGGCGCAGTGGGCCGCGCTGGGGGAGGAATATCTCGAACGCACGCGCGTGCAGCGCCGCGGCAAACCGTTCTTTATCGACAAGATGCCGAACAACTTCGCGCACATCGGTTTTATCCACCTGATGCTGCCGAACGCGAAGATTATCGACGCGCGCCGCCATCCCATCGCCTGCTGCTTCTCCAACTTCAAGCAGCACTTCGCCCGCGGCCAGCGTTTCAGTTACGAGCTCGGCGAACTCGGCGCCTACTACCGCGACTACCTGCGCCTGATGGACCACTTCGATGCGGTGCTGCCGGGCCGCGTGCTGCGCGTGCAGTACGAGGACACGGTGGCCGATCTGGAGGGCCAGGTGCGGCGACTGCTCGACTACTGCGGCCTGCCGTTCGAGCAGGCGTGCCTGGATTTCCACAACAACAAGCGCGCGGTGCACACCGCCAGTTCCGAGCAGGTGCGCCGACCGGTATACCGCGACGCGCTGTCCCAGTTCCGGCCGTTCCTGCCGCAGCTGCAGCCGCTGATCGACGCGCTGGGTCCCGAGGTGATGGCCCGCTACCCGCTGTAACGGAAAGACCGAATAACAACAAGAGATACTGCAATACCAACGGAGAGTGCTATGACAATCGATAAAAAAACCCATGCACCGACTCCCGGCGGCTTCATCAAGAAGCGGCTGCCGGCGGTCATCGCAACCTCACTGTTGGCCCCCGCGCTGGTCTGGGCGGATGCCTCACTGGAAGAAGTGGTGGTGACGGCCACCAAGCGCGAGTCGAATCTGCAGGACGTGCCCATCGCGGTGCAGGCGCTGACCAACGAGACGCTCGAACAGCAGAACATCAACAACTTCAACGACTACGTCAACTTCATGCCGGCGGTGTCCTTCCAGAGCACGCGCCCGGGCATAGCGCAGGTTTACATGCGCGGCATCTCCTCCGGCGGCGACGGCAACCACTCGGGCTCCCAGCCGAGCGTGGCCGTCTATCTGGACGAGCAGCCGGTGACCACGATCAACCAGGTGCTCGACGTGCACGTCTACGACGTCGCGCGCATCGAGACACTGTCCGGCCCGCAGGGCACGCTATTCGGTTCCAGCGCCCAGGCCGGCACGCTGCGCATCATCACCAACCAGCCGAGTACCGAGGGCTTTGATGCCGGCTTCGATGTGGGCCTCGACACCACCAAAGACGGCGGTATGGGCAACACCACCGAGGGCTTCGTCAACCTGCCGATTAACGAGCGCGCGGCCGTGCGCGTCGTCGGCTGGCGCCAGGAGCAGGCCGGCTATATCGACAACGTCGCCGGCAGCCGCACTTACGCCGCTTCCGGCATCACCGTCGACAACGACGAGTATGTCGAGGAGGACTTCAACGACAGCCTGACCGAGGGCCTGCGCGCACAGCTGAAGGTCGACCTGAACGACAACTGGAGCGCGAACCTCGGCGTCAATACCCAGCAGCAGGAGACCAGCGGGGTCTACGACCACGACCCCGAAGAGGTAGGCGACCTGGAAGTGGTGCGCTTTGGGCCCGACGACTACGAGGAGCGCTGGACACAGAGCTCACTGACCGTGCAGGGCAGCGTCGGCGGCTTGGAAGTGGTGTACGCCGGCGCTCACCTGGATCGCGACAGTGATTGGAGCTCCGACTATTCGGCCTACGCCGAGTACCTGGAAAACCTCTACGCCGACTACGGCTACAGCTGTCTCTACTACAACGACATGGGCGGCTGTGCCGACCCGACCCAGTCCATCGACGAGCGCAATAAATTCCGTCGCATCAGCCACGAACTGCGCGTGCAATCCGACCAGGAGAGCCGCCTGCGCTGGATTGCCGGCGCCTTCTACCAGGAGCAGGAGCACGATTTCGACCTGCGCTGGCAGGTACCGGACCTGAATCCGGCCGACTCGGTGATCGAGAACGACCGCGTGGTCTGGCAGACGGCGCAGCTGCGCAAGGATACGGATCGTGCCCTGTTCGGCGAAGTCAGCTACGACCTGACCGAGCAGCTGACCGCGATGGTCGGTATCCGCCATTTCGAACTGGAAAACTCGCTGGTGGGCTTTGCCGGTTCGCTGGGCTACTGCACCGATTTCCCGTGCTCCGCTTACCCGAATGTCGACGGTGTCACCGAGGACGAGGGCGAAACCTACAAGCTGAACCTGAGCTACGCGCTGAACGACGACATAATGCTCTACACCACCTACTCGGAGGGCTACCGCGCGGGCGGTGTCAACCGCGCGCAGGTGGGCGAAGTGGCGCCGGCCTACTCGCCGGACTGGGTCTACAACTACGAGTTCGGCTGGAAGGCGACGCTGCTCGACAACCGCATGCGCTTCAACGGCAGCATCTACCGCGTAGACTGGGAAAACTTCCAGTACGCCTACCTGGACTACCAGGTATCACCGCTGACGCTGATCACCAACGTCGGCCAGTCGCGCACCAACGGCATGGAGTTTGACCTGACCTACGCCGCCAGCGAGCAGCTGCTGCTGTCGCTGTCCGGTTCCTTCAACCGCGCGGAACTGCAGGACGACTACTACCAGACCGACGACGACCGCGCGGCCGGCTTGATCAGCGCACCCACCGGCACCGCTATGCCGTTCGTGCCCGAGACCCAGCTGACCGCGAGCGCGCGTTACGAGATGAACCTGGGCGCGCTGCCGGCCTATATGCAGCTCGCCTGGTCGCACACCGACGATTCCTGGAACAGCCTGGATATCGGCCTGCGCCAGAACCAGGCCGCCTATGACCTGCTGAACCTGTCTGCTGGTTTGAGCGGCGAGCAGTGGTCGGCGGATCTGTTCGTCAACAACCTCACCGATGAGCGCGCGGAGATCTACCGCAACGAAAACGACTACGATGCGCGCATCACCACCAACCGGCCGCGCAATATCGGCGTGCGCGTCGGTTACCGTTTCTAAGGTTTAAGCGCCATTAAAAAGCCGCGCCCGGAGCGCGGCTTTTTTGTGAAGCACATCCCTGCGCTTCACCCTTTGGGTCAGCCAAAGCTGACCCAAAGCGCTCCCGGCGCTTTTGTGAATAACAAGAAAAACTGAGGTGGAAAGAAAAAAAATGCAACAGGCGCTGATCTGCGATGCGATACGCACACCCATAGGCCGCTACGCCGGCGCACTGGCGTCGGTGCGCGCCGACGAGCTGGGCGCGATTCCGCTGCGCGCGCTGATCGCGCGCAATCCGGATGTCGACTGGGAGGCCCTGGACGAAGTCTTCTACGGCTGTGCCAACCAGGCCGGCGAGGACAACCGCAATGTCGCGCGCATGGCCGCACTGCTCGCCGGGCTGCCGGTGTCCGCGCCCGGCGTTACCGTGAACCGGTTGTGCGGTTCGGGCATGGAGGCCGTGGGCCAGGCGGCGCGGGCGATTTTCTGCGGCGCGGCCCAGCTCGCGATTGCCGGCGGTGTCGAGTCCATGAGCCGCGCGCCGCTGGTGATGCCGAAGGCGGACAGCGCCTTCTCCCGGCAGGCGGAAATTTTCGATACCACCATCGGCTGGCGCTTCATCAACCCGGAGATGCAGCGCCTCTACGGTACCGAATCCATGCCCGAGACCGCGGAGAATGTGGCCGAGCGCTTTAATATCTCCCGCGAGGACCAGGACCTGTTCGCGCTGCGCAGCCAGCAGAAGTGCGCGATCGCACAGGCGGAGAAACTGTTCGACGAAGAGCTGGTGCCGGTAGCGGTCGCGCGCGGCAGAGGCGAACCCGTCCTGGTGACGCGCGACGAACATCCGCGCGCGGACACTAGCCTGGCATCGCTGGCCGCACTGCGCGCGCCTTTCCGCACCGGCGGCAGCGTCACTGCGGGCAACGCCTCCGGCGTCAACGACGGCGCCTGCGCGCTGCTGCTGGCGAGCGAGGACGCGGCGCTGGAATACGGGCTGACAGCGCGCGCGCGGGTGCTGGGTATGGCGTCTGCGGGCGTGGAACCGCGGCTGATGGGGGTGGGACCGGTGCCGGCCGTGCGCAAGCTGCTGGCGCGGCTGCGCCTGAGCCTCGAGCAGATGGATGTGATCGAGCTGAACGAGGCCTTCGCCGCCCAGGCGCTGGCGGTAGTGCGCCAGCTGGGCCTGCGCGACGACGACCCGCGGGTAAATCCGAACGGCGGCGCCATCGCGCTCGGCCACCCGCTCGGCATGAGCGGCGCGCGCCTGGTGACCACGGCCGTGGCCGAACTGCACCGGCGCGGCGGGCGCTACGCGCTCTGCACCATGTGTGTCGGCGTCGGGCAGGGCATTGCGATGGTGGTGGAGCGCCTTTAGGTATAAGGGGTCAGGCCGGTGCCGTCTGGCGCCGGTCCAGATTGCGGTAGGCCAGCGCCTCGGCGATCTGCGCGGGACCTATGCGCTCTTCGCCGGCCAGGTCCGCCAGGGTGCGCGCGACCTTGAGCACGCGGTGATAACTGCGCGCGGACAGGTTGAGCTTTTCCACCGAGTGGCGCAGCAGTGCCTGTTCGCTCTGAGCGAGGTGGCAGAACTTATCCAGTTCTGCCCCTTGCAGCTGCGCATTGATTTTTCCCTGCCTTTCGAGCTGACACTCGCGCGCGGCGCTCACCCGCGCGCGCACGGCCTCTGAAGATTCACCGCGCGGAGCCTCCTGCAACTGGCTCGCAGAGAGACTCGCCACTTCCACCTGCATATCGATACGGTCCAGTAGCGGACCGGAAAGCTTGTTGCGATAGCGGTCTATCTGGTCCGGTGTGCAGCGGCAGCGCGCTTCGCCGAGATAGCCGCAGGGACAGGGATTCATCGCCCCGACCAACTGGAAATCCGCGGGGTAGGTGACCTGGGCGCGGGCGCGGGAGATGCGCACCTCGCCGCTCTCCAGCGGTTCCCTGAGAATTTCCAGTGCGTGGCGCGGGAACTCGGGCATCTCATCGAGAAACAGCACGCCGCGGTGGGCGAGGGAGATCTCGCCCGGTTTCGGATTGCTGCCGCCGCCGACCAGCGCGGTGGGCGAGGCGCTGTGGTGCGGCGCGCGAAAGGGTCGCTGCTGCAGACGCGGCAGGCCGGCGCTGGAATAGACGGCGGCAACCTCGATCAACTCGCGCGCGCCGAGCGGCGGCAGTATGCCGGGCAGGCGGCTGGCCAGCATCGTCTTGCCGGTGCCCGGCGGGCCGTAAAATAACAGGTTGTGTCCGCCGGCGGCGGCCACTTCCAGCGCCCGCCGCGCCCTGAGCTGGCCGCGCACATCCGCCAGGTCAGCGCAGGGGGGCGGCGCTGTCGCGGTTTCCGTCACGGCGCGCGGCAACTGTTCGCGGCCGTGCAATTCCGCGCACACCTGCAACAGGGAGGCCGCAGTCTTGATCTCACCGCCGGCCAGCGCCGCCTCGCCGCCGGAGCCCTGCGGTACTACCAGCCTGCGTGCGGCCGCCGCGCTGGCGATCGCGGCGGGCAGGCTGCCGGACACTTCGCGCAGCGCGCCGGTCAGGGCCAGCTCGCCGATAAACTCGTAATTCTCCAGCGCCTCGCCGGGAACCTGTCCCGAGGCGGCGAGTATGCCGATGGCGATCGCCAGATCGTAGCGGCCGCCCTCCTTGGGCAGGTCCGCCGGCGCCAGGTTGACGGTGATGCGCCGCTGTGGAAATTCGAAGTGGCTGTTGATCAGCGCACTGCGCACGCGATCGCGGCTCTCGCGCACCGCCGCCTCGGGCAGGCCGACGATATGGAAGGCGGGCAGGCCGTTGGCGAGGTGGGTTTCGACAGTGACCAGCGGCGCCGAGACGCCCAGCTGGGCGCGGGCATAGGTAACGGAGAGGCTCAAAATTTCATCCTTGAAATTTGTGTGTGGAGATTCAGTCGGCGGGGGGCGTGTCTTTGTCCTGCTGCGCCAGGGCTTGCTCCAGCACTTCCACCTGTGCCTCCAGCCGCGCGAGCTTTTCCCGCGTGCGCCGCAGGATTTCCACCTGGGTGTCGAATTCGTGCTGGGAGACCAGCGGCAGCTTCCCCAGCGCGACTGCCAGGGCATCGCGCAGGTCGCCGGTGACCACCGCTCCCTGCTGTTGCAGCTCTTTCAGCAACTGTTGCAATTTATCCGCGGCCACGGCCCTCTCCCAAAGTCTGCATCGCTAAAAACACGCCGGTAAACAGCGGCGGATTGTAACCCACCCCCTCGGGCCGCAAAAGCGACGCGCCCCTGCGCCACCTTGGTTCACCGGCATCTATTGGCTCCCTACTTCTGTGCGCGCCGGCGACGGCGGTGCCATTTTGGTGCGCCCGTGAATTGTGCGGAGCGCCTTTGCAGTGCCGTTACAACGCGCAAACTGCCGCTAAGTCGTTGATTTCCGGTCGGAATGCGAAATTGGCATCAAGCCTGCACTGACAAGAGTGCAGATGTTCCACTGCAGATCATTGAGAGCCGCAGGGACCAAACAGCCCACAAGGCACCACAAGAAACAGCCGCGACAAACCACAGCGGTGCACCCCGGAGGCCGATCGCAGGTTGCAACGCAAAAGATTCCAACGACGAGAAATACACAGAGATCAAGGAGAATCAAGGTGGAAAATAAATTGAATAAGCTCGCTGCCGTTATCACTGCCGGGGCCCTGGCCCTCGGTGTTGCCACTGCCGCGCAGGCACAGGAGGCCGGTCCGAGCTTCAGCGCCAATGTCGGCGTCGTCAGTGATTACAAATTCCGCGGCGTTTCCCAGAGCGACGGCAGTCCCGCCGTGCAGGGCGGCCTGGACCTGGACTTCGGCAACGGCTTTTACCTGGGTACCTGGGCCTCCCAGGTGGACTTCGCCTACGGTGACGATGAAACCAAGTTCGAACAGGATTTCTACGGCGGCTACAGCGGCACGCTCAGCGAAACCGTCAGCTACGACGTCGGCTACATCTATTACGCCTACCACGGCAGTGACCGGGACGAGGACTATCAGGAAGTCTACGGCAGCGTCAGCATTTCCGACCTGACCCTGGGCCTGGCCTACTCCGATGACTACTGGGCGGCCACCGGCGCCTTCTACTATCCCTACGCCGAATACAGCTTCGCGCTGCCCGCAGACGTCAGCCTGGATCTGCACGTCGGCGCGAACATGTTCGACGAGGAGGCCTTCCTGTTCGAATCGGATTCCTACATCGATTACTCGATTTCCGTCGGCAAGGAGTTCGGCGGTCTGAGCCTGAGCGCGTCTCTGGTCGGCACCGACATCAGCGACGAGGAATGTTTCGGGCTGGACTGGTGTGAGCCTTCGGTGATCGCCGGAGCCACTTACAGCTGGTAAAGGGGCTTGCCCCGCTGATCGCAGCGGGGTCGCAACACTACGGGGGAGAACAGATGAAACTGGTCACCGCAATCATAAAACCCTTCAAGCTCGACGCGGTGCGCGACGCGCTGGCCGAAGCCGGCGTCAACGGCATCACCGTCAGTGAGGTGAAGGGTTTTGGTCGACAGAAGGGGCACACGGAGCTGTACCGTGGCGCCGAGTATGTGGTGGATTTTCTGCCGAAAACCATGCTGCAGATCGCCGTCGAAGACAGCCAGCTGGACGCCGTGCTGGAGGCCATCGGCTCCGGTGCACACAGCGGCAAGATCGGCGACGGCAAGATCTTCGTGTCCGAGCTGGAGCAGGTGGTGCGCATTCGCACCGGCGAGACGGGCGCGGACGCGATTTAACGCGGCAGACAATAATTAATTAAATTTTCAAAAAGCTTTTCCAAAATTATCGGAATTGAACGGAGCGAAAGATGGAAAATCAAATTTTTCAATTGCAGTACGCAATTGATACATTTTATTTCCTCGTGTGTGGCGCACTCGTCATGTGGATGGCGGCCGGCTTTGCAATGCTGGAAGCCGGCCTGGTGCGCTCGAAGAACACCACGGAAATTCTCACCAAAAACGTCGCGCTGTTTGCGATCGCGTCGATCATGTATCTGCTGACCGGCTACGCGATCATGTACGACGGCGGCTTCCTGCTGTCCGGTATCGAAGCCTTCGACCTGGAAGGCGTGCTGGCGAGCTCGGCGGAAAACGGTTTCGAAGGTGATTCCGTCTACTCCGGTGCATCCGACTTCTTCTTCCAGGTGGTGTTCGTGGCGACCGCCATGTCCATCGTTTCCGGTGCGGTGGCGGAGCGCATGAAGCTGTGGAGCTTCCTGGTATTCGCCGTGGTGATGACCGGCTTCATCTACCCGCTGGAAGGCGCCTGGACCTGGGGCGGCAAGGAAGTCTTCGGCTTCTACAACCTGGGCGACCTGGGCTTCTCCGACTTCGCCGGTTCCGGCATCGTGCACATGGCGGGTGCCGCCGCGGCTCTGGCCGGCGTGGTGCTGCTGGGCGCGCGCAAGGGCAAGTACGGCCCGAACGGCGAGGTCTACGCGATCCCGGGTGCAAACCTGCCGCTGGCGACCCTGGGTACCTTTATCCTGTGGATGGGCTGGTTCGGCTTCAACGGCGGTTCCGTGCTGAAACTGGGTGACGCCGCCAACGCGCACTCCGTGGCCATGGTGTTCCTGAACACAAATACCGCCGCTGCCGGTGGCGCCGTGGCGGCGCTGATCACCGCGCGCATCCTGTTCGGCAAGGCCGACCTGACCATGCTGCTGAACGGCGCGCTGGCCGGCCTGGTGGCCATCACCGCGGAGCCGTCCACGCCGACTGCGCTGCAGGCGACCCTGTTCGGTGCCATCGGCGGTGTGCTGGTGGTCTTCTCCATCGTGACCTTGGACAAGCTGAAGATCGACGATCCGGTTGGCGCGATCTCCGTGCACGGTGTTGTCGGCCTGCTCGGTCTGCTGCTGGTGCCGGTCACCAACGCTGACTCCACTTTCAGCGGCCAGCTGATCGGCGCGGCGACAATCTTCGCCTGGGTATTCGGCGCATCCTTCGCCGTCTGGTTCCTGCTCAAGGCCATCACCGGCATTCGCGTCAGCGAAGAGGAGGAGCAAGAAGGTGTTGACTTGGTGGAATGCGGAATGGAAGCTTACCCGGAATTCATGAGCAAGTAAGATTGCCCATTGCTGTGGGAGCCTCCCTGCAGGCGATCAGATCGCGAGCAGGGCTCGCTCCCTCAAGACCGCGGATAAACAAGGGATAACAGAAGATGAAATTAATTACGGCTGTGGTTAAGCCCTTCAAACTGGACGACGTGCGCACGGCGCTTTCCGAAGTGGGCGTACAGGGCATGACAGTGACCGAGGTCAAGGGCTTCGGGCGCCAGAAGGGCCACACAGAACTCTACCGCGGCGCCGAATACGTGGTGGACTTCCTGCCCAAGGTAAAACTGGAGCTGGCAGTGGACGACAGCATGGTGGACAGCGCCGTCGAGGCCATCACCAAAGCGGCCCAGACCGGCAAGATCGGCGATGGCAAGATTTTCATCACCGCACTGGAAGAAGTGATCCGCATTCGCACCGGCGAGACCGGCAGCGAAGCGGTGTAACCCGCACCGATTGCCGTCTCACAGGCCGGCGGAGGAAAACTCCGCCATTCTTCGAAAAAGCCCCTTTTGGGGCTTTTTTAATGCCCATTCCACGCAAAAGAGCCGGGAAGCCTACTTCTCCGCCAAACATTGGCACAAATTGTCAGTACTCATCTGGCGCGCCAATTGCCATAACAAACGGCAATATCCCTTGCACAAAATTGCAACAAAATACTCTACGCGCGAGCGCGCCTGCGGCTGGCGGCGTTTGCACAAAGTGCCTATATATTATTCGCCGCTGCCTGCCGAGGCGCTGCCGGGACTTGTATTGATTCTCGCCAGCGCCCTGAACGGGAGCGGCACAGGGGTACTTCCTCTGTAACAGGAGTAGCAGTTACAGGGTTTCAGTTATGAAAGACGGTTACGAAGAGCAGAGCAGTAGCGCTCGCGGCAAGGACAGTGAAGAATTTGCCGAGGAACGCAGTATCACCTCCCGACAGCGGGCCAGGAGTCAACTGAGCGCCGATGTGGACGCCTTTCTCGCCCGCGGCGGAGCCATCAGCGAAATCGATCCGGAAGTCACCGCCGACCCGCCACGCAAACCGCAGCCCAAGTACGGCAGCCGACCTATTTAAGATTTTTCCGCCGTGTGACCTTTAGGGGCGAACACGAGGTTCGCCCTCCCACAGCACCATCTGTGATTCCCGCGCGGGGCTACTTCTTGCCCTTGGCCCGCGGGTGGGCGCTGTCGTAAACGCGCGCCAGGTGCTGGAAATCCAGGTGGGTATAAATCTGCGTCGTGCTGATGTCCGCGTGGCCGAGCAGTTCCTGCACCGCGCGCAGGTCACCACTGGACTCCAGCATATGGCTGGCGAAAGAGTGGCGCAGCATATGCGGGTGCACCCGCTGTTCGGCGCCGCTGGCGCGCGCCCAGTGTGCGAGACGGGCCTGCACGGCGCGATTGCCCAGGCGGCGGCCCTTGAGGGTGGTGAATACCGCATCGTCTGCGCCGGGCGGCGCGGTTCGGCGCCAGGCCTGCAGGGCCTCTATCGCCTTGCGGCCCACCGGCAGCTGCCGGCTCTTGCCGCCTTTACCGGTCACGCGCACATCGCCGGCGCGCAGATCCAGATCGCGCCAGTTCAGCGATGTCAGTTCCGACAGGCGCAGGCCGCTGCTGTAGAAGAGCTCCAGTATTGCGCGATCGCGCAGCGCCAGGGTGTCATCGCCGCCGCCATCTTCAGGGCAGGATACAAAGTCGGCGGCGGCATCGACATCCAGCAGCTTCGGCAGCCGCTTCTCTCCCTTGGGTGTGCGCAGGCCTTCGGCCGGGTTGGCCTTGAGCCAGCGCTCCTGCAGGCCGCAGTTGCACAGACCGCGCACCGCCGACAGCCAGCGCTGCAGGCTCTTGGCGCCCAGTCCACCGCGATGCAGCTGCGCCAGCCAGCCGCGCAGCGGCATTTCCCGCAGTTCATCGATACGCGCAACGCCCTCCGACTCGGCTAGCTGCTGCAGCTTGGCCAGGTCGCGGCGGTAGGCATCGAGGGTGTGGCGGGACAGTTGCTTTTCGCTCTGCAGCTGTTGCAGGTAAAAGGCGATGGCGGCGGCCAGTTCCATTGCTTGCGGCTGCGCCTCAGGGCTCGAGCAGGCGGGGCAGCAGGCGCTCGAGCACCTCGCCGATATAGGACAGGAACAGGGTGCCGAGGCTGGAGCGGTAGTACTGGGGGTCGGCGGCGCCGACGGCGAGCACGCCCAGCTGGTTGGCCAGCGGCACCACGGCGGCGGAACCGATCTTGTCCCCATCAGCGCCGAACAGGTATTCCTTCTCCGCCGGGCGCAGTACGCCGCAGACGGTGCGGCCGTTGCGCAGTATTGAGCCGATCGCGGTCTCCGCGGCGGTGCGCGAGCTGGTGCGCAGCTCGCCGGCAGCGCCGCGGCCATTGATACCCGCGCGGCCCTGGGGCAGCGGCCCAAACAGGGTCAGGCTGGTGAATTCGACATGGAAGTCGTCGGCGAAGCTCTGGTAGAGCGCTTGCGCGGCCTCGCCGACACTCTGGGCCTCCAGCAGCGCCAGTATCAGGCGGCGGCTGTGCAGGAACAGCTGGTCGTTATCGCGGGCGTTGTGCAACAGCTGATCGAGTCGCTGGCGCATCTCGATATTGCGCTCGCGCAGCAGGTGGGTCTGATGGTGCATCAGCGACACCGTCTTGCCGTTTTCGCGCGGGACTTTGATCGTCTCCAGCAGTTCCAGGTGATCGGCGAAGAAGTCCGGGTTCTGGATCAGGTAGCGGGCCACCTGGCGCGCCAGCAGCTTCCTGTTGCGCTGTTCTTCCCTGTCGTCGCCGGCGGTGATGTCTTCGGGCGCCCGAGAGGCGTCGCTTTGTTCCGTCATTATTCTGGTCTGGTCGCTGGTTAGAGGACTATCTGCCCCTGGTACACGGTGGTCGCGGGCCCGGTCATGGTAACCGGCTGTCCCGGTCCGCTCCAGTGGATTGTCAGGGTGCCGCCGGGCAGCGCGATTTCGACGTGATCGTCCACCAGGTCGCGCAGCCGCGCCGACACCATCGCGGCGCAGGCGCCGGTGCCACAGGCGCGCGTCTCGCCGACGCCGCGCTCGAACACCCGCAGGCGCGCGCGCTCGCGGGACTCTATCTGCAGGAAGCCCACATTGACCCGCTGCGGGAAGCGCGTGTGGTTTTCGATTTTGGGGCCCAGGGTAGCTACCGGCGCGCTGTCGACATCGTCCACCAGCAGCACCGCGTGGGGGTTGCCCATGGACACGGCGCCGATGGTGTAGACCTCGCCGTCCACCTCCAGCGGATAGGTCTCGGCGCGGATATCGGCGGCGAACGGAATCTGTTCCGGCTCCAGGATCGGCGCTCCCATGTCGACGCTGACCCGGTCGTTGTCGATCACGTTCAGCTGCAGCATGCCGGCGGCGGTCTCCACCAGCAGCTGCTTCTTGGCGGTCAGCCGCCGCTCGCGCACGAACTTGGCGAAACAGCGGGCGCCGTTGCCGCAGTTCTCCACCTCGCCGCCGTCGGCGTTGTAGATACGGTAGCGGAAGTCGGCATCGGGATTGCGCGGGGACTCCACCACCAGCACCTGATCGCAGCCGATACCCAGGTGGCGGTCCGCGAGGCGGCGGATCTTTTCCGGCGACAGCTTGATCCGCTGGCTGATGCCGTCGAGCATCACAAAATCGTTGCCAAGGCCGTGCATTTTGCTGAATTTAACGCGCATTCCGTCTCTCAATGGCTAGTCCCGTGGCCGGCCGCCCGCGGCCCGGCTGTCGATGTCCTTATTATTTGCGCTTTTCCGGTACCGGGCTCTCGCCGCGCACCAGATCCGCCAGGGTTTCCCGCGCGCGCACCAGGTAAGTCTTGTCGCCGTCCACCAGCACTTCGGCGGCGCGGGGGCGACTATTGTAGTTTGAGCTCATGGTAAAGCCGTAGGCGCCGGCGGACAGCATGGCCAGCAGCTGGCCCGGTTGCAGGGCCAGGGAGCGGTGTTTGCCGAGGAAGTCGCCGGTTTCACACACCGGCCCCACTATATCCCAGATCTCGCTGTCGCCGCTGCCCGGCGCGACCGGCACTATGTCCTGCCAGGCCTGGTAGAGGGCCGGGCGCAGGTTGTCGTTCATGGCCGCATCGACGATGGCGAAGTTGTGCTCCTCGGCGCGCTTCAGGTATTCGACCCGGGTCAGCAGCAGGCCGCCGTTGGCGGCAATGGAGCGGCCGGGCTCCAGTACCAGGCCCAGCTGGCGGTCGCCGAGACGCTCCTTGACGGCTTGCAGGTAGTCGCCCACCGGCGGCGGATCTTCTTCCCGGTAGCGCACGCCGAGGCCACCGCCCAGGTCCAGGTGTTCCAGCTGGATGCCCTCGGCGGCCAGCTGGTCGATCAGGATCAGCAGCCGGTCCAGTGCGTCCAGGAAGGGCGCAATCTCGGTGAGCTGCGAGCCGATATGGCAGTCCACGCCGATCACCCGCAGATGCGGCGAAGCCGCCGCGCGGCGGTAGACATCGACCGCGCCGTCGATGGCGATGCCGAATTTGTTTTCTTTCAGCCCGGTGGAGATATAGGGGTGGGTCTTGGCGTCCACGTCCGGGTTGACGCGCAGGGATACCGGAGCGGTGATTCCACACTCGGCGGCCACCAGTTCCAGCCGCGCCATCTCGGCCTCGGATTCCAGGTTGAAGCAGTGTACGCCCAGCTCCAGCGCGCGGCGCATTTCGTCGGCAGTCTTGCCCACGCCGGAAAACACGATGCGCGACGGATCGCCTCCGGCCAACAGTACCCGCTCGAGCTCGCCACCGGAGACGATATCGAAGCCGGCGCCCAGCTGTGCCAGCAGCGACAGTATGCCCAGGTTGCTGTTCGCCTTGACCGCGTAACAGATCAACCCCGGGTAGTCACCCAGCGCATCCGCATAGGCCAGGTACTGGTTCTCGAAGTGCGCGCGGCTGTAGACATAGGTGGGGGTGCCGAACTGTTCGGCGATTTTCTCCAGGGAAACTTGCTCGGCCCACAGGCTACCGTCCCGATAGTTGAAGTCGCTCATTTCTCCGCTTCCGGCTCCCTTTCGGCATCTGCGGCATCCGCGGCATCCGCGGCTTCGCCGGTCGGCACCGGCGCCTGCTCTTCCTCGTCATCGGTGGCAGCCGGCGCTATGGCGCCGGGTGCGGCGATTGGGGTGGCGGCGGGCTGCGCCGGGGCGGCCGGATCCTGCGGCAGATACAGCGGCCCCTTTTGTCCGCATCCGCTCAGCAGCGCGCCCGCGGCAAACACAAACGTTAGTGTGAATACAGTGGCGCGGGCGGGGAAAAATTTTTTCGGCATCGGCGGTATCCTGCGGCTCGGCATTCTCGAGCGGTAATTCGGAAAAGCCTGCTAGTATAGCGAGCCAAATCTCCCAGCAACACAGTAACAGAAGTAACCGATTTATGAGCCAGGCGGCCTACAACGCAGCGATTGAAGAGACCCTGATCGCGATCGAGGATGCCCTCGACAACTGCGACTGGGATATGGATTACGAGCGTGCCGACGCGGTGCTCACCATCACGCTGGAGGACAATGGCACCCAGGTGATTCTGTCGCGCCAGAGTGCGGTGCAGGAGTTGTGGGTGGCGGCGCGCTCCGGGGGCTATCACCTCGGCTTCGAGAACCCTGGCTGGAAGTGCACCACCACCGGCGAGGATCTGCCGACACTGCTCGACCGCGTGCTGAGCGAACAGCAGGGCGAGCCGGTCTCCCTCAATCTGGAGCAGTGAGCTCTCTGTAGGAGCGGCGGGGCGGCCACCGGCGGATGGCCGCCCCGCCGCTCCTACAAAAACAAAAACACTCAGCGTTTGCCGAGCAGTTCCCTCGCCCGCACGCAGGCGGCGCGCACCTGGTTCGGCGCCGTACCGCCGATATGGTCGCGGGCGGCGACGGAGCCTTCCAGCGTCAGCACCTCGAAAACATCCTCGCCGATCTGATCGGAAAACTGCCGCAGCTGCGCCAGGGTCAGCTCCGCCAGGTCCTTCTGCTGCTCGATGGCGAAGGATACCGACTGGCCGACGATCTCGTGGGCATCGCGGAAGGCCACACCCCTGCGCACCAGGTAGTCGGCCAGATCGGTGGCCGTGGAAAAGCCTTTGCCGGCGGCGGCCAGCATGTTTTCCCGCTTGGCTTTCAGGGCCGGCACCATATCGGCGAAGGCGCGCAGACAGTCGAGCGCGGTGTCGGCGGCGTCGAACAGCGGTTCCTTGTCCTCCTGATTGTCTTTGTTGTAGGCGAGCGGCTGGCTCTTCATCAGGGTGAGCAGCGCGACAAGGTGGCCATTGACGCGGCCGGTCTTGCCGCGCACCAGTTCCGGCACGTCCGGATTTTTCTTCTGCGGCATGATCGAGGAGCCGGTGCAGAAACGGTCGGGCAGATCGATAAAATCGAACTGACTCGAGGCCCAGAGCACCAACTCTTCGCTTGCGCGGGACAAATGCGTGAGAAGCAACGCGGCAAAAGCGCAGAATTCGATCGCGAAGTCGCGATCGCTGACCGAGTCGAGAGAGTTCTCGGTCGGCGCGTCAAAGCCGAGCAGTTCGGCGGTGCGCGCGCGGTCGATCGGGTAGCTGGTGCCGGCCAGGGCCGCGGCACCCAGCGGCGAGCGGTTGACCCGCACACGGCAGTCTCTCAAACGCTCGAAATCACGCTGTAACATTTCGTTCCAGGCCAGCAGGTGATGGCCGAACGTCACCGGCTGCGCCGATTGCAGGTGGGTGAAGCCGGGCATGATGGTGTCCGCCTCGCGCTCGGCCAGCTCCACCAGACCGCTCTGCAGGCGGGTCAGCTCGGCGGCAATCCGGTCGATGCGGCCGCGCAGCCACAGGCGGATGTCGGTGGCCACCTGGTCGTTGCGCGAGCGGCCGGTGTGCAGCTTCTTGCCGGTGGCGCCGATGCGGTCGGTCAGGCGCGCCTCGATATTCATATGCACATCTTCGAGCTGCACCGACCAGGGAAACTCGCCGGCCTCGATTTCCGCGGCGATGCCCTTGAGGCCGCCGGCGATCTGCCGGAATTCGTCTTCGGTGAGTACTCCCACTTCCGACAGCATCTGCGCGTGGGCCAGGGAACCCTGGATATCCTCCAGCGCCATACGCTGGTCGAAGGTCACCGAGGCGGTGAATCGCTCCACAAAGGCATCGGTGGCTTCCGAGAAGCGGCCGCCCCACAGCTTGGCGGCGGGGTTGGAAGAGGTATTGTCTTTGCTCATGGTGTCCCTGACAGCTGAATGGAAGGATGAAAGGCCCGGGCGGATGGTGGTATCTTCCCGGTCTGACTTCGGGAAAAGCAAGAATAACAAGTGGTATGACTTCCAGGTCCGACGATTCCTCCAAAATTCGTAGCGAGGCAGCCTCAGGGAGTGCCATGGGTGGTTTTCCCGACCGAGGAGCGCGCAAGCGTATTGACCAATACGCTGAGCACTCCGACCGAGGGAAAGCCGGTCATGGTGCATCCTGGGGCCGCCGCAGTAGAAATTTGGAGGATTCGTCGGACCATTCGCCCGCGCGGCCGGCGGGCATTATAGCGCAGCAGATTCGCGAAATTGCCGCAGAAAGCAAGGATTCTGCGCGCCCGGCCAAAACGCCCTTCCTGCCGGACCTGTGCGGCGTCTCGGCGCTGGCGGCGCTGGTGCTGATGGGCGAATTGCTGGCGCTGGTGCTGGTGCTGGCCGTGGACGGGCTGCGGGAGTTCAGCTGGGAGCGCCTGGGCCTGGTGTCCCTGACGGTGCAGTGGGTGATACTGCCCTCGGCGGCACTGCTGTGCCGCCTGCGCCCGCGCCTGGCGCAGCTGCCGCACAAACTGGCCGGCGGTCTCAGTTTTGCCGCGGTGCTGGCCGTGCTGCTGCTGGTGATGGGCGCCCAGCAGTGGTGGCAGGCGGCGCTGTCCCATTCGCCCTTCGATTACTGGCGCTTTCTGCGCGACTGCCTGCTCGGTGCTATCTGTGCCGGCGTGGTGTTGCGCTACGCCTATGTGCAGCAGCAGCTGCACAACCAGCAGCAGGCGGAGCTGGGCGCGCGCATCGACGCGCTGCAGTCGCGCATTCGCCCGCATTTCCTGTTTAACAGCATGAACAGCCTCGCCAGCCTGATCGCGATAGACCCGGAGCGGGCCGAGCGGCTGGTGGAGGACCTGTCCGCGCTGTTCCGCGCCAGTCTCGCCGACTCCCGCCTGGTACCGCTGCAGCAGGAAGTGGCGCTGGCGAAGCGCTATCTGGCAATCGAAAGTCTGCGCCTGGGCGAGCGGCTGCGGCAGTGCTGGGATGTCGACGGCGGGCTGGAGCAGGCGGAGGTGCCGAGCATGCTGCTGCAGCCGCTGCTGGAAAACGCGGTGCTGCACGGCGTGGCGCGGCTGCGTGAGGGCGGCGAGATAGCCGTGCGGATCAAATACGAAGGTGGTCGCCTGCGGCTCGCCATCGACAACCCGGTACCTGCCGAGATGGGTGCTGAAGGGCGGCAGCCGGGCAATGGCATCGCGATGGAGAACATCCGCCAGCGCCTCGCGGCCCACTACGGCAACCGCTTTGCCTTTACGGCCGACCGCGACGGCGATCGCTACCGGGTGCAGTTACAGCTACCGGTAACAGAGGGAGCAGTGCGCAAACAGCTTGGCGAGGAGACGGCGGTATGACTGCGCTCAGAGTCCTTATCGTCGACGACGAACCCTTGGCCCGCGCGCGCCTGGCGCGCCAGCTGCAGTCGCTGGACAACTGCGAACTGGTCGGCGAGGCCGGCGATGCCGAGGCGGCGCTGGCGCAGGTGGCGCAGCGGGATCCGGACCTGGTGCTGCTGGATATCGAGATGCCCGGCGATCACGGCCTGAATCTGGCGCGCCGGCTTGCCGCAAGGGAGTATCCACCGGCCATGATCTTCTGCACCGCCCACGACGAATTCGCGCTCGCGGCCTTTTCCACCGATGCGGTGGGCTATCTGCTGAAACCGGTGAGCGCCGAACAGCTCGGTGAGGCCATTGCCAAGGTACAGCGTCTCGGCGGGGTGCAGCGCAGGTTACTGGAGCGTGAAGAAAAGGCGCAGACAGGCCGCAGCCGCATCAAGGCCATCAGCCGGCGCGGGGTCGAGCTGCTGGACATCGGCGCCATTCGCTGTTTTGTCGCCGACAGCAAATACGTGGTCGCCCACCACGACGGCGGCGAGACGATCCTGGACGAGTCGCTGAAGGAGCTCGAGAGCGAATTCGGCGAGCGCTTCGTGCGCGTGCATCGCAACGCGCTGGTGGCGGTGGAATACATCAGCGGGCTGAGCCGGGACTGCGGCAACTACCGGGTGGAACTGGACGGTGTGGCCGAGCGACCGCTGGTCAGTCGGCGCCTGTTGCCGAGCGTCAGGGCGCTGCTCGAAGAGCTGGTCTGACTCTGTCGGCCGCCGGCCAGTGTAGTCTCACGCAAAGAAGGATTGGCGGCAGCCCGGGATGCCGAACCCGGAAGGTTGCGGCGTCCCGGGTGGAGTGCATCAGTACAGCTGCGGTCCGCCGTCCCCGTACTCGGAGTCGTTCTGCAGACTCAGCTCGCCGGCGGCGTTGTTCAGGTACTCGGCGTCCGACTCCGACTTGAGCTTGATCATCAGGCGCAGGTCGTTGGCGGAGTCGGCGTGGGCGAGGGCGTCCTCGTAGGTGATCTCGCCGCGGTCGTAGAGTTCGTACAGGGCCTGGTCGAAGGTCTGCATGCCCTGCTCGTTGGAGCGCGCCATCAGCTCCTTCATCTTGTGCACCTCGCCCTTGCGGATCAGGTCCGACATCAGCGGGGTGTTGATCATGATCTCCAGGCAGGCGCGGCGGCCATCGCCGTCCGGGGTCGGCACCAGCTGCTGGGCGACCATCGCCTTCAGGTTCAGCGACAGGTCCATCCACAGCTGCTCGTGGCGGTCCGCCGGGAAGAAGTGGATGATGCGGTCCAGTGCCTGGTTGGCGTTGTTGGCGTGCAGCGTGCAGAGGCACAGGTGGCCGGTTTCCGCAAAGGCAATCGCGTGATCCATGGTCTCGCGCGAGCGCACCTCACCGATCAGTATCACGTCCGGCGCCTGGCGCAGGGTGTTCTTCAGGGCCACCTCGAAGGATTCGGTGTCCAGCCCCACCTCGCGCTGGGTCACGATGCAGTTGCGGTGCTGGTGCACGAATTCGATCGGGTCCTCGATGGTGATGATGTGACCCTTGGAGTTCTCGTTGCGGTGGCCGATGATCGACGCCAGCGACGTGGACTTACCGGTACCGGTGGCGCCGACGAAAATGATCAGCCCGCGCTTGGTCATCGCCAGATCCTTGAGCACGTCCGGCAGGCCGAGGCCGTCGACGGTGGGGATCTTGGTCTCGATGCGGCGCAGCACCATGCCCACCAGGTTGCGCTGGAAGAACGCCGAGACCCGGAAGCGGCCGGTATTGCGCACGGCAATGGCGAAGTTCAGCTCCTTCTTCTCCGCGAATTCGCGCCGCTGCTTCTCGCTCATGATGCCGACCACCAGCTCGCGCGCCTTTTCCGGCGTCAGCGAGGTGCTGCTGGCGGGTACCACCCGGCCGTGTACCTTGATCGACGGCGGCACGCCGGCGGTGATAAAGAGGTCGGACGCGCCTTTCTCGACGACCAGTTGCAACAGTCTTTCGATTTCCATTGTTGTTACCGCGTTTTGCTGTTCGCCTTTTGCGAATTGTTTTTGTCGTTATCCCGGACTTGATCCGGGATCGGTGGCGCGCCTTCGGTGCGCTGGCCGAGCTGGGGCTGGTGGGCCTGCGGCCCGTTGCCGAGCTCGAGCTCGGCGTTCTCTGGGCGGGCTGGAGCCTTCAGTGCTCCGAGTAAAAAGCTCCGCGTGCCCGGTGTTAGAAATTCTCCGGCATCTTGGCCTTCTCGCGTGCCGTCTCGCGCGCGATGATGCGCCTCTCCACCATGTCCTGCAGGCACTGGTCCATGGTCTGCATGCCGACGCTGGCGCCGGTCTGGATGGCGGAGTACATCTGCGCGATCTTGTCCTCGCGGATCAGGTTGCGGATCGCCGGCGTGCCGCGCATGATCTCGTGGGCCGCGACGCGGCCGCCGCCGTTCTTCTTCAGCAGTGTCTGCGAGATGACCGCCTGCAGCGATTCCGACAGCATGGAGCGCACCATCGCCTTCTCCTGGGCCGGGAATACGTCCACCACCCGGTCGATGGTCTTGGCGGCGGAGGTGGTGTGCAGTGTGCCGAATACCAGGTGGCCGGTTTCGGCGGCCGTCAGGGCCAGGCGGATGGTCTCCAGGTCCCGCATCTCGCCGACCAGGATGATGTCCGGGTCCTCACGCAGGGCCGATCGCAGGGCCTCGGCGAAGCCGTGGGTGTCGCGGTGCACTTCCCGCTGGTTCACCAGGCACTTCTTGGATTCGTGTACGAATTCGATCGGATCCTCGATGGTGAGGATATGTTCGTACTTGTTGTCGTTGATGTAGTCGATCATCGCCGCGAGCGTGGTGGACTTACCGGAACCGGTGGGGCCGGTCACCAGCACCAGGCCCCTTGGCGTATCGGAGATCTGCTTGAACACCTGGCCCATGCCCAGGTCTTCCATGGTCAGCACCTTGGAGGGAATGGTCCGGAACACGGCGCCGGCGCCGCGGTTGTGGTTGAACGCGTTGACGCGGAAGCGGGCCACGCCGGGCACCTCGAAGGAGAAGTCGGTCTCCAGAAACTCCTCGTAGTCCTTGCGCTGTTTGTCGTTCATGATCTCGTAGATCAGCCCGTGCACCTGCTTGTGCTCCATCGGCGGCAGGTTGATGCGGCGCACGTCGCCGTCGACGCGGATCATCGGCGGCAGGCCGGCAGAGAGGTGCAGGTCCGAGGCGTTCTGTTTGGCGCTGAAGGCGAGGAGTTCTGTGATATCCATACTGCTACCTTATTGTTCTCGCTACCTTTTATGGTTCTTGTGGGGGCTCGGGTAGAATCGCCCGCAAATCGGTAAGAGTCCAGTATATGCGCAAAGGGACCATCGTCGAAAACCTGAATGCGGTGCGTGAGCGGATTGTCGCATGTTGCAATGCCTGCGGTCGCGATCCCGCCGCGGTGACGCTGCTGGCGGTCTCCAAGACGCGCCCGGCGGAGGACCTGCGCGCCGCCTACGGGGCTGGCCAGCGCCACTTCGGCGAGAACTACCTGCAGGAGGCGCTGGAGAAGCGGGAGCAGCTGGCCGATCTGGACATCTGCTGGCATTTCATCGGCCCGCTGCAGTCGAACAAGACCCGCGCTGCGGCCGAGGGCTTTCACTGGGTGCACGGTGTCGACCGGCTGAAAATTGCCCAGCGGCTGTCGGCACAGCGGCCGCGGCAGATGCCGCCGCTGAATATCTGCCTGCAGGTCAATATCGACCGCGAGCAGAGCAAGTCCGGCGTTGCCCCCGAGGAGGTAGAGTCCCTGGCCACCGCGGTGGCCCGTTTGCCCAACATCGCGCTGCGCGGCCTGATGGCGATACCCGCACCGGGCGAGACCGCGGAGGCGCAGCGCTGGCCATTCGTACAGATGGCCGAGCTGCTGCAAAGGCTGCGCCGGTGCCTGCCGGACCAGCCGCTGGACACGCTGTCCATGGGTATGTCCGGCGACATGGAGGCGGCCATCGAGAGCGGCGCGACCATAGTGCGCATCGGCACCGATATCTTCGGCGCGCGCGGCTAGTGGTCCAAGCGGTAAATTCAGTAACCGATCTCTTCGCCACAGGCCCCGGTGCGGCGTTGAAAAAGCTTGAATTAGCCCTGCTAGTCCTGCGCTTTTTCGCCTTGCACCGGAGCCTGTGGCTGCGAGCTTTAGTTACCGAATTTACCGCTTGAACCACTAGGGTTCCAGTCCGACTACTGCTTCAGTCCGGCCGCCCGCGCGGTGTCGTTCGCGGGCAGTTTCCAGCTGGCGACCGGCTCGGCCAGTAAGTGCTCGGAGAGAAAGAGTGCGGTGGCCTGGGAAAACAGGTCGCGATTTTCCTTCTTGCGGTAACCGTGCCCCTCGTTGAGCGCATTCATATACCAGACCGGCTGCGCGCCGCTGCGCAGGCCGGCGACTATCTGCTCGGCCTCGCTGACCGGTACGCGCGGGTCGTTCTCCCCCTGGGCGACGAAAATGGGCACGCGGATCCTGTCCACATTGTTGCTCGGACTGATCTTCTCCAGGAAGGCGCGCATGTCCGGATCGCGCTCGTCGCCGTACTCGACCCGGCGCAGGTCGCGGCGGTAGTCGCGGGTATTGGTCAGAAAGGTGACGAAATTGGAGATGCCGACGATGTCCACCGCCGCGCGCAAGCGCTCGCTGTAGTGCATGGCGCTGGCCAGTACCATATAGCCGCCGTAGCTGCCGCCGAATACCGCCACGCGCTCGCCGTCGAGATCCGGCTGGCTATCGATCCAGTCGAGCAGGGCGCCGATATCGCGCACCGAATCCTCGCGCTTATAACCGTTGTCCAGCGCTACGTAGGTTTTGCCGTAACCGGCGGAGCCGCGCACGTTGGGTGCGATCACCGCAACGCCCAGTTTTTCCAGCCACAGCTGGTAAGTGCTGCTGAAATAGGGGCGGTACTGGGCCTCGGGGCCGCCGTGAATGGAGATCACTACCGGTACAGGGCCCCTGGCATTGCGCGGGCGGTAGACGAAGGCGGGAATCTCGCGCCGCTCGCCGTTTACACTGTCGAAGGTCGGGTAGTGGACCAGCTGCGGTTCGACAAACTTGTCGGTGTCCAGTCCGCCCACTTCACTCTCGGTCCAGCGCTCCAGATTCCGGGCACTCAGGGGATTGCGGCGCAGGTTCAGCACGAAAGTGTCGGTGGGGGTCTTGGGGGTGTTGATCGACAGGGCCAGCCGCTCGCCGGCGGCATCGAACTCCAGCCTGCCGATCACCCCGATCGGCAGGTCGTCGACCTTGCGGAAGCGGAAGTTGCGCGGATCGAGCAGATACAACTGGCTCACGCCGTTCTCGTTGACGGTGAAGGCGGCGCGGCGCTTGTCCGCGCTCAGTGTCAGATCGGTGACATCCCAGGGAATGTCGGCGGTTATCGTCCGCTCGCTGCCGGATTCCAGATCGCGGTAGATCAGCTGCGCGAACTCGCCGCTGCGGTCGCTGACATAGAAGACGCCTTTGTCGCCGGCGCTGAAGCCGAGGGCGTAGTTGCGCGACTCGCGGTCGATATCGCCGGCGATGGGCTGCAGTTCACCGGTCTGCAGGTCGAGCAGGTGCACCAGTGAGCTGGTCGAGGAAATATACTGCTGCACCAGCAGCCGGCGGTTGTCGCCGCTGAAGGCAGCGGGGCCCCACCAGCTGCCATCCGGCGATTCCAGGGCCAGGCTGGCGGCGTGTCCGCTGTCAGAGAAATGTGTGATCCACAGATCGTTGGCTTTGCCGTTGCGGCGCGTGCTCTGGTAGGCGAGAAAGCGGCCGTCCTCACTCCAGCGCAGGGCGCCGTTGCGCGACTCGCCGTCGGTGATCATGCGGCTGCTGCCGCTGGCGGGATCAAACAGGAAGATCTGTGTGTCCTCGCTGCCGCCCGCGTCCATGGTGAAGGCCACTTCGGCGAAATTCGGCCGCGGACTGATCTGGCCGATGGGTTCCCGAAAGAATGTCAGCTGGTGCCGCGCGCCGCCGGGGCGGTCGACCCGGTGCAACTGGTCCACTTCGCCGAAGCGGGTGGAGACGTAGAGTCCTTGCCGCCCCTCGACCCAGCCCTGGAATGCCGCCGAGCGCACGCTCTGATAGCGGTTGAGGTCCTCGGCCAGTGACGCCGGAATCGCCGGGATATCCTCCAGGATCAGGTTGCCGTTGTTGAGTGTGCGGTTCTCCACCGCGGCGAGCGACAGGCTGGCGGCGCCTAACCCCAGGGTTAGCGCCAGCCAGCGGAGCGGACTGGATCTGAGCATCTTCATTCCTTGTTATTGTCAGTGGCGGCCTCATAGTAGAAGCCGGTAATGGCGGTGCCAACGCTTCGCAGGGATTTATGCGCCAGCGCAGGTAAAAAGCCGCCAGATTTTTAATTGTGCGGCCCGGCATCCATAATTTGCGACGGATCCATCGAGGCAAACGCGCTAGAGGTGCAAGTGGCAGCAGAAAAAATGGTGTTTATCGGCGGCGCCGGCAATATGGCCGGCGCGGTGATCGGCGGTCTGGTGGCCAGTGGCTATCCGGCTGAGCGGATAGTCGCGACGGGCCGCGACGAGCAGAAGCTCGCGGACTTTGCCGCGCGCACCGGCGTGCGGGTGACTACTGACAACGCCGGCGCGGTGGCGGAGGCCGATGTGCTGGTGCTGTCGGTCAAGCCGCAGGTGATGAAGGCGCTGTGCGAGTCGCTCACCGCGCTGGTGAGCGATCGCAAACCCCTGGTGATCACGCTGGCCGCGGGTATCCCGCTGTCCGCCTACCAGCGCTGGCTGGGCGCCGGGGTGCCGATAGTGCGCGCCATGCCGAACACCCCGGCGCTAGTCGGCACCGGCGTGACCGGCCTGTTCGCCGGCGAGGGTGTCAGCGAAGCGCAGAAACGGCTTGCCACGCAGATGGCAGAGGCGGTGGGCATCGCCCACTGGGTCGGGGAGGAATCCGGTATCGATCGGGTGATCGCGGTGTCCGGTTCGGGCCCCGCCTACTACTTCCAGTTCATGGAGTCGATGATCGATGCCGCGGAGAAGGCGGGTATGCCGCGCGCCGATGCCGAGCGGCTCACCTTGCAAACCGCGCTGGGGGCGGCGAAACTGGCCGCAGCCAGCGACATGGACGTGGCGCAGCTGAAACGCAATGTCATGTCCCCGAACGGCACCACCGAGCGCGCGATACGGCGCTTCCAGAGCGGCGGTCTGCCGGAGCTGGTCGAGCAGGCCATGCGTGACTGTGCCGAGCGCGCCGCGGAGATGGCGCGCGAGCTGGATCAGTAAGCGAACCTGATAAAATGAGCGCGGCGCCGACGGCGCCGCATGCATGCCACCCCAAAGGGATTTTCAATGGTAAACACCTTCAGCAATATCGGCGTCTTCCTGTTGGCCACCCTGGGCATCCTGTTCCTGTTTGCCGTGCTGATGCGCTTCCTGCTGCAGCTGGCGCGCGCGGATTTCTACAACCCGATCTCCCAGGGCATCGTCAAGATCACCAACCCCCTGCTGCTGCCGCTGCGCAAGGTGATTCCGGGGCTGTTCGGCATCGATATGGCATCGCTGGTGCTGGCACTGCTGGTCGGTGTGGTGATGATCATCGGCTGCGGCCTGCTCGCCGGTATCGGCCTGTTCAACCCGCTCAGCGCGCTGCTGTGGTCGCTGATCGGCTGCATCACGACAGTGATTGCGATCGTCTTCGTCGGCATGCTGATCTCGATCATCTTCAGCTGGATCGCCCCCCACAGCGGCCACCCGGCGCTGATGCTGCTGCGCCAGCTGCTGGAGCCCTTCTGCGCGCCGGTGCGCAAGCTGATACCGCCGCTGGGCATGATCGATATCAGCCCGATCTTCGTCTTCATCCTGCTGACAGTGGCCGACAAGCTGCTGTTGGGCTTCGCCCAGATGGCCAATATGCCCGCCTTTGTCTACAACCTGTTCTGGCATATACCCGGCTTCTAGATCGTGGGGCTGGCCATCTTGCGCGCACCGGGTCGCAACAATTGCGCCCCGGCGCTTCTATAATGGCCGCTCTTGGCCGACAATAGTCGGTCCAAATTTCGCTGTGCAGTAAATAAGAAGAACATCGCTACATGGAAGACGCCATCTTGCGCCAGCATATCGCCGACTACGACCGCTGGAAAAAGGCCCTGGACCGCCAGTTCGCCACGTTCAACCACTGGCTTCAGGAGCATTTCCCCAATTCCGCCGGCGCGCGCCAGGTAGTCCAGCAGGCGCGCGCGCTGCTCGCCGAGGACCAGTTCACCCTGGCCTTGGTCGGCGAGTTCTCCCGCGGCAAGACCGAGCTGATCAACGCGCTGCTGTCACACACCTACGGCAAGCGCCTGCTGCCGTCCAAGCCCGGGCGCACCACCATGTGCCCGACCGAGATCTTCAGTGACGGCAGCGCGCAGGCCAGTCTGCGCCTGCTGCCGATCGAAACCCTGGCCACCAACACCAGCCTCGAGAGTTTCCGCCGCATCCCGCAGAAATGGGTCACGCACGAGTTCGAAGCCAGTGACGCCGATGCCACCCGCGAGGCGCTGATGAAGGTTGCGGCCAGCAAGTCGGTGACGCCGGAAGAGGCGGCCCGCTACGGTTTTGACCGCCGTCACCTGGACGGCAAGGGCAAGCTGGTGGAGATACCGGCCTGGCGCTACGCGCTGATCTGCCTGCCGCACCCGCTGTTGTCCCAGGGGCTGCGCATCATCGATACCCCGGGGCTCAACGCGCTCGGCAACGAGCCGGAGCTGACCCTGAGCACGCTGCCCAGTGCCCAGGCGGTGGCTTTCCTGCTGGCGGCCGACGCCGGCGTCAGCGGCACCGACCTGAATATGTGGGAGACCCACCTGGTGCCGCTGCGGGAACACCGCGGCACTGCGGTGATGGCGCTGCTGAACAAGATAGACGCCATGTGGGACGATCCGGACGAGGACGCCGAGCTGCTGCTGCGGCAGATGCGCGCGCAGGTGAGCAAGTTGCTGGGACTGCCGCTCGACAGCGTCGTGGGGGTGTCGGCGAAAAAGGCGCTGCTGGCACGCCAGCAGCAGGACGCGGAACTGCTGCAACAGAGCCGTTTTGCCGAATTCGAGAAGCTGCTGGTACAGCGACTGATGGAGCATCGCCAGAAGGTGGCGGAGCACCGTTCGCTGCACCAGGCCCTGACCCTGATGGCGGATACCCGCGACCTGCTCAAGCGCCGCCTGAACAGCGGTCGCGCCGCGCTCACGCATCTGCAGCGCAACAGCAGCACAAATGCCGAGCAGCTGGCCGAACTGGCCCAGCTGCAGCAGACGGTGCGCGGCCAACACAAGCTCTGCCACCAGGAACTGTTGACCCTGAAATCGAGCCATCGCATGCTGGCCCGCCAGCGCGCCTCGCTGCTGGCACCGATATCCAGCCAGCAGCTGCAGATGCTGATCGAGGACACCAGTCGCGCCCTGCACGAGCGCTGGACGCCACTGGGCCTCGCCAAGGCTATCGACGGCTTTATGGAGGGGGTGGATCACCAGCTGTCCAATATGGAGCGCGAGGTGGACCAGGCCAACCGCCTGGTGGACGCCATCTTCGAGCGCTCTACGCTGAAGAATCTGGATTCCAGCGAACAGCACTTCAGTGTGCGCAGTTTCCGTCTCGCGCTGCGCGGCCTGCACCGCCAGGCGGCGCAGTTGCGGCGCTCGCCGCAACTGCTGCTGGCGCGGCGCGACCGCCTGACCGAGCGCTTCCTCGCCACCCTCGCCAGCGAAGTCGGGCGGCTCTACAGCCAGATGATCTGCGCCGCTGACGGCTGGCTGGACCAGGCACTGGAACCGCTCAAGCAGCATGTGCAGTACCAGAAGCACCTGCTGAACCGCCACCTGATCAAGCTCACCGAGCTGAAGCAGAAGACGAAGAGCAAGCGCACCGATCTCCGCGCGCTGGAGGAGGAGATACTGCGCAACGACAACGCCCTGGCGTCCCTCGAAGACCTGTTGCGCCAGAGCAGCTCGGCGCCGCAGCCGGTGGCGCCGGCACCGCAGGCGGACAATGTGATGCCGCTCAAGGCGACCGCCAGCTGAGCGCTGTGCCCGCCGCCAAACAAAGAGCCCGCAACTCCGGCGGGCTTTTTGTCTCGAGGTAAATCCCAGCATTTGTGTTCCGCGGCGGCGCTCCCGTACACTTGACGGGCTGCCATCCGCCAATTCCCGCTGAACTCAATAAGACATTACTGCCTTGTCCACGGAAAAAATCTCTACGCCTGCCGCCGCGCTCGCCGCCACCGAGACGGTCTCCGTCGACCCGGATTCCGTCGGTATTGTGGTGCCCCGGAGCCACACCTTTGTTGAACCCCTGGAGCTGGCCTGTGGTCGCACGCTGCAGGATTACCGCCTGGTATACGAGACCTACGGCGAATTGAATGCGGCGCGAAGCAATGCGGTGCTGATCTGCCATGCGCTGTCCGGTCACCATCACGCCGCCGGCCGCCACAGGCCCGAGGACAAGCGCCCCGGCTGGTGGGATCACTACATAGGCCCCGGCAAGCCGATAGATACCGACAAGTTCTTCGTGGTGTCGCTGAACAACCTGGGCGGCTGCCACGGTTCGACGGGCCCGGCATCGATAAATCCGGCAACCGGCAGGCCCTGGGGACCGGATTTCCCGCCCCTGCGCGCGCGCGACTGGGTGCACAGCCAGGCGCGCCTCGCGGACCTGCTTGGCATCGAACAGTGGGCCGCGGTGGTCGGCGGCAGTCTCGGCGGCATGCAGGCGATGCGCTGGGCGCTGGAATATCCGCAGCGGCTGCGCCACTGCGTGGTGATCGCCTCGGCGATGAAGCTGTCCGCGCAGAATATCGCCTTCAACGAGACGGCCCGCCAGGCGATCACCTCGGATCCGGATTTCTGCGGCGGCCGCTACCTGGAAGAAAACAAGCTGCCGCGCCGCGGCCTGGCGGTGGCGCGCATGATCGGCCATATCACCTATCTTTCGGATGACGGCCTGGGCAAGAAATTCGGTCGCGAGCTGCGCTCCGGGACCTTTGACCGCGGCGTCGAGGAACAGGTGGAATTCCAGGTGCAGAGTTACCTGCGCCACCAGGGCGACAGCTTCTCCAGCAGCTTCGATCCGAACACCTATATCCTGATGACCCGCGCGCTGGATTATTTTGATTTGGCGCGGGAGTACGGTGACGATCCGGTGGCGGCCTTCTCTCACGCGCAGTGTAAATTCCTGCTGATCTCCTTCACCTCCGACTGGCGCTTTGCGCCGGAGCGCTCGCGCGAGATCGCCGACGCGCTGATACACGCGAACGTACCGGTCAGCTACGCGGAAATCGACTCCGCCATGGGGCACGACGCCTTCCTGTTGCCGAACGAGCGCTACCAGCGGGTGTTCGGCGCCTACATGAACGGCGTGGCGGCGGAAGCCGTGCGGGAGGTGAACTGATGCGTATCGATCTGGACGTCATTCAGAACTGGATAGCGCCCCGCACCCGCGTGCTCGACCTCGGCTGCGGTGACGGCGCCCTGCTCGAGCAGCTGGGCAATAACAAGCAGGTCAGCGGCTACGGGCTGGAAATTGATCCACAGCAGATAGAGCGCTGCCTGCAGCGCGGCGTCAACGTGGTCGAGCAGAACCTGGACGCAGGCCTCGGCAACTTCGCCGACGGCAGCTTCGATACCGTGGTGATGACCCAGGCACTGCAGACGCTGCGCCAGCCGCACCTGGTCGTGCGGGAGATGCTGCGGGTGGGGCGGGAGTGCATTATCACCTTCCCGAACTTCGGCCAGTGGAAAGCGCGCTGGCACCTGGCGTTCTCGGGGCGCATGCCGGTTTCGGATCTATTGCCGTATGAATGGTACGACACGCCCAATATTCACTTTTGTACTTTCCGCGACTTCGAAGTGCTCTGCCGTGAGAACAACTGGACAATTCTGCATCGCCAAGTAGTATCCGAGACCAAGGTTGGCGCGGCCTTCAAGGATTTTCTGCCCAATCTGTTTGGCGAGACGGCGATCTACCACCTGACTCGCTAAACTTTATTTACCTAGGGCATGCACTTTTCATCCATGAAAAATGCATGCGCCGCCCGCCAAATGCGGGCGCAGACGCGCGAGTCTGCTGGCATTTCGGGGGCTCGCGCTGGCCTTCGGCCAGCGGGCGGCACATCCGTGTGCCGCCTCGGTGCCATTTGTGGGCCTCTTCGAAAACGACAGGAGGTGAAGTGTGAAACGCATCCTAGCCGCAGCCGCCGCACTGGCGCTGCTCTTCTGGGCCGCCAGTACCGCCGCGCAGGAGGCCAAAATCATCAAGAGCCACGAGGATTTTGGTGACTACCGCGTGATCTACTCGGTGTTCAACAGCGAGTTCATCAAGCCGGAAATTGCGCAGAACTACCAGCTGGTGCGCGCGAAAGACCGGGCGTTTGTCAACGTGTCGGTGGTGGAGAAAGAGGGCGGCCAGCGCGGGCTCAGTTCGGAGATGTCCGGTACGGCTACCAATCTGATCCAGCAGTCCCGCCCGTTGGAGTTTATGGAGATTCGCGAGGGCGACGCAGTTTACTATCTCGCGCCGCTGCGTTTTGAGCACGAGGAAACGCTCACCTTCAATATCGAGGTGAAGCTGCCGAATGGCAATACCGAGACGATCAACTTCCGGCGCAAGCTGGAAAAAGAGTGAACGACGCGGAGGTCCGCGCGCTTGCGGGTTCCCGCTAATCCCAATTTACCCGCGGGCCCTGTGCCCGCGTTTTTCATCCAAATCCGATGCTAGACAAGATTGTGTTGGCCAGCGGCAACGCCGGCAAACTGAAAGAGTTTTCCCACCTGTTCGCCAACTGGGATATCCAGGTGGTGCCCCAGTCGGATTTCGACGTCCCCGAGGCCGAGGAATCCGGTCTCAGCTTTATCGAGAATGCCCTGATCAAGGCGCGCCACGCCAGCAGGATCAGCGGCCTGCCCGCGCTGGCGGACGACTCCGGACTGGCGGTGGACGCGCTGGATGGCGCGCCGGGAATCTACTCCGCGCGCTACGCCGGCCCCGGCGCCACGGATAGGGAGAATAACCGCAAGCTGCTCGAAGCCCTGCGCGACGTCCCGGACGAGCAGCGCGGCGCCAGTTTTCACTGCGCGCTGGCCTTTGTGCGCCGGCACGACGACCCGGTGCCGCTGGTGTGCAGTGCGCAGTGGCCGGGGCGCATACTGCGCGAGCCCGCCGGGGAACAGGGCTTCGGCTACGATCCGCTGTTTTTTGTCGAGTCCCAGGGTGTGACGTCCGCCCAACTGGCGTGCGAAGTGAAAAACCAGCTCAGCCACCGGGCGCAGGCGGTCCAGCAGTTCGAGGCGCTGTGGCGCGAGCGCATGCGGGGCGGTGCTGCCGTTGTCTGAAAATCACTCCCCGTTGCAGCTGCCGCCGCTGAGTCTCTACGTGCATATCCCCTGGTGTGTGCGCAAATGCCCGTACTGCGACTTCAATTCTCATCAGGTAGCCGCGGGCGCCAACTCTCATCAAGTAGCCGCGGGCGCCAACTCTCATTCAGTGGCCGCAGGCGCTCACCAGGCTTCCGCCGGCGCGAATTCCCACGAGGCGGCTGGACCGCACTCCTCCGAATACGGCCTGCCGGAAGTGGCGTATGTGGCGCAGCTGCGGCGCGACCTGGCGAGCCAATTACCCTGGGTGCAGGGGCGCAAGCTGCAGTCGATTTTCTTTGGCGGCGGCACCCCGAGCCTGTTCTCGCCGGCGGCCATCGGCCAGATTCTCGAGGTGGCGGAAGGAGCCGTGGGCTTTGCGCCGGATATCGAGATCACCCTGGAGGCCAACCCCGGCACTTTCGAGCAGGAAAAGTTTTCCGGTTACCGCGCCGCCGGTGTCAATCGCCTGTCCATCGGCGTGCAGAGTTTCGATCCGCGCCAGCTGGCCAATCTCGGTCGCATTCACAGCGGCCACGAGGCCGCCGCCGCCCTGGGCATGGCGCGCCGCGCCGGTTTCGACAATATCAACCTGGACCTGATGCACGGCCTGCCGGAGCAGACCGAGGAGGAGGCGCTGGCGGATCTGCGGCGCGCCGTGTCCCTGGAGCCGGAGCATATTTCCTGGTACCAGCTCACCATCGAACCCAATACCGCCTTCTACAGCGCGCCGCCGGTCACGCCCGGATCAAAGCTGATCGCCAGCATGCAGGGCAGCGGGCGCGATTACCTCGCCGCCAGGGGCTACGCCCGCTACGAGGTATCCGCCTACAGCGGCGCCGGACTGGAGTCCCGCCACAACCTGAATTACTGGGCCTTCGGCGACTACCTGGGCATAGGTGCGGGCGCCCACGGCAAGGTGACGCTGCCGGACGAGGGCAGGATTCTGCGCAGCCGCCGCACGCGCGCGCCGCGGCACTACCTCCCGACTGCTGCGGGCGCCGGGGAAAACCTGATACACAGTGAGCTGGCGCCGCCCCATTGCGACGAGATCGAGCGCGAGGACCTGCCGCTGGAATTCCTGATGAACGCGCTGCGCCTGGTGGAGGGCGTGCCACTGGACACCTTCAGCCGTTACACCGGCCTGCCGCTGTCGGCGCTCGAGCGCCAGTGGCCGGCTCTGCAGGCGATGGAGCTGGTGCGGCCGCTGGAGCGGCGCATTGCCGCCAGCGCCTTCGGCTTCGACTATCTTGATGAGATCCTGCAGCGTTTTCTCGAGCAGCCCTGAGCGGCAGCGCGATTCCAGGGGCGGGGCATGCCGGCGGAGGCTGCGGGCGCTCTTGATGAGATCCTGCAGCGTTTTCCGGAGCAGCCGTGATGGGGGGCTTGAAAGCCGGTGGCGCCATCCCCATCTACCGGGTAATGCCGCCTTGCGGCTGCGACCCCGCAGTCCTTATCATGTCGCGCTGCGCCCGCGGTCGAGGCCGCACCGGCTAACCCAAGACGAGACTAGAGAACAGGAAAGCAATATGAGCGAGCATTCAATCGTCAACGTAACTGACGCCGAATTCGAAGCCCAGGTACTCAAGGCCGAGGGTCCGGTGCTGGTGGATTTCTGGGCGCAATGGTGCGGCCCCTGCAAGATGATCGCTCCGGTACTGGACGACCTGGCGGGTCACTACGGCGACAAGCTGAAGATCGTCAAAGTCGACGTGGATGCGAACAAGGAAACTCCGGCCAAGTACAACGTGCGCGGCATCCCGACCCTGCTGCTGTTCAAGGGCGGCAACGTGGAGGGCACCAAGGTCGGCGCCCTGTCCCGCGCCCAGCTGACCGAGTTTATCGACAGCCAGCTGTAACGCCGGCTAATCCGTTCTGCAAAGGGTAAATTCCCTTTGCAGGATGGAAAACAGCCGTTATACTGGCTGGTAATCTTGAATGTAGTCAGACGAGCCAGGTATCAAAGAGCTGGCGACGAGCTGGCAAAGACGCCCCCCCGCACGGTCTCTGACCTTCCCCGGCGCGCAAACTCCTCGAGTTGAACTTATCCGTAACAAATGCTGCTCGAACTGTTATCGATAGTGAGCAGATTGTGAGTTCCCCAGAGCTTCGCGTGGCTGAAAGGAAATGGCACTGCAGTGTTTGGGGCAGATACGAGCAAATTCCCAAACTCCAAACCCCTCCTCAACTTTCCCGGCGCGTCCGCGCCAACTGACAACAGAAACCTTAATAAAGCAATTGGTATGAATCTTTCCGAATTAAAAACCAAACCCATTGAAGAACTGATTGAAATAGCCAAGGGCATGGGCCTCGAGAACCTGGCCCGCTCGCGCAAGCAGGACATCATTTTCAATATCCTGAAGCGCCACGCCAAAAGCGGTGAAGACATTTACGGCGACGGCGTACTGGAGATCCTTCAGGACGGTTTTGGTTTTTTGCGCTCCGCCGACTCCTCCTACCTGGCGGGCCCGGACGATATCTACGTATCGCCCAGCCAGATACGGCGCTTTAACCTGCGCACCGGCGACTCCATTTCCGGCAAGATCCGCCCGCCGAAAGAGGGCGAGCGCTACTTCGCGCTGCTGAAGGTCAACGAAATCAATTTCGACAAGCCGGAAAACGCGCGCAACAAGATTCTGTTCGAAAACCTCACCCCGCTCTTCCCCAACGAACGCCTGACACTCGAATGCGGCAACGGCTCCTCCGAGGACCTGATCGGCCGCATCATCGACCTGGTCGCGCCGATCGGCAAGGGCCAGCGCGGCCTGATCGTGGCACCGCCGAAGGCCGGTAAGACCATCATGTTGCAGAACATGGCGCAGGCCATCACCCGCAACAGCCCGGAGTGCCACCTGATCGTGCTGCTGATCGACGAGCGCCCGGAAGAGGTCACCGAGATGCAGCGCTCCGTGCGCGGCGAAGTGGTGGCCTCCACCTTCGACGAGCCGCCGGCGCGCCACGTGCAGGTGGCCGAGATGGTGATCGAGAAGGCCAAGCGCCTGGTGGAGCACAAGAAAGACGTGGTGATCCTGCTCGACTCCATCACCCGCCTGGCGCGCGCCTACAACACCACCGTACCCAGCTCCGGCAAGGTGCTGACCGGTGGTGTGGACGCCCACGCGCTGGAGCGCCCGAAGCGCTTCTTCGGCGCCGCGCGCAACATCGAGGAGGGTGGCAGCCTGTCCATCATCGCCACCGCGCTGGTAGATACCGGTTCCAAGATGGACGAGGTGATCTTCGAAGAGTTTAAGGGTACCGGCAATATGGAGCTGCAGCTGGACCGCAAGATCGCCGAGAAGCGCGTCTATCCGGCCATCAACGTGCGCCGCTCCGGTACCCGCCGCGAGGAGCTGCTGATGCCCGAGGGCGAGCTGCAGCGTGTCTGGATCCTGCGCAAGCTGCTGCACGATATGGAAGACCTGGCGGCGACCGAATTCCTGATCGACAAGCTGAAGGACTTCAAGACCAACGATGAGTTCTTCCTGTCCATGAAACGGAAATAATCATCGTTTATAACCGATGCCGAAAAGTGGCGTCGATTTTATATATGAAACTGAATAAGGCGATTATTTGCGCCGAATTCTGTTGAAAAGGCGTGCCGTTAGGCATATAAAGGGCCACATTGTGGCGCTAGGTATGTACTGTACGAATCGACGCCCGACCGAATTGGCCCCGGGGATTACCCGACAAAAGCCAATCTCAGATGGATGATCTGGTGGAGCTGGTTATCCATTTGTGACTGCACGACAGCCCACATATCTAGTGAGAACTTTTTGTGAATATCTATATTGGAAATCTGGCCTACGGCGTAACCTCTGACGACCTGAATGAAGCATTCGGTGCATTCGGAGAAATCTCTCGGGCTACCGTAATTACTGACCGTGAGACTGGCCGTTCTAAGGGCTTCGGTTTCGTAGAAATGCCGAACGACGACGAAGCGCGCAAAGCGATCGAAGAAATGAACGACAAGCCGCTGTCTGGCCGTAACATCCGTGTTAACGAAGCCAAGCCGCGCGAAGATCGTCAAGATCGTCCGCGTCGTCCCCGCTTCTAAGCTGTACTCAGCTTAAAGATTTTAACGGTCCGCGGCGCCTGCCGCGGGCCGTTTCTACAAAACACCCCCTCTCCCAGCACCCTTCCCGCGAGGGCGCCGTTCCCCTTTTTGTCTTCGCTGCTTTACACTGCGCACTGATTCAAGTTCTCTGCCCGGTATTGCATGAAATACAAAGACCTGCGCGACTTTATCAAGCTGCTGGAAAAGCGCGGCCTGCTCAAACGCATTCAGCACCCCGTCGATCCGCACCTGGAAATGACAGAAATCGCCGATCGCGTGCTGCGCGCGGGCGGTCCGGCGCTGCTGTTTGAGAATCCGGTCGGTTTCGACACGCCGGTACTGGCCAATCTGTTCGGCACCCCGGAAAGGGTCGCCCTGGGCATGGGCCGCGAGCGCGTCAGTGAGCTGCGCGAAGTCGGCGAGCTGCTGGCCTTCCTGAAAGAGCCGCAGCCGCCGGAGAATCTGCGCGACGCCTGGGAAAAGCTGCCGGTGTTCAAGCAGGTGCTGAACATGGGCCCGAAGGTGGTGAAGAGCGCACCCTGCCAGCAGCTGCAGCTGAGCGGCGACGACGTGGACCTCAGCAGACTGCCGATCCAGACCTGCTGGCCCGGCGACGTCGCGCCCCTGGTCACCTGGCCGCTGGTCATCACCCGCGGGCCGGAGAAGAAGCGCCAGAACCTCGGCATCTACCGTATGCAGCTGATCGGCAAGAACCGCCTGATCATGCGCTGGCTGTCCCACCGCGGCGGTGCGCTCGATTTCCGCGACTGGTGCAAGAAAAACCCCGGCCAACCCTATCCGGTCGCCGTCGCCCTGGGCGCGGATCCCGCCACCATTCTCGGCGCGGTCACGCCGGTGCCCGACACCCTATCCGAGTACGCCTTTGCCGGCCTGCTGCGCGGCGACAAGACCGAAGTGGTCAATGCCACACTCAGTGACCTGCAGGTGCCGGCCAGTGCCGAATATGTGCTGGAAGGCTTTATCTATCCCGACGATATGGCCGACGAGGGTCCCTACGGGGATCACACTGGCTACTACAACGAAGTGGATCGCTTCCCGGTGTTTACCGTGGAAAAGATCACCCACCGCAAGGATCCCATCTATCACAGCACCTACACCGGCCGCCCGCCGGACGAGCCGGCGGTCTTAGGCGAAGCCCTGAACGAGGTGTTTGTGCCGATTCTGCAGAAGCAGTTTCCGGAGATCGTCGACTTCTACCTGCCGCCGGAGGGCTGTTCCTATCGGCTGGCGGTCGTCACGATGAAAAAACAGTACGCCGGTCACGCCAAGCGCGTGATGATGGGTGTCTGGTCCTTCCTGCGCCAGTTCATGTACACCAAGTTCGTCATTGTCACCGACGACGACGTCAACGCACGCGACTGGAAAGACGTGATCTGGGCCATGACCACGCGTATGGACCCGGCGCGGGACACGGTGATGGTGGAGAACACCCCGATAGACTATCTCGACTTCGCCTCGCCGGTGTCCGGCCTCGGCTCCAAGATCGGCTTCGACGCCACCAACAAATGGCCGGGGGAAACGAGCCGTGAATGGGGCAGGGCGATAGAGCGGGACGAAAAAGTGGTGCAGAGAATCGACGAGATCTGGCCCAAACTGGGCCTCTGAGCGCCGACACTGCCAAGGTGCGAACTCCCAGGGAGGGAGCACCATGCAAGTCATCCGGACGCCGCAACCGGGCCAGCTATCGCGCTGTACACATTGCGCAGGTGCGAAGAGGGATCGCACATCAATATCCCGGTAACGAGAGGCGGGCCCGATGACGCTCTTTGACCGGCCGGGCAATGGAAATTCAATAACAGGGAGCCACAGAAATGGAATTGATCATCTTCGTCATCATCATCGTAGCGGTCCTGGTGCTGCCGTTGAAGATGGCCGCCGCCATGATGGGCGCCAGGAACACCGGTGTGTTTCACTGCCTGTTCGCGCTGCTGCTCGCGGTGATCGTGCAGCGGATCGTCGGCGGCATGATTCCGGGCGTCAGCGAGAATCTCGGCATACTGCTGACCATTCCACTGGCCGCCATCGCCTACATGCTGGTGCTGGGCACCGGTTTTATGAAGGCCATCATCATCGCGCTGTTGCAGGGCCTGATCATGATCGCCGCGATGATGCTGTTCGCCGGCGCCTTCGCCTCCCTGTAGCGCTGTGCCCGCTCTATGGCGTTCAGTCGCCGGCCAGCGCGAGTCTGATCAGGTCACTTTCCGCCAGCATTGATTTGACGGTAACAATGCGCGCGGCGTGCGGATGCATGTCGAAATTCAGCCTGAAGCGATTTCTTGCCAGCAGGCGCTGCTCCTCTGTGCCGGTTTCCAGATCGACCCTGGTCATATAAGCATTGTTGCCGACGTGCCCGGTGTAGTAGAGCCACTTGCCGCGGATCTGCCAGCGATTCGGCATGATCGAGGGCAGAGCCGCCACTTGCCGGACCACTTCGCCACCGTCGATAAGCCAGGCCCGCTGTCTGCCGTCGACGGCCAGCAGCCGCGTTTCGTCTATCTGCCGCGCAGCGCTGTAGCCGGAGATGACGGCGGAGCGCCGGTCGCCGCTGACGGCGTGCCGGTAGAGCGTCGCCACGCCCTTTTCGCGCTCGGCAAAGAGTATCGCCTGGCCGTCTGTGGTCCAGGTCGGCGGGCCCGCCGAATCGATATCCCGCGTCAGGAAACGCAGTGCTCCGGAGGCGATATCCAAGACAAAGATGCGTTTGTCGACGAGGCCTGCGATATGCGAGCCGCCGGCATTGATCGCGAGCGACCTGATCTGCGCCGCGCCCGCAAAGCGGGCAATGGTGGCGGTGCCGGATTTTCTGCTCCGCCGCTGCAGCAGGAGTTCGCCGTCCCCGCGGGAGGCAAAGTAGAGAATTTCACCCGTTGGGTCATAGAGCGGGAAATCCTCGGCACCGGGCAGATCGAAATGATCGCTGGACATCAGCGGGCGGGTATCGAACGGATCGGGCTGTTCCTGCAGATCGAGAAAATTGCCGTTGTGGCGGCGCAGGAAGTAACAGTCATCACCGCACTGGAAGAACACATCGTTGATATGGCTGCTGGGGTTGTCCCGCGCGGCGAAGCGGTCTTCGGCCAGGTGGTATTGCAGCAGTTCGCCGGCGAAGCTCGACAGCGCCAGGCTGCGGCCGTCGGCGCTCCACGCCAGTCGATCCGGATGTCCTGAGAGTACGCGGGTGTGGAGCAGGCTGCCGGTGGGGATATCGACGACCAGCAGCTCCCGCTTGCCGTCGTCAACACCGCGCAGCAGTGCCAGCATGCGGCCGTCCGCGGACTCGCGGGCAAAGAAGTCGCCGATACCCCGCACGCTGGGCGCGGTAACCTGTGCGAGATTTCCGCTCGCGAGCTCGAGCCTCCAGATGCCCTGGGGCCGCTCCGGCGCGAAGGCATCTTTCAGATAGACGGAGCGGCTGTCTGCCGACCAGCCCAGTAAAAACTTGCCTTGCACCGCTACCGCCGGCAGCGGCTGCGGATCGACTATGCCCTGCTCAGGATCGAATCCGGCGCGGAAGTGCCGCGTGTCGGCGTCGGTGCTGCGCGTATAGATAAGCTGGGTTCCCGTTGGCGACCAGAAGGCGTTGGCGTAGTTGGCGTCGTCCCAGGTCAGCCGCTGCACCCGCTGCGTGCTGAGGCGCTTTGCGTAGAGCTGCAGATAGTCATCCTTGTTGGCGCGGTGGGAGAACAGCAGGCGGTCGGTCGCCGCGCTGTAATCCGGGCTCAGTTCGGAGCCGGGCATACTGGTCAGGGCTTCGATGCGGGCGATGGGCGGGTCGCGGCTCAATGACACGGATCCCAACAAGACGCCGATGGTCGCCAGCAGTGCGGCCAGGGTGCCGCCGGCGAGGGCGGGAGAGATGGAACGGCACCGGCGCGGCGACGGCAAAGGGCGCACCGCGGCGATCAATACATAGCCCTTCATGGGCAGGGTTTTGATATAGGTCGGATTGCGCGCGTTGTCGCCGAGCGCCTCGCGCAATTTCTTCACCATGACGCGCAGGGCATCGTCGCCGACGACCCTGTCGGGCCAGATTTCCTCGCTAATGGACTCGCGGCTGACCGTCGAACCAGCGCGGCGCACCAGCAGGTGCAGGAATTCACCCACCTGGGGCTCGAGGCGCACCTCTGCATCCGCGCCGGTCAATTTTCCGGTGCGGCTGTCGAAGACGAAGTCACCCACCCGGAAGCGGCTGTCCTGTCGCGTCTGGCTGCTGTTTTTTTCTTTCAAATCAATCTTTTAGCCCTTGTGACCGAATATGAAGGAGACTTCGGCGCGCCCTTCACAACCGTTCACAAACCTTTCTTTGCCGCCCGCCGATCGGCGCCTTATTCCTTTGGCATTAAACCACAACGAAAGAATGGAAAAAGGAACTGAAGTATGTGTCGGATGATCTCGCTAATAAGTCTTCTGCTGCTGTTGGCGGCGACTGCACATGGGGAGCCGCGCCCGCAGTCAGCGCCGATTGAGAATCTGCAGCAACTCGAAACTGCCATAGATCGGGTAATGGCCAAGTCGCCCGCACCCGGCGTGGCCGTGGCCCTGGTCGAAGCGGACGGGGAGGTCTGGTGGTACACCAGTGGCGAAGCCGATGTCGCCAGGAATAAACCGGTGGGCGCCGAGACCCGCTTCCGCGTGGGCTCCATCTCCAAACTGCTGGTCGGCCTGGCGGTGATGAAACTGCGGGAGGAGGGTAGGCTGAGCCTGGATGACAGGCTGGCCGATCTGGCACCGGAGATTCAATTCGACAATCCCTGGGAGGGGCAGTATCCACTGCGGCTGGTGCACCTGTTGAACCACAGTACCGGCTGGGACGCGCCGCATTTTGCCGAGCAGGTGGCGAGGGAGGGCAAGCCGATCGCCATTCGCGAGGCCCTGGCGTTGCATCCGCACTCGCGCAGATCGCGCTGGGCCCCGGGTTCCCGCACTGCCTACAACAATACCGGCCCGCTGGTGGCAGCCTATATCGTCGAGAAGGTTTCCGGCATTCCGTATGAGGAATACATCCGGCAAAATTTCTTCGATCCGCTGGCCATGCGCGACAGCGGTTACTTCTATTCCGATGAATATCGCAGCAACGCGGCGACGCTCTACCGGGCGGGACAGCCGTTGCCCTACTGGCACCTGAACAATCGCGCCGCCGGGGGTATGCACAGCAGCCTGCGGGATATGGTCAGGCTGGCGCGGCTGCTGCTGCAGCGCGGCAGCTCCGCCGGCGGGCGCGTGCTGTCGGCGGCCTCCGTGGAGCAGACGGAGCTGCCGCAGCAGACGCTGGCAGCCCGAGCCGGCCTGCAGTTGTCCTGGGGGCTCGGCAACAGTGTGTTTCACCACAATGGCGTGGTGTTCTATGGCCACGAGGGCAGCCTGCCCGGCGCCAGTGCAGTCCTGGCCTACCAGCCGGCGCTGGGTGTGGCTCACGTGGTCATGGCCAACAGCAATGGGCCCGCGGTGACGCAGATCCACCGGCTGATCGCCGACTATGTCACCCGGAATACGGTGGTGCCGAGCGTTGACGCGGAGCGCGCACTGAATGACGAGGACCTGGCGCTGGACGGCTTCTACCGTGTCGACAGCCCGGTCATGCAATCGGCCGAGTTCCTCACCGACCTGGTGCCCTGGCGGCTGGCGGTCAAAAAAGACGGCGCGACCATAGGGCCTCTCATAGGCGCGCCGCCGCGCCGGCTGCTCGCCGGGGCCGGGCCGACCTTCAAGCAGGAGACCTCCGGCAAGATCGCGCTGGTAAGAGTTGCAGACCCGCTGGCGGGCGAGGTGCTGCACTATGGTCCGCAAACACTGAAGCGGGTAAGTGCAATCGGCGCCTATGCGCCGCTGCTGATCGCCGCGCTCTGGGCCCTCAGCGCAGCGACCGCGCTGCTGCTCGCGTTGATCTGGCTGCCGCGCTGGCTGTTCGGGCGGCTTGCGAAAGGTGCAAAGGATGCGCCGGCAGCGCGGCTGTCGCTGCGCGCCTGGCCGCTGTTGACCCTGGTGGCAATGCTGATCGCACTGCTCGGTGCGAAACTGGCCGCCGCCAGTCGCATCCCCTATGTATTGGCCGGCCAGATCAGCGCGGCCTCGCTGATGGTATTTGCCGGTACCATCGCCTTCTTCCTCTGCGCGCTCTGGAGCCTGCGCATCTGGTTCCGCTATCGCGGCGCTGACATAAACCGCTTCGTGCGCGGTCACGCGACGCTGCTGATCGCGCTCAACCTGGTGGTGGGTATTTACCTGCTCGCCTACGGGGTGATCGGGATCCGGCTCTGGGCTTAGTCCTGCCGTCCAACTCCGCCAGGCGCGGGCGCTGGCTGCCAGTTGCGGCGCGACACAGCTCCGCGGCAAAACGATCGGCTGCGGGAGCCGCGCGTCAGGCGCTGGCGCCCAGCAGCGGTGCCTCCTGGTCCGGCATCGGCAGTTGCGGCAGGTCGGCGACCGCCTGCATCAGGCCCTCCTTGTACAGCTTTGCCGCCTCCTCGGTTTCCCCCAGCGCGTGCAGCAGCCGCGCCAGCTCGGCGGAGGTGGCCGGGTCGGAGCGCAGCAACAGGCTCTTGTCGAAATACTGTCGGGCCTTGCCCCAGAGTTCGTTGCGCATGCACAGGCGGCCGAGACAGGTGAGCAAGTCGGCGTTCTCGCCGTACTCCTTGAGCCAGCCCTCGGCAATGGTCAGCTGGGCGGTGGCGTCGGCCCCGGTCAGGCAGCCATACAGCCGGGCCAGATCGGCGCGCCACTCGCGATTGAGCAGCCAGCGCAGCTGTTTCTCCGCCTCTACGTCATCGCCGATCTGGTGCAGTTGCTGCGCATAGAGGCCGCGCAGTTCCATATTGCGCTGCCAGCGACCGCTGAGGCCCTGCCAGATCTCGCGCAGCTTGTCTCTGTCACGGCGACTGGTGGCGTCCACCAGCTGGTGCTGATAGACCTCCAGCTCCAGTTGCTGCAGTTCCTCCTCGCGCATATTGGCGTGCTTCTCCAGCTCGGGCAGCAGCTCGCGCAGTCCGTTCCAGTCGCCCAGGCGGTAATAGGCCTGCTTCAGCAGCTGCAGCAGAGCCGGGTGTTTGGGCTCGACCTGCTTGGCGCGCTCCAGGCTGGCGATGCACTGCTCGTAGTGCTTGTCCAGCAGTTGCATGCGCGCCTGGCTGAGCGCGACGGCGAGGCGGGTATCCTCGCCGCAGGCCTCCGCCTTGGCCAGCAGCTCATTGGCCTCGTCGCGAAAGCCGAGTTCGAAGGCGCTGCGGGCGGCGGCGAGGTAGTTGATCAGCGGCGCTTCCGAGCGCGGCGCACTTTTCAGCAGCTGGCGCCGCGCGCGGGCCCAGTTGCCCTCCATAAATTCTACCAGGCCGTTGGTCAGCCGCCGGCGCGCGACCCGCTGGCGGCCGAAGCGGATGCGGCTGACACTGCCGCCGATACCGCGCAGCAGGCTGCGCAACAGCCACAGGGCGAAAAACAGAGCGAGTACGCCCAGCAGCAGCGCGATGACCGCCACCCACAGGTTCAGCTCGATGCGCTTGTCGACGTCGCCGCCGATCATCACCAGCAGGTAGCCGGGGTAGCTGCGGATCGCCTCCACCAGGAAGGCGCCGAACAACAGCAGGGCCAGACCGGCAAACAGGAAACGTTTCACTGGCTGTCGCCTCCCGGCGCGGCGGCGCCCGACGCAGACATTTTGTGCAGTTGCTCGATGTAGTCGTGCAGTGCGCTCTGCGAGGCCGTCAGGCTCGGCAGGTCGGCCTCTATGGGCTCCGCGGCCAGTTCCTCCAGCTCGCGCAGCAATACATCGCGCTGGTGGCCGGCGATACCGTACTCCAACAGCAGCTGGCGCGCGCTGTTCAGCGCGTCCTTGTACACGCTGCTGTCGCCGCGCAACAGGGCCAGCTGTGCCTGTTCGATATTCAAGCGCAGGTTCTGGCGGAAGCGCGCCTCACTCTGCGGCGACAGCAGCACCGGATCGATATCGCCGTCGCGGATGCGCACCGAGTCGCGCATAAACTGCGTGAAATTTTCCCAGCTGCGTTTCCACACCGGTGCATCGGCAGTCTGCGCCGCCGGCTCGGCCTGCGCCGGGTCGCGGGTCGCGAGATCGAACTGCGGCTGGATATTCACCCGCAGCAATTGCTCTTCGAGTGCGGCGAGGCGCAAGTAGAGCCCCTCCCGGTCGATGTTTTCCACCAGTTTCAGCGCGGTGATATCGCGGGCCAGCTGCTGGCGGACGCCGTAGAGATCCGGCAGGTCAACCCGGCGCAAGATGCTGTCGACCTCCTCCAGCAGACCGAGGGCCGCGCGGCTGTCGCTTTCCAGCATCAGGCGCTGGTTGGCGAGTCGCAGCAGGTAATCGGCCTCGGCCAGTTGCCAGTCGTCGCGACTGACGTTGCCGAGCTCGCTCAGGCGGCTGCCCTGGGCGGTGACACTGCGCTGCAGGGTGGCGAGCTGCTGCTGCAGCTGGGCGATGGCGTTGTCCTGGAGTTGCAGCTGGTTGCGCAGGGCGGCGTTGGCCTGTTGCAGGGCCGCCGCGCTGTCGGCCGCTTCCGTATCCGGCAGACCCGGCTGGCCGGGCTGCGGAGCAGCCTCAGGTCGATCCGGAGCGGCCTCCACCACAACCGCTTCCGGCGCGGGCACGGATTCCACCGGCGCCGGCTGTGATTCGGCGTCGCGCCCAGTGGGCAAAAAGTCCAGCTTGCCGCCCAGCGTCTGCTGCAACTGCGGCCAGTTGTACCAGGCCCAGCTGCCGAGACCGCCCAATACGGCGACGAGCAGTAGCAGCCACAGCCAGCCTTTGCCACCTCTGCGCTGGCTGACGGCCCTGTCGCCGCCCTTTTTCGCGGGTTTGGCCTGCGCCGCCTTGGCGAAGTTGCTGGGCGCTTCGGCGTCGGCGGTGACCGTCGCTGCTTTGGGGCTCTCTTTCGGGGAGGGCGCGGCGTCTTTGGAATTATCGTCAGTCATGGGTTAGGCGGCGCAGGAGTAAAAAATGTCGTCAAATTATAGCGAGAGACGGCACGCTTTATACGACGCATGGCGCCCTTTTAAAATTTTTTACTAGAAGCAGGCGGGGATTTCGATCGCCGGATCAGGCCAGCGCTGCCAGCAGCGCCTCCAGCATCGCGCTGTCGCCGGCGTTTCTGGCGGCGCCGCAGCGGCTGAAACCGAGGCGCCGGGCCTGGTCGGCGACGCGTGGGCTCGGGCAAACGATCGGCACGCCGAACAGCGCGTCGCGGGCGGACTGCTCAATACATTTGGCCAGGTTCGCCAGCGTCTCGCCACTGTGCACGGTGATCGCATCCGGTTGGGTTCCATAGCGCGCCAATTGGGCGGGCGCCTCCGCCGGCAGGATGCGGCGGTAGACTTCGCAGTAATCGACCCGGCCGCCCCGCGCGCGCAGCGTGTCGCCGATCAGGGTCCGGCCACCGCAGCCGCGGAAAATCAGGATGCGCTGTCCCGCGACCTGCTGCAGCGCGGGCAGCGACAGCAGGGCCTCGGAGTCCATGCTGTCGCCGTCGCTGGCACAGGCGACGCCGTGATTGCGCAGCGCGCGGGCGGTGGCGGCACCTATCGCGTAGTAGCGCGGGCCCTGCGGCAACTGCGGCCAGTAGTCCTCCAGCCACTCGAAGCCGAGCCGCACCGCGTTCTGCGATACGAAGAGCGCATGCTCTATCTGGTCGAAGTCGAGAATCCGCTGCTTGATCGCCTGCATTGGCGGGCCGCTGTCGATCGGCTCTATGGCCAGCATCGGCACACTGTCGACCTGGGCGCCTGCCGCCTGCAGCAGTTCGCACCAGTCGCGCGACTGGTGCGCGGGTCTGGTGATTAGTATGCGCTTGCCGCGCAGGCTGCCCTGCCTGTCTTCCATAGAGTGGCGCGTCCGGGGTCAGATAGCGGCGAGTATCTTGTCGGCGCCTGCGGACAACAGCTCCTCCGCCAGCGCGGTGCCCAGGGCTTCGCCGTCATCCGCGGCGCCGCGGCACTCGGCCCGCACCAGGGTCCGGCCGTCGGGGCTGCCCACCAGGCCGCGCAGCCACAGCTGGCCGGCAGTGCTGTCGTCGAGGAGTTGCGCGTAGCAGCCGATCGGCACCTGGCAGCCGCCGTTGAGGCGCTTCACCAGCGCGCGCTCCGCGCGCAGGCGCGCCGCGGTATTGGCGCAGTGCAGCGGCTGCAGCAGCGCCTCAAGCTCGCCGTCGCGGCGGCACTCGATACCCACCGCGCCCTGGCCGCCGGCGGGCAGCAGGATTTCCGGGGCGAGGAAATCGCGGATACGCTCGGGCATCTCCAGGCGCAGCAGGCCGGCCGCCGCGAGGATAATGGCGTCGAATTCGCCGGCGTCCAGTTTGGCGAGGCGCGTGTTGACGTTGCCGCGCAGGAACTTCACTTCCAGGTCCGGCCGGCGCGCGAGAAGCTGGCACTGGCGCCTGAGACTGGAGGTGCCGACCACGGCGCCCGCCGGCAGCGCGTCGAGACTCGCGTAGTGATTGCTCACAAAGGCGTCACGGGGGTCTTCGCGTTCGCAGATCACCGACAGGTGCAGGCCGTCCGGAAACTCCATCGGCACATCCTTCATCGAGTGCACGGCGATATCCGCGCGCTCCTCGAGCATGGCCACTTCCAGCTCCTTGACGAACAGCCCCTTGCCGCCGACCTTGGCCAGCGGGATGTCCAGCATCTGGTCGCCGCGACTGGTGAGCGGCAGCAGCTCTATCTGCAGTTCCGGGTGTTGCTGTTGCAGGCGGTCTTTGACGTAATTGGCCTGCCACAGGGCCAGCGCGCTCTCGCGGGTGGCGATGCGGATACGGGTGATGGACATACTGCTCGTTCGGTTGGGAAATGTGGGAGCGATTCTACCAGAGCGGCGCCTGCCCGTGGCCGCCCACGGGCTCGGGCGCTTCAGTGCGAACGCAGCCAGTCCTCGAGAAAGATGCGCGCGGCGATGGAATCCACCGGATCGCGGGCGTAGTTGCCCCGGTGGCCGCGCTCGAAGGCCTCTTCCTTGGCGGCGCGGGTGCTGAGGCGCTCGTCGACGAATTCGACTGGCAGGCCGGTGCGACCGTGCAGGCGCTGGCCGAACTTGCGCGCGCGGGCGCCGAACTCGCTCTCGCTGCCGTCCATATTGAGCGGCAGGCCCACCAGCAGGTAGTGCGGCTGCCACTCGTCGATCACCCGCTGCACCTGGGTCCAGTCGGGCTGGCCGTCTTTCGCCGGCAGCGGCGCCAGCTCGCGCGCGCTGCCGGTGAGGCTCTGGCCGAAGGCGACGCCGATGGAGCGGGTGCCGAAGTCGAAGGCGAGGGCGGTGACCGGCTTGTTCATCGCTGGCTCAGGCATGGCCCGCCTGGGAGCCAATTCCCGTCAGGTCGATACCGTGGCGCGCGGCGGCCATGTGCCAGCGCTTGTGCCAGGGCGTGGCGAAGAGGATCTCGGGTTCCGCGGGCAGGGTCAGCCAGGCGTTATCCACCAGCTCCTCTTCCAGCTGTCCGGGACCCCAGCCGGCGTAGCCCAGCGCCAGCAACACGTCGTCCGGACCGCGTCCGGCGGCGAGCGATTCGAGGATGTCCTTCGAGGCGGTGAGGCTGATGTCGGTGTTGATTTCCAGGGTAGAGTCAAACTTCATCCCGGTGCCGTGCAGCACAAAGCCCTGCTCCGGTGACATGGGCCCGCCCAGCAGCACCGTTTCATCGCCCCGCAGGCTGGCGTCTGCCAGCGACAGCTGTTCGAACACCTCTTTCCAGCGCACCTTGCTCGGCGTATTGATGACGATGCCCATGGCGCCATCATCCGTGTGCTCGATCATAAAGGCGATAGTCTGCTTGAAGCGCGGGTCCTCCATGCCGGGCATGGCCAGCAGGAACTGGCCGCGCAGGCCCCCGTGGGTCAGGTCGCTGTCAATATTGGTGTTGTGCATAGAGCCACTTTAATCGGATTGCGGGCGCAGAGAGGAAGTTTAGTCGCGCTGGGAGATTTCTCCGGTGGTGGTGGAAAAGCCGGTCATCTCGAAGCGCCAGGTGCGGATGATTTCCAGGCGGTCGGCCTCCTTGCGGATCTCCGCGGGAAAGGGGGCAAAGGGCGCGGACAGGCGCACGATCTGCTGTGCAGCGTCGTCCAGGACCCGTTCACCGGAGGAGTCCAGAATCACCACCTCTTCCACCGCGCCGGTGGGCAGCAGCCGCACCATCATGCGCAGACTGCCGGTAATCTGCCGCTGCAGGGCCTCTGCCGGGAAATTGTCGTTGCCCACCGCTTCCACTTTCTGTCGCCAGTCGTGCAGGTAGGCGGCGTCGGCAGACGCCCTGGTGGCAACCGAGGTGAGGCGGCGCACGCGCGGGCGCTGGGCGATGGTCTGGCGAATCTTGTCCAGCCGTGCCTGCAGGCTGGCGATCTCGGGGTTGGTCAGCGGCAGGTCGCTGGGCGCATCGCCGCGTTTCTCCTTCGATGGCTTGTCCTCGGCCGGCAGTTCGGGGGCCCAGTGCGGGCTGTTGCCGATGGTGGTCACCAGCTGACGGCGCTGCTCGGCCGGTCGCGCCATCTGCTGTTGTGGCAGCGGATTCACATCGCGGATCACCGTGTCCGCGATCTCGGCGCGGCGGTTACTGGACAGTTCCTTGGGGGGGTCGGCTGTACCGCTGGCCTGCTGGTTGTGCTGGGCCAGGTAGTCGGCATCCTCGGGGGCCTGGGCTGTGTGGTGTTGCGCCAGGGTCACCTCCAGCGTGGGCGGCGCCTGCCGGCCCTCCGGGGCGGCAAAAGCGACACCGAAAATCACCAGCGCGTGGAAGGCGCCGGCGAGAAACAGGGCGAACACAAAGCGGTCGTGCTGGGCGGCCTGAAGTTGCGTGCTGTTGGCGGTCGAATTCATTGTTCGTTATGGATTACTGCTTTTTATGTTCCGCTCAGCCTGTTCGCTGGGGCCGGCTAGTTTACCCCTTTTGGTCCAGCCGGTCTGTGACGGCGCTCATCAGCAGGCCGCCGATATCGGTGCCGTAGGCCGCATCTATCTCCCGTACGCAGGTGGGGCTGGTCACGTTGATTTCGGTCAGATATTCACCGATCACGTCCAGGCCCACGAACAGCAGCCCCCGTTCCTTCAGTGATGGTGCCACCTGCTCGACGATCCAGCGGTCGCGATCGGTCAGCGGGCGGGCTTCGCCGCGGCCGCCGGCCGCGAGGTTGCCGCGGGTTTCACCCGCCTCGGGAATGCGGGCGAGACAGTAGGGCACCGCTTCGCCGTCCACCACCAGTATGCGCTTGTCGCCGTTCTTGATCGCGGGGATATAGCGCTGGCCCATGATTTGCCTGCGGCCCCGGTCGGTGAGCATTTCCAGTATCGCGCCCAGGTTGGCGCCGTCCGGTTTGCAGTGAAAAACGCCGGTGCCGCCCATGCCGTCCAGAGGCTTGAAGATGGCATCCCGGTGGAGGTTGTGAAACTCGCGCAGCTTCTGCATGTCGCGGCTGACGATCAGCGGCGGGCAACATTGTGGAAAAGTGGTGGCAAAAATCTTCTCGTTGCAGTCGCGCAGCGCCTGCGGTTTGTTCACTATCAGTGCGCCTTCGCGTTCCGCCGCTTCGAGGATATAGGTCGAGTAGATGTACTCGTTGTCGAAGGGCGGATCTACCCGCATCAGCATGGTGTCGAGTTCACCGAGCGGCAATTCTGTGGCTTCCCCCAGTTCGAACCAGCGCGCGGGATCGTCGAATACCTGCAGCGCGCGGCCGCGCCCCATGGCGCGGCCGTTGTCTAGGTAGAGGTCACCCTGTTCAAAATAAAACAGCGCAAAGCCACTGCGCTGTGCGGCCTGCAGCAGTGCCAGCGTTGTGTCCTTCTTAAAGTTAATCTTGGCGATGGGATCCATCACCACTCCGAGAGAGTAACTCATACCGGTTTCCGTGCTGGTTGGAATTTCTTGAACAGGCGCCGCGTCTTGTCTGGAGCGCAGAGGCTTTCGGCCAGTGTCCGGCCTGCCGGGTAAGTAAGGTAAGAGTAGCCCGCCGCCGGTGCAACTCTTTAACGGTCGACCGCGCGCGACCCGGTCGCAGGTTGGCGATAAATTGTACTGTGTCGACGCGTGCCCGCTGCCTCCGGTGGATTCACTTGGGGTTCTGTGATAAAAGTTCCTCCCTATGTGCGACCTTGGCCAACCGAGGCGACCAGACCCCGCAAGTGGTTGAACAAAGGGTGCCGCTGGATCACTTTCAGGTGTGCCCGAAAATAAGTAAACAGGGGATTCAATAACACTATGGAGCTCAACTGGGAAAGCCTGACGGTGATGGTGATTGACGATAGTAAGACTATTCGTCGCACCGCGGAGACCCTGCTGCAAAAAGCGGGTTGCACGGTAGTCACCGCAACAGACGGTTTCGACGCGCTGGCAAAAATCGCCGACTCCCGTCCGGATATCATTTTTGTCGATATCATGATGCCGCGCCTGGATGGTTACCAGACCTGTGCGCTGATCAAGAACAACAGCGAATTCCGCTCGACGCCCGTGGTGATGTTATCGAGCAAGGACGGCCTCTTTGATAAAGCCAAGGGACGTGTAGTCGGCTGTGATCAATATTTGACCAAGCCGTTTAGCAAAAGCGAACTGCTGGGTGCAATCTCTGCCCATGCCAAGCCACATCACGCGGCCTGAGTGGTGAGCAGATAATAGTTGCGGCGAGTTGCTTCTCGTCGCGGAAGCATTCCAGGTTTCACCACCAGGCATCGGCCTGGGGAGGTGGTGCTGCAGAAAGCCCTGTTCCTTGTCCTGTTGGCGGGAATCGGGTGGCAATTGATCTAGGGCGAGTGAGCGGGGCGCGAATGGGTGCGTCGCTTGCTGATAATGACAACAAACCCGCGCAGTGCGGCGATCGCCGGTGCTGTTGCGGACAAGAAAAAGTCGCGGGGAACCAATGGCAAGAGTATTAATCGTTGACGACTCTCCAACAGAAACGCACAAGCTGACCACGATTCTGGAGAAGAATGGTCACGCCGTGATCGCTGCAACTAACGGCGAAAATGGTGTGGATGTCGCTCGCCAGGAGCGTCCCGATGTGATCCTGATGGATATTGTGATGCCGGGTCTGAATGGCTTCCAGGCCACTCGCCAGCTGAGCAAGGATGGGAGCACTGCGGGTATCCCGATCATTATCGTGACCACCAAGGACCAGGACACCGACCGCGTCTGGGGTATGCGCCAGGGAGCCCGCGCCTATCTGACCAAGCCTGTGGACGAGGGTAAGTTGCTGGGCACCATCGAGGAGGTGTTGGCCTAGCGGCCAGCTGCTTGCACGTGCAGTCACAGTCTCCCTATCTCGCACTGGTTGAGATCGCCAGGCGCGCCAAAGCGCAGGCTGCCGGCCTGCCCGGCCGTCAGGAAGTAAAACCCTACTGGACCGGCATCGGTTTCTCGCTGCTGGGTCATCGTTTTGTCGCGTCGATGGATGAGGTGGTGGAACTGCTCGAGGTGCCCCAGTACACGTTCATCCCGGGGGTTCAGTCCTGGGTGCGCGGGGTGGCCAACGTGCGCGGCCGCCTGCTGCCGCTGTTCGACCTGGCGGCGTTCTTTGGTGGTCATCTCAGCGGGCCGCGCCAGCGCCGGCGCGTGCTGGTCATCGAGCACGATAAGACGTATGCGGGATTGATTGTCGACGAGCTGCACGGAATGCAGCACTTGGCACTCGAATATGCCAAGGACGCGCCCGGCGACTTGCTGGAACCTTTCGCGCCGATGGTGAACGGTCAGTTTGTGCTGCAGCAGGGCCGCTGGCTGGTGTTTGATATGCAGGCACTGATCGGCGATTTTCAGTTTACAGATGCCGCGGCTCATTGAGTCGCGGCATGTTGATTTTCCGTCAGGAAACAATTCCGGGATCCGCAGGCAGTGTGAATTGTCGCACGATGACTGTGAGGTTTGTCTCGGGCAAAGCGTTAAATACGTTGGTGATAAAAAGAATTGGCCTGATGCACAGGTCCGCCAGGAGTAAATTATGAAAACAGGCTCCCAGAGTTCCTTTTCCGCGCTGCGCAGTAACCCCGCCGCGTTGTTTATGGGTCTGCTGGTACTCGCCACACTGGCGGGACTGATTGTCAGTATCTACCTGGTGCAGACCCAGGGCGATCGCGATAAGGGGTATCTGCAGCAGGTCGCGGAACTGCGTGCACTTTCCTATCAGGTGGTTTCCCACGCGCCGGCGGCGACAGCCGGTAACGAGGAGGCATTTGCCGAGCTGGAAAAGGTTATCGGTCAGATGGCCGCCACCTGGAGCCAGCTGCAGGGGGCGGATGCGGACACCCGTCGCGCGCTGGAATCCGAGCTGGCCGCTTACGGACAGGTCTGGCGTCAGGTGCGCGAGCAGGCCGACACCATTATCGGCAACAAGGACTCGATCATCTTCCTGAACGATGTGGCCAGTACCCTGAACGACTCGCTGCCGGAGCTGCAGGCCGAGCACAACAACATCGTGGAAATCCTGCTGGCCAATAACGCGCCGGCCAATCAGGTCGAGCAGGCCCAGTTGCAGGTCTGGCGCGCGGAGCGTATCGGCCGGAACATCGACAAGATGCTGCAGGGTGGCGATGACGCCGAGTCCGCGGCAGACCAGTTCAATACCGACGCCAGCCTGTTCGGTAAGGTGGTAGAGGGCATGAAGAGCGGTGACGTGGTGATGGGTATCTCCCGCGTGACCGACGAAGAGGCCCGCCAGTCCCTGGATGAAATTACCGAGCTGTTCGAGTTCGTGAGTTCCTCGGTGCGCGAGATCTTCGAAGCCACGCCGGCACTGTTCGCCACTCGCCAGGCCGCCGACGGCATCATCGCCTCCTCGCCACAGCTGCTGGAATCTCTGAGTACACTGAATGACCGCATCGTGAACCTGTCCGGTGAGCGCCAGCCGAACAACCAAACCATCGCCATCATCGCGGGTGTGTTCGTGCTGCTGATCTTCGGCATGATGATCGCGGCCTTCTCCGGTACCCGCCGCAGCCTGCGTGAAGAATCCGATACCAATGAGCGCAACCAGCAGGCCATTATGCAGTTGCTGGACGAGCTGGCCGATCTCGCCGACGGTGACCTGACCACCTCCGCCACGGTGACCGAGGCCTTCACCGGTGCAATTGCCGACTCCATCAACTACACGATCGACCAGCTGCGGGTACTTGTAAGCCGAATCAACGGTGCGGCCCAGGAAGTATCCGGCCTGTCGCAGGAAACCCAGCAGACCGCCCTGCACCTGGCCGAGGCGTCCGAGCACCAGGCCCAGGAAATTGCCGGTGCCTCCGCGGCCGTGAACGAAATGGCCGTGACCATTGACCAGGTATCGGCCAACGCCGCCGAATCGGCCCAGGTAGCGGAGCGCTCGGTACAGATCGCGAGCAACGGCGCCAAGGTGGTACAGAACACCATCAAGGGCATGGATACCATCCGCGAGCAGATTCAGGACACCTCCAAGCGAATCAAGCGGCTGGGTGAATCCTCCCAGGAGATTGGTGACATCGTAAGCCTGATTAACGACATTGCCGACCAGACCAACATTCTGGCCCTTAACGCCGCCATTCAGGCCAGCATGGCCGGCGACGCGGGCCGCGGCTTCGCGGTGGTTGCGGACGAGGTACAGCGCCTCGCGGAACGTTCCGCCGCGGCGACCAAGCAGATCGAGGGTCTGGTAAAGGCGATTCAGTCGGACACCAACGAAGCCGTAGTCTCGATGGAGCAGACCACCACCGAAGTTGTGCGCGGTGCCCGTCTGGCGCAGGACGCCGGTGTTGCCCTGGAAGAGATCGAGAGCGTATCCACAAACCTGGCATCGTTGATTCAGAACATTTCCAACGCGGCGCGCCAGCAGGCCTCCTCCGCGGGTCACATCTCCAACACGATGAATGTGATTCAGGAGATTACCTCGCAGACTTCGGCCGGTACCCAGGCTACCGCCCAATCCATTGGTAACCTCGCCAAAACCGCCAACGCCCTGCGCGAATCCGTCGCCGGCTTCAAGCTGCCGGAAGTGGAGAGCGTCGAGGACAATGGCGAACTGTACGATGTGGAATTGCCGGAAATGGGCGATGAGGATTTCTCACTGCTGGACAGTGACGAAGTCGATGCCCTCGAGACACGCGATGATCGGGTCCTGGCCTGATCGGCACTGAAAGTGTGTTCGATGCCCGATATGCGCTGAGCGGTGCAGGGCAGAAGATGGCGCACGGAATTACTTCCGGGTTTTCGCGGGCTGAAAACCGCACCGGGAAGCATTGCGCCCGCGTACAGAATGAATTACTGAGGACTTGGCGTGAGTCACGACAATCCGAACTTCCTGGCCCTCGACTGGCTGACGGGCGAGATCAATGAGACGCTGGCGCAGGCGCGCCAGCAGCTGGAGACGTTTGCCTCGAACGCCGGTGGCGCCGACGGAGAGTCCGCGGACACGGCGCTGCTGAAAAACTGCCTCGAGTTGATCCACCAGGTGCACGGCAGTCTGCACATGGCCGAGCTGACCGGCGCCGCCATGCTCGCAGAGGAAATGGAGCAGCTGGTTCAGGCACTGGCCAGCGGTGAAGTGGAAAACAGTGACGAAACGCGCGAGTTTCTGATGCGCGCTCTACTCGAGCTGCCACTGTACCTCGAAAAAGTATCCTTCCAGCGTCGCGACAATGCGGTGCTGTTGCTGCCCCTGCTCAACGATTTGCGCGCGGTACGCCGCGAGCGTCTCATCACCGAGGGCGCGCTTTTCTCCCCGGACCTCTCCCTGCTGGATGAGATCTCTGGCAAGCGCCAGCCACTCACCGCCGACAGCGCCAGGCTGCAGGAACTGGTGGGCAAACTGCGCAAGATGTACCACGTGGCCGGTGCGGGCCTGATTCGCGACGTCAACAGCGGGGAGAGCCTTGCCTATCTGGTCAAGGTGACCGAGAAGATGTCGCTGCTGTACAGCGGCAGTCCGCGCCAATCTCTGTGGGGAATTCTGCTCGGCATCTTCGAGGCCATCGGCGAACACCGCATCAACGTCCTGCCGGCGCTGCGCCAGCTGTTGCGCCGCATCGATGTGGAATTCCGCCTGCTGCAGGGCCGCGGCGCCAAGGTGCTGGACGCGCGACCGGATCGCGACCTGGCGCGCAACCTGCTGTTCTACGTGTATCTGGCGGGCCCGAATGGCACGCGCTGCCAGTCGCTGTACAAGACCTATGCGCTGGATAAGGCCGTCCCGGGTACCCCGCGTCCCGATACCGAGGACGCGCTGGCGATGGGTCCCGACGCGCTGGGAACCGCCGTGGCGGCGCTGCGCGAAGAACTGCAACTGGTGCGCGAAGCGCTTGAGCCCGGCACCGCCGGCGCGGAGCGGCCGCCGCTATCCGACACCGCCGCCATTGCCAAGCGCCTGGCGGATACACTCGGGGTGTTGGGCCTGGAAAGCCAGCGCGGTCGCGCGCGCGCGATTTACGAATGCCTGCGCGACGCCTCCCGCGGTGGAGATCTGGATGAGCTGCTGATGCGGGCCGCCGGCGACCTTGTGCAACTGGACAGCGCGCTGGCGGCGACCGTCGCGCGCAACAAGCGCGTGGATGACGATCAGCCGCTGATGGGCGACGCCACCGATACGGTACTGCGCGAGGCGCGCCTGGGGTTGGAGGCGGTCAAAGAGGCGGTGGTGGAGTACATCGCCAGCCACTGGGACGTCAGTTACCTGAACCGGGTGCCGGAGCGGCTGCAAGAGGTCTGCGGCGGCCTGGATATGGTGGGCTACAACCGCGCCGGTGAAATTGTCGGTGCCTGTAAACGCTATATCACTGAGCAGCTGATCGATGCGGCGGAGCAGCCGGAGTGGAAGCTGCTGGATACCCTGGCCGATGCGATCACCAGTGTCGAATACTACCTGGAGCGCCGCGCGGACGGCATCGAAGATGCCGACATGCTGCTGGCACTGGCCGAAGACAGTGTAGCCACGCTGGGCTTCGCAGTGACCGATGAAAGTCTGGTGTCGGCGGCGACCAGCCCGGTGAGTCCGGCCGGAATTGGGCCGGGGGGAAATACCGCCGATGAAGACGCGGTGTTGGACGGCTTCACCCTGGATGAAGATTTCGACAGCGCACCGGCGCGAGGCGCCGATGAGATCGCAGCCAGTGGCGAGGAGGACAGTTGGTTTGCCACTGCCGAGCCCGCTGAGGCCGACGGCGCCGATGCGCACGCTGCTGAGTCGGAAGACGCAGAGGCAATCAGCCCCCGCGCGGCAGCTGTTTCTGTGGTCCGCGAAACTGAAGCGGAAAGTGTGTCTGTGGCGCCAGTGCAGAACACGCCCACGCCGGTTCTGGCCGATGACGACGACAGTTTGATCGACGATGAAATTGTCGAGATATTTCTTGAGGAGGCGGCCGAAGTTCTCGACACCATCGGCCACTACTTCCCGCAGTGGGCAGCCAACTTTGCCGACCGGGATGCGCTGGTGGAATTCCGTCGCGGCTTCCACACCCTGAAGGGCTCGGGCCGCATGGTGGAAGCGCTCGAGATCGGCGAACTCGCCTGGGCTGTGGAAAGCATGCTCAACCGGGTGATCGACGAGACTGTCAAGCCGCAGCGCGCCCATGCGGAACTGGTCGAACAGGTGCGTCAGAAGCTGCCGTCGATGATCGAAGGTTTCCGCCTCGGCAGCGGCGACCCGGACGCGGCGCGCACGGCGCAGCTGGAGGGTTGGGCCAAGCAGCTGTCGCGGGGGGAAATACCGGCGGATCTGCCACTGCAGGACGCTCCGCATACTTCGGCAGCGGAGCGAGAAGAGCGAGCGCCACTCGGTGAAGACAACGACCAGTTGTGGGAGATCTTCGCCCAGGAGGCGGAGACGCACTTGGCGGCGGTGGAGGAATTCCTCGCAGACATGCGCGCTGCGGCCCCGCTCTACGGCGTGCCATCGGATCCGCTGCATCGCGCGCTGCACACCTTAAAGGGTTCCGCCCACATGGCGGAGGTAACGGTGGTGGCGCAGCTGGTGGCACCGTTGGAGCGCTTCGCCAAGGAGTTGCGCACCTATCAGGTAGCGATCGATGCCGACATTTACGACCTGATCAGCGACGGCGCGGACTATGTCCGCGAAGCGCTGGAGCAGATTCGCGCGGGCGAAGCGCTGGCGATCGAAAAATCCGAGCAGTTCCTCGCGCGTGTGACGGAACTTCAGGAGCGCGCTGTCGGCCACCTGATCCGCGAGCGCGAGGCCAATGAGCCGAGAGCGGTGGATCCACAGCTGCTGGCCGTCATCATGGCCGACGGCATGAAGGTACTGCTGGACGCCGATCAGATGCTGAATCAGTGGCGCGCCCACCCGGGCGAAAAGTCGCTGCTGACGCCGGTGGCGGAAGAACTGCATATCCTGCAGGAGGCGGCGAGCCGCGCGCAGTTGCCGACACTCGCCGAGCTGGCGCAGCTGCTGCTCGACGTCTACCGCAAGGTTATCGACGGCAGCCTGGAAGAGGAGCCCGCACTCTGGGCCGCGCTCGAGCAGGGCCACAACGAGTTGCTGGATCTGGTCGACGCAGTCGCCGCGGCGCAGGATCTGCCCGAAGTCAGCGAGGCCGTGGGCGAAGCGCTGCGCTATCTCGCCCAGGGTGAGAGTGGCACGGCCGACGAAGATGACTTCGACTGGGCGGAACTCGGTATCGACAGCGTCGATCTGCCGACCACCGATGCGACTTCGCACGAGAACAGCAGTGCGGAAGACTCCGACTTTGGCGAGCTGAGTTTCGACGACCTGGTCGTCGCCGAGGGTTCGCACGGCGCGGATCCGCTTCCCGCGGAGGCGCTCGAAGAGGCGCCGCCGGCCGCAACCGTCGAATTTGTCGAAGAGCCGACTGCGCCGGAAGAGAGTGCGGCGACCAAAGCTGCGCCCCTCGACGACATCGAGCTGCAAAAAGTGATCGCGGAGATCGATCCGGACGTAGTCGATGTATTTATGGAGGAGGCCGGCGAGCTGACCGATGAACTGGAAGAGCTGATCCAGGCGTGGGAGCAGGAGCCGGCCGATCGCAGTCAGGCGGAAGCGCTGAAGCGCGTACTGCATACTTTCAAGGGCGGTGCGCGTATGGCCGGCCTGATGGGGCTCGGCGAGGTAGCGCACCGCTTCGAAACCGTTATCGAGGGTATGCAGGGCAGCGCCCAGCCGTCGGCCGAGTTCTTTGCCGATGCGCACGCGATCTATGATCGCCTCGCCGGCGGCGTCGAAACCGTGCGCGCCTGGATGGCGGGTGAGCAGCTGGACGCCTTTGCGCAGCTGCTCAGCACCCGCTGGGCAGACGAGCAGCTGGCCGAAGATGCCGACCCCGAAGACTACGGCATCGAGTCGCGCGGCCTGCCGGGCGCGGCGGATCACAGCAGTGCTCCGGTGCTCGAGCCGGAAGTGGAAATGCCGCTGATCCAGGAGCAGGCAGAAGCCTCCGATGCGCCCGCGGCTGTGCCCGCCGCGCAATTGCCGGAACCGACTGCGGCTGCGCCCGCGGCGGAAGCCGGCAGCAATGTGCTGCCCTTCATCCGCAAGAAAAACCGGCTGGGCGAGCGCGATTCCGGCAATCCGTCGAGAAATCAGCCGCAGGAGATGGTGCGGGTCGCCGCTGAACTGCTCGAGGAACTGGTAAACCTCGCCGGCGAGACGTCAATCTCCCGCGGTCGCCTCGAGGAGCAGGTGAGTGAATTCGGCTTTGCGCTGGACGAGATGGATGCGACCCTGCAGCGCCTGAACGAACAGCTGCGCCGGCTCGATGCTGAAACGGAAGCACAGATCCTGTTCCGCCAGGAACAGCTCGCGGAGCAGGACGACTCCTTCGACCCGCTGGAGATGGACCGCTACTCCTCCCTGCAGCAGCTGTCGCGCTCGCTGCTGGAATCGACGTCGGACCTGATGGAATTGCGCTCCACACTCGGCAACAAGACGCGCGACACCGAGACGCTGTTGCTGCAGCAGTCGCGGGTCAATACCGAGCTGCAGGAGGGCCTGATGCGCAGCCGCATGGTGCCTTTCTCGCGCCTGGTGCCGCGTCTGCGCCGCATCGTGCGCCAGGTCAGCGCCGAGCTGGGCAAGCAGGTGGACCTGGTATTCTCCAACGTCGAAGGCGAGCTGGACAGGTCGATGCTCGAGCGGATGGTAGCGCCGCTGGAGCATATGTTGCGCAATGCGGTGGACCACGGTATCGAGACGCCGGAGCGGCGCGCCGCAACCGGCAAGCCGGAGCGCGGGCGCATCAATGTCGCGCTGGCACGCGAGGGCAGCGAGGTGGTGCTCACCATCAGTGATGACGGTGCCGGTATCAATCTGATGAAAGTTCGCCAGAAAGCGGTGGACAGCGGCCTGATGCGGCCCGACGCCGAGCTGTCAAACAGCGAGATCATGCAGTTCATCCTGCAGGCGGGCTTCAGTACCGCGGACAAGGTTACCCAGATCTCCGGTCGCGGCGTGGGTATGGACGTGGTGTCCGCGGAGATCAAGCTGATCGGCGGTACCGTGCATATCAATTCCCAGGCCGGCCTCGGCACGGAATTCGTCGTGCGGCTGCCTTTCACCGTCTCGGTCAACCGGGCGCTGATGGTCAAGATCGGCGAGGACCTGTTCGCGCTGCCGCTCAACACGATCGAAGGTATCGTCCGCCTGAGCCCGTTCGAACTGGAGCACTACTACCGCTCCAGCGATGCCCGCTTCGAATATGCGGGAGAGCCCTATCAGGTGAGCTACTTCGGCACGCTGCTGCAGTCGGAGGCGCAGCCGAAGCTGAGTGTCGAGGATATGCAGTTGCCGGTACTGCTGGTGCGCTCCGAGGACCATGCGATGGCGCTGCAGGTGGACGCGATCATGGGCAGCCGCGAGATCGTGGTGAAGAGCCTAGGGCCGCAGTTCGCCAGTGTGCAGGGGGTTTCCGGCGCTACGGTTACCGGTGACGGCACGGTGGTGGTGATCCTCGACGCCCACGCTCTGCTGCGGCGTCAGGCCGCGCAGCTGGCGCGGCCCGATATGCCGCGACTGGAGGTCGAATCCAAGGCGGAGGCGAAGCCGGAACAGCGGCAGCAGACGGTCATGGTGGTGGATGACTCGGTGACCGTGCGCAAGGTGACTTCCCGCTTCCTTGAGCGCGAGGGTTATCAGGTCAGCACGGCCAAAGACGGCCAGGACGCGGTGATCCAGTTGCAGGATCACATTCCGGACTTGATTCTGCTGGACATCGAGATGCCGCGTATGGACGGCTTCGAGGTGGCGCGGCATATCCGCTCCAGCAGCCGCCTGCGGGATATACCCATAGTGATGATCACCTCGCGTACCGGTAAGAAGCACCGCGACCACGCGATGTCACTAGGTGTGAATCACTATCTGGGCAAGCCCTACCAGGAAGAAGTGCTGCTGGCGACGATCCGCGAATACACCGGCGAGTCGGCGGTCGGCGGTTAGCGATTGGTAAACTTGTCCGAAGGTAGAGCTCCGGATGAATAACGCAAAAGAGATGGGCGATGAGTGGAGTTGAAGCACTGCCAGTGGATGTGCCGCAGGAAGTGAGCAGCTTGCTGCTGCCGCTGGCGGACGGCCAGCTACTGGTTCCGGTAGACACCTTGTCAGAGGTGATCGCGATGCAGACCCCGGTGGCCGCCTACGATGCGCCGACCTGGTATCTGGGCGAACTGAATTGGCGCGAGCAGCGCCTGCCACTGCTGTCGTTTGAAGTCATGCGCGGCCAGCCGCTGACCGCTGCCAGTTACAGCGGGCGCATCGCCGTGTTGAATACCGGCAATCCCCGCGGTGACCTGCCGTTCTTTGCGTTGATACTGCAGGGCACGCCGCGCCTGGTGCGGGTCACTCCGGATGAGCTGGCCCGGCGCGAGCGGGCCTGCCGCCAGGGTGAGTTGATGCATGTGGCACTGTCCGGTGAGGAGGCGGTAATTCCCGACTTGTCCGAACTTGAGCGCGCCTGTCTCGAGTACCGCGGCCGGCGGTAAAAAATGCCGGGGGCGAGTGCTTGCGGCCGCTTCGAAGACCGCAATTAGAAACGGGGCCAATTGGCCCCGTTTCTAGTTGCGGTGATAGGTGCAAGTCAGAACAGCTCTTCCGGCAGGGATTCGCTCGGCTGCTCGTCCCGCGGCTCGCCGTCGCCGTCACCGTCGCCGTCGTCATTGGAGTAGGCCGGCTGGTAGGAGCTGTATGTCTGGCGCCCCGGCACTCGGTCCGCGCGGAATATCTCGAACGTGCCGCCGCCCGAAGTCCGCAGCCCGGTGCGGGGATTGATGCGCACAGTCACGATGTCATCTGGCTGTGGCAGATGGCGTTCGGGCATTCCCTCCAGCGCGGTGGTCATAAAGTCGATCCAGATCGGCAGCGCCGCGGAGCCGCCATACTCATTCTTGCCCAGCTCACCATTGGAATCGAAGCCGACCCAGGCACTGGTGGCCAGGTGCGGGCTGTAGCCGGAGAACCAGGCGTCGCGGGGCCCGTTAGTGGTACCCGTCTTGCCGGCGATATCGCCGCGCTTCATCGCCAGCGCGCGACGCCCGGTGCCCTTCTTGATCACGTCCTTCAGGATCGAGTCCATGATATAGGTTGTCTGTGCCGACATGGCCCGCGGCGCGCGCGGGCGGGCCTGCTCGCTCGCGCCATCGAGCGGGCCGACTGCCAGGGTGCGCAGCTCGACCGGCTCCTCGCCGGGCTCCATCGCACTGGCCTCCATCTGCAGATCGGCCAGATCCAGCGGCTCCCGCGACAGTGGCCTGTCGTCGCCCGGCTCCGGGCATTCGTGGCAGACGGTCAGCGGCAGGGCCTGGTAGACGACCTCGCCATTGACGTCCAGAACGCGGTCGACCAGATAGGGCTCAACGCGATAGCCGCCGTTGGCAAAAGCCGCATAGCCACGCACCATCTCCAGCGGCGTCAGCGCCGAGCTGCCCAGTGCGATCGTCAGGTTGCGCGCCAACTTGCTGCGTTCGAAACCGAAGCGCTCCACGAAACCGAGCGCATAGTCGATGCCGAGCGCCTGCAGCAATCGGATGGAGACCATGTTGCGGGACATGTACAGCGCCTTGCGCAGCGGGGTCGGGCCGAGAAAGGTGCCGCCATCATTCTCCGGCCGCCAGACGTCCTGCAGGTTGGTTTCCTCGAATATGATCGGTGCGTCGTTGACCATACTGGCCGCGGTATAACCCTTCTCGATCGCCGAGGCGTAAATGAACGGCTTGAAGTTGGAACCGGGTTGGCGCGCGGCCTGGGTTACGCGGTTGAAGTGACTCTGGCGGAAGTCGTAGCCGCCGACCAGGGCGCGGATGGCGCCATCCTCGGGGGCGAGAGAGACCAGTGCGCCCTGCGCGGCGGGCACCTGCGCCAGATGCCATTCCTCCCGCACCCGCGGGTCTGCGGTATCTACACTCTGTTCGCCGGGATCGGCGAAGGGGTCGGGGGTCGGCGCTTCGCCGGCTTCGCTGAGCGCTTCAGCCGGGATTTCCGCCGCAGCGGCGCTCACCTCCACCCGGCGCAGGCGCACCACATCGCCGGGCGCAAACATCTCGTCGGCGGATTGCAGGCGCGGCCCGCGGGCATTTTCGGACAGATAGGGGCGAATGGACTCGAGCCCATTTTCCCAGGGGATCTCGACGACCCGCCGGTCGCGCAACTGCACCTGCAGGCGCTGCGCCTCGACGGCGGTGACCACTGCGGGTTCCAGACCGCCGAGGACTGGAATCTCATTGAGCAGATCGACCAGCTGATCGCTGTCGGTCAGCAGCTCCGGGTCCAGCCGCTGTTCCGGGCCGCGATAGCCGTGGCGGGCATCGTAGGTTTCCAGCCCGTGTTGCAGCGCCTCGCGCGCGGCATCCTGCAGGCGGCTGTCGACGGTGGTAATGATCTGGTAACCGTCGGTATAGGCACTGTCTCCGAACAGCTCAACGGCTTCCTTGCGGGCCATTTCGGCGATATAGGGAGCATCTAGGTCCAGATCCCGGCCGTGGTAACTGGCCGTGACCGGTGCGGTAATGGAGTTCTTGTACTCGTCCTGGTCGATATAGCCCAGCTCCAGCATGCGCTTGAGGATCCAGTTGCGGCGGAGCAGCGCGCGGGTCGGGTTGGCGATCGGGTTGTAGGTGGAGGGCGCCTTCGGCAGGCCGGCCATCATGGCCCACTGGGCCAGGTTCAGCTCATTGATGTCCCGGCCGTAATACACATGGGCGGCGGCCTGGAAGCCGTAGGCGCGGTTGCCGAGAAAGATCTTGTTGATATACAGCTCGAGAATGTCGTCCTTGGACAATTCCTGCTCGATCTGCAGCGATAGCAGGATTTCATTGAACTTGCGCACGAAGCGCTGTTCGCGGGTGAGGAAGAAATTGCGCGCGACCTGCATGGTCAGGGTGCTGCCGCCGGACTGGATCGAGCCGGTTTGCAATAATTGTGAAACAGCTCTCATCAACCCTTTAATAGAAACGCCGTTGTGGGAGTAAAATCCCGCGTCCTCGGCGGCCAGTACGGCCTTGATGAACAGCTCCGGTGTCTGCTCGATATTAATCGGGTTGCGCCGCTTCTCGCCGAACTCCCCGATCAGCTTCATATCTCGCGAGTAGACGCGCAGCGGGGTCTGCAGGCGGATATCGCGCAGACTCTCTACCGAGGGCAGGCCGGGCTTCAGGTACAGGTAGATGCTGGCAAAGGCCATGGCTGCTGCGGCGGCACCGGCGAGGCCAAGCCAGAGCAGGGATAGCAGGCGATTGCGGGCTTTTTCGGTCATGGAATCGCTTCTGTGTACGTCTTAGTAAGATCGGGTGAATAATTATACGAATATTGTGCGCTGATACCTATGCAATTGGCGGTTGCAGCTGTAATTTAAAGTGCTATAACATCAAACTCTCATAACCCACGGAAAAGATAAGAAAAATGGGGATGCTCCCTTTTCTCAACAAAGGCCCTAAGGCCATGCTGGGACTCGATATTAGCTCCACCGCGGTCAAGTTGCTGGAGCTAAGTCGCAATGGCGACAAATACCGGGTCGAATGTTACGCCGTAGAGCCCCTGCCTCCGAACGCGGTTGTGGACAAGAATATCAACGATATAGGCGCCACTGCCGAGGCCATCCGCAAGGTGGTGCGCCGCTCGAAGACACGCCTCCGCCAGGCCGCGGTGGCCGTATCCGGCTCGGCGGTCATCACCAAAACCCTGGAAATGCCCGCCGATCTTTCCCAGGACGCCCTGGAAGCGCAGATAGCGCTGGAAGCGGACCAGTACATCCCCTATCCGCTCGACGAAGTGAACCTGGATTTCGAAGTCCAGGGGCCATCGGACAAGGGCGAAGGCCAGGTGGAGGTACTGCTGGCGGCCTGTCGCAGCGAGAATATCGAACAGCGGGTATCCGCCCTCGGTGAGGCCGAGCTCCAGGCCGGGGTGGTGGATGTGGAAGCCTACGCGATCGAGCGGGCCTACACGCTGCTGGAGCGCCAGTTCCCGCCCCAGGAACAGCTGGTGGTGGCGGTGATCGATATCGGTGCGACCATGAGCGCCCTGTCGGTCCTGGTGGACGGTCGGACCGTGTACACCCGCGAGCAGTTATTCGGTGGGCGCCAGTTGACCGATGAGATACAGCGCCGCTACGGGCTCTCCGCCGAGGAGGCCGGGCTGGCCAAGCGCCAGGGCGGCAGCGGCCTGCCGGACGATTACTACCCCGAGGTGCTGGAACCCTTCCGCGACGCGGTAGTCCAGCAGGTCACCCGCTCCCTGCAGTTCTTCTACTCCTCCACCTCCTACAGCGACGTCGATTACATCCTGCTCGGCGGCGGCGTTGCGGCGATGGACGGGCTGGCGGATCTGGTCAGTCAAAAGCTCAACAAGCCCGCTGTCGTGGCCAATCCATTTCTGGACATGGCGGTGGCCTCCCGGGTCAACCGTCAGGCGCTGGCGAGCGAGGCGCCGTCGCTGATGATTGCCGCCGGCCTGGCTATGCGCGAGAAGGAGTACTGAGATGGCCAAGATTAACCTCTTGCCCTGGCGCCAGGAGTACCGCGCACAGAAACAGAAGGAATTCCAGCAGGTCGCCCTGCTGGTGGTGATGGCGGCCGGTGTCTTCGCCTTCTTGTGGATGAAGACCGTAGACGGTCAGGTGGCCAGCCAGAACGAGCGCAATCAGCTATTGCAGACGGAGATCGCCGCACTCGACAAGCAGGTACGGGAAATCAAGGACCTGAAGAAGCGCCGTCAGCAGCTCATCGACCGCATGCGCGTGATCCAGGAGTTGCAGGGCAACCGCCCGCTGGCGGTACGCTACTTCGACGAAATGGTGCGCGCGACACCAGAGGGCCTGTGGCTCACCGATTTGAAACGCAAAGGGAACGCGATGGAAATCGCCGGCGTGGCGGAATCCAATAATCGCGTGTCCTCCTTCATGCGCAACCTGGATCAGTCCGACTGGTACGAGTCTCCCAATCTCACCGGTGTAACCGCCAAGCCGGAGTTTGGTGAACAGGCCAGTGCCTTCCAGTTGACGGTCAATGTCAGCGGGCGCAAAAAAGAAGAGCAAGAAGACGCCGGTAACGACCTGGCTAAGAAAGGACCCTGATCATGGCACTGGAGGATTCGCTCAAGAAATTGAATGAACTCGATATCAACGATATCGACTTCTCGCGGGTTGGGGTCTGGCCGCTCGCCGGGCGCATTGCATTGTTGATTGTGATCGCGGCACTGTTGGTTGGTGGCGGTTACTATTTCATGATCAGCGACCGCTATCAGCAGCTGGAGTTTGCTGTAAATAAGGAAAGAGAGCTGTTTACGCAGTTCGAGAAAAAATCTTTCGAGGCGGCCAACCTGGATGCCTACCGCGAGCAGCTGGCGGAGATGGAGGAGACATTCGGTGCGCTCTTGAAGCAGCTGCCGAAGGACACCGAAGTGCCGGGATTGCTCGAGGATATCGATGAATTTGGTCGCGGCAGCGGCCTCACCATCCAGAAAGTCGCGCTGGAAAATGAGCAGGTCGGCGAATTCTACGTAGAGCTGCCGATCCGCATCGAAGTGCAGGGCGGCTATCACGAATTCGGTGCATTCGTGAGTGGCATAGCCGGCATGCCGCGCATCGTGACTCTGCACGATTTCGAGATCAAGGCAAATAAAAATAGCGGTACCCTGCTCAGTATGGTGATTAATGCCAAGACCTACCGCTATAAGGATCAGGGGGAAGAGGGATGAGTAAATACATTGCCCTGTTAGCCGCCCTCCTGGCGATGGGCGGCTGCAGCATTGATGGCGATCACAGCGATCTGCGCCAGAAGATGGTCGCGGTCAAGCACAAGCCCAAAGGCCAGATAGAGCCCATACCGACATTCACCCCCTACAGCCCCTATGTGTATAGCGCTGCCGCGCAGCGCAGCCCGTTTACCCGACCGGTACTGGAATCGGATCAGCGGCTGGTAGGCCGCCGGCTGGATATAGCGCCGGATCAGAACCGCCAGCGCGAACTGCTGGAAGGCTTCAATTTTGATGCTCTGTCGTTGGTGGGCACGCTGTCGCGAAGTGGTCAGCTGTGGGCGCTGATCGATGACGGCGAGGGCGGTATCCACCGCATCACCACCGGCAACTTTTTGGGCAAGAACCACGGGCGGGTGGTCAACGCCACCGCGTCACAGCTCGACGTATTGGAAATAGTACCGGATGGCACCGGTGGCTGGATTGAAAGGCCGCGGGCGCTGACTTTGGAAGAGAAGGACAACCGATAATGATCAACAAGCAACTCGCCAGAGTATTGGCTCCCTTCCGGGTTCTGTTGCTGGGAATGGCATTGATGCCCGGGGTATTGCAGGCACAGGTCAATCAGCTCAACGATATCCAGTTTTCCGAACTGCCCGGCGGTCGCGCCCAGCTGCGGCTGACCTTCAGTGATGTTCCGCCGGAACCGACCGGCTACACCATCGAACAGCCGGCGCGCATCGTCATGGATTTCGCCGGTGTGGAAAGCGCTCTGCCGCAGAAAAAATACTCTCTCGGAATCGGCAGTGCGCGCAGCGCGGTGGTGGTTTCCGGCGAGGACCGCACACGACTGATCGTCAACCTGGATGAGCTGCCGGTGTACACCAGCGAGCGCAAGGGCAATCAAGTCGTGCTGGAAATCGGTGCTGACTCTGCGACGGCGGCTGCTACCGTTGCCGCAGCACCCGTGCGACAGGCTCACGAGGAGGGAATGAGCCTCGGCGGACAGAAGCAGTTCCGTGCCGCAGGCAAGGTCTCCATCAGCAATGTGGATTTCCGCCGCGGCGAAGGCGGTGAAGGCAAGGTGATCGTCAGTCTTACCGATCCGGCGGTGAATATCGATGTAGAGCGGACCAAGGGCAAGATCTACCTGACCTTCCTCGGCGCCGAGCTGCCCGAATCCCTGCGCCAGCGCCTGGACGTCACTGACTTCGCCACCCCGGTCAACTCCATCACCGTGGACTTCGATGGTCGCAACACCGTGATCGCGGTCGATCCCGCCGGAACGGATTACGACTACCTGGCTTACCAGGCAGACAATGAATATGTGTTGAGCGTCAAACCGCTGTCCGCGGTGGCGGTACGTGAGAAACAGAAGGAGTTCCAGTTCAGCGGTGAGAAGCTGTCGCTGAACTTCCAGGACATCGAGGTGCGCTCGGTCCTGCAGTTGATTGCGGACTTCACCGACCTCAATCTGGTTGCCAGCGACACGGTACAGGGTCGCATCACCCTGCGCCTCGACGGCGTGCCCTGGGATCAGGCGCTCGAACTGATCCTGAAGGCTAAGGGGCTGGACAAGCGTCAGGAAGGCAACGTGATTATGGTGGCGCCGGCGGCGGAAATCGCCGAGCGCGAGCGCCAGGAACTGGAAACCCGCAAGCAACTGGAAGAATTGGCGCCGCTGCGCACCGAATATATTCACGTGCGCTATGCGGATGCGCGCGAGTTGTTTACTCTTTTCCAGGGTGACCGCCAGGGTGGGGGCGGTGGCGGTTTTAACCAGGGCAATTTTGCCGGCGGCCGCCAGGATGCCGATCAGCGCAGTATCCTTTCAACCCGCGGCAGCGCCATCGTCGACGAGCGCACCAATACCATCATCCTGACGGACACCGAGGAGAGGATTGCCCAGTTCCGCCAGCTGATCGAGGCGATCGACATCCCGATCCGGCAGGTGATGATCGAGGCGCGCATCGTCAATGCCAACTCCGATTTCCTGCGCGAGTTTGGGGTGCGCTGGAACTACACCGAGAGCCACAATATCGATGACGACAAGATCGGTATCGGCTCCGGTGCGCAGGACAGCTCCAGCGTTATCGGCAACGGTTCCGTGCCCAGCGTTTCCTCCCCGATCAGTATCCACGATTCGCCGCTGGTGGATCTGGGGATCGCCAACCCGGCCGGCAGCGTTGCCTATGCAATCCTGAAGGACAACTTGTATATCGGCCTGGAGCTGCAAGCTCTGGAAGATGTGGGCAAAGCTGAAGTTGTGTCTCAGCCCAAGGTGGTCACCGGCGACAAGCAGCGGGCCACTATCGAGTCCGGCACCGAGATCCCCTACCTGGAGGCGACCTCTTCCGGTGCCGCTTCGGTCACCTTCCGCGAGGCGGTGCTGGGACTGGACGTGACGCCCCAGATTACGCCGGACAACAACATCATTATGGAGCTACAAGTTAATCAGAATAGCGTCGGTGAGATTTTTTCATTGGGTGAAAATGTTCAGGTCCCACTGATCAACGTCAATTCGCTACAAACCAAAGTGCTCGTGCGCAACGGCGAGACCATTGTGCTGGGCGGCATCTTCGAGAGCAGCGTCGTGGAGGGCGAGACCAAGATCCCGCTGCTCGGCGATATGCCCTTTATCGGCCACCTGTTCAAGACCACCTCACGCCAGGATGACAAGCGCGAGCTGCTGATGTTCATCACGCCGCGCATCATGGAAGACGACATTTTCTACGACGCTAAGTGATCAACCGCGCCATCTTTCTTGTCGGTCCCATGGGGGCCGGCAAGTCCACCATCGGCAAACTGCTGGCGGCTCAGTTGCAACTGCCATTTGCCGACTCCGACAAGGTGCTGGAGGAACGTACCGGCGCCGATATTCCCTGGATCTTTGATGTCGAGGGCGAGGCGGGCTTTCGCCGACGCGAGAGCGAAGTGCTGCGGGAGCTCTGCCGCGGCCCTACCCAGGTGGTGGCCACCGGCGGTGGCATAGTGCTGATGGAAGAGAACCGGCGACGCCTGCAGAAGTACGGCTTGGTGGTCTACCTGCAGGCGAGTGTGGAACAGTTGTTGGAGCGCACGTCGAAGAGCGGCAACCGTCCGCTGCTGCAGGTCGAGGATCCGCGCGCACGTATCATCGAGCTGCTGCAGCAGCGCGATCCGCTGTACCGCGAAGTGGCGGATATTATCTGCGATACCGACCACTGTACCCCCAAGCAGGCTGCCCTGATGGTCGCCGAGCGCTTAGCGCAGGACGAGACCTCCCAATAGTCATCCGCGACCCTGTGCTAAAGTGCCTTCCGGTTTCGCACCGGCGGCGCCGCTGCGCGCGTGCGAAGTTCAACTCTGGCCAATTAGGAGGGCGCCGTGCACTGCCTGAATGTGGAACTGGGAGAGCGCAGCTATCCCATCGTTATCGGATCGCAACTGTTGGGGAACCCGCAGTATCTGCTGCCCTATATCCGCGGCAAGCAGGTTTGTGTGGTGACCAACGAAACTGTCGCCCCGCTGTATCTGTCCCGCCTGCTGGCCGGGCTGTCTGAATTCGATCGGGTCGATACTATCGAGCTGCCCGACGGTGAAGCCTTCAAAACCCTCGACACCGTCAACCGCATTTTCGACCTGCTGCTCGAACGCCGGCACAACCGCAGCACCACGCTGATCGCGCTCGGTGGTGGAGTCATCGGCGATATGACCGGCTTTGCGGCCGCCTGCTACCAGCGCGGCGTCGACTTCGTCCAGGTGCCGACGACGCTGCTGGCGCAGGTGGATTCCTCTGTCGGCGGCAAGACCGGCGTCAATCACCCGCTCGGCAAGAACATGATCGGCGCTTTCTACCAGCCGCGGGTGGTACTGGCGGACATGGATACTCTGGCGACGCTGCCGGAACGGGAGCTCTCTGCCGGCATCGCCGAGGTGATCAAATACGGCCTTATCTGCGACGAACCCTTTTTCCACTGGCTGGAGGACAACGTCGCGCGGCTGATGGCGCGGGAGCCGCAGGCGCTGGCCTACGCGGTGGACCGCAGCTGTCGCGACAAGGCCGCGGTGGTGACGGAAGACGAGCGCGAGTCCGGTCGCCGGGCGATGCTCAACTTCGGCCATACCTTCGGCCACGCCATAGAAACGGTGCAGGGCTACGGCCAGTGGCTGCACGGCGAAGCGGTGGCCGCGGGCATGGTCATGGCCGCGGAGCTGTCACGGCTGCGCGGCACTATCGAGGCTGAGCTGGTAGACCGCCTGCGCGCCCTGCTGGCCGCGGCAAAGCTGCCGCAGGCGGCACCGCGCGGCATGTCAGTGCAGCAGTTCCTCGACGCCATGGCGGTAGACAAGAAAGTACTGGACGGCCGGCTGCGCCTGATCCTGCTGCGCGCACTGGGCGACGCGCAGATCGTTGAAGATACGCCGAAGGAGCTGATTGCGCGGGCACTGCGCAACTGCGGCGCCGTGTGATATGCCGCACGCCATCCGGCTCTGTGTGAGGACTGATTACCATTGCCGGTCGTCAAAAGAAGATAAGTCGGTTTTGCTGCCCGTTGGCAGACGATAAGTCTGTCAAATCTTGCAATTGCAGATGTACGCAAGTAATATTGCGCGCCCCCGCGGAAAAACCGACGGGAAGGACAAAGCCAACAAGAACAAAAAAGCCCCGCAAGCGGGCTTTTTTTGTCTGGGGTAACAGGAAAGCGCGCGCGGTCTGCGGCGATTTCTCACTCAGGACATTAGTGCCGGGTCCCCGAACGATAACGATGAGGAATTCTATGGGTAGCGGTCTGTATCGGTTGGATGAGTTCAAGGACAACTGTGGTTTCGGTCTGATTGCGCACTTGAAAGGCGAGACCAGTCACAAACTGGTGCAGACAGCCATCGAGTCCCTGACCTGTATGACCCACCGCGGCGGCATCGCTGCCGACGGCAAGACCGGTGATGGCTGCGGCCTGTTGTTGCAGAAACCCGATGCATTCCTGCGCGCCGAAGCGCGCAATCTGCTGGGCGCCGAACTGACCGATACCTACGCCGTCGGCGCCGTCATGCTGCCGCTGGACGACGCGGCCGCGCAAGCGGGCCGCGATATTCTCGAACGCGAACTGCAGGCGCAGGGTCTGCGCATAGCCGGCTGGCGCCCGGTACCCACCAACCCGGAGTGTCTCGGCCCCATCGCCCGTGAGTCGCTGCCGCGTTTCGAACACCTGCTGATCAACGATGCGGAGCAAGCGCTGGGAGAGGCCGGGTTCAACGCTCGCCTGTTTGTCGCCCGGCGCAGGGCGGAGCAGCGGCTCAGTGGCGACGTTTATATCGCCAGTCTGTCCACCGGTGTGCTCTCGTACAAGGGCCTGATGATGCCGGCGGATCTGCCGAAATTTTTCCCGGAACTGGCCGACCCGCGGCTGGAGAGCGCCATCTGCGTGTTCCACCAGCGCTTCTCCACCAACACCATGCCGCGCTGGCCACTGGCGCAGCCTTTCCGCCTGCTGGCCCACAACGGCGAGATCAACACCATCACCGGCAACCGCAACTGGTCGGTCGCGCGCACGAGCAAGTTCGCGACAAAACTGATTCCGGAACTGGCCGAACTGGCGCCGCTGGTGAACCGCGAAGGCTCCGATTCCTCCAGCCTCGACAATATGCTGGAGATGCTGCTCGCCGGCGGCATGGAGCTGCACCGCGCGGTGCGCATGCTGGTGCCGCCGGCCTGGCAGAACGTCGAGGGCATGGACTCGGACCTGCGCGCCTTCTACGAGTACATCTCCATGCATATGGAGCCCTGGGACGGTCCCGCCGGCCTGGTGATGACCGACGGCCGCTACGCGGTGTGCACCCTCGACCGCAACGGCCTGCGCCCCTCGCGCTGGGTGATTACCAGGGACGACGTGATCACGGTAGCCTCGGAGATCGGCGTCTACGACTATGCGCCGGAAGACGTGGTCGCCAAGGGCCGCCTCGGCCCGGGACAGATGCTGTCGGTGGATACCCGCGACGGCAAGCTGCTGCACACGGCGGATATCGACAACATGCTGAAGCGCGCCCAGCCCTATAAGCGCTGGCTGAAGGACAAGGCGCGCCGCATCCGCTCGACCCTGGTGACCGCGCCGGTGGACAACAACTTCTCCTACGAGCAGTTCAAGGTCTACCAGAAGCTGTTCAGCTCCTCCCTGGAAGAGCGCAACAATGTGGTGCTCCCCATGGCGGAGTCCGCCCAGGAGGCGGTGGGTTCCATGGGCGACGACACGCCGATGGCCGTGCTGTCACACCACAACCGCTCGCTGTACGACTACTTCCGCCAGCAGTTTGCCCAGGTCACCAACCCGCCGATCGACCCGCTGCGGGAGACCATCGTGATGTCTCTGGAGACCTGCCTGGGGCGCGAGAAGTCGGTATTCGAGGAGACGCCCGAGCACGCGGACCGGGTCATCCTGGCCTCGCCGGTGCTGTCGCACATGAAGTACACGGCACTGCTGGAGCTGGACCGGCCCGGTTTCGAGGCCAAGATCTTCGACCTCAACTTCGACGCGGCACAGCTGGACTTGAAGAGCGCGATCGAGAAGCTCTGCGCCGATGTCGAGGCGTCCGTGCGCGCCGGCACCGTGATCGTCGTGCTGTCGGACCGCAATATCCGCGAGGACCGGCTGCCGATCGACGCGCTGCTCGCCACCGGCGCCGTGCATCACCACCTGGTGCACGCCGGCCTGCGCTGCGACTCCAACGTGGTGGTGGATACGGCCAGCGCCCGCGACGCCCACCAGCTCGCCTGCCTGATCGGCGTCGGCGCCACCGCCGTGCACCCCTATTTCTCCTACAGCATCATCAACCACCTGATCGACACCGGCGAGCTGCTGCTGGACGCGGCCGAGGCGCAGAAAAACTACCGCAAGGGCATCATCAAGGGGCTGCTGAAGATACTGTCGAAGATGGGTATCTCCACCGTGGCCTCCTACAGAGGCGCACTGCTGTTCGAGCTGGTTGGCCTGGACCGCGAGATCGTCGATCTGTGTTTCCCGGGTGCGCCCAGCCGCATTCGGGGCGCCGGCTTTGCCGAGCTGCAGAGCGATACGGCCGCCCGTGCGAAGAGCGCCTGGAAGCCGCGCAAGCCGGTGTCGCCGGGCGGCCTGCACAAATTCGTCTGGGGCCAGGAGTACCACACCTTCAACCCGGACGTGGTGAATACCCTGCGCCGCGCCGCGCGCACTGGCGACTACGCCGCCTACCGCGATTACGCCGAGCTGGTGAATCGGCGCCCGGTGGCGACGCTGCGCGACCTGCTGGGTTTCAGGGAGGGTATCGAGTCGGTTGCGCTGAATGAAGTGGAGCCGGCGGCAAACATACTGCTGCGCTTCGACTCTGCCGGCATGTCGCTGGGCGCGCTGTCGCCGGAGGCCCACGAGTCCCTGGCACAGGCGATGAACCGCCTCGGCGGCCGCTCCAACAGCGGCGAGGGCGGCGAGGACCCGGCGCGCTTCGGCACCGACAAGGTGTCCAAGATCAAGCAGGTGGCCTCGGGCCGCTTCGGCGTCACTCCGCACTACCTGGTCAACGCCGAGGTGCTGCAGATCAAGATCGCCCAGGGCGCCAAGCCCGGCGAGGGCGGCCAGCTGCCCGGCGGCAAGGTCAACGACCTGATCGCGCGCCTGCGCTACTCGGTGCCCGGTGTGACCCTGATCTCGCCGCCACCGCACCACGATATCTACTCGATCGAGGACCTGGCGCAGCTGATCTTCGACCTGAAACAGGTCAACCCGGATGCGCTGGTGTCGGTGAAACTGGTGTCGCGCCCCGGCGTCGGCACCATTGCCGCGGGCGTGGCGAAGGCCTATGCGGACCTGATCACCATTTCCGGCTACGACGGCGGCACCGCGGCCAGCCCGATCACATCGATCCGCTACGCCGGCTCCCCCTGGGAGCTGGGCCTGGCGGAAACCCACCAGACGCTGCGCGCCAACGACCTGCGCGACAAGGTGCGGGTGCAGACAGATGGCGGTCTCAAGACCGGCCTGGACGTGGTCAAGGCGGCGATCCTCGGCGCCGAGAGTTTCGGCTTTGGCACCGCGCCGATGGTGGCGCTGGGCTGCAAATACCTGCGAATCTGTCACCTGAACAACTGCGCCACCGGCGTCGCCACCCAGAACAAGGACCTGCGCGACGAGCACTATATCGGCACCGCCGAGATGGCGATGAACTTCTTCCGCTTCGTTGCCGAGGAGACGCGCGAATGGATGGCGCGCCTGGGCGTGCGTACCATCGAGGAGCTGGTGGGTCGCGTCGACCTGCTGCGCGCACTCGAGGGTGAAACCGACAAGCACAGAAAGCTGGATCTGTCGCCGCTGCTGCACACCGATGCACTGCTGGACAGCAAGCCGCAGACCTGCCGGCAGCCGAAGAACCAGCCCTGGGACAGGGGCGAGCTGGCGGAGCGCATGGTGGCGGAAATACTGCCGGCAATCGAAAGCCTGTCCGGCGGCGAGTTCAGCTACCGGGTCACCAACTGCGACAGATCCATCGGCGCGCGCCTGTCAGGCGAGATCGCCCGGCGCCACGGCAACCAGGGCATGGTCGAGGCGCCGGTGACACTGCACCTGAAAGGGGTCGCGGGCCAGTCGTTCGGTGTCTGGAACGCCGGCGGCCTGGAAATGTATCTCGAGGGCGATGCCAACGACTATGTGGGCAAGGGTATGGCCGGCGGCAAGCTGGTGATACGCCCGCCGCAGAACAGCGCTTTCGCGTCCCAGGACACCAGCATCATCGGCAATACCTGCCTCTACGGTGCCACCGGCGGCAAGCTGTTTGCAGCCGGCCGCGCCGGTGAGCGTTTCGGCGTGCGCAACTCCGGCGCCTTCGCGGTCGTGGAGGGCGCCGGCGATCACTGCTGCGAATATATGACCGGCGGCATGATCGCGGTACTCGGCAATACCGGCGTCAACTTCGGCGCCGGCATGACCGGCGGCTTCGCCTATGTGCTGGACCTGGAGCGCACCTTCTTCGACAAGTGCAACCACGAGCTGATCGAGCTGCGCCGCATCAGCAGCGAAACCCTGGAAGCCTACCAGAGCCATCTGCGCGAGGTGATCGAGGAGTATGCCGCCGAGACCGGCAGCGAATGGGGCGCCGAGCTGCTGGACGGCTTCGACGACTACCTGAGCAAATTCTGGCTGGTGAAACCCAAGGCGGCGAGCCTCGCGGGCCTGCTGTCCGATGTGCGCAAGCGCGGCGAATAAGAAGGGGTGACGACTATGAAAGAGAGACTGAGCAACGATTTCCAGTTTGTCGACGTGGACCGCAGCGATCCGCCAAAGAAGGACATCATCACCCGCACCAACGAGTTCGTGGAAATTTACCATCCGTTCAGCGAGCGCCAGGTGGCCAGCCAGGCACATCGCTGCCTGGACTGCGGCAACCCTTACTGCGAGACCGGCTGTCCGGTGCACAACTATATTCCCAACTGGCTGAAGCTGGTGACCGACGGCAACATCATGGAGGCGGCGGAGCTCTGTCACCAGACCAACACCCTGCCCGAGGTGTGCGGCCGCGTGTGCCCGCAGGACCGCCTGTGCGAGGGCGCCTGTACGCTGAACGATGGCTTCGGCGCCGTGACCATCGGCAGTGCGGAGAAATACATCACCGATACCGCCTTTGCGCTGGGCTGGCGTCCGGACCTGAGCCATGTCCAGAAGACCGACAAGCGGGTGGCGGTGATCGGCGCCGGTCCGGCCGGTCTCGGCTGTGCCGACGTGCTGGTGCGCAACGGCGTGCAGCCGGTGGTGTTCGACAAGTATCCGGAGATCGGCGGCCTGATCACCTTCGGTATCCCCGAGTTCAAGCTGGAGAAGTCGGTGATGCAGCGGCGCCGCCAGGTCTTCACCGAGATGGGCATCGAGTTCTGCCTCAACACCGAGGTGGGCGTGGACATCAGCTTCGAGCAGCTGCTGAGCGACTACGACGCGGTGTTCATGGGCATGGGCACCTACAACTACATGCGGGGCGGTTTCCCCGGCGAGGACCTGCCCGGCGTGCACGACGCGCTGCCATTCCTGGTGGCGAACGTGAACCGCAATATGGGCTGGGAGAAGAGCCCGGGTGAATATATCTCCGTCGAGGGCAAACGCGTGGTGGTGCTCGGCGGCGGCGATACGGCCATGGACTGCAACCGCAGTTCCATCCGCCTCGGCGCGAAAAGCGTGACCTGCGCCTACCGCCGCGATGAGGAGAATATGCCTGGCTCCCGCCGCGAGGTGGCCAATGCCAAGGAGGAGGGCGTCAGGTTCCTGTTCAACCGCCAACCGGTGGAGATCGTCGGCGACGCCAAGGTGACCGGCGTGAAAGTGGTCACTACCCAGCTGGGCGAGCCGGACGAGAACGGTCGCCGCCGCCCGCAGGTGGTGGCCGGCTCCGAGGAGATCATTCCCGCGGATCTCGTACTGGTGGCCTTCGGTTTCCGCCCCAGCCCGCCGGAGTGGCTGGCCGATCACGATGTCGAGATCGCCGACTGGGGCGGTGTGGTGGCGCCGGAGCGGCAGCAGTTCAAGTTCCAGACCAGCAACGAGAAGATCTTCGCCGGCGGCGACATGGTGCGCGGCTCAGATCTGGTGGTCACCGCCATCTGGGAAGGCCGCCAGGCCGCCGAGGGTATCCTCGACTACCTGGACGTATAGGCCGGGAGCGCCGAGCCCCAGCTCGGCTCGCGGGCCGCAGGCCCGCCCCCAACTGCACTTTGTAAGCAGGCAGGCGCAGCGGTGGCCGCCCGGCAAAAAACCTGATCGGTAAATATTTGCCAGACGGCCACCGCTGCGCCTTTCGAAGATGCGGCAAACACCGGGGCTCTTTACTCCTGTCGCTGATCGTTCCCGGCATCCCCGCTCTGCTGATTGATCCCACTGTCTTTCCGCTGTGGCTTGCGGTGGCCGCGAACCTGTCTTCCAGCCCCGCCCGCCTGTACAATAGCCGCCTTTTTAGCCAGCCAGTTGTACAGAACATGCCCGAAGCCAAGCCCTCCGAACTGAAAAACGACCGCTTTCTGCGCGCCCTGCTGCGCCAGCCAGTGGACCGCACGCCGGTGTGGATGATGCGCCAGGCGGGGCGTTACCTGCCCGAATATCGCGCCAGCCGCGCGCAGGCGGGCAGCTTTATGGATCTGTGCCGCAATACCGAGCTGGCCTGCGAAGTGACACTGCAGCCACTGGAGCGCTATCCGCTGGATGCGGCCATCCTGTTCTCGGACATTCTCACGATTCCCGATGCCATGGGGCTGGGGCTCTATTTTGAAGAGGGCGAGGGGCCCAAGTTCCGCAAGCCGCTGCGCAGTGTCGCGGATATCGAGGCCCTCGAGGTGGTCGACAGCGAGCGGGATCTCGACTACGTGATGAACGCGGTAGCCACCATCCGTCGCGAACTGAACGGCCGTGTGCCGCTGATCGGTTTTTCCGGCAGTCCCTGGACCCTTGCCACCTATATGGTGGAGGGCGGTTCCAGCCGCGACTTCGCCCGCTGCAAGGAAATGCTCTACCGCCAGCCGGCGTTGATGCACCAGCTGCTGACGGTGCTGGCGGACTCGGTGACCGACTACCTGAATGCGCAGATCCGCGCCGGGGCCCAGGCAGTGCAGATTTTCGACACCTGGGGCGGGGCACTCAGTCACGACGCCTATCGCGAATTCTCACTGCAGTATATGGCGCGTATCCTGCAGGGACTGATTAAAGAGGCTGATGGGCGCCCGGTGCCGGCCATCCTGTTCACCAAGGGGGGCGGTCAGTGGCTGGAGGCGATGGCGGACAGCGGTGCCAGTGCACTGGGGCTCGACTGGACGACGGATATTGGCCAGGCCCGCGCCCGCGTGGGCGACAGAGTCGCGCTGCAGGGCAACCTGGATCCAGCGGTACTTTACGCCAGTCCCGGGCGAATTCGCGCCGAAGTGGCGGCGATACTGGAGTCTTTCGGCCCGGGCTCCGGGCATGTATTCAACCTCGGCCACGGCATCACGCCCAAGGTAGACCCGGAACACGCGCGCGCGATGATCGAGGCAGTGCAAGAGCTGTCGCCCAAATATCACCTTTGAGCATTGCCATTTTGCGCGATTGTGCTAATTGTAGGGCGTTGTTGTGATGTGCATCACGATTTGACTGGGTGCCAATCACCAGGCGGCCGTGGTATAAATGGGCGCTTGTCTGTGCGGCCTCGATGTCGGGGCGGCGCTCGCGAGCGGTACCGCTAACACAAAATACAACAATATCATCGACGGCAACTTTCATCTGTGGCGATCGAACAGGCAAAAGTCTTTGTAGAGGATCTCCAGCGCGGCATGTTTGTGTCCAGGCTCGACCGGCCGTGGACACGCACGCCCTTTGCGCTGCAGGGCTTCTATATTCGCGATCTGGAAGAAATCCGCCAGCTGCAGAAATACTGCCGCTATGTCTACGTCGATATCGTCAAGACTGTCGGTGATGCCGGCGTCAAGCTGCGCCGCCTGACCCGGGCTACGTCGCCGAACAATCCGTCCCTGTCCTCCACCAGTGCCCGTGCCGGGCGTGCGCCGGCGCCTATCCCCTGCCGCCCGGTGCAGGTTTCCCGCGATACCTATCCTCAGCCGATCCCGGCGCGCCGCGAAGCGGATAAGGCGCGCAAACTGCACCGGCGATTACAGCAGGGCATGCGCGAAGTGATGGTGCAGATCCAGAGCGATCACCCGCTGCCGGTGCAGCAGGTTAATCGCATGGTGGAGGAGTTGGTCGAGAGCGTGCTGCGCAGCCCCGACGCCGGTGCCTGGCTGGCGCGCGTGCGGGACAAGGACGAGCACACCTACAGCCACGCCATTCGCGCCAGTATCTGGGCGGTGGTGTTCGGCCGCCATATCGGCCTGCGCCGGCACGATCTGGTGCAGCTGGGGCTGGCGACCCTGCTCAAGGACGTCGGCAAGCTGAAGATTGCCGACGAGGTGCTGCAGATGGCCAGGCGAGATCCGCGCAGAGAACTCGAGTACCGCAAGTTTGTCGATCACAGTGTGCGTCTGCTGTCGGCGGATCCGCAGACAGATCCGCAGGTGGTCAATATCGTCCGCGGTCACTGCGAGCGGCACGACGGCAGTGGCTATCCGGAGGGCCTGCGCGGCGACAAGATCCCGGTGTTGGCGCGTATTTGCGGCATAGTGACCTTTTACGATGAGGCGACCAATCCCCGCGGTGCCAGCCAGCCGGTCGCGCCGTCGCGGGCGGTGGCACAACTCTACGAGCTGCGCGGCGCCGCCTTTCAGGAGCAGCTGGTGGTGGAGTTTATCCAGGCCATCGGGCTCTATCCCACTGGCACCCAGGTCGAACTGTCCAGCGGCGAGATCGCGGTGGTGGTTGAGCAGACCTATGAGCGCCGCCTCAGGCCGAAGGTGATGGTCGTGCTGGACGCCAGCAAGCGGCCGTTGCCGGAGGCGCGCCTGTTCGATATGGCCGCGGACGAAGATCGCAAGCGGAAGTTGATCGACTGCGGCAAGCTGGGGCCGGAGGCCAAGGTCAGCATCCTGAAAGACGTGCAGCCCGGTGAGTATCCGCAGGTGGATGTGGCCGCGGTGCGCGACAGCTACCTGTTCAGCCAGCAGCGCACGCCGGGTCTGATCGCCCGGCTGCTGAAACGATAATTCCCCACCGAACTGCCCAGCCGGGCGATCTGTTCGATCGCCCTGTTCCATTGCCGTGTTCCATCGCCCGGCAGGGCGGCCGCTACTTTGCAGCCGGCAGAATGTCGCCGAAATGCGTCCCCATCTTCACTGGTGATTCCGCGCTCAGCGACTCCAGCCAGCGCACCTTGTCCGCGCCGAACAGCATGATCACCGTCGAGCCGAGCTTGAAGCGGCCCATCTCCGCGCCTTTTTCCAGGTGGATCGGCGCGGTCTCACCGTAACTGGTCGTACGTACGCGGCGTTTGTGCGGCGTCACGAGGCCGGCCCAGACCGTCTCGATACTGGCGACGATCATCGCGCCCACCAGGATCATGGCCATGGGGCCGGCGGTGGTATCGAAGATGCACACCACGCGTTCATTGCGGGAAAACAGCCGCGGCACTTTCTCGGCGGTGACGGTATTGACCGAGAACAGCTGTCCCGGCACATAGGTCATGCTCTTCAGGGTGCCGGCGATCGGCATGTGCACGCGGTGGTAGTCCTTCGGCGACAGATACACGGTGGCGAATTTGCCGCCGGTAAACTGCGCCGCGACCTGCGGGTCGCCGCCGACCAGCTCCAGCAGGCTGAAGTCGTGGCCCTTGGCCTGGAAAATCCGCCCGTTGTGGATCTCGCCGAGCTGGCTCACAGCGCCATCCGCCGGGCAGGCGAGGGCGTCCTCATCCGGTGCAATCGGGCGTGCGCCCTCCTTCAGGGCGCGGGTGAAGAAGTCGTTGAAGCTGGCGAAGGCGGTGCAGTCGGTCTGCTCCGCTTCGCTCATGTCCACATCGTATTTGTCCACGAACCAACGGGTGAAGGGGTCCTTGATCGATTTTATCTGCGTGTCTGCCAGCCAGCCGGCGGCGCGGGACAGCGCCCGCTGTGGAGTCACATACTGCAGTGCAGCAAACAATTTCGGGTGCATTTGCATAGGGTTACATCTGTTCCATTGAGGTTTCTATTTATTGTTCCACCGGCGTGTCGGGCAGGTTGCCCCACTCGCTCCAGGAGCCGGGGTAGGCGCGGATATCGAAGCCGAGGGACTTGCCCACCAGCCAGGTGAAGCCGGAGCGGTGATGGCTCTGGCAGTGGGTGACTATCTTCTGGCTGTCGTCGATGCCGAGTCGGGCGAGAAACTCGCGCGCGTCGGCGCGGATGCGCAGGTCGCGCTGCGGGTCCATCAGCTGGGTCCACTCGCAATTGATGGCGCCGGGGATATGTCCGGCCTTCATCGCCAGCACGCGCTCGCCGCGGTATTCCTGCGGCGAGCGGGCATCCCAGACGCGGAAATCAGGATCTTTCAGGTGCTGCTGAATCTGTTCCGCGTCCATCAGCGGTGCCGGGTCGATGGCAACCTCGATGGCACTGGGCGTTGGCTCGGCCGGCTCGGTGGAGAGTGGCAGGCCGGCGCCGCGCCAGGCGTGCATGCCGCCATTCAGGTAGCTGTAATTCTTGTGGCCGATGACTTCCAGTGTCCACAGGAAGCGCCCGGCCCAGCCGCCGCCCTCGTCGTCGCAGGCGACTACGTGGTGCTCGGGGCGCAGCCCGATGTGGCGGAACACCTCCGTCAGCCGTTCGGCACTGGGCAGCTTGCCCGGCGCCGGCGGCGTGCCGGCCATCAGAGCCTGAAACGGCAGGTGTACTGCCCCGGGGATATGCCCATCGAGGTAGTTCTGCGGCGCGCTCAGGTCGACGATCAGTAAATCCTCGCGCTCCAGCCGCGCGGCCAGCGCTTCCGGTTCGATAATCAAATCCACAATCAATTCTCCGATTCGAGGCTGTTGCGCAGGTGCAGGAAACTGCTCATGCGCCGCTCGCTGATATCGCCGCGCGCCAGCGCAGCGTTGATGGCGCAGCCGGGCTCGCCCTGGTGGCGGCAGTCGCGGAAGCGGCAGTGGCCGATAAACGGGCGGAACTCGACGAAGCCCTCCAGCAGCGATTGTTCGTCCATATGCCAGAGGCCGAACTCGCGAATGCCGGGGGAGTCTATCAGATCGCCGCCGCTGGGCAGGTGGAATAGTTCCGCCGCGGTGGTGGTGTGGGTGCCTTTCTGGGTCGCCGCCGACAGGGCGCCGGTGCGCGCGCCGGCGCCGGGCAGCAGCGCGTTGATCAGCGACGACTTGCCGACACCGGACTGGCCGACGAATACGCTGGTACCCTGGGCCAGGGTGTCGAGCAGTTCCGGCAATCCCTCACCGGTCTTGGTGGAGAGCCGCAGTACCGGGTAACCGAGCTCGGGGTAGGGGGCCAGCAGGTCCGCCAGTGCAGCGCGGTTGCTGTCGTCGATCAGGTCTATCTTGTTCAGCAGCAGCAGCGGGGCTATACCCACGGTCTCCGCGGCCACCAGATAGCGATCGATCGCGTTGGCGAAGGGCTCGGGATAGGGCGCGATCACGACCAGGATGCGGTCGATATTTGCCGCCACCGTCTTCAGGTCGCCATAGCGGTCCGGGCGCTGCAGCTCCGAGTGCCGCTCCAGGCGCGCGCCGACGACGCCATAGCCGCCACTGCTCTCGCCGGTGGCGGGGCGCCAGGCGACGCGGTCACCGGTCACCAGGGTGTTGATATTGGCGCGCAGATGGCAGCGCTGGCGCAGTTCCGGATCGCTTTCGCTCTCGACCAGCACCTGGGTCCCGTAGTTGGCGATCACCAGGCCGGTCTGTTCCGGCCCGTGATGGCCTTCATCCAGCGCCTGCTCGGCGCTCTCTTCCGCATTTTGTGCGCGCTTCTGTGCGCGCTCTTCGCGCTCCTTCTGGATCTTGGCGATCCGCCACTGCTGGCGCCGGTTCAGTTTGCGTTTGCTCATGGGGCGGGATTATAGAGCTTTTGTTGATGGTAGCCGCAGATTGCGGCACAGGGATGTGCTGTCATTGGCCAAAAAGCTGGAGCGAGCGGGCAAATAGCAGCTTGCAACGCCGGTTCAATGCGGTAACTTGCTCGAACCGACTAAGGAGGCCCTGTGGATCAGAATAATTTGATCTGGATCGACCTGGAAATGACCGGTCTCGATCCGGAAAAAGAGCGCATCATCGAAATCGCCACCATCGTGACCGATTCGAAACTCAATATCCTCGCCGAGGGTCCGGCGATGGCGGTGCACCAGAGCGATGCGCTGCTGGACGCGATGGATGACTGGAACACCGAACAGCACGGCGGCTCGGGACTGGTGGCGCGGGTAAAGGCGTCGGCGATTTCCGAGCGGCAGGCAGAGTGGGAAACGATCGAGTTCCTGCGCCACTGGGTGCCCGAGGGGGCCTCGCCGATGTGCGGCAATTCCATCGGTCAGGACCGCCGCTTCCTGGTCAAATACATGCCGGCGCTTGAGGCCTACTTCCACTACCGCAATCTGGATGTCAGTTCGGTGAAGGAGCTGGCGCGGCGCTGGCGCCCCGACATTCTCGAGGGGGTGAAGAAGCAGAGCAGTCATCTGGCGCTGGACGATATCCGCGATTCCATCGAGGAGCTGAAGCACTACCGGGAACATTTCTTCCGGCTTTGATGATATGTAGCCTGAGCGCTTGCCCTGCCCGCCATAAATTGGGGCTTCGTAAGATGGAAGGCGCAGCGGCGGCCGCCCGGCAAAAAACCTGATCGGTAAATATTTGCCGGACGGCCGCCGCTGCGCCTTGCAGCAGACCGTTGAAAGCCGCGATTCTTATAGGCCAGTTTAGCCACATAATGCTGCCAGGCGGGTCTGGCCCTAGGCGCCCTTTTTGATCTTGCGTTTTCTCCGCCGCCTACTGCGCAGGCGCGCCAGCGCCCAGTCGATATGCTCGGCCACCAGCGGCGTCGCGCCGCTCAAAGCCTGTTCCAGGGCGGCGACGATCGCCTCGTCCGGCTCTGCATTCCCCAGCGCCACCGCCAGGTTGCGCTGCCAGCGCTCATAGCCGATACGCCGAATCGCCGAGCCCTCCGTCTTGCGCAGAAACTCCGCTTCGCTCCAGCCGAACAGCGCCAGCAGATCGCCGTCGTCGAGGCCGTGGCGCGGGTGGAAATCCGGTTCCGCCGTGGGCTTGGCGAACTTGTTCCACGGGCAGATGATCTGGCAGTCGTCGCAGCCGAACACGCGATTGCCCGTCGGCTCGCGGAATTCCTCCGGAATAGGTCCCTGGTTTTCGATGGTCAGGTAAGAGATGCAGCGGCGCGCATCCAGCTGGTAGGGGCCGACAAAGGCGTCGGTCGGGCAGACCTTCAGGCAGGCGTTGCAGTCGCCGCAGCGGTTTGTCTCTTCGCTGACATCCACCGGCAGGGCCAGGTTGGTGTAGATCTCGCCGAGGAAGAACCAGGAGCCGGCGCTGGCGTTGATCACCATGCAGTTCTTGCCGATCCAGCCGAGACCGGCCTTCTCCGCCAGCGCCCGCTCCATGACCGGTGCGCTGTCGGTGAAGGCGCGGCCCCTCGAACCCGGCACAGAGGAGTCGAGGCCCCGCTCAGCGCAGAAGTCGTCGATTTTCTGCGCCAGTTGCGCCAGGCGCTTGCGGATCAGCTTGTGGTAATCGCGGCCGTTGGCGTAGCGGGACACATAGGCCTTGCCCGAATCCTTCAGTACCCGCACCGGCTGGGTGTCGGGCGGCAGGTAGTCGAGGCGCGCGCTGATCACGCGCAGCGTGCCCGGCTGCAGCAGTTCGGGGCGCCAGCGCTTCTCGCCGTGGGCCCCCATCCACTCCATGTCACCGTGGTAGCCGGCGTCCAGCCAGGCGCGCAGGCGCTCGCCGTGCTCCTGCAGCTGGCAGTCGGCGATACCAATCTGTTGGAAGCCCAGCTCGCGGCCCCAGATCTTGATCTGGTCCGCCAGCTCGGCGAGCAGGATTTCGGTCATGGAAGGCGATGGCTCTTTGCCCGGTGCAAGCAAAATGCGCGTCCGGGGCGGTATACTTTGCTGTCACATGCTCGTAGGCGACAGCGGTTCAGCCGCCTATTCTGCCACAGATTAATTTTTGACCACTAATCCTTGACCTCATCGCGGGAGCCGAATGGATACGCCTCAACCCCTGTACAGTGCCGAGTCGGTGCGTGAACTCGACCGCCGCACCATCGCCGCGCTGGAGATCCCATCCATCACGCTGATGAAGCGCGCCGGACGCGCCGCATTCACCCGGTTGCAGCAGCGCTGGCCCGAGGCCCGGCGCATCCAGGTGTTCTGCGGCGGCGGCAACAACGGCGGCGACGGCTATGTGATCGCGGCGCTGGCGGCGCAGAAACAGATTCCGGTGACTGTCTACGCCTGCGTCGATCCCGCCCAGCTCAGGGGCGATGCGCTGGAGGCCTGCGACTATGCGCGTCGCGAGGGCGTGCATATCGTCACGTCGCTGACGGAGCTGGACAGCGCTGACGGCCACACCGTGGTCGTCGACGCGCTGCTCGGCACCGGCTTTGCCGGTGAGCTGCGCGAGCCGGTCGCCCACGCGGTCGAGCGTATCAACAAGAGCATGGGCGCTGTGCTGGCGGTGGATGTGCCGTCCGGACTGGACGCCGATACCGGCAGTGCCCCGGTTTCGATGGCGGGGGCGGTGCGCGCCGATGTCACCGTGACCTTTATCGGCCGCAAGCTGGGGCTCTACTGCGGGCGCGGCGCGGCACTCTGCGGCGAGGTGGTGTACGAAAGCCTCGGCGCCCCGGAGCAGGTTTTCTCGGAGGTCGAACCGCTGGCGCAGCGCTACGACGGCGCCAGTGTGAAGCGCCTGGCCCCGCGCGCGGCGGATAGCTTCAAGAACCAGTTCGGGCACGTGCTGATCGTCGGTGGCGACAGCGGCTACGGTGGCGCCGCGCTGATGGCCGCGCAATCCGCGGCGCGCGCCGGTGCCGGGCTGATCTCCCTGGCGACGCGCCCGCAACATCTGGTGGCGGCGCTGACCCGCTGCCCGGAGGTCATGGCGCATCCGGTGATCTCGGGGCAGGAACTGGAACCGCTGCTGGAGGGGCCCGATGTGATCGCGGTGGGGCCGGGGCTCGGGCGCGCGCCCTGGGGCGAGCAGCTGCTCGCCCGCGCCGGTCGCGCCGAGGTGCCGCTGGTGCTGGACGCGGACGCGCTGAATATTCTCGCCGGCGGCCGCGTGCTCGCCGGTCTCAGGCGCGACGACTGGGTGCTGACGCCCCATGTCGGCGAGGCTGCGCGGCTGCTGGGCTGCGATAGCGCCGAGGTGCTCGCCGATCCGCGCGCGGCGGCCGTCGCGATTCAGCAACAATTCAGTGGCGTGGTGGTATTAAAGGGGGCCGGTACCCTGATTGCGCACGATCGCGGCGTGGACCTGATCAACAGCGGCAACCCGGGCATGGCCTCCGGCGGCATGGGCGACCTGCTCACTGGCTTGATTGCCGCGCTGCTCGGGCAGCATATGTCGCCGCTGGAGGCGGGGCGTCTGGCAGTCTGGTTGCACGGTGAGGCCGGCAACCGCGCCGCGGCGGACGGTCAGCGGGGGCTGCTGGCCACGGATCTGCTGCCCTGGATTCGCCGGCTGGTGGACTGATGGAAAGTGAATTGACGTTAACCCTGGCCGACGAGGGCGCCACCGTCGCCGCCGGTGAGACACTGGGCCGCGCCTGCCTGGCAACCGGCCTGCAGGGCGGTTTGACGCTGTTCCTGCACGGCCAGCTGGGCGCCGGCAAGACCACCTTCTGCAGAGGCGTGCTGCGCGCGTTTGGCCATCGGGGTGCGGTGAAGAGCCCCACTTATACGCTGGTGGAGCCCTACGACTTTCCCCGCGCCGATGGGGGCCCGCAGCGCGTCTTCCATTTCGACCTCTATCGGTTGGGGGATGCCGAAGAGCTGGAGTTTATGGGGGTGCGGGATTATTTCGCCCTGCAGAGCCTGAGCCTGGTGGAGTGGCCGGAGCGCGGCGCGGGTGTCCTGCCGGAGCCGGATCTCGAATTCGAGCTGGCGGTGCTCGATAGCGGCCGGCAGCTACACGCGGTGGCGCACTCACCGGCGGGCGACGCCGTGTTGAGCGCGGTACGAACCCTATTAACCTGACAATGAAATAGATGAATCCCCATCTATTTCATTGTCGCCCGCGAAATACTGGCGCAGATATGTGAATCTGCGGATATTTCGCCGACTCGCGCCGGCCTGCAGCCAGCGGCGGCACATCCCTGCGCCGCACTGACCCGTCAATCTGTTTGGTTGCCGGGTCAATAATCTGAAAAGCCAGATTTTCGGTGCAGGGAAAGGCAGCAAAAAATAAGCGACAGGGCAGAAGAACAATGAACTCAGTGCGGCAGCGAATTCTCGGCCTGGTGGCCATGTTAATGCTGGCTCTGCCGGTCAGTGCGGTGGAAGTTGAAGGCGTGCGCCTGTGGCGCGCGCCGGACCATACGCGCCTGGTGTTCGATCTCAGCGGACCGACGGAGCACAAGCTGTTCACCCTGAATGGCCCGCACCGGGTGGTGGTGGATGTGGCCGACACGACCCTGGCCGCGCAACTGGACGCCCTCGAGCTGGAAAATACCCCGATAGAGCGGGTGCGCCACGGCCGCCAGGACAAGAAAGACCTGCGGGTGGTGCTGGACCTGAAGCAGCAGACCCGGCCGCGCAGCTTCGCCCTGCGCCGCCACGGGGATCTGCCCGACCGCCTGGTGATCGACCTCTATGACGAGGTCGAGAACGAGGAGAAGACACTGCAGCAGGTCAGTCGCGAGCGGGATATCGTCATTGCCATCGACGCGGGTCACGGCGGCGAAGATCCCGGTGCGCTGGGTCCCGGCGGCCTGCGCGAAAAGGATGTGGTGCTGGCGATAGCCCGTCAGTTGCACAAGGCGATCGACGGCAGGCGCGGCTTCAAGGCGCAGCTGGTGCGCAGCGGCGACTACTATGTCGCGCACCGCGAGCGGGTGAACAGGGGCCGCCAGATGCGCGCCGACCTGTTCGTTTCTATCCACGCGGACGCCTTTACCCGCAAGGATGCCCGCGGTGCCGGGGTCTACGCGGTTTCCACCCGCGGCGCGACCAGTGAGACGGCGCGTTTCCTGGCCCAGCGCGAAAACGAGTCCGACCTGATCGGCGGCGCCGGCAGCCTGAATCTCGGCGACAAGGACGACACGCTGGCCGGAGTGCTGCTGGACCTGTCGATGACAGCGACCATGAATGCCAGCCTGGATATCGGCGCCAGCGTGCTGTCGCAGCTGGGCAGTATTACCCACCTGCACAAGAAGCGCGTGGAACAGGCCAACTTCGCCGTGTTGCGCTCGCCGGACGTGCCGTCGATCCTGGTGGAAACCGGTTTTATCACCAACCCGCAGGAGGCGCGGCAACTGCGCGATCCGGCGTTCCAGCGCAGACTGGCGCAGAAACTCAGCGACGGTATAGTGGCGCACTTCACCAGCCGGCCGCCGGCCGGCAGCTGGCTGGCCGCCAACTCCGATCGGGTCGACCGCCGCCACACCATCGCCAGCGGCGACACCCTGTCGGGCATCGCCGCGCGGTACAATGTGTCGGTCAACGACCTGAAGAAGATCAATGGCATCGACACCTCGGTGATCCGCGTGGGGCAGACGCTGACCATCCCCTCTGGCTGAACAATGGAGTTGTAGGAGCGGCCCATGGCCGCGATCGATGTCCGGGACAGCCGGAAAGTCCGATCGCGGCCATGGGCGGATGGCCGCCCCGCCGCTCCTACAGAGAATTTTGATATGTCCGATAGAATCCTGCAGTTGTCCCCCCGCCTCGCCAACCAGATCGCCGCCGGCGAGGTGGTGGAGCGGCCGGCCTCGGTGATCAAGGAGTTACTGGAGAACAGCCTCGACGCCGGCGCGACACGCCTCGATGTGGAGATCGATAGCGGCGGCATCAAGCGCATCAAGGTGCGGGACAACGGCAAGGGCATCGACAGAGAGGATCTGCCGCTGGCACTGGCCCGCCACGCCACCTCCAAGATTCACGTCCTGGAAGACCTGGAGGCCGTCGCCACTCTGGGGTTCCGCGGCGAGGCGCTGGCGAGTATTTCCTCGGTGGCGCGCCTGGCCCTGACCAGCAGTCGCGACGACAGCGGCAAGGGCTGGCAGGTGAGTGCCGAGGGGCGGGACATGCAGGCGCAGCTGGTGCCGGCGGCGCACCCGCGCGGCACCACCGTGGATGTGCGCGACCTGTTCTTCAACACGCCGGCGCGGCGCAAGTTCCTGCGCGCCGAGAAGACCGAATTCAACCGCGTCGACGAGACCATCAAACGCCTGGCGCTGTCCCGCTTCGACGTGTCCATCAGCCTGCGCCACAATGGCAAGGGCGTGCACAACCTGCGCGCCGGCAGCGGCCGGGTGGAGATGGAGCGCCGCGTGGCCCAGGTGTGCGGCCCGGCCTTCATGCAGAACGCGCTGCATATCGATGTGGAGCGCAGCGGCCTGCGCCTGTGGGGCTGGGTCGCCGAGCCGGCCTTCTCCCGCTCCCAGGCGGACCTGCAGTTTTTCTATGTCAACGGCCGCGCCATCCGCGACAAGGTGGTGAGCCACGCGGTGCGCCGCGCCTTCGCCGACGTGCTCTATCACGGCCGCCACCCGGCCTTCGTGCTCTACCTGGAACTGGATCCGGCGTCGGTGGATGTGAACGTGCACCCGACCAAGCACGAGGTGCGCTTCCGCGATAGTCGCCTGGTGCACGATTTCCTGTTCGGCAGCCTGCACCGGGCGCTGGCCGCTGTGCGCCCCGGGGATAAAGAGTTGCGGCCCGGGCAGTGGGAGGTAAGCGAGCGGCCGCAATCCGAGGCCGTCAGTGGAGTGGCCGCCGGTGAATTTGCCGGCCAGCAGACGATGCCGCTGACAGCGCGGCCGTCGCCGGACAGTCTGCAGCAGCAGATGAGCGCCTACGGCGCCCTGCACCAGCCGTATCAGGTGCAGCCGGGTATCGCCGAGGCGCAACCCCTGCCAGGCGGCCGTACCTGGGGCGACGACCAGTCCGGCCGACCGGCCGCTCCAGGTATTCGCAGCGAGCAGTGCTCGCCAGACGCGGACCACGGCCCGCCGCTCGGTTTCGCCCTGGCGCAACTGCACGGCATTTATATTCTGGCGCAGAACGCGCAGGGCCTGGTTGTGGTGGATATGCACGCGGCGCACGAGCGCATCGTCTACGAACAGATGAAAGCGGCCCACGCTGCCGGCGGCATCCAGGCGCAGCCGCTGCTGGTGCCGGTGAGCCTGGCCGTGAGTCAGCGCGAGGCGGACTGTTTCGAGGAGCGTAGCGAGGTATTCACTGCGCTCGGCTTCGTGTTGCAGCGCGCCGGACCGGAGACCTTACTGGTGCGGCAGGTGCCGACCATGCTGCACGGCGCCGAGGTGGAACAGCTGGTGCGGGATGTCCTCGCCGACCTCTTGGCCCAGGGCGGCAGTGACCGCATCGCCGAGCGCATCAATGAGACACTGGGCACCATGGCCTGTCACGGCTCGGTGCGCGCCAACCGACGCCTGACGGTGCCGGAGATGAATGCGCTGCTGCGGGATATGGAGCGCACCGAGCGCAGCGGCCAGTGCAACCACGGCCGCCCGACCTGGACCCAGGTGAAACTGGCCGATATGGATAAGTGGTTTATGCGGGGGCAGTGATCAATGCGGAATGATCAATGCGGAATGCGGAATGGTGATGAGGAAGAGGGCTCCGCATTCCGCATTCCGCATTCCGCATTGCCAAAGGCCATTTTCCTGATGGGTCCCACCGCCTCTGGCAAGACGGACCTGGCGATGGCGCTGGCCGATCGCCTGCCGGTGGAGCTGGTTAGTGTCGACTCGGCGCTGGTCTACCGCGGCCTGGATATCGGCTCCGCCAAGCCATCGCCGCAGGAGCTGGTCCGCTATCCGCACCGGTTGATCGATATCTGCGACCCGGCGGAATCCTACTCCGCCGGCCGCTTCCGCGAAGACGCACTGAAGGCCATGGCCGAGATTGTCGCCGCCGGCAAAATCCCGCTGCTGGTCGGCGGAACCATGCTGTATTTTCGCGCTCTACTGGAAGGTATGGCGCAGTTGCCGGAGGCGGATCCGGCCATCCGCGCGGAGATCGAGACCCGCGCCGAGCGCGAGGGCTGGCCCGCGCTGCACGCCGAGCTGGCCCAGGTGGATCCGGAGTTGGCCTCCGAATTGCACCCCAATCACTCGGTGCGAATCGAGCGCGGACTGGAGGTCTATCGGCTGACCGGCAGGCCGCTGTCGCAACTGCGCCGCGAACAGGCGCGGGATTCGCTGGTCGAGCACTACGACCTGCGCCAGCTGGCGCTGTTGCCGCGGGACCGGGCGCTGCTGCACGAGCGGATCGCCATCCGTTTCCGGCGCATGCTGGAGTCGGGTTTTGTCGACGAGGTCAGGGCGCTGCGGGCGCGCGGCGACCTGCACGAGGACCTGCCGGCGATCCGCGCGGTGGGCTACCGCCAGGTCTGGCAATACCTGGAGGGCCGCCTGACCTATGACGAGATGGTCGAGGCGGGCATCGCCGCCACGCGCCAGCTGGCGAAACGCCAGCTGACCTGGTTGCGGCGCTGGCCGGATCTGGCGGGGATTTACGCACAGGACATCGATGGTCGAGTGCGCAAAAATGACGAAATCTTGGCGGAGGCCTTGAAATTTCTCGCCTGAGCATCCATAACGTGGTTGGGCAAGCCCGCTCAGTCAGTTTATTCACAGAGTCCGGCCATTACCGGCTCTTTTTTATACGCGTATTCAACCTCAGTCGTCTCTTAGTCCACGGGTTTCGTGGGCGCGATTGCGGCCTGCATTCGCTTCCAGCTTTTGACAAGGAGAAAAAAGATGTCAAAAGGGCACAGCTTACAAGACCCTTACCTCAACGTATTGCGCAAAGAACGTATCCCAGTTTCCATTTACCTGGTTAACGGCATCAAGCTTCAGGGACAAATAGAATCTTTCGATCAGTTTGTAGTGCTGCTGAAAAATACTGTCAGCCAAATGGTGTACAAACACGCCATCTCTACCGTTGTTCCGTCCCGCGCGGTGCGCGTACCGCTGCTGAACCCGGCGGCGCAGCAGGGGGGCGAGGGCGCTGGTGAAGGTGGTGAACAAACCTTCGGTTAAACCGCCCTTATACAAGGTTTGATCTGCGCCTCGGCTCGCCGGGGCGCCTGCAGTTTGACGCCCTGGAATTTGTGGTCGTGTACTGCGGCTTCAATCAGGGTTCCGGGCGAAAGCTCGGTCCCGCAACAGAGATTTCCCATTGTTTTTCGAACGACCGGAATCCGGTGAACTGGCGGTGCTGGTACACCTTGAGCTGTCCGCGATAGACAGTCCCGACGACCCGCGTGAATTTGAAGAGCTGGCGCTCTCCGCCGGTGCAGACCCGGTGACTTTCATCTTCGGCCAGCGCGCCACGCCGGACCCCAAAACCTTTGTCGGCCGCGGCAAGCTGGAAGAGATCCGCCAGGCGGTGAACGATAACGGCGCCGAGCTGGTGCTCTTTGATCACACCCTGTCGCCCAGCCAGGAGCGCAATATCGAGCGCGAACTGAAGTGCCGGGTGCTGGACCGCACGGGACTGATCCTCGATATCTTCGCCCAGCGCGCGCGCACCCACGAGGGCAAGCTACAGGTGGAGCTGGCGCAGTTGCGCCATATGGCCACGCGGCTGGTGCGCGGCTGGACCCACTTGGAGCGTCAGAAGGGCGGCATCGGTCTGCGCGGTCCCGGTGAGACGCAGCTGGAGACCGACCGTCGCCTGCTGCGCGCGCGCATCGATTCCATCGAGAAAAAGCTCGACAAGGTGCGCCGCCAGCGCGAGCAGGGCCGCCGCGCGCGCGCCCGCGCCGAGGTCGCCACTGTCTCGCTGGTGGGTTACACCAACGCCGGCAAATCGACCCTGTTCAATCGCCTCACCGACGCTGATGTCTATGTGCGCGACCAGCTGTTCGCGACCCTGGATCCGACCATGCGCCGTGTGGAGCTGCCCAATGTGGGCGCGATGGTGCTGGCGGATACCGTGGGCTTCGTGTCGCATCTGCCGCACAAACTGGTAGAGGCTTTCCGCGCCACCCTGGAAGAGGCGGCCAGCGCCACGCTGTTACTGCACGTGGTGGATGCGGCGGCCGAGGACCGGCTGCATCTGATGGAAGAGGTGCAGAATGTACTCGAGGAAATCGATGCGGCGGAGCTGCCGCAGCTGATCGTGTACAACAAGATCGACCTGTTACAGGACTGCGAGCCGCGCATCGAGCGGGACGATCAGGGCGTGCCGCGCGCAGTATGGCTCTCCGCGGTAACCGGCGCCGGCAGTGACCTGCTGATCGAGGCGATCGCCGAGCGCCTGGGCGAACAGATGGTGCGCGGCCTGCTGGTGACAACGCCACAGCAGTCGCGGCTGCGCGCGCAGCTTTACGAAATCAATGCGGTGCAGGGCGAGCAATACCGCGACAACGGCGACTGCGAGCTGCAACTGCTGCTGCCGCGCAGTGATTTTCAGCGCCTGCTGGCGCCATTCGTCAACAGCGGCAGCGCACCGGCGTGGCAGCCATTGGTCGAAGCCGTGCAGGGCCGGGGGCTCGAGGAGGAATAACGGCCGCACTGGCGCGTTTGCGCGCGATCGTCGCGGCGAAGTTACCCCTTCGCGGGTCCTGGCGGCAATATTTCGCCGGCGAAGAATGCTAGAATCCGCCGGTACCAAAAGCTTAACGATTAGAGTTGGAGTATTTCGATGGCCTGGAACGAGCCGGGTGGTAACAACAAAGATCCCTGGGGGGGAGGCGGCAAGCGCAACGACGGCCCGCCTGATCTGGACGAATTGCTGCGCAAGCTGCAGCAGAAATTGAACGGCTTGTTCGGCGGCGGCCCCTCAACTGGCGCCGCCGGCGGCTCTGGCGGCTTCCCCTGGTCACTGGTGTTGATTGTGGTGGCGGTTCTCTACGGCCTGTGGGGCTTCTACCAGGTCAACGCCAACGAATCCGCCGTGGTGCTGCGCCTGGGCAAATACCATTCCACCGAGACTGCGGGCCTGCACTGGAATCCGCCGCTGATCGATACGGTCACCAAGGTCAACATGACCGAGGTGCGGACAGAGCGCACCACCGGGCAGATGCTCACCGAAGACGCCAATATCGTCGAGGTGGTGCTGACCGTGCAGTGGCATATCGATGATGCAGAATCCTATGTGCTGCGGGTACGTGACCCGCTGAAGAGCCTGCAGGAGGCCACCGACAGCGCGCTGCGCCACGTGGTCGGATCGCTGACGCTGAACGGTGTCATTTCGCAGAACCGGACCCAGGTATCGACGGATACCCAGCAGCGCCTGCAGCAGTACCTGGATCTGTATCAGACCGGTATTCGCATCGACGTGGTCAACCTGACCGATGCCAAGGCGCCACGGGAAGTTCAGGACGCCTTTGACGACGTCACCAAGGCACGCGAGGACGAGGTGCGTCTGCAGAACGAGGCCCAGGCCTACGCCAACCAGGTCATACCTGTCGCGCGCGGTCAGGCCCAGCGTATTCTCGAGGAGGCCGAGGCCTACAAGACCCGGGTGGTAGAGCTGGCCCGCGGTGAGACGGTGCGCTTCGAGAAGCTGCTGGCCGAATACCAGCAGGCCCCCGCGGTTACCCGGGAGCGCCTCTATCTGGATACCGTGCAGGAGGTCATGAGCAACACTACCAAGGTAATGGTGGATGTCGAGGGCGGCAGCAACATGATGTACCTGCCGCTGGACAAGCTGGCCCGGGACAGCAACGCCCAGGCGGTGCAGCGCAAAGATGTGTCGCCAAACGTGGTGGATGAGGTCTACCAGCGCATCGTCGAGCGCTTGCGGACCGAGGCTGCCAACAGCCGCCGCAGCCAGAATGTACGCTAAGGGGGTGACGCAATGAATAACAGAACACTGGTAATTATCGCCGCCCTGCTGCTCGCGATACTGGCCATTTCCTCCAGCGCCTTCGTGGTCAAGGAGACGGAGAAGGCGGTACTGCTCAAGTTCGGCCGCATGATCCGCGCCGACTATGAGCCGGGGCTCTACTTCAAGATTCCGCTGGTGCACGAACTGCGCAAGTTCGACGCCCGCATCCAGACGGTGGACTCGAGCCCGGTGCGGATGCTGAATGCGGAAAACAAGTTCATGATGGTGGACTCCTACGCGAAGTTCCGCATCTTCGACGTGAGCCGCTTTTATGTCGCCACCCGCGGCGACGAGCGCAATGCGGTGCGGCTGCTGTCAGAGCAGATCAACGACCGCCTGCGCAACCAGTTCGGTGTGCGGGACCTGCACGAAGTGGTGAGCGGCCAGCGCGACGAGCTGATGGCCGAGATCACCAAGAACCTCAACCAGGTGGCGCAAACGAACCTCGGCGTCGAAGTCATCGATGTGCGTGTGAAGCGCATCGACCTGCCGCCGGAAGTATCCGAATCCGTGTTCCAGCGCATGCGCGCCGGCCGCGAACTGGAGGCGCGCGACCACCGCGCCCGAGGCGCGGAGGCCAGTGAACGCATTCGCGCCAACGCCGACCGCCAGGTGGTGGAGATAGAGTCTGAGGCCTATCGCGAGTCTGAGCAGTTGCGAGGTGCCGGCGACGCCGACGCCGCGGCGATCTACGCCGCAGCCTTCAACAAGGATCCGGAGTTCTACCGCTTCACCCGCAGTCTCAAGGCTTACCGGGAGTCGTTCAACGACCGCGCGGACATGCTGCTGATCGAGCCGGACAGCGAGTTCTTCCGCTATCTGAAGGATTCGGAAGGCAAGTAAGGAATCTGCCTCTACTAAACAGGAAGGGGGCAAGGGCGGGCTCTGGGGCCGCCCTTGCCGGCGGCAAAACTACGTTAATCCCGCGCAAAGCCCTACCTTCCCGCCAACACTTGGTGGTAAAATCACGCAAACCGGGCCGTGCCCGGTTTTTTTAGTTATTCGGGCCATCCATGGCCCTCACCCTGCGGGCAGCCTGCGGCTGTACAAAACGGCATATCCGGCCGCTGCACGTATTCGCGGCGCCTCCGGCCCTGCCGTTTTGTGAAGGGCGCTCCCGCCACTGTTGACAACACACACATCACCATGACCCAAGCCGATCGCTGGATGCTGCCGGATGGCATCGCGGAAATCCTGCCCGCGGACGCCATGCAGATAGAAACCCTGCGCCGCCGCCTGCTGGACCTCTACCACAGCTGGGGCTACGAACTGGTGATACCGCCGATGCTGGAGTTCACCGAATCCCTGCTGATCGGCATGGGGCGGGACCTCGATCTCAGCACATTCAAAGTTACCGATCAGCTCTCCGGCCGAACCCTCGGCATTCGCGCCGATATTACGCCCCAGGCCGCGCGCATCGATGCCCACAGTTTCCCCCGCGCCGGCGCCAACCGTCTCTGCTATGCGGGCCATGTACTGCACACCCGCCCGCGCACGGCGATGGGCTCGCGTGCGCCGATACAGATAGGTGCCGAACTCTACGGTGTCGAGAGCCTGCAGGCCGACATTGAAGTCATCTCGCTGATGCTCGAGAGCCTGCAGATCGCCGGTATCGACAAGATTCACCTCGATCTGGGCCATGTGGCCATCTACCGCAGCCTCGCCAGCGCGGCGGGGCTCGACGTTGAGCAGCGCAGCGAGCTGTTTGCGCTGCTGCAGAGCAAGGCCAGCGCGGACGTGCAGCGCTGGGTTGCCGACAATGTGTCCGAACCACAGGTGGCCGCGTGGCTGCGGGCGCTGCCGCGCCTGGCCGGCGGGCGCGACTGCCTGGCGCGCGCGCGCGATCTGCTGGCGGGTGCGCCGGCGGAACTGGAGGCCGCCCTAGCCGATCTACAGCGGGTGGCGGAAGCCCTGGCGCAGCGCTATCCGGCGGTGGAGCTGTTCTTCGACCTGAGCGAAGTGCGCGGCTACGACTATGAGACGGGGCTGGTATTCGCCGCCTATACGCCGGGCCATGGCCAGGCGCTCGCCAATGGCGGGCGCTACAACGGCATCGGCGCCGCGTTCGGTCGCGACCGCCCCGCCACCGGCTTCAGTAGCGACCTGGTATCCCTGAATACGCTCGGGCGCGCCGCGCCGCCGCCGGAGGGCGCCATACTCGCGCCACTGCAAGACGGCGCGGACGGGGAGTCCCTGTGGCGGGCGGTGGAGGCATTGCGCCGCACCGGCGAGGTGGTTATATACGCGCTGCCAGACGGGGCCGAGGGTGAGGTACAGTCCCGCTGTGACCGGGAACTGGTCCTCGGTGAGGGTAACAACTGGGTGGTGAGGCCGCGCGGCTGATTCGCCCAAAAGCGACGGTGCGCTCGGCGCACCTCCGCGAAAGCTAAGATTAATCTGCTTGTAGGAGCGGCCGGAGGCCGCGATCGGAACACCGCGAGGCCTGCGCTGCTTCGCGACCTCCGGCCGCTCCTACGGGGAAAAACTTGAGTCAGAGATTTACGCAAATGGGCAAAAACGTAGTAGTGCTGGGTACCCAGTGGGGCGATGAAGGCAAGGGCAAGATCGTCGACCTGCTGACGGAAAAGGTATCGCTGGTGGTGCGCTTCCAGGGCGGCCACAACGCCGGTCACACGCTGGTAATCGACGGTGAGAAAACCGTGTTGCACCTGATCCCCTCCGGCATTCTGCGCCCCAGCGTGACCTGCCTGATCGGCAATGGCGTCGTGCTGTCGCCGGAAGCACTGCTGAAGGAAATGGCCGAACTGGAAGCGAAGAATGTGCCGGTGCGCGAGCGCCTGCGCCTGTCCCCGGCCTGCCCACTGATCCTGCCGGTGCACGTGGCGCTGGACCAGGCGCGCGAGAGGGCGCGCGGCGACAAGGCGATCGGTACCACCGGCCGCGGTATCGGCCCGGCTTACGAAGACAAGGTCGCGCGTCGCGGCCTGCGCCTCGGCGACCTGTGTAACTGGGACAGCTTCTGCACCCAGCTCAAGGAACTGCTCGAATACCACAACTTCGCCCTGACCCAGTACTACAAGGTGGAACCGGTCAGCTACGAGGAAATTCTCGAGCAGGCGGAAATCTGGCGCGATCAGCTGGTGCCGATGATCACCGACGTGGCGGACCACCTGCACTGCGCGCGCGAGAAGGGCGAGCACATTCTGTTTGAAGGAGCCCAGGGCTCGCTGCTGGATATCGACCACGGCACCTATCCGTTCGTGACCTCCTCCAACACCACGGCCGGCGGCACCGCCACCGGTTCCGGCTTCGGTCCGCTGTACCTGGATTACGTGCTGGGCATCACCAAGGCCTATACGACGCGAGTCGGCGGTGGCCCTTTCCCGACCGAACTGGAGTGCGATGTCGGCCGCCACCTCGGCGAGAAGGGACACGAGTTCGGCGCCACCACCGGCCGGGCGCGCCGCACCGGCTGGTTCGACGCCGTCGCCGTACGCCACGCGATTCGCATCAACAGCATCTCCGGCCTGTGTCTGACCAAGCTGGATGTGCTGGATGGTCTCGCCGAGGTGAAGATCTGCGTCGGCTACCGCAACAGCGAAGGTCAGGAAATTCCGGTGCCCTTCGACGCCGCCGGCTGGGAAGGCGTTAAACCCGTCTACGAAACCATGCCCGGCTGGAGCGACACCACCTTTGGCGTGCGCCGCGAGGCGGAATTGCCGGCCAATGCCCGCGCCTATATCGCCCGCATCGAGGAGCTGGTGGGCGCGCCGATCGACATCATCTCCACCGGCCCGGACCGCAACGAGACCATAGTGCGCGAGTCCTCCGCCCTGTGCGAGATGGGTATTCACAACCCCAGCATCTAGCGTGCGACCGGGTGTATCCCGGTTGCACTGTGAACCCCCGGTCCGGATCTGGCCTTGCTTTCCGCGGCCAGGCTGCCGATGATTGAACCAAGTTTAAGCATCTGGTCACAAATGTGTGCCAGACTTAACGCCGAACTGTCTGACCGGGGTGCCCCATGTCTTCCTCCATTGCCCACCGCTACAGCTTCGCGGAAGAAGTCGCGAACAGCATTACCCACGGCGTGGGTGCTGTGCTGGCCATCGCCGGTCTCGGCGTGCTCTGCGCTTTCGCCGCGCTGCGCGGCGACGCTTGGCATATCGTCAGCTCCAGTGTCTACGCCGCCACGCTGATTCTGTGTTTCGGCGCCTCGACCCTGTATCACGCCATCAGTCATATCCGCGCCAAGGAGATACTGCGCACCCTCGACCATTCGGCCATCTTCCTGCTGATAGCGGGCACTTACACACCGTTTACCCTGGTGACCCTGCGGGGGGCCGATACCTACCTGGGGTCCTGGGGCTGGTGGCTGTTCGGCATCATCTGGGGCCTGGCCCTGGCCGGGCTTATCATCCAGTTCACGCCGCTGAAGAGAATTCGCGCCCTGTCGATCACCCTGAGCGCGCTGATGGGCTGGGTGGTCATCGCCGCTATCAAGCCGCTGATAAACAGCCTTGAACCCGGCGGTCTGTGGCTGCTGGTGCTGGGCGGCCTCTGTTACACCGGCGGCATCGGCTTCTACCTCTGGCGCAGCCTGCGATTCCACCACGCGATCTGGCACCTGTTCGTACTGGCCGGGGGCGTGCTGCATTTCTTTGCCGTACTTTTCTACGTAATTCCCTGAGGCATTTTGATCGCCGTCACAGGCGGCAGAATCCGCCTTTCGGTTGGCACTATCCCGTTCTACCCTTGAGCGAGCAATCTGTTGCGCGTTGAAGGAACCACTATGCCCAGCCCACATCCACTATCCAAACTGGTTCGCCTTACCACGCTGCTCGCCATTCTGTTATTTACGAGCGCTGTCTCGGCGCAGCAGGCGCCCGATCCCAGCTTTCAAAAGTGGGTGAAGGATTTCCGCAGCACGGCCATCAAGAACGGCATCTCCGGCGAGGTTTACGATCGCGCCTTTGAAGGCATTACCTCTCCGGACCAGTGGGTTCTGGACAAGGCCGCCTACCAGCCGGAGTTCAAGGCGCCGGTCTGGCAGTATTTCGACAATCGCGTGCAGAAGCGCGCAGTCGAGAAAGGCAAGAAAGAGAAGCAAAAGCTGCAGCCATGGCTGGAGAAAATTGAGCAGCGCTTCGGCGTCGATCCGAATTACCTGCTGGCAATCTGGTCGGTGGAATCCAGTTTCGGCGGCATCCTCGAGAACGAGGAGGTCATGCGCAATGTTATCCGCTCGCTGGCGACGCTGGCCTACGCCGACCCGCAGCGCAAGAAGTTCGGCCGCCAGCAACTGCTGGCCGCACTGAAGATTCTGCAGAGTGGCGATATCGACGAGAGCCATCTGACGGGTTCCTGGGCCGGAGCCATGGGTCACACGCAGTTTATCCCCACCAGTTACCAGGCCTATGCGGTAGATATCGACGGCGACGGCAAGCGCGATATCTGGAATTCGGTCCCCGACGCGCTGGCAACTGCCGCCAACCTATTGGCCAGCAACGGCTGGCGCAAGGGCGAGCCCTGGGGCTTCGAGGTCACCATTCCCGAGCGCAAACTGCCCGCGGGCACCCTAACGATTGCCGAGTGGGAGAAGCTCGGTGTGAAGCGCGCCAATGGTGAGCCGTTCCCGGACCGAAATGCCAAGGCGGAACTGAAACTGCCGGACGGACGCAATGGCCCCGCCTTCCTGATGATGAAAAACTTTTTCGTGATCAAGCGCTACAACAATTCCGACCGCTATGCCACGGCCATAGGCCTGCTCGGCGACCAGATCGGCGGTGCGCCGGGACTGGTGAAAGACTGGAAGCGTCCCTTTACGCCGATTGACAGCGCGCAGGTGGAAGAGCTGCAAAAACTGCTGCAGGAAAAAGGCTTCTACAAAGGCGAAATCGACGGCAAAGCCGGCTCCGGTACGCGCAAGGCGATCCGGGCTTTCGAGGAGAGCGCCGGGGTCGAAGTGCAGGGCTACCCGAGCAAGGAGGTGCTGGAACTGCTCCAGTCGCAGTAGCCCATCCCATTTGCGCGGGCGCCTAACGCGTGCCCGCGCAATTCTTCACTAGAAATTTTCATCCGGCAGCAGGCTGTCCTGCAGCAGCTCGAGATTTTCCGCCACTTCGTGTGGCTCGTGGAAATAGGCGATGTGGTACATGGCCTCGCCCTCTTGTACCAGCGGAATATTCTGCTTGCCGATAATAATCCCGTCCGCATTGCAGAGCACCCGGTCCAGCTGGTGGCCGTAGGGATCCGCGATGGTGGCCAGCACCTCGCCTTTGCGCACGTGGTCGCCCAGGCCCTTCTTGTGATTCACGATGCCGCTGTCACTGGCGCGCAGCCAGCCGCTGCGCCGGGCCACGAAGGGCTCGATGCTGTGCTGTCTGCGCCCCTTTGGCAACATCTGCAGGTGGCGCAGCACATTGACGATACCTTTGACGCCGGCTCTGATACACAGTTCGTCGAAGCGCAGGGCCTCGCCGGCCTCATAGAGGAGGATGCGCACGCCCAGGTCCGCCGCCGCCTGGCGCAGGGATCCATCACGCAGCGTGGCGTTCAGCAGTACCGGCACGCCGAACGCACTGGCCATGCCGTGGGTGACCTCATCATCCAGATTGGCGCGTATCTGCGGCAGGTTGCTGCGATGAATGGCGCCGGTATGCAGGTCAATGCCGTAATCGCACTTGGATACTATCTCGTCGAGGAATACGTGCGCCATGCGCCCGGCCAGCGAGCCCTTGGCGGAGCCGGGAAACGAGCGGTTCAAGTCGCGTCTGTCCGGCAGGTAGCGTGAATGCTGCAGCACGCCGTAGACATTGACCACCGGTACCGCGATAAGCGTGCCGCACAGCGACTTGAGCGAGCGACTGCCGATCAGGCGGCTGATAATTTCGATGCCATTCAGTTCGTCGCCGTGCAGCGCGGCACAGACGAACATGGTCGGACCGCTCTTCTTGCCCCGCTGCACGTAAACCGGGATGGCCATTTCCGTATCGGTATAGAGCCGCACCACGGGCAGATCGATACGTCGAGCCTCGCCGCGCATAATGGACACGCCACCGATTCTGAAATTTTCTGCCATGAGCTAATCAACAGTGGAAAACGCGTTTGCATTGTAGCTTTTAGTCTTTGCCTCATCGTGGCGCGGCCCTGATACGCGACACTCTAGAAAAAAATCTCCGATTCGACTAGCAACGCGAGGCTGCTTCCATGGGGCCCGACTACACAATGGCTCGGCCGCCTGTACAGGTCGACGGGCTGTTGCTCATTCCACGACAATCGGACTGAATAGCTTTTCGAGCCATCACGCTACCGACTGCGTGAGACATTCTGCGGCTGCGTTAGTAGATCTAGATACAGAGAAAGGCAGTGTTAAGGGGTACGCACTATTAAATCGTCCAATTGAGGCCGATGCTTGAATGTGGGGTCTGGATTTGTTAAGTCTAATTGCGCATTGGCGGAAAATTCCAGTATGCCCGCGGTGATATTGTCTCGGCCACCAAGACAATTGGCGTGCTCGACCAGGCGGTAAGCGCAGCTCCGTGCGGATTCACGTGATGCGAGAAACCGTTCTATAGTGTTGTCGTCAAGATAATCTGTCAGGCCGTCACTGCACAGCAGCAGCACTGTGTCATCGGTCAAATACCAACTGCTGACTACGGGATCTACTGTTCGTGAAACACCAAGAGCCCGAGTGATCTGGTTTCGAATCTGCGAGACCTGCGCCTGTTCTGGTGTGATCTGCCCGCAGTCGATCAATTCCTGAACCACACTATGGTCACTTGTGAGGCGTTGTAGACCATGGTTATTCCAAAGATAGGCGCGTGAATCGCCGATGTGGGCGACGATGAGAAAATCTTGCCATACCGCCGCTGCTACAAGCGTGGTGCCCATTTGAGAAAATTGCGGCTGGTTATTTTTGGTGTCCAGAATCTGGCAATTTGCACTGCCAATGGCATCGATGAGTACTGCCCGCAATATATGTTGCCGTTGCCTTTCAGAGCAGGAAAGAAAAGTCTTGTCGACTAGTGCATTCAGATATTCATGCAAGGTGTCCACGGCGATCTGGCTTGCTATGGCTCCGCCACTGTAACCGCCCATGCCGTCCGCCACGATGAGATAAGCAAACGGAAATTTTGGATCTTTGTGCCAGAGGATGTTGTCTTCATTTTCGTCTCGTACCTGGCCGACATCGGAGCGGCCGTTCACTTCCAGCCTGATGGAACCCATGACAATCGTAAATCCTTCTTAATGTGTTTACCTGCAATGTCGAGACAGTTACGTTTCGGCGTGACAGGGAAATTATCGCGCTATTTCAGTAGTGTTTACTTCTTAGTGCCACAATTTCGAAGCCCTGAGTGATGAAAAATCCTAGTTTGTGGCTTTGCCTTTGATATTGCTTTTAGCATAGATGTTATGGCCTCAGTAGACCGGATAACGGCTGGATGAGGCTTCGACTGCTTGCTGTTTTGGCTGAAGCGGGCGAAGTACAACGACCTTGCCGACAGTAATGTGGAGGTGCGGATCACGGTGGCTGCCGGCCTGTTGGCTTCCAGCAACGGCTAGATGCTGGCGATGGCCACCTCTATGCAGAGCGGCGAATTCAAGGGCCTGCCGACCAGGTCGATGGAACTGGAAGAGGGTGATGAGCCCCGGCAGGCCGGCCGCACACGCGCCGCGCTGCAATCCGACGGCGTGGGGGGCTGATTGCTGAGTTGCCAGTTTGCCAAGAGAGGGGCGTGCGCCTGCCTCTCTGGATGGACTGCTGGCACCGTAGCCAACAAAGGCCAATAGACCTGCCGCCGCAGCCAAGCCTGTCATTCCTTTAAACCTATCCATTTTTTTGCGCCGGTGGCGTGATTGCTGTTCTGACGGCAATCACTCTACGCGATTTTTTTGTCACTGGCCTAGTCATAAAATTTTATTCTTGAGAAAAATTACCCAGTTCAGAAAGAAGTAAATGACTTTATTCAGACGAGAGTCTCGAAAAAATATCTGGGCCCTATACACTCAGTCATGATCGATTTGTGACCAGTGCAGGGTTGGTAAATGAAATTGCATCGACGAAAAAAGGAAACAAATGACCGGAAGTCTGTAATCGGCGGTGTTTGCTTTTTTGCGCACATTACCTATTTGTTCCGCTGTCACTGCGCCTTCTGGTTTGCATCGATTACAAGTCAATCTTTTCTTTCTCTCCGAGAGTTATGTTTGTAAAGGAGACACTAACTCATGAAACATTTACCCGCCCTCGGCGCTGCCGTCGCATTTATCGCAGCCGGAAGCGCATATGCCGCGACCAGCGTGAATATACCCCTGTCCGGAACACTGGACAAAGAATGCAATATTGACGCGATTTTGGATGGACCATTTAACAACCTGCAAATGGACACTACGGCAAATCAGCAAGCCGAACAGCTAGTTGCCAATTGCAACTATTCCGGCACTGCGACAGTAACCATTTCGTCCGCCAGTGGCGGCTTCCTAGTCGGCCCCACCAATGTCGGCTACACGTTAACGGTCCAGGGACTGCTGCCCGCCACGCAACTCGTCGCGCCGGCTGTCATCGGCATGTGGCCGGTGCCGGTGGCGAACGTGGATGCTCCCCGCAATTTGAGAATTAACCTGATCGCGCCTGCGACAGTCGCCGGATTGTATACCGATGTTCTGACCGGGCAGATAATGTTTAATTAACTTCCTGCAGCGGGCACTGGGTGCCAGTCCAGTGTCCCGACTGCGAGATAAGGATCGCTTTCATGCTGCGAAACCTGTTCTGCCCGTTGGTCGGTCTCCTGCTGCTCGCGCTGTCTGTTCAGAGCGCTCTGTCGTTTACTCTCCATCCAACGGTAAATGTGCTGACAATGCCGTCGGATATTACCGGCAAAACGCTGGTCCTCCGGAATCCCCGCAAGGTCGACTTGCCGATTGTCTTCGAAATCGTTGAGCGCAGTATCAATGAAGACGGCAGCGAGGTGACCACGCCCGCCGATGACGATTTTGTGATCTTCCCGCCCCAGGCCGTCGTGCCCGCGGGCAAGGCGCAGGCCGTGCGCATCCAGTGGGTGGGCGGTGCACTGTCGCAGTCGCGCTCCTTCGCACTGTTTGCCAGCGAGCAGCCCGTGGACCTCTCCGGCCTGGGCCGCTCCGGCGTCCAGACCGTTTTCCGGATCAGCGCGTCGATTCATGTGACCTCTCAGGACTTTGCGTCCAAGCCGGAACTCGTCCGCCATCGCCCGGAAGGGGACGGTGTGGTCGTATCCATTGGAAATTACGGCAATGAATTCATCTATATCGACATGCTGGGCATGAAGTTTGGCCAGAAGGAAATCGGTGGATTCGACCTGGGGAATATCGCCGGCAGAACGCTGATTACGCCGGGAGCTTTGCGGACATTCAAGGTGGGTGGTGTGCAGGGAACCCCAGAACTGATATTTAACAAAAGATGATAATGCCTGTTCGAAATTTTTTTTATGCTGTCACTATTCTCGTGATGGCCAGCATTTCTACAACGCTGGCGCAGTCCGTGACACCGACCCGACTGCAACTAAATCTCGACGAATCTCCCCACGCAGTGCTGACACTCTCTTCAACCAAGGCGGTTGAAGTGCCTCTGGAGTTCTCCATCGCACACTACTCCGCAGCGAGTGGGAGTCTAGAGATGCCGCTGGAAATATTGCCGCCGCAGTTGCTGCTGCGACCCGGGGAGACGAGACAGGTGACGGTAACCTGGCGTGGCGAAAGGCAGTTGCTGCGCAGTGCGTCTTATTATCTCGCGATTGATGAGCTTCCTCTCACCATTGCCGGATCAGAGAGCGAGGCGGAAATTCAGCTGTTGACCTCCTGGCGCTTACCGGTGCACGTGGAGGCCGGTGGAAATCCAGATGTCGGCTTCTTCCCGCCGTATGTGGATGGCAGCGCTTCCCTGGAATTGCGCAATACTGGCAGGCAATACGCCTTGCTGTCGGACTACGAAATCGGCATGGAAAGTAACCGCGGACACGTCGTTTTTGATGGCCTGGATATCGCCAGACTGCTCAACCGAGATGCCATTCTGCCTGGGCAGACGGTGTCGATCCCGTTGCGATTGATTGGAATCGAGGCCGCCGGACTGCAGGGCGCCCGGCTGCACAGGAAGGAATAGGAGCAGTGGCCAGATTGCGAAATTCTATGCTCAGCCTGCTCGCCGGCTGGTTGTTATTCCCGGGGAACACTATGGGGAATGACACCGCTACGTCGGGAGAGTCTGCCGATGGGCCGTTGCAGGGAGCTGCGCCGAACCTTATCTATATAAACCTACCGGTCTCGATAGACGGGCGCATGGCCGGCAACCTGAATGCCGGTGTTTCGGGCACGGCCCTTTACACGATCGACCGCCAGAGTTGGCTGGGCTTCGCCAAAGGACACTTCGATGCCGATGTGGTCGAGCGCATCGCGCAGGCCGCCGATGAGCAGGCAATTCCCGTCGGAGCATTTATTGAAGAGTTTGTCGATATCTTCTTTGACCCCGCCACGCTCGAGATCAAACTCGAGCTGGCGGATTCGCGCAGGCAAACGCACGAAGTATCCCTGCGCCAGAATATTGTCGATTACGATAATCTGTCGGACTACGATCTTCCCGGACGCTCCGCCTATCTTAATGTCAATCTGCAGCAGGAGTATCGTTGGGAGGACTCGGTTTCGGGTGAAGAGCGGCTCGATACTCTGGTCAATGTTGACGGTGCAGTGGAACTCTTCGGCAACCCGAGATTGCTGCTTGAGGGTGGCGCCTTCCGCGATTCCGTTGCCGGCGTCGATGCCGATTGGCAGCGCAGTGAGTTCCGCCTGGTCCACGACGATATACCGCGGGCCGTGCGCTATTCCGCGGGCGATATATATTATCGAGCGACGGAGTTTCAGGTATCTCCGCCCCTGTTGGGCCTGTCCATCGAGCGGGCCTATTCCGATATCCAGCCGCTGAGAAATATTACCCCGACCGGCACACGCAGCTTTACCGTAACGCAGCGCTCGACGGTAGAGATCTATGTAAATGGGTTTTTTCAGAATGCCTTGCGCCTCGAACCGGGACGCTACGACCTGAGCGAATTCGCCGTCAATGCGGGGGTCAATGAGGTTTCGCTGCTGATTACCGACCCCTCCGGCCAGCAGCGCCGAATCGAATTCTCCCTCTTTTCCGACCCAGTTCTGTTAAAGAAGGGTATTTCCGAATTTTCCTTCAACGCCGGTTACCAGCGCGGGCTCTCTAACACCACTGGCATAGACTACGACTATGAGGCGCCCGCCTTCTCGGGATTCTATCGCTACGGCCTTACCGACTATCTCACGCTGGGCGCCAATTACCAGGCTTCCGAGGTGCAACAGATCGCCGGCGGCGAAATCTCCTTCACGACACCCGTTGGCATTCTGGCTGGCAACCTGAGCGAGAGCGACCTGGAGGGCGTCGGACGCGGCTCCGCGGCTTCGCTGCGCTGGTCTTATGACTTCTTTGTCGGCGGAAATAGCCCCCACGAGCTGGATCTGGTCGCCGTTGCCAGGGATGACCTGTTTACCTATCTCGGCCAGGAAAGTCCCAATGCCCAGTACAAGTCCGAGTTGCGTGCGCGCTACTCGGCACCGGGGCCATTCGGCAGCTATATCAGTGCCAGCGCCCGCCATGCGGAAAGCTTTGTCGATACGGAGCCGGAAGAAAAGGTCTACAGCTTCGATATCACGCGCCGCTTCGGCCCCGTCAACGTTTCCGTCAGGTTCGAACAGGAGGTCTCCGAAATCGAGGAAGCGCGCGCGATTGTCCGCCTGTCTGCGCCGCTCGGTCAGCGACATTTGGCGAGTGCGCAGTGGGATTCCTTCGATGAAACCGGTGAACTGCTGCTGGGCAGGTATCAGTATGGCGCTGTCGGCGATTTTTCCGGCGCATTGGCGCTGCGCTCTGAAACGGATACGTACCGCGCCGACCTGGGCGCTTTGTACCAGGCGAATCGATTCCAGCTGGGCCTGGACCACAGCTATGTCCATTTTACCGATGTCGACCTGGAGCCGGCGCAGTTGACCGCGCTCAGGCTGGGATCCAGCCTCGCCTACGCCGACGGCAGCTTCGCGTTGGGACGGCCGATCAATGACTCTTTCATCATGGTGCGCCGCCACGAGACCCTCGATGGCAGTCGCATTCTGGTTGACGAACGCCAGGGCGGCTATGCGGCCATTGCCGACGATTTTGGGCCGGCGGTGGTGCCGGCGGTTAACAGTTACGTTTCCCAGCGCGTGCGCTGGGAGCCCGAGAGTCCGCCGTTCGGCTATGACATGGGCGAAATAGAAGGCAATGCGTTTCCGCTCTACCGTTCGGGCACGGCCTACATGGCCGGATCCGAGGCCTCGATTACCGTGATCGGTGAGGTTCAGGACACCCGCGGCGATGCCATCGGTATGATGGCCGGGCAAATCACAGCGACCGATGGACGTGAATTTGCACCGGTATCCACCTTTACCAATAAGCGCGGCCGCTTCGTCGCCCAGGGGTTGGCACCGGGCGACTACCGGATTGTCTTTCCCCAGCGGGGAGATTTGAGCGTTCGATTCCGTATCGAAGAGGGGGCGAGTGGGATTGTCGAGTTGGGTATTATCAGGGAGCGGATAGGACTATGACACGGCTTGCGCGGGTGCTGAGTTGGATACTGCTATTGTCGACCGGCGTTGCCGCATGGGCTGCGGATAACCATGAACAAGCTTGTTCCGTGCAGTCGGTCTCGATCGAGGGCCAGTCCGGCCTGGTCTATTACCCCTTCGCAGACCGCGATGAAGTCGGGCGGCTGCGGCTGATCATTGCTGCGCGGGGACAGTGTCGCTTCGGCCTCGCGCTGTTGCCGACATCCAGCGCCGAACTTCTGGGCCCAGGGCAGCCTGTGAGCGTGACATTCCGCGACATGAGCGACCGGATTCTGCCGATGAATGGCAATGAACAGCGGTGGCTGCGGTTTGAGCAAACCGCCCGTGGCGCCGAGGTCGATATTGCGCTCTTGCTTCCCCGCGGGCAGGCGCGTCGCGCCGGAGATTACGCGAATAACTTTGTCGCGCGGATTTTTGCCAACGGTCACCCGGTGCGCGAGATCGATTTCCCGTTTTCGATCCGGGTCGCGCCGCAGGTGGACCTGCGGCTGGCCGGTAATACAAAAGGGCAGCTGGGCAAGTCTGCGGGTATGAATTTCGGCAGATTGGAAACCGGCGAGAGCCTCTCCGCGTTGCTCGCCGTGCGCGCCAATGGCGCATACAACCTGACAGTTACCTCAGACAATCACGGGCAGCTGCGCCACACCTCGCTCAGTGGCGATAACACCGCCGTGCCCTATACCGCGTGGCTCGACGGGCAGCAGCTCTCTCTGCACGGCGGCGGAGACAGTCGCAGCTATTCAACACCGCACGACGGCAAGCACTTCAGGAGTATCACCGTTCAGATCGGAGATACGCGCGGGCGCGTGGCAGGCGATTACGGCGATTGTCTGCGTGCGACCATTACGACGTTGCAATGACAGGCCAAAGTTGTACCCGCTGAATGGAATTCGATGAGATTTCATTACACAACAGACGAATAAATGGCCGACACTGATGAGCCGGTCTTTTCGCTTATCTGCACAGAAATCTACCTTATAGAACTCTAATGCAGTTTTCTCCACTCACTGATTTCAAATGTAACTGTCGCGGCTGCTTCCGCTAGCGATTACGATCGACAATCTGTTGTCTTAGTTCCCCGTTCATTCGACCGAAAGCGTTGTTGGGAAGACGGGGCTAGTTGTGTCGCTTGGGAGAAAGAGACCGTGAATCAGGATCAAAACGCCCCGCTGCGGGAGGACGTGCGCCTGCTCGGCGAGGAACTCGGCGCAGTATTGCGGGAGCAGGCCGGCGAGAAGCTCTTCGAAACCGTTGAAACCATCCGCCAGGCGGCGGTGGAAAGCCGCAGCCACGGGGAGATGCAGGTCGGCCGCCTGCGCGAGCTGCTGGACCCGCTCGATGACGAAACGCTGCTGGAAGTGGCGCGCGCGTTCAGCCAGTTTCTCAATCTGGCCAATATCGCCGAGCAGCGCCACCGCGAGCGCCTGCGCCGGCACCACCAGCGCTATCCCGGCGATCCGGACACCGACCGCGGCCTGCGCCAGGTTCTGGCAGAACTGAAGCAGGCCGGGGTCGGCGGGGAGGCAATCCAGGCGACGCTGAGAGCCTTGTCCGTGGAGTTGGTGCTCACTGCCCATCCCACCGAAGTCACGCGCCGCACGCTGATTCGCAAGTACGACCAGATTGCGGACCTGCTCGCAGATCTGGACCGGCCGGACCTCAACCAGGAAGAGGTGGGCGATCTGCGCCGCCACCTGCGCGAGCTGATTCTGTCCGCCTGGAGCACCGACGAGATCAGGCGGGAGAGGCCCACGCCGGTGGACGAGGCCAAGTGGGGCTTCGCCACCATCGAACAGTCCCTGTGGCGGGCGGTGCCCGAGGGTATGCGGGAGATAGAGGCGGAGCTCGCGGCGGCCGGGCTTCCGCCGCTGCCCGCCGATTGGGTGCCTATCCGTTTCGCCTCCTGGATGGGCGGCGACCGCGACGGCAACCCCAATGTCACCGCGGCGGTAACCCGCGAAGTGCTGCTGCTGGCCCGCTGGATGGCCGCGGACCTGTACCTGCGGGATGTGGAAAACCTGCTGGCGGATCTGTCCATGCACCGCGCCAGCGACGAACTGCTGGCGCGCACCGGCCCGAGCCACGAACCCTACCGGCTGGTGCTGCGCGAGGTGCGCGATCGCCTGCGCGCCACCCGCGCACAGATGGAGGCGCGAGTGAATGGCCAGCCCGAGCCGCAAGGGGCGGGCTTCACCAGCGGCGCGCAGCTGTTTGAAGAGTTGAGCCTGATCGACCGCTCATTGCGCGCGGTGGGCCTGGCGGCCATTGCCGATGGCCAGCTCAAGGATACGCTGCGCCGGCTCAACTGCTTCGGCATCACGCTGCTGCGCCTGGATATCCGCCAGGAATCCACCCGTCACACAGACGCGCTGGACGCCATCACCCGCTACCTGGGATTGGGTGGTTACGCGGACTGGGATGAGGCGCAGAAGCAGCAGTTCCTGCTGGCCGAGATCGACAGCCGCCGGCCGCTGGTGGACGAGGCCTTCTATCGCAGCGATTTTTGCGATGACGACGTATTGCAGGTACTGGAGACCTGCAGGGTGATTGCGGAACAGGGCCCGGAGGGGCTCGGCGCCTATGTGATTTCCATGGCGAAAACTTCTTCCGATGTGCTCGCCGTGATGCTGTTGCAGAAAATCGGCGGGGTGCGCCAGCCGATGCGTGTGGTGCCGCTGTTCGAAACCCTGGATGACCTCAACAACGCCGGCGCAACCATGAGTGCGCTGCTGAATACGCCGCTGTACAAACAGCGGGTGCTCGACGGCCAGGAAGTGATGATCGGCTATTCCGATTCGGCCAAGGATGCCGGCTTCCTCGGCGCCGCCTGGGCGCAGTTCCGCACCCAGGAAAAGCTCACCGCCATGTTCCGCAATCACGGTATTCCGCTGACGCTGTTCCACGGCCGCGGCGGCTCCATTTCGCGCGGCGGCTCGCCCACGCGTATGGCGCTGCTGTCGCAACCGCCCGGGTCCGTGGCCGGCCGCATCCGCGTCACCGAGCAGGGCGAGATGATCCGCTTCAAGTACGGCCGCCCCTCGGTGGCCGCCTACAATCTGGAGCAGTATGTGGCCGCCACCCTGGAGGCGACCCTGATGCCGCCGGCGGCGCCGCGGCCGGAATGGCGCGCGGAAATGGACCGTTTGACGGAGGTATCGGTGGACAGCTACCGGCAGGTGGTGCGCGACGATCCGGCGCTGGTGGCCTACCTGCGCACCGTGACTCCGGAAACCGAGCTCAGCCGGCTGGCACTGGGCAGCCGGCCGGCGCGGCGCAAGCCCGGCGGCGGTGTGGAAACCCTGCGGGCGATTCCCTGGGTGTTTGCCTGGACGCAAATCCGTTTGATGTTGCCCGCCTGGCTGGGCACCGGTGCGGCGCTGGAGAGCGCACTGGAGCACGGCGACGAAACCGACAATCTGCGGGCGATGGATGAACAGTGGCATTTCTTCCAGGGCGTCGTCGACATGCTGGAAATGGTGCTGGCCAAGGCCGACACCCGGGTCGCGTCCTGGTATGAAGAGCGGTTGACGGATGACCCGGAGTTGATCCGGCTCGGCGAGACACTTCGTGAGCGTCTGGCCCGCACGGTGAGCGCGCTGCAGCAACTTACGGGGCGGGACAGTCTCCTCGACAACAACCCGGTGATGCGCTGGTCGATCCGCGTGCGCGACCCCTACACGGATCCGCTGCACCTGCTGCAGGCGGAACTGATGGCGCGCCTGCGCGAGCGCGACGCCGACCCGGTGCTGGAAAGCGCACTGATGGTTACCATCGCCGGTATCGCCGCGGGGATGCGCAACACTGGCTGAAGCCCGCAGTTTGTGATTGGGGCAGCGCAAACAAAAAAGGCCGACTCTCGCGAGTCGGCCTTTTTGGATTTGGTGCCCAGGAGAAGACTTGAACTTCCACGACCTTGCGGTCACTAGCACCTGAAGCTAGCGCGTCTACCAATTCCGCCACCTGGGCAATCGACGGTGTGCACCGTCGAGGAGGCGCACTATAGAGAATTTCCCGGTCGTGTCAATTCCCGTCCGTGACCGGCCCGGCCGGCTGTTGTCATCGGGGGGCTTTAATGTGAGGCGCACCGGCGGCACGCGCCAAAACAAAAAAAGGCCGACTCTCGCGAGTCGGCCTTTTTAGGAATTGGTGCCCAGGAGAAGACTTGAACTTCCACGACCTTGCGGTCACTAGCACCTGAAGCTAGCGCGTCTACCAATTCCGCCACCTGGGCAAATCAACGTGTGCTCCGTTGAGGACGCGCACTATAGAGATATGCCCTGGGGGTGTCAACGGGGCATCTGCGCTTTTTTCCACTTTTTTCGCGGCGGTCGGGAAATGCCCCGAAATCGCTTATACTGCGTGCAGAAGCGACTTTCCCGGAACCGGTAGTCACCGGTGCCAGTCGCCCATTCAATTGCCGGATTTCCTCCGGAAGCCGCCGAAGAATGTGTGGCTACCTCGAACAACGGATGCTGTTTTGACTCAAAAGAAACCTTCAGACCACCACGACGTCGACCCACATGCGGAGCGCGAGGCGGAAAAATACGACAAGCCTGTGCCCAGCCGCGAATATCTGCTGCAGCTACTCGAGCAGCAGCCCGGCCCTGTGCCCTGGGAGACAGTCGCCGACCTGCTCGAACTCGACGATGAAGACCGCCGCGAGGGAGTGCGCCGGCGCCTGATCGCCATGTCCCGCGACGGCCAGATCGCCAGCAACCGCGCCGGCGATTTCGGCGTGCTGGACAAGATGAGCCTCGTGCGCGGCCGGGTGATCGGCCATCGCGACGGTTTCGGCTTCGTCTCCCCGCGCGACGGCGGTGACGACCTGTACCTGTCCCACCGGCAGATGCGCAAGGTGTTTGACGGCGACGAAGTGCTGGTGCGAGAGACCCCCGGCGGCTTCCGCGGCAAGCGCGAGGGGGCGGTGGTGCGGGTCATCAAGCACAACACCACAGAGCTGGCCGGGCGCCTGTTCCGCGAGAACGGCATCTGCTTCGTGCGCCCGGACAACCCGCGCATCAATCTCGACATCATGGTGGCGGCGGAACGCGCCGCCGACGCCGGCCACGGCCAGTATGTGGTGGTGAAGATCGTCACCCAGCCGGGCCGCGACACGGTGCCCCAGGGTGAGGTGATAGAAATACTCGGCGACCACCTGGCGCCGGGGATGGAAATCGACCTCGCCATCCGCAACTACGGCATTCCCCACACCTGGCCCGCAGCCCTGCAGGCCGAAGTAGATGCCATTCCCATAGAGGTGGTGGACGAGGACAAGCGCGCGCGGGTCGATCTGCGCCTGCTGCCGCTGGTCACCATCGACGGCGAGGACGCGCGCGACTTTGACGACGCCGTCTTCTGCGAACAGCTGCCCGACGACGGCTGGAAACTGCTGGTGGCCATCGCCGACGTATCGCACTATGTGCGCCCGGGTACCGCCCTCGACGAGGAGGCCCACACCCGCGGCAACTCGGTCTACTTTCCCGACTTCGTGGTGCCGATGCTGCCGGAGAAACTGTCCAATGGCCTCTGCTCGCTGAATCCGCAAGTGGACCGGCTGTGCATGGTGTGCGAAATGCATATCGACCGCAGCGGCGAGATCCGCGACTACCGCTTCTTCGAAGGCGTCATGCGCAGCCACGCGCGCCTGACGTATACCCAGGTGGGGCAGATCCTCGCAGAGCGCGACAGCAGGAGCAGCGGCCTGCGCAAGCAGTTAGCCGCGCTGGTGCCGCACCTGGACAATCTGCACGATCTCTATAAAGCGCTGCGCGGCGCCCGCGACCGCCGCGGCGCGATAGATTTCGAGACCACCGAGACGCGCATCATCTTCGATGCCAACCGCAAGATAGAGCGCATAGTGCCGGTGACCCGCAACGATGCCCACAAGCTGATCGAGGAGTGCATGCTCGCCGCCAACGTGTGTGCGGCGCAGCTGATGGAGCTGTCGGAATTGCCGGCCCTCTATCGAGTGCACGACTCGCCGAAGGAGGAAAAACTCAGCAATCTGCGCGAGTACCTCGGCGAACTGGGCCTGCGCCTGCCCGGCGGCGCCGAGCCGCAGCCTGGCGACTTCCAGAAACTGCTGGAGCAGGTCGAGGGCCGGCCCGATGCGCATATCATCCAGATGATGATGCTGCGCTCGATGAACCAGGCCGTATACCAGCCGGAAAATCGCGGGCACTTCGGCCTCGACTACCCCGCCTACGCGCACTTCACCTCGCCGATCCGCCGCTATCCGGACCTGCTGCTGCACCGCGCGCTGCGCTGGCTGATTCGCAACGGCAGCGCCAACGAGCGCGCGGTGGTGAAAAAAATCCACGCTGTGCCCGGCGCCGAAGCCATTGAGCGCGAGCGAATTCTTCCCTACGACATGCCGGCGATGGTGCAGCTGGGCGAGCACTGCTCGATGACCGAGCGCCGCGCCGACGACGCCACCCGCGATGTGGTCAGCTGGCTCAAGTGCGAGTACCTGCAGGACCACGTCGGCGAGGTCTATCCCGGCGTGATCAGCGCGGTGACCGGCTTCGGCCTGTTTGTCGAATTGGACGATCTCTACGTCGAGGGGCTGGTCCACGTCACCGCCCTGCCGAAGGACTACTACCGCTTCGAGCAGGCGCACCAGCGCCTGATCGGCGAGCGCAGCGGCAAGCGCTACCACCTCGGCGACTCCGTCCGGGTGCAGGTGGCGCGTGTCGACCTGGAAGAGCGCAAAGTGGATTTCACCCTGGAAGAGCTGGTGCCGCGCGAGCATATAAAAGTCAGCGCCCGCGCCATGGAAATGGCGGTGGAGCATCAGCAGAAGCAAGAGCGTCGCGGCAAGCCGGCCCCGGCCGCGAAGGACGCCGACAGCAAACGCAGCGCCAGCCCCTGGGCGCGCCACACCGAAACTGCCGCCGGAGGCACGCCGTTTCGCAAGCGCAAGGTCGGTTCGACGGAAGCGTTGCCGGTAGCGGCCGAGGCGCCAACAGCGGAAGTTACTGAAGAGCGCGCGCCGGCAGCAGATGAAGCGGCGCCGCCGAAGCGCCGCGGCCCCAGACGCACCCCGCCGCGCAAGGGTGGCAAGCGTCCGGCCGTGGCCGCGCGCAAGGCGGCGCACAAGGCGGGCACGGCCAAGAATGGCAAGCCGAACAAGAAGAAAAAGCCTTCTTCCAAAGGCAAAAAGAAAAAGTAGTCGAGGGACATCTTGAGCCAACAACTGGTTTACGGCCTGCACGCTGTGCAGGCGCTGCTGAAAAGCTCGCCGCAGCAGGTGCAGGAGCTGTTGCTGCTGCGCGGGCGCAAGGACCAGCGGCTGCAGAAGATCATCCAGCAGGCGGAGAAGAACAATATCGCCCTGCGCTTTGTCGACCGTCGCGCCCTCGATGAGCAGGTTGGCGACGACGGCAATCACCAGGGGGTGCTGGCCATCTGTGCCGGGGAGACGAAGGTACAGGACGAGCGCTTCCTGCAGGAGCTGCTGCAACAGTTGCAACAGAGGAGTGAGGCGCCCTTCCTGCTGGTGCTCGACGGCGTCACGGATCCGCACAATCTCGGCGCCTGCCTGCGTTCCGCCGAGGCCGCCGGTGTGCACGCGGTGATCGCGCCGAAAGACAAGGCCGCGGGGCTGACCCCGACGGCGAGAAAGGTCGCCTGCGGCGCCGCGGAAGTACTGCCGTTCGTCACCGTCACCAATCTCGCCCGCACCCTGCAGCAGCTGCAGCAGCACGGCGTGTGGATATTCGGTGCCGCCGGCGAGGCGGAACAGGATGTCTACCAGAGCCAGCTGACCGGTCCGATCGCCCTGGTTATGGGAGCCGAGGGCTCCGGTCTGCGCCGCCTGACGCGGGAGCATTGCGATCACCTGATCAAGATCCCGATGGCCGGCGAGGTGAGCAGCCTGAATGTCTCCGTCGCCACCGGCGTCTGCCTGTTCGAGGCGGTGCGCCAGCGCGCCGGCTGATTCGGCGCATTTTCCGCAGTAGTCGGTCGCAATGGCCGGATTGCCTGCACCGCCCTCCTTTCCCATGGCCTGGCCGCATTGCGGCCCGGCATTCAGCACGCCATTAAATTCGAGCAGATTGCTCTTTCCTGGCCGGCGCCAGCGTCCGCTTATTCTAGCCGGTCGCCGCGAATCTGCATCAGAAGTCGCACTAGTTGATTCGCCATCCGCCAACTGCTTCCCCGGCTCCAGCGTTCACTGCTAAATTTTTCAGCGCGGTGCTTTAACGTGGAAACCGTTTCCCCGCCGCGCCGCAACGGAGTAACGAACAGTCAATGCAGTGCGTCGACGTATTTCTCTCCATGCGAGGCTAATAGTAGCCGATCATGTTCACCATTTAGTTAGTGGGGCTAGGGTCTGAGCGTCGGGCTGATCCGTCTTTTTCAGGGGCGTCGATCCCGTGAAGATCGATTTGTCGCGCTGATGCACCCGCATGTCCGCCGCTTGTATCGCATGGCGCATCGGTGGACGATGGATCCGCTGGAAGCGGAGGATCTGGTTCAAGACATTCTCACCACTCTGCTGCCGCGCACAGCCGAGCTGGAAGCGGTCGATTGCCTGGGGCCCTGGCTGATCAAGGTGCTTTACCGGCGCTACATCGATCGCTACCGTCGGCGGCGAAGGTGCCTGATCGAGCAATCCGTCTCCCGCGAACCAGAATTTTTTCTGCAAGCGGCAGACAGTGGTGACCTCCAGCAGCTGGAACTGCGCCAGGCGCTGTGCCACGCGTTGAATGCGCTGGACGACGTGAGGCGCGACACCCTGCTTCTGCACGACGTGGAAGGCTATACAGCGAGTGAAGTGGCGGAAATTATGGACATCAATGTCGGCACTGTGAAGTCGCGATTGCATCGCGCGCGACTGCAACTAAAAAAAATCCTGTTACAGGGAACCATCGACGCGCGCCAGCCGAGTTAATGGATAAGGATATCGGAGAGATGGAAGTGAGGAGCTCCATACGACTTCGGAAGAAGATCGCCAGGTGGCTGGAGAAATCCTGATTGAGATCGAATGCCGGGGTGCCAGAAAATTGCTTCGCCTGTCCGTGACGCCAGCTTCGGCGGCGTCGACAGGCGGGTCATTAACCAGGACGTGATCGTCCGATCAATCGGGTCAGAGAGGTACAGGAAAATGTTTAGGAAGGAAGTTCTCGCGGTGGGCGTGTGGATAGGTGCGCAGCTGTCTATGCCCGCACTTGCGCAGGAAGTGGAGGCTCCAAGTGAGCTGGATGTCACGCTGACGGTCGTGGAGGAAACCGAGCAAGCGCGCGATCTGCTCAATAACATCGAGTTGCCGCCGGATACGCGCGAATTTGTCGAAGAGAAGATGGCGGATCTCATGACTGCAGTGAGCGCGGCCCAGAATGGCGATGCAAAGAGCCGCGAGGACATTGAGGTGATGATGCAGGAAGCCATGACGCGCAGTCTCGAAATGGCGGACAACGCCAGGCTGTCTGCGGATGCCGCGAGCGAGGAAGCGCAGCGCGCGGCGGAAGTGGCGCGCGAGGCCGTCGAGGAGGCGGTAAAGAATGCGCTGTCGGGCGCCGATATCCAGGGCGTGATAGAGCAGATGATGCAGGATATTCTCAGCAACCTCCCGGACGATATCCGCAATGAGATGGACCTGGACATCGATGCCATTATCGAGCGCGCCCGGCAAAATCTGCCCGACGACTCCGGCGGCTGAAAGTGGCCGGATTTGGGGCCGCGAGTCCACACGGAAAAGTTGCGGATATAGGGATATACAGGGGTAAGAGAGATGCGGAAAAGAGCATTCCGAATTGCGCCCGCCTGCGCGGTTGCGAGCGTTTCGGTGCATTCAATGGCACAGAGCCAGTTTGCCGAGGGCGTCGATGCCTTCAAGCGCGGCGACTATCGACAGGCGCTGCAGCTGTTCGAGCAAGAGGAACTTTCCGGCAGTGTCAGCGCCAGGCTCAAATACAACATTGGCGTAACGCTGATCAAACTGGGCCGCTACGGCGAGGCCAGCCAGTATTTTCAACGCCTGCTGGCAGAGCCCGAATGGCAAGACCTCGCCCGCTACAATCTCGCTCTCGCCGCCGAGCGCAGCAATCGTAATATCATCGCCGCCAGACACTATCGCCGGGTGCAGGAGAAGGCCGATTCCCAGAAGCTGCGCAGCCTTGCCTCGAGCCGTTTGAATGCGCTGGCGGTATCCGGTCGCGAGCGCGCGGCGAAGCGCTGGGTAGGTACCGCCAGCTTGTATGCGGGGCACGATGACAATGCCTACGCGCTGCAGAACGAACTGCTGGCGGACTCGAGTGTCGGTGCGGATAATTTCGCGGAGATGGTTGCCTGGGGGCAGTACCGACTCGCCGGAACCCCCGGCGATGGCTGGCGACTGCACGGCTACGGCTACGGGCGGCGCTACCGCGAATTCAACATTCTCAACCTCACCAGTGTCAGTGCGGCGCTGTCGCGTGACCGTCAGTGGCTCGGCTGGGATACGGAAATAGGCGTGGCCGGGGAGATCGCCTACCTCGGCGGAGAGCAGCTGATGCATCAGGCGCAAGTCCTGGGCAGGCTCACGCGTGGCTTCGGTGAGGCCAGCATGACGCTCGCTTACATTCCCAGCTACTATGTCGGCGGAAAGGATTACGCCTATCTCGATGGCTGGCGCCAGCGCTTCGAGGCCAAGTGGCAGCGGCCGCTCTTCGCGGCGGAGATCAAGGCGTTCTACCGCTACGACACCAATGACCGCACCGATCTGGAAAGGGAAAACTTCGATTACTACAGTTATTCACCCGCGCGCCATGCGCTAGGCGGCGCGCTGGACTGGTCGCTGTCCACCAGCTGGCTTGTGGCGACCGGGGTGGAGTTCCGCCGCAGCGCCTACGATGGCACCAACCGCGTTACCGGCAGCGACGGCAGCGTGCTCAGCTACCGGCGGGAGTCGGAGCGGATCAAGTCCTGGCTCACGACCAGATACAAGATCACGCCGCGCTTCAGCCTGGATGGAAAATTAGTGGTTGTCGACAATAAGGAAAACCGGGACGTCTATACCTACGACAAGACTGAGGCGAGCCTGGGTATCAGCTATATCTTCTGACGGTGGGTGCGGGGCTCTCAGTCAATAGTGCTGTCCGCACTATTTGGGATGGCTTTTCCGCTGGGACCTGTGGCGGGGGTGCCATAGAGTTCCGCCGCCGGGCGGTACATGATCCACGAAGTCAGGATGTATTTGTCGCCGGACAGCGGCACATTGCCACGGTGGGTGTGGGTAAAGCCGCAGGGCGAAAGCACCAGGCTGCCCCTGCGGGGCTTGATCTTGGCGCCCTGGTAGCGGAATTCCGTCTCACCACCTTCTTCCACATCGTTCAGGTACAGCATCCAGAGCAGCACCCGGTGTAGGGATTTCTGTTCTGGGTCGATGGGGTGCGGGTAGTGCTCGGAATGCCAGTGGTAGTAGCCTCCGCGCGCATTTTCATAGTGCTGGAAATTGATCTGGTCCTGCTGGAATATGCCGTTGACCAGCATCTGCAGCTGTCGATCGCTGAGTCCACCGATATCCTTGCTGGTTAGATTGCGCAGCTCTTTAGTCGACTCGTCATAAATGCTGGGAGAGAGGGCTCCGGTCAGTAAATGGGGATAGCGGCGGCAGTACGCCATCAACCCGCGCAAGACCATGTTATTGATTTGAGCGCATTCATCTTTCCAGGTATCCCGGCCGGAGATAAACAGGTCGGAACTGTTCTTCTTGCTTGGGTCCACGCCAGAACCGGTTCTGCCCGCTTGCTTGTGCGGGTCCTCTGCGAAGCGTCGGATCATATGATCGCAGAATTGTGCCGGCACGAAGTTCTCAAACAGCAGGATCAGTGAGTCCATTTTTCTCTTATTCATAAAAAGGCCGGGCACCGGGGCCCGGCAATTGCTTATAAAACACCTAGCAACAACGGAGAAATGCAGGGACTACATGTGAATAATGGGGTCCGGATCGCCGTCCAGGTCGCCGTTGACGGTGCCGTCGCTGCCCGGATTGCCGTTGCTCATCATCATCACGGCGCAGGCGTGCGGCGAGGCCATTGAGGTGCCGGAGTAAGTCGTGGTGCCGCCCCCCATGGCCGTGGACAGTATGGAGACGCCGGGCGCCGCATAGTCCACCGGCGGATTGCCCCAGTTGGACCAGGAGGCCATGGTGTCGCTATCGTCGTGGGCGGAAATAGTGCGCACATAGGTGCCGTTGGCGCGCGCTGGCGAGTGGTTGTTGGCATCGTCACCGTCATTGCCGGCGGCAAGCACGAAGAATGCGCCGGAATTTTCCGAGGCAGCCACAACGGCATCGTCCAGGTCCTGGCTGACGCCGCCGCCGAGGCTCATATTGGCGCAGTCTCCCGGAGAGGCGTTGGCGCCCACATAGTCGACACCCGCGATCACGCCGGAGGTGGTGCCGGAGCCGCGTCTGTCCAGTACCTTGACCGGGATCACGGTGGCATTGGCGGCTACGCCGACCACGTCGATGTCATTGTCGATGGCGCCAACGGTGCCGGCGACATGGGTGCCGTGGCCGTGGTCGTCATCGATCTTGCCGGCGCTGGGTCCGGAAGTGAAGGCACTGAAGCCACGGCTGCCGTCCACGTTCAGGTCAGCGTGATCCAGATCGATACCCGTGTCGATAATCCAGGCGTCTCGGCCGCTGCCGTCAACCGGGCCGCCGACGCGGGGGATGCCCCAGGGAGTAACTTCGGCCTCGGAGCCGCCGCCACCGCAGCCGGGGCCGACGCAGGAGGGCGGGGCGCTGATGCTGACGATGCTGTCAGGCGTCATTCGCATAATGGTGGAATCCTTGCCGAAAACTGCACTGGCGGCGCTGCAGGAGAGGTTGAGTGTTGCCCCCTTGATCGTATTGCGGTAGACGAACTGCGCCGCAGCCTTGGCGTGCCCGGCGGCTTGCGCCTGGGCGACCAAGCGGTTGGTAATGCCTACCGCATCCGCGCCAGAGAAACTGTCGTGGAAGCGCACGATACAGCGGTTTTGCACGTCGGTGATGGCGGGCTCCGCAGAGAAGCTCGGTCTGTCGGCTTGAGCCATTGCACTCGCCGAAACGGCAATGGCCGCGGCTAATAGATTTTGTTTCATGTCAAAGAATACCTTGCGAATTTTTATTGGATTTAGGGGTCACCCCCCGAATGGATCGGATATCCGATCACAGGGCCGGGTAATACTTCGACGCAAAAACATAGAACTGCGCCTACCGGGCACAACAGATACCCGCGCACAACTCCTGTCGAGCCGGAACAGGGTAGCCTCGCCCTGCCCGTTGCTCGGCGATTGAAGCTAGCGAAGGACTTCTGCAATTACAATCCGATTGATGCCGATTTTTTAGAAAATAAAGTGCAATTTTTTGTCTTTATTTGAAATGATTTTTCGCTGGGACCTTTTTGAAGACCCAGTTCGTGTAAATATTTTCTGCCGGATGAATAATTTTTTGATTTTTTTTGTTCCTCGGGAACCTTTTTGCGGTCAGCTGCGTGTTAACAGGTCGATCGGAGACATCGGCAAAGGAGTAATGGGTTGAGCTTGACGCAGTTTTTCCGCGGACGCGCGGCGCCCGCGGACCGCTTCACCGCCCTGGTGCGCCCGCATCTGCGGCTGATGTTCCGCATGGCCTATCGCTGGACGCAGAGCCGGGCGGAGGCCGAGGACCTGGTGCAGGACGTGCTGACCCACCTGTTTCCCCGTGTCGAGGAGCTGGCCGCGGTGGACAAGCCGGGGCCCTGGCTGGTGAAAGTGCTCTACCGCCGTTACGTGGATCTCTATCGCCGCCGCGCCAGTTCGCCGGTGGAGGAGACCCTCCCCTGGAGTAGCGACGACGCCTTTTTCCAGGAGCGCATGCTCGACGAGCGTAACCACTACCAGCAACTGGAGCTGCGGCGGGTGTTGAACCGGGCGCTGGCAGAGCTGGACGACGGCTGGCGCGACGTGGTGTTACTGCACGATGTGGAGGGCTACACGGCGCTCGAAGTAGCGGAAATTCTGGAAATCAATGTGGGCACGGTGAAGTCCCGCCTGCACCGCGCGCGCAAAAAATTGAAAGCCGCGCTGCAGCTGGGAACCATTGATACATGTCATGCGTGTTAGCAGGAGTCGAGGAGGCGAGTATGGATTGCAATCAGGCGAAGCGAGAACTGGAACTGTTGCGCGAGCAGAACAGCAGTGCGCTGTTAATTCACCTGCGCAAGTGCAGTGGCTGCCGCGATCACGCCGAGGAGCTCAGGGTGGTGCGCCTGCTGCGCAGTATGCCGGCACCGGAGCCGGCCGAGGATTTCGAGGAGCGTGTATTGGCTGCGGCCCTGCCAAAGCAGCCGGAAATATCCCCGTCCCGCCTGCGGGGCTGGCAACTGGCGACTGCCGCCAGCCTGCTGCTGGCGGTCCTGGTGGCGCTGCCCCGCTGGCAGCAGCCGGCACCCGCCACACCCCCGGCCCTGGCTGCGCTGCCGGTCAGTGTGGCCGTGGATACACCCCGCACCCTGCGGGGTGCCACTATCCGGGTGTCGCTGCCGCCGAACTTGGAGCTGGAGGGCTACGGCGGGTCCCGCGAGCTGCAGTGGCAGGCGGATCTGAATGCCGGCTCCAACAGGCTGACCCTGCCGGTGCGCCTGCGGGAGGCGGGGGGCGCAGCGGAAATAATGATCTACATAGAGCACGGAGGCGCGCACAGGGAGTTTCGGGTGCCGGTCAAGTTTCGGCCCGTCGAGGCTCTCCCGTCCGACTCGACAACGATGATCTGAAGAACTTCTACAACTAGAGAAATGAGGCTCAATAAAAATGGATATGCTCAAGAAATCAATGGTTCTGGCGCTGCTTGTCTCCGCGCAGATCAGTGCGCAGGCCTTTGCCGATGACGACAGCGGCGACGACCTAGATGTGACAGTGACCGTGGTGGAGGCCGATGGCAGTGTCGAGGACGTGGTAAACGAGATCGAGCTGCCGGAAGAGGCCAGTGAAGTGGCGAAAGCGGCCGCAGCCTTCGGTCTGGAGGTCGCCAACGCGGCGCGCCAGCGTGGCGAAGAGGAGATCGAAGAGGAACTCGAAGAGTCCGAAGAGCTGGAGGCGGTGACTGAAGGTTCGGCGGCGCAGGCGGCAGAGGCGGCGAAGAACGCCCAGGAGGCCGCGCAGGAAGCTGCCAAGAACGCCAACGAGGCCGCACAAGAAGCGCTGAAAAACGCCCTGTCCGGTGCCGGCGGTGCGATGGAAAATATTCCCGAGAATGTGCTGGACAATATCCCCGACGACGTGAAAGAGCAGTTGCCGATCGATCTGGATTCGGTGATTGACGGCGCGCTCGACAATATCCCGGACAACACTCCGGGCACCTGAGTTCGATATCAACACTTTTGCGACGAGCCGATGGCCGGGCGACTGCTCCCGGCCGTCTTTGTTTTTTTGAGAGCGACGGAAAAATCACAATGTGGATACAGGCAATAAAAGCGGTATCGGTCGCGGGGCTGGTGAGCGCCTCGCTGATCGCGCAGGCGCAGGACTACTTTTCCCAGGGCACGGCGGCATTCAAACGGGGGGAATACCAGCGCGCCCTGGCGCTGTTTGAGTGGGAGCAGCAGAAAGGGCGTGCCAGCTCGAAGCTTAGCTACAATATCGGCGTCACTCACTTCAAACTGGGTAATTACCTTGAGGCCGGCAGTTATTTCCAACAACTGACGGGAGATCCCGAGTGGCGGGACCTGGCGCACTTTCAGCTGGGGGTGATCGCTGAAAAGCAGGGCCACAGGAGTACCGCCGTCGGCCACTATGCCGAGATCGAGTCCCGCGCCGATTCGGAAAAACTGCGCGCACTCTCGAGCAAGCGTCTCGCCGCGCTGGCGTCGGGTGAGTCGCGCGCCCCAGCGCCCGCCTCCAGGCAGTGGCTGGCCGTCGCCAGTGCCTCCAGCGGTTACGACGACAATGTCTTTGCCCTGCAGGACGATCTGCTGCAGAACTCTACGCTCGCCGAGGACAATTACTCGGAGCTGTTTGCCTGGGGTCAGTACCGCCTGCAGGGCACCGCCGCCGATGGCTGGCGAGTGCAGGGCTCCGGCTACAGTCGCAGTTACTCGGAGTACAGCTCGCTGGATGTGAGCAGCTACGGCCTCGGCCTATCCCGGGACCTGAACTGGAACGGCTGGCAGGCGGAGCTGGGAATCGCCGCCGATTCCACTTTCCTCGGCGGTGAGCAGCTCACCCGGGCGACCCGGCTGATCGGCCGTGTGCATCAGACTTTCTACGGCGCCAAACTTACCCTCGCCTATCTGCCGGCGCATTACAGCGGCGGCAGCGCCTACGCCCACTTGGATGGCTGGGGCCACCGTGTCGAGGCGAAGCTCAAGCGTCCGCTGGGCCGACTGACTATGAATGCGCTCTATCGGATGGATGTCAACGATCGCGGCGATCTAGAGGGCGTGGACGGAGCCTATTACAGCTATTCACCGGCCCGGCACAGTACCGCGCTGGAACTGGAATGGCCGCTACTGGACAACTGGGATCTCGCTGCCGGCGTGGAATACCGGAGCAGTGAGTACGACGGCGTCAACAGCCTGACGGACACCGACGGCACAATGAAACATGAAGTCCGCGAGGCCGACAGGGTCAGGTCCTGGCTGAAATCACAATACCACCTCTCGCCGCGGCTGCAGCTGGCCGGAAAAATCGCGCTCACAGACAACGAAGAGAACTTCGATATCTACAGCCATGATAGAACCGAGGCGAGTCTCGGCGTTCGCTACACCTTCTAATGCGCCAGAGCAGCGGTCGCCCCCCAAACTGGAGCGACCGCTGCTGCCTGGCCCGCCATTTAAAGGTCCGTTACGTTGAACCAGCGGGAAAAATAAATACCACCCGTTAAAAACATTCAGGCGAAAAAAAGGGGCTGGCAAGCCCCCGTTCATTCCATTCCGTTTGTTTTTCTTTGTTCCAGTCAGTCAGTTCTTATTGTTGTTGAGTGTCCCCGGTCTTTTGCGTCGCCGGGTTGCCGTACGGCTCATGCGCGGGGCGGTTCATCACCCGCGACGCGAGAATATATTTGTCATTTGAAGCCGGCACATTGCCGCGGTGTGTGCGGGTATGGCGCCGGGGCGGCCGGCGGACATCTCGGGAGAACCTACAAAGCGCTGGATCGGGCGCTCACAGTAATCCGCAGGCGCGGCGCCATCGAACTGAGCCATCTTCGGATCCCTCGGCTACTCCACCTGCAATCGCTGCGTCTGTCTGCCTGTATGTATTGAGACGGAGAGATTGAACAATACCTCAATCAGATATGGACGCGTGCCGGCTCGATGCACCCGCCGCATTAGCTGGGAGGGCGAGTTGCGTACCGGAGAGCCAGTTTTCCACGGTATCCAGTACGGGGCCGGGGTTCTTGATCCAGCTCAGGTGCGGATTGCCCTTCGGGTAGGTGGCCGGGACTTCCCGGGTCTCACCGCCGGGGATCGCCGCGAGCCTGCGCGCCGCTTTCAGCGGTGCAAATGGATCGCCGGATAGCGCGATATGCAGGGTGGGCTGACGAGTTTGCCGCTCGGGGCCGATCCTGCGCTCCGGCGGGAAGCGGCCGCTGACAATGGCTCGGGACCAGTCGTTCATGATGCCGCGCGCTTCGCGCCCGCCAAAACCGAGGCGCGCACCCGGGAAATAGCCGAGCAGATTGGCAATAGTGCCGGCGAGTGTGGCCATGGCCAGCAGGTAAAGGCGTTGCGCGCCATCCCAGCAGCGGAAGTGAATATGGCCGGAGGCAACACTGACGACCCGGGCGCTGCCGGTCAGGCCGGCCTTGGCGGCCAGCGTCGCTGTCTGGCCGCCGATGCTGTGCCCGAGGATCAGTGCCGGGCCGCCGGGAAAATCCCGCTCGAGCAGCCGCAGCAGCGCCGGTATGAAGGTGAATACCAGGTCACCATAATCGTAGTCAGCGCCGCGGTGGGGGCGGGGCTGACTGGTGCCGGTGCCCGGCAGTTCGGTGATGGCGGTGTGGTAGCCGCGCGCGCGCAGCTCCGCGAGCAGCTGCCGGTACTTGGCCGCGGGCACGCCGAGCGCCGGGATGACCAGTGCCAGCGGGGCATCGCCGCCGGACTGCGTGACGCTGACGGGCACTTGAAATGCGCCAAATGCGAGCTGGTGGAGCTGATCCATGGGGTTCCGTGTCGGTTTTCCGCTGTTGTCTCCGGACTGTAACCGGGGCCGGTGGGAGGGAGCCATGACCGAAATGGCCGCGACGCTAGCCCTATTCGGGCAGCGGACCGGTGCGCGGCATTGATCAACTTGCAACCAGTGGCGCAACTCCATAGAATACGCCGCCCGCAATGGTCTCCGCTTCAGGCTGGGGACCGTTGTACTCCTTGCCTTACCGGATTGCCCGGGAGGCTGTTTAACCCGTAAGGAGCGAAAATGCGTCATTACGAAATTGTATTCCTGGTCCACCCGGATCAGAGCGAGCAGGTGCCCGGCATGGTGGAGCGTTACACGTCTACCATCAAAGACAGCGGTGGTCAGGTTCACCGTCTGGAAGACTGGGGCCGTCGTCGCCTGGCTTACCCGATCAACAAGATCCACAAAGCCCACTACATCCTGATGAACGTCGAGTGCAGCGAAGAGGCTCTGGAAGAGCTGACCACCAACTTCCGCTACAACGACGCCGTGCTGCGCAACCTGGTGATTCGCGAAGACGAAGCCATCAGCGAAGAAAGCCCGATTATGAAGGCGGAAAAAGAGAGCCGCGAGCGCAAAGCTGCGCGCGCCGAGCGCTCTGAGCGTCGCGAGCGTGCCGAGCACGACTCCGCTGACGATTCCGAGGAAGATGAAGATTCTTCCGATAACGCCGAAAGCGAAGATTAAGGGGATTATCAGATGGCACGTTTTTTCCGTCGTCGCAAGTTCTGCCGTTTCACCGCTGAAGGCGTCAAGCGTATCGACTACAAAGATCTCGATACCCTGAAGGCCTACATCTCCGAAACCGGCAAAATCGTTCCGAGCCGTATCACCGGTACCAAAGCCAAGTATCAGCGTCAGCTGGCCACTGCGGTCAAGCGCGCCCGCTACCTGGCCCTGCTGCCGTACACGGACAGCCACGAAGCCTAAGCCCGGAACTTAGGTTTCTGTGCTTAGACGCTTTACAAGAGAAGCTATCTAGACGTGCGCGCCCTGGCCGAATTCATAATGCGCGGGCGCGTGCGGGCGGTGCTCATCACTATGGTGGGCATACCGCTGATCAGCCCGGCGGCGCTGGCTCTGGTGAGTCTGCGCCGCGGCAGCAGCGACGGCCTGATGGTTCTGGCCTGGGCCCTGCTGCCGGTGATCGCCGCGGGCATGAGCGGCTATATGTCACCGCTGATGACCGGCCTCGCGGCCAGTCATTTTGCCGCAGTCTTCTGCGGCGCGCTGGCACTGCGCAGTACGCGCTCCTGGGGTACCGCCCTGGTAGCCGTGACCGCTGTTGCCGCTGCGGGCATCCTGCTCACCGCCCAGTTCAGTGGCGGCCTGTTGCAGAGCCTGTTGCAGGCGGCGGAGGAGTCCGGCGGTGGCAAGGCGGAGCAGCTCAAGCAGATATTCGGCAGCGAGCCGCTCGCGACCGGATACCTGAGCTGGATCTCGGCCATCACCGCGACCCTGGCACTGGTGCTGGGGCGATACTGGCAGGCGCTGCTGTACAACCCCGGCGGTTTCCGCCAGGAGTTTCACCAGCTGCGCATGCCGCTGCCGCTGGCGGCGGTGTGCATGCTGGTGTGGGTCTACAGCCTGGTGACCCAGGACTATGTGTTCTGGGGCGCGGTGATCGCCTTCCCGATGGTGGTCGCCGGCATTGCCCTGATTCACTGGCTGGTGGCCAGCCGCGGATGGGGGCGGGGACCGCTGGTGGCGCTGTATGTCATGCTGGTGATCGCGGCACTGCCGCTGGCCGGGTTCCTGTGCGGACTGGCACTGGTAGATAGCTGGATAGATATTCGCGGGCGCTCCGGAAATAAATAGGCGCGACCCGTACAAAACTGAAATTGAGGAAACCGAGATGGAAGTTATTCTGCTCGATAAAGTAGGCAAACTGGGCAACGTGGGCGACCGCGTTGACGTCAAAGCCGGTTTTGGCCGCAACTTCCTGCTGCCGACTGGCAAAGCGATTCCGGCTACCGAAGCCAACATCGCCGAGTTCGAAGCCAAGCGCGCCGAGCTGGAAGCTGCCTCAGCTGCCAAAGTGGCCGAAGCCGAGAGCCGCGCTACCAAGCTGGCTGACCTGGTGGTGACCATTGCCGCCAACGCCGGCGACGAAGGCAAGCTGTTCGGCTCCATCGGCACCCGCGACATCGCCGATGCGATCACCGCCGGCGGCGTCGAAGTGGCCAAGGCCGAAGTGAAGCTGCCGCAGGGCGCACTGCGCGAAGTGGGCGAGTACGAAGTAGACGTACAGCTGCACTCCGACGTGATCGCCATCGTGAAGGTAGTCATCGAAGCCGAATAAGCGCTTCGCTGCACTCTCCCTTCCCTGTAGGAGCGGCGGGCGGCCGTCCGCCCATGGCCGCGATCGATCTGCACTAGCGGAATGAAATTCGATCGCGGCCAACGGCCGCTCCTACAGGGACGCAAGTCGCGCTACAATCGGGCGCTGGATTCCCCTTCTCTTGGAAACGGGAATCCAGCGCCCGATTTGTTTCTGCCCAATAGATATCTATGAACGACGAATACGCCGTCCGCGAAGAAGAACTGCAGACCGAACAGACCTCGCCACTGCCGCACTCGGTAGAGGCGGAGCAGTCGGTGCTGGGCGGCCTGATGCTGGACCCGGGTCGCATCGACAGCGTCGCCGAGCAGCTGAGCGAAGAGGACTTCTTCGTCGCCAGCCACCGCAAGATCTTCGCGGTGATGGTGGAGCTGAGCGACGCTCAGCAGCCGCTGGACATCATCACGCTGCATGACGCCCTGGCCAGCCGCGACCTGCTGGCGGAAGTGGGCGGCCCCGCCTACCTGGCCGAACTGGCCGAGAATACCCCGTCTGCGGCCAACATCGTCGCCTACGCCAAGATCGTGCGCGAGCGCTCCATGCTGCGCCAGCTGATCGCCGCCGCCGGCGAGATCAGCCGCACCAGCTTCAATCCCGGTGGCCTCGCCTCCGCCGACCTGCTGCAGATGGCCGAGCGTCGCGTGGCCGAGATCGCCGAGGGTCGCGCGAAAGAGGGCGGTTTCGTCGGTGTCGATGCGCTGCTGAAGAAGACCGTCGAGCGCATCGACGAGCTGTTCAAGAGCGAGGGCGATATCACCGGCCTGAGCACCGGCCTCACCGAGCTGGACCAGCGCACGTCCGGCTGGCAGCCGGGCGAATTGATCATCCTCGCCGCGCGCCCGTCCATGGGCAAGACCGCACTGGCACTGAACTTTATCGAGGCCGCCATGCTGAGCCAGGAGCGCCCGACGCTGATCTTCAGTATGGAGATGCCGTCGGACAGCCTGGTGATGCGGATGCTGTCGTCCATCGGCCGCATCGACCAGGGCCGCATCAGGAACGGCAAGCTGCAGGAAGAGGACTGGCCCAAGCTGTCCAGCGCGGTGCAGAAGATGAAGGGCAAGGCCCTGTATATCGACGATACTCCGGCGCTGTCCCCGAGCGAGGTGCGTGCGCGGGTCAAACGCACCGTGCGCGACCACACCAACCGGCTGATGCGGGACAATCCAAGGCTGAGCCGCGAGGACGCGGAGGCCAGGAGCCTGCCGGCGATGATCATGGTCGACTACCTGCAGCTGATGCAGGTGAAGGGCAGTACCGAGGGCCGCACCCAGGAGATCTCCGAGATCTCGCGCTCGCTGAAGGCGCTGGCGAAGGAATATGAATGTCCGGTGATCGCCCTGTCGCAGCTGAACCGCGGCGTCGAGCAGCGCCCGAACAAGCGGCCGATGAACTCGGACCTGCGTGAATCCGGCGCGATCGAGCAGGATGCGGACGTGATCCTGTTTATCTACCGCGACGAGTACTACAACGAGGACAGCCCCGACAAGGGCATGGCCGAATTGATCATCGGCAAGCAGCGTAACGGCGAGATCGGCACCTGCCGCGCCGCCTTCGTGGGCAAGTACACCCGCTTCGACAACCTGGCCCCGGAGTATTACCAGGGGGATTAACCCCTACTGGAGGCTGCATTGCTGTCGAATCAATCCATCCGCGCGCTCGTCATTGCGCGCCAGCATATCCACAGCCCCTGGGCCGGCGACCTGCCATCGCTGATCAGCCACCTGGGCGCACTGCAGCTGGACGCCATCCAGCGCATCACCCGCGCCCACCACCACCAGCTCTACAACCGCCTGCCGCGCTACCGGGAGCCGCAGCTCGCCCGGGCGGAACAGCGCCGCGAGATCTTCGAATACTGGTCCCACGCCGCCGCCTATCTGCCGATGGAGCACTACCGCTACGCCCGCGTGCGCATGGACCGCATCCGCGAGGGGCAGCGCCACTGGTTTGAGAAGAATGCCAGGCTGTGTCGCTATGTCCTCGACCGGGTGCGCGCCGAGGGAGCCCTGAAGGCCAGCGATTTCGTCACGGCCAAGGGTGGCTGGTGGGCGTGGTCCGACGAGAAGAAGGCGCTGGAGCAGCTGTTTCACGAGGGCGAGCTGATGGTCAGCCGCCGCGACGGCTTCCAGAAGGTCTTCGACCTGCCGGAACGGCTGCTGCCGTCCCATATCCGGACCGATACCGCCAGCGATCTTGACTACGGCCGCCACCTGGTGCGCACTTTCCTGCGCTGCCAGGGTATCGGACGGGTGGAGGAGATCGCCTACCTGCGCCGCCACGACCGGCCGCTGATTGCCGGGGCGGTCGAAAAGATGCTGCAGAGTGGCGAAGTCGTCCCGCAGGGGAAGGAGCTGCTGCTGGCGGAGGATGCCGCGTGCGCGCCGGGACGCGCGCCCAGAAGAGTGCGCCTGCTGTCGCCGTTCGATCCGCTGGTGCTGCAGCGCAAGCGGCTGCAGCGGCTGTTTGATTTCGATTACCAGCTGGAGTGCTACCTGCCGGCGCACAAGCGCCGCTATGGCTATTTCTGTCTGCCGATTCTGTACGGCGAGCGCTTTGTCGGTGTCGCAGACCTGAAGGCGGATCGGGAAGGCGGGGTGTTGCGCATCGAGGCGCTGCACTGGCGTGACGCGCCCGGTGCAGCGCTCACCGCGAGCTTCAACCGGGCCCTGGGGCAGTTCGCCCGCTTTCACGGGCTGGCCAGTGAGGTCGTAGCTCTGGAGCCGGGTTAACCAGAGAGCCCTGTGGGAAAGCTGCGCTGGGAGCCTGCCCTGCAGGCGATAGGCAGGCAGTCGGGGCCGCCGAAACGCTTGTCGCCTGCAGGGCGGGCTCCCGCAGGCAACGCTCAGATACGGACTACCACGTAGACTTCCTGTCCATCCCGCTGGGTCGGCATAAAGTAGTCGCTGCCGTAGCGGTAGTATTGGACCCCGTTGATCACCTCGGCCGAATAGCCCGACGGCAGGGCCTCGACCACTTCACCCGGCGCGTAGCCGGTCGCTCCGGGCGCAGGTGCGGCGGGTGCCGGCGCTGCCGCAATGGGCACACCGGCCGGCGGCGGCACTACGACATAGGCGCGGCTGGCCGGCTGCCACTGGTAATAGGCGTCGGCGTACTGGTAGTAGGTAAAGCCGCCGATCTGCACCTGCACGGCGCTGGCGGGCAGCGACACCACCGACGCGCCCAGCGGCGCCGAGACCACGACATAGCCGGACGGCGCCGGGCGGTAGAAGTAGCCGCCGTGGTAATAGTAGGGGCGGTTGCCCACGGCCAGGCTCACATAACCGGCGGGCAGAATTGGCGCGACAAAGCCGATCGAGAAACGCGGGCCGCCGTAGTATCGGGGCCCGTGATAGTGGTGCCGATGCCCGTACCGGTAGGGCTTGTACGGGCCGTGATAGCCGTGTCCGCCGCGCTCGTAGCCACGCGGTGCGGCGTCGGCGGGTGGACTGAAGGCGAATGCCGCCAGGGCCAGCAGGCCGGCGGCACCGAGAATCGCTTTTAGCGTCTTCACAACTTCTCCAGCGAAGTGATTACTTGCATAGGTTAAATTTTAACCCTTTCGCACAAGCTTTGGCCACGCCTGGCCGTAAAGAAGTGTCAAACGACGGGGCAGTCAGTGGCGATTGCGCTGTGCTAATCGCTGCCGGTGCCTGGCGCTACGCCTTTCTGCTGCGCCGCCTCAGCCCTCCCTGGTGCACTGCACTAAACCTTCCTGGTGCGCTGCACTAAACCTTTCTCGTGCGTTGCACTATCCCCATCAGCTTGTAGAGCAGTTGCGCGGCGGCGAAGTCGTAGGCGTGGAAGCCCTCGATGGGGGCAAACTCCAGCAGGTCGAAGCCGATGATCTCCCGCTGTTTCGCCACCGATTCGAACAGATTCAGCGTCTGGTACCAGCCCAGGCCACCGGGCACCGGCGTGCCGGTGGACGGGAAGACCGACGGGTCGATGCCGTCCACATCCAGCGTGAAGAACACCTTCTGCGGGAAGTCTGCCGGCAGCTGTATCTCCTGCACGTTGGTCGGCACCAGCTGGTGCGCGTCCAGGTAGTGGACGCCGTAGCGCTCGCGCGCCTGCACCTCCTCCTCACAGTAGGCGCGGATGCCCAGCTGGAACAGCGGAATGCCGGCTTCGACCACCAGCCGCATCACGCTCGCGTGGCTGTGCTTGTGGCCCTCGTAGCGGTCGCGCAGATCCGCGTGGGCGTCGATCTGCACGACGCCGAAGTCGGTGATACCGGCGTCGAGGTAGCCTTTGATCACACCCCAGGTCACCGAGTGCTCGCCGCCGATGCCGACCGGCATCTTGCCCTGCTCGAGCACGTCGCGGGTCGCCGCGGCGATATTGTCCATCACCTGCTCGGCGGAACCGGAGACGTTCACCGGCGAGCGCGTGTAGATGCCCAGTTCGCTCGGGTAGGAGAAATTGTCGAAGGTTTCCAGCTGCCAGGAGGCCTCGAGAATCGACGCCGGTCCCTTCGAGGTGCCGCCGCCGTAGGAGACGGTCTCCTCGTAGGGGATAGGCACTACGTGGAAAAAGGCATCCTCCGGTTTCGGCTGCTCGATTTCGGAACCCAGGAAAATGGGGAAGTCGTTTTCTGAAAGCATGGTTCTCGTCCTTTGTTGTAGGAGCGGCGGGGCGGCCGTCCGCCCATGGCGGCGATACCTGCGAGCCCGATCGCGGCCATGGGCCGCTCCTACCGCAATCCAAAAGTCATCAAGAGGTTAGGCACAGCCGCCGTCTTCGTTGCCGGAGCCGCGCCCGAGGTCTTTCCAGTCGCGACCGGAAAGCCGGTCCTTGAAGTCCTCGTAGCCGAATTCCTTGATGATCTTCAGCTCATCGGTCCCGGAGTTCCACAGCGCTATCGCCGGTAGCGGAATGCCGTTGAAGGTGTTGGTCTTGACCATGGTGTAGTAGGCCATTTCCTCGAACACCAGGCGGTCGCCGACCTTGAGCGGGTCATTGAAACTGTATTCGCCGATACTGTCGCCGGCCAGGCAGCTCTGGCCGCCGAGGCGGTAGTCGTGGGGCAGTTCGCCGGGGCGGGCGGCGCCGGTGATCTCCGGGCGGTAGGGCATCTCCAGCACGTCCGGCATATGGCAGGTGGCGGATGCATCGAGGATGGCCTGGTTCTGGCCGTTCCAGGCGATATCCACCACCTCCGCGACCAGTACGCCGGCGAACAGCGAGATGGCCTCGCCGGGTTCCAGATAGACCTGCACCCGATGCCTGTCGGCGAAGGCGCGCACCGCGTCGACCAGTTCGTCGATCTGGTAATCGCGGCGTGTGATATGGTGGCCGCCGCCGAAGTTGATCCACTCCATCTGCGGGAGCAGGTCGCCGAACTTCTCCTCCACCGCGGCGATGGTGCGTTCCAGCGGTTTGAAATCCTGCTCGCACAGCGTGTGGAAGTGCAGGCCACTGATGCCGTCCAGGTCCTCGCCATCGAACAGCGAGCGCACGATTCCCAGGCGCGAACAGGGCGCGCAGGGGTCGTAGAGTGCCGTGTGCCCCTCGGAGTGCTCCGGGTTGATGCGCAGGCCAAAGCGCAGCTCTGGGCGCTTTTGCTGCGCCTCGAGGCACAGCTGCTTATAGCGCTTCCACTGGGAGAAGGAATTGAAGATCAGATGGTGGGCGAACTGCAGTATTTCCTTGAGTTCGTCTTCCTTGTAGCCGGCGCTGAATACATGCACTTCCCTGTTGAGATCCTTGCCGCCGTATTCCTCGAATCCCAGTTTTGCCTCATACAGCCCGCTGGCACAGGTGCCGGACAGATACTCGGCGACGATAGGGCCGGTACTCCACATCGAGAAAGCCTTCAGCGCCGCCAGCACCTTGGCGCCGCTGCGCCTCTGCACGTCGGCCAGCACTTCCAGGTTGTCGCGCAGCGCCCGCTCGTCGACGACGAAGCAGGGCGAGGGCACGCGGCTGGGGTCGAAGTTGCCGAAGTAGTCAATGCGGGGAGTCAGATCCATAGTTGGCAATCGAATGTCGTGTAATTGTGGTTCCGGGGTATCTGGATCCCGGCCTGCGCCGGGATGACGATTGTTCCAAGTCTGTCGTCACACCGGCATAGATTGGTGTCCGGAAAAATCCCCGGCGATTACTGGAACGGCTTGTCCAGCCAGGTCTCCTGCCATGGCAGGCCGTACTGGTTCAGGTCATCCATAAAGGGATCCGGATCCAGCTGCTCCAGGTTCCACACACCCGGCTTCATCCACTTGCCCTCGAGCATCATCTTGGCGCCGATCATCGCCGGCACGCCGGTGGTGTAGGAGATCGCCTGGGACCCCACTTCCTTGTAGCACTCCTGGTGATCGCAGATGTTGTAGACGTAGTAGATCTTCTCCTCGCCATCCCCTTTGCCACCCTTGGGGGTGCCGCGCACGATATTGCCGATGCAGGTCTTGCCCTTGGTCAGCGGACCCAGGCTGGCCGGATCCGGCAGCAGTGCCTTCAGGAACTGGATGGGTACTATCTGCTGACCCTGGAATTCGATCGGCTCGATGCTGGTCATGCCGACGTTCTGCAGCACCTCCAGGTGCTTGAGATAGCTGGCACCGAAGGTCATCCAGAAACGCGCGCGCTCCATCTCCGGGTAATGCTTGGACAGGGACTCCAGCTCCTCGTGGTAGAGCAGGTAGATGTCCTTCTCGCCGATGCCGGCGGGGAAATCGAACACGCGCTTTTCTTCCAGCGGCTTGGTGGTGACCCACTCGCCACTTTCCCAGTAGCGACCGTTGGCGGTGATCTCGCGGATATTGATTTCCGGGTTGAAGTTGGTCGCGAACGGCAGGCCGTGATCGCCGGCGTTGCAGTCGAGGATGTCCAGGGTGCGGATGCGGTCGAAATGGTGTTTCTTCGCGTAGGCGGTAAACACGCTGGTCACCCCGGGATCGAAACCGCTGCCGAGCAATGCCATCAGGCCCGCCTTTTCGAATTTGTCCTGGTAGGCCCACTGCCATTTGTACTCGAACTTGGCCTCTTCCGGCGGCTCGTAATTGGCGGTGTCCAGGTAGTGCACGCCGGTTTCCAGGCAGGCGTCCATGATGTGCAGGTCCTGGTAGGGCAGGGCGACATTGATCACCATGTCCGGCTTTACTTTTTCGATCAGCTTCACCAGCTGCGGCACATCGTCCGCATCCACTTCCGCGGTATCGATCTTGCGCGGCAGCTTTTCCGCGATCTTGTCGCACTTGCTCTTGGTGCGGCTGGCGAGGGTAATATTCTCGAACACCTCCGGCACCTGCGCGCACTTGTGCGCAACCACCTGGCCGACGCCGCCGGCGCCGATGATCAGTACGTTGGCCATGAAAATCTCCTTATCTTTGCGAATCTGTGTCGAAGTCTCGAATTCATGTTCTGTAGGAGCGGCGGGGCGGCCTTCCGCCGGTGGCCGCGATTGGGCTGCGCGGGCTCACCGGACTCCGATCGCGGCCATGGGCCGCTCCTACGGCACAAGCCTGTGATTCCTGCGCCCTTGTTTCTCGAAAGCGCCTGCGGCTATTTCTCAAGAGCGCCCGCGGCTATTTCTCGAAAGCGCCCGCGGCTATTTCTCAAAATAGGTATAACCGCTCATGCTGGCGGTATAAGTGTGCAGAATCTGTTTGCGCTGCTGCGCGGTAATCCGGCCGTCTTTTACCGCGCGCTCGGCCAGCTTGCGAAAGCGCTCGAACAGCTCCTGCGGCCGGTACTCCACATAGCTCAGCACATCGGAAATGCTGTCGCCGTGAATTTCGCGACTGTAATCGAAGCTGCCGTCTTCGTGAATACGCACGCTGACGACGTTGGTGTCGCCGAACAGGTTGTGCAGGTCTCCGAGGGTCTCCTGGTAGGCGCCGACCAGGAAGGTGCCGAGGATATAGTCCTCGTTGCCCTTCAGGTCGTGCAGCAGCAGCGTCTTCTGCTCATCCTGGCGGCCGATAAAGCGGTCGATCTTGCCGTCAGAGTCGCAGGTGATGTCGGCGATGATGGCCGAACGCGTCGGCGCCTCGCGCAGCCGGTGAATCGGCACCAGCGGGAACACCTGGTCGATCGCCCAGATATCCGGCAGCGACTGGAACACACTCATGTTCGCGTAATAGATATCCGACAGCACCTCCGGCAGTGCGTGCAGGTCCACCGGGATCTCTTCCGCCTCGTTGAGCAGTTTGCGGATCTGCTGGGCGCCCTGCAGGAACAGGTTTTCCGCGTTGGCGCGCTCGCGCAGGCTGACCTGGCCGTGCAGGTACAGCGAACGCACTTCGTCGCGGTAGTAGAGCGCGTCGTTGTAGCTCTCCTGCAGGTTTTTCGCGCTGACGCTGTTCACCGCATCCTGCAGGTTCAACAGCATCTGGTGGTCGTCTTCGGCAATCTTGGTCTCCTTCAGCTCCACCGGCTCGAAGCGGGTGGTGTCGAGAATGTCGAACAGCAGCACCGACGAGTAGGCCACGGTGGCGCGGCCGGACTCGGTGATGATCACCGGGTGGGCGACGCCCTCGCTGTCCAGCGTGCCCATGATCGCCTCGACCACGTCCACGCAGTACTCGTCCAGGGAGTAGTTCTTGGAGTGGGTATAGTTGGTCTTGGAACCGTCATAATCCACCGCCAGGCCGCCGCCCAGATCCAGGTAGCCCATGGCCGCGCCTTCCTCGACCAGGTCGGCATAGTAGCGGCAGGCCTCCAGCACACCGGTGCGGATATCGCGGATATTCGGTACCTGCGAGCCCAGGTGGTAGTGCAGCAGCTTCAGGCAGTCGAGCATCTTGTGCTCGCGCAGCTTGTCGACCATCGCGATCAGGTCGTTACTGCCGAGGCCGAAGATGCTGCGGTCGCCGCTGGTGGCGTTCCAGTAGCCGCCGACCTTGGACGCGAGCTTAACCCGGACACCGATATTGGGGCGCACCTGTTCGCGCTCTGCGCAGCGGATGATGGTATCGACTTCCGATGGCGTCTCGACGACGAAAAATACCTGCATACCGAGGCGCTGCGCCTGCAGGCCCAGGTTGATGAATTCCTCGTCCTTGTAGCCGTTGCAGACGATCAGCGACTCGGTGTTGTCGAGAATCGACAGCGCCGCGATCAGCTCCGCCTTGCTGCCGGCCTCCAGGCCGTGGTTGAACTGGCGACCGGCCTTGGCGATCTCCTCGATCACCTGGCACTGCTGGTTCACCTTGATCGGGAAGACGCCGCGGAAGACGTTGCCGTAGCCGCAGTCGTCGATCGCGCGGGCGAAGGATTCGTTGATGCGGGCGATCTGCGCGTCGAGCAGGTTCTCGATACGCAGCAGCAGCGGCAGACCGAGGCCGCGCTCCGTCGCGCCGCGGGCGATATCCATCAGGGACACGCTGTGCGTTTCCCCGGCGGTATTCTCCACGCGAACGGTGACCTCGCCGGCTTCATTCAGATCGAAATAACCGGCGCCCCAGTTGCGGATTCCGTAGAGCTCTGCCGAGTCTTCGCAAGTCCAGTCTTTTACTTGTTGCAGTTTCATGGCGCCTGTTCAGTTACCTGTGTTCGGTGTAAGTGGCGGGGCGCGAATCTTGGGCCCAGAGGGGGCGGAAAGCAATAACTATAGATAACAAAAACACCATTTTTTAACAGGAAAAATTAAATTTTTATTCGGTTTGTCGCCTCTCTTTTTGCGTCTCGCAGCTTCTGTTTTTCCGAAGCTTTATTCGGTTCTTGCGCGGGGCTCGGTTGACGGCGCGAATAGCCCGGGCACAAAAAAGCGGCCCGGAGGCCGCAGAAGTTGGGGTGGTAAATTGCATGGGCGACCGATCAGAAGAATCCGGGGTTGGCGACGACGCGATAGCCGCCTCTGGGGCCGTCCCACAGATAGTAGGTGTCATAGGCCACGTAGTAGTCGAGTCCGCCCAATACCACGGTTACCGCGGTGCCGGGGAGGCTGTGCACTATGGCGCCGACCGGCGGGGCCGCTACCACATAGCCCTGGGCGGCGGGGCGGTAAAAGATGCCGTCGCTGTAGAAGAAGCCCAGAGTGCCGACGCTGATGCTCACGAAGCTGCGCGGCAGATGTCGCCAGCGGTAGCCGTAGTGGTAATGGGCCGGGCGCCAGCGCGGTTTGTGCGCGTGGTAGCCGGGACGGTAGTAGGGGCGGCGCGGCTTGTGGTGTCGACGTTTGTAATGGTCGTGACCGGTCCACTTGCGGTAATCGTGGTCGCGGCCCTTGTGGTGATCCCGGTCGCGTCCCTTGTGGTGATCCCGGTCGCGTCCCTTGTGGTGATCCCGGTCGTAATGCCCCCTGTCGTGGCCATTGCCGCGGCCCTTGTCGTGTCCGTTTCCACGGCCCTTGTCGTGCCCGTTTCCGCGGCCTTTATCGTGGCCGTTACCGCGGCCATTGCCGTGGTGGTCCTGCCTTTTGGGTGGACGGTGGCTGCCGCCCCGGTCGTGCCGGTCGTCGCGGGCCTGGGCGCGCTCCTTGTTGTAGGCTTTGCGGAACGCCGAACCGCTGATATCGGAATCCTGCTTGCCGCGGTAGTGGTCGCGGCCGTCGGCGAGTGCCGGTCCGGCGAGCAGCAGCACGCTGGCAGTGGCGATGGCGGTGATTATCTGTTTCATGGACGTTTCTCCTGAGCACTGATGGCTCTTTGCCGCTGGGCGGTCTCTCATACTGTGGGAGCCAGTTTGCCCGGCGCGGACTGAATCTTTCCTGAACCGAGCGAAATAATTCTGTCCCCTTTGGCGAAGCGGCACTCGAGGGGGAGAAAACCGAATGATGATTCTGCTTTCGGCCACTTATCCGCAGATCGCGGCCATATTGCGGTTTTTCGGTCGAAGTTGCCCGCAATTGGCTATTCCGGCGATATTGAGGGGCGCCGGCACAGCGAGTATGATGCCGCGCTGATTAACTCAATGCGGTAGTGATCGCGATGCAAGTCTTCCACCACGTGGCCAGCCTGCGCGAAGCGCTGGCGAAGGCCCGCAGCGACGGCAAGACCGTCGGCTTCGTGCCCACCATGGGCAACCTGCACGACGCCCATATCGAGCTGGTCAAAACGGCGCAACAGCACTGCGACCTGGTGGTCGTGTCGATCTTCGTCAACCGCCTGCAGTTCGGCCTGAACGAGGACTGGGACAAGTATCCGCGCACGATGGAGCGGGATATGGCGCGCCTCCGTGAGGCGGACTGCGACTTCCTGTTCCACCCGGACGAGAGCGAGATCTACCCGAACGGCATGGACCAGCAGACCCGGGTGGTCTGCCCGGCGATGACCGACGTGCTCTGCGGCGCCAGCCGCCCGGGCCACTTCGAGGGTGTGACCACCGTGGTGGCGAAGCTGTTCAACATAGTGCAGCCGCACAAGGCCGTTTTCGGCATCAAGGATTTCCAGCAGCTGGCAGTGATCCGCCGCATGGTCGAGGACCTGTGTATCCCGGTGGAGATAGTCGCGGCCCCGGTGCACCGCGAGGCCGACGGCCTGGCGATGAGTTCGCGCAACGGCTATATCACCCCGCAGGAGCGCCCGAAAGTGGCGGTGCTGAACCAGCAGCTGAACTGGGTGAAAGATGAGATAGCGGGCGGCCGCCGCGATTTCGCCACACTCGAAGGCGAGGCGAAGAAGCGCATCGAGAAGGCCGGCTTCCGCGTCGACTATTTCTCGGTCTGCAACAGCAAGGACCTGCAGCCGGCGGCCGATGACGACCGCGAGATCACGATACTCGGCGCCATGTACACCAGCGCCGCGCGCCTGATCGACAACGTATCCCTGGAGCTGTGAGGAGGGGAACCATGCAAATCGAGATGCTGAAGTGCAAGCTGCATATGGCCGCGGTGACCCAGGCGGAGCTCTGGTACGACGGCTCCTGCGCGATCGACCAGGATCTGGTGGAATTGGCGGGACTGCGCGAGTTTGAGAAGATCGATATCTACAACGTCAGCAACGGCGAGCGCTTCCACACCTATGTGATCCTCGCCGAGCGCGGCTCCGGCATTATTTCGATGAACGGCGCCGCCGCGCGCCGCGTGCAGGTTGGTGACCGCATCATCATCGCGTCCTATGCGCAGATGACGGAAGCGGAGGCCGACAGTTTCAAGCCGAAGCTGGTCTACCTGAACGAAAAGAACCGCGTCGAGCGCAGCAGCAATACGATCCCGGTGCAGCTGGCCGAAGCCTGAGGTTAGAAAAAGGCCCTGTAGGAACGGCGGGGCGAATGGCCGCCCCGTCGCTCCTACAGAGAATCTATTTTCCACTGCAAGGAGACAATCCCGTGTTCGGAATCGAGAATCTGTGGCTGTTTGTCGCCTCGGGAATCCTGCTGAATATCCTGCCCGGACCGGACTCCCTCTATATCGTCGGCCGCAGCGCCAGCCAGGGTTTCAGGGCCGGCTCCGCTGCCGCCCTGGGTATCGGCGCAGGTACCATGGTGCATGTCGTCGCCGCTGCGCTGGGCCTGTCGGTTGTCCTGGCGACATCGGCCACCGCCTTCACGGTCATCAAGATTATCGGCTGTGCCTACCTGCTGTATATCGGCCTCACGATGATCTTCAGCAAATCCGCCGGTGTTTCCACCGGGCCAGCCAAAACGGCCCCGCTGCCATTGAGAAAAATCTTCTACCAGGGCTTTCTCACCAATGTGCTGAACCCGAAGGTCGCGCTGTTTTTTCTCGCCTTCGTGCCGCAATTTATCGCCGCGGACAGCGACAGCAAGGCGCTGGCGTTTATCCTGCTGGGACTGATCTTCAACTTCAACGGCATGATCTGGTGCCACCTGCTGGCCTGGACTTCCGCGTCGGTGAGCAGCAGGCTGTCGGCCAGCGAGCGGGTGAAAAAATGGCTGAACCGTGCAGCCGGCACCCTGTTCGGGATCTTCGGTATCAAGCTCGCGCTGAGCAGCCAGGCTTAACGGGCCTGCCGCTCCGGCCGCTCCATGTATTCGCGGCGCCACCGGCCCTGCAGGGGAGATTATTCCTCGTAGATGGCGTAAAACTTCTTCACGCTGCCCACCGTCTCCCAGCTGCCCTCGAATCCCGCGGGAATACAGAAGGCATCCCCGGCCATCACCCTCTCGCTGTGGCCGTCCGCGTCGGTGATCACCGCCTCGCCGTCGATGATGTAGCAGAACTCGTCCTCGCTGTAGCTCAGCCGCCACTTGCCCGCATCGGACGACCAGACACCGCAGAAGAAGTTTTCTTTCGCATTGGTGAAGAAGTGCTCGGTCATCTGCTGTGGTCTGCCCGCCAGCAGCTTCTCCTCGGCCACCGGGCCGCTCTCCTGTGCGCCCTGTCCCGCGACGATGCGCAATAATTTCTTCGACATAACCTTGCCTCCGGGAAATGTGATCACATTTGTTCATTCTGCCATCCTCGGTTTCGAATGGCACGCCAAATTAGTCCGCCTGGAGGTGGATGCCGACGGATGTCGGGCTATTATGGCGGGCAAGGATGGACGGCAGTGCCATTTGACAGCGTTGTCACAAAATGTCCGGCAATGTTATAACTGGCCCACCGCCGCCGCGATTAGCAGAGCCGAAGTCCGGCCAGATAATACTAATAAGGGAGAAAACGATGTCAGAAGTGCACACTCGCCCCGTGCCCGCAGACTTTGCCGCCGACGCGCATATCCGCGCGGACGACTACCAGAAGATGTACCGCCAGTCGGTGGAGGACCCCGATGCCTTCTGGGCGCAGCAGGCCAAGGATTTCCTGCAGTGGCAGAAGCCGTTTACCCGGGTCGTTGACGAGGACTTGACGCGCGGTCACGCCGCCTGGTTCGCGGACGGCCAGCTGAATGTGACCGTCAACTGTATCGACCGCCACCTGCCGGCGCGCGCCGACCAGACTGCGCTGATCTGGGAGGGTGACGACCCGGCCGACAGCAAAGTCATCACCTATCGCGAACTGCACGAACAGGTCGGCCGTCTCGCCAACCTGCTGAAGGCCCGCGGCGTGCGCAAGGGCGATCGCGTCTGTATCTATATGCCGATGATCCCCGAGGCCGCCTACGCGATGCTCGCCTGCGCGCGCATCGGCGCCGTGCACTCGGTGGTATTCGGCGGCTTCTCCCCCGACTCGCTGAAAGACCGCATCCTCGACTCAGACTGCCGCCTGGTGATCACCGCCGACGAAGGCGTGCGCGGCGGCAAGAAGGTCCCGCTGAAAGCGAATGTCGACCAGGCGCTGGCCAATTGCCCGGATGTGCACACCGCGATCGTGGTGAAGCGCACCGGCGCCAATATCGACTGGAACAGCAAGCGCGATATCTGGTACGCCGAATCCGTTGCGGAGATGGAAGCGGACTGCGCGCCGGAGCCGGTGAACGCCGAGGACCCGCTGTTTATCCTCTATACGTCCGGCTCCACCGGCAAGCCGAAAGGTGTCATGCACACGACCGCCGGCTATCTGCTGATGGCGACCATGACCTTCAAGTATGTGTTCGATTACAGGGAGGGCGATGTCTTCTGGTGTACCGCCGATGTCGGCTGGATCACCGGCCACAGCTATATCGTCTACGGCCCGCTCTGTGCCGGCGCCGTCAGCCTCATTTTTGAAGGTGTGCCGACCTACCCGGATGCGTCCCGTTTCTGGCAGGTGGTCGACAAGCACAAGGTCAATACCTTCTACACGGCGCCGACCGCGATCCGCGCTTTGATGGGCGCCGGCGACGAATTCGTGAGCAACACCAATCGCAGCTCGCTGAAACTGCTCGGGACCGTCGGCGAGCCGATCAACCCGGAGGCCTGGGAGTGGTACTACAAGGTGGTCGGCGAAGAGCGCTGCCCGATCGTCGACACCTGGTGGCAGACCGAAACCGGTGCCCACCTGATCACACCGCTGCCCGGCGCTACGCCAATGAAGCCCGGCTCTGCGACCAAGCCATTCTTCGGCGTGCAGCCGGCGCTGCTGGACGAGAAGGGTCGAGAGATCGACGGCGAGGGCGAGGGTGCGCTGGTGATGAAGTCCAGCTGGCCGTCGATGATCCGCAGCGTGTACGGCGATCACCAGCGCATGATCGACACCTACTTCTCCAGCTTCCCCGGTTACTACTTCACCGGCGACGGCGCGCGTCGCGATGCGGACGGCGATTACTGGATCACCGGCCGTATCGACGACGTGCTGAATGTGTCCGGCCACCGCCTCGGCACCGCCGAAATCGAGAGCGCGATAGTGCTGCATGAGGACACCGCCGAAGCGGCCGTGGTCGGCTACCCGCACGACATCAAGGGGCAGGGCATCTATGCCTACGTGACGCTGAAGGCCGGCCACGAACCGAGCGAGGAATTGCGCAAGGCGCTGATCGATCTGTGCGTGAAGGAGATAGGCCCGATTGCGAAACCGGATATCATCCAGTGGGCCCCGGGCCTGCCGAAAACCCGCTCCGGCAAGATCATGCGCCGCATACTGCGCAAGATCGCCTGCAACGAACTCGAGAACCTGGGGGATACGTCGACACTGGCGGATCCATCCGTCGTCGACGAGCTGATCGAGCACCGCGCCAATCGCTGATCCCGTTTGAGCTTGAGAGGCCGGGGCCCACCCCGGCCTTGTGCATTGCCCGGGATGGGGAAGATCGCTACAGCTGGAAGACAGACTATCGAGGCTGCAGACATGTCCACCCTGAGCGAACGTATCACCATCAACCCCCAGCAGTGTGGCGGGCGTCCGTGCATCCGCGGAATGCGCATCCGTGTCTCCGATGTGCTGGATCTGCTGGCAAGCGGGCTCAGCGCTGAGCAGGTACTGGCGGAAATGCCCGACCTGGAACCGGAAGACATCTCCGCCGCACTGCAGTTCGCCGCCCGCCGCGTTGATCATCCGATTCTGGCTGCGTGACTATCTGGATTGAGGCTCAACTCTCCCCGGCGCTGGCGCCTTGGATTGCCGGGGAGTTCGGCACCGAGTGCTACTCGGTGCAACGGCTGGGTTATCGAGATGCTGCGGACAGTGAAATCTTTTTTGCCGCACGACAGGCCGGAGCAGTGGTCATGACCAAGGACAAAGATTTCACCTATCTGCTCGGCGAGCACGATCCCCCACCGCAGGTGTTGAGGGTCACCATAGGCTATACCTCGAATGCTCATATGTGGTCTGTATTGAAAAAGGTCCTGCCCGGGGCGGTTGCTCTATTTGAAAAATGGGAGCCATTGGTGGAGATTGGGTGTCAGTCGCTGATTCTTGATTGCAAGCAAGCCGGGCAGTGCCCGGCATGCTTATGAATGAAGTGAATTTCTCTTCTTTTCTCATCCATGGCATCCGTTATGGCGGATGCCATGGCTCTACTCTCCCTTATTTTTTAAGGAAATGGGGGTATGATCATTTCTTCGCAAGCTGGATTTATTCTGGCAAAGTAAGTCGAAGTTGACAGGGCGGAGCATTGTGAAGATGTGCAAGCCCTTACTTTTGCATTTCCGTCGGCACCGTAAACAAACGCGGTAGTCGAATAATTGTCACCTGATACAGACCAGCCATAAACATACGTCGATCCAATCGGCTGAGATTTCCAGATTTCAAAGTTGGCAATAGGTGCATTGCTGCCGCCTTCTTCCCAAAATATGGTGTGAGCCGTATAGTTGAGAACGCAACCCGTTTCAACGCCGGCAACATTTTTTGGTGCTTTCAGAACAACTGGTGGCGCTACGAAATAATTGGCAGCTGACTGGGCCATGGTTGCTAGGGCGACAACGTTTTCGTTGTTGGAGTTTCCAAAATTCTGAATATCTTCAGAATACCTTAAGGCGGCGGGGCAGCCAGTTATCGTGCAAATTACGTTATTTGTAAAAGCTGTTCAGATTTCAATCGTTCCGCCAATTTCTGGAGGTAGCACTATTTTTTCTCGCCAGCCATGGCTATCATCATAAAGGCCAGGATGTTGTGTAGTTGGCGGGCTTTGCTCAATATGGTGTGCCGCGCCAAGTAAGTGACCAAATTCATGGGCGCTTAAGGTGGGAGTGTCGGCACATCTGGTTTCAACTAGCGCAACATAGTCTATGTCCTTGCGGCGAAGATCTAGGCCATTTGTTGGAACAAATGTTGTTAATCCGTCGTCTCTCAGCCAGTTGTCCGATGTGGCAACTCCACATGCTCCATATACAAATGAGTCATAGACTATGATTATATCTGCTTGATGCTGAGACCGTAGGTTTGTATTGCCTATAGCAGTTTTTGCGTTTTGTAAATGTCCTAATGTCGTTGTTCCAGAGAAATCTGTTCCTAGTGGTACCGGAACGCCTCCGTTAATTAGGGTTATTGTTACGCCACCTGATTTCGCAATCATCCCAGAATTTTCCCAGGCTTTTTTCAAGTTTGTAAGAGAGGTTTGTGCCGCAGCTCGGTCATTTGAGGAGCTGGCGCCTGTTGTTTATACCCCAAAAACTCGAATTGTATTGTCAATGGCAAAAGTAAAGTTGCTTGCTAGGAAAACGCACAGAAAAAGAGCGTATTTTTTCATTTTTACTGCCCTCTTATTTCAGGGTCGTCGTAGATTTCTGTTTTTTTTCTAGATGTTCTTTGTATTTTTTCTTTCTCTCTTTAATGTCTGACATTCCCTGATAGATCAGTTTATCCTGGTCAAGCTCCATAAGTATGTGGAGGTTTGGGTTATTGTCTAATGGAAATATCTCATATTTATTTTTTGATCCAAGTGGTGAAATCTTCCCGTTTATCGTATATGCACGATTCCCGCCAGGGGATTTATCCATTCTTATTGGATCTTGACTTTTGTGGTCGTTTTTGTTCGAAATTTCGACGTCCTGAATTAGCAGTCTATGCAATGAAAGTGTCCTTACTAGTTCCTGCTTTTCTTTGTCATCTTCAATTGCGGATAAATTTGCATTTTCAGGAAGAATGGTTCCCACCCAGAACTGATTGGCATCTGCAATATTGTCAATAGAATCTCTATTAAATCGTAATTTCTCACCATTTGGCATTCGAACAATAAATTCTTTGTCATTTTTCAGTAGTAAGTCGAAATTCACTTTGACGACTTCATATTTTTTTGCAAAATACGTGTGTTCATAAAGCTGAGAATAATTTTCCGCCTCATCATTTTTGGATAGATTCTGGTTAATGACTATAAATAGGTTTTTATTCTCAGCATGTGAGGTGATTCCATACATCCATGCTATAAAAAAAAGGACGAAAAAAGATAGATTCCTTATCATTTTAGTTTCCCTTCGGAGGTTGGGGGCCGGGAGTTTGGATTCTTACTTCATAAGATCGGCAATGGCAACACTTGTAATGAATGCTGTGCCAGTATTTATTTGCCGGACACTATTGCTCCAAGGTTATTTGCTCATGAGTTATTAATGTAAATGTCAGTTACATCGAACCAAATAATTGCTTCTGCGCTAGAGGCTCGCCTCGAGTCAAACATTCTTAATGGATTAAGGCAGTCGTACTAAGGTAGTAAGCCCCTTGTCAGTGTTACTCGCTTAGGGCACTGAGCGAGTCGGGGGCTTACATTTGATATCGCTATTGATTGAATTTAGTAAATACCGCGCTTAAGCCATCTCGTTGTCTCAGTAGGAGATATCCTCCGCATACAAGCCTCATTCTATAGATCGTGTTTCGAATACGTGGAAGCAAAGCGAACTCATCACTCCCAAAAGGTGTCAGCAACGCCGTGCACTGGTCAGCTTAGGGCAAGCACTTCAAACGCTTCAGCGTTTTCTCAACCGCCGCATCCAGCGGAGTCAACGGCTCCCACCCGAGCGCCGATACCAGCTTCGCATTGTCCATCCGCACCCCCGGCTGCTGCCACAAGTAGCGCATCTCCAGCAGCTCGCGCAGAGTTTCCAGAAACGGCGCCAGCAGCCTGATCAGCCTCAAGGGAAAGGCCGCGATCTTCGGTGCTTTGCCGCTATGGCGGGCGACGACGCGGCGGATGGCATACGCCATCTGCGTGCCGTCCGCATTCCAGTGGCCAGCCATACACAACGAACTGGACACCCTTGGCGATGGCGGATCCGTCGGTAGTCGACGAGCTGATCGAGCACCGGGTCAATCGATGACATAGTTGGTGGTACAAAGAGCCGGGCATTGCCCGGCTTTTTGTTTTTCGGCACAGTAGCGCGAGCGGCGCACTCGCCGTTCGGCATGCGAGGAAACAGGCCATGATAGATGTCACGCACAAAGGCGGCTGCCACTGTGGTGCCGTGCGCTTTGAGGCCGGCGGAACGCCGAAGTTCGTCGCGCGCTGTCATTGCGACAGCTGCCGGCGGACCACCGGCGGAGCCTTCTCGACCTGGGTCGGTTTCAAAGACGAGCAGGTCACATGGATTTCACCGCCGGCGGTTTATCCGAGTTCCGAGGGTGTGAAACGGGGTTTCTGCAGCAACTGCGGCACGCCGCTTTCCTATCAGAGTGCCCAGTGGCCCGGCGAAACGCACTTCCTGATCGGTGTATTCGACGATCCACGGCAGTATGTGCCAGCCGGAGACGCTTTCGCAGATGAAGCGCTGGCTTGGTGCCTGCACCGGGACTGACAGGCGATGGGTATCACCGGAAAGGCGGCGAACATTGAGATGGATGAAGTAAATGGGGAGCAAGCGGTGACTGAACGGCAGTACCTGTGTGAACATTACAGATTCAACGCGGAGCAGCGGCTGAAGGGCTTCAATTTTTTTGTCGTGCTGTCGATGTTCGCAGAGGGGGGCATCTTCACTGCGGTCGAAAAGGGCTTTCACCCACTGAGCCTTGCGCTGCTCGGTGGCTTTGTCGTAATACTGTCGGCGGTATTCTGGCTAGTGGATGCGCGCAGCCGCCAGCTGTTGAGCCTCGCGGTGCCCGGCCTGAAACAGCTGGAACAGGAATTGCCGGAAAAGAGCCGGATATTTTCCCGGGACAGCGCGCAGAAAGGCGCCGTCGTTCGCTATACGTTTGCGATCCGCGCGCTGCTGATCGGGCAGTTTATCTTCGGCGCCGGTGTGGCCTGCTATGGCCTCTATCACTGGATCCTGTCGCTGTGACTACAGTGCACAGTTTCGAGCCGATAGCCGCAGCCGATGCGACGTGCCTGATTCTCGGCTCAATGCCGAGTGTCGCCTCGCTGCGAGCGCAGCAGTATTACGCACACCCGCGCAATGCTTTTTGGAAGATCATCGAAGCGGTGCTGGAGCTGGACACCAGCCTCAGTTACCGGCAGCGCTGTGCCGCTCTGACAACAAATCGAATAGCACTCTGGGACGTGCTGAAGACCTGCACCCGCGCCGGTAGTATGGACTCGGAAATCGTCGCGTCGTCGATAGTGCCGAACGATTTTGCCGGCTTCCTGAAACTGCATCCGCAGATAACGCAGCTGTATTTCAATGGCGCCAAGGCGGAGCAGATGTATCAGAGATACGTGCTGCCGGACCTGCCCGCACCCCTTGCCGATATCCCCACCCAGCGGCTGCCGTCGACCAGCCCGGCTCACGCGGCCATGACGTACGCCGATAAGCTCGCTCGCTGGCGGGTAATCGGCGGCGTCTAGATTGCGCCCGCACTAAACTCTCTGGACAATCTCTGGCGGTGGCAGCTGCGGGCGGGCGCGCGCATGAAACTGATTGAAATCACGGCTCCGGCGGAATGTGTCGATTGTATATCCGCCATCGCCGAGGAGCGTGAGGCGCAGGACTTCCGCCTGGGCCCGGCGGACCAGTCCGGGCTGCACACCATGCGCATGCTCGCCAGCGACGATCGCGTACAGCCGATTCTGGATGCGCTGCAGACGACGCTCGCCGCACAGGCCGCGGCGCGGGTGCTGGTCATCGCCGTGGAGGTGTCGCTGCCCCAGGCGACCGATGAAGAGCGCAAGAAGGAGGATACCGCGCTGGCCGCGCGCGAGGCGCTCTACGACACGGCAGAAAAGAGCGCACGACTGGACCTGAATTACGTCATTCTGGTGCTGTTGTCGACGCTGGTGGCCGCTATCGGCCTGATGGAGAACAATGTCGCCGTCGTCATCGGCGCGATGGTCATTGCGCCGCTGCTGGGTCCGAATATGGCGTTCGGTATGGGCACGGCGCTCGGCGATACGGCGCTGATGAAACAGGCTTCCAAATCCCTCGCCGCCGGTATTGCCATAGCCATTGCGATGTCCGCCCTCATTGGCATTTTCTGGCCGATCGAGAAGCTGAATCCGGAGCTGTTGAGCCGTACCGAGGTCAACCTCGCCGCGGTGGCACTGGCGCTGGCGTCCGGCGCCGCCGCGGCCCTGTCGCTGACGACCGGACTCTCCAGTGTGCTGGTGGGCGTGATGGTCGCCGTGGCACTGCTGCCGCCGGCGGCCACCGTTGGCTTGATGCTCGGCCACGGTCGCTGGGAGCTGGCGGCGGGCGCGGCACTGCTGCTGGCGGTCAATATCGTCTGCGTGAACCTGTCGTGCAAACTGGTATTTCTGCTCAAGGGCATAGCGCCGCGGACCTGGTGGCAGAAAAAAACGGCACGCCGCGCCATGCGCAATTACATCGGTATCTGGGCCGTAACGCTGGTATTGCTGGTGCTGGCGATCCTGGTGCGCAACCGGTTGGGGCTTTGAAGCGGGCACTGCGCACTTCCATGCACTATAAGTTTTGATTCGGTAAAGAGCGGGTGACGGAACGCCGCGGTGGCTTATGTCTGGCGGCGGGAATGCCGAAAACCCGGAAAAATCGAGGAATAATCATGGAGTTGATGATCTCGCTGCTGCTCGCCGTCGCGACCGGCAATGCACAATCCGAGCGGCCCGCCGAAGCCCTGGAGGAGGTTTCGGTAGTCGGCCGCCGCATGAACCTGACCGGCGAGGCTATCTCCGCGTCCGAGGGCGAGGTGGGCCCCGTCGAGATAGGCACATGGCCACTGCTGCGCACCGGCGACCTGATGGAGCTCGTGCCCGGCATGGTGGCCACTCAGCATTCCGGCAGCGGCAAGGCGAACCAGTATTTCCTGCGCGGTTTCAATCTGGACCACGGCACCGACTTCGCGACCTTTGTCGACGGCATGCCGGTTAATCTGCGCACCCACGGGCACGGCCAGGGTTACACCGATCTCAATTTCCTGATTCCGGAAACCGTTGCTAGGTTGCGCTACCGCAAGGGACCCTATTATGCCGACATTGGAGATTTCTCCTCCGCCGGTGCAGCGCACTTCAGCATCGCCGATCAACTGCACCGGGGCATGGCGGAGGCCAGTGTCGGCGAGTTTGGCTGGCGCCGTGGCTTGATCGCCAACTCCAGCGCTTTCGCTTCCAGCCAGCTGCTCTACGCCGCCGAATGGCAGACCTACGCCGGCCCCTGGAGCGATATCGATGAGGATGTGGACAAACTGAACCTGCTCGCGCGCGTCAGCGGCGACCTCGGCAGTGGTCGCGGCCACATGACCTTGATGAGTTACGACAATCAGTGGAACTCGCCGGATCAGATTCCCGCGCGCGCAGTGGCGCAGAATATCATCGACGCCTACGGCTCCCTCGACCAGACCCTCGGTGGCGAGACCACAAGACGCAGCCTGTCCGCGGGCTGGGCGGCACCGCTGGCGGGCGGCGAGCTCAGCGCCAGTGCCTATGCAATCGACTACGAATTCTCCCTGTGGTCGAACTTCACTTATCTGCTCGACGACGCCGATAGCGGCGATCAGTTCAAACAGTTTGACGATCGCAACGTCTACGGCTTCGAACTGGCGCAGCAATGGGGCCGCGAAAAATCCGCTTGGGAGCTGGGGCTGCAGGGCCGGCGCGACGATATAGACAGCGTCGGGCTCTACCGCACCAGTGCGCGCGAATATGTCTCCACCGTGCGCGAGGATGCGGTCCTGGAAGACAGCCTCGGCCTCTACGCCGCGCACCAGTACCAGCTGAGCGAGTCAGTGCGCAGTTACCTGGGCGTGCGCTACGACCACTTTGAGTTCGACGTGGACGCGTCTCGGCCTCAGAACAGCGGCGCCGAGTCCGATGGCGCTACTTCGGTGAAGGCGGGTCTGGCCTGGCAGCCGCTGCCGGTCGCCGAGTTCTATGCCAGCTATGGCCAGGGACTGCACTCCAACGATGCCCGCGGCACTGTGACTGAAGTCGACCCTAACAGCGGCGACGCGGTGTATCCGGTGGATCCTCTGGTGGCCTCCACCGGCTGCGAGCTGGGCGCGCGGGTATTCGTTACCGACCGGCTACACAGCACCCTGGCGCTGTGGAATCTGCAGCTGGATTCGGAGCTGCTGTTTGTCGGCGACGCCGGCAACACCGAGGCCAGCCGCCCGAGCGAGCGGCACGGCTTGGAACTCGGGATCTACTGGTTTGTTTCCGATTATCTGAATACCGAACTGGAACTGGCCTATACCGATGCGGTCTTCGCCGACAATGATCCGGCGGGCGATGACATTCCCGGCGCCATTCCATTTATCGCCAGCGCAGCGGTCGACTACAGCGGCGACAACGGCTGGTTTGCCGCGCTGCACCTGCGCCACTTCGGACCCTACCCGCTGATCGAGGACGGCAGCGTCGAATCCGAAGGTTCGTCCCTGGTGAACCTGCGTGTCGGCTTCGAAACCGCAGACTGGCGCATCCATCTGGATTTGCTGAATGCGCTGGATTCCGACGATCACGATGTGGATTACTTTTACGCGTCGCGCCTGCCGGGCGAGGCAAGAGAGGGCGTCGAGGATATTCACTATCATGTGTTCGAACCGCGCGCGCTGCGCGCGTCGGTACGCTACAGATTCTGATCAATAGGGAGCAATACCGGGATGCTGGATCATATCGGTCTGCACGTGCACAGCTATGAGCGCAGCAAGGAGTTCTACCGACTGGCGCTGGCGCCGCTCGGCTACGAGTTGATTCTCGAGTACGACGAGTGGGCCGGGTTCGGCTGGGCCGACAAGCCGGACCTGTGGATCAAGGGCGGCAAGAGCACGGCACCGAATCTGCATATTGCTTTCCGTGCAGAGGACAGAAACACGGTGCGGGAATTCTACAGAGTGGCAATCGATGCCGGCGGCAAGGACAACGGCGCGCCGGGCGTGCGCGAGCAGTACCATCCGGATTACTACGCAGCCTATGTGCTGGATCCTGACGGGCACAACATCGAAGTTGTCTGCCATATCCCCGGAGATCTCGAGGAGTGACCTCATTGAGAACCGCAGGCCGGCGCGCGCAGCAAACCGAGAGCGAGCGACATGGATGAATCGAGCAGGAACAGGTACCTGAAAATTGCGCTGGTGGTTTTCGGGTTGATATTTATTTTTGGTATCTACCCGATGATGATGTGGGTCTGGCCTTCCGGCTGGGGCTGGACGCCGCGACAGCCGGAATACGAGCAGATGATCATGGGCATCTATGCGACCCTGGGGGTGTTCCTGATCCGGGCGGCCAGGAATCCCGCGGCCAACGCCAGCCTGATCTGGTTCACCATCTGGTCGAGCATCGTGCACGGCGGCATTATGTTCGCACAGGCGCTGGCCGATGAGACGGAGCGCGCCAATCTGCTCGGCGACGTACCGGCACTGTTCCTGATCGCGGCTGTGCTCTGGTTTCTTATGCCTAAAAGAGCTGGCACTTAATTTTTCCAGCTGCGGAGCTTGTAGAAAACTATCTGCGTCATTTATTTTTTTATGATTGATGCCGAACATAGAGTGATTTTATAAGGGCGGTAACCACGTCTAATTTCTCGCACATTGCGCATCCCTATAGGCTTTGACCGCTCAATAGAAAAAGCCATAAGGAACGCAATCCAATGCTCAAGAAAATCCTACCGTTGGCAGTGGCGCTGGCTGCCGCCATCTCTGCTGGCGCCAGCGCCAGTGATGCGCCCATGTCAAACCAGGACTGGTGGCCCATTCAGATCAGTCTGCAGCCGCTGCGCCCGCACGCGGAAAAATCCAACCCGCTCGGCGAGGATGTCGATTACGCAGAGGCCTTCAACAGCCTCGATCTCGATGCGGTTAAAAAGGATATCGAGAAAGTACTGACCACCTCGCAGGACTGGTGGCCGGCGGACTACGGGCACTATGGTCCCTTCTTTATCCGCATGGCCTGACACAGTGCCGGCACCTACCGTGTCTACGACGGCCGCGGCGGGGCCGGCGGCGGCCAGCAGCGCTTCGAACCGCTGAACAGCTGGCCGGACAACGTCAGCCTGGACAAGGCGCGCCGCCTGCTGTGGCCGGTGAAGCAGAAATACGGCAACAATATCTCCTGGGCGGACCTGATGGCGCTGGCCGGCAACGTCGCGCTGGAATCCATGGGTTTCAAGACTTTCGGCTTTGCCTGCGGCCGCGAAGACGAGTGGGAAGCGGACGTTGTTTACTGGGGCTCTGAGCGCGCGTGGCTGGGTAACGACAAGCGTTACGACGGCAAGAAACTGGAAAAATCGCTGGCCGCAGACCACATGGGTTTGATCTACGCAATCCGGAAGGTCCCAACGGCAACCCGGATCCGCAGCTGGCCGCGGAGCGCATTCGCGATACCTTCGGCCGCATGGCGATGAGCGACGAGGAAACCGTGGCGCTGATCGCCGGTGGGCACACCTTCGGCAAAGCCCATGGTGCCCACAAGCCGGAAGAGTGCCTGGGCGCAGCACCGGGTGGTGCGGCGCTGGAAGAGCAGGGCTTCGGCTGGAAGAACAAGTGCGGCAAGGGTAACGCCGAAGACACCATCACCAGTGGGCTGGAAGGCGCCCGGTCTGTGAATCCGATCGCCTGGAGCTCCCAGTTCCTGGACAACCTGTTCGGTTTCGAGTGGGTGAAGACCAGGAGCCCGGCGGGCGCTACCCAGTGGCAGCCGAAGAATGCGGATCAGGCGAAGTTCGTGCCGGACGCGCACATTCCGAACAAGCGCCACGCGCCGATGATGTTTACCACCGACCTGTCGCTGCGCTTCGACCCGGCATACGCCAGGATTGCCGAGCGCTTCCACAAGAACCCGGAGGAGTTCCAGCTGGCCTTCTCCAAGGCGTGGTTCAAACTGACCCACCGCGACCTGGGTCCGCGCGCCCGCTACCTGGGTGACGAGGTGCCGGAGGAGGTGCTGATCTGGCAGGACGCGATCCCTGAGGTCGACTACAAGCTGATCGACGACAGGGGCATCAGGGTCCTGAAAGCCAAGGTGCTGAGCAGCGACCTGACGGTACCGCAGCCGGTGCGCACTGCCTGGGCTTCCGCCGCCAGCTTCCGCGGCAACGATATGCGCGGTGGCGCCAATGGTGCACGGATCCGTCTGGCGCCGCAGAAAGACTGGGCGGTAAACAATCCGCAGGAACTGGATCGAGTTCTGGATCGTCTGGAGAAAATCCAGCAAGACTTCAACCGCAAGGCGTCCGGCGGCAAGCGGGTTTCTGATCGTTCTGGGTGGTGCGGCTGCCATCGAGCAGGCGGCGAATAAGGCTGGTTACGACATCACAGTGCCATTCAAGCCGGGCCGTAACGACGCCGCGCAGGAGCAGACCGACGTACAGTCCTTCGCGTTCCTGGAGCGCAAGGCCGACGGCTTCCGCAACTACTATGCCGGCGAAGCGCACTTGGCGCCGGTGGACATGCTGATCGACAGCGCCAACCTGCTGACCCTGAGCGTGCCGGAAATGACCGTGCTGATAGGCGGACTGCGTGCATTGGGTGCCAACCACGGCGACGCCAGGCACGGAATGTTCACCGACAAGCCGGGCACCCTGAGCAACGACTTCTTCGTCAACCTGCTGGATATGTCCACCCAGTGGTCCGGGTCGGCAGAGGAGAACGGACTCTACGAGGGTCGCGATCGCCAGAGCGGCAAGCTGAAGTGGACCGCCACTCCGGTGGACCGGATCTTCGGCTCCAACTCCGAGCTGCGCGCGGTGGCGGAAGTCTATGCGATGAACGGCAACCGGGAGATGTTCGTCGACGACTTCGTCGACGCCTGGACCAAGGTCATGACACTGGACCGATTTGATCTGAAATAGACAGAGCGTTACTGACACCGCAACCCCGCAGCGGTACTTGAAAGCGGCGGCGCGATTGGCGCCACCGTTTTTATGTGTTTGTCCCCGCTAGCTGCCCCGCGTTAGCATAGCCGTCCTGTGCAATCCCCCGGACTCGTTATGCCCCAGAGCCACCACCACTCTCACCATCCCTATGAAGCCCTTACGCCGGATGTGGTTATCGACTGCGTCGAGAGCGCCGGGCTGATCTCCGATGCGCGCATCTTTCCGCTGAACAGCTACGAGAACCGCGTCTACCAGGTGGGCGTCGAGGGCGGCGAGCCGCTGATCGCGAAGTTCTACCGCCCCGGCCGCTGGAGCGACGAGCAGATCCTGGAAGAGCACCAGTTCACGCTGGAGCTGGCCGCGGCGGAAATTCCGGTTGTCGCACCTTTGCAATTCGACGGTCGCACGTTGATGGAAGCCAAGGGCTTCCGCTTCGCGCTCTTCCCGCGCCGCGGCGGCCGCCAGCTGGAACTCGACAATTTCGAGCACCTGGAGCGGGTGGGCACCATGCTCGGCCGCATCCACGCGATCGGCAACGCCAAGCCGTTTGTGCACCGCCCGGCACTGACGCTGCAGCACTTCGCGATCGACAGCCGCGAATTCATCCTCGCCGGCGACTTTTTGCCGCGGGAGAACCGCGTCGCCTACGAGTCGGTGACCGGCCATATCATCGAGCGGATAGCGCCACTGTTCGAACGCGACTGGCACACGCTGCGTCTGCACGGGGACTGCCACAGCGGCAACTTCCTGTGGCGCGACGACACCCCGTGGTTTGTCGACCTGGACGACTGCCTGACCGGGCCGGCGATCCAGGATATCTGGATGCTGATCTCGGGTAACCGCGCCGAACAGACCGCCTACCTGGATGCGGTGATCGAGGGTTACGAGACCTTTGCCGAGTTCGATCCGCAGCAGGTGCAGCTGATCGAGCCGCTGCGCTGCCTGCGCCAGATGCACCACGCCGCCTGGCTGGCGCGCCGGTGGCAGGATCCGGCCTTCCCGCAGGCTTTCCCCTGGTTCAATACCCCGCGCTACTGGGCCGAGCATATACTGGCACTGCGCGAACAGCAGTCGGCGCTGCAGGAGCCGCCGCTGACGCTGGGGGCTGTATAAAGCCATCAATGTAAGGGCGCTAAACTTTTCAGCTGGCGAGATGCGAGGTCATGGCGCCGGTGGCCATCCGGCAGAGACGCCTGTAGCTGGTAAAGAGTACCGATGAGGTTTTTTGCCATATGGCCACCGGTGGCAGGGCCGATTCGAAGCCACAAAATTGGAAGTGGTCTTAAGTGACGGAGTTGGTGAATATGGAAGCGATTCGAACAGAGAGCAAAACGGACGAGCTCTGGCAACAGATCCGCACCGATGTGGCCCAGCAGGTGGAGCGCGAGCCGATACTGGCGAGCTTTCTGCACGCCACCATTCTGAACCACAACACGCTGGAATCCGCGCTCAGCTTTCACCTGGCAAACAAGCTCGACAACGCGGTGGCGCCGGCGCTGCTGATCCGCGAAGTGATCGACGAGGCGCTGGAGGCGGATCCGTCGGTTGGCCGCGCGGCCCGCGCGGACCTGAGCGCGGTCTACCAGCGCGACTCCGCGTGCAACTCCCTCTACGAACCCTTCTTGTACTTCAAGGGTTTCCACGCACTGCAGGCCTACCGCGTGGCCCACTGGCTGTGGCAGCAGCAGCGCCGCTCGCTGGCGCTGTTTTTACAACACCGCATCTCCGTCGTGTTCAGCGTGGATATTCACCCGGCCGCGCGGCTAGGAGAGGGCATACTGCTCGACCACGCCACCGGCATCGTGATTGGCGAAACCGCGGTCGTGGAAGACAATGTATCGATCATGCAGTCGGTGACACTCGGCGGCACCGGCAAGGAGAGTGGCGACCGCCACCCGAAAGTGCGCCATGGCGTACTGATCGGCGCCGGCAGCAAGGTGCTCGGCAATATCGAGATAGGCCAGTGCGCGCAGATCGCCTCCGGCAGCGTGGTGCTCAAGTCAGTACCCGCACACAAGCTGGTCGCCGGCGTGCCGGCGCGCGTAATCTGCGCGGCCAGCTGCGCCGAGCCGGCGCTGTCGATGGACCATTGCGCCCTTACCCAGGTCGACCGGCAACTGCGCTGACCTCCCGTAATATTGCGCCAGCTTTTGCCGCACCAGCGCGGTGCGGCCGCCGGGATGCGGCCATACTGCGAGCAAGAAGAAGGATAAACGGAGCTATCCTTGTAGGCATGAAATACAGTCTCAGCGCCAAAAACCTCGTGTGCCGGAATCTTGAGTCCCGCGCTAGTTACTGCGCCGGGCTGCTGAATCCGGATCACACGAAAGAAATAACCGGCGTCGTGCGCAGCGACAGCGGCCTGCTGTCGCACACCTTCAACCAGGCGGTAACCAATACGGTGATGCCGACGCGCATACTGCAGCGCTTCGTCGTCGACTACTTTGCCGAGCGCCACTGCCCTTTCACGCTGTGGCACTGTGCGAGCAAATCTCTCGACGACGCCGAGCTGGCGGAAGTCGGTCTGCAGCGCCGGGAATCGCTGGTGGCCATGGCGGTGGAGGTGCAGCGGCTGGCCGCGGAGGAGGAGTTGCCGGAATCATTGCGGGGCAAGCTGGAATTTGCCCCGGTCGCCGCTGATGACCTGGTTACTTACGGCGCTATCCAGGCCTCGCTGTTCAATGGCACCCGCGAGGGACCGCAAATAAAGAAGTTCTACCACCTGTTGCAGGAGGTGCCGGCGCAGAAGCGCAGCCGGCTGAAGCTTTTCCTCGGCAGGCTGGACGGCGAGGCGGTGGCGGCCGGCTGCCTGTTCGCGTCCGCCGACGCGCTCGGCTTCTACGACCTGGTCACGCTGGAGGAGTACCGCGGCCGCGGTATCGGCCGCGCATTCTTCTCGTATCTGGTGGAGCAGGCGCTCAGCAGCCACCACAAACACGCGGTGGCCCTGGCACCGCCAAAGCGACAGGAGTTATTGCTGGAAGCCGGATTCTTTGCCGTCGGCGAGGTGATCCACTACCAGTTCGAACCCTGAGGTCGATCAGGCGCGTTCGATCGGGAAGGCGATCACTTCGTCGATGGAGGCATAGCCGCCCGCCAGCATCAACAGCCGATCTATCCCCAGCGCCACCCCGGCGCACTCGGGCATGCCCGCCTCCAGCGCCGCCACCAGCCGCTCTTCGAACGGATAGACGTGCAACTTGTGCATGCCGCGGTAGCGGTGGTCCGCCTGGAAGCGGTGCAGCTGCTCTGCGGCGTCGGTCAGTTCCCAGTAACCGTTGGCCAGTTCCATCCCGCCGACATAGGCCTCGAAGCGCCGCGCCACCGGGGTGCCGGTTTCGTCCTCGAGCACCTTGGCCAGCGCCGCCTGGCTCGCCGGGAAGTCGTACAGCAGGGTGATGCCGTCGCCCATCGCCGGCTCCAGGCGGTGGCTCATCAGCAGATCCAGGCATTCATCGCGGCTGGCGGGAATAAAGGAGAGTTCCACTTCACGCGCGGCACAAACGTGCAGTTCCTGTTCCGAGGCCGCGTGCGGGTCCAGCTGCAACTCGCGCAGGAACAGCTCGCGATAGCTCAGCGACTGCACCTGGGCAACGTTAAGCACCCGGCTCAACAGCTCGCCGACCTCGCTCATCAGGCGCCGGTCGTCCCAGCCGCAGCGGTACCACTCCAGCATGGTGAACTCTGGGTTGTGCCGGCCGCCGGCCTCGCCCTCGCGGAATGCCTTGCCGAGGTAGTAGCAGTCACCGATCCCCGCGGCCAGCAGGCGCTTCAGGCCGAACTCGGGGCTCGTCGCCAGGTAGGCGGGGTCCCCGTTGCACAGTGCGGTGATGGAGTCGATATGCGGATCGCTGGTGGCGCGACGGGACAGCACCGGCACCTCCACTTCGAGTACCGCGCGCTCGGCAAAGAAGCGGCGGATATCCGCCAACAGCGCGCCGCGGCGGCGCAGCGCTTCGATCGAGGAAGTGGGTTGCCAGGGAGTTTCTGTCATTTATCGGAGGACTCATGTAGGAGCGGCGGGGCGGCCATCCGCCGGTGGCCGCGATCGATCTCGGGTTAAACCACCATCGATCGCGGCCGTGGGCCGCTCCTACAGGACAACAATAGGGCAATCAATCTTTGGCGCGGCCCAGGTACTCGCCGGTGCGGGTGTCGACCTTGATGGTCTCGCCGATTTCCAGGAACAGCGGCACCTTGACCACGGCGCCGGTGGACAGGGTCGCCGGCTTGGTGCCGCCCTGGGCGGTATCGCCGCGCACACCGGGGTCGGTATCGGTGATCTCGAGAATCACGTGGTTCGGCGGTGTCACCGCCAGCGGCATACCGTTGTACAGGGTCACGGTGCAGACGTCCTGCTCTTTCAGCCACTTGGCGGCATCGCCGACGGTAGCGGCGCTGGCCTGGTGCTGCTCGAAGGTTTCCGGTTCCATGAAGTGAAAGAACTCACCGTCGTTGTACAGGTATTCCATTTCGCGATCCATCACGTCCGCCGACTCGAGGCTCTCGCCGGAGCGGAAGGTGCGCTCCCAGACGCGGCCGGTCTTCAGGTTGCGTAGCTTGACCCGGTTGAATGCCTGGCCCTTGCCGGGTTTGACGAATTCGTTTTCCACGATGGAGCAGGGGTCGCCGTCCAGCATTACCTTGAGGCCGCCCTTGAATTCGTTGGTGGAGTAACTAGCCATGAAATCCTCTAAATATTCAGAACCTTCGGGAGTCTGGACAGGGGCCAGGCCGCCCTTTCAATTTTTGCCCTTTCAAATTTCGCATAAGTGCTTAAAATTTGCGCGCTCTGCGCAACCTCCAGCACCATGAAACGGCCGCCTATGATACAGCACGCCTCCGCTCCCAGTGAAATAGTCGCTCGCGAAACAGCCGCCGACAGCGCGAGCCGCCGCTGGCAGGACGAGCTGGCGGACCTGGTCACCGATCCGGCCGAGTTGATCGAGCTGCTGGGTCTGAGTCCCGAGCAGCTGCCGGCCGCGCTGCGGGCGAGCGGAGCGTTCGCCCTGCGCGTGCCGCGCCCCTTCCTCAAGCGTATACGGCCTGGCGACCCGCGCGACCCGCTGCTGCTCCAGGTGTTGCCGGGAGCGCCGGAATTGCAGGCGAGCCCCGGCTTCAGTGCCGATCCGCTGGAAGAGGCAAAGGCCAATCCGGTACCCGGCGTGGTGCACAAGTACCGCGGCCGCCTGCTGCTGATAGCCGCCGGGCAGTGCGCGGTCAACTGCCGCTACTGCTTTCGCCGCCAGTTCCCCTACGGCGACAACCACCTGAGTCGCCGCCAGTGGCAGGCGGCGTTGGACTACATCCGCAGCCGCAGCGAGGTGCGCGAGGTGATCCTGAGCGGTGGTGACCCACTGGTGCTGAACGACCGCCAGCTCGGCTGGCTCGCCGCCGAGCTGGCGGAAATCCCGCACCTGGACAAGCTGCGCGTGCACACTCGCCTGCCGGTGGTTGCCCCCAGCCGCATCAACGACGATCTGCTCGCCTGGCTCACCGGTTCGCGACTGAAGCCGGTGCTGGTACTGCACTGCAACCACGCCAACGAAATCGATGCAGAAGTGCGCGCGGCCCTGGCAAAGCTGCGCGGCGCAGGCGTGACGCTGCTCAACCAGGCGGTGCTGTTACAGGGTGTGAACGACAGCGCCGAGGCGCTGGAGGACCTGAGCGAGGCGCTGTTCGCGGCCGGGGTGCTGCCCTACTATCTGCACCAGCTGGACCGGGTCCAGGGGGCGGCCCATTTCGAAGTGGCGGACGAGCACGCCCTGGCACTGGTCGAGCAGCTGCGCCGGCGCCTGCCCGGCTACCTGGTGCCGAAGCTGATGCGAGAAATTGCAGGAATGGCATCAAAGTCGCCAGTTAGTAGCTAAAAGTGGCTATTTGCGCCTAATGGGCGGATGACGAATGTCGCAATTTTGACGTCTAAATCGACGCATTGCGCTTGTTCCCGGAAAAGCCCCCTTCTTATACTGCTTGCAAACCGAGGGATGGTTATTTGCAATGCAGGATGCCGTTCGAGATGTCGCTGCCGCCAGGGCAGCCGAGGTACAACAAAAACTCTTCGCCAAACTCCAGTTGCCGGCCCTGTCGCTGCCGGCACTCAGCTGTGGCTGTGCCACCGAGCGCCAACTGTCCGGCTGGCTGGAGCAATACGATCTGCAACCCTATCAACTCGCCGACCAGCAGCGCCTGGGCGGTCTGCTATCGACCCTGATCGACGAAGTGGCGCACTGGCAGGCGCCGGCGGGCAAACGCCTGCCGGTGCTCGATTTGCTGCGCGAGTACACATTGGCCTGCGTCGAAGCCATGGCGATCCAGCGCGCGGCTCTGGCCAGTACGCAGACGGCGGAACTGCGCAAGACAGTACTGGCGGCGGTGCGCCTGCTGCAGCAGCTGGGCAAGGCCTTTGCCGGTATCGCCGCGCAGCTGCAGGATGAGCGCGGCCTGGCGCTGCTGCTGCGGGAGCGGCGCGCGCGCTGCCTGCAGCGCGCTGTGGACAGCTATGCGAGGGTGATTCACGTAGTTTCACTGTTCGGGCTGGGCACGCCGCAGCACTGCTGGCGCAATATGCAAATATTGTTGCGCGTCGCGCAGCTGTACAAGCTGGAGGCGAAGCAGGTGGGCGACGGGCTGCACCCGCGGCGCAAGGGCAGCACCTCCGGTGCCTATCTGCAGGTGGCATTGTTCGCCAGTGCCAATCCGGCGCAACTGGATACCCAGGAGCAGGAACAGCTGTGGGCGCTGACCCGCGACTGGAGCCGGGCGGCGCAAATCGTGCTCGCCTACAGCGATCGCCGCAACGGGCTGCTGGCATCTCTGGCGCTCGACCAGCCGCCGGTGCCCGCCAACCGCCTGGGCAGCTGCAAGGTGGACCTGCGGCACTTTACCGCCCCTCAGGGCTGGAAAGTGGATCTCGTCCATGTGCTGACCCTGCTCGAACGGGAGCTGAAGCGGCGCTACGACCCGCTGCTGGAAAAACTGCAGCGCGGCTGGGCGTCCCAGACCGGACGCAGCGAGCGCCGTACTCCACTGCAGCAGACCTGTGACGTTGTCGTCGGTATCGGCGCCATCTGCCATCATCTCGGCGCCCGCGGCTCCGAGCAGGATTCCGCGCCGGAGGACTTTTTCCGGTGGTCCGAGCCGGACAGGGATCACCTGTGTATGGATGTTGATTCGGTGGACTTCCGCTCGGGCCAGACGATCGGTGAATACGATGTGGTGCTGCCCTGTGCGCCGAGCCTGGGCCGGGAAACGCGGGCCCGCACCCGCGGCGTAGAGAAGGTTGCCGAGCGCTACCGCCCGCAGGTCGCCAATGTGCTGAATTGCAGTGGTCGCGGCGTGGGGCTCAGCTTGCCGCCGTCCAGTTGCGCCGCGCTGCGCGTGGGGGAGCTGGTGGGTATTCGCCTGCAGGACAGCTGGCAGGTGGCCCTGGTGCGCTGGCAGCACACGCTGCCCGATCACAGCCGCGCCGGTGTGGAAGTGCTGGCCGCCGAGGCCATGCCGGTGCAGGTGCGGCGCCACACGGCCGCCGGCCACCTCTCCGCACCCATCGCCGGCTTGCTGGTCAAGTCGACGCCCGAGGACAAGCCGGCGCTGATACTGCCGGTACCCCTGTTCAAGTGCCACGACAGCCTGGAATTGTTGGCATCGTCCAATCCCCAGTCGGTCACCCTGCATCGTCAAACACTCGCCACCGGCAGTTTCGCGCGCTTTGAATTTGTGTGACCTGGGTCGCGCACTCGCTCATCGAGCGCCCTTGTATGCGGCCATCGCCGCCCCCTAAACTTAGGGGTTCGCGGCAGGGGTACGCCGCCTATAAGTAATTGAGCGAATAATGAGCAGCAACGACACCATCCGACTTCTCCTGATTCACGATACGCCGTCCGAGGCCCAGCGCCTGGTGAGCATGCTGCATAACGCCGGTCGTTCCAACCGGGCGCAACACGTTGCCAGTGAGGCGGCGCTGGCCAAGTTACTGCAGGACAAAACCTGGGACCTGCTGATCGCCGCCGAGAACAGCCAGCAGGTACCGCCGGCCGTGGCGCTGCGCACCATCAGCAAACTGCAAAAAGATGTGCCGGCGATACTGCTGAGCGAACGCAGCGGATGCCAGCCGGTGGTGGAGGGTTTGAAGCTGGGTGCGCGGGACGTGGTCACCGTCGACGAGGACCAGCACCTGCTGCTCGTCATGCAACGGGAACTGGCCGCCCTGGCCAATCGCCGTCAGGCCCGTCTGCACGACCGCCGCTACCACGCCACACTGCAGCGCGCGAAGGAGCTGCTGGACAGCTCCAAGGACGCCATCGCCTATGTCTCGGACGGCCTGATCGTCTACGCCAACGACTCCTTTGCCGAGCGCTTCGGTCACGGCAGCGGCGAAGATGTCGAGTACCAGCCGCTGATCGACATGCTCACCGAAGGCGAGCAGGACGAGGCGCGCGAGTTCCTGAAGCAGTGCGCGATCGACAACAACGAAGTGGAAGCGAGCGAGTGGAAATTCACCGCCAAGACCGCTTCGGGCAGTCCCATGCCGACCCGCGCCGAGGTGCTGTCCACGACCTACGACGACGAGCGCTGCCTGCAGGTGCGCATTGCCAGCCGCGGCGGCGACACGGAGCAGCTGGAAGCACAGCTCAGTGACATCAAGAACCGGGATCCGCTCACCGGCCTCTACAACCGCCAGCATTTCCTGCAGCAGCTCGGCGCGGCGATCACCTCCACCGCCGGTTCCCAGCGCACCGGCGGCCTGATGTTTATCGAGGTGGACCGTTTCGAGGAGACGGTGCAGAAGGTCGTGGGGGTGGCCGGCGCCGATGCGTTGCAAAAGAAAATGGCGCAGTTGCTGCAGTCGAGCCTGCGCCGCGGCGATGTAGTGGCGCGCTACGGCGAGGAGAGTTTCTGCCTGTTGATTCCGGATACGACGCCGGACAGCGCCGAGCACCGCGCCAGGGAAATTACGCGGAAAATTGCCGATACCATCTTCGATGCCGCCGGCAAGACGCTGCAGGTCACGGTGTCCGTGGGCATATCCCTGTTGAGCGAGGCTTCCGGCAGTGCGCAGACTGTGCTGGACCATGCCCTGGAAGCCCATGACCAGGCGCTGCAGAAGAGCGACAGTGGCGGCACCGTCGCCCTCTACGAGCCCGACAGCAGCAAGCAGGGCGACGCCGACACCTATCACCGCGCGCGAGTGGCGCAGGCACTGGAGGCGGGCAAGCTGAAACTGCTTTACCAGCCGGTCCTCAGCCTGCAGGGCACCGGCGAGCAAATGTACGAAGTGCTGGTGCGCATGGTGGATGGCAAAGAGCAACTGGCGCCGCAGGCCTTCCTAGAGGCGCTCGGCGATGCGGGACTCTCCAGCAAGATGGATCGCTGGGTGATCCTGACTGCGATCAAGGCCGCCGCCGCCGAGCGGGCCGCCGGCAAGGAAGTGACCCTGCTGCTGCATATCACCGCCGCGTCGCTGACTGACAGCGGTCTGCCCGCCTGGCTGGGCGTGGCCTTCAAGGCCGCCAAGGTGCCGCCCAGGTCAGTAGTATTCCAGCTGCGCCAGGAAGACATCACCAGCAATCTGCACGCCGCGCGCGACTTCACCAAACAGGTGCAGGACCTCGGCTGCCGCGTGGCGGTGTGCCACTTCGGCACCGGCCTGAATCCGTTCAAGGCGCTGGAGCACGTGAAAGTGGATATCGCCAAGGTGGATCCGTCCTTCGTGCGCGAGGTGCAGGACGAGGGCGAGAGCAGCGATACGCTCGCCAGCCTGGTCAAACAGCTGGGCGAGGCCAACACCAAGGTGATAGTGCCGCACATCGAGCAGGCCAGCATGTTGCCCACGCTGTGGCAGACGGGCACCGACTATATTCAGGGCTATTACGTGCAGGCACCGGCGGACGAGATGAATTTCGATTTCAGTCTCGACTGATAATTTGTCAGGCTTCGCGGAAGAATACCGGAGCCAGATGCGCAGGTCCTGATGCCGGGGGCCGCCACCGCACTGAGGCCCGCAACCGCCTCCTGTCCTTTTCTGCATTCATGGAGTGCATTCCTGCATTTCACCCGCTACGCGGGCAGACTTTGGCGGTGCAAGTCTGCTCCCTGCAGATTTGTCCGCATTCCGCATTCCGCATTCCGCATTCATCATTGCACTCGGCTCCTGTATCCTGTGCCGCGATCTAACAGACGCAAAATCGCGAGTACAACCCTATTGGAGCCATCCCATGTTGCCCCGCTTACTCTGTACCAGCTTATTTGTCGGCACCCTCGCCCTGGCGGGTGGCTGCTCAAAATCCGAACCGCCCGCGGAACCCGAGGCCAAGGGTGAAACTGCCGCAGCACAGCCGGCGGATACCGCAAAGCAGGCGCCTGCGGACAAGGCGCCGCAATCCGGCGTCGATTACCACTCCTTTGCCAACACCGACGATTATCGGGTGCAGCACATCGATCTGGACCTGAACGTCGATTTCGAGCGCAAGGTGCTCGAGGGCGAGGCGAAGCTGCAGTTCAAGCGGCTGAACGACAAGAACCGGCCGATGATCCTCGATACCCGCGGGCTCGAGATCGAGTCGGTCAAGGCCGGCCACGGTGAGAAGATGGATCCGGTCAAGTTCTCCATGGGTGAGAAGGACGATCACCTGGGCACGCCGCTGAAGATCAACCTGCCGAAGAACGCCACCAGAGTTGCCATCCAGTACCGCACCTCCCCGGACGCGTCCGGCGTGCAGTGGCTGGAGCCGCAGCAGACCGCGGGCAAGGAACACCCGTTCCTGTTCACCCAGGCCCAGGCCATCCACGCGCGCAGCTTCGTGCCGCTGCAGGATTCGCCCAAGGTCCGTATCACCTACAACGCTACTATTCGCACACCGGAAGCGCTGCGCGCGGTCATGAGTGCGAACAACGATCCGCAGGCGGAAAAGGACGGCGTCTACGAATTCGAGATGCCGCAGCCGATCCCGTCCTACCTGCTGGCGCTGGCGGTGGGCGACCTGGAGTTCAAGCCGATGGGCGAGCGCACCGGCGTCTACGCCGAGCCGTCGCTGCTGGACGCCGCGGCTGCGGAGTTCGAGGACACCGAGTCCATGCTCGAGGCCACCGAAAAGGTCTACGGCCCCTACCGCTGGGACCGCTACGACCTGCTGATCCTGCCGCCGAGCTTCCCGTTCGGCGGTATGGAAAACCCGCGCCTGAGCTTTATCACCCCGACCGTGATCGCCGGTGACAAGAGCCTGGTGGCGCTGATCGCCCACGAGCTGGCCCACTCCTGGTCCGGCAACCTGGTCACCAATGCCAGCTGGCGCGACCTGTGGCTGAACGAGGGCTTCACCACCTACCTGACCAACCGCATCATGCAGAACGTCTACGGCGACGAGCGCTACCGCATGGAAATGGCGCTGGGCTATGACGACCTGCAGGCCGATCTGAAGGACAAGGACGACCGCGACGAGATCATGGCCATCGACCTGCGCGGCCGCGATCCGGACGAGGTCTTCTCCAATATCCCCTATGAGAAGGGCTCGCTGTTCCTGTACGAACTGGAACAGAAAGTCGGCCGCGAGAACTTCGACCAGTTCCTGCTGGACTACTTCAACAACTTCGCCTTCCAGAGCATCACCACGGAAGATTTCGTGAAATATCTGAACGAGACGCTGCTGAAACAGTATCCGGACAAGCTGGACGCCGAGCGCATCAACGAGTGGATCTTCGAGCCGGGCATTCCCGCCGGTGCGCCGCACCCGCAATCCGACGCCTTCACCAAGCTGGATCCGGTGCGGAGCCAGTGGCTCGACGGTGAGATAGCGGCGCAGGATATCGACACCGGCGACTGGACCTTCCACCAGTGGAAGTACTTCCTCGACGGCATGCCGGAGAAGCTGAGCGAGGCGCAGCTGAAGGAGCTGGACGAGGTCTTCGGCCTGACCGAGTCGCAGAACAATGAAGTCGCGTTCAGCTGGCTGATGATCGCCGTGCGCAACAACTACCAGCCGGCCTACCAGCGCCTGGAGCAGTTTCTCACCGGCATCGGCCGCAACAAGTTCCTGCGCCCGCTGTACCGCAACCTGGTGGAGACCGGACAGGGCGAGCTCGCCAAGCGCATCTTTGAAAACGCCAAACGCGGCTACCATCCGCTGACCGTCAAGGTGAACAGCAACATCATCTACGGCGACGACGGCGAGTAACCTCTCCGTTCAGCCTTCTCCCCAGTCCCTCTGCCCACCCTCCGCTCCCGCTGGCGAGGGGTCGGGGCAGAGGGCTGTCCCGCCCGGCAAGCCTGCCAAATGTAAATTTATGTAAACCCTTCGGCCCGCCGCGCCGTATCATTTAGGCTTGCGTTCGGCGCAACGCCGGCCCCAGCCATGGCCAATGAATCCCGGTCCGCGAGCCCACCATTGATTGCCCGCGGCGGAACCCTTTTGATGTAACAACGACAAGAATCATGAAAACTTTCGGCGCATTCGCTCTCAGCCTGCTATTTCTCCCCCCCGCGCTACTGGCCCAGAGCGGCGGCCCGGTGCCGGTGCGTATCGAGCCGGTGCAGGAACAGCAAATCGACAATCGCCTAGAGGCGCTGGGCACCGCCAAGGCCTGGGAGTCCGTGTCCATTCGCGCGAGCGAGACGGAGCAGATCACTCGCATCGCGTTTGAGAGCGGCCAGAGAGTGAAAGCCGGCGACCTGCTGGTGGAACTGAGCCACGCTGAGGAAAAGGCGGAGCTGGCCGGCGCGCGCGCCAGCCTCGAGCGCTACCAGCGGGATGCCGAGCGGTTGCAGCGGCTGGAGCGCGACAAGCTGGCCACCCGGGAACAGCTGGACGCTGCCAGTACGCTGGTCGCCGAGACCCGCGCGCGCATCGCCGCGCTCGAGGCGCGCATCGCCGACCGCGTGATCCGCGCCCCCTTTGACGGCCAGCTGGGCCTGCGCAATATCAGTCTCGGCACACTGGTGTCGCCGACGACGGAAATCGTCGCGCTGCAGGACATCTCCCGGCTGAAACTGGATTTCACCCTGCCCGAGCGCCAGCTGCCGCTGATCGACGGCGGCATGGCGATCCGGGCGCGCAGCCAGGCGCACCCGGGGCGGGTTTTCCGCGGCGAGGTGATGCTGGTGGAGGCGCGGGTGGACCCGCAGACCCGCGCCTTTACCGTGCGCGCGCAACTGGATAACCGCGACGGCCTGCTGAAACCCGGCATGCTGCTGACGGTCGAGATCGTCAGCGACCAGCGCCAGGCGCTGACCATCCCCGAGGCGGCGCTGGTGCCGCTGGCGGACACCCAGTCGGTCTATGTGCTGGAGGGAAGCGAAGCCGGGCAGGTGGCGCGCCTGCGCCAGGTTGAGCTGGGCCGCCGCTTTCCCGGCCGCGTCGAAGTCCTCTCCGGCCTCGGCGCGGATGACCGCGTCGTGACGCGCGGCACGCTGCATATCCGCGACGGCCAGGCAGTGGTCGCCGAGCCGGCGAGCGGGGTGGGCGCGCTATGATCCTGAGCGATGTCTCGGTCAAACGGCCGGTCTTTGCGCTGGTGCTGTCACTGCTGCTGGTGGTGTTCGGCCTGATCAGTTTCGACCGATTGCCGCTGCGCGAATACCCGGATATAGATCCGCCGATCGTCTCCATCACCACCGACTACCCCGGCGCCTCGGCCGCGGTGGTCGAGACGCGTATCACGCGCATGATCGAGGACCGGGTCGCCGGGATCGAGGGCATCAAGACCATCTCCTCGTCCAGCGTCGACGGCCGCTCGCGCATCTCGATCGAATTCACCATCAACCGCGATGTGGACGCCGCGGCCAACGACATCCGCGACCGGGTGTCGGCAGTCTTCGACGACCTGCCCACCGAAGCGGACCCGCCGGAGATCGAGAAGGTCGACAGCAACGACGACGTGATCCTGTGGCTGAACCTGACTGCGGAAAACCGCACCATTCCCGAACTCTCCGACTACGCCAACCGCTACCTGGTGGATCGCTTCTCGGTGCTCGACGGTGTGGCGCGGGTGCGGGTCGGCGGTGCCAAGGATTACGCGATGCGCATCTGGCTGGACCGCAATGCGATGACCGCGCACGGCGTCACCAGCGGCGATATCGAGCGCGCGCTGCGCGCAGAGAACCGCGAGCTGCCGGCGGGTTACCTCGAATCCAGCGATCGCCAGTTCACGCTGCGGCTGCAGCGCCAGTTCCGCGCCGAGGAGGACTTCGCGCGCCTGGCCATCGCCACCGGCGCCAACGGCCATGTGGTGCGCCTCGCCGATGTGGCGCGGGTCGAACTCGGCTCGGTGGAGGAGCGGTCCACCTTCCGCGGCAACGGCGAGCCGATGGTCGGCATCGGCATCACCAAGCAGTCCACCGGCAACATCATCGCGGTGGCCGAGGCCGCCAAGCGCGAGATGGAAAAGGTCAACGCCGACCTGCCCGAAGGCATGCGGCTGGCGCTCAGCTACGACTCCTCGGTGTTCGTCAGCGAGGCGATCAAGGAGGTCTACACCACGCTCGCGATCGCGGTCATTCTGGTCGTGCTGGTGATCTACCTGTTTCTCGGCAACTGGCGCGCGACCCTGGTGCCGGCGATCACGGTGCCGGTGTCGCTGATCGCCACCTCGATGCTGCTCTACGCCTTCGGCTTCAGCATCAACCTGCTGACGCTGCTGGCGCTGGTGCTGGCGATCGGCCTGGTGGTGGACGACGCCATCGTGGTGCTGGAGAACATCTTCCGGCGCATGGACGAGCTGGGCGAGCCGCCGCTGCTGGCCGCCTACCGCGGCGCGCGCGAGGTGGGCTTCGCGGTGGTCGCGACCACGCTGGTGCTGGTGGCGGTGTTCGTGCCGATCACCTTCCTCCAGGGCGATATCGGCCGGCTGTTCTCCGAATTTGCGCTGACCATGTCCGCGGCGGTGATCTTCTCGTCGCTGACGGCGCTGACGCTGTCGCCGATGCTGGCGTCCAAGCTGATCAAGCCCAGCGACCGCGGCAACGGCCTGACCCAGCTGATGGACCGGCAGATGGCGCGCGTGCAGGCCTCCTACCGCCGCGGCCTCGACGGCCTGCTGCGCCGGCGCTGGATCGCCGCTGCGGTCTTCGCGCTGGTGATGGCGTTCGCCGCGCTGGCGGTGAAACTGATTCCGAGCGAATACGCGCCGCGCGAGGACCGCGGCGCCTTCTTCCTGTTGGTCAACGGCCCTGAGGGCGCCAGCTACCAGTACATGCAGGAGTACATGGATATCATCGAGCAGCGCCTGATGCCGCTGGTGGACGCCGGCTATGTGCGGCGGCTGCTGGTGCGCTCGCCGCGCTCCTTCGGCACCTCGGCCACCTTCAACTCAGGTATCGTGATCCTGACGCTGGCCCCCTGGGACCAGCGCCCGTCCGGCTTCGAGCTGATGAATATGGTGCGTGACAAGGTCAGCGACCTGTCCGGTGTGCGCGCCTTCCCGGTGATGCGCCAGGGCTTCGGCGGCGGCCTGGGCAAACCGGTGCAGTTCGTGCTCGGCGGCGCCAGCTACGAACAGCTGACGGAGTGGCGCGACACATTGAACGCGGAGATCGCCAAATCCAACCCGGGCCTGCTCGGCGTCGACTGGGATTACAAGGAGACCCAGCCGCAGATGCGCATCGACGTGGATTACGAGCGCGCCGCGGATCTCGGCGTGCTGGTCAGCGAGGTGGGCTCGACGCTGCAGACAATGTACGGCTCGCTGCGCGCCACCACCTTTATCAACGACGGCGAGGAGTACGACGTGATCCTCGAGGGCGAGCGCGAACTGCAGCGTACCCCGGCGAGCCTCGACAGTATCTATGCGCGCTCGTCCACCAGCGGCCAGCTGATTCCGCTGGCGAGCCTGGTCAACGTGCACGAACTCGCCGATTCGCCCAACCTGCAGCGCTACAACCGCATCCGCTCGATCACGCTGGAAGCCAACCTGGCGGACGAGCTGGTGCTCGGCGATGCCATCGACTACCTGAACACCCTGGTGGCGGAGAAACTCGACGGCACGCCGGTGGTCGATTACAAGGGCCAGTCGAAGAACTTCCAGGACTCCGGCAACACCATCCTGTTCGCGATTCTGCTCGGCGCGCTGGTGGTGTTCCTGGTGCTGGCGGCGCAGTTCGAGAGCTTCGTGCACCCGCTGGTGATCATGCTCACGGTGCCGCTGGCGATGGCCGGTGCGCTCGCCGGCCTGCTGGCCGCGAGCCAGTCGCTGAACATCTACAGCCAGGTGGGGCTGATCATGCTGGTGGGCCTCGCGGCCAAGAACGGCATTTTGATCGTGGAGTTCGCCAACCAGCTGCGCGACCGCGGCCTGGCGTTCGGCGAGGCACTGCGTCAGGCATCGGCGACGCGCCTGCGCCCGATCCTGATGACCGGCATCACCACCGCCGCCGGTTCGCTGCCGCTGCTGCTGTCCTCCGGCGCCGGCTCCGAGACCCGCGCGGTGATCGGCAACGTGGTGTTGTTCGGCGTGCTGGCGGCGACGTTGTTCACGGTTTTCATCGTGCCGGTGGCCTACGATCTGCTCGCGCGCCGCACCGGTTCGCCCGGCGAAGTGGAACGCGAAATCGACAAGCTCGAACAACAACACCAATAACCCGGCCCGATCTGGAGATAGAGACGATGCCGAAGCTGGTTTTTCCCGCGCTGCTGTTGCTGTTCGCGGTCGGCTGCAGCAACAGTGCCTGCAACGATCGCGGCGGGCCGCCGCTGTCCTTCCCGCATGCGAGCGTTACCCACGGCTAGCAGCCGCAGGGCTTCAGAAACCCCAGGGGTAGGTATCCGGCGGCGTCGCACTTTCGGTGGCTTCGATATGCAGCGGGTGCAGCGCGCGGGTTTCATCCAGGTAGACGAATGCGTCGTAGCGCCGCGCCAGTTCGGTCGGCACATAGTTGCCGCGCTCGCGCCGCGGGTCGTAGACCACGCCGACCGCGCGGTGACCGCGGGCGGTGGAGAACTCACGACGGTCGCCGACCCGGTCCAGCAGCAGCATCCCGTTGTCACCTAGCGCCGCGTGCAATGTGCCCTCCCAGCTGGGCTCCGGTGACGGCGGCAACGCCATGCGCTGCATGTCGGCGCCCCAGTGGCCGCCGGCGATGACGCTGCCGCGATGACAGCCGAAGCCGACCAGCCGCACCCGCTGGGAACCCCATTCCTCGCGCGCCAGCTGGCCGATATTGTGCATGCCCACATGGCGCATATCCGTCGCGCGGGCGTCGCCGATGTGGGTGTTGTGGGCCCAGACGATGCCCCGGGTATCCGGGCCGTGATGCTGCATCAGGCGGTTGAGCGTCTCCATCATATGGCTGTCGCGCAGGTTCCAGGAGCCGGCGCCGCCCGCCATCATGGTGCGGTAATAGCGCTCCGCGCTGACCATGACATGGGCATTCTGCTCGGCATCGAAGTCCCCCTCCGGATCCGAGTCGAACGGCGGGTGCCGGCGCGCCAACTGCAGCAGCAGGCCGATCACCTCGTCGGCGCAGTCGTGTTTGGAAACCGCGGTATGCCGGGCGTAGCGCTGTTCGTCGCGACCGTAGGGCTGAAAGCAATTGAACACCCGCTCGGCGGCGGGTATCGACTGCGGGTCGTTGTGGCGCAGGTGCTGCATGATCGCGTCCAGGGATTCCCACAGGCTGTAGACGTCCAGACCGTAGAAGCCCACCGGCCGCCCGGGCGAGCCGGCGTTGTGCTTGCGCAGCCACTCGGCGAAGGCGACCATTTCCCAGTTGGCCCACATCCAGGTCGGCCAGCGATCAAAACCGCGCAGCACGGTTTCGGCCCGCTCACCGGACTGGGGGTAGCCTTTGACATAGCGGTTGACGCGATAGCAGTCGGGCCAGTCGCCCTCCACCGCGATGAAGTCGAAGCCGTGCTCCTCGATCAGGCGCCGGCTGATGGCGGCGCGCCAGAGATAGAACTCGGAGGTCCCGTGCGAGGCCTCCCCCAGCATCACGATGCGGGCGCCCGCCAGCGATTCGATCAACGGGTCCAGATCGTCGCGGTGGCGCAAAGGGTGGGACAGTGCGCGCAGGCTGTCGCGGAATTGGGTTTCGCTATCGCTGTCTGAAACTGGCATAGGTTCGGCGGGTTGCAGCGGGTCACTCACAGGTTTGTGCGCGGCGGCGACGCATCGGGGCGAACCGGCCTGCGCTCCCTGTCAGGATAGTGTTCCGAACGCTGTCACGCGCAGCCAATTTATTGGCGGCTGTTTCGACCGCCCACTGTTCAGCGCGGAACCCTTTGCGTAATCTGCAATCCGAACAACACCGGCGCTGATGGAGAGGGGCTGTCATGTGGAAAAGGATATTCTTGGTGTCGCTGCTGGCGCTGTCTGCGGTCAGCTGCGGCGGCGGCGTCAGCGTCTGCACCGATAGCAACAAATCGCGCCCGCTGCCTTTCCCCCACGCGATGGCGTGATCTGTTGCATTTCTCCGCGTTGCATTTCTCGGCGTAGAAGCGGCCACAGGCTGCTTCTAAATAAGCCTTTCTATCTGCCGGTCGTTCAGGCCAAACAGGTACAGCGCCGCATCCAGCCCGAAACTGTCGATGGACTGCGGCGCCTCCAGTCGCACCTTGGGTTTCGGGTGAATCGCGATGCCCAGTGCACCCAGGTTCAGCATCGGAATGTCGTTGGCGCCGTCGCCGACGGCGATGACCCGCTCCAGGCCCAGCCCCAGCTCGTCCGCCATCTGCTGCAGCAGTTCCCGCTTGCGCATGCCGTCGACGATCGGCTCTATCACGCCGCCGGTCAGGGCACCGTCCGCGAATTCGAGCTGGTTGGCGTGGATGAAATCCACCGGCAGTCGTTCGCGCTGCAGGTAGTTGGCAAAAAAGGTGAAGCCGCCGGACAGAATGGCCGTCTTGCAGCCCAGCGCCCGCAGTGCGCGCAGCAGTTCCTCGGCGCCCGCCTTGAGCGGCAGCCGGGTGGCTATCTCCGCCAGGCGCTGTTCGGAAAAGCCCTTGAGCAGCGCCATCCGCTTCCTGAAACTGGCGCGGAAATCCAGCTCACCGCGCATGGCGGCCTCGGTGATCGCGGCCACCTGGTCGCCGATTCCGGTGATCTTGGCCAGTTCATCGATCACCTCCGCGTCGATCAGCGTCGAGTCCATGTCGAAGCCGGCCAGGGCCGGAACCCGCTGGCTGCTGCCCGGTTGCAGCACCAGATCGGCGCCGAGTTTCTGCGCCTGCTGCAGGCAGGCGTGTTTGGCGGCGGCAAATTCCAGTTCGGCACCCAGCTGGAAGCGCAGCACGGTGCGCTCGCGTCGCTGGGCCAGGGTGTCGACCGCGGTCACCGGCCAGTTGTGCTCGGCGAAGAAGCGCAGCAGTTGCTGCAGTTGCGCCAGGCTGGCGTCCGGCGAGAGCAGGGTGACGCACCAGGGGGCGTTGACCGGGGCGGGCTCCCGCGACGGCGGTACCAGTTCACAGCTGGTGATATCTTCGAAGGGCGCGCTGCCGCGGTATTCCAGGCCCAAGCGCGCGTAATCGCCGGAGTAATCCAGGTAGCGCAGGGTGCAGTCGATCGGTGACTGGATTATCTGCGCCAGCGGCAGGTGGAATTCTTGTGTGGTCGGCATCTCGCCCATGGCGCTGGTCCCTGCGGTTGCGGAAAGTTGGAGGCGCATTATAGCTCCCGGAGCAATCTTCGCTAAAATCGGCACAATTCTTACAACGACAAAAATCCCAGCGGCCCCCTATGCTTGCCTCCATCGTTTCCAAGACCCGAAACCTGCCGCAGCTGATCGCCGGATTGCCGCAGCGCACACAGCAACAGCTGCTGGCCGCGGCCATCTGGCTGGTGCTGGCGCTCTTCTGCAGCGCGGCCCTGGGGCATTACTACGGCCAGCAGAAGTCTGCGGCCGTAGCGCGGGACAGGGCCGCGGCTGCGGCGGCGGCGACCTTTCTCGCCGGCCAGAGCCTGGAGCGCATCGTCGCCGGCGACCGCATCAGCATGCAGCTGCTGGCCCAGCAGATGCTGGCGCTGCCGGCGATCAGCGGCATCGCCGTGCAGGATGTGGAATCCAACACCCTGGCGCAGGTCGGCGATACGGAGCGCGGGGAGTCCCTTAACGTCCCGGTGGTTCTGCACGACAGCATTGCCGGCAGTGTCAGCGTGAATCTGTTGCCGGGCAGTGGTGTCGACTTTCCCTGGGCCAGCCTGCTGCTGAGCCTGGTGTTTGCGCTGCCGTTCAGCGCTGCCGCGGCGCTGGCGGCGATCACGGTTTCCCCGCTGGCCGCAGGCGCTGCCGCACGCCGCGCGGTCCCGGTGGTGCAGCCGCGGCCGGTGCCGCAGGCACGGGCGGAGCCGGAAATCGTCGTGGGCCTCTATATCCGCCCGCTGAACTGGGCGCAGCTGGGCAATCAACTGAGCCGCACTGCGCTCGACAAGTTGCAGCTGGAGCTGGCGGAGCGCCTGCAGCTGCTGCGGCGCATCTACGACGCGCGCCCGCTGCAGCACGCCGGCCCGCAACAGGGGCTCGGCTTCTGCGGTGAAGACGCGGCCTTCCGCGCCGTCTGTTGCGGCCTGCTGCTGCGGGAGCTGCACAGCGCCAGCCGCGCCACCGGTCTGCAACTGGCGCTGGCGGTGGTGCCGGCGCAGCCGCAGTCCTTCGACTTCTCCGGCGAGCAGCTGCTGGCGCAGTCCCGCGGCCTGTCGCTGCACGCGGATCTGCTCGCGGACAAGTCTCTCGACGGGCGCATCGAGCACCACGGCGCCAGCTGGGGTGCCGAAGTGACCGGCCTGGTGCCGAGCTATCAGAGACTGCTCGACAATCAGCTGCGCCAGCTGCTGAACGCCTAAACTCCCTCTATTGCCGTCCTCCCTTGTCTGGTGACTGATCACCAGATGGAGGTCTATTTTTGTCATATAGTTGACGTTTACGTTAACGTAAACTCCTGCTAGGCTTCAGCGCGTCCAGAGGAAGTTGCCATGACAGCCAAAGCCGCTACTAACACCGAACAGCCCGCCAGCTACAGTATCTCCGAGCTGGCGCGGGAGTTTGATATCACCACCCGCGCCATCCGCTTCTATGAGGACAAGGGGCTGCTCAATCCGGCGCGCCGCGGTCAGACCCGCATCTACAGCCCGGAGGACCGGGTGCGGCTGAAACTGATCCTGCGCGGCAAACGGCTGGGTTTCTCCCTCGACGAGAGCCGGGCAATCATCGATATGTACGACCCGGCCCACGGCAACGTGGAGCAGCTGCAGCGGCTGCTGCAGCACATAGAACAAAAACGCGCGCAGCTCAACCAGCAGCTGCGCGACATCCAGAGCCTGATGGGTGAGCTGGATGAGGCGGAGGCGCGCGCCCGCGCCTCGCTGAAACACAACATAGAAAACTGACGAAATAACCGTTACGGAGTCGCTATGAATACCTCCTACCGCACCCTGAACTTCGGTCTCGGCGAAGAGATCGATATGCTGCGCGATATGGTCTACAAGTTCTGCCAGGCGGAACTGGCGCCGCGCGCCGCACAGATCGACGAGGACAACCTGTTCCCTGCGGATATGTGGAAGAAATTCGGCGAGCTGGGCCTGCTCGGCATGACCGTGGAGGAGGAGTTCGGCGGCTCCAACATGGGCTATCTGGCCCACGCGGTGGCGATGGAGGAGATCTCCCGCGCGTCCGCGTCGGTCGGCCTGTCCTACGGTGCCCACTCCAATTTGTGCGTAAACCAGATCCGCAAGAACGGCACGCCGGAACAGAAGGCCAAATACCTGCCGAAGCTGTGTTCCGGCGAGCATATCGGCGCGCTGGCGATGAGCGAACCCAACTCCGGCTCGGATGTAGTCAGCCTGCAGCTGCGCGCGGAGAAGAAGGGCGACCGCTTCGTCCTGAACGGCAACAAGATGTGGATCACCAACGGCCCCGACGCCCACACCTATGTGATCTACGCGCGCACCGAGCCGGGCATCAGTTCCGGCGGTATCACCGCATTTATCGTCGAGCGCGATTTCCCCGGTTTCACCCAGGCGCAGAAACTCGACAAGCTCGGCATGCGCGGCTCCAACACCTGTGAGCTGGTATTCCAGGACTGCGAGGTGCCGGAAGAAAATATTCTGGGCGAACTGAACGGCGGCGTGCGCGTGCTGATGAGCGGTCTCGACTACGAGCGCACCATCCTCTCCGGTGGCCCGGTGGGCATCATGCAGGCGTGCCTGGATGTGGTGGTGCCCTATGTGCACGAGCGCAAGCAATTCGGCCGCGCCATCGGCGAATTCCAGCTGATGCAGGGCAAGATCGCCGATATGTACGCCGACCTGAACGCGAGCCGCGCTTACCTCTACGCGGTGGCCAGGGCCTGCGACCGCGGCGAGGACTCGCGCAAGGACGCCGCGGCGGTGATCCTGTTCACCGCCGAGCGCGCGACGCAGATGGCCCTGCAGGCGATCCAGACCCTGGGCGGCAACGGCTATATCAACGAGTACCCCACCGGCCGCCTGCTGCGCGATGCCAAACTGTACGAGATCGGCGCCGGCACCTCGGAAGTGCGCCGCATGCTGATCGGCCGCGAACTGTTCAACGAGACCCGCTGAGCCGGGCGCGCCGAGCCCCAGCTCGGCACGCGGGCCCCAGGCCCGCCATCTTGGCGCTAGACGGTTTAGTGGCGGCGCTGCTGCCGGGGATGACCTTGCGGGACACGGGCTAGGCGCCCCCCCCGGGAATACATCCCTGTAGGTTCGGCGGCGGCCATCCATGGCCGCCGACGGTCCCGCAAACGAATCCCGGCATCAGCGCCTTCGTATCGGACACCTGAGTTGTTGGCAGCTACAGAGAATCGTGAATCAGAATTTATGAACCAGCTACAGAGCAAAATTAACCCCCGCGACCCCGCCTTCGCCGAAAACCGCGAACAGATGGAAAAACTGGTCGCGGACCTGCGGGAAAAGGTGGAGAAAATCGCCCAGGGCGGCGGTGAGCGCGCGCGGGAAAAACATCTGGCGCGGGGCAAGCTGCTGCCGCGGGACCGCATAGACGCGCTGCTGGATCCGGGCAGTCCCTTCCTCGAGTTTTCCCAACTGGCCGCCCACGATGTCTACGGCGAGGACGTACCGGCGGCCGGTATCATCACCGGTATCGGCACTGTGTCCGGCCAGCCCTGCGTGATCGTCGCCAACGACGCGACGGTAAAGGGCGGCACCTACTATCCGCTGACGGTGAAAAAACATCTGCGCGCGCAGACCGTCGCCGAGCAGAACAATCTGCCGTGTATCTACCTGGTGGATTCCGGCGGCGCCAACCTGCCGCGCCAGGACGATGTGTTTCCGGATCGCGAGCACTTCGGCCGCATCTTCTTCAACCAGGCCAACCTGTCGGCACAGAACATTCCGCAGATCGCCGTGGTGATGGGCAGCTGCACCGCCGGCGGCGCCTATGTGCCGGCGATGGCCGATGAATCCATCATGGTGAAGGAGCAGGCCACCATCTTCCTCGCCGGCCCGCCGCTGGTGAAGGCCGCCACCGGTGAAGAGGTGTCCGCGGAGGAACTCGGCGGTGCCGAGGTGCACTGCCGCACGTCGGGCGTGTCCGACCACTACGCGAACAACGATGTACATGCGCTGCAGCTGGCGCGGCGCTCGATTGCGCGGCTGAACCGCATCAAGACCCCCGGGCTGGATATCCGCAAGCCGATCGAGCCGATTTATCCGCCGGAAGAGATCTACGGCATAGTGCCGAAGGATGCGCGCCAGCCCTATGACGTGCGCGAGATTATCGCCCGCACCGTAGACGGCTCCGAGTTCGACGAGTTCAAGGCGCTCTACGGCACCACCCTGGTGACCGGCTTCGCGCGCATTCACGGTTACCCGGTGGGTATCGTCGCCAACAACGGCATCCTGTTCGCCGAGAGCGCGCAGAAAGGCGCGCACTTTATCGAGCTGTGCGCGCAGCGCCATATCCCGCTGGTATTTCTGCAGAACATCACCGGTTTCATGGTCGGCAAACAGTACGAGGCCGGCGGCATCGCCAAGCACGGCGCCAAGATGGTGACCGCGGTGGCGACGGCCAGGGTGCCGAAGATCACGATACTAATCGGCGGCTCCTTCGGTGCCGGCAACTACGGCATGTGCGGCCGCGCCTATGATCCGAATTTCCTGTTCATGTGGCCCAACGCGCGCATCTCGGTGATGGGCGGCGAGCAGGCGGCCGGCGTGCTGGCGCAGGTAAAGCGCGACCAGATGGAAGCGCGCGGAGAGTCCTGGAGCGCGGAAGAGGAGCGGGCGTTCCGCCAGCCGATCGTCGACGACTACGAGCACCAGGGGCACCCCTACTACGCGTCGGCGCGCCTGTGGGACGACGGCGTCATAGACCCGGCGGATACCCGCCGCGTGCTGGGCCTGTGTCTGGCCGCCGCCAGTCACAAGGAGCCGCAAGAGACGACGTTCGGCGTATTCCGCATGTAACCCGGGCAATACGCTGTAGGAGCGGCCCATGGCCGCGATCGGATTCCAGAGAGTCCCGACAGATTGATCGCGGCCATGGGCCCCTCCTACAAAAATCAGTGGGCGCGCAAAATATTTAAGGAATCCACTATGAGCGACAAACTGCTAACCGAAATCGACAGCGAAGGCGTGGCCACGGTCACCCTGAACCGGCCGGAAATTCACAACGCCTTCGACGACGCGCTGATCCGCGAGCTGGGCGAGACTTTCGATCGCCTCGGGCAGGACCCGGCAGTGCGCGTGCTGATACTGGCATCCAACGGCAAGAGCTTCTCCGCCGGCGCCGACCTGAACTGGATGAAGCGCATGGCGGACTACTCCGAGGAGGAGAACCGCCGCGATGCCGCCGCCCTCGCCGCCATGCTGCACAAGCTGGACATCTTCCCGGCGCCAACCATCGCGCGCGTGCAGGGCGCGGCGTTCGGCGGCGCCGTCGGCCTGGTCAGCTGCTGCGATATGGCGGTGGCGAGCGAGCGCGCCAGTTTCTGTCTGTCGGAAGTGAAGATCGGCCTGCTGCCGGCCACGATCAGCCCCTATGTGATCAATGCCATCGGTGCCCGCCATGCGCGCCGCTACTTCGTTACCGCCGAGCGCTTCTCTGCCGAGCGCGCCCGGCAGATCGGCCTGGTGTCGGAGGTCTGCGCCGAGGGCGATCTGGACCTGACGGTACAGAACCTGGTGAACGCCATTACCGACAACGGCCCGCGCGCCGTGGCCATGGCCAAGCAGCTGGCGATGTCCATGTCCAACCGCGTGATCAACGAGGAACTGCAGGGGCAGACCAGTGCGCTGATTGCCGCGGTGCGGGTGTCCCCGGAGGGGCAGGAGGGGCTGAGCGCTTTCCTGGAGAAGCGCGCGCCCAACTGGATGAACGGTGGCTGAATAGCAGCGACAAACAATTGTCAGGGTTTTTATGATTCGCAAACTGTTAATTGCCAACCGCGGCGAGATTGCCTGCCGCATCATCAAGACAGCCCGTCGCCTCGGTGTGGCCACGGTGGCGGTCTATTCGGACGCGGATGCCGATGCGCTGCATGTGCAGCTCGCCGATGAGGCGGTGCACCTGGGACCGGCGCCGGCCAAAGATTCCTATCTGGATGTCGACAAGGTTCTGAGCGCGGCCAGGCGCACCGGTGCCGACGCGATACACCCGGGCTACGGCTTCCTGTCGGAAAACGCCGGTTTCTGCCGCGCCTGCGATGCGGCCGGCATCATCTTCGTCGGCCCGCCCGCCGGTGCCATCGATGCGATGGGTTCCAAGTCCGCGGCCAAGCGCATCATGGAAGAGGCCAAGGTGCCGCTGGTGCCCGGCTATCACGGCACCAACCAGAACGCGGATATTCTCGAGGGCCACGCCCAGCGCATCGGCTACCCGGTTCTGCTGAAGGCGGCCGCCGGCGGCGGCGGCAAAGGCATGCGCCGCGTCGACAGCCCGAGCGAGTTCCACAGTGCGCTGGCGGCGGCCAAGCGCGAGGCGATGAACGCCTTCGGCGACGACCTGATGCTGCTGGAGCGCTATGTGGTCAGCCCGCGCCATGTGGAAATCCAGGTGTTCTGCGACCAGCAGGGCAACGGCGTCTACCTGTTCGAGCGGGACTGTTCGGTGCAGCGCCGCCACCAGAAGGTGGTGGAAGAGGCCCCGGCGCCGGGGCTCAGCGAAGACCTGCGCGCGCGCATGGGTGAGGCGGCGCTGCGCGCCGCCCACGCCATCGGCTATGTGGGCGCGGGTACGGTCGAGTTCCTGCTGGATGCCAGCGGTGCCTTCTACTTTATGGAGATGAACACCCGCCTGCAGGTGGAGCACCCGGTGACCGAGATGATCACCGGCCAGGACCTGGTGGCCTGGCAGCTGGCGGTCGCCGCCGGTGATCCGCTGCCGCTGCACCAGGACGACCTGCACATCCTCGGCCACGCGCTGGAAGTGCGCATCTACGCCGAGGATCCGGACAACGACTTCCTGCCGTCGACAGGCAAGCTGGTGCGCCACCGCCCGCCACGGGAAAGCGAGAGCGTGCGGGTCGATACCGGCGTGCAGAGCGGCGACGAGATCAGCGTGCACTACGACCCGATGATCGCCAAGCTGATCTGCCACGGCCGCACCCGCAAGGAGGCGCTGGCCAAGCTGGACCGCGCACTGCAGGAATACCAGATTGCCGGCGTGCGCCACAATGTCGAGTTCCTGCGCCGGGTCATCAATCACAGCGCCTTTGCGGCGGGCCGCGTGTCCACGCATTTTATCGAGGACTACGAGGCGGAAATCCTGCAACAGGAACAACAGCTGACACCGCTGAAGTGCGCCGCGATCGCCGGCTACCTGAACCAGCGCGAAATACAGGATCTGCGCGCGGCCGCGCCCGCGGCCGATCCGCACTCGCCCTGGCACAGCGGCGACAACTGGCGCTCAGGCCTCGCCGCCAGGCGTGCGCACAATGTCGAGTACCGCGGCCACCACGCGGAAATTTCCTTTATCGCCCGCGGCGACAGCGTCTACTGGCAGTGCGACGCGCTCGAAGGTGACATCCACACCGGCGAAATCCGCGTGCTGCCCGGCCGCGAGCTGGCGCTGGTGGACGGCCGCCGGCTGAACTTTTCCAGCGTCGATACCGAGCAGGGCGGTGCCATCTTTATCGATGGCACCCAGGTGGAGTTCAAACTGCTGCCGCCGGATCTGGGCGAGAGCGGCGATCAGGCCCACGGCCTGGATGCGCCGATGAACGGCACCATCATCGCGCTGCTGGTGGAACCGGGCACCCAGGTGGAAAAGGACCAGCCGCTGCTGGTGATGGAGGCGATGAAGATGGAGCACACACTGCGCGCCCCCGCCGCCGGCACTGTGCAGCAGTTTTTCTGTGCCGAGGGCGAGCTGGTGGACGGCGGCAGCCTGTTGATCGACTTCGAGGCGGGAGAGTGAACATGAGTCTTCCAAAGCAGGTAAAAATGGTCGAGGTGGGTCCGCGCGATGGCCTGCAGAACGAGAAGCAGCCGATTTCGGTCGAGACCCGCATCGCGCTGATCGACCGCCTCAGCGCCAGCGGCCTGCCGGTGATCGAGGCCGGCAGTTTCGTCAGCCCGAAATGGGTGCCGCAGATGGCCGCGAGCGAGGAAGTGCTGGCGGGTATCCAGAGAAAATCCGGTATCGTCTACAGCGCGCTGACGCCAAACATGCAGGGCTACGAGCGCGCGCTGGCGGCGAAGGCGGACGAGGTGGCGGTATTTGGCGCGGCCTCCGAGGCCTTCACGCAGAAGAATATCAACTGCACCATCGCCGAGAGCCTCGAGCGCTTCCGGCCGCTGCTCGAGCAGGCGCACAAGGACGGCATTCCGGTGCGCGGTTATGTGTCCTGCGTGCTCGGCTGCCCCTACGAGGGCGAGATAGACCCGCTCAAGGTGGCGGAGGTCAGTGGCGCGCTGCTGGATATGGGCTGCTACGAGATTTCCCTCGGCGACACCATCGGCGTCGGCACCCCCGAGGCGGCCAAGCGTATGATCGAACAGGTCACCGCCAGAGTGCCGGTGGAAAAGCTGGCGGTGCACTTCCACGATACCTACGGCCAGGCACTGGCCAACATCTATGCGGCGCTGCAGATGGGGGTGGCGGTAGTGGACTCCGCCGTGGCCGGCCTCGGCGGCTGTCCCTATGCCAAGGGCGCCTCCGGCAATGTGGCCAGTGAGGATGTGCTCTACCTGCTGAACGGTCTCGGCATCGAGACCGGCGTGGACCTGAACCTGCTGGCCGAGGCCGGCAATTTCATCTCCGCCGAGCTGGGCCGCGAGAGCAATTCCCGCGTGGCCAGGGCGCTGGCACCCGCCTGATTCCCTCCCCCCCCCCAGCTCCGCGTTCCCGGCCCCGTCACACAGAATCTGTTAAGATCGGCGCAAATCTTTCCTATCGAATGTTTGCCATGAAATTTCTGCGGATATCCCTGTTTTGCCTGCTCGGACTGGCCGTCGCTGCGGCACTGGCAGCGCCTGGATTCATCGGCCCCAAGGTCGAGGAAATCTGGAAGCAGCAGCTCGGCAGGCTCCAGGGGGGCGATACCGCTGCATACCGGCGCGGCTGGTTCGGCGCCGAAACCGACACCGAGCTCACCGGCGCGGATGGCAAGACCGGGCTGCACACCGAAATCAAGCACGGACCGCTGCTGTTCACCGCGCGCGGCCCGCGCCTGGGTCTGGTCTACAGCGAGACCCGGCTGTCGCCCGAACAGTTAGCACCGCAACTGCGCGCCCAGCTGGAGAATATCTACGGTCGCCTGGAGCGGAGCCCGCTGGTGCTGGAATCCCTGGTACAGGCCGACAACCGCGTCATCAATACCCTGCGTCTCGATCCCTTCACGCACAGCGACGGCAGCGGCGAACTGGTTTTCGACGGCGGCGAGGTGCTGCTCGAGACCGATTACAGCGGCGCCCTGCTGACCGGTACCCTGGCGCTGGGCTCCCTGCGGCAAACCCGCGCTGGAATGGAAAAACTGTACACCGAAGCGCTCAGCGGCGAATTCCAGTTCGTTCCCGGCGAGGGGGGCGAGGCGACGCTGCGACTGCCGCTGCTGCGCGCCGAGTCCGAATCGGGTCCGCTGGAGCTGCGCGATATCAGCCTGCAACTGACCCTGGAGCAGCTGGCCGCCGGCACACTGAAAATGGTCTCAAATCTGCAGCTGCCGCAGGTGCAGTCGGCCACGCCGGTGACCTCACTGCAGCAGCAGATGACCCTGCCGGAGATAGGCACGGCGGATCTGGTCCACTACCTGCGCGCGCTGCTGCCGGCGGCCGCGCGCAACTGGCCGCAGCAGCTGCAGCGGCCGCTGCAGTTACAGCAGCAGCTGGCGGTGCAGTCCCGCAACGGGCCGGTGCTGGTGGATGCGGAGCTGGACTGGAGCGGCATGCCGGCGGCGAGCGCGCGGCGGGCCCGCATTGGCGCCGAACAGTGGTTGGCCCCGCTGACCGGATCTATGACATTCAGCGCGGCGGAACAGGCACTGCTGCAGTCGCCACTGGTGGGGCAGGCCATGATGCTGCGCCAGTACGGGCTGTTGATGGAAAAGAACGGCGAACTGCAGATGCATCTGCAGGTGGACAGAGGCCAGTTGCAGGTAAACGGGCAGCTGCTGCCGCCGGACCTGTTTATGCTGGCGTTGACTGGCGATTTCTAAAGTTCGGGACTGGATGCCGCTAGGGGTTCTGAACGGCCCTGCAGTCGGTGGCCGCCCGGTAAAAAACCTCATCGGTAAATATTTCCCGGGCGGCCACCGACTGCAGGACCTCGCATTGCGCAAGCGCATTCCGCTTGCGCAGTTCAATGTGGCGCGATTCAGTCGGAGGCTTTAGCGGGAGCGAGACCTGAATTAATAGGCGGGACGATTGTCCGCCAGCGTCAGCCAGCCGCGGATCACCCGGTAGACGGCCCATACCCAGGCGATGCCGAGGATCAGGAATCCCAGTCCCAGCAGCCACCAGGTCAGAGAGCCGATCACTGTCCACAGCAGCCAGTACCAGAAGGTGCGGATCTGCCAGCGGAAATGGGATTCCGCCAGGGTGCCGCGCACGTCGCCGCGCTTGAAGTAATTGATCAACACTCCGACAAAAAAGGGCACGGCGGTAAACAGGCTGATGGCCTGAATCAGATAGACCAGCGTGGCCAGGTCGCGGCCGCTCTGTTCGCGGGCCTCCTGGGTCTTGGCGGGGAACTGCTCGGACATGATTATTTTTCTCGCATGGATTTCAATCCACTATTGTGCGGGCGCAGAGCGGTATTTCAACTCGGTGCATTCCTATTGCTGATACCGGCCGGCTGTCCGGCGCCGGCCGGCCGGTTAGTGAGCCTGTTGTTGTGAGCCTAGACTTTTTATTTCAATGCCCACTCGGTGTGCACATTCTGCTCCCGCCAGGCCTTGAGCTGCTGTATCGATTCGCGCATCAGGTTCAGCAGTTCGGTGCGCTGGTGGCGACAGTACTCGCGCTCGCTGTCGATCGACAGTCGGGCGCCCAGTGCGCGCAATCGAGCGGCCACCGCCTCCAGGCCGATTTCTTCGGCACTTTCGGCGATCGCCTGCGCCTGCCGCTCGGCGTCCAGCCAGTGCCGGCCGGTCAGGGCGCTGGTCAGCGCCGTGGCGCGCTTCGGCAGGGTGGCACTGCGGTCGCTGAGCAACTCGGCAAATGGCAGGTGGCCGAGCGTGTCGCGCTGCCGGCAAAGTGTAGTGACGTTGAGCAGACGGGTGGGCCGCGGCGGTTTCTGTTTGGCGGCGGCGATTTTGTTGCGGCGCACAACCCAGCTGAGCAACTGGTGCAGCTGGTTTTCCGATAGTGGTCGCGGCAGCACGCCGGTCAGGCCGCGGGCTTTATAGCGCTCCTTGTCGCCGACACGCAGCTCGCCCAGTAGCGCGAAGATCGGTATTTCGGGGCCGACACCGCGGCGTATCTTTTGTGTCGTTTCGACGCAGTCCATCAGGGGCAGCTGGCTGTCGATCAGGATCAGGTCGAACTTCTGCTGTAGTGCCGCATCGGCGCCATCGATCCCGTTGTTTTCCCATACCACTTTGTGTCCGAGCGCCGTCAGGTCATCGCGCAGCGATTTCTGACGTTCATTCTCCACCAGTAGTATCGACAGACTCTGGCTCTTTGCCTCCGGGCGCTGCTCCGGCAGCGTCAGCGCCACCGTTTCCGGTTCGCCGATTCGCTGGATTTCCTCCAATGACTTGGTTGCAGTCTGCAGCTGACGCTGCGCCATTTCCACCAGCTGGCTTGCGTCGGCGTCGTCATCGCCGCTGCGGGCCAGTTTATTGAGCGAATCTTGTAGGGCATCCAGAGGCTGGCGCAGCTGGTGAACGGTGATTGCCACCAAATCGGATTTCTCCTGGCGCAGCTGCTTGATATTTTGCCGCGCTTCCTCCAACAGTCGCTCGCGTGAGAAGAGCTGGCTGCCATAGGACTGCAGCTGTCGATAGATTCTGTTGTTTTCATCTTTCAGGGATGCCGCCAGTTGCTCGCCTTCGGCAGTTTCGCGGAGCAGGCGCAGCCAGGTCATCAGAGCGAAGACCGAGACAACCAGCAGAAGGGTGCCCAGTATCGCCGGCCAAAGCAGTGCCACCCGGGTGTCGGTGAAAGAGAGGGGCGCCGCGGCGACGGCGGTCGGGAGCAGGGCGGCGATACCGAGCAGATGTCGTGCATGGGCGGCGCGCAGGCCGAAACAGGGAGAGGTTGCTCCCCCGCGAAACATGGTTATGTTCATCCTTGTTACCACTTGTGTTGGTGCGGCGGACTAAATCCTGCAGTCCGCATTAAATTGCTCTGAGAGATACCTCCATCGGATTCAGGTCAGTTACATACTGCAATCCGACGGCATTCACAAGTGTAATTTGCTTGTCGGTGATGTGTGATGGGAACATCAGTGCCAAGTGAAGCTTTATGCGCTGAATTATCGGAGATTGCGTATCTTAGGCCGCCTGTGGCAGCCGATCCTGCAACAGTTGCAGCATGCGCTCGGACGGCAGGAAGAGGCGGATGCCGTCGCAGTGTTCGAGCAGCTCGCGATAGAAATAGTCGAAGTGGGTGCAGCCGAGAATCAATATCTGCACGCCGCTTTTCACCAGCGCCGCGACCAGGTCGTCCAATGCATGCTGCTGCACGATCATTTCCGGCGTCAGGCCGTCCTCGATGTCCTCGACGATCTGCAGGTTGCCGATGCCGATAACCTTGGCGGTCTTGTTGCGGGAGAGAATTTCGCGCTCGATATTGGCGCAGCTCTGGCAGTTGGCCGCGAGCAGGCCGAAATTGCGGTAGCGCTGGGTCAGCTCCGCGTACACTTCCAGCGGCGACACCACCTCGATCGGGGCGGCGGCTTTCACCGCGGCCATGTCGACGGCACCGGACAGGGAGTTGCAGTAGATCATCGCCGCCTGGGCGCCGGCCTGGTGCAGCTGTTCGATGGCCCGGATCAGCTGCTGGGTCAGGGCGCCGCGCTCCAGTGCCTGCAGCTGGGTCTGGGCCTGTGGCGATGCGGACAGGGATATGCCGATGCCGCGCACCTGGCGCGCGGCCAGGAACTCCAGCCCAAAACGGGTATCGGTGGCGGTACCGGCGACCACGCCCAAGGTCATGGCGCTGCTTTCAATGGCGTTGGTCAACACGGTCTAATCCTCTGTGGCGATTCTCAGGCGAGCGCGCGGGGCTCGATCAGGGGGCGTCTATTTATCCATATCCGGCGCAGCCAGTCGAGATAAATTCCGTAGGGGCGGCCGAGCGCGCCGGCGATCGTCATAAAGGTGATGCTGGCGGTGGCAATCTCCGCCCAGCTGGCGCCGCCCAGCAGCATATTGCTCAGGTAGAGCGGGAACTGGAAGCTCAGGAACACGAAGGTGTCCACCAGGTAGGCGTTCAGTGCGCTGCCACCGCCGAAGCGGTTCACGACCCAATTGCGGTAGAGGCTGAAGGGGCGCGCGATCAGGGTGTTGAAGACAATGGCCAGCAGGCGTACTTTCAGGTGCTCCTTCCAGCCCATGCCGGCCAGGCCCAGCTCGATCGGGATGGCGATGGCCCAGGAAAAGCTGTTCATCGCGAAAATGTCCAGCATCAGCTCGCGGCGGCGTGAGGGGGTGCGCACTTCGCTTGCGGAAACTGCGGATTCCGGTGTCAATGCAGGGGCGGACATGGGATTGAGGACCTCTGGAAACAACAAGCCGCCGGCGTGAGGCCGGCGGCTAATCAAGGCTGGCGATTATATCCACAATTTGCGCAAAGGCTAGTCTCGCATATCAAATTAATGTCGATATCGATATAACCATCCTATTGTTTTTGATGTTTGTGACATGGATATTTCAGGCTGCCCGCCCGGTCGAAGGGGCCCGCATGCGCACACTGCGCCCAGTGCGGTTAATATGAAACTCTTTGCATAAGCCCACTGGAGATCCGATGTCCCTGCGCTACGCCGTCCTCACCCTGCTGGATATAGAGCCCGGCAGCGGCTACGACCTGAAACGCCGTTTCGAGCGCAGCGTGTCGCACTTCTGGAGTGCCAGCCACCAGCAGATGTACCGGGAACTGCACAGGCTGCACGACGAGGGTCTGCTGGACTGCGCCGAGCAGCCCCAGGAGGGCAAGCCGGACAAGAAGGTCTACAGCCTGACTGACAGCGGACGTGAGGCGTTGCGGGAGTGGGTGCAGCGGCCGGCGCCGGCGCAGAAAATCCGCGAGCCGTTTCTGATCCAGCTGTTCGCCGGCCACCACCTGAGCCGCGACCAGGCGCGCGACGCGGTACAGCGCCAGCTGGACGAACACCGCGCGCTGCTGGACAGCTATCTGGAGCAGAACGAGCGCGTGCTGAACAGCGATTCCGAATTACAGGAGCGCTACTGGCTCGCCCACCAGACCCTGCTGCTGGGGATAGAGGCGGAAAGGACCTGGATAGCCTGGGCCGAGAGGATGTTGCGGGAGCTGGAACGGGGATGAATCGGGGGCCGCAATCGTGGGAGTGCGGCTGCACCTTTGCGGCTGTCGCGGCATTGTCGAATGCGATTTCCGATTCTGGCCGGAGCCGGCCGTCCACTTGAATTAGTCTGCTGTCACTTGGTATCACAAGGGGCAGATTTCCATGACATTTGCAGTAACGCCTATTCGCGAGGGTTTTCTGCGCAAAGTCCGCATATCCGGTATTGACGATCAGGGGCAGCCGGTGCGGCAGTTGCTGGCAGAGGGTGGCGAGCCGTGCCGCGATGTACTGAGACGGGCACGGCCGGGCGAGCCGATTATTCTCTCCAGTTACTGTCCTTTCACGCGGCCGGGGCCCTACCGAGAGTACGGCGCCGTTTTTGTGCTGGCCGGGCGCCAGCAAGCGACCGGAGAGCCTCTGCGCCCAACCGGCACGGTCGATTCCTACCTGCGACAGACCGCGCCCGTGGTGCTGCGGGCCTACAGCGCGGACGAGGACATTGTCGCGGCTAAATTGGTGGAGCCGGGCGTGTTGGCGGTGGAAGCTGCGGAGTACTTTGCCCGCGATGACGTCGATTTTGTGCTGCTACGCTTTGCCGTCTATGGCTGCTATGCATTGCGCCTGGATCGCGTTGGGGGGAGATAGCTTCAGGCTCAATAACAAAGCCGGGCACCGCCCGGCCCAGCTAGTTGATAAACCCCACCGTTCCCTCGAAGCAGGAGCTGTGGCGGCAAAGCACTAGGACGGGTATTTCGAAACGCTGTGAATACATCCCTGTAAGCTCCGTCGGCGACGGTCCGGCCGCTCCAGGTATTCACGGCGCCTTCGGCCCTGTCGCCGACGGTTCGAAATACCCGTCCTAGCACTTTTCCTTAAATTCTGGCTGCAGGACTTTGTCAGCAGCCTGAGCCGGGCACTGCCCGGCCTTTTCTGCCGCTCGTTTAAATGGCAACTTTTTCCAACACCAGGCTGCCGATCGAATAACCGGCGCCGAAAGAGCAGATCACGCCGCGATCACCGGGCTGTAGATCGTCGCTGTAAAGGTTGAAAGCGATGACCGAACCGGCGCAGCCGGTATTGGCATAGCGGTCAAGCACGATCGGCGCGCGCTCGGTATCTGCATCGTCACCCATCAGCTTCTTCGCGATCAGGTTGTTCATGTTGATATTCGCCTGGTGCAGCCAGTAGCGGCGCACCTCGCCCGGTTCGCTGCCGGCCTCGCGCACATGGGCCTCGATGTGCTCTGCCGCCATGGGGCAGACTTCCTTGAACACCTTGCGGCCGTTCTGGCGGAACAGCTTGCCGGGGCCGAACGGATCCACGTCGGCGGCGCGGGCGGTGTAGCCGAAGTTGGAGCGGATGTTGTTGGAAAACACCGTCTTGGCCCTGGTGCCTAGCACCTCCCAGGCGGTATCCACCGCGCAGCTTTCGCGCCGCTCGACCACGCTGGCCACGGCCACGTCGCCGAAGATGAAGTGGCTGTCGCGATCGGTGTAATCGATCTGCGGTGAGGCCAGCTCCGGGTTGACCACCAGCACCGCGCGCGCGCTGCCCGCGCTGACCGCATCCACCGCGCGCTGCAGGGAAAAGGTCGCGGAAGAGCAGGCCACCTCCATATCGAAGGCGAAACCGTCGATGCCGAGGGCGTCCTGTATCTCGATCGCGATCGCCGGGTAGGCGCGCTGCAAATAGGAGGCGCCGACAATCACCATGTCGATGTCTTCGGGCTTTTTGCCGGCTTTTTCCAGCGCCAGCTTCGCCGCCTTTACGCCCATCTCCGCCTGCAGGCAGAGTTCGTCGTCGTCCCGCTCCGGCAGGTAGGGGCGCATGCGTTCCGGATCGAGGATGCCCTCGCGAGTCACCACGTAGCGGCTCCTGATGCCGGAGGCCTTCTCGATAAAATCCGCCGAGGACGGCGGTTTGGCCGCCAGCTCACCGGCCTCGATTTCGGCGGCGTGTTCGCGGTTGTAAAGTTCCGCGTGGGCGTTGTAGGCCTCCACCAGCTCCTCATTGCTGATGGCCTCCGGTGGCGTCCACAGGCCGGTACCGCTGATAACGATACCGCGCGGCAGTTTGTATTCACTCATCGCTGAATCCTTGGCCCGCGGCAAAAAAGAGGCTGCGCGAGCAACTGTTTACTCATTAAACGTTAGCAGTGCCGGGCCCGGCACAAGGGGTGCACCAGGCAGGCAAGCGGCGGTTCTTGCGATCGGGGGACGTGCTTGCCCCGGACGCTGGGACGCCTTGGCGCCCAATTCCGCCAGGGGCGCGATTGTGACGGGATTGCCAATTCTGGTCTATGTGCTGACGAGACGGGGGATCACGGTGTTCTGGCCAGCGCGAAGGCGCTGATGCGCCGGGCGCCGGCGTCGAGCAGTGCGCGCGCCGCCGCCTCCAGGGTGGCGCCGGTCGTGATGACATCGTCCACCAGGCCGATATGCAGGCCGTCGACAGTGCCGTGCACCGCGAAGCTGCGCTGCAGATTGCGCAGGCGCTGTGCGCGCTTCAGCTGCTGCTGGGTCTCGCTCGCGCGGCGCTTGCGCAGCAGGCGGTTGGCTACCGGTATCTGCCACTGGTGCGCGAATTCCGCGGCGATCAACTGCGCCTGGTTGTAGCCGCGCCGCCAGTAGCGCCGCCAGTGCAGCGGTACCGGCACCAGCAGATCCGGTCTCTCCGCCTGCGGTTCGATATGGAGCGCCGCCAGCCGCGCCAGGCTGTGGCCGGCGGTCAGATCCCTGTGGTACTTGAAGCGCTGCACCAGCTGGCCGATCGGGAACGCGTAGTGCCAGGCGGCGCTGGCGCTGGCGAAACTGGGCGGATGTTGCAGGCAGTGGGCGCAGCTGCCGGCCGCCCCGGCGAGCGGCAGGGCGCAGCGGGCGCAGGCGCCGTGGAGAAAGGGCAGTCCCGCGCAGCATGCCGCGCAGAGCCCGCTGTCGCCGGCACTTTCACCGCACAGCAGGCAGCGCGCCAGCCGCGGCACCACGGCGCCTGACAAAAACTGAGTAATCGGTCTGTAAACCATTCCCCGGCTCTTTGGTTGACAGTGATCCGGCCACCGCTAAACTGGCCAGTCTGCACTACTGATCAATGTAGGAGCGGCGGGGCGGATGGCCGCCCCGCCGCGCCTACGAAAATAACTACCGGGGAGATTAAGCCCAGTGACCGCCACCCAGCAAATGACCGCCGCCTCTTCGCAATACATGAAGAGCCGCCATGACTGGACCCGCCAGCAGGTGCTGGAGCTGTTCGCGCTGCCGTTCAACGACCTGCTGTTCAGCGCGCAGCAGGTGCACCGGATGCATTTCGATGCCAACCGGGTCCAGGTCAGCACCCTCTGCTCGATCAAGACCGGCGCCTGTCCGGAGGACTGCGCCTACTGCCCGCAGAGCGCCCGCTACGATACCGGCCTCGAGCGCGAGCAGCTGATGAAGGTGGAGAAGGTGCTGGAGGAGGCCCGCGCGGCCAAGGCCGGCGGTGCCACCCGCTTCTGCATGGGTGCCGCCTGGCGCTCGCCGAAGAAGAAGGACATGCCCTACGTGACCCAGATGGTGCGCGAGGTGAAGGCCCTGGGGCTCGAGACCTGCATGACCCTCGGCATGCTGAATGACGACCAGGCGCGGGAACTGGCCGACGCCGGCCTCGACTATTACAACCACAACCTGGATACGTCGCCCGAGTACTACGGCGAGATCATCACCACCCGCACCTACCAGGACCGCCTGGAGACCCTGGGCCGGGTGCGCGCCGCGGGCATGAAGGTCTGCGCCGGTGGCATCATCGGCATGGGCGAGGGCGAACAGGACCGCGCCGGCCTGCTGATGCAGCTGGCCAACCTGCCGGAGCACCCCGAGTCGGTGCCGATCAACATGCTGGTCAAGGTGGCCGGCACGCCGCTCGAGAGCGAGCGGGACCTGGACCCGTTCGAATTTATCCGCTGTATCGCCGTGGCGCGCATCATGATGCCGAAATCCCACGTGCGCCTGTCTGCCGGTCGCGAGCAGATGAGCGACGAGATGCAGGCCCTGGCCTTCCTCGCCGGCGCCAACTCGATCTTCTACGGCGAGAAGCTGCTGACCACCGCCAACCCGGAAACCAACCGGGACATGCAGCTGTTCAAGCGCCTCGGTATCCAGCCGGAGGAGTACCAGCAGTACGCGGATGAGGCGGCGGTGGAAGCCGAACTGGCGGCGCAGATCACCGAACGGCAAAACGATCCGTATTTCTACGACGCGGCCAAATGACCCCCACCCGCAGCCTTGAAGAAACGCTGCGCCTGCGCCTCGACGAGCGGCGCGCGCGCGGCCTCTACCGCCAGCTCAAGACCCTGGCCGCCGCGCCGGGGCCGCAGGCAATGGTGGATGGCCGCGAGCTGCTGACCTTCAGCAGCAACGACTACCTGGGGCTCGCCACCCACCCGGACGTGATCGCCGCCCAGCAGGCCGGCGCTGCGCTCGGCGCCGGCGCCACCGCTTCGCACCTGGTCAATGGCCACCTGCATATACATCGTCAGCTGCAGGACGCCATTGCCCATGTCACCGGGCGCGAGGCAGCGCTGGTGTTCTCCAGCGGCTATATGGCCAATGTCGGCACTATCTGTGCGCTGGTGGGGCGCGGCGACAATGTCATCTCCGACAAACTCAACCACGCCTCCCTGATCGATGGCGCGCGCCTGTGCGGCGCCGCCAGTCTCCGCTTCGGCCACAGTGATCTCGATGGACTGCAGCGCCAGCTGGGGCGGGCGGCGGACAGCGGCGGCAATACCCTGGTGGCGGTGGACGGTGTCTACAGCATGGATGGCGACTGCGCGCCGCTGGCCGAGATGGCCGCACTCTGCCGCGCATACGGCGCCTGGCTGATGGTGGACGAGGCCCACGGCTTCGGTGTGATGGGCAGTGCGCAGTTGCCGTCGGCCGGCAGTATCGCCGCGGCGGGCCTGGCGCAGGGCGACGCGCCGGTGATGATGGGCACCCTGGGCAAGGCGGCCGGCAATGCCGGCGCCTTTATCGCCGGCTCGAAAGCATTGATCGATTACCTGGTGCAGTTCGCGCGTCCCTATATCTATACCACCGGCATGCCGCCGGCCGTGGCGGCCGGCGCGCTGGCGGCCATCGGCGTGATGCAGCGGGAGCCGGAGCGGCGCGCGCGACTGCGGCGCAATATCGACCATTTTCGCGCGCGCGCGGCGGCACTCGACTTGCCGCTGGCCGAGTCCGCCAGCGCAATACAGCCGCTGCTGCTCGGCTGTGAAAACGCGGTGATGGCGGTGGCCGCCGAACTGCAGGGCCGCGGCTTCCTGGTCGGCGCCATACGCCCGCCGACGGTGCCCGCCGGCACCGCGCGCCTGCGCATCACCCTCAGTGCCAATCACAGTGAAGCGCAGATCGACCTGTTGCTCGGCGCGCTGGCCGAATCCCTCGACAAGATCCGCGCGGTGGCCCCGTGAAACCGATAGCGAGCATCGCGCTGCTGCACGGCTGGGGCGGCGACCGCCGCATCTGGCGGCCGCTGCTCGAGGCGCTCGGCGACGATTTCCCGGTGCCGGTCCACTGTGTCGAACTGCCGGGCTTCGGCGACGGCGCCGCAGTGCGCTGGCCGGAAGAGGCGGCGCTGCTGCGGCAGCTCGACCAACACTTGCCGGAAAACTGCCTGCTGGTCGGTCACTCCCTCGGCGGCATGCTGGCGGCGCGCCTCGCTGCACTGCCGGGGCAGGACAAAGTGTCCGGCCTGATCACCATCGCCGCCAATGGCGCCTTCGTGCGGCGCGGCGACTGGCCCGGCATGCACCCGGATACCTTCGACGATTTTCGTCAGTCGATGGCCGCCGAGCCGCAGGCGACCTGGGAAAAATTCTGCGGCCTGCAGGCCCGCGGCGACGGCGCCATGCGCGCGCTGCTGAAGCAGCTGAAACAGTGGCGCCCCGCGTCGATCGGCGGCGCCTGGCTGGATGCGCTGGATTGTCTCGGCCGCCTGGACACGCGGGCCGCTTTACAGAGCTTGCCGGTGCCGGCGCTGCATCTGTTCGGCGCGCAGGACGCGCTGGTGCCCGCGGCCGCGGCGGAGAAAATGCGCGCGCTGGGTGCAGCGGTTGAAGTTATGTCCGGCTGCGGCCACGCGCCGCAGGTCTCCGCGCCGGAGCTGATCGCGCAGAAGATCCGCGCCCTCCTGCGCGAACCGGCTGCGGCCGATACGCCTTTCGACAAGGGCGCCGTGGCCAGATCCTTCGGCCGCGCCGCCGCCAGCTACGACGCCTGCGCCCACCTGCAGCGGGCCGTGTGCCGTCAGCTGCTGGCCGAGGCCGACAGTGTCTGGGCGCCGAAAACCATTCTCGACCTGGGCAGCGGTACCGGCTACGGCAGCGCGCTGTTGCGCCGGCGTTTTCCGCAGGCGCGGATCATCGCACTGGACCTGGCCGAGGGCATGCTGCAATACGCGCGCAGCGAGCGCCCGCTGGCGGATGCCTATATCGCCGCCGACGCCGAGCAGCTGCCGCTGGCGGACGGCAGCGTGGACCTGGTGTTCTCGAGTCTGGCGCTGCAGTGGTGCTACCGCTTGCCGCAACTGTTCGCCGAGTTGCACCGGGTGCTGGCCAGCGGCGGCCGCTGCCTGGTCGCAACCCTGGGGCCGGGAACGCTGCGGGAACTGAAAGACAGCTGGGCGCAGGTCGACGGCGGCGTGCACGTCAACCGCTTCCTGCCCCGGGGCGAGTGGCTGGCGTCCGCCGCGGCAAGGGGCCTGCCCGGCGAATTGCGCCGGGAGACGCGGGTGCTGCACTATGAGCAGGTGCAGCAGCTGATGCGGGAACTGAAGAGTATCGGCGCGCACAACGTCAACCGCTCGGCCGAGCGCGGCATGATGAGCCGCGGCAAACTGCGCCGGCTGGCGCAGGCCTATGAAGCGCTGCGCGGCCCGGCCGGGCTGCCGGCCAGTTACGAGGTGATGTATCTGAAGCTGGCGAGAACCGCCGGGGAGAGAAGGGATCTCAATGTAGAAGCGGCCCCAGGGAACGCCGAGCTCCAGCTCGGCTCGCGGGCCGCAGGCCCGTCCCAGGGGGGCTAGTAGCGAGAGTGCCGACGAGAGTGCCGACGATCAGGGGTAAATATCGATCGGCGTCGGCGTTTTCACCATCGCCCAGATCTCGTCCATCTCGCGGTTGGTCACCGCGATACAGCCGTCGGTCCAGTTCATCTTTTGCAGGTATTTCTCCATACCCTTCCACTGCGGCTTCATGCCGTGAATCATGATGTCGCCACCCGGGTTCACGCCCAGCTTGGCCGCGCGGGCGCGGTCGGCCTTGTTCGGGTAGGAGATATGGATAGAGCGGTAGAAGCGGCTCTGCGGGTTCTTCCAGTCGAGCGTATAGCGGCCCTCGGGGGTGCGCTCATCGCCCTGCCGGGTCTTGTGACCCCTGGGGTTCTCGCCAAACACCACCTTGTAGCTCTTGACCACACGGCCGTCGCGTTTCAATTGCATCAGGCCCTTGGATTTATAAACGACTACTTGGTCGACGGGTTTGATTGTGGCGGAGGCGAACAGCGGCGCCATCAGCAGCAAAGCAAAAGTCAGGTATCGCATGGTCTCTTCAAGCAGTTGGGGTGGTTGTCAGTTTTTCCGTGGTTCCGGTAGCTTCCCTGCTGTGTATTCCCGCAGTGGGAATTCTTTTTTGACAGCGTTGTCTTTTACTGTCCGCCCAGTGCGCGCCTGGGCATATTTTTAGGCAATTATCCTCACCCGAGGCGCAGGGCCTTGTTGGTATTGGTTAAAAATTGCTCTATGTGGGTAACTTATCATCAAGTAGACGGCGTTTAAAGAGGCGTCAAGAAAAAAGTCGAAATTCCCTGGTTAGAGGATTGTTAGCGTGACCCGAACCTACTTTGTCGCCGGCACCGACACCGAAGTCGGCAAGACCTATGTGACCGCAGCCCTGCTCGCAAGTGCCGCAAATGCCGGATTAAAGACGGCGGCGGTGAAGCCGGTGGCCTCCGGCTGCGAGTGCACCCATGATGGCTTGCGCAATGCCGATGCGCTGTTGCTGCAGAAGGCGATGACGCTGGAACTGCCCTACCAGCAGGTCAATCCCTTCGCGCTGGAGCCGGCCATAGCCCCGCACATCGCCGCCATGGAGGCCGGCAAGCAGCTCAGTGTCGACCGTATGGCCGGTGTCTGCCGCGGCGTCATGAGCGCCGGCGCCGACCTGGTGCTGATCGAGGGTGCCGGTGGCTGGCGCACGCCGCTCGGTCCCAGGGCCTTCCTGTCCCAGCTGCCGCTGATGCTGAATATCCCGGTGATTCTGGTTGTGGGCATGCAGCTGGGCTGTATCAATCACGCGCTGCTGACCGCGGAGGCCATCCGCCGCGACGGCCTGCAGCTGGCGGGCTGGGTGGGCAACTTCGTCCACGAGGGCATGGCGCGGCCGGACGAAAACCTGGCCACGCTGAAGGCGCTGCTGCCGGCGCCGCTGCTGGGCGCGCTGCCGTTCGATGAACGGGCTGACTACCGGCGGGCGGCGGACTACCTCGATCTGGGGCCGCTCACAAACCACCCATAACGGCGAATTGAACGCCAGTTCCGGTCCGTCAGCGCAGTTGACAAGATGCCGCTTCGCGCCTAGATTCAAACAACTGTTTGAAACACCTGAATGAGGACCGGGAGCATGGCCGAGTACAAGGCGCCACTGCGGGAGATGAACTTCCTGCTGCACGAAGTATTTGCTGCGGATCAACTCTGGGCGCGTCTGCCCGGACTGGACGGCGCGGTGGACCGCGAGACCGCGGATGCGATCCTCGAGGAGATGGCCAAGCTCGCCGCCAACACCCTGGATCCGATCAACCGCTCCGGCGACGAAGAGGGCTGCCACTGGAACGACGGCGTGGTGACCACGCCGAAGGGTTTCCCGGAAGCCTACGCCACCTTCTGCGAGGGCGGCTGGGGCGCGCTGCTCGGCAATCCGGCATACGGCGGCATGGGCATGCCGAAGACGCTCGGCGCCCAGGTCGAGGAGATGATCAACTCCGCGAATATTTCCTTCGCCCTCTACCCGGTACTCACCGCCGGTGCCTGCCTGGCCATCGACGCCCACGGCAGCGAGGAACTCAAAAACCGCTACCTGCCGAAGATGTACGAGGGCACCTGGTCCGGTGCCATGGACCTGACCGAGCCCCACGCCGGCACCGACCTGGGCATTATCCGCACCAAGGCGGAACCGCTGGATGACGGCAGCTACAGCATCACCGGCAGCAAGATATTCATTACCGGCGGCGACCAGGACCTGTCCGAGAACATCATCCATCTGGTGCTGGCCAAGCTGCCGGATGCACCCAAGGGCCCCAAGGGCATCTCCCTGTTCCTGGTACCCAAGTACCTGGTCAACGAGGACGGCAGCCTCGGCGAGCGCAACCACGTCAACTGTGGCTCCATCGAGCACAAGATGGGCATCAAGGCTTCCGCCACCTGCGCGATGAACTTCGACGGCGCCAAGGGCTGGCTGGTCGGCGAACTGAACAAGGGCCTCGCGGCCATGTTCACCATGATGAACTACGAGCGCCTGGGCGTGGGTATCCAGGGGCTGGGCGCATCCGAGCGCTCGTATCAAAACGCACTGGAATACGCCCGCGACCGCATCCAGAGCCGCTCTCCGGCCGGCCCGCAGGCGGCGGACAAGGTCGCCGACCCGATCATCGTGCACCCGGATGTGCGCCGCATGCTGCTGACGCAGAAGGCGCTGATCGGCGGCGGTCGCGCCCTGTCCACCTATGTGGCGCAGTGGCTCGACATCGCCAAGTTCGGCGAGGGCGAGGAGAAGAAGAATGCGGAGGCGATGGTCGCGCTGCTCACGCCGGTCGCCAAGGCCTTCTTCACCGACAAGGGCCTCGATTGCACCATCATCGGCCAGCAGGTATTCGGCGGCCACGGCTATATCCGCGAGTGGGGCCAGGAACAGCTGGTGCGCGATGTGCGCATCACCCAGATCTACGAGGGCACCAACGGCATCCAGGCGCTGGACCTGGTCGGCCGCAAGACCGTCGCCAACGGCGGCGCCCTGTTCGAGCTGTTCGCCGCCGACGTGCAGGCGTTTATCGATGCCGAGGTCGATCGCGAGGAGATGGCCGAGTTTATCCAGCCGCTGGCGACGGAGCTGCAGCGGCTGCGCGAGGCCACCGAGAAGATGGTCGCCGCCGCGCAACAGGATCCGCACGCGCCCGGCGCCGCGTCGGTGGAATACCTGCACCTGTTCGGCTACGTCGCCTATGCCTTTATGTGGGCGAAGGTGGCTGCGGTAGCACTGCCGAAGATCGCGCAGGACAGCTTCTACCTGGGCCAGGTGAAGACCGCGCGTTTCTATTTCGCGCGCCTGCTGCCGCAGACCCAGGCGCTGGCCGCCAGCGTCAACGCCGGCAGCGCCACGCTGATGGATATTGAGGACGAACTCTTCTAATCCGTGTTACCTGTAGGAGCCTGCCCTGGGGCGATTGCCAGAAATGGAGCGCAATCGATCGCCAGCAGGGCTGGCTCCCACAAAGTGCCCAGCATCGAATTTGATCTGCCGATCAGGCCCCGCACTGCGGGGCTTTTTTAATTCGGGCCATCCCTGGCCCTCACCGCAGGGTGCCTTCGGCATCCCAATTTGCTCCCGGCACTTTTGTGTGCCTGTGGATTCTTCTAGACTCGGGCAAACAATAACGAGCGCAGAAGCCCCATGAGCGACGAACCCGAAAAGAAACTCTCCGAAGAGGACCAGGCCAAGGTCGACAGATATCTGCACCGCGGCGTCAACGAAGTGGAGCGCAAGCCGTTCCGCCCGCTGCTGCTATTGCTGGTGATCGTCGGCGTGCTGACCCTGCTGTCGCTGGTCAGCATCATTATCGCGCGCACCAAAGGCGTGGTGTGATGGGGAGGGTGTGATGGCCGGCAAGGAAGGCTTCGTGCCACTGCAATTCGAGCGCCTCGACGACGCGGAGATGGTCCGCCGCAGTCGCGCTTTCTGCGAACAGATGAAGCGGCGCCGCAGCGTGCGGGATTTTTCCGCCGAACCGGTGCCGCGCCAGGTGATCGAGCAGGCGATTCGCACCGCCGGCAGCGCCCCCAGCGGGGCCAATATGCAGCCGTGGCATTTCGTCGTGGTGGAGCGCGCGGAGGTCAAGAAGCAGATACGCCTGGCCGCGGAGGACGAGGAGCGCGAGTTCTACCAGCGCCGCGCGTCGCAGGAATGGCTGGATGCACTGGAACCACTGGGCACCGATGCACAGAAGCCGTTCCTGGAGAAGGCGCCCTACCTGATCGTGATCTTCCTGAAGAAATTTTCCGGAAGTGAAACGGGCGAGAAACTGAAGAACTACTACACCAGCGAGTCCGTCGGCATCGCCACCGGCATGCTGATCGCCGCGCTGCACAACGCCGGCGTCGCCACCCTGACCCATACACCCAGCCCGATGAAGTTCCTCAACGAGATCCTCGGCCGGCCGGCGACGGAGAAGCCGTACATGATCCTGGTGGCGGGACTGCCGGCGCAGGGGGCGCAGGTGCCGGCGATCGAGAAGAAGCCGCTGGAGGAAATTGCCGATTTTATCTAGCCAAATGGAGGGATGGAGCTTCTGTTCACTCTATTGGACCTGAAGGAACCCCTCTGTAGATGCGAAGGCCCTGCTGCCGGTAGCTGTTTGCGGGACTGTCGGCCGGAGGGACCCGGCCGACAAGCCTCCAGGGATGGATGCACGGCGTGTCCCGCAAACAGCTACCGGCAGCAGGGCCGCCACTGAACTTGCTAGGGTGACCTAAATTCAGGCCCTCCCAGAGTGAACAGAAGGTTCGGCCCTACATGTCACCCAGCGCCACTATGGCCTTCCATTCTTTCTCGGTCACCGGCTGGATCGACAGCCGCCCCTGCTTCACCAGCACCATCTCCGCCAGCGCCGGGTTCTGCTTGATCTCCGCCAGCGGCACCGGCCGCGCGAACTCGCTCTGCCAGCGAATGTCCACGCAGAACCAGCGCGGGGCGGCGCCGCTGGCCTTGGGGTCGAAGTATTTGCTCTCGGGGTCGAACTGGGCCGGGTCCGGGTAGGCCGCGCGCACCACCTCGGCGGTGCCGACGATGGCCGGGACCTTGCAGGCGCTGTGGTAGAAGAGGACGCCGTCGCCCACGCCTACCGCGTCCCTGAGAAAGTTGCGCGCCTGGTAGTTGCGGATGCCGTCCCAGCGGCCGGTCTGGCCTCTTTCGGCGGCCAGGTCGCGGAGGCTGTATTCGTCCGGCTCGGATTTGAATAACCAGAAGTTCATGCGGCAGTCTGTCCCTGTGCTGCGCCGGTTGGTATTTCACCAGCGATTCGCGCCATTTAGTATGAAGCCCTACGAAAGTGTCAAATCGGCGTCCCTGCCCCCGATGAAAGGGCGGCGGCGTGCCCCGGGAGTTTATGGGTAATAACGCATTTCAATGGCTGTCCACACGACTGGCGATGCAGCGCTGGCAGTACTGGGCGCTGCAGCTGTCCGGCTGGGGCGGCTACACGCTGCTGATCTTTGTCGGCAGCTTCTTCTGGGTCAAGGACCACTGGCTGCACGCCGGCTATATCGCCGGAGCCACCGCGACCGGTGTGCTGCTGTCGGAGGTCATGCGCCGCGGTTTCCAGAAGCTCTGGGACAAGCCGCCGGCCACCCGCTTCTTCGGTTCACTGGTGATGGTGATACTGGCGGCGGCGCTGTGGGCGGCAATCAAGTTCGGCGCCTCCCTGTGGCTTTACGGCATGTCCAAGGAGGAGCACCCGGCGGTACAGGCGATCTACTGGTTTACATACTCCTTCCTGATCCTGATGACCTGGGCGGCGCTCTACTACGGCATCAAGTATTACCAGGCCTCCCTGACCCAGCAGGAAAAGGCACTGCGGGCGGAGTCCATGGCCCACCAGGCGCAGCTGAAGATGCTGCGCTACCAGCTGAACCCGCATTTCCTGTTCAATACGCTGAATGCGATCTCGACCCTGATCCTCGACAACGAGGGGCGCACCGCCAATGATATGGTCGCGCGCCTGTCCCAGTTCCTGCGCCACTCGCTGGACAACGACCCGATGCAGAAGGTGACCCTGGCCAAGGAGGTGGAGGCGCTGATGCTCTACCTGGATATCGAGAAGGTGCGCTTCGCCGACCGGCTGGGGGTGAACCTCGACCTGGAAGGCGATTCGCCGCGGGCGCTGGTACCGAGCCTGCTGCTGCAGCCGCTGGTGGAGAACGCGATCAAGTACGGTATCTCCCAGCGGGAGTGGGGCGGTGAGGTCGCGATCAAGGCGCGGGTATTTGCCGGCGAGCTGCTGCTGGAGGTGAGCGACAATGGTCCGGGGGTGCCGGAGTCCGAGCTGGCGCGCCTGGGTTCCAGTTCCGGTTCCGGCTACGGCGTCGGTATCCGCAACACCTGCGAGCGCCTGCGCGCGCTCTACGGCGACGAGCAGAAAGTGCGCTTCCGCAACCGCCCGGAGGGCGGCCTGGCGGTCCATATACGCATTCCCTTTGAACAGGAATAACTCTATGAGCGGCACAGCAGAACAACTGACGGCCTTAGTGATCGACGACGAACCCCTGGCGCGGCGCGGTCTGCGCCTGCGGCTGGATCAGCTTGGCGGTGTCGAAGTGATTGCCGAGTGCGCCAATGGCCGCGAAGCGCGCGAGAAAATTCTCGAGCTGCAGCCGGATGTGATTTTCGTCGATATCCAGATGCCCGGTGTCAGCGGCCTGCAGCTGGTGCAGCAGATTCCGCCGGCGCAACTGCCGCAGGTGGTGTTCGTCACCGCCTACGACCAGTACGCCGTGGAGGCCTTCGAGGTCAACGCGGTGGACTATGTGCTGAAACCCATCGAGGAGCAGCGCCTGGCGGTGGCGCTGTCACGAGTGCGGGAAAAACTGGCCAGCGCCGATATCGCCAGCCAGCGCGAGCAGCTGCTGGAGGCAGTGGCGGACCTGACCAAGGAGTCCCCGGAGGCGCTGGAGCAGAAACTGGTGGCGGGTACGCTGCAGGGGGAGTGGAGCGGCAGCGCCTATCCGGACAAGATCGCCATCAAGGACTCCGGCAAGATCACCCTGGTGCCGGCGCGCGAGATCGACTGGATAGATGCCGCCGGCGACTATATGTGCGTGCACGCCAATGGCCAGACCCATGTAATGCGCATCACGATGAAGGAGCTGGAGCAGCAGCTGGATCCCAAGCTGTTCCAGCGCATCCACCGCTCCACCATCGTCAACCTGAGCCGCGTGCGCGAGATCTGCGCCCATATCAATGGCGAATACCACCTGGTACTGAACAACGGCGAGCGGCTGAAGATGAGCCGCAGTTACAAGAACAAGGTGCAGCACTTTCTGTGATTGGACCGGGCCCCGGTTCCCTGTCTGTCGGCAGCATCAGTCAGATTGGGGATCGGCCTTCGCAGTGAATAAACTTGCTTCCAACTCGAAAGAGGAGGAAGTTCCCATGCGTTTTCTGATTCCCCTGATCCTGATGTGCTCTCTCGCCGGCTACAGCCAGGCGCAGGAGCAGATGCGCCAGCTGCCCGAAGATACCACCCAGATCCAGTATCTGGGGCAGACCTATTACCAGCACGGCAATGACTTTTACCGCTTCAATCCGGACGGCGGTTACTACTATGAAGTGCAGCCGCCCCGCGGCATGATCCGCTACGAACAGCCGCACTTTCACCGCCTCGACCTGCCGGAACAGCGCGTCCGCATCGACAGCGAGGAGGGTTGCCGCAACCAGGCTGCCGAACTCGCCAATCGCAATCCATCCATGGGCGGCAAGGTCTATACCCGAGAGTTCAACCGCTGCATGAGCATGATTGGTCAGTAATAGACAACAACGGATTTGTTTCCGCGCCGGCCCGCTTCCCCTTTGCCGGGCCGGTGCGGAATTGAATTTTTAACCGCGTTGGCGCGCATCGCGAGGCGTGGCGGAGCGCAGACGTCCTACATCCGCTAAACAGTTCCGCTGGTCGCAACCCCCTTGCACCAGAATAGCAACCGATTAGCCTTGCCCCATTACTAAAAAATCAACAGGTCCAGGGTATGGCGCTCACCAGAGCCGCACTGAAAAATCCCGCCGCCACCGCGGTGGCCGTGGTCCTGGCCGTGCTGCTCGGCGCCTTTCTCGCCAGCCGCCTGCCGGTGCAACTCTTCCCCGATATCGAAAACCCGCAGATCACCATCGCCGCCGGCTGGCGCGCCGCCTCGCCGAAGGAGGTGGAGGCGGAAATCGTCGAGCCGATCGAGTCGGTGCTGCAGGGCCTCACCGGCCTGGAAATGATGCAGGTCAACGCCGGCCGCGGTTTCGCCTGGGTGAACCTGGAGTTCACCATGGGCACCGATATGGACAAGGTGCTGATCGACGTCATCAGCCGCATGAGCAGCCTGCCGCCGCTGCCGCGCGACGCGGAGCCGCCGCGGGTGATGCTCGGCGGCTGGGGCGGCGACGCCACCGCGCTGACCTATTTCTTCCTGCAGCTGCTGCCGGGCAATCCCAACAGCCTCGAGGACTACACCGGTCTGATCGAGGATGTGCTGCGGCCGGAACTGGAGTCGGTACAGGGTGTCGCCAGTGTCGAGGCCCAGTCCGGTCGCGCCGGCCGCGAGGAGCTGCAGGTCGTTTTCGATCCGTGGAAGGCCGCCGAGCTGGGCATTCAACTGCCCGCGGTGACCGGCCAGCTGGCCTCGGCGCGGGACGTGTCCGGCGGCTTTACCGACGTCGGCCGGCGCCGCTACACGCTGCGGTTTGTCGGCGAGTACGATCCCGCGCGGCTGTCGGAACTGGTGCTCGAGTGGCGCGACGGCCAGCCGGTGCGCCTCGGCGATATCGCCGAAGTGAAGGTGGCGCCCTCCGAAAACGGCGGTGTGACCACTCAGAACGGCAACCCGGCCGTGTCCCTGCGCATCAACCGCACCAACAACGCCAATATGCTCGCGACGCTGGAACGGGTGAAGGACAAGGTCGCCGAGCTGAATGAGACGAGCCTGAAGGATGAAAAGCTGGTACTGGTGCAGTCCTTCGACGCCTCGGTATTCGTCTACCGCGCGCTGAATCTGCTCGGCGGCAACCTGCTGCTGGGCATGTTGCTGGCGGTGGGGGTGCTCTGGTGGTTTATGCGCCGTATGCGCGCGACCCTGATCGTCGCCGCGGCGATTCCGATCTCCCTGCTCGCCACCTTCGTGGTGCTGTCCGCCGCCGGGCGCAGCGTCAACGTAATCTCCCTCGCCGGACTCGCCTTCGCCACCGGCATGGTGCTGGATGCGGCCATCGTCGTGCTGGAGAACATAGTGCGCCTGCGCGAGAAGGGGCTGGGCGCACAGGAGGCCTCGGAAAAGGGCGCCGGCCAGGTGTGGGGCGCGCTGCTCGCCAGTACCGCCACCACCGTGGCGATATTCCTGCCGGTATTCTTTCTCAACAGCGTCGAGGGCCAGGTATTCGGCGACCTGGCGCTGACCATCGCCGTTGCGGTGGTGTTTTCGCTGCTGGTGGCGGTCGCCGTGGTGCCGCTCGCGGCCAGGCAGTGGCTACCGGATATTTCCAGTGAGGATCGCCTCGCCGGCCTGTGGGAAAAGATCACGTCCGGGGTCATGGGCCTGACGCGCACGCCCGCGCGGCGCTGGCGGGTGATCGGCGCCCTGCTGTTGCTGCCACTGCTGGCCACCTGGCTGCTGCTGCCCAAGCTCGACTATCTGCCGCCGGTGAAGCGGGACGCGGTGGACGTGTGGATGAACTTCCCCGCCGCCACCAACGTCGAGACCATCAAACACGATATCGTCGACGAGATAGACAGGCGCATGGCGCCCTACATGCGCGGCGAGCGCGAGCCGGCGCTGAAGAACTACTACATCATCACCTGGCCCAACGGCGGCACCATGGGTGTGCGCGTCAAGGATATGGACAAGGCCGTGGAAATGGAGCGCATACTGCGCGAGGAGGTCCTGGTGGACATCCCCGATTTCCGCGGCTTCGCCGCCCGCGGCAACCTGTTCGGCCAGTTCGGCGGCGACCGCGAGATAGCCCTGCACCTGCAGTCCCGCGATGCCGAGGGCCTGATGAAGGCCGCCGCCCGCGGCGTCGAGGTAATCGGCGAGGTGATGCCCGGCGTGCCGGTGCAGCCGAATCCGGGCCTGTCCCTGTCCGAGCCGGAGCTGACCGTCTACCCGAACGACCGCGCCATGCACGAGCAGGGCTGGAACCGCCAGGATATGGGCAGTCTGGTGCGCGCCCTCGGCGACGGCCTCTACGTCGGCGAGTACTTCAACGGCGAGAAGCGCCTGGACGTGATCTTCAAGGCGCGCGAGTGGAGCACGCCGGAGCAGCTGCAGAACACGCCGCTGGTCACCCCGCGCGGCGCCATAGTGCCGCTGAACCAGCTCGCCAGCGTCGAGCGCACCGTCGGCCCCGGCAGCCTGCGCCGGGTGGACGGCCGCCGCACCATCACCCTCAATATCGTGCCGCCGGACGATGTCTCCCTGGAGGAGGTGCGCGCGCAGATAGAGGCAGACATACTGCCGCAGATTCAGGCGGCCATGCCCGCCGACGGCAACATACTGGTCGGCGGCAACGCCAGCGACCTGGACAAGGCGCTGGAATCCCTGTCGCGCAACTTTGTCCTGGCACTGCTGATCCTGTTCCTGCTGATGAGCGCGCTGTTCCGCTCCCTCAAGGACGCGGGGCTGGTACTGTTGACGGTGCCGCTCGCCACCGTCGGCGGCGTGCTGGCGCTGCAGCTGCTGAACCTGATCGGCTTCCAGCCGCTGGATCTGCTGACGATGATCGGTTTCGTTATCCTGCTCGGGCTGGTGGTGAACAACGCGATTCTGCTGGTGCACCAGACCCGCGCCGCCGAGGACGAGGGCGCCACCCGCGTCGAGGCGGTGGAGCAGGCGCTGCGCCTGCGTCTGCGCCCCATCTTTATGAGCACCCTGACCAGCGTATTCGGCATGCTGCCCTTGCTGGTCGCGCCGGGTGAGGGCAGTGTTATCTACCGCGGCCTGGCGGCGGTGATCGTCGGCGGCATGGCGGTCAGCACACTGTTCACGCTGGTACTGCTGCCGGCCCTGTTGCAGACGGGGCGCATACCCCTGCCGAAGTTCGCGCGCCTGCGCGGCCTGGTCACAGCGAGGAATGAAACGTGAGAAAAGCTATTCGATGGACGCTGCTGGCGGTGGCCGCGCTCTCACCCGCGGCGCTGGCACAGGGCGAGGCGGCGGTCGCCGTCGACCGCGCGGAACTGCGCGAGATAGCGCCCAGCCAGTGGTCGGCGGGCAGGGTGGTCAGCCGCCGCGATATCCGCATCTCGTCCGAGCTGGACGGCGCCCTGGAATATGTCGCCGAGCCCGGCAGCCTGGTGAAGAGGGGCGAGCGCCTGGCCCAGCTGGACGCGACCCACTGGCAACTGCAGTTGCGCACCAGCGACAGCCGCGTCGCCCAGCTGCGCGCGCGCCTGACCTACCTGGACGCGCAGCTGCAGCGCCTGTCCAAACTCGCCGAGACCAACAGCACTTCGCGCGCGGCTCTGGAGGAACAGCAGGCCGAGCGCGAGGCCATGGCCCAGGACCTGGTGGCGGCGCAGATAGAGCGCGACCGCCGCGCCTATGAGCTGTCGAAGACCAGAATCAATGCGCCCTTCGACACCCTGGTGGTCAGCCGCGAGCAGCAGGCCGGCGAGTATGTGCGCACCGGCACCCAGCTGCTGCGGGCGCTGGATATGTCGCAGCTGGAAGTGGAGGCGGATATCCCGCTGGCGGCGCTGCCGCTGCTGAATGCCGGCGACCCGATTGCGCTGCGCGCCGATGCGGTATCGCAGACCGAGGGCGCGCGCGCCGGCACGGCGCTGCTCGAGGGGCGCGTGCGCCAGACGGTGCCGGTGGCCAGCGACAATTCGCGCCGGGTGAAGCTGATGGTTAGCCTGCCGCAGGCGGTCCCAAAAGACTGGGGCTGGGTTGCCGGCATGCCGGTGCAGGTGGCGGTGCCGGTGGCGGCGGCGCGACAGGCGGTGGCGGTGCCGCGGGATGCACTGGTGCTGCGCAACGGCGATACCTTCGTGTTCCGCATAGACGCAGACAACAAGGCCGAGCGCCTGCCGGTGACCACCGGCAGCGGCGACGGCGAGTGGATCGCCGTGCAGGGCGCGCTGGGCGATGGCGACCGCGTGGTGGTGCGCGGTGCCGAGAATCTACAGCCGGGCCAGGCGGTCAAGGTGATGTCCGAGATGGCGGTGCAGAGAGAGGAGGAAGCAGGCGCCTCGATTTAGCCGCCGGGTTGTGGTGACTGGCGCGCGATTGGAGCGGGACTGGGGCGCATTGGGGCGCAATTGGGGCGCAATTGGGGCGCAATTGGGGATAGGCGCGGCCGCTGAGTAAACTTCTTAATAGTTTGCAGCAGAGGGTACGCCGTCATGCACTACGCGATTGCACTCCTGTTCAGTCTCGCCGTCGGGCTCACCTGGGCCCAGGACCGGGTGAGCGCCCTGCCTTCCGGCGCCTCGCAGATCCTGGTGAACGGCGAAACCTACTACTACTCGCGCGGTTCCTTCTACCGGCCGAGCCAGGGCGGTTATATCCGCGTGGAGGCTCCGCTGGGCGCGCGGGTGCCCAATGTTCCCGGCAGCAGCGGTACCTTCCTGATGGGCGGCGATCGCTACTTCGTCACTTCCAGGGGCACTTTCTTCCTGTACGATCCCCGCGGCGACGACTTCGCGGTCATAACCCCGCCCTACGGCTGGCGCGACTACTATAGCGCGCCGCCGGAAGTCACCTCGCTGCCGGCTCCGACACCGGCGCCAGCGCCGCCGCCAGTGGGATTTCGCCCGGTCTACCCGAGCCCCGCTCCCGTCTACCGCACCGACGGCTACTACGGGCGCTACCGCCCTGACATCTACGGCGACTACTACGGCGGTTACTACGGTCGCTACCGCTTCCGCGACGACATTTACGACGAAACCTATCGCGAGCGCCGCGAGACCTGCCGCCGCATCGCCAACGATCAATCGCGCCGTGACAATGTCGGCCCCTACCGCCGCCAGCCGGGCGGCTACTGGGACGAGTACGCGCGCTGCATGCGCTAGTCGCAAGCCTCGCAGCCAGCGGACAGCCGCGGCCTGATGGCCGCGGCGACGGCATGCGCGACTCCCGCCGCGGCAAGCCCTCACACCAGGCGATCAGCTTCTAGGCTTTAAGGGTCTCCGTTGCAGTTGTGCCGAGGGAAGGCCATGTCGAGGGAAAAGGATTTTTCCGCACTCTGGCGGGCGTGCTGCGCCCTGCTGCTCGCCCTGTCGCTGTCCGCCTGTGGCGGGGGTGGCAGTGGTGGCGGAGGAAATGACCGAAACAGCGGTGCAGATACCGCCGCGGCGCCGGATCCAGGCGATCGAGCTGTGGTCTGTGAAACCAGCGATGCGGGCCCTACCTCTGAGCAGTGCGGCCAGCTGTTTGTCGGCATCACCGATCTGGAAGGGGACTTTATCCGCTACCAGGTGGAGCTGGTGTCGCTCAGGCTGCAGCGCTTCGACGGCACCGTGGTCGAGGTGCTGCCGGCGGCGAGCACGGTGGATTTCGTCGAATACGCCGATCGCGCGGAGCTGGTCACCGCGGCGACACTGGAGATCGGCAACTATGTCCGCGGCGAGATCACCCTCGATTTCACCGATGCGGATGTCCGCGTCGATGTGGACGGCCGCGCCGAACCTGCGCGGGTTGCCTTCGAGGACGGCATCAGGGTGCGCCGTGTGACCCTGGCCCTGGTGCTGGACAACCGCCGCCCGCTGATCATCCAGCCCGAACTGCCGGCGCTGCTGGAGCTGGACTTCAATCTGCTCGCCGCCAACAGCGTCGACACCGTTTTGTTACCGCCGCGGGTCACCCTGTTCCCGGTGGTCACCGCGGAAAATGACCCGCCGCTGCCGAAGCCGTTCCGCCTGCGCGGCCCCCTGCTCAGCGTGGATGAGCGGCAGGTGTCCTATCGCATTGCGGTGCGCCCGTTCGACGAGGAGTCCGGGCGGCAGGGCGGCGTCAATATCGAGATCCGCGGCGAGACCGACTGGGAGATCGACGGCGAGCGCCTGTTCGGTTCCAGCGGTCTCAGCGCCCTGGCGGCGCTGCCGCCGGACACGGAGACGCTGGCGTTCGGCGTCTTCGACCGGGCGCGGCGCACTTTTATCGCGGACCTGGTCTACGCCGGCAGCAGCGTGCCGGGTGATACGCTGGATACGCTGAAGGGCCATGTGCTGGCGCGCGAGGGCCCCCTGCTGCGGATCATCGGCGCGCGCCTGTTGCGCACCGATGGCAGCGTCGACTTCTTCGACCGCTTCGATTTGCTGCTCGCGCAGAACACCTTCGTCAGCGTGCCGCGCTTTCCGCTGCGGCAGGAGACCGTGCAGGGTATTTCTGTCGGCCAGCGCATCGCCGCACTCGGTCACTGGGATGAAGAGCGCCCGCAGCTGGACCTCGGCGAAGGGCGCGTGCGCCTGCTGCCGACGGTGCTGGATTCCTTCCTGAATGCCCGCGTCGAGGACGAGATGCTGGTCACGGCGCTGGAATTTGGCGGCCGCGACGCCCTGCTGTTCGACTACACCGATACCGGCACCGAAGAGGCGCTGGATGCGGATCCCGACAACTATCAGGTCGACATCAGCGACTTGATCGTCGAGCCGCTGGCGGTGGGGACGCCGCTGCGCTTCCGCGGCTATGTCACACCCTTCGGCAGCGCGCCGCCCGACTTCGACGCCATCTCGATAGAGGATTTCAGCCTCGGCGGCGCGCAGTTTCTGGTGAGCTTCCTCGGCGACGGCAGCGACATTCCGTTCCTGACGCTGGACGCCACCGGACTCAGCGTCAACCTGGCGCAGGAGTTGCTCGGGTTCGATCACTACATTCGCCGCGGTGCCGTCATCGACGACCTGCTGTCGCTGTTCACGGTGCCGCGACTGCTGCCGGTGGAGGAGGGCGGCCTGTTTGCCATCGCCGACGACGGCATCGTGTACATGTATTCCGATTTCGGCGACTTCGCCACCGACCTCGACCGGCTGCTGGCCGCCGGAGCGCTGGTGAAGCGCGTCTACGCCGAGGGTGGCTACAGGACCGATGCCAGCACCATGTCGGCGAACAGCCTGATCGTGGTTGCAGACGAACTGGGTAACCTGATAGTGCGCTAATCGCGCTCGACTACACTCACATAATGCGGATTCCCGGGCATCCGTGTTGTTTCATGCCCCGGATTTTCACGGACAGATGCGCACTATGGCGGGCGACTGCAGTTACTCCCCCCCTAGTTTTCCCCCCTTTGGCCGCGCCCACTGCGTCCGCAGCGGTGTCCGCACACTGCTGACCCTGCTGCTCGCCCTGCTGTTTACCGGCAGCGCCCTCATTGCCAGCGCACAGCTGCCGGGCAACAAACCCAAAGAATTCGAGCCGGTCATTCCGGACTTCAGCGCGCCCTCCGCGGACTGGTGGACCGGCTGGCCGGATGCCTCCGCCGAACAGCGCAAGCAGTGGCTCGAGGCCCTGGACAAGGCCTGGCAGGAATGGCGCGAGAAACTGCCAGATGACGAGGAGCTGCAGAAGCGCGCCAAGTCAGTTAGCCAGGGTATCAAGGGCGTCGAAGCCACCTGGAAGAAACACCAGGAATTCCAGAAGGTCTCGGTGCTGCCGGATGTGACTTTTCCGGAGAATCCGGATGTACTGGCGTGGGCCAAGGCGGATGCCGCGATCAGCCGCGGCCGCCAGCGGCTGACGAGCCTGCAGCTGGAGGCGCGCCAGCTCGACGAAACGCTGAACCAGTCGCTCAGCCAGCTGCGCAAGCAGGTGCTGCTGCTGCGCGAGGCCGGTGACGAGGCGGAGAAAGAGGCGGCAGCCCTGGCGCTGCTGCTGGCGCAGATCAATCACCTGAACATTATCGAACAGCTCCAATCCCTGGAGGAGTTCCTGAGCGGCTGGCAGGAGCAAATCGGTCTGGCCGAGAGCCAGCTGCAGCAAATGCTCGATGCGCTGCAGTACAGCGAAAAGGCGGCCAAGGCGCTGGAAAAAGATATCCAGGAGCAGAGCGATAAGATCGAGCGCATCGGCTCGACGCGCGCCAGTATCCAGGGCACACCGGAGCAGTCCACCGACCCCGACAAGAATATGCAGAGGGATCTCACGCTGATGCAGCTGGAGGTCGACCTGCTCGAGGGCTACCTGAAAAAACACAAGGCCGAACTGCTGCAGTCGATCAATCGGGTCCTCGACGAGGGACAGGAGGATCAGGCGCTGGTGGTCAGTCGCGACCTGCTGCTAACCGCGCGCAATATCATCGATGATACCTCGCGCGAACTGAACATCCGCCAGCGCCAGATATCGGCCTGGCAGGGCGAGGAGGGCGAAGACCTGAGTCGCTGGTGGCGCTACTTCGAACGCATCAACAGCGGCCTCGGCCGCGCCAACGACCTGATCGAGGACATCGAGCGCTACGAGGCGGCGCAGCTGCAGGTTTACAAGGAGCGCCAGGGCTGGTGGGCTACGGTGCGCGAGCGCGCCAGCTATATGGCCGGCCAGGCCTACAGGCGCTGGCGCCAGTTGGCGGACTTCCAGCTGTTCACTATCGGGCAGGAACCGATCACCCTGCGGGATATCGCCAAGATCATTTTTGTGATGGTGTGCGCCTGGCTGATTTCCGGCTTTACCCGCCGCTTCCTGAATCGCCTGGTGCGCAAGAAGCACGCCAGCGAATCCTCCATGTACAACCTCGGCCGGGTGCTGCACTACAGCATCATCGCCATCGCGATTCTGGTGGCGCTGAGCATGCTGGGGCTGGACACTTCCAAGCTGGCCATAGTGGCCGGTGCCCTGTCGGTGGGTATCGGCTTTGGCCTGCAGGCGATTTTTTCCAATTTCATTTCCGGGCTGATACTGCTGTTCGAGCAGCCGCTGCGGGTCGGCGACCTGGTGGAACTGGAGTCCGGGGTCTTCGGCCGCATCCGCGATATCAACGTGCGCTCGACCCGCATCACCACCCGCGACAATATCGACATACTGGTGCCCAATACCGAGTTCGTCGCCGGCCGCGTGATCAACCACACGCTGGACGACCCGGTGCGCCGTATCCACATACCCTTCGGCGTCGCCTATGACTCGGATCCGGACCTGGTGCGCGAGGCGGCGATGGCGGCGGCGGAGCGGGTCGGCATCACCCACACCGACTGGAAGCGCAAAACGGAAGTCTGGCTGATGGAGTTCGGCGACAGCGCGCTGAATTTCAAGCTGGTGGTGTGGATCGACAGCAACATGATCTCGCCGCTCGGCGATCCCTATGCGCTTTATAACCTGGAGCTGCTGCACGAATTCCGGGAAAAGGGCATAGAGGTGCCTTTCCCGCAGCGCGATGTGCACCTGCGCAGCTGGGACGCAACCCTGCCGATCAGCCGGCGCGCGCAGGAATAGCCGGCTGCGGGCGTTGCCACCGGGTGCATGCACCCGATGGCAAGGCGCTGGCCCGTACCGCCACGGGGACACGACGACTGCCCGCACTCCGGTCAAAATTTGCCCGGAGTGTTTGTTATCCGAACGGTGCCCCTGTATTCTGGGGCCCTGTTTACCACCCTCAAATCAAGGCCGGGTCCAGTGCTGATCATCCCCATCCAGAACAAACCGGACTGGCGCCGGCCGCCGCTGATGTGCTTCGCCCTGCTCGCGCTCAACCTGCTGGTGTTCGTGCTCTATCAGGGCCGCGACGAGGCGCGCTGGCAGAAGGCGGAGGACTACTACTTCTCCAGCGACCTGCCGGACTTCGAGGAGCAGCGCTTCCTGGTCTACGTCGACGAGCTGCACCCCGAGTGGCGCACCCAGGTGGATGTGCAGGGCGAGGACTTTGTCTACAGCGAACTGCTGTGGAACCCGGAGTTCCACCACTGGCTGCTGCCGCAGTTGCGCGCGGAAGGGCAGTCGGAATGGCTGGCCCAGCGCCAGCAGTTCGCCGAGCTGCGCGACCGGCTGAGCAGCATCGCGTTGGGTCTGACCCCGGCAGAACCCAGTGTCGCCGGCCTGTTCGGCCACATGTTCCTGCACGGCAGCTGGGACCACCTGATCGGCAATATGCTGTTCCTGCTGCTGTTTGGCCTGTCGGTGGAGCTGGCCCTGGGCGGGCTCTGGTTCGCCGGCCTCTACCTGCTCGGCGGCCTCGCCGCCGCCGGCCTGCATATGGCCGTGGAGGCGGGCAGCCAGGTGCCGATGGTGGGCGCCTCTGGCGCTGTGTCGGCAATCATGGGTATGTTCGTCGCCGTCTACGGCGTGCGCCGCCTGCGCTTCTTCTATACCGTCGGTTTCGTTTTCGGCGAGTTCAGTGCGCCGGCGCTGCTGGTGCTGCCGCTGTGGCTCGGCAAGGAGCTGTTCGGCTACTTCTACGGCGATGCCGGCATCGCCTACTGGGCCCACACCGGCGGTTTGCTGGCCGGCTTCGCCGCTACCCTGCTGTTGCTCAGCCGGCGCGCACCACTGGAGCAGCTGCCGGTGGAAGAGGAGGCGCCGTCGCCCCAGCAGCGCGCGCTGGCCCGTATCGACCGCTTCCAGGAGGAGGGCAAGCTGCTCGAGGCCGCCGACGCCGCCACCGCCGCGGTGCGCCAGTACCCGCAGTCGCTGGTATTGATCGAAAGAGCCATAGAGCTGACCGCCGCCGCACCCGAGAGCGAAGCATTCCACCGCGCCAACCTGGCGCTGTTCGCCCAGGCCGGCAATGTCGGCATCGACGGCCAGACGCTGACCTCCGGCTATCACCGCTATCTGCAACAGGCGGCCCAACCGCGCGCGCTGACGACCAAGGTCTGCCTGCTGCTGGCCCACCGCGCCGCGCAGGACAAGAACTGGAAGTGGCTGGAGGAGCTGCTGCGCCGCCTGCAACAGCAGCAGGTGGTGCACCCGATACTGCCGAAGTTGAGCATGGCATTGGTCGGCCACTACCGGCGCCTCGGCGACGAGAGTCGCGCGCGCGAGGCGCTGCATCTTTTCCCAGGGGAGGAGGTTACTCCTCAGCAGTGAATGCGCCGGCCGGCAGCCACTGCGGTCCCGGCTAGGCGTTTCTTATCCAGCCAATACTCAGTAAGTAGCGATTGCCCAGCTCAACTTTTGTTACCGCGTGCTCGCAGATATCCGGGCGGAAAAACTTGATCCTGGCGCTTTGATAGATTGGCGCGGCGCAAACAAACTCGCCGCCGCTTTTCGCCTTCCGTAACACGATGTTCAGCCGATAGTGCCTGCCGCCGGTCACGGCGTCCCTGTGAGGCGGCACTTCGCAGCCCTGCGGGAACTTCAGCAGGTAACAGTCAAACTTCAGCGGCCAGCGGGCGCCCAGGAGCAGCATCTTTGCGTAACCGGTCTTTTGCCGGCCTACGCGCCACCGCCACAGGTCGTTGAGATTGCTCATGATTTTCCCATTGCTCTATTCCGATGGAAGGCCGAGCAAAAACCGCTCGATGTCAGCCGGCGACCTCAGGTGGAAAACCCGCTTGGTGTCGCGTGAATCGGCGACGAGCTGGCGGTATGCCGGCGTCAGTTTGCGGTGACAGAGCCACAGGACGCGATAGCTGTTCAGTGTGCCCGTTAATATCGGACTATTGTCGGGCCAGCCTTCAGGATTGGTAACCAGACCTTTCAACAGACGCTTGGTGACCCACAGGCCATGTGTCAGCAGAGGAAGATCGACGTAAACAAGTGTGTCCGCGTTCGAGAAGCGTTTCCAAGCCGATGCAACACAGCCAAAGCCATCGATGATCCAGGCGGGGCGATCGAGCAGCTCGCTATGTAGCTGCAGGTATTGATCGCGCGGTATCTCTGCACCGCCCGGTCGGTATTGTATTTTGTCGAGCGAGAATAATGGCAGGCCAGTAGTCTCGGCCAGCCGTCGGGCCAGCGTAGACTTGCCGCCGCCGGCATTGCCGAATATCGCGACCTTCTTCATAGTGACTCCTGTGTCTTTAGTTGGAGCCCGGAAAGTGGACACTAAAAACCCGCCTCCTGGGCGGGTTCGGAAAGCTGTCTGCGCATCGGTAACCCACCACTCCTACGGAATGATGGTGATAATTTGATATGGCTGCTGCGCAGGGTTTGTTTTCATCGCTCAATCGTCTGCTATTGGATTTTTGAAGTCAATCACAGATGGAACAATGCCTGAGATGGCGGCTGGCAGACCTGGGCGAAGTGCCGGCAATTACGAGCAACGACTTCGCAGCTGACCGCCTTCAGGCACTGAATTATTGTCGGTTATTGGTTTGTGAACGATGTGTAGCCTCAGGCCCGTCAGTCTCGGTCAAACTTCACTGAATTAATGGCCGCCAAGGCGGCCTTAGTATCGGCGGCGGGTGAATCGGCAAATCCCTGGGTATGAAGTGATATCACCTGCGAACCGACGACGGCGCAGTACATAGTGCCCGACATCTTGAGTCCGGAGCTGGTTCCATGCCATTCGGCGCGAGCCGCGGGAGTGCCGTCAAGTAATACTTGGGTGAACTCTGTTGATTCGAACGATTCTCTTTGGCGCTGAACGGCTGCGAGAAACTGCGCTAAATAATAGTTGGCCGCCTCACCGAGCTTTTCGGCCGGCAAGCCATCGAGTTTGGAGCCGAAATCGTAGGTAGTAATTTGCAGTAGCGTGCCACGCTCCTGCCCCGGGATTTTCTTCACGTAGGCGTTGACCTGTGCCCCGCTTTGGTGGGACGCGGCAATCGGGCCTTCAAAACCGCTCGGAATGGTAATTGTTACCGGGCCGCTCTGTGCGAAAACCGGGCCGGTAAAAATACAGGCAATTGCGAGCCAAGGCAGAATTTTTTTCATAGGTGCTTTCTCCTGAGCTGAAGCCCCCGTGGATTGTTTTTAAATGCGGCCTGGATTCCGCAGGGATTCTGAACTGCTTTTTTCATGCCAGTAGCCACTGTATCAGTCAGGTCCGACCTTAAGAATGAAGGTTAGCGTTTCGGTATCATTGTAGACACCGGTAATTTCCCAGCATCCGCTACCGGGAAAGCGCATGCCTACCAGCATAGAATGCCAGTCGTGATCCGGATCCGCGCTGTAGCCGGATGTCGCATTTTTTATTTCGATTGAGTCCGCGGGAGTGTCCAGGCGCCGAGCTGAAATGACCAGATTTGGCGTTGGTTCTCGCTCTGCATCATAGCCGCGCCGCCACCACCAGAATTTATCGAAGTATTCGTGTTTGGAACCCATGCCGTTCCACACGCCATCCCGTGGAATCAGGGCGGCCAGGGCTTCACTGCCGTACCATCAATGGGAAGAGTCTGGGCCAACCGGAAGCGCGCCAGTCGCAGCGAGCGGCGATTCCTCTGCAAGGGTCACCTCGCAAGCCGACGCATGCGCAGCACCGGCGATGTGAAATAGGCAGCAAAGGTTTCATTCTGCATCCCAAGTGTTTCTTGGGCGTATAGCGCCTGAGTGCAGGTGCGGCCGACGCGACAAGCGTCGCTTCAATATCCCCTCACGACATCTAGCCTAGTCAGGTAGCCACCTGTGCGCCAGCGAGTACCTTCTCCAGCGTGTCCACCTGTTTGCGCAGGTTGCTGTCGGGAAACTTCTGCCGCACATAGGTCAGCAGCTTCCGCGCCAGGTCCTCGCGATTGAAGCCGTCGATATAAATTTGCGCCAACAGTACATAGGCCGCATCCAGATGGCGGTAGTCCCAGTCCTCCTTGTGCAGGTTGTTCAGCAGCTGTGCCGCGTGGCGGTATTTCTGCTGGCGGTAGAGTGCCTCCGCCAGGCTGTGGCGCAGGTGAGACTTGTCGATCGTCGGCAGCGGGTCGGTGGCAAGGTAGAGTTCCGCAGCCTTGTGGGCGCGGTTCATGCGGATGAATTTCTCCAGCAGATGCGGTCCCAGCTCGCGCAATGCCTTCTTGTCCTGGGTCGCTAGCAATAGGCGGTAGTAGCGCTCGTTCAGGGCGGGGTCGTCCGGGAAGCGCCGCAGGCATTCCACCAGGGTGCGGCGCGCGGCTTTGAAATCGCCCTCGCGCATCAGTATCTGCGACTCCGCCAGGGCGCGGGCGCGGTCGAACTCGCGCTCTTCCAGATAGTCGACTTCGTCGTCCCGTTCGGCAATGATCCCCAGCCGCTGTTGCCGCGCCAGGCAGATATAGCCCATCATCGCGCTGGTGACTATGTAGAAGTAGCTGGTGCTCGCCGCCACCACCGGCGCTATGGCCCAGAGTGGCAGCTTGCCGCCGATCAACAGCAGCAGGTAGCCGGGCGCGGCGGATACGGCGCTGGTGGCGAGCCACAGCAGCCAGTAGGGCCAGCCGATAATCAAGGTGAACTGCAGCAGTTTCAGTGGGTTGATGGCCGCGCGCAGGCTCTTTTCCAGCGCCAGCACGATCATCGCCGCCGGCGCCAGCAGCGACAGCGCAAGCGAGTAGAGTTGCAGTGCGCCCTGGCTGAATGCCATCAGCTTGTAACCGACGAAGCCGGCGATCAGCGTCATGCCGATCACCTTGGCAAACAGCGGCGCGCTGTTGCCGTCCAGGGCGTCGCCGAAGGCCGGCGCCTGCAGCTGGCCGCCGGCAAGACGCTCGATCACCAGCAGGTTGTAGCGGGTTACCAGCGCCACCGTCGCGAGCAGCAGTGCCAGCGACAGGATGCCGAAGCCGGAGATCAACAGGCTGGCGCCGGTGGCAAGCGCCAGCACCGTCAGGGGGCCGGGCTGCAGGGCGTATTTGAAATAGAAGAGGCCCATCTGCCAGAAGGGTTTGGCGCCGTTGCTGGCGCCGATAAAGTCGATCGGCTTGTGGCACAGCGGACAGTCGGGCCGACCGTTGGGGTAGTTGGCACTGGCTCCGGGAATGCAGTCGCCGCAGTAGTGGCGGCTGCAGGGCTGGCAGCGCCAGGCCGCCGCGGCGGCAGAATGGTAGTTGCAGGACTCGGCCATGAATACTTCCCTATGCTTTTGTTATTTCCCGCCGCCAGTTTATCCGCCGCGGTGCTGGCGGCGCAAACATCGGTGCGGGCTCGCCGGCCTGTTAGAATGCTGGCCGATCGCATGCAAAACTCGCAGAAGGTTTTCACAAGTTTTTTTACAGAAGGTGTTGTATGACAAAGGCAATGCAGGTTCAGTTGGTTGAGGAAGCGGCGGCGGAAACCTGGGGTGACAAGGCGCTGCTGAGCTTTACCAGTCGCGGTGCCACCGTGCACGCGACCAAGGTCACCGGAGCGCCATTGGTGGCCGCCCAGCGCGCCGCGCGCCGCCTGGACGGCATGGGCGTGTCCAGCGTCGCCCTGGCCGGCGACGGCTGGGACCTGGAACGCCGCTGGGCCTTCTGGGCCGGCTATTTCAATCCGCGCAACGACAACCAGATGGACTGGGGCACCGACAAGGCCGCGGAACTGAAGGAGCTGGCAGCCCGCGAGACGGCGGCGCGCTGGGTGCGCGAAATTACCAACGGCACACCGGAGGAGGTGTCCCCGCGCGTGCTGGCGGAGAGCGCCGCGGAGATGTTGCAGAAGCTGGCGCCGGCGGCGGTCAGCTACAGGCTCATCGCCGGCGACGACCTGCTGAAAGAGGGCTTTGTCGGTATCCACAACGTGGGGCGCGGCAGTGTGCGCGAGCCGGTCATGCTGCAGCTGGACTATAACCCAGGCGCTGAAGGCTCCAGCCCCACCGGCGACGACAGCGCACCGGTGGATTTCTGCCTGGTGGGTAAGGGCATCACCTTCGATTCCGGCGGCTACAGCATCAAGCCTTCCACCGGCATGGCGACGATGAAATCCGATATGGGCGGCGCCGCCATGGTCACCGGCGGCCTGGCACTGGCAATCGCCCGCGGCCTGCAGAAGCGGGTCAAGCTGTACCTGTGCTGCGCGGAAAACCTGATTTCCGGCCAGGCCTTCAAGCTCGGTGACATCATCAAATACAAGAATGGTGTCAGCGTCGAGATCCTGAATACCGATGCGGAAGGGCGCCTGGTACTGGCCGACGGCCTGATCGCCGCGTCGGCGCAGGAGCCGCGCTGGATCCTCGACGCCGCCACCCTGACCGGTGCGGCGAAAATGGCGGTGGGACGCGATTACAATTCGGTGTTCAGCTTCGAGGACGACACCGCGCAGAAAGTGCTGGATGCAGCCGCGGCGGAGAATGAAAAGGCGTGGCGTTTGCCGCTGGAGCCATTCCACATGGAACAGATACCGTCCGGCTTTGCCGATATTGCCAATGTCGGTATCGACGGCAGCGCCGGCGCCTCGACGGCGGCGGCCTTTCTGGCCCGCTTCGTCCGCGATCAGGGGCGCCACTGGGTGCATATGGACCTGTCCGCTTCCTATCAGCCGGGCGCCAATGATCTGTGGTCCCAGGGAGCCAAGGGCCACGGCCTGCGCACCATAGCGCGCTTCCTGCAGGAAAATTGAAGTCCGGATTTAAAAAAGTCCGCTGACTTATCGGGGCCGCGGCGGAGTATCCGGCCGCGGCCCTTCCTTTTATAATTCCTCGCCAAGGTTCGGGGATGCGGAAAGCCGCAGGGAAGTGCCCACAGTGTTTTCCAGTTTTCCCTGCGTTCAAAAAAGCAAAAAAGACAGCACTTGAATGACGAGCTCCCCACAAGCGCCGGAAGCCTCCGCTAATCCCGCCGCGCACTGCGCCAACTGCGATACCCGATTGCTCGGCCCGCACTGCTATGTCTGCGGCCAGCCGGTAAAGGGCATGGTGCGGCATTTCTCCAGTATCCTCGGCGATCTGTTCGATACGCTGCTGGCCCTGGATTCGCGTATCGGCCGAACTCTGGGGCCATTGCTGGTGCGCCCGGGCTTCCTGTCAGCCGAGTATTTTGCCGGGCGGCGGGTGCGCTATGTCAGCCCGGTGCGGCTGTTTATCTTCCTCTGTCTGACCACCTTCTTTATCGTGCAGCTCAGCAGCGACTGGAATATCAAGTTCTTCGACGGCGAAATCGCACGCGCGACTACCGTGGAGGAGGTGCAGCGGCTGCGCGACGAGACGCTTGCGGATCTGGCAGAAGCGAAAATAGACAGTGAGGAATCGCCGGCGGCGCAAGAGGGCCTGGCACTGGCCGAACGCAAGGTGCGGCAACAGGCGGAGGCGCGCATCGCCGAGCTGCAGGGCAGGGCACCCCGGGGCGGAAATCCAACTGTGGAAGCCTCCGCGTCCGCCGGCGACTGCCTGTTTCGCCTCGGCGGCGGCTGTTGGGATCCCGAGGCCGAGCCGGTCCAGGTGGATGCCTTCCCCCAGGCGCTGAATGACTGGCTCACTACCCAGGCAATAAAAGCCAGCGACAATATGGGGATCATTCGGGAAGATCCCAATCGCTTCAAAGACGCATTGCTCAGTGCTATTCCATCGACGCTGTTTGTCTTGCTGCCAATTTTCGCGCTGATGCTGTGGACGCTGTATCTGTTGCAGCGCCGGCTATATATGGAGCACTTGATCGTGGCGCTGCACAGCCACGCATTCCTGTGCCTGGCGCTGTTGCTGGTGACGCTGGCGGTCGATTTGCAGGAGTGGCTGGAGGGATACGCCGCGGTTGAGATTGTAAGTGGCTGGGCGATTGCGCTGTTACTGTTGTGGATGCCGCTCTATCTGCTGTTGATGCAGAAGCGTGTCTATGGCCAGGGCTGGGGCATGACCCTGGTGAAATTCTTTGCGCTCGGCGTCAGCTATTCCGCGCTGCTGGGGCTCGGCGTCACCTTTACGGTAATCAGCAGCCTGGCGTGGCTGTAGCGGTTTTTTTAACGGGCTTTTAAATAACGGCACCGATACGCCAGGGTGCAAACTCGTTGTCGCCGTAGTCGAGCAGCTCGCTCGCGCTCTTCTCGCCGGACGCGATGGCGAGTATGCGCTGGAAAATCATTTCCCCGCACTCGGCCACCGAGCACTCGCCTTCGAGAATGCCGCCGCAGTCGATGTCCATATCTTCGCGCATGCGCTGGAACAGCTGCGAATTGCTGGCCAGCTTGATGCTGGGCACCGGCTTGGCGCCGAAGGCGGAGCCGCGCCCGGTGGTGAAACAGACCACGTTGGCCCCGGCCGCTATCTGCCCTGTGACCGACACCGGGTCGAAACCGGGGCTGTCCATAAATACCAGCCCTCTCTTCTGCACCCGCTCCGCGTACAGGTAGACATCCTGCAGCGCACTGGTGCCGCCCTTAGCCTGGGCACCGAGGGATTTTTCGGCAATGGTGGTCAGGCCGCCGGCCTTGTTGCCCGGCGAGGGATTGTTGTTCAGCGCCACGCCGTTGATTTCGGTGTAGTGCTCCCACCAGCGAATGCGATCCACCAGTTTCTGTGCCACCTGCGGCGTTACCGCGCGGCGCGTGAGCAAATGCTCGGCACCGTAGATCTCCGGCGTCTCCGAATAGATTACGGTGCCGCCGTGGCGTACCAGCAGGTCTGCCGCCGCACCCAGGGCCGAGTTGGCGGTGATACCGGAGAAGGCATCGCTGCCGCCGCACTGCACGGCCAGTGTCAGTTCGGCGGCGGGTATCGATTCGCGCACACAGGCATTGGCCGCCGGCAGCATGGCGCCGAGCTTGGCCACGCCGGCCTCCACCGCAGCGCGGGTGCCGCCGGCGCCCTGAATAGTCAGCGCCTGGAACAGCGGGCCAGTCTGCAGGCCGCACTCGCGCAGCAGGCTGCCCACCTGCATCGCCTCGCAGCCGAGACCGATCAGCAGAACGCCGGCAAAATTCGGGTGGCCGATATAGCCGTGCAGCGTGCGCATCAGGGTGCGGTAGCCCTCGTCGCCGGTGGACATGCCACAGCCGCTGTCGTGGCCCAGGGCGACGACGCCGTCCACATTGGGGAAGTCCCGCAGCATGCCGCTGTTGTTGAAGTGCGCGGCAATGGCGCGCGCCACTGTGACCGAGCAGTTGACCGTGGAAACAATGGCGAGATAGTTGCGCGTGCCGGCGCGGCCGCTGGCGCGGCGGTAGCCCTGGAAACAGGCCCTGGCTGCCGGGTCGATATAGTCGATCGCCGGCACCTGGCTGCAGTAGGCGTAATCGGGCCTGTGGGCGCCGACTTCCATATTGTGTTCGTGCACATGTTCGCCGGCGGCGATATCGCTGCTGGCGAAGCCGATGATCTGGCCGTATTTCAGGACCGCGTCGCCGCGGGCGATGGGGCGGACCGCCACCTTGTGCATAGCCGGCACCTCGGTGCGCAGCTCGAGCAGGGCGCCGCGCCAGTTCACCAGGCTGCCGGCGGGCTGGCGCGCGCGGCTCAGGGCGACATTGTCGACTTCGTGAATATGAATAAGGTCCATCTGTCTACTGACTCCGCAAGGCGCTCGCGGCCAGAAATCTTATTGTTGTGGCGCTTTACTCTGTGAATGGTCGCAATCTAGCACTATATTGGTAAGGCCGCAATCTCAAAAATTGTCAGTTTTGGTAAGACTGTTGCGGCAGATCATCTGTTGTTGCGGCTTAGCCCCATCTGCTAAACTGCGCCACGGCTTCATTATTACCAATTGGAGAAACACCACATGCAGGGTGCGCGACTGTACCAACAGGTGGCGGAACAGCTGGCCGCCGCCATCGCCGCCGGCGACTATCCGCCCGGCACCCGCCTGCCGGCGGAGCGCAAGCTGGCGGAGCGCTTCGAAGTCAGCCGCCCCACGGTGCGCGAGGCGATCATCGCGCTGGAGATCGCCGGCTGTGTGGAGGTGAAGGGCGGTTCCGGTGTCTATGTGGTCGACGCCAACGCCGGTACCTTTAAGGCGACCGATTCCGATATCGGCCCCTTTGAAATCCTGCAGGCACGCATCATGTTCGAGGGCGAGGCCGCCGGTCTGGCCGCCCGCCAGATGAGCGATGACGAAATCGCCGAGCTGGAGCAGATACTGCAGGAGATGATTGCCGAGAACGCCACCGAGGCGAAGGCGGAAGTGGCGGACGAGAAGTTCCACCTGCACATTGCCCGCGGCACCCACAACGATGCGGTGGTGTCGGTGTGCGAACACCTGTGGCAGCTACGCAACAGCTCGTCCATCTCCGCGCGCATCCTCGAAAAGGTGCGCCAGGCCGGCTCCAAGCCGCGCATCGAGGAACACCTCAAGATCCTCAATGCCATCAAGCGCCGCGACGCCGAGGCAGCGCGCAACGCGATGCGCGACCACCTGCAGCGCGTGGTGCAGCAGTTGCTGGACGCCACCGAGGCCGAGGCCCTGGAGGCCGCGCGCCGCGAAGTCAACGCCGCCCGCGAGCGTTTCGCCCTGCCCTGATCTGTGCGCGAGTGGTCGGTGGTTGGTGTTCAGCCACCGACCTCAGGCCACCGACCAGCAACCACCGACCACAGATTACTGATTGCCGATTACCGGTCATCGCGCCCCGCCTCACCTGACCGCATTCCTGTTGCCTCTCCACAATTGGTATGACAGACTCCTGAAATCCTCCATTCTGGTCTTGCCGCTTTGGCGGACGCGGAATCCTGTCGCACAACAATAATTTTTCGGGAGGCGAACGATGAGACTCAGCAGGCGCAGTTTTCTGCAGTCAACCCTGGCGCTGGCCGCGCTGCCGGCCGTGTCGCAGGCCATGAGCCGGCCACCGCAGGCCGAATACAGCGGCCCCTGGGCCGCGGTGCCCGGGATTCTCGCGGCCATCCAGCGCCCGCAGATCCCCGCGCGGGAATTCAATCTCAAGATATTTGGCGCCAGCGGCGACGGCAGTGGCGACGACAGTCGCGCCTTTGCGGCGGCGGTCGAGGCCTGCCGGGAGGCCGGCGGCGGCCGCATCGTGGTGCCGCAGGGCAAGTACCGCAGCGGCCCGATCCATCTCGTTTCCAATACCGAGCTGCACCTGCAGGAAGGCGCGGTGCTCTCCTTTATTCCCGAGCCTGAGCGCTACCTGCCCGCGGTGAAGACCCGCTGGGAGGGCATGGAGCTGATGGGCTACTCCCCGCTGATTTACGCCCACGGCTGCCAGAATGTAGCGCTGACGGGCAAGGGTCTGATCGACGGCGGCGCCGACTGCGATACCTGGTGGCCCTGGAAGGGCGAGAACACCAAGTGCGCCCAGAGCTCGAACGACGGGGATACCCAGCATGCGGCGCGGCGAGCGCTGTTCGAGGACGCGGAAAAAGGGGTGCCGGTGGCGGAGCGGCTCTATGCCGGCGGCAGCTACCTGCGCCCGCCGCTGGTGCAGTTCTACGAGTGCCGCAATGTGCTGATCGAAGACGTCACGCTGGAGAACTCCCCCTTCTGGGTGATGCACCCGGTGCTCTGCGACAGCGTCACGGTGCGCGGCGTCACCGCGCGCAGCCACGGCCCCAACTCCGATGGTTGCGACCCGGAATCCTGCCGCAACGTGCTGATCGAGGACTGCCTGTTCGACAATGGCGACGACTGCATCGCCATCAAATCCGGCCGCAATGCTGACGGCCGCCGCCTGGCCACGCCGAGCGAGAATATCGTGATCCGCAACTGCCGCATGCGCGACGGCCACGGCGGCCTGGTGCTGGGCAGCGAGATCTCCGGCGGCGTGCGCAACGTATTCCTGGAAAACTGCGTGATGAGTAGTCCCAACCTCGAGCGCGGCCTGCGCATCAAGACCAACGCCATGCGCGGTGGCGAGATCCACGACATCTACGTGCGCAACGTCAGTATCGGCGAGGTGAAGGACGTCATTGTGATCAACTTCTTCTACGAGGAGGGGGACCAGGGGCAGTTCGACCCGCAGGTCTACAACATCTTCGTCGACAGCTTGCGTTGTCAGCAGGCCCAGCGCGCCTTCCACATTCGCGGCTTCGCCCGCGCGCCTATTCGTGGCCTGCATATCTCCGACAGTGTCATTGAGAAGGCGGCCTCTCTCGGCGTGATCCAAGAGGTAACTGGCCTGACCGTTAGCAAGGTCGCCATCAATGGCAGGCCGTTCCAGCCCGGCTGATTCGCAATCACAACCTTTGGGGCTGGCCGATTGGCGCCCAATACAACGGCGATAGCTGTATACAACCAAAAGGCATTAATTGGTCAGCCAAAAAGTTGTCAGGTGGTCATCCGTGTGCGATCATCTGGCCCATCAAATAATAAGCGGTAATACCAAATAGGTTTTACCACATAAAAATGAGAGAGAAGCAGCGATGTTCGTGAAACAGTTTGGCCAGCTGAGCCTCATTTCTCTAGCGCTGGCGGCGCTCGCCTCCTGTGGTGAGTCACCCGAAGCTGCGAAAACCGATAGCCCCAAAAACGGCGCGGGTGCCCCCGCATCGGCTTCCAGCGAAGTTGCCCGTCTGGAACTCCACAACTCCTCCAGCTTTGCGCGGCTGGATGAGGCCGTCTATCTCAGCTACCACGAACTCGGTTTGCCGGCTGATTTCGAACCGGCACTCGCCGTGTGGAAACAGTCCACAGCCCTCCCGGTCCAGGCAATCGACAAAGACGCCGATGGCGACAAAGACGGCATTCTGTTTGCCCTCGATATTGCCGCGGAGGAAACGCTTCAGCTGCGAATCACCGAGTCTGACCCCGAGCCTGCTGAAGCGGCACATGGAGAAAATCCCAAGCGCACACAGGCAGAAATTTCCCGCAAGACTGGCGGCCGCTGGGTGGAGCGGAAATACGAAGGCGGACACTTCCAGAATGTGAGCGCACTGGATGTGCCGGCGGAGCACACCGACCACTCCTACTTTATTCGCTACGAGGGGCCGGGTATCGAATCCGACCTGGTCGGCTATCGCGTGTACCTCGACTGGCGCAACGGCTTTGATGTTTTCGGTAAGCGCACCCGCGAGCCGGTGCTGCAGGATGTCGGCCAGGATGGTTTCGACTCCTATCACGAGATGTCTGACTGGGGTATGGATATCCTGAAAGTCGGCAGCGCACTGGGCGTCGGTGGCTACGGTTACTGGGACGGCGAGAAAACCATCCGCGTAAGCGATGTGCAGAACTGGTCGGCGACTATCGCCGAAAACGGCGAACTCTATTCCTCCTTTGCGCTGCGCTACAGCGGCTGGCGCCCGAGCGAGGGTCAGCAGACTGATCTGAACGCTACGCTGGCCATGCGCGCCGGCAGCCGCCTGGTGGAGGTAGAAGCACAAACCAGTGCCGAACTGGAAAATATGGCAGCCGGTCTGGTGAAGCTGCCCGGCACTAAATTGCTGGTCGGCGATCTGGATATTACCGGCAAGGCGTGGACTTATATCGGCACCTACGGACCGCAGAGCCTCGACGGCAGCAAGCTCGGTCTCGGACTGCTGGTGCAAAAGCAGGATATCAAGCAAATCACCGAGGACGAGCACAACCAGGTGGTGGTGCTGAATCCCCGTGGCCAGCAGGTTCACTACTATTTCACTGCCGCCTGGGAGCTGGAAGCGTCGAGTGCGCACGGTCCAATCACCGACGCCGAGCAGTTCGAGGTCTATCTGGCGCAAGAGGCGGAAAAGCTGACCATGCCGCTGCGCAAGAAGCTCAGCACCCGTGCCACCGAAGCCGAATTATCGCAACACCTGACTGCGGAAGTCGCCCTCGAGTGGAGCCGGCGCCTGGCGGATGCCGAGTTGCAGCGCCACGTTCCGCACTTCGCCTATGGCGGTTTCGATCCGCTGCGCAAGCGCCCCAGCAATTTCGAGTACACCACCGGGCTGTTGGTGCAAGCCATTGACGATCTCAACAGTGTCAGTCCGGATTCGCGCTACGCGCGCGCCGTCGAGCAGGTGATGGGCTCGTTCGTCACCGAAGACGGCGACATCAACAGCTACGACATGGCCAAGTACAACATCGACAGTATCAATTCCGGCAAGATGCTGCTGCGACTGCACGAGCGCAACCAGCAGGAAAATTTCAAGGTGGCTGTGGACACGTTGCGCACGCAACTGGAGCAGCACCCGCGCACCTCGGAAGGCGCCTTCTGGCACAAGCAGCGCTACCCCTTCCAGGTGTGGCTGGACGGCGTCTATATGGGCATGCCGTTTCTCGCCCACTACGAAAATCTGTTTCATGAGCAGCCGGACTTCGACGAAGTGCTGGCGGAATTCAAGCTGGTGCGAGAGCGTCTGCGCGATCCGCACAGTGGCCTCTACTACCACGCCTGGGATGAGAAGCGCCAGCAGGTATGGGCCGATAAAGAAAGCGGACTATCGGAATTTCACTGGTCCCGCGGCATGGGCTGGATGGCGATGGCACTGGTGGACGTGCTCGACTTCATCCCCGCCGAAAATGCCGAGCAGCGCGCGTACCTTGTCGACATGATCGCCGAGCTGGCCCCGGTGCTGGAACGTTACCAGGACGCCGACACCGGCACCTGGTACCAGATCACCGACAAGCCGTCGGCGCCCGGCAACTATCTCGAAGCCAGTGGCAGCAGCATGTTTACCTACTTCTTTGCCAAGGCGATCAACAAGGGCTATCTGCCGGAATCCTACGTGCCGCTGGCGAAGAAATCCTATCGCGGGCTGCTGAATGAATTTCTGCAGGTCCACGCCGATGGCAGCGTCAGCCTGACCAATATCTGTGAAGTGGCCGGGCTGGGTTACGGTCGCGACGGCAGTTATCGCTATTACATGAGCGAGCCGGTGATTGCCAATGACCCGAAAGGCGTCGGTCCGTTCATCATGGCCGGCGTGCAGATGTCCGAGCTGTTGAACAAACGAATCTAATGGGGGTACCGATGAGCACTGTATACGACGAGCGCTTTGCCACACATCCGCGGGATTACACCAGCTACGATACTGACAGGTTGCGGGAAGAGTACCTGGTGCCGCTGCTGTTCGAGCAGGATACCGTCCTCCTGACGTACACCCATGTGGACCGGATGATCGTAGGCGGCGTCATGCCGGTCGAACACGAAGTGTTGCTGGAAACCGTCGAACCGCTCAAGGCCGATTATTTTCTCGAGCGCCGCGAACTGGGCGTCATCAATATAGGCGGCCCCGGTTGCGTCGAAGTGGATGGCACCGTCTACGAAGTGGGTACCAAGGAAGCCTTGTATGTGAGCCGTGGCTCCCGCGAGGTGAAATTTTCCAGCAACGTGAAAGCGACGCCGGCAAAGTTCTATCTGAATTCCACACCGGCACACCGCGCCTGCCCGACACGCAAGGTGGGGCAGGGGGATGCACAGGTGATCGAGCTGGGCAGCAGTGAAACCTGCAACCAGCGCACCCTGCGCAAGCTGCTGGTCAGCGACGTACTGGAAACCTGTCAGCTGCAGATGGGCATGACTGAGCTGGCGCCGGGTAGCGTCTGGAACACCATGCCGTGCCACACACACAGCCGGCGCATGGAAGCTTATATGTATTTCAATCCGCCGGAAGATCAGGCGGTGTGCCATTTCATGGGGCCGCCGCAGCAGACTCGCAGTATTTGGATGGCCAATGAGCAGGCGGTGATATCGCCGACCTGGTCGCTGCACTCCGGCGTGGGCACCAGCAACTACACCTTTATTTGGGGCATGGCCGGGGAAAATCTGGACTACGGCGATATGGATGGGGTCAAGCCCTGCGAATTGCGCTGACCTGGGAACGCGGAGTTCCAGCTCCGCACCGGGCCGCAGGCCCGCTCATGCAGGAGCGAGCGCAATGTCTGCGTCAAAACGATAAACGATTCAGGTTCAATTGAAATGGCCAACTCAATGTTCGATCTCAGCGGCAAGCTGGCGCTGGTCACCGGCGCCACTCATGGTCTCGGTATGGCGATGGCCGAGGGTCTGGGTATCGCCGGTGCCAAGCTGGTGATTACCGGCCACTCCTCCCAGGAAAAACTGGACAGCGCCGTCACTCGGTTGCGCGACAGGGGTTTCAATGCACACGGCTATCTGTTCGATGTCACTGACGAACCAGTCGTGGCCGATATGGTCGGCCAGATCGAGCAGGAGCAGGGGCCCATCGATGTGCTGGTCAACAATGCCGGCATCATCCGCCGCGTGCCGCTACTGGAAATGGAATTAAAAGACTGGCAGCAGGTAATCGATACCAACCTGACCGGTGTCTTTACCATGACCAGGCCGGTGGTGCGCCGCATGATCGAGCGCGGCGCCGGCAAGGTCATCAATATCTGTTCGATGATGAGCGAGTTGGGGCGCGATTCGGTATCCGCTTATGCCGCGGCCAAAGGCGGCCTGAAGATGCTGACCCGCAATATGGCTACCGAATGGGCCCGGCACAATATTCAGGTCAACGGCATTGGTCCCGGCTACTTTGCCACCAGCCAGACAGCACCGATTCGCGTCGATGGTCACCCGTTCAACGATTTCATCATCAGTCGCACCCCGGCCGGGCGCTGGGGCAACCCCGAAGATCTGCAGGGTACGGCGGTTTTCCTCGCCAGTGATGCGAGCAATTTTGTCACCGGCCAGATCGTATATGTCGACGGCGGCATTCTGGCAACGATTGGCAGGCCGAGTAATGAATAGGCAGTACCGGAAGATTGCCTGCTAGCGAGTGGCGGGTAATCCAAGCTGAGCATCCTGTCCGGTCGGCAAAAAATAATAAGGGCGAGCAATACTCGCCAATGGATGTGGATATGAGAGAAAGAAAACACAGAAAATTCCTGCCTGCGCTTTTCATCGCCTGGGCGCCGTTGATATCGCTCAATGTTTCTGCGAGCGACGGCGATCCGTGGACGCTGGCCGAGCAGATCGTTGCCGATATCGAACGGCCCCGTATCCCCGCCAAGACCTATCACATCACCGATTTCGATGCGCCGGCAGAGCCCGGTGCGGATGCGCGTCCGGCAATACTCAGGGCAATCCAGACAGCCGCGCGCAATGGCGGCGGCAGGGTGGTCGTCCCGAAAGGCACGTGGCTCAGCAAGGGTCCCATCGTGCTGCAGAGCCATATCGAGCTGCACTTGCAGGAGGGCGCAAAGCTACTGTTTTCTCCCAACCCGGAACACTATCTGCCGGCGGTGAAGACGCGCTGGGAGGGGACAGAGGTCTATACCTACTCGCCGCTGATCTACGCCGCCAATGTCGAGGATGTGGCAATCACCGGCAAGGGAATAATCGACGGCAACGCAGGCAGTGAATTCAAGTCGTGGCACGCCAAGCAAGAGGCGGACATGGTGCGCCTGCGCAAGATGGGCGCCGGCGGCGTGCCGGTGGAAAAGCGTATTTTTGCCGAGGGTACTTATTTAAGACCACCGCTGGTGCAGTTCTTCCACGCTAAGAGAGTCTTGCTGGAAGACTATACCTCATTGAATTCCCCGTTCTGGGTCAATCATCTGGTCTACACCGATAGCGCGACAGTGCGCGGAATCCGCGTAGAGAGCCATTTCCCGAACAACGACGGTATCGATATCGAGTCCAGCCGCAATGTCCTGGTGGAGGACAGCTGGTTCCGCACTGGCGATGATTCGGTGGTGGTCAAATCCGGTCGCGACCTGGACGGCCGCACTATTGCCGCGCCGAGCGAGCGCATCGTCGTGCGCAACAACGACATGGGCGGCGAGGACGGCATTGCGCTCGGCAGCGAAATGTCCGGTGGCATTCGTGACGTTTTCTTTACCGATAACGTTCTGCGCGAAGGTATCTCTGCCTTCCGCTTCAAATCCAATCTCGATCGCGGTGGGCTGGTTGAAAATGTCCACCTGCGCAACCTGAAGGTGGAGTCTTTCGAGAACCTGTTCTGGTTTCAGCTGAATTATCCGGGCGAACTGGGCGGCTTCTTTCCCTCTACCTACAAGGACATAGTCTTTGAAAATATCGATGTGAAAAAGATCGGTACTTTTCTCGAAGTTCACGCGCCTGCCGCTGCGCCACTGCGAAATGTGCAGTTCAGGGGAGTGAGTGTTGAGCAGGTGGAAACACCGATGATCATAGAAAATGCGGTAAATATCAGTTTTGAAGCAGTAAAACTTGGGAGTCAGCAGATTGATGGGGTACTGAGCTGGCGAGAACAATAAAAGAGAGAAGGAGAGTTAGCGATGACTAGATATCAATTGAAGCCGTTGGTGTTGGCCATGGCGGTGGTTGCCCCGGCTGCAATCGCACAGGAGCAGGCACCGTCCGAAGAAGCCCAGATTCAGCCCCGGGGTGAGGTACTGGAGGAGGTTTCCGTAACCGGCTTCCGTCAGTCCCTGCAGAGATCGCTTGATACCAAGCGCATGAGCGCCAACAACACTGACAGCATTATCGCCGAGGACATCGGCAAGATGCCGGATCTCAACCTGGCGGAATCGCTGCAGCGGGTGCCCGGCGTCGCCATCAGCCGCGAGGGCGGTGAGGGTCGCAATATCACTGTACGCGGCCTCGGCCCGGGCTTCTCCCGCACGACTCTGAACGGTATGGAAGTGCCGGCCAGTACCGGCGGCCTGGATTCCTCAGGCGGTGTGAACCGCGGCCGCGATTTTGACTTCAACGTATTCGCGTCCGAGCTGTTCAACAAAATCACCATCCACAAGTCGCCGGTAGCATCGGTGGAAGAGGGTGGACTGGCGTCGACGGTGGAACTGTCCACGCCGCATCCATTCGACAATCCGGGCCAGCAGATTGCCTTCGGTGGCCAGCTGACCGCTGACAGCTTTGCTGGCGAGTCGGATCCGCGCATGACCGGTATGTACAGCAACACCTTCCTCGACGACAAGGTGGGTGTACTGGTGAGCGCCGCCTATTCCGAGCGCACCGTGCGCCAGGAAGGTTTCGGTACAGTGCGCTGGACCGGACCCGCCAGTAACGGCGGACGCAGCTGGGCCAATACCGATGCGGATACCGTTATCAACGGCACGCCGAACTCTGGCGCCAACTACCCCGGTGAGAGCTTCGACCAGACACAGTTGCTGGATTACATGTGGGCACCGCGCCTGCCGCGCATGGATTCCTTCAACCGCGAGCAGGAGCGCCTCGGCCTGACCGGCTCGCTGCAGTTCCGGCCGAACGACCGCATGGAGTTCTCGCTGGATGTGCTGAACTCTCAGCTGAAGGCGGATGTGACCTCCTACAACTACTTCGCGCAGTTCCGCAACTCCTTCCAGAGTATCTCGCCGACCAGCGTGACCCTGGATGACAGCGGCCGCTATATCGTTGCCGGTGAGTTCGAGAACGTCACGCCGCGTTCAGAGAGCCGCGGCCAGTTCAGCGATTCCGACTTCACCCAGACGGTACTGTCGGGCAAATTCGATATCGCCGACAATATGCAGCTGAACGTGATGTACGGCAACGCGGTGTCGGAGCATGTCGAACAGCAGTACCGCTTCAATATCACCGCTGCCGAGGGCCACTCCTTCGCCTACTCCTTCCTCGACGACAGCGATATTGCCGAGATGTCGTTTGGTTTCGATACGCTCGATCCGGCCAACTACGTCTGGTCCGGCCCGACTCTGCGCCACGAAGTCGTGCGCCGTGACAACGACACCTTCCGCGCGGACCTGACGATCGAGGACGACAACTCCAATATCAAGACCGGCCTGATCTGGAACAACCGTGAAATCGATTCCCAGTTCTGGAACCCGACCGAGGGCACGATCAGCACACCGGACTTCCTCGACGAGTCGGTGACCAACGAGCTGGCCGATGTGGTCGATGGTTTCTCTGACGGCATCGACGCCCCCGGCGGCTTCCCGGACAACTGGCTGGTGGCGGACTTCAATGCAGCCAAGGCGGCCTATGGCGCCGGTCAGTTCACACTGGACCCGGACAACTCCAACACCTACAACATCACCGAGGAAACGCTCGGCGGTTATGTGGAAACCAATGTGAGCACCGAGTTGCTGGGCAAACCGCTGACGTTTAACGCCGGTCTGCGCCTGGTGGATACCACCGTAACCTCGAAAGGTGTCACCAGCGATGGTATGGGCGGCTATGTGCCGACCGAGCTGGAAGACAGCTACACCGAGTGGTTGCCGTCCACCAACGTGCTGTGGGAATTCCAGGAAGACCTGTATCTGCGCGTCGGCTTGGCCCGCAACCTGTCGCGCCCCGGTCTCGGCAGCATGGCAGGCACCGTGGACGTAACGCCGATCAACGGTAACGTCTCGGTCGGTAATCCAGGCCTCGAGCCGATCCGCGCCAACTCCGCCGATATCGGTATCGAGTGGTATTTCGCCGAGGAATCACTGCTGGCACTGACGGTGTTCCACAAGCAGATCGAGAGCTTTATCACCGGCACCACGCTGAATGGTCAGGAGCTGCCGAGCGATATCCGCGCAATCGTCGCTGCGCGCCCGGAATACGATCCCAGCAGTCCACTGTACGAGCCGAGTGCCCTGTCGCCGAACTCTGATGACTGGAACATCACTACCAGCGAGAACGGTGAAGGTGCCGATCTCGACGGCTACGAGATCTCCTACCAGCAACCGCTGCGCTTCCTGCCGGGCTGGGCGAGCAACTTCGGTGTGCTGGCGAACTTCACCCATGTAGAGTCCGAGGCCGAGTTCGGCAACGGCGTGGTCGGGTCGCTGGAAGGGCTGTCGGAAAACAGCTACAACCTCGGCGTTTACTACGAAACCGATCTGTTCGGTGGCCGCCTGATGGTGAACAGCCGCGACGACTATGTCACCGACCAGACCGGCTCCGACGACAATGCCTCGCACGGCACCACTGGTCCGACCCGCTTGGATCTGTCCGCGTTTTACAATGTGACCGACTATATGAAAGTCACACTGGAGGCGATCAACCTCACCAACGAGACCGAGCGACTCTACACCACCGGTCCGGAGGGCGATCTGGACCTGGTGCGCGAATACAACAGCACCGGTCGCGAGGTCTTGCTGGGATTGCGGATGAATTTCTAATCCGCTTCGGATCCCTGCCCCGGAGCTCCGGGGCAGGGCTTTTTTATGCAGTACGAAAGGCAGGTGAAAAACCTGCCTTTTGTGTTGTGGGAAAAGCTAATTTTTTCCGAGCGAGACCGATGGCCATCTTTTCAATGACTTCATCATCAGCCGCAGGCCCAACGCTGTAGGATCGGCGGGGCGGATGGCCGCCCCGCCGCTCCTACATTGGGTTGTTTCGGCGGGCGAAAGGATCAGGGAAGAGGGCAGTCAGGCGGGGCTCTCTTCCATCAGCATACGCAGGCTATTGAGTACCCCGTGCTCATCCAGCGATGTCAGCCAGGTGGCGAGCGCGTTGTGCAGCCGCTGGCTGTATTGCAGATCCTCGCCGAATACCGGCGCAAACCGGAGGAAGGCTGCAGCCAGTTCGCGTGGATCATCGCGATGTTGGTCGCAGATGGATTTCAGCTCTGCGGCCAGAGGATCGGAAACCTCGATCGGGTTGCCGGCGTCATCCACCGCGGACACATAGCGGATCCAGCAGGCCAGGGCAAACGTCAGCAATTCGATCGAACCGCCGCTTTGCAGCTGGTGGCGCAGGGTGCCGAGCCAGCGCTGCGGGATCTTCTGTGAGCCGTCCATGGCGATCTGCCAGGTGCGGTGACGCAGGGCCCGGTTTGAGAAGCGCTCCAGCAGCTGCCGCTGGTAATCCTCCAGGTCGAATCCTTCCGGCGCCTCGACCGCAGTACTGGCCTCGGTGGCGAGAAACCGCTGCGCCATCGATGCAAAGGCGGACTCCGCCATTACATCGGCCACAGTCTCGAAACCGGCCAGGTAGCCGCTGTAGGCGAGCAGCGAATGACAGCCGTTGAGCAGACGCAGCTTGATCAGCTCATAGGCCTCCACATCGTCGACAAAGGTCGCACCGGCACTGTCCCAGTCCGGGCGGCCGCGCAGGAAATTGTCTTCGATGACCCACTGACTGAAGGGCTCCGCCATCACCGCCGCGTTGTCGCGCACACCGAGCATTTTTTCGAGGGCGTCGCGATCGGCGTCGGTGGTCGCCGGCACTATGCGGTCGATCATGGTGCAGGGGCAGCGGGTGTTTTCCCGCATCCAGTCGACGAGCTCAGCGTCCACCTGTTCGGCAAACTCGAACAGCACCCGCTCGAGCAGCTTCCCGTTACTGGGCAGGTTATCGCAGGAGAGCAGAGTGAAGCCCGGCAGGTCTTTCTGTTTCCGTTCCTGCAACGCATAGACGATAAATCCGAGCGCGCTCTGCGGTGCTTCCGGGTTGGCGAGGTCGTGCTGGATGTCCGGGTGGCGTAAATGCAGCGCGCCGCTGGCCGGATCGTGGCAATAGCCCTTTTCGGTCACGGTCAGGGATACGATGCGGATTTCCTCGCGGACCATCGCGGCCAGCAGCGCACGCGGACTTTCCGGTGCGACAAAGACGTCGGTCACGCAGCCAATGACTCGCACCTTTTCGCCGGCGTTGCTCTTTTCCACCAGCGAATAGAGGTAATCCTGCGGCGCCAGCTGATCGCGTACGGTAGGCGAACGCAAGCTGGCGGCGACTATGCCCCAGTCAGTCGCACCGCTTTCCAGTACCCGCTCTGTATACCAGGCCTGGTGGGCGCGATGGAAGGCGCCTATGCCCAGGTGGATGATGCCCGCACGCAACTTGCTGCGCTCGTAAGTGGGTTTGATGATCGATTCTGGCAGCTGATCCAGTGTGTTCCTGTTCAGGATTTTCTCATTCATAGATTTTTCCGAAGTCCCTTGTAGGAGCGACGGGGCGGCCATCCGCCGGTGGCCCCGATCGAATTTACCGGGATCCCCGGACATCGATCGCGGCCATGGGCCGCTCCTACATTGAAATACCGAGTCCTGCATTTTTAGAGCTTATAGGCCTGCTTCGCCAGCGCATAACTCAGGTCGTGTGCCAGTTCAAATGCCTCGTCCTCCGCCAGGCGGTGGTCGGTCACCAGCTGGGCGAGGAAGCCGCAATCCATGCGCCGCGCGACGTCGTGGCGCGCCGGGATGGACAGGAACGCGCGGGTGTCATCGTTGAAGCCGACGGTATTGTAGAAGCCGGCGGTCTCTGTCACCTGCTCGCGGAAGCGACGCATGCCCTCGGGGCTGTCGTGGAACCACCAGGACGGCCCCAGCTTCAGTGCCGGATAGTGTCCCGCCAGCGGTGCCAGTTCGCGGCTGTAACTGGTCTCGTCGAGCGTGAACAGGATGATGGTGAGGTCCGGCTCGTTGCCGACCGCCTCCAGCAGCGGGCGCAGCGCGTGGACATAGTCGGTGCGCGACGGAATATCCGCGCCCTTGTCGCGGCCGTAGCGCTGGAAGACCAGCGGGTTGTGGTTGCGTACCGAGCCGGGGTGGATCTGCATCACCAGGCCATCGTCGAGACTCATGCGCGCCATCTCGGTCAGCATCTGGCCGCGGAACAGTTCCGCATCCTCGGCGGAGGCGTGGCCATCGCGCACGCGAGCAAACAGCGCTTCCGCCTCGGCGCGGCTCAGGTGGGCGGTGGTGGCCGTCGGGTGGCCGTGGTCGGTGGAGGTGGCGCCCATACGCTTGAAGAATTCGCGGCGGTTGCGCAGTGCGGCCAGGTAGCCGGCATAGTTACCGGTGTCCTCGCCGGTGATTTCCGCAAGCCTGCGCAAGTTATCGGCGAAGCCCTCGTAGTCCGGATCCAGCACCGGGTCCGGCCGGTAGGCGGTAATGACGCGACCGCTCCAGCCGCTGTCGAGAATTTTCTGGTGGTGGCAAAGGTCGTCCAACGGCGACTCGGTGGTGGCGATCACCTCGATATTGAAGCGCTCGAACAGCGCGCGCGGCAGGAATTCCGGCCTCTTCAAACAGCTGTCGATACGCTCGTAGTAGTGTTCCGCGGTGCCGCCGTCCAGCGCCACATCCAGCTCGAACACATCGTGGAAGACGCTGTCCAGCCACATGCGCGACGGTGTGCCGCGGAAGAGGTAATAGCTTTCGGCAAAGCGCTGCCAGATGGCGCGCGGGTCTGTCTCCACCGGCGTGCCGTCGCGGCTGCGAATGCCGAGACTCTCCAGCGGTACGCCCTGGCTGTAGAGCATGCGGAATACGTAGTGGTCCGGTTTGATCAGCAGCTCGGCCGGGTTGCCGAACGGCCGGTTGTCGGCGAACCAGGCCGGGTCCGTGTGGCCGTGGGGGCTGATGATCGGCAGGTCTTTGACGCTCTCGTAGAGCTTGCGCGCGATATCCTGGCTGAGTGCATCGGCCGGAAACAGGCGATCGGGGTGCAGTTGCAGAGGGCGTGTCATAGGGGCGTGCTCTTTTTATTAACTCTATATTCCAAGCTTAACGCGGTGCCAGTTCCACTGGGTATATCGGCCAGGGCAAAAAAGCCCGCCCCTGGAACGGGGCAGGGGGGTACGCGGTACTAGGCCAAACTAGATAAAGGGCAGACCGCGTCAGGCGTGGAGAAACCCAGCATGAGTCTGGAGTTGTGATGGTGCCAAAAATTGGCCATGCCAGTCAATGGCTATGGTAAGGCCTTGCTTGTTTTCATCACGGCGCAGGTCTGAGTTGGGCAGTAACCTCTGTGCCAAAAAACACTGGAAAATTATGCCCTATTGCCTGTTATTACGCTTGCGTTAGCTGAATATGCCGGTAAGGCCAATTTTTATGTACTGCTCCGGCTGAGGGGATTGTCCTCGCAGAGCGGCCACTACTTTGCGAGAAGCCGCGTCTGCGTCACCGGCTCGGTAGCCTGGACGTCTGTCCCATCGATGACGCGAATATTTCCGACCGTTTTCCAGATGCCGAGTAGGGCCGCAAATCCAAGGCCCAGTGCATAATCGGTATTGCCGTATAGTGCGTGGCCAGTGCCGAACAGCAAAGCGTAGACACCCAATACCGCCCACATCATGGCAGTCACACCTGCTCGTACGCTTTCGCCTGAGAGGTATTCACGATTGATGCGGTCAAACTGTGCCAGAGTCACCGGGTCGGTTTTCGGTGTCAGTAGTGTGACAGCCACCCATCCGACGGTGGTGATGGCTACGGACAGAATAAAGATCTGCCACTGTGCAAACCCCAGATCGGTAAAGGTCAGAAAGCTGCTGGTGGCGAAGGAAATCACCATGGCCGAGATTTCTGACCAGGCATTAATGCGATGCCAGAACCAGCGCAGCAGGAACAGCAATCCGGTGCCGGCACCGACCGTCAGGAGCAGGTTGAAGCCTTGGCTCGCACTTTCCAGCTTAAGCGCGAGCAGCGCCGCGAGCACCATCAACATTACGGTAACTGCTCGCCCGGCCATGACCTGCGCTCGAGGAGATGCGCCCGGGGCTATAAACCGTACATAAACGTCATTCACCAGATAGGACGCACCCCAGTTGAGGCTGGTGGATATGGTGGACACGTAGGCCGCGACGATGGAAGCCAGTACCAGACCCAGCAGTCCCGCCGGCAGAAAGGTCAGCATCGCGGGATACGCGAGGTCATTCCTGACGATCGCCGGGTCCACATGGGGCAAGGCGCTCTGCAGGCTGGCGAGATCGGGAAACACGATGAGCGATGCCAGCGCGACCACTATCCAGGGCCAGGGGCGCAGCGCGTAATGTGCGAAATTAAAAAACACGGTTGCGGCCACAGCGTGGCGCTCGTCTTTTGCCGCGAGCATACGCTGGGCGACAAATCCACCGCCGCCGGGTTCAGCTCCGGGGTACCAGCTCGCCCACCACTGTACGGCGAGAGGAACGACCAGTAGCGTAACCAGTGCGTCCACATCAGAGAAATCGGGCAGCATGGCCATCTTGGGTAATACATCGCGGTGTTGGAACAGGGCGTCGAGTCCGCCGACGGCTGGATGGTCAAGTGCAAAGTACGCCGCCAACAGCGCTCCCGACATGGCGATCACAAACAGTATGAGATCTGTGATCAATACGCCCAGTAGCCCGCCTGCAGCGGAAAAAATCACGGTGATTCCGCCGGCGATCAATACCACAGCCTCCGGCGACAGGCCGAACAGCACTGCGCCAAATTTAATTGCAGCCAGGGTCACACTGCCCATGATCAGAACATTGAAGAAAACACCCAGGTAGACAGCGCGGAAGCCGCGCAAGAATGCGGCGGGCTTGCCGCTGTAGCGACGCTCGTAGAATTCGTTGTCGGTGGTTACACCCAAGCGTCGCCAAAGCTTGGCGTAGACGAACGCGGTCAGCATACCTGTCAGCAGAAAACACCACCAGCTCCAGTTGGAAGAAACGCCACCAGTGCGCACGAGATCGCTGACGAGGTTTGGGGTGTCGGCCGCAAAGGTGGTCGCGACCATGCTGGTTCCCAGGAGCCACCAGGGCATCCGCCGCCCGCCGAGGAAATAGGCTTCACTATCCTTGGATGCGCGTCGTGCCACCAGACTGCCTATCAGCAGTATGGCTCCCAGTGTTACGGCGATTATTGTCCAATCGAGCGTTGTGACTTGCACTGCTGCCCTCTCTTATTATTCTTTCGTCCGTGTTTGGACGCGGCGTCGGTATCACTGACAAAGCCGAAGGTTCCACTGCCCTTGATCCGACGCGAATCAGGCTTCACCATGAGGCTTGCCGATGGTGGCCAGAATACCGCCGTCGACGTAGATCACTTGCCCGGTTACGAAATTGCTGGCGCTTGAAGCCAAGAAAACCGCCGCGCCCTGCAGGTCGTCGGGATCACCCCATTTCCCCGCCGGTGTCCGATTGATGATGAACTCGTTGAACGGATGGCCGTCGACGCGAATGGGTTCGGTCTGGCTCGTGGCGAAATAGCCCGGGCCGATGCCGTTTACCTGCACATTGTGGCGCGCCCATTCGGTGGCCATGTTGCGGGTCAGCATCTTGAGTCCGCCCTTGGCGGCGGCATAGGCGCCCACGCTGTTGCGGCCGAGTTCCGACATCATGGAGCATATGTTGATGATCTTGCCACCGCCCCGATGGATCATGCCGGGTACCACTGCCTTGCTCATGATAAAGACGCCGGTCAGATCGGTGCTGATCACTTCGTCCCACTCACTGACGGCCATTTCGAGCAGGGGAATCCGCTTGATGATGCCCGCGTTGTTGACCAGGATATCGATGGGGCCGACTTCCGCCTCGATTCTGCTGACGGCCGCCTGGACTTCCGATTCGTCGGTCACGTTAAAGCGATAGCCGTAAGCCTCGATATCTTCCGCGCGATAGGCCTCGACGGCCCGTGAGATTCTTTCCCCGCTGGAGTGGCCGCTGATAACGAGGGTCGCTCCCGCACGGCCCAGCCCCCTTGCCATCGCCATACCGAGACCGTGGGTGGCGCCGGTCACCAGGGCGACTTTGCCGGTCAGGTCGAAAAGCGACAGGTCCATCATGCGGTTTCCCCTCGTGCCAGGTCTGCCGGGAAAATCTTGTCCATATCGTCGTAGTCCATGTTCTCGCCGGCCATACCCCAGATAAACGTGTAGTTGGATGTACCGGCACCGGAGTGAATAGACCAGGTCGGAGAGATAACCGCCTGTTCGTTTGCCATCCAGATATGGCGGGTCTCCTCACGAGGGCCCATGTAGTGGCAAACCGCTTGGTCCGCGGGCACCTCGAAATAGAAATAGGTTTCCATGCGACGGCTGTGGGTGTGCGCCGGCATGGTGTTCCACACGCTGCCCGGCTTAAGCTCGGTCATGCCCATTTGCAGCTGGCAGGTTTCTACCACCTGATTGACCATCAGCTTGTTGATGACACGGTGATTCGAGGTCTCCATGGCCCCGAGTTCGACCTTGACCGCGTCCTCGAGTGACAGCTTTCTTGTCGGGCAGGCTTTGTGTGCACAGGCGGAGTTGAGATAAAACCTTGCGGGTTTGTCGACATCGTCGCTGGAAAAGGTCACTTCCCGATTTCCGGCGCCCACATAGAGTGCGTCTTTATAGCCCAGCGGGTAAGCCTCGCCGTCGACCGTAACCCGACCCGGCCCGCCCACGTTGATGACACCGAGTTCGCGGCGATCCAGGAAGAAGGGGGCCTTGAGTGGGTCGATAGTTTCCAGGGCCACTTCGCCAGAAACCGGCATGGCGCCGCCGACGATAAACCGATCTATTTGCGTGTATACGAGTTTCAGTTTGTCGGCGACAAACAGGCCGCCGACATGGAAGTTCTCGCGCAGGCGTCTGTTGGTGTAGGTGGCGTAATCCTGGGGATGCACGGCATGGCGAACTTCAAATTCTACAATCATGGCTATATCCTTCATTGATCATCTGTTTGGGAGCAACGGGAATTGCGCAAGGCTCCGCTCAATCTTCTGCGTTGCGCGCGATCAGCACCGGCTGCGCAAGCTTCTCTATTTCTTGCGCGAGGAATGCCTCAAACGCGCTGCGGTCGCTGATGCCCTGAGCCTCGCCGGACCAGACTGCACCAAAGTAATATTCGAGCCCTGCGCCGGTGTCCTTCATGACCACCGCGTGGTTATGTTGGTCCTCGACAAGCTCACGGGCATCGCTCTTGCGATAGAAAATGAATTCACCGAGTCCGTCATTGAAGAGTGTTTGCTCGCCGAAGGTGGCGAGATAGGCCCAGTCGCTGTCATCGCCCAGATCCCCGGTTAGCACCTCAGCCGCATCGTGCTTGCCGAGGCCGATCGCCATATTCGGCAATGTTTCACTGGTGCCCAGCTTCACGTATACCAGCGGGCTGCCTGCGGTCATGCTGAAACTCGCATCCAGGTCGGCCTTGTGTTCAGACAGGTTCCAGCCTGCATAGTCGATCGTAAAGGAGGCCATGATCTGTCCGCTGTTGGTGACGGTCGCGCTGCGGCCATCGGTTTGCTCGACACGGATCACTTTTTCGCCATTCCAGAAACCGAAGCCGCCCATCCCGAGACTGTCGCCAACTTTCAGAATATCTGCACCCCAGTCGGACATCTCATGGTAGCTGTCATAGCCGTCGAGACCGATTTCCTGGAGCTTCAGGCCGGGCTGTTTCTTGCCAAAGATATCGAAGCCATTGCGCCAGTCGAGATAGATGCGGTAGGCCACGCGATCGGATTCGATTCCTGGGCCTTCGTAGCGGATCCATTCACTGTGATCGGTATACTGCTCCGGCAGGGTTATGGTATCGACATTGATAAATTCGCCACCTTCGTAGCGCTTGCCGTTCCACTGTCCGCCCTCTTTTATGGAGATTTCCGCTTGAGCGCGGGCAGGCCGTTTTGCGAGTTCCGCAGCCAGCGCCGCGTCATCGATCAGCTGAATTTCCTGCTTCGCCAGCGCATCCAGGTCGACAAGGATGGAGAAGAGATCCGCGGTATCGTCACCATCCGTATCGATGAGCTGCCCGCTCAGCAGTGTATCGCCTGACTTGGCCACCAGATGCCTGGCTTCCTGTGCGGACAGGCCCAGTTCGGCAAGTGGCCAGGTGAGCCGCGTGTCCCGACGTATAAAATCCGACGGATTACTCGCCGTAAACGTAGCCACCGCGCTTGCCGCCGTCTCCGCGACCGGTGCGGAGACATTTTCGCCACAGCCGGCGAGCAGAAGTGCACCGGCCAGCGCTGTCAGGCAGTGGGTGGGCTTGAGGGTGGATTTGCTGGGACGAGTCATGAATTTTCTCTCTTACTGGTTGATCTTTCCGAAAATTTACGACGGAAGTTTGCCGGTGGCGGCCGGGATGGTGTCCGGGCACACTCAAAATCCCTTCGATTGGGGTTGTTGGCAGTCGGATAACCCGTTGGTCGGACTGACTGTACGGCGGATCTCTCGGCCGAAATAAGCTCTGATTTTCCCGCGGTCGAGTGACCCGGCAGCCACCGCTGGCATGACGATGGTGAGAAGCCCCTGTCATGTGCGGGCACAGCGGGTCTTTCGGGTTAGGAAGCTATTTTAATTATGAGAATTTTCTAACGATAAAATGATTCATTTGGTGAGATGAGAACAAAGGGAGGGTTGTTCTCAAGGGCTTGTTATTTTCGCTGCATATCCTGTCTCGAAAATTATCAATGTCCCAGGATTATGGCAAGTCCGGTGGCTGGTTTTAAACGGCATGGACCGAGGTTTTTATCTTGTCGTTACGCGACATGATGACATCTTGGTGTCGACGTGCCGCTGTCTAGGTAAGGGGCGCACAGCCTGCTGTCCGATGTGAAAACATCGGGGAAATTTAATGAAAAATCACAGTATTTATCGGCAATAGGTCTGGACATGTAAGTATGCGATCGATAGCATGGATCCAAACATGCCGCGCGCTCACCTGCGGAGGTATACGGTACATAATAATAAGTAGAAAATCACATAAAAAATCATCTTCAATTAGGATGAGCTGGACCGATTGTTCATTATCCCGGCAGTATCAGTATCGATTTTTTTATCAATTCCGGCGCCGGGGAAATTTCAGTCGTGCAGATCGCGTACTGCGCAACAGAATTTGGGGCGGCTGCAATACACTTACTTCCCTGCACCTGATCATGTCCCGGCTCCGATCACTTGAATTGTCGCCGCCCTGGCGGATCTCGCTGCGCCAGTGAACAGAGTTCATGCGGTGCATGGAAGTCTGCAGCGGCATCATTAATCCGACGTCGAATTGGCGGAGTGTCGCCTTCGGCCCGGAACCAGGTAGGTACTTTATGACTCCAGCGATAACAATAAAACGGTTTCATTTTGAAGAGGTGGTTGTCCAGGCCAGACCCGGTGTGATCGATTCCGCGGAGGTGCGCAAACCGCTACATATGCTGCCGGTCGGCGGCAAGCGGGAATGGAGTATGCAGTTCGACGAACTGCCCAAACTCATTCTGAAACTCGAGCTCTCCGATGGCACAGTGGGCTACGGGGAGTTCTACCGCGACCACAACTGGACGCTTGTCCGTGAAGTGGCAGAGAGTCTGCTCGGCCAGGATATCCGTACTATCTGCCTGCAGGATCTGCCCATTCCCCTATGTCGCGAATACGACGGTTTTGAGTGTGCCATCTGGGACGCCTACGCAAAGCTTCTCGGGGTTCCGTTGTACATGTTGCTTGGCGGCGCAGTGCGCGATCGGGTTTACGTGGGGGCCTGGTCCAGCCACCGTACGGTCGATGAGTCCGGCTTGGTGGCGAAGAAGTATGCAGAGCAGGGCTACGACTGTATCAAGTTCAAGTGCGACCTGAACGATGACGTGGTTGGCTGGTGTGAACAGATCAAGCGTCACGCGCCGGGCATGAAAGTGATTTTCGACCCGAATCAGCGCTGGGAAAATTCGGGTGAGGCGCGCCGCCGGTTGCGGGGCCTGGAAGCTGTAGGCAACGTGCTGTTGCTGGAGGATCCTATCTGCAAGTGGATGTTGCGCGACTATGCGGAACTGCGCAATTTTACCTCCATCCCGATCGTGCAGCATGTTTCCCTGCCTTACGTTTACCAGGGGCAGCGCGTACACGACGCCATCAGCGTGATTGAGCACAACGCGGTGGATGGTTTTAACTTCAACGCGGGTCTGGCCAAGTTCCGGCAGCTGGATGCGATCGCTTCCGCCGCGCGAAAAAACTGTTGGCACGGTTCGGAGGCGGACTTGGGTATTCTCGAATCCATGTATCTGCACCAATCTGTCGCTGCAAAAAGCTGTGTGTGGCCGGGCGATATCTTCGGGCGCATGTTGCGCTCCCACTGCCTGCTCAAATCCCCGATCCGATTCGATCCCCCCTATGCATTTGTACCCGACCAGGGGCCCGGTCTCGGCATCGAACTCGATGAAGAGGCGATCGCCGCCCACCGCGTTTCAACTGCGACTGTTGAGTGAGGGTGTAAAGAGTGAGTGTGTTTGATAATCCATTTGATGGCGATGCGGATCGTGGTGAAATATGGGAAATCCTGGTTCGTCGCGACCTCGAGGCCTTTCTCAGTGCCGACTGGGACGCAACGAAGGGCGACTTCGTCGAAGAGGGCTTTTTTGGCATCGACGGCCAGAATAAAAACAACCCCGATCAGTGGGTCATGACGTTCCCGGATCTGGCTTCCTACCGGGATGTGTGGTTACAGGCGGCCACCGCATCGGCCGCCGAGTCAGACCGGCGGGCGGTGCGTGAGCCACTCTACGCTGCGTCGCGTCTTAAGAGCATCGACATCAACGGCAGTCACGCTATCGCGCACAAGGAAATCAAGGGTGCGGTGCCGAAGCGGGACGGCAGTAGGGAGATTCTCGACTGGCAGACACTTTACGTGATGCGAAAGGAGGACGGCCGTTGGAAAATAGCCTCCTTCGTCGGTTATCTGCCGTCGGTCATGGGCGCCGACGGCGTCGCGCCAGTTACGGCCCCGCCGGCACAGCAGCATGTGACAGCAGGTCCCTACTCGCCAGTGTTGAAGGTGAACGCCGAAGAACTGGTCGTCATCTCCGGCCAGTGCGCCATCGATATGTCGGGCAATATCGTCGGCGAAACTTTCGAAGAGCAGACTCGCTACACGCTGGAAAACTGTGCGCGCCAGCTCACCAATGCCGGCTGTGGCCTCGAAGACGTCTTCAAGGTCAATGTCTACCTGCCGGATCTCGGTGACTGGGAGCGCTTTAACGAAATCTATGTAGACTATATGCGCAAGCCCTATCCGGTCCGCACGGCAATTCAGGCCGGATTGCTGCCGGGCCTGCTGGTGGAAATTGAAATGTGGGCGGCAAAACGATGAAGTGGGAAAACCTGACCAGCCCCGCGTTGAATGAATTCGATCGCAAAACCCCTGTGATTTTAAATGTCGGGGCCATTGAGCAGCACGGGCCACACCTGCCGCTGGTAACCGATGCACTGATTGGCCGGCATTTTCTCGAACTGGCAGAACAGGCGCTCGGCGACCAGGTACTGGTCTTGCCGCAAGTGGCGGTCTGTTGCAGTGAGCATCACATGAGTTTTCCGGGCAGCCTTACCGTCACCCATGAAACCATGCTGGCCTATGTCTGTGATGTCCTGCAGTCGGTGATTGCGCACGGCTTTACCAATATCGTCCTTTTCAACAGCCACGGTGGCAATCTCGCCATCGGGCAGGTCATCATGGAAAAACTGGGGTACCGCTATCCGGAAGTGGATTTCTTTATGCTCACCTGGTGGAAGCTGGCCCCAGAGGCCCTGAAGTCGCTGCAGGAGAGCGACTTCGGTGGTGTAGGACATGCCTGCGAATTCGAAACCTCGATGGTTATGCACATTGCCCCGGAGCTGATCGATGCGGACACGGTCCGGGACACTCCGCTGCAATCCACCTTTGCCTGGGCGGATGCCGATCTGTTGACCGGCAGCCGCGGCGCGCACCAGCGCTCGATGTCCCAGCTGACCGCGGGCACCGGTGTGTACGGTGCGCCGAGTTACGCCACGGCGGAAAAAGGTCGGAAAATTTTCCAAGTAGTGACAGACGAGCTGGTGGCGATGCTGACCGAGATACGGTCCGCTGCCTAGCCTTTTGCCGAGATTGGTGCGGCCGCGAGTCGCGCGCCCGCCCGAACGGGGGCGAAACCGCGGCCCGCGCCGCTATGTGTTGAGGTATTCCCGTTGCAGCCACTCCGCTGCCGCTAGGTAAGCCCCGTCCAGGTCGGGCACGGCGGATTCGTCGCCGCCGATATCCAAGCCCAGGTGCCCTTTGAATCCCACGCGATTCAATGTCTCGAAGAAAATATCCCAGCGGATTCTGCCGTCGCCGATGGCCAGGTGCTCCACTTTTTTGCCGCCATTGTCGGAGATATGGATATAGTCGACGTGATCCTTGAGTCGCATGATAGACAGTGACAGGTTGTCGCGGATCACGAACTGATTGGCGGTGTCCAGGGTGAAACGCAGGTTGTCACGTTTGACCGCGTCGTGGAAGTAAAGATAGGCGTCGGTGCTCGAAGCCAGCAGCCCTTCGGCCGGATGCATGTGGTAGCTGAGGCCGTATTTGGCCGCGATGTCGCAGGCGTGTGCGTAGGTCTCGACAAGGGCCGCCCAGATATTTTCCCAGCGCACATCGTGCGGTAGGAATGCCGATGTGAGCACCTCTTCGTTGTAGTGGCGCACCACCGGGATATCTGCCGGGAACTGGTAGGGCGGCAGCGGCGCATTGTCCAGCACGCCTCTGGCGCCGAACAGTTGCGCGATTTCACAACCGCGTTCAAACAGCGCCAGCTGCTTTTCCCTTTCCCGTTCGTCGAGTGATGAGAGGCCCGGTAGCACCACGCAGAAGTAGGGCACCGCGAGACCGAGTTTCTTGATCTTGTCTGCAATACGGTGACGGTACTCGTAGACGGTCATCAGGTGCTCTTCGCGGATCCCTTCGAGCTCGACTGAGGAAAAACCCAGGGACTGCATCTCCTCCAGATACCTTTCGGTCAGCTCGGCCTTCGGTGGATAGCCGTATTTGGTGATGCTGTATAGATAGGCGCAGACAATGCGTTCGTGAAACATGGTAAAACCCTTGTTTATTAGAGTGCTTTGATAATGCCGATGACGCCGATCACGGCCATAAAGATGGTGAACAGCGTCATGGCTACGAGCATGAAAGTGGAGAGCGGAGTCGCAGTCTGCTCACCCATGACTGCCTTGCGGTTCTGCAGGATGGTCATCAGGATCAAAATGATCGGCGTGATGAGCAGAGCGAACACCTGGGTGATGATCATTACCAGTACCGGCCGGCCGCCAAAGATGGGCACAACCAGACCGAGGGCTGCATAGAAAACCACGATGGCCTTGCTGCCTGTCGAGGACAGGTCCATCGGCTTGTTGCGATAGTCGGCCAGCAGCAGCGGCACCAGCATGTAGTGTGGAAACAGGGAGGAAAGGCCGGCGCAGACAATACCGACCACAAAAATCGAGATGGCAAATCGGCCTGCCAGTGGTTCCAGCAGCTGGATCATGTCGATGGCATTTTCCACATGCAGCCCCTGTGGGTGCAGAGTGCCGGCAGCCGCGGCCATGATGGACAGGCTGAGGAAAAACATCAGAAAGGAAGAGATGAAGGCATCGCGCTTTTCCAGCTTGAGATCTGATGCTTTCCATTGCTTTTCCTTAACGGTTATCGATCGGGCCACGTAAAGGACGCCGCCCATGGTGGTGCCGATCATGCCGGCGACAATGAGGCCCGCATTCGCAGTGTCCGGGATGCTGGGCACCAGCCCCGCTATGACCACCGATGCGTCCGGGATCACCATGGTCGCAGTCATCAGGAAGGAAATGCCCATCAGCGCCACAAACAGCGCCAGCAGCTTTTCGATGAATCCGTATCGATTGTTGATCAGGAGAAATACCAGCATGCCCCCGAACAGGATCGCGAGCAGTATGGTGCTGATACCCTCGCCGTCTGCGGTGAGGGGTTTTGACCATTCGTGGACGACATCGGTGATGATGGCCATGACGCCGATGCTGGACACCATTTCAGTGAACACCAGCACCACCAGGACAAACAGCGCCACGTGGCGGCCGAAATGTTTGCGAAATGCCTGCAGCGCGCTTTCGCCGGTAATCAGCGTATAGCGTCCGAAATAGACAATCAGGAAGTAAGTGAAGACGCAGGACAGCAATACTGCCCACGACAGGATCATGCCGTGTGACGCGCCTGCAGAGGCCATGGTAGTGATGCTTCCAGTGCCGATGTTGTAGCCGACAAGAAACAGCCCCGGCCCGATGGTGGACAGGAACAGAGCGAATTTCTTCCACAGCGATTTTGTCGCCGGCGCCGCACCGCTCGCCGCCGCCCCAGCGTTCGTTACAGCCAGTCTCTCGTTGGTCACAGTCATCCCCTCGTTATTATTCGTGTTCCGCACAAGCTACTGCGATGTCAGACATATGACAAGTGGAGATTTTGATTTGTCGACAATCGTGCCGCCGGGAGGGGGGGTAATCTAGCGCGGCCGCTTGTGGTAGGTCCGGCTAGCCTTGCGCCGCACCCCTGCGGCAGGGGCGAGCGCGCATTACCGGGGGATCAGGAGGTGGCCAGCTGCTGGCGCATATGGAAGGCCTTGCGATGGCGCTCGACGCTGTTGGCCAAGTGACGACGGGCGGCTTTCCGCGCTGCTTGCGGGTCGCCGGCCTCGATTGCCTGAACCATGGCCTTGTGCTCAAGCTGAACCTCTTGCAGGAGGCTGGCCTGGCGGTCGCTTTCGCTGGTTCCGGGCTGGCCGATATCGTATTTCATCAGCAGGTCGTGGGGTGGGATCAGATGCGACCCGAGGAAATTCAGGAAGCGCACGAACTGCGGGTTGTCGGCGGCAGCGGCGATGGCATTGTGTAACTGGAAATCGGCGCCAGACGCGTCGACGCCTTCTGCGATGCAGTTATCGAAGGTCTCCAGGGCCGCATGCATGTCATCAATATGGCTCTGGGTGCGGCGCTGGGCCGCCGCGCCGGCCATCTCGATTTCCACGGCCATGCGGAGCTCGAGCACATTGATGATTTCCTCTAGGGTCGCGAGTTCTTCCGGGCGTATGCGGAAGCTGTCCTGACCGGCGTTTTCTGCCACGAAGGCGCCGACGCCCTGTCGTGTGATCACCAGGCCGTCGGCTTTCAGGGCTGCAACCGCCTCCCGCACTACGGTGCGGCTGACATCCGCACTGTTCACCAGTTCCTGCTCGGTGGGCAGCTTGTCCCCGGGTGCGAGTTCCCCGCTCAGGATTTGCGACCGGAGTTGCTCGATCAGCTCCGCTGTCAGTGACATGCGCTTGCGCAAGGGTTTGATGATTTTTTGAGTCATGTCTGGGTACTTTAGGGTGTTACAGTTTGCGGAGTCGTCGCATTTTATTCGGCAGCGACGGTCTCTGCAGTTGATCTTTCGGTCTCCAGCAGCTTTTCCATTGAGCTCGCCATATACAAGAATGCACCGAGACCGCGGGGGTCATTGAGCCGTTTCGGCTGCTGGTCGTATTGCTCGTCATTGAACAGGATCGGTGTGCCCTTGACGATGCCCTGCACGCGGCCGTTCGCATCGACCTGGGCCGTTACTGCTTTCCAGCCTTTTATGGTCGCGTCGAGATACTGGTCCCGTTCCAGCCAGCCATTGCGGATACCCTCGGCGAATGCGCGCACGAACATGCTGCTGGCGGAAGTTTCCAGATAAGTGTCGGGGTTGTCGAGTACCTGGTGCCAGCGGCCCTCGACGCTCTGCAGTTTCAGCAGGCCCGCAGCATGCTTGCGGTAGGCGTCGAGTATTGCCGGATAGGATGGGTGCCTTTCGTCGAGCGCCAGCAGTGCGTCGGTTTTCGCCATGATGGTCCAGCCATTGGCGCGTCCCCACTTGCTGGAAGTGTGCTGCTTGTTGTGCCCGAAGTAACCGTGCCAGTACACACCACTCTCTTCGTCTCGCAAGTGGCGGTCAATTTGCAAAATCTGCTTGATGGCCTCGCTCTCGTAGGCCGGGTTGCCCTCGGCTTTCGCCATGCGCATCAGGATGCCGGCTCCCATAAACATGTCATCGGCCCAGATGGTCAGCGGTACGGGATTGATCCGGCCAATGCTGCCGTCGGCAAGTCGCGGAATGTCATTCATGATGTGTTCGGCGGCGCGCTTGGCGATCCGATAGTCGGCGCTGTCAAGGCCCTTGCCGCTGGCTGCGCCGTAGGTGCGGATATAGCGCTCGGCGAATGGCAGTGAAGTGACCCCGGTATCGTCGAGGAGCGCATAGCGGAAATAGTGCCCGAAGGGACTGTGCAACAGGCCGTGGGCCTCGCGTTCACCGGCGATCATGTCCCTGTTTTTCAGGAAAAAGCTCATGTGGCGATTGATGTAGTCGCTGTAGTCGAGCTGCTCGAAGGTATCGCTCACGGTATACAGGGAGTCCAGAATCGTGCCGGTGAAATAGCGCCAGTCGGCAAATTCCAGCTTGTCGCTGTGCTTGCGGTGTAGGTGCACCCGCGGCAGGTCCCAGCGCAATTCTTGGCCTGCCAATCCCGGGTAGGTCCGGGTGAAGTCAATGCTGTCGGCTTCAAGTGGATGTTGTGCGGTAAAGTCGTGGCGTTCGCCATCAACCGGCCCGGCAACCAGGTAGTGCAGGTACTCGGGTGCAAGCTCCAGCTCTGGCGGGCTGAAAGAAACCCGGTGGCCGAGAGAGGCCCCGCTGGCACTGAAAAAACCGAGCCAGACCCGCGCTTCGTCCCCTGCAGGAGCCATTTTCACGATGAGTTCGTGCTCGCTGCCGGGCTGCAGATCGACCTCTACATAGTGGTTCGCGGCATAGCGATCGTAATCTGCGCCGCGGGGCTTGTGGCTGGTCTCGGTCGTGCGCTGATAAATGACCCGGTCATCGAGGATGACGCGCACCGTGCCCGCGGAGTGGGAGATGCCAAAGCGGGCAGTCGACAGCTTGTCCAGGGGGAGCACGTGGACCGGTTGCTCGTTGTTGACGCTTACGTGGGCGCGGGCGAAATAGATCCCATCGGTGGAAGCGGTCAGCGAATCGTAAAAGTCGATATGGCTGTAGCCTTCATCGAGCGCGCGCGGCAGGGATGGTTTGAAGGCGAAGGTCGTATCCGCGACGAGGCGATCTGCGACGCTCTGTGCCACCCTGGCCGGATCCGGAATCGTTGCTGAGGAGAGGGGCATTGCCGCCGCCTGCAGGCTGAGCCCCAGCGCTGTGCAGCTCAGCAGAATGTGTTTCGACCAGTGAAGTGCCCTGTCTTTCATAGATTATTCCCCTTACTTCCCTCTTTTTATTGGCTGGATTTGGGCTTTGGGGGCTGCGAGGCGCGCCGCCGAGAATTCTGACGCAGATTATCTTGTCATCATATATCTGACAAGATATATTTCGGGTCGAACCGAGTATTGTCTGTCATCCTACAACTGGGCTGGCTGCCAATCCGAGCCGGGGTTTTCAGCCGGAGGGTGCCCCGTTGTTGGCGGACCGGATGGTGTGACAGTGCGGGCGGGTGATGGAGCGGCCGTGGCTAAGCGCACAAGGATGATGCCATCGAGCATCTGTACATAAGAATAATTTTACTGAAGGTCTGAGGGGGCGCTGTGCTATTTCCCAAGTCAAATGCCCACAGGGATATCGTCGATTGCTCGGGGGTCTGGGGTTTCCGTCCGGATCCCGAGGGGATGGGCTTCGAAGCCGGATGGCAGGCGGGCTTCGACCCCACCCATGAATGCGCCGTCCCCGGTAGCTGGAACGAGCAGCTACAGGAATACGAACTGATGAACTACGTGGGCGGCGCCTGGTACCAGCGCGAGGTCCATATTCCCTGTCACTTTTCCGGCAAGCAGGTTTTACTGCGCATCGGCTCTGCAGACTTCCAGAGCAAGTTGTGGGTCAACGGCCGGCTGATTGCCGAGAACGACCTTCTCTGTCTCCCATATGATGGCGCGTTGGACGGCCATATCGCACCCGGCGAGAAAGCCAGAATCGTCATCTGGGTGAGTAACGAGCAGCAGTATCAGTCGATTACGCCCGCCGTGGCCATCGATGACTATATCCGCGAGCAGCGTATTCGCGACGAACAGTTCCCGGCGACACGCCCGGACTTTTTTCCCTACGGCGGCATCCAGCGCCCGGTGTTGCTGTGCGCAATCCCGCAGTCACATATCGCCGACGTAAGCCTCCGCACCGGAATAGACGGCGACGCCGGCCTGCTGACAGTCACGGCGCAGGTCGAATGCTGCGCCGGGGCGCAGCTGCGGATCGCCGTGTCAAACGGCCTGGCGCAAACGGTGCCGGTCGTCGGCGGCTTCGCCGTCGCTGAGTTTCGCATCGAGGGCTGTCGCTTCTGGTCGCTGAAGGATCCCCATCTCTACGACGTAAGCCTCGCCCTGGAGTTGGACGGCGGCACGGTGGACAGCTATCAGTTGCACGCCGGCGTGCGCGAGATCGAAGTGCGCGGCCGGCGGCTGTACCTGAACGGCGAGGCGGTGTTCCTGCGCGGCTTTGGCAAACACGAGGATTTCCCCGTTCACGGCCGTGGCCTGAACCTGCCGCTGATGGTGAAGGATTTTGGCCTGATGCAATGGATGGGTGCGAACTCCTTTCGCACCTCACACTACCCGTATGCGGAGGAAATTCTCGACTACGCGGATCGCAAGGGCGTGCTGGTGATTTCCGAGCTGGCTTCAGTGAATCTCGATTTCCGGCTCGCGGATGAGGAGACGCTGCTCAATCACCGCCGCACCCTGGAGCGCCAGATCGCGCGGGACAAGAATCACCCCAGTGTCGTTATGTGGTCGGTGGCCAACGAGCCGGGTTACCTCGGAGAGCAGGAGTACCGCGGCAAGGCCAGCCACAGTTACTGGAAAAACCTTTGCGACTATACCCGGGAACTGGATCCCAGTCGGCCGGTGACAGTGGCCAACGTGGGGCGCATCAGCACCGACGACCCTTCGTTTCACTATGTGGATGTCGTGTCCATCAACCGCTACTACGGCTGGTATGACATGCCGGCCCAGCTCGACCGGGCCGCGCTGCGCCTGCAGCGGGAGCTGGACGATATTGCGGCGGAACACGACAAGCCGATTTTGGTGCTGGAGTTTGGGGCTGACACCCTTGCCGGCGCCCACAGCACTACGGACCAGCTGTTTACTGAGGAGTACCAGGCCAAGTTTCTAGAGGCTTACTGCGATGTCATTGAAAAGCACCCGAATGCCGTGGGCACTCATGTATGGAATTTCGCCGATTTCCGCACTGCCCAGAATCATCGCCGGGTAATCCTGAACCTCAAGGGCGTATTCACCCGCACCCGTGAACCGAAACTCGCCGCTTTCAGGCTGAGGGACCGCTGGTCGGTGCCCTTCTCCTACAGCGACGATGTATAGGGAGCGGCAGTATGTTCGGTCTTACTTATCTTGACCTTGGCGTCATCTTTACCTATTTCGCCGGGCTCAGCTGGATCGGCGCGCGCACCTATGCCTCGGTGAAAAATACCGGCGACTATTTCATGGGCGGCCGCCGCTTCAATAAATTCCTGATGATCGGCCACGCGATGGGTACCGGCACACACACCGACCAGCCGGTAGCGGTGGCCGGGGCCTGTTACCAGCACGGTCTGGCCGGCATCTGGTACCAGTGGATGTGGATGTTCAGTACGCCCTTCTACTGGTTGCTGTCGCCGGTCTATCGACGCCTGCGCTATGTCACTACCGGTGACTTCTTCGAGAAGCGCTATGGCAAGACACTGGGCGCTTGGTATGCGGCCATGGGGCTGCTCTACTTCACGACCAACTGCGGGCTGATGCTGAAGGGGACGGGTACGACCATTGATGTTGTTACCGGTGGACAGGTCCCCAGTGATTACGCCGTGCTGATCATGACCGGGCTGTTTGTGACCTACAGCATGATCGGCGGACTGGTGGCTGCTGTGATCACCGATTTCATTCAGGGACTGTTTATTCTGGTGCTGTCTTTCCTGCTGATCCCCTTTGCGCTGAACGCCGCCGGTGGTATTGGCACGATTCACGAAGGTCTGCCCGCCGAGATGTTCAGTTTCATTGCGCCCGAGGAAATTACCCTCTTTTTCATTGTCATGGTCATCCTCAATGGTCTGGTGAGCATCGTGGTGCAGCCGCATCACATGGCTGTTGGTGGCGCAGGCAAGGATGAGATGTCTTGCCGTATGGGCTGGACTTACGGCAACTTCGTCAAGCGACTGATGACGCTTGGCTGGGCCTTTGTCGGCGTGTTCGCCGCGTTCCTGTTCCCCGAGCTGGGTAACGAACACCGCGAGCAGGCTTTTGGCCTGGCGGTCAACAGCCTGCTGCCGGCGGGGCTGGTCGGCCTGATGCTGGCGTCGATGGCCGCCGCGGTCATGTCCAGCTGCGACAGCTTCATGGTCGGTGGTTCGGCGCTGTTCACCCGGAATTTCTACGCCAAGTACTTCAACGCCAATGCCAGCGAGGGACACTATCTCACCGTGGCGCGGCTGGCGTCTCTGGTGGTTGTGGTCGGTGGCGTCCTCTATGCCTTCTGGCTCGATACCGTGATCCAGGGCGTGCTGTTGTTGTGGAAGTTCACAGCCTTCTTCGGTGTGGCCTTCTGGATGGCGCTTGTCTGGCGACGCGCCAACCGCTACGGCGTCTTCACCAGCCTCTTCGCCATGGTCGCCTGTGTACTCATCACCAGTGACATGACAAGCTATAGCCTGGGATGGGATATCGAATATCAGATCGCGCTCTATTTGCCGGTGGGATTCGCAACGTTCATTGTCGCGAGTCTGCTCACTCGGCCAGAGAATGATCGGCAGTTGGACGACTTCTATACACTGCTGAAAACCCCGGTAGGCGAAGAGGCCAATCTCAAGGCCGCGGGCGTCGATATCATGCTGGAGGGGGACAATATCCAGCAGGTGGATGACCAAAAAGGCCCCCTGCTGGAGCGCGGGCACAGCCTGTTGCTGGTGGACCTGTTGTCGCTGCATAAGAAGTTCAATTTCCACCATTACCGCATCGACCTGCTCGGCTTCGGCCTCGCCTGGTTGTTAGTCGGCGCCTTCATCCTGCTGGGGATTGGCCTCGCGCGGGTCGGGGCATAGGAATCAGAGGTGACTATGAACAAGAACAATAAACTTCGCGCTTCGGCCACCAGTTGCCTGGCGCTTCTCGCCTGCCTGACGGCAGCACCCACCACTGCGGCAGAAACCGTGATAGTGCCGGCGCCACAGGAAGTCAGTTTTGGCAGGGGCAGCTTTGATATAAACGACGAGCCCATTGCGCTGTCAGTAGCGAGTGGCGGGGTCGACCTCTCCCTCGAGCTCGAACAGCTCAGGGGTGAGCTGGCCCGCGCCGGCGCCGTGCTGGCCGGCGGGGGCGATGCGGCCGGTGTGACGGTACACCTCGAGCTCACGGGCAGTGGCAAGGCGGGTGATGAGTCCTACCGGCTTCGTGTCGAAAAGCGGCGCGTCACGGTAGAGGCCGCGTCTGAGCCGGGGCTCTTCTATGGGGTGCAGAGTCTCAAGCAGCTGCTGCGAGCCCACGCCGCGGCCGGAGCCATTCCGGTACAGTCGATCAGTGACTGGCCGGATCTGAAGTTTCGCGGCGTGCTCGACGACATCAGCCGCGGTCCGGTGCCCACCGTCGACTATATCCGCCACCAGATCGATCGGCTGTCGGAGCTCAAGTTCAATCGCCTGTCCTATTACTCGGAGCACATCATCCAGACCCGGAGTCACCCGGAAGTGGCGCCGCCGGCCGGGTCCATCTCCATACCCGAATGGAAGGGACTGTCCGCCTACGCCCGGGAGCGGCATGTCACGCTGGTGGGCAATTACCAGTCCTTCGGTCACTTCGAAAAATCCTTGGCCCACCCCGCAGTGCGGGCACTGGGTGAAAAGGACCGGATGATCTCCCCGGTGCTGCCGGAAAGCCGCGCCTTTCTGAAGGGCATGCTGGACGAGGTCATTCCGGCCTTCGATGCGCCTTACTTCTGCATCAACAGTGACGAGACCTTCGATCTCGGCCAGGGTTACTCGAAGGTCGCGGTGGATAAAAAGGGGCTGGGTGAAGTCTATGCCGACCACATCAACTGGTTACATCAGCAGGCCAGCCGCCACGATGTGCGTATGATGCTGTGGGCGGATATCGTGGCCAAACACCCGGAGATAGCGCACCGCATTCCCAAGGACACGATCATGATGCCCTGGGATTACAGCGCCACCGGTGACTTCGTCGGCATGATTACGCCACTCGCAGAGGCTGGCTACGACGTGATCGCGACGGCCGGTATCCTCAACAGCTATCGCATCATTCCCAATTTCGACGAGGCGCGGCAGAACCTGCGCAACTTTATCGGCGCCGCTGTGGAGACCGGCATTCTAGGTGCATGGACTACCGTGTGGGACGACGGTGGTATGGCGCTGTTCAACCACGACTGGTATGGGCTGGCCTACGCCGCGGACCAGAGCTGGCACGCCACCGGCAGTGTCGAAAAGGACGATTTCGAGCGCCGGCTGCGCGCCGGGGTCTACGGTGCGACCGACAGCGCATTCACCGACGCGCTTGATGTGCTGTTCGAACTCGACGGGCTTAAGCCGACCCGCGGTTTCAAGGACCAGATTTTGTGGCGCAACGCCATCCCCTCGCGCGGCGAAACGGGGCACATCGATGCTGCCGGCTGGGCTGATGTGCTCGAGCGCGCCGGCCGGGCGGGGGAGCTGATGGGCGAGGCCCGCCTCGCAGTGTATCGCGAGGACGCGGATGTGTATGTGTTCTCCGCCGCTTTGTTCGAAACGCTCGCCAAAACACGTCTCAATGCGCTGGATGCGGCCGCCAACTACAGTTTGGCGTCGCGCTATCAGTTCCAGGACCCGCTGCTGGCGCGGCGGCATCTGCTCAAGACTCTCGACCTGTTGAGCGAAGTGGCCGGCGGCTGGCGTCAGCTCCACGACCGCTACGAAAGTCTGTGGCTGCGGGAAAATCACAGCTACTCGCTGGATCACGTGCTCGATCGTTACCGAGAGCACATCGACAACTGGTCCGACGCGCATGCGCGGGTCAAGGTCAGCCTGCGCGATCTGGATATGGCGCGCGCGATAGAGGCGCCCACAAACGTGCGCCTGTCGATCGAGCCACTATCGGGACAGTACTTCATGGGCTGGCTGGAGCTGGATGCGTTCCCGGCCGGCGATACCGCAGCGCCCCTGGACGTCGATTATCTCGCCGAGAGCGGTGGTGAGGCCGCGGCCCGGCCAAAGGTGACCAATACGATAGTGTCGGATGGGCGCAAGTACCGCTGGCACAGAGTGCTGGCGAATGCCCCGGACGTGGTGGATCTGCTCAGCCTGAATCCCAGTGCCCCCGAACAAACAGTGATTTACGAGTTCGCCGAGCTGACCAGTCCCGATGATCGGCTTGCCAAGGCGACCGTGGGCTCCACGGGTTCGATTGAAGTGTTCGTAAACGGCGAAAGCGTATACCGGCACGATGGCGAGCGACCGCTGGTTATCGATGAGGATACCATTCGCCTGCCGCTGAAGACGGGCAAGAACTACGTATTGCTCAAGCTCGTCCGCAACGGCGGAGACATGAAGTTCTCATTCAGCCTGCCCGACAGCCAGGTCGCCGCGCACAAGAACCGCTATCAGATTCTCAACTAGCAATGTCGAACCCCAGCCCGCCCGGCAGTGCTTGCCGGGCGGGCTCGGGGCAAAAAAACACTTTCACCATCTTGGGTGTTACTTGTATGATGTCTGACTATAGTCTGATTTTCGCTGGAAAGGGGTGAGCGAATGAGGCGGTTTGCGGAGGTGGCCGTAATGGTCACGGGTGCTTCCAAAGGTATAGGTCGCGCGATCGCCGAGCGCTTCCTGAGTGAAGGCGCGCGAGTCGGCGTCCTCGATGCGGATGTGGCTGCGGGGGAGGCGTTTGCGCAGGCATGTCAGTCGATAGGGCAGACAGCCTTTTTTGCGGCGGCCGATATCGCCGATACCTGCGCGGTCCACGCGGCGATGGCCGATCTGACCGGGGCCCTCGGTGGGCTGCAAGTTCTGGTGAACTGCGCCGGGGCCGTGCGCGGCGAGAGCTTGGAAGAGACCGACGACGAAGTCTGGCGTTGGAACGTGGAGGTCAACCTCAACGGCGCCTTTATCGTATCTAAGGCCGCACTGCCGCACCTGCTCGCTAATGAACGCTCCGCGATCGTAAATGTGTCATCGGTCAACGCGCTGATGACGATCGGCGTACCCGCCTACAGCGCGGCGAAAGCGGGCATGCTCGCCATGACCCGCAGCTTTGCCACCGAATATGCATCTCGGGGCTTGCGCACTAACGCGGTGCAGCCCGGCACCATTCGCACTTCGGCCTGGGATGATCGCATCAAGAAGCGCCCCGACGTGATGGAAAAAATGAATGCCTGGTATCCGGGCGGCGCGGTCGGTCGACCGGAAGACGTCGCGGGTGCGGTGACCTTTCTCGCCTCGGAGGACGCCGCCTTTATTAACGGCACCAGCCTGGTGGTGGACGGAGGTTTGACCAGTGGCCACCACCGCATGATTCAGGACTTCCTGTAAACCAACGACCGCAATAACAACAGTAACAACAGCAATAAAAATAGGCCGTACCGTATGGGGACTGAAAACAAGCTTGCCGGCAAAAAGGCGCTGGTTACCGGGGCGGGGCAGGGGATCGGAAGGGCGATAGCACTCGCCTATGCCGGGCAGGGAGCGCAGGTTGTTGCCGCGGATATCAATGAGGAGAGCCTCGGTGATATCGCGCAGAAGGATGGCATCACCGCCTATTGGCTCGATGTCAGTGATTCCCGGGCGATCGATGCCTGCGGAGCGGCGCACCCGGACGTGGATATACTCGTCAATTGCGTCGGAGTCGTACATCACGGCGCCCTGCTCGATTGCCGGACAGAGGATTTCAGCGAAGCCTATCGCATCAATGTGGAATCCATGTTCCACACCATCCGGATTTGCCTGCCCAACATGTTGTCCCGCAAGGACGGATTGATCATCAATATCGCATCCGCCGCGGCAGCGTCCAGGAGCGCAGTCAACCGTTTCGCCTATGCCACCAGCAAGGGCGCGGTGGTCGCGCTCACCAAGTCGGTGGCCATCGACTACATCAAACAGGGTATCCGCTGTAACAGCATCAGTCCCGGCACCATTTTCACGCCGTCTCTCGAAGGGCGGATTGCGGCCGCCGGCGACAGTGAGCAGGCGCTGCGCGATTTCGTCGCGCGGCAGCCGATGGGCCGCCTCGGCCAGCCGGAGGAGGTCGCGGCGGTGGCGCTGATGCTGGCGTCGGATGACGCCAATTTTATGTCGGGGTCGGACATCGTCATCGACGGTGGATTCAGTTTGTAAGGGGGATATTTATGAAGCTGGTTCGATTTGGAGAGCGCGGGCAGGAAAAACCGGGAATGATAGACGCGGCGGGCGCGCTGCGGGACCTGTCGGGGTACACCGATGATATTACGCCAGCCTTCCTGGCCGGAGAGGCTTTCGTCGCGCTGGCGGAAATGGACTCGACCGAATTTCCGGTGGTGGAGGCTTCCCCCCGGTTCGGCGTGCCGGTATCCCACGTCGGCAAGTTTATCTGCGTCGGTCTGAATTACGCCGATCATGCGAAAGAGGCCGGCATGCCGCCCCCTGAGGAGCCGATCCTGTTTATGAAGGCCACGTCCGCCCTGCAGGGGGCAGAAGATACGGTGGTGCTGCCGAAGGGGCACAGCAAGTCGGATTGGGAGGTCGAACTAGGTATCGTCATCGGCAAGCACAGCAAGAATGTCGCTGTGGAAGATGCGCTGGGCGTCGTGGCTGGTCTGTGCGTAGTGAACGACCTGTCAGAACGCGCCTTTCAACTGGAGCGTGGCGGCCAGTGGGTGAAGGGCAAAAGCTGTGACACTTTTGGTCCAGTCGGCCCCTGGCTGGTGACACTGGACGAGGTTGGCGATCCGCAGAACCTGCGTATCTGGCTCGAACTCAACGGCGAGATGGCGCAGGACAGCTCCACAAACCAGATGATTTTCCCGGTGGCAGAGCTGGTGTCGTACATCAGTCATTTCATGTCCCTGCAACCCGGCGACATCATCTCCACCGGTACCCCGCCCGGCGTGGCGGCGGGGATGAAAAACCCGCGCTGGTTGAAAGCGGGTGACCGCATGCGCCTTGGCATCGACAAGCTGGGCGTACAGACACAGCAAGTCATCGAAGAGTAGCGGGGCGCACTGTGTCGGCAATGAAGATCCGTTCCCTGGTCGGGCGCCAGGTCTGGGACAGCCGCGGACGGCCAACGGTCGAAGCGGAGGTGCGACTGACCGGTGGCGGCTTTGGCCGCGCAATTGCACCGGCCGGGGCGTCCACCGGTGGCGGTGAGGCGCTGGATCTCCGCGATGGCGGTAGGCGGTTGGGCGGTTATGGCGTCAATGCCGCGGTGGCGGCCATCAACGATTGCATCGCCCCGGCACTGTTGGGGTTGGATGCCGGCGACCAGGCCCTCCTCGATCAAACCATGATAGAACTGGACGGAACCCCGACCCGCAGCCGACTGGGCGGAAATGCCATGGTCGCCGTGTCCATGGCTGTGGCCCACGCGGCCGCATCCGCTGCGGGGATGCCACTGTGGCAGTACCTCGCCGGGGATCGGGTGCACGATATCCCACTGCCGGAAATCCAGATATTCGGAGGCGGAGCACACGCCAGAGGATCCATGGACCTGCAGGATTTTATGGTGGTGCCCTTCGGTGCCGGCAGCTTCGCCGAGGGCCTGGAGTGGGTCGCCGAGGTCTACCTGGCTGCAGGGCGCATTATGGATCAGCGCGGCAAGTGCGCCGGCGTCGCCGATGAGGGCGGTTACTGGCCGCTGTTCGACAATAACGAGGAGGCCATACGGACCCTGGTCGAGGCGATCGAGCAGGCCGGCTATGACCCGGCTACGCAGATGGGGATTTCCCTCGATATTGCCGCCAACCAGGTTCACGACGGCAAGGGTTATTTTCTCAAGGCCGAGCGGCGCCACCTCTGCGATGAAGAATGGTTCGAAATGATGCTGCGCTGGGTGCGGGAATACCCGGTGGTGTCCATCGAAGACCCGTTCATCGAGACGGACCTCGCGAGCCACGCCGCGTTTATGGCCGCGGTGGGCGATCGCGTGCAGGTCATCGGTGACGACCTGCTGGTGACCAGTGCCGAAAGGGTAAGGGCAGCGGCCGAGGCCGGGGCCTGCAATACGCTGCTGTGCAAGCCGAATCAGGCGGGGACCCTCACCGAAGCGAAACAGGCTCTGGATTGCGCCCATCAACAGGGCTGGAACGTGATTGTATCGGCGCGCTCCGGTGAGACCGAGGATACGTCCATCGTCGACCTCGTCTACGGATGGGGCGCGCGGCAGTTCAAGGTGGGCTCCTTTGCCCGTTCTGAGCGGATGGCCAAGTGGAACGCCATGATCCGGCTGGAAGAGGCGTTGCGCGGCAGGGCTGTCTATGCCGGCGCGGCGCCACTGTACTTGGGGCGCTAACCGATGGCGCAGGAGGTTCCGGACTTCGTACGCGAGGGCCTGCGCAATATGCGCTTGCTGCGCGACGGCGAGCGCATCCAGGCCACCTCATTGACCGGTGGCGTGTCATCGGACATCTGGCGAGTCGATCTGCTCGGGGCCGGGGACACTCGCAGCTATTGCATCAAGCGGGCGCTGGCCCGGCTCAGGGTGGCCGACGAATGGCAGGCGCCCGTGGAGCGCGGCTACTACGAAATTCTGTGGCTCAAGGAGGCCTTCGCCATCCGGCCACAGAATATCCTCGAAATTGTCGGTGAGGACCGCTTCACCGGTAGTTTCGCCATGGAGTATCTGCCTGCCGAGGACTACGCGAGTTGGAAACAGCTGCTCGCCGCGGGGCGGGTGGGCGTGGATATCGCCCGGGCAGTGGCGTCCGCCATCGTCAACATTCACGCGCAGACTGCGGGGGATCCGCGTATCGCGAGGAAATTTGCCACCGACGACATGTTCATGTCGCTGCGGCCCGCCCCCTATTTTCTGACGGCTGCGCGGCGCAACCCAGCGTTGGCGCCCGTGTTGCAAGCGCTGGTGGAACGCCTGATGCAGACAAAGCTGGCGTTAGTCCACGGTGATCTGAGCCCGAAGAATATTCTCGTTGGCCCCCGGGGGCCCTTTATCGTCGACGCCGAAACTGCCTGGTATGGCGACCCTGCCTTCGATCTGGCCTTTTGTCTCAATCACCTTCTGCTCAAGTGCCTGTGGCGGCCGGCTTCACGCGATGAATTTCTGGATGCCTTTACCGTTTTCCGCGACAGCTATGTCGAAATAGTTTGCTGGGAGCCTGTGCATGGTCTCGAGCGGCGCGCGGTCAGTCTGCTATACGCGATGATGCTGGCGCGGGTGGATGGGAAGTCTCCCGTCGAGTACCTTTCCGGCGCGGCCGACCAGAACCTGCTGCGCGGATTTGCCAGTGAAGGGCTATTGCAGCCGGAGGCCACACTGGCCGCTGTGCGGGATCGCTGGCGGCGGACCTTAGCCGCTTAAACAGGACGGGGCGGTAGACAGCAGATCTCTGAAAAAGGCCGCGAGCCATTGGTTCGCGGCCTTTTCTGTTTGGGTGGTTGCTTGCCGCGTCAGCGCCGGGCGATAGTGAGTGCCACACGCTTGCGGGCGGGCACATCGATCTCGAGCTGCTGGCCGGGCCGCACGACGCTGATTTGCTCCCCGTGGATGTCTGCGCCAGAACCCTTCAGTGACAGGTGGTAATCCCCGGCGGCGAGTTGCCACAGGCGCAGGTTGACCGGGGCGTGTTCTGCTTCGCTGTTGATGAACAATTCCACGGTCAACCGGTCCCTGCTGCTGTCCCGCACCAGGGCGGCAAAACCGTCGGGCGCATCCTGCCAGGTGACCGCCGCATAAGGTGCGGAGGTGCGCACGCCGCCGGTGAGCATACCCAGGTTGGCGGGCACGGCATCTTCCTCGCTGATGTAGACGCGGTCCGTGAACAGGGCTTCGCTGGTTCGCATTGGGAAGTTGTAGCGGATGCTGTCCAGTATGGGTGTTGCCGCATCCGCGAGTTGGCGGTCGTCTCCGCTCAGTCGGAATTTGATATAGGCGCTGCCGTGCTCCATCAGCAGTGCATCGTAGCGACGGTCGTCATACAGCAGGCGCCACTGCTCGAGCACACTCCAGAAGCCCGGTTGCGACGCCAGGGTGGCGGCAGCCCAATCGCGGGAGCCCTTGGTGTATTCACCGGCCGGTTTGGGAGAGGCGGCGAGATGGGCGGCGACCAGGTCGGCACTGGCGTAGAGCGGTTGCAGCAGGCTGTCGTCGCCGGTGAGCTGGGCGACGGACAGGAACAGGTCGTAAATCTGCTGGCCGGATTCATGCTCCCAGTTGAAATAGTCCCAGAACATATTGGCGTCGTACCAGTTGGGCTCATCGCCGTTGATGCTGCCATCCGCGGCGCGAACCGAGGCCGGAATCAGCCCGGCCGGCTTGCCCTTGGCGTCGCTCATGGCCGCCTTGCGCCAGCCCTTCGCCCACTCATGCAGACCACTGATCACTCGTTCGTTACCCGTTGCCCAGGCGTAGTACATCACCGCCTTGGCCGCACGGCCATTCATTGGGACGTCGCGGTTGCGGGGCGGGCGCTCGTCAATGGTGTGGGCGCCGAACCAGGCCGATTTAAACAAGCGGGCCCCGTCCTGTTCCACCGTCCAGCGTTCCAGGAAGTGGCGTGCCGAGTGAGACAGCCGCTCTACGTAGAGCGGATCCCCGAGATAGCTGAGCAGGGGCAAGGTGTCAGAGATAGGCTCCGAGGCGTGTTCCACGTCCTTGGGCTTCTTGAAGTAGCCATCCTCCAGCCGGTCGCTGTGCCAGACGCCGGTCGCCAGCTTCCGCCAGCCCTCGGCGGTGACTGGATCGCCGGCCAGGAAGGGCAGAGCCCACCAGCGCAGCATTTCCACATCATCGCCGTACTTGCCGCCCAGCTCGCCATTCTCGTCCTGCCGCTCCTGCACCCACCAATTACTCAGCAGCCGGGTGCGGCACAGCATCTCGCTCTGGCCCTCGCTCCAGGCCGGCGCCTGTTCCGCTGCGCTCAGTTTGTCGCAGACGTCGGGCTCATCGATCTTGCCGCCGACGTACATCTTGAGCAGGTTGTCCTGGGGGTGCTTCCCGGCGAGGTATGCGAGGTCGGGCGCAATCCAGCCATCGTGATGGCGGCCGTGACTTTCTCGGTCGATCCAGTACAGGAGGCGGCCGCGCTGATAGCGGGCCCGCTCGTACAGCGGGTGGTTCTTATCGGCAGTGCTCAGTAGCCCGTCGATCAACATGATGGCCTGGTTGTAGCGGCCGAACATGCTGAGCCCGGTTTGCATGCGGGCCCATTCCCAGCCGCGCAGGCCTTCGAAATATTCCTCGGCGCGGGCAAGCGCTTCTACCTGTGGCAGCCAGTAGGCGGCGAACTGATCCGCGGGATTCGCAGCGAGCCGGTTTCTGAAGTGAATGGCGATGGCATCGAGGGACTCGGTGCTGTTGAAATGTCCGGCCGCCTTCAGCCGCAGTAGATCCTGGGCGTCCGCCCGGCCGATGTCCCGGGTCGGTGTGGGCGCTTGCCCGGCGCGGACAAATTGCAGCCCGTTCAGGCGCACTTCATCTTCGCCGCCCTTGAACACCAGCTCCAGGCTGTCTTTGTCCACGGACACGGGACCCTGCCACAGGCGGTATTCGGGTCGCAGGCTGGTCACCGGTTCTGCGGGGCGCTCGAACTTGTGCCAGTTGAGTGCGAGCGGGCGGCCGTTGGCAGTCACAGTGGCGGTATTTACAAACTCAGTACCGGACTCCATCCAGAAGTTCAGCAGCCACTCACCTTTCGGCAGGTCGATGCGGAAGCGCAATTCCTCCCCCCCCAGGCTGTCGATGGTCAGGTCGTCGCGACTGCGGGAGAGTTCATCGCGCTGCAGGAGCTCCGGGGTCTTGCCGCCCGGCAACCAGCCATAGCCCCGCTGCGGCGCATAGAGGCTGTCGCTCTCGAGAAGCTGGCTACCGGCGTAATGCCGCTGCGCTGTGCCGGCATCGAAGGTCAGGGCGGCCCCCTGCGCCAGCAGGTGATCGAGCTGGCTTTCGGCCTGAGTCGCCTGAGTGCTCAGCGCCAGCAGGCTGCCGAAGGTCGCCGCGATGGTCGAGCGGGTCCGCCCCACAGGAATGGATGTCATGGTGCTTCCTTTATTATCGGGTGTTATCGAGCCTGTTATTGATCTCTATCGCCGGGCCATCGCCAACGGTAGATGTATGATGTACTATAACAGCACTTTCACCGGATTGGCCTATTTGTCGGCGAACCGATTGGGCTTTCCTGCCAATGTAACCCCTGCGGGCAAAACCCATCATCTTGCAGGCGGCATACTAATAACAATTGACGAGGAACGTATCTGTGCGTGTGCAAGTTCTCGATACCGTGAAGGAGATGGCGGCGCGCGCTGCCCGTGACGGCGCGGCGGCCATCCGCACGGCCATTCGCGACAGGGGCGAGGCGACCATCGTTCTGGCGACCGGTACCAGCCAGATCGAGATGCTGGCGGTGTTGACGCGGGAGGATATCGACTGGTCGCGGGTGATGGCCTACCACCTCGACGAATACTGCGGCATAGACCGCGATCACCCCGTCAGTTTCCGCCGCTATATGAAGGAGCGCTTCACCGACCGGGTACCGGGGCTGAAGTCTTTTACCTGGATCGATGCGGACGCGAATGACCTTGATGCCGAACTTGTTCGCCTTGGTGGTGCGATAGAGCAAACGCCGGTGGATGTGGCGTTTATCGGCATAGGTGAGAATGGCCATCTGGCCTTCAACGAGCCGCCGGCGGACTTCGACGCCACGTCACCCTATATCCTGGTAACGCTTGACAGCGTATCTCGCCAGCAACAGGTGAACGAGGGCTGGTTCGGGCATATCGACCAGGTACCGGAGGTCGCGATTTCCATGAGTCTGCGCCAAATCCTAAAGGCGAAAACCATCGTCTGTACTGTCCCGGACGCTCGCAAGGCCAAAGCTGTGCGCGCTGCCATCGAGGGCGAGATCCAGGAGGATTGCCCGGCGTCCATTTTGCGTGTTCACGCAGATGCCTCTCTCTACCTGGATCGGGCCGCCGCATCGGGGCTCAGGTTCTTTGCCCGCTTCTAGAGCGCGGTGTGGCACGGGGCTGATTGGTCCCTGAAAACGCGGCGAGCCATTTGGCTCACGGATTCCAAAGTGATGCGTTAGCGCCTGTTGCGTTATTGGCAAAGAGCGACTGACAGGTGATTACTCTGATGGTGAAGTGATTGGCTGCTATCCGGCAGCCGTGCAGTCTGTCCGCCACTTTCACTGGCGTGTAATTCTGCTATCGTTCCCATGCAGTCAGTTCGCTGGTGGCCACCTGCCAGTGACGTTGCTTTTGGCGGAGAAGGGCGTCAAGCCTGCCAGATGGTTTCTTTGCCCCATTACTCAATTGCATTTTTTTCGAAGCCACCCCCGGAAATCAATAGAAGCGGTTTGATCGAGCCGGCGTAATGTGCTATCAACACACATCAGTCATATGATGACTGATGTGTTGTAGAGTGATGACGCGTCGAAAACCGGCACGAATCTTAATAATAAATAGCAACCGATCGCCTCGGGGAGGCTTTATGTTTCCTAAATCTCAAACTCTAAAATCGGCTCCCGTCCGGACTCTCCTGGCCGTTTCCATAGCTGCTTCCGCACACGCACAGGCGCAGGACGTCGAGAAAAAGCCCACTGATAACGATAACCTCTATGAAGAGGTTACTGTCGTTGGTACTCAGGCAAGTCTGCAGCGCGCGCGCGATCTTGAGCGTGCATCTGATGTGTGGAAAAACGTGGTCGCCGCGGATGATATCGGCAACTTCCCCGACCAGAACGTCGCCGAATCACTGCAGCGCCTGCCGGGTCTGTCGATCAGTCGCGACGAGGGCGAAGGTCGGTTTGTTAGCGTCCGCGGCCTGTCGCCAGCATTCAACAATGTCACGATCAACGGCGTCCGCATGGGCGGCACCGGAGAAGAATCTCGCGACAATATCGTTTCGCTCGACACAGTCCCTTCCGATCTGCTGAACGGTATCGAAGTGTCCAAGGCATCGACTCCGGACATGGATGGTGATGCCATCGCCGGTACCGTCAATCTGAAGACGCTGACCGCTTTTGACCGCAAAGGTGACTCTTTCACAATGCGGACTGAAAGCAGCTACAACGAGCGCTCTGGTGAGATGTCGCCAAAAGTTTCCGGTAGCTACACAAAGCTATTTGATACCGCTTTTGGAGCAAATACGCTGGGTATCGCCCTGACCGGCAGCGGTTTCGAACGCGATATTGTCCTGGACGACCTGCGCGTCGCCCGCTCTGACGGCACCGATCTGATAGCCCGGGAAACGGCTCAGGGGACCTACTATCAGCCGCAGGAGATTGACCAGCGACTGGAAATCGGCACTCGCACCCGTACCGGTGCCACCGCCAATATTGCGTTCCGCCCGGATGATAACAATGAGCTATACCTCAATCTGACCGCATCGAAGTTGCGCGACGAGGATATTCGCGTGCAGCAGGAGTGGGAGACCCGTCGGGCAACGGGCAGCGAAATCAAGGTTATCGGTCCCAATACAGGTGTCCTCGATGACGTGGATCTGGAAAAGCAGATTTTCTACAAGGACACTACCAGCAAAAACTTCAGCGCAAGTCTGGGGGGCGAGCATATGCTCGACCAGTTTGAGCTGAGCTATCAGCTGGATTACTCGGAGAGCAGCTACCGCAATCCGCTGGGTACTCGCGGCCAGTTCCGCGAGCGCGATGAGTTGGTGAAGTACACGTCTAGCGAAGATGGTGTAACGATCGATGCAACGCCGGATACCGATGAGTACAGCCGAAGCAAGAGCGGTGTGGATATTACCGATCCATCCAAGTTTACCTTTGACAATGTCCTGATCGACGATGTGAAATCCGAAGACGAGATCTCTTCCGCCCGTTTGGACGGCAAGTGGAACCTCGAAATCGGTGGTATGCCAGGGGCTATCAAAGCCGGTATTAAAGTACGGGACCGCAGCAAATTCCAGGACAAGGAACAGCTGGACATGAGCCCGGGCGATTTTGGCTTTGATGTGACTATGGCCGATATCGGTTATTACAATCCTAAAAATACCAATCTGGATAACTTCAAGCTGATTCCGGATCTCGACGCCGCGAAAGAACTGTTCTTCCAGGCTCGCGACGCGATGGTGCCCACCGGCTTCAATACCAGCAACCCGAACGACGACTTTACCATTGACGAAAAAATCAATGCTGCTTACGTAATGAGCCAATTTGATCTCAATGATCAGTGGAATGTGATAGCGGGTGCCCGTGTTGAGCAGACCAAACTGGACTCCGCCGGCAATATCACAGAAAACCTAATGACCTGTAATGACGCGGAATGCAGCACGTTCACGACTACCCAGGTTCTGGGTGAGGATATCATCGGCTCACAGGACTTTAGCGATGTGCTGCCGAGCTTGCACTTCCGTTACGAGCCCAGCGATGACCTTGTATTTCGTTTGGCACTGACGAAGGCCGTCAAGCGTCCGTCCTTTAACGAAAACCGTCCGAATATCGGCATCATTACCATGGAGCAGGAGGACGGCAGCTTTACCAGGGCTTACACGGGAGGCAATCCGAACCTGGATACGCTTAAGGCCAATCAGGCAGATTTCCTGGTTAGCTGGTATCCCAGCGACAACCTCGCCCTCAGTGGTGGTATCTTCTACAAGGATATCACCGACTTCATTGTCGAGGGCACACTTGAGGGAGCAGCGGTAACTCAGGCCGGTTTCGCCGTGGGCGATGGTACCCAGACCGGTGGATATGATGTCGTTACCACTTTCTTCAACGGCGAAGAAGCAAAGGTGCAAGGGGTAGAGCTCAATTACTTCCAGTCTTTCGCAAGTGTTCCGGGGATATTTGTCGACGGAAACGTGACGTTTGCAGACAGCACCAGCCGCGTAGAGCAGATCCGCCCCGGCGAGACCTTCCGCCTGCCGGATCAGCCCAAAATGGTCGGCAACCTCTCTGTGGGCTACGAGAACGACCTGCTGTCTCTTCGCCTATCTGGCAACTATGTTGGCGAAAAAGTGGAAACCATCGCATCTGATTCGGCAGCCGACGAAATTCGCGAAGCTCGCTTCTCGATGGACTTCGGCGCTCAGTACTATCTATCGGATACAATGAGCATCTACATTGACGCCATCAACTTGAACGAGGCCAAGGACGTTCGCGTGTTCCGCAACGGTGACAATGCGCCGCGTATGTTCGAGAGCGTTCAGGACTACGGCCGCACCCTCCAGCTTGGCTTCCGCGCAAACTTCTAAAAGCGGAGCGCTAAGCTAATCGGAGCGGGTGGCCGGCAGTAATTCGCCGGCCGCCCGACACCGCTTTGGCAATGCATAAATCGGCTGGTCAGCACAGCCGTTGACAAGAAGTCCATTAATTAGGAACGATGTATATGCAAGAGACTTGGCGCTGGTTTGGGCCCGGTGACACTATTTCCCTCGGGCATATTGCTCAGGCAGGCGCTACCGGTATCGTCACATCCCTGCACGAGCTTCCCACGGGCGATCTGTGGCGTGAGGAAGATATTGCCGAACGCAAGCGGCTTATTGAGTCAGCCGGACTGATCTGGTCGGTAATAGAGAGTATCCCGGTGCACAACGACATCAAGGCGCGCACGGGCGACTTTAATAGGATGATCGATAATTATCGCGAGTCAGTAATCAATGCGGGCAGGGCAGGCGTCACTACTGTTTGCTACAACTTCATGCCGGTGGTTGACTGGACCCGCACCAGCCTGAGTTACAAGCTGAAAAATGGAAGCCAGGCGCTTCGTTTTGAAATGGCGGATTTCGCAGCTTATGACATACACGTATTGCGGCGTGCGGGTGCGGAAGCCGATTACGACCCGGACGTGCTGAAGAAGGCGAACCGACGTTTTCAGGAAATGAGCGGCGAGGAAGTGGATCAGTTGGAGCGCAATATCATTGCAGGGCTGCCTGGTGGCGAGGGATCCCACGACCGCGATAGTATCAGGTATTCCATCCAGCAGTTTAATGAACTGGGAACAGAGAAATTTCGGGAAAACCTCTTCCTCTTTTTGCAGGAAGTCATTCCAGCGGCGGAATCTGTCGGGGTGAAAATGTGCATTCATCCAGACGACCCTCCCTTCTCACTTTTCGGTTTGCCGAGGGTGGTGTCCACAGCTGACGACGTCAGAGCGCTGCTCGAGGCTTTTCCCTCTCCTGCCAATGGATTGACACTTTGCGCGGGCTCTTTTGGTTCCCGCGCCGATAACAATCTGGTTGCAATGGCGAGGGAGTTTGCGCAACGGGTCTACTTCGTTCACCTGCGCAATGTGGTGCGGGAAGCGGATGGCTCATTTTACGAGTCCGACCATTTGGCCGGCGACAATGACATGGTCGGTCTGGTAGCGGCGCTGTTGGAAGAGGAACGTCGTCGCAGCCGGACCGGCGCTGCCAGTGAGATTCCGATGCGTCCGGATCACGGGCTGTTAATGGGCGATGAACTTTCGACAGGTGCGGTAAAGCCGGGCTATTCTTATATCGGCAGATTGAAAGGACTTGCCGAAATCCGCGGAGTTATTCACGCACTGAAGTGCTTAGAACCTACAGGCAGCTAAAGCGGGTCCGCGGTAATGCAGCGTCTATCGCTTGAATTGATGAATTCCGATGCGTTTGAAGACGCGAGCCGCGTTGTTCGCCGACCCGGTTACAATCCGGAAAATCTTAACGCCGGCATTGTTCATATCGGTATCGGAAATTTTCATCGCGCACATCAGGCGGTCTATGTGGACGACCTGCTGGCAAAGAGTGGGGAAGACTGGCGTATAACCGCCATTAGTCTGCGCAAGCCTGACATGCGCGATCGCATGCAACTCCAAGATTGTCTCTACACCCTGTGCGAAAGCTGCTCGGAGGGCGAGCACTTGCGTGTGATCGGATCTGTGGAGTCGGTGCTGGTGGCGCCGGAAAATCCCTCCGCAGTAATCGATGCGCTCGCCAGTGAAAATACCTACGTGGTAACGGTAACCGTTACAGAAAAAGGATATTACCTGATTCCGGGTGAGTGGGAACTCGATCTGGCAAATCCGGATATTGCCGCAGATATTGCCGACTCAGAATCGCCAAAGACTCTGTTCGGCTTTCTGCTCGCAGCCTGCAAGCTCAGAAGGGAGAGGGGGCAGCGGGGCTTCAGTATATTGAGTTGTGACAATCTACCGGAAAACGGTGGACTGCTGAAATCCTGCCTCCTGGCCGTCGCCCGTCTGAAGGATCAAAGTCTCGCATATTGGATAGAGGAAAATCTCGGGTTCTGCAGCACCATGGTGGACTGTATGGTGCCGGCGACCACTGTGGAACTGGTCAAGCGAATTCAGTCGGACACCGGTTACCGGGACATGGCCTGTCTGCAGAGCGAGGCATTCCGCCAGTGGGTGATCGAGGACAACTTTGTCACCAAGTGCCCCGATTGGAGGGCCGTCGGGGTCATGGTTGTTGAAGATGTCGCACCCTTTGAGCGCATGAAGCTGCGGCTGCTGAACGGCAGTCATTCGGCGCTCGCCTATATGGGAAGGCTGCTCGATTACAACTATATCCACGAGGCAGTTGGAAATGAGCTGCTGCAGCGGTTTGTCGTTGCGCTGATGCGCCGGGAGCTGATGGCTACTCTGGCCGGTGTCGAAGGAGTGGATTTGCCACGCTACTGCGAGCAGGTATTGGCACGCTTTGCGAATCCCGCCATTCCCTATACCTGTATGCAGGTAGCGTCTGACAGCAGCCAGAAATTGGCGCAGAGACTTCTGCAGCCCGCCAACGAACTGAATGCGCTGGGGCGCCCTTGCCCGATGATTTGCGTGGTAATAGCGGCGTGGCTTGCCTTTCTGTTCCGAAGTCGCTGCGCGGGCAAAGAGACCAATATTGGCGACCCGGGCGCGGCCGGTTTGATCGGCGTGATGCAGAAGCTGGGAAATATGGGAAACTTCCCCAGCGACAATCACGTGAGAGTGCTGTTAATGCGTGCTGGAGTCGTGCCCGCAGCCCTCCTCAGCAGCGATGCCTTTGTTGTAGCAGTTGCCCGAGCTTTGGGGCTGATACTCAAGGAAGGGGTGGAAGCCACCTTGGCGGCGGCACTGCGCATTGAGGCTGAGGGCGTGTAGCCGGCCATCATATCGCGCAGGGAAGTCGCAGCATAAATTCCGCATTGACTTTTGATCGGTTACGCAATTCCCGAAGTCCGGCTCAGGTGCGATATGGTCCTGGTCCGGATTTGCCGAAGTTTCCGGTCTGTCTGATTACTTGTAGGTTGCTATAGTGTGCAAAATTGGTTATACCACTTTTCTTGGTGGTAAGGCCTGAGCGTTGGGTCAAGGTCACATGAATATTGCTATGGCTGCTGCAGATAATAGGGGGAACACCGTGAAGATAGCCGCCCTGGGGGAAGTCATGGTGGAGTTGGCTCCACAGAAAGCGCAGAGCGGGGGCACCACGCTGATGGCGCAGTCGTTTGCCGGCGATACCTACAACACTGCGGTCTATATGGCGCGGAACGGTGTCGAAGTCAGTTATGTCACACTGCTCGGCGACGATCCCTTCAGTGAACAGATGCTGGCGCAGATACGCGCGGAAGGCATTGATACCTCGGCCATCGCCCAGCTGCCGGGGCGCTGTCCTGGCCTCTACGCGATTCAGAACAGCCCGGACGGCGAGCGCCAGTTCACCTACTGGCGCGGCGAGTCGCCCGCGCGGGAGCTGTTCGCCGAGGCGGGCGTGCGAGTGCAGCTGCAGGCTTATCTGCAGGGTATGGATTACCTCTATCTCTCCGGTATCACCCTGGCTATCATGGCTCCGGATGCGTGTGAGCACTTACTAGCATTTTTAACCGCGTTCCGCCGCGATGGGGGGCGCGTCGCCTTCGACAGCAATTACCGGCCGCGCCTGTGGCGTTCTGCCGATGAAGCGCGCGAGGTTCTCGCGGCTTTCCTGATGCAGACAGATATTGCGTTGCTGACGTTGGAGGATGAGCAGGCGCTGTGGGGCGACCGCAATGCCGGTCGCTGCCTCGAGCGCAACGGGCGCTTCCGCTTGGCGGAGCTGGTACTGAAGCGCGGTGCCGAGTCGGTGTTGCTGCAATACGACGGCGAGCTCAGCGCCATTGCCGTGCCCCGGGTGCCGGAAATTGTCGACACCACCGGCGCCGGTGATGCCTTCAATGCGGGCTACCTGGCGGCGCGCCTGCAGGGCGAGGAGCCGGAATCCGCAGTGAGTGCCGGTAACCGCTGCGCGGCGGCGGTCATCCGTCACCGCGGCGCGATTATACCGGCCGCCCAGTACGCCGGTGGCTGCGTTGCCGGCCGCGGGGAACCCGCGCGATTGGTGCGCGCCTGAGGGGGCCCTGTCGCGGCGTTGCAGTGGGCGGCACCGGCCTATAGAATGGTAAGACCAATTTGGTCTGCCGCACGGTCGGGTATCGACCCGTGCACTGCCCGTAGCAGTAAGAACCTGTAGCAATAACAATAGAGAGCAGGTACACACGATGATGAAGAGAGCACTGCCACTCAAGGTGGCGGTTATGTCGCTGCTGCTAGTGCTGGCCAGCTGCGGTTTCGAGCAGTCGCAGACGGTGCTGAAACTGGCCCACACCCTCGACCAGCAGCACTCGGTGCACCGCGCCATGGAATTCATGGACGAGCGCCTGCGCCAACTGTCCGGCGGCAGCATGCGTATCGACATCTATCCCGGCGGCCAGCTGGGCAGCGAACGAGAGCTGATCGAGCTGTTGCAGATCGGCAGCCTGGGGATGACCAAGGTCTCCGCCAGCCCGATGGAAGGCTTCGTGCCGGAACTGAAAATCTTCAACCTGCCCTACGTATTCCGCGATTCCGATCATTTCTGGAAAGTGCTGCAGAGCGATATCGGGCGCGAGCTTTTAATCGCCGGCGAGCGCGCGCGTCTGCGCGGCCTCGGCTATTTCGACGCGGGCAGCCGCAGTTTCTATGCCAACGACAAGCCCATCCATACGCCCGCGGACCTGAACGGTCTGAAGATCCGCGTGCAGAACAGCCAGACCGCGATCAAGATGGTCAATACCCTCGGCGGCGCGGCGACGCCGGTCAGCTGGGGGGAACTCTACACCGCGCTGCAGCAGGGCGTTGTCAACGGGGCGGAAAACAACCCGCCGAGCTTCTACCTGTCCAAGCACTACGAGGTTTCCAAGTTTTACACGCTCGATGAGCACACCTATGTGCCGGATATGCTGCTGATCTCCACCGAGGTGTGGAAGAAACTGAATGCGGAGCAGCAGGCCTGGCTGCAGCAGGCGGTGGAGGAGGCGGTCGCCTACCAGCGCACCCTGTGGCAGGAATCCACGCGCGAATCCCTCGCCGCGGTCGAGGCCGCCGGGGTGCAGGTGATCTACCCGGACAAGCAGCCGTTTATCGACGCGGTGCAGCCGCTGCACGCCAGTTATCAGGGTACCGAAGTCGGCGAGCTGCTGGCGCAGATAGCGCTGATTCAATAAAAAATAACACTGTAAGAGCGGCGGGGCGGCCACCGCCGGTGGCCGCGATCGATATTCGAAGGATTCTCAACCATTGATCGCGGCCATGGGCCGCTCCTACAGAAATCACAAGAACGCGAATACCAAATAAATATAAAAAGGTAACGCTGCAATGATCATGAAGCGAATAGACCGGCTGCTGGAGCTTGTGCTCGGCAGTCTGCTGGCACTGATGGTGCTGGACGTCACCTGGCAGATACTCACCCGTTTCCTGCCGATGAATCCCAGTTCCTATACGGAAGAGCTGGCGCGTTATCTGCTGGTGTGGATCGGCATCCTCGGCGCGGCCTACGCCTATCGCAAGAAATCCCATCTCGGCATCGATCTGCTGACCAATGCGCTGCCGGAAGGTCTGCGCAAAAAAGTACAGCTGCTGACTATTTCCCTGTGCTTCGCCTTTGCGGCCGCCACCATGGTATTCGGCGGTATACAGCTGGTCATGCTCACCTTCGAACTGAATCAGCTTTCCGCCGCGCTGAGCATTCCCATGGGTTTCGTATACAGTGTAATTCCCCTGTCCGGCACACTCATCTGCATTTTCAGCATCGATCAGCTGCTGCAGGTTTTGCGCGGCGAAATTCCGGCCGCGCACGACAGCGCAGAGTCAACAGAAATGGCGTCAGCCCAAGGTTAGTGGTAGGAGATCAACATGGAAATTTCTGTCGCCGTACTGCTGATCAGTTTTCTGATTCTGCTCGCCTTGCATGTCCCCATCTCCGTCAGTATCGGTATCGCCACGCTGCTGACCATGCTGGTCACGATAGACCCGCTGCCCGCGCTGATCACCATGGCACAGCGCATGGCCACCGGTATCGACAGCTTTGCGCTGCTGGCGATCCCGTTCTTTATCCTGTCCGGCATGCTGATGGGCAGCGGCGGTATCGCCCGGCGCATCATCGCGTTCGCGCGGGTGCTGGTGGGCATGCTGCCGGGCGGGCTGGCGTTCGTGAACATCATCAGCTGCACACTGTTCGGTTCCATCTCCGGTTCCGCAGTCGCGGCCACCTCTGCCATCGGCGGTTTTATGATTCCGTCGATGAACAAGGAGGGTTATGACAAGAATTTTAATACCGCGGTGACCGTCGCCTCGTCGACCACCGGTCTGCTGATTCCGCCGAGCAATATCCTGATCGTGTTTTCTCTCGCCAGCGGTGGCGTGTCGATTGCCGCGCTGTTTATCGCCGGTTACCTGCCGGGACTGCTGCTGGCCCTGGGGCTGATGATCGTCTGCGGTATCTGGGCCAAGGCCAAGGGCTACCCGGTGGGCGCAGTGACCCCCTGGCGCGAGGCGTTGCAGAAAACCTTCGATGCGATTCCCAGCCTGTTCCTGGTGGTGCTGGTGATCGGCGGCATTATCAGCGGCTTCTTTACCGCCACCGAGGCCAGTGCCATCGCGGTGCTCTATTCGCTGCTGCTGTCGGTATTGATCTATCGCGAGGTCAAGCTCGACCAGCTGCCGGGCATTCTGGTCAAATCGGTGGAGACCACGGCGATCGTGATGTTCCTGATCGCCGCTTCCTCGGCCATGTCCTGGATTCTGTCCTACGAGAATATCCCGCAGACCATCAGCCAGGCGCTGATCACCATCAGCGACAACCCGCTGCTGATACTGCTGACCATCAACTTGATACTGCTCGCCGTTGGTGCCTTTATGGACATGACGCCGGCGGTACTGATCTTCACGCCGATATTCCTGCCGGTGGTGACTGAGCTGGGCATGTCGCCGCTGCAGTTCGGCATTGTGATGATCCTGAACCTGTGCATCGGCCTGTGCACGCCGCCGGTGGGCAGCGTGCTGTTCGTCGGCGCCAGCATCTCCAAGACCTCCATCACCAGCCTGATCCGGCCGCTGCTGCCGATGTACGCGATGATGTTCCTGGTGCTGATTCTGGTGACCTATGTCCCGGCGATCAGTGAATACCTGCCGCGCGCGCTGGGCTTGATCGAATAGATTGGCAAGGCGGCCGCAAGCGGTTAGGGTGGCGATAAATTGTTGAGAGGAACCGATTATGCGTTTTTCCCTGTTTATCGCCGCCGCGGCATTTTCAGTGTCCGCGGCCGTTCGTGCCGAAATCAGCCTGCCGCAAGGGTTTACCGCGACGGTGTTCGCAGACCAGCTGGGCGCGACGCGCCACCTGGCGGTAGCCGATAACGGCGTCGTCTACGCCTCGCTGATGCGACCGGAACAGGGCCACGGCTTAGTGGCGCTGGTGGATAGCGACGGCGACGGCAGTGCCGACCAGCGTGAATATTTCGGCGAGGGCTCCGGCACCGGGCTGGCGATTCACGACGGCCACCTGTATTTCAGCTCTGATACGGAAGTGAAACGCGTTCCGCTGGCCGCAATGCCGGTGCCGGGCGCCGCACCCCAGACCATCGTGTCCGGCTTCGCGCCCCAGTCACAGCACGCCACCAAGCCGATGACCTTCGACGGCAAGGGCAATATGTATGTAACCGTGGGTGCGCCATCCAATGCCTGCCAGAAGCAGGCGCGCACGCCCGGCAGCCCGGGCCTCGAGCCCTGTCCGCAGCTGGAATCGCAGTCCGGCATCTGGCGCTTTGCCGACGACAAGCCGGGTCAGCGCCACGGTGTCGATGGCGAGCGCTATGCCACCGGAATCCGCAACGGTCTGGCGATGGACTGGAACCACAGTGCCGGCGCACTCTATTTCGCCAGCCACGGCCGCGACCAGCTTTCACAGCTGTTTCCCAAGTACTACAACGACGCGCAGAATGCGGAGCTGCCCGCGGAGGAATTCCATCGGGCGACGCCCGGTGGCGACTACGGCTGGCCCTACACCTACTGGGATCCGATGGCGAAGGCGCGCATGGTCGCACCGGAATATGGCGGCGATGGCCGCAAGCGCGCCGCTGCGGGGAAATATCCCGAGCCGCTGCTTGGCCTCCCCGCCCACTGGGCGCCCAATGACCTGATCTTCTACACCGCCGACAAGTTTCCGGCCGAATATCGCCACGGTGCCTTTATCGCCTTCCACGGCTCCTGGAACCGCGCGCCGCTGCCGCAGGCCGGCTTCAACGTGGTGTTCGTACCGATGAACGGTGCCGGCCAAGTCAGCGGTGAATGGAAGGTGTTCGCCGACGGTTTCCGCGGTGAGGATTCCAACTACCGCCCCACCGGCCTGGCCCAGGGCCCCGACGGTGCCCTCTATATCGCCGACGACCGCTACGGGCGCATCTGGAAAGTGACCTATAGCGGCTGATAGCGATGGCACGGCTTGGCGGGCCGCAGGCCCGCCGATCGCGACCAACGGCCGCTCCTGCTTTTGGTTGCTCCTAGTTGTCGATAAAAGTCGGCATCCAGTCGTCGAGGATTTTTTCCCGCGTATATCTTGCGGCCTTCACTTCGCTCAACTGGCGCCGCCGGGCACTGACCGCGGCGCCCGGGCCGCGGCTGCGGTATTCAAAAAAGCGCGTGTCCTCCGGCTCGAACATCATGCTCTTGCTGCCGTCGCGGCTGGTGCCGCGCATCGAGGCCCAGCCGTCCCGGCTGATATGGTCGTCCATATAGGTTTCGATAAAGATGCTCGCACCGATTGCATCGGGATCCGCATAGCGGCCGTCCGCAAAGGTCGTCGTGGGATGCCAGGGCCGGCCGAGGGGAACCGAACTGACGGGCACACCCGGTTCCCTCAGCAGCCGGCAGTTGAGGAATACCAAGCCGTAGGGGTTGCCGATATTGGTGCTGGGTGCGGTCACGTAGCCGGACGGGCTGACCTTTGTCGCGCGCCGGCGGCTGACGATATCGCTGTGCTCGAACAGCGCCGTGCCGGCGCCGAAGATGAAGTCCACATTGCCCTCGATGACGCTGTGCAGAAAGTAGCTGCGGCCGCGGTTGGCATACAGCGTGTCCTGGTAGCCGGAGAGTCTCACATTGCGGAAGGCGGCGCGGTCGGCCTCACCGTCCAGGGCCAGCGCCACCGCCTGGGTGCCGCGGATTTTCTCCGTCGCCCTGCGGTCGCGGGCGTCGTTGGCGAGGAAATCGAAGCTGTTCTCCAGGGTTAGATTTTCAGCGCGGAAGTCGGGCGCCAGCACCGTCAGCGTCGCGGAGCGGAAGGTACCCCAGGTCTCCTCCGAACCCGGCATCTTCTGGCCGGCATAGGCGTCGTAGCGGATCACCGTCTTGTCCCGGTCCTCCCCCAGCAGCGTGATGTTGGGTTTGTCGACGGTCAGTTTTTCCCGGTAGTGGCCGTTGCGGATAAATATCACATATGGCTTTTCCGCCGAAGGTGGCGCGGCCTCGAGCGCCGCGCCAATGGACCGGTAAATTTCTTGCCCGGATTCTGCAGCCCCGTTGGGATCGACAATGGCCTGGTAGCCAAGGGCGGCTGTTGCGGAGTGGAAAAATACTGCCAGAACGGCAGTGAGCAGGTATCGCATTACGGATTTCTCTGATTCTGTTGTTGCCCCCTTGTAGGAGCGGCGGGGCGGCCATCCGCCCATGGCCGCGATTGATGCCGGAGGATTCGGGCAGTCCGATCGCGGCCAACGGCCGCTCCTACAGGGGTTTTTCAGTATTTCAAAGTCAAATGCTTCGGATCCGGCTCACGCAGTTTACCGGCCAGCGGATGCTCCATTTTCCGCAGCTCCCTCAATACCAGCTGCGCCACTTCCCGCGCACCCAACTGATTGAAGTGGGTATCGTCGCGCACGCCATTTGGATAATTGGGATGGGTGTCCGGCGGGATATGCATAAAGCGCAGCGCCGAGGCCTCGTCACCCTGGGACTGGAAGTAGTCGCGGGAGATGGCCTCCATATCGATAAAGTCCACCTTCTCGGCCGCGGCCACTTCCCTCGCCAGCGCGGCGTAGGGGTGGGTGTGCTTCACCTTGCCTTCCTCGTCGAAATAGCGGCGGGTGACCGGGGTCATCAGCAATGGCCTGGCCCCCCGGGCGCGGCTCTCGCGAATAAAACGGCTCAGGTTGGCCTTGTACTGGCCCGGCGTCGTATAGCGGTCGGTCTTGTGTTCGACCTCGTCGTTGTGGCCGAACTGGATAATGACATAGTCGCCGGGGCGCAGTGCCTTCTCGATGCCCTGCCAGCGACCCTCCTCGATAAAAGTGCGGGTGCTGCGGCCGTTCCTGGCCCTGTTATCGACTTTGACGCCGTCGCCGAAGAAGGTGGCAAAGGGCACGCCCCAGCCGGTCTCCGGGTAGTCTTTGACTTCCTTGATGGACATGGTGGAGTCGCCGGCCATAAAAATGGTCTGCGCCTGCGCCTGCGCCTGCGCCTGCGCCAGTGTCGAGATAAATAGCGGTAGTAAGCAAAGCCATTTTCTCATTTACGGACCTCAGTGATTTACGTCCTTGTAGGAGCGGCCCATGGCCGCGATCACTCCGCGATTAACGGATGGATCGATCGCGGCCATGGGCGGATGGCCGCCCCACCGCTCCTACAAGATAATTCCGAACTACTGACAGGCGACCTTGCCCAGACCGAGCACATAGTCCTGGTCGTTCGCCAGCGGTGAATTGAAGGGCATTTCGCCCCCGGTACCCGCGGTTGCGCTGATGTAGTCCGCCAGCGCCTGTCCGGCGGCGATTTTCTGTGCGGTGATCGTATCCCGCGAATCCTGGGAATAGTCCGCCGGCAGATCCGCCACTGCGCCGCTGGCGGCGGTGAGGTCGCGGAAGTCGGCGGCGTCCAGGTTGCAGGCGGCGTCCGCCAGCCAGATGCGCGTGCCCTCGACGCGGAAGTTACCGCCATCTATGTCGGTCACCAGGTTGGCTTGCAGGTAGTCCAGCGAATCGGTGCCGATGCCCTTGTTCACCAGCAGCATATTGTCCTGCCACAGGACACTGGCGCCGACGCGCAGGCTCAGCAGCTCGCGGCGGTAATTCATAAACAGGTTGTTGAACATATGCGAACTGCCGCGGCGAATCAGCGGCACCCGCCGACCGCCACTGCCGAAGGTATCGTAAAGGGCATCGCGGGTGACGAAGGCATTGTGGTGCATCGTCGTGCGGATATTCGCGTTCTCCGCGCGGTCGTCGCTCGAGCCGTGCAGGCTCGCCCGTTTCACGTCCAGCAGGCGGTTGAAGGACATGGTGACATGGTGGGCGCCGCGTTTGATGTCGAACGCGGAGTCGCCGGTGAACTCAAAGGTATTCTTGTGAATCCAGAGATCTTGCGAGCCGCTGGTGGCGCGGATCATATCCGGGTCGAGACCGTGGTCTTCGGTGTGGCCGGCACCGCGAAAGTCCAGGTGGGTGAGGACCACATTGTCGGAGCCGTTGCTGTCGGTGCCTATGGCAAAGCCGCTGAAACGGAAATAGGCCTTGCTGAGGCGGCCGTCGATGGTCTTGTTGCTGCCGATCAGCGGATTGCGGATCGGCAGATTGCCATCGTTCAGGCGCTTGTTGAAAAACTCCGCCAGGCAGGCGCTTTCCGCAGTATAGCCGTTGGTCTCGCACCACTGGCGATAGTCGAGGCACTGCGCCTCGGTGCCGCCGATGGCGTTCTGGACCGACGCTGCATCGCAATAGTTGCGATACAGGGCGACTTCGCTTTCTTCGGCGAAGTCGAACTTGTCGAATACTATCCAGTTGTGGGCATCGCCGTTAATCGCATCGACAATCTGCTGCTCAACCGACGTACTGCCGCTCTTGCTGATAACGGTCAGCTTGCTGTTGCCGTCCGGATCGTAACCGCCACTCGCATTCTCGCCGTAGCCGACCGCGCGGCCCAGGGTTTGCCACAGGCACTCGACGATTTCCTGGTCGGTATCCAGCTCTGCAGAATCTCGCCAGTTCACGTTCGGATCGGTGGCCAGTGAGCGGCAGGCCTCGCTGATACCTGCCTCACCGCCGGAAGACGAGCCGCCACCCGAGGAGGTGCTGCCTCCCGACGACGTCGAGCCGCCAGACGAAGAGCCGCTGGAAGTGGATCCGCCGGAAGACGAACTGCTGGGAGATCCGGCATTTGCCGGCGGAATGGTATTGCCGGAACCCGAGCCGCCACCGCAGGCAGAAAGGAGCAGGGCGAAGCTGCTGAGCGCAGCCAGGGCGTACATCCGATACGTCATCGAGTAATCCTCAACAGAGCCACTGAGGCGCGGTAAGAAAAAATTGCGCGGTCATCGACCAAAAAAAGGCCCCGCGAGGCGGGGCATAAGGCTAGGGCATGATGATGCGCATTAACTGCTGGTTTAGAAATCGACTGACAGGCCGAGCTGGTAACCGGGGCCGTACTGCTCGACATCGAACAGCATGCGGCCACCAGAATAGCCGTTGCCGACGAAATAGTACTGGCCGACACTGTCGGTAATATTGATGGCATCCAGGTAAACCCGTACGCCGTCCATCACCCGGTAAGTGGCCTTCACGTCGAAGGTCACCGCTTCATCCTGGTAGATGTCGGCCCAGGCCTGACACTGGGTCGGCAGTCCGGACAGGGCGTCCGCAGCCTTGTCTGCGGCGGTACAGCTGCCGATGCGCTTGAGGATTTCGCCGGTGTAGTTGGCGATAAAGCGCACGGACAGATCGTCGTTCTCCCAGCCGAGGGTCAGGTTGGCGGCCAGGTCTGCCTGCTCCGGCAAGCGAATGCTGTCCTCGCGCACGGTATCGCCCACCTTGCCGTCGCTCTTCTGCACGGTCAGGTTGGACTGGATAAAGAGGTTGTCCAGCCAACGGCCTACCGGATGCGCCTCCCAATAGCCGTCGAAGTACTGGCTGTAACTCAGTTCGGCACCGTACACGGACGCGCTTTCACCATTTAGATAGGTGTTGGCATTGCTGAGCATAAGGTCGGCGGGGATCTGGAACATGGTCACCTGTTCCACCGGCAGGCGGAACGGCAGATCACTGATGGCGATATCCACTCCGGAAGCATCGACGATAAAGTCGCTGATATCCTTGTAGAAGAGCGCACCCTCGAGGAAAGTGTCCTCGCCGTAGTAGCTCAGCGACAGGTCCAGGTTGGTGGCCCGCATCGGATCCAGGTCAGGGTTGCCGATGCGCACGGAATTGTCCGCGGCCATCGCCAGAAACTGCGCCTGATAGTCCAGGTCCTGGCCATTGTCCGGTGTGATATCCGCGGGATCGTCGCCGCAGAGCGTCTTGTTCTCGAAATCCGCCGGGTCAAAGTTCGGATCCGTATTGCAGAACACAACCCGGTCGGTGACCTCGAAAAAGGCGCGGCTCTTGCCGAAGTCCGGGCGGCTGAAGCTGGTCCACAGGGCGGCGCGGCCAAGCAGCTTTTCACTCAGCTCGTGGCGGTAGTGCAGCGCCGGCAGGAAGTTGTCGTACTTGTTGCCGATCTCCTCCAGTGGCAGCGCAATGTCGAGCGACGTCAGCCCGTTGGGGTCCTCGTTGCGGTCGTTGCGCAGCGCCATATAGCCGGTGGATTCGAACTGGGTGCTCTCGTAGCGGGCGCCGGCGATCAGGGTGGCATTGTCCAGTACCTGGAACTCCGCCATCAGGTAGGCGGCGGAGGTGTCTTCGCTCAGCTCGTAGTCCAGCTTGGTGGAATCCAGCTCCTGCTGTTCCGGGTCGTAGTTGTCGCCGATGGCGCGGGTGGCGGCAATCAGGCGTTCCGCTTCGCGCTGAGTGATAAAGGCGTGGTCGAAGTTGGCGTTTTCGGGAATATAGTTTTCGAAATCGCCCAGTCGGGCACCCGCCAATTCCTGACAGAGCGCATCGCCATTACAGCCGGCCACGCTGCGATCGAAGGGCACGATGCTAGCGCGGTTCTTGTCGTTGCTGCGCTCCCGCTGCTGGACCCTGATGCCGCCCTTGACGTAATTGAGCGGGCCGCCCTCGGCCCAATCCCTGCGCAGGTTCAGCCCGAACTGGTCCACGGCGTCTTCACGCAGGCTTTCCTCCAGGAACAGATTGTCATAACCCAGGTTGGGCTGGGCCGCACTGCCGTACTGATAGCCGTTCGCGCCGGAAATGGCGCCGCTGGTAATGCTGCCGCTGTCCGCCAGCTCGGTGAGCTGCGGCCCGGAAATGATTTGCCCGTTCAGATAACCCTCGTCGGACTGGCCCAGCGCGTTCAGCTCGCGCAGGCGGAACTGCACCCGGCGACCGTCCGGCTTTTCATTTTCGCTGCGGGACGTCACCAGCTCGTAATCCAGTTCCCAACCTTTGCCGAAGCGATTTTCGCCGCCGAGCGCCAGGGTGTTGGTGGTCACTTCCGATTCCTGGATAAAGAACTGCTGTTGCAGATCCACACTGCCGCCGCCGAATACATTACCGTTCGGATTCAGGAAGGCCACATCGTCGGAGTCGTCGTAGTTGAAGCGGTAGTACTCGCGCAGGGCGATATCTTCATCCGAATAGCTGGTGTGGTTGAATTTCAGGTGATAGCGGCTTTCGTCGTCGGGCTGGTACTCCAGATTGAGCAAGGCCGCCAGGCGTTCGCGTTCGGCGTTTTCCTGCCGGGTCTCGAACTCCCATGGAATCAGCATGGTCTTGTCGCCGACGGTGACAAAGGTCGGCAGCGTGTCGGCATGATGCCGGGTCTCGTAGCCCTGGGTGACACGTTTCTCCCAGGAAGCGGTGTAGGCCACGCCAAGCGTGTCATTCAGGAACAGGTTGGTACCCTGCAGCGTGAACTTGGGCGAGTTGTCCTCGGCCTGATCCTGGTAGTAATTCTGCGCGTTGATCTTGAAGGTGTTCTGGCCGCGATCCAGTGCCGACAGGGTCTTGACGTTGATGGAGCCACCGATCGCATCCAGGTTCATGTCCGGGGTCAGGGACTTGTTCACCTCGATGGACTGCAAGACGTCGGAAGGCAGACTGTCGAGGGAGAAGGCGCGGTCCTCCAGTGTCTCGTTGGCGCCGCCACCGGCGTTGGCCATGGTGCCGCCGTCCATCGTCACGCTGACCAGGCCCGGGCCCAGGCCGCGCAGGGAGACGAACTTGCCCTCGCCCTCGCTCTTCTGCAGTGTGATGCCGGGCATGCGCTGCAGCAGTTCCGCCACGTTCTGGTCGGAAAAGTTGCCGGCGTCATCCTGGGTGACGATGGAGCTGAAGTTGTCCTTGTCGCGCTCGGCGGCGCGGGCATTGATATCGGCACTGCGCACGCCCTCGACGTAGACCTCTTCCATCGCTGCGTCGCTCTGACTTTCCTGCTGTTCTTCCTGGGCGAGTGCCTGCAGGCTGGCCAGGGCAATGGCCAGCGGCAGGATTTTTTTGCTGTGATGTTTCATTGTCTTTTTTCTCCCATCCATATTCGGGCGCACCTTGCCGGCTGGAGCGTATTTCCAGCCGGCGGCTCGCAGCCCGTGTTATTAGTCCTGGGTAATGGTGATTTCATCGAACTCCAGCGTCAGGTCGTCTCCCGGCGCGCCGTAGACGCCCACAAACCAGCTGGAGGGGAAACCAACGCTGCCCTCATCCTTAAAGGCCGAACTGTTCAATTGGGTGAAGTCGTTGGGGAAGTCCGCGGGCGCGGCCGAGCGGATCACGCGCGGGGTGCCCGCTTCGTCGACTATCTGGATACGCAGGTAGTCGCCGATGGCGAGTGCGGCGCTGGAGCGCGAGCGCTTGGATTCCGCGGTGTCGCCGACATCCAGCTTGTGCGCGCGCGAGCCATCGAAGGCGGGCGTGGCGGTCTCACTTACCCAGTAGTCGATGGTGGCGAAGCGGCCCACCTCCTGAAAGGAAGCTGCGGGAGTCACGCTCTCCATCACCGCGACGCCGAAGCGGTAGCTGTTGCTGCTGGTCACAAACGGACTGCCATCGGTGGTGGTCACGGATTTCAGCCGCGCGGTGAACGTGAAGTTGCCGGACACCTCGCGGTAGGCGAAGAACTTGCGCACGGAATCCGAGCTTACGCTGCCGCCGGCGGCGGCAATGGTGACCTTGTCCGCTTCGTTCAGCAGTACCGAACCGGAGGGCGCGGTACCGCTTTCGCCGCCGAGATCCAGCGCCGCGCCGGTCCAGGCTTCGGCGCCGGCCGCATAGGCGCCCAGTTCGCCGATGGTGTCGGGCAGCTGGTCGACCAGTTCGGACGGGGCCTTGGCAGCGGTGGCGGCGTCGGTGGTCCAGACAATCCAGTCCACTTCCGCCAGGTGCGCCGAGCTTGAGTCTTCTCCGACCCTGAATTTGTTTTCACCGCCGGCATCCCGGCCGGTGCTGGTCACGTCGATCACCGGTGCGTCATTGCCGTCGATGTAGACCTTGGCCGTTAGGGTGTCGGCGTCGGTCATCGTGAAGGCGATATGGTAGATATGGAAGTCGCCGTCCTGCAGCGGTGCCTCGGCCTTCACATCCTCGGTGCCGTCGGTGAACTTCTCCAGGTGAATGCGGCCGAGCTCTTCGCCCTGGTCCGGGCGCAGCATCATATTCACGCGCTTGCTGGCTTCCGCGAAATAGGTCTGCATTTCGAAGCCGCGCTGTGCCGGATCGGCGGCTTTGATGCGCGCGATTGCGGTGAAGTGCTTCGGATAACCCGCGGCAAAAATATCGGCAATTTCACCGCGGCTCTTGTATGCGGCATCCGCGGTGGTATCGAGCAGGGCGGTGCCGAGCTTTTCATTTTCGGCACTGGTGACCGCCGTAAACAGCGTCGGATCGGAGCTGCCAAAATCGAAAGTTCCCTGTACCGAGGTGTCGTAAACCACTGAGCCGTTTTCGCTCGGGGACAGGCAGCCGTCGTAGACACTCCAGGGAATGGCCGTGTCCACCTGGGTGGTGGGCGCACAGCTGTCGCCCACCGGCGCCGGCGGCGCTTCCGGGGTGGCGGTACCCGCCTCACTCCAATCACTCCAGCCGGCGGCGTTCCTGACCCGCAGGAATACGAAATAAGGGGTGTCGTTAGTTAGTCCTTCGAGCGTATGTGGTGAGCTGACGTCTTCTAACGGGGTCGCCTTGGTAACGTCGTTCTCATTACCGTAGGCAAGGTCGTATTGCAACGCACCGACGATGCCATTCCAGGTAACGCGGATACTAGCGTCGCCGCCGCTGACGCTCGGGGCTTCCGGAGTTGCGGGTGGGCTCGCCGGGGCAAAGACGTTACAGGCCGGCAGCGCCGCCTGGCCGTTCTCGCTCTGAGCTTCGATCAGTAAGTCGTCGATCATCACCGTGGCCGAGCTGTCGGCGCGGAACTGCAGGAAGGATGTGGCGGTGCCCACCAGCTCCGGACGGGAGTCCAGCACTTCACCGGCCACCAGGGTATTGCCGGGAATGTTGACCTCCACGCGCTGACCGGGCACCAGCAGATTGGCGTTCACGTTGAAAATGCGCGAACCGCGGCTGCCGCCGCCGTGGAAGGAGTTGGCCTCGCCGGTGCTGTTGTTGTCCACATAGATCTGCATCAGGCCCGAACCATCGGCTTCCTTCACGCAGAAGGAAACGCGGTAGCTCTGGCTCAGGTCCAGCTCGCCCCAGGTGGTCAGGTCATCGGAAGTGGTCGAGTTGATTTTGGGGTCCGAGGCGCTGTTGTCGGGCTTGGTCTGGCCGATGGCGAAGCGCGCATTGTGGATCAGCAGGGCCGGATTGCCGCTGTCGTTCTTCAGTCCCAGGCGGTCTGCCAGGTCATCGATATAGCCGTCGCCGGCAACGGAAGCGTCGTCAAAGAAGCAGCAGGTGGGATAGTAGAAAGATGGCCACTCGTCACCGTTCACTGCCGCAACCGCTTTGTAGTCGGGGCTGAACAGGGTGATGTTGTCGTTGCGGTCCATATTGGCGAACTGGTCGTCGCCAAAGCTCTCACTCAGGATTGGCCCTTCACTTGCGCCGCCGGAGGAGCCGCCGCTGGAAGAACCGCCACCCGACGATCCTCCGCTGGATGAGCCTCCGCTGGATGAGCCCCCATCAGAGGCAGAACTGGCGGGCGGCGTGTTGACGACATCGCCCTCGTTGTCCGAATCGGCGCCGCCGCCGCCACAGGCGGTCAGGCAGCTGAGTAGAAAAAGGGAGGCCGCGGTGCTGTGCCAGGCTTTCATGGTTGATCCTCTCTACGTCATCGCTAGTTATTGTTATCGAGCTCGAGTACCCAGAGTCTCAGCTTTGTAAACCTTGTGGTTTGGCAATCTAAGCAGATTGGTCAGACATATTCAACCGGGAATAGAAATTGGTAATGCTGCCCATGGGAAGGTGAAACGGTGGGGGAGTTAAGGGATATAAGGCAGGTGAGGGCCAAACGAAGAAGGCGCCCCGCGGGGCGCCTCTCGATCCTGTGAGATAGGATGGTTACTGCGTCGCTAGTTGCAGCTGCCCGCCGCCGGGTCTATGCCGGTCACGGACAGGTTGTCGATATTGGCCAGGCCCGAGCTGCCGCTGGCCTGCAGGCGCAACCGGTTGGTTCCGGCGGCGAGGCCCACGTCCACCGTGCCGCTGTCGGCGTAGCCGGTCCAGGCACCGGTGTCGGGCATGGTGATGCCGGCCACCTGGCCGCCGTTCACCAGCACGTTGGCGGGTCTGTCGCCGCCGCCGTTGGCGAAGCGCCACTGCAGGGTGTAGACGCCGGCCGCAGGTGCGGACAGGGACCACTCGACGCCGGTGCCGCTGGCGTTGTCGGTATTGGCATAGCCGCTGCCGGTGTAACCGGCGTGTTCATTCTCCACCGCGCCATCTACCGAACAGTAGCCGCTGGCGTTTTCCTGCAGCGTGATGGTCGCGCTAGTGCCGCCACCGCTGGAACCGCCGGAAGACGATCCTCCAGAAGACGACCCTCCAGAAGAAGAGCCGCCTGAGCTGCCAGAGCCCCCTGAAGAGGAACCGTCACCGGTCGCGTTGTAGACCTCGAACTCGGCGATCTGCGGCGCGCCGCTGGCGCTGTCGATCGTCAGGTTGAGCTTGTCCATGCTGACGTCGCCGAGATAGACCTGCATGGCCGCGCCTATGCCGGTGCCGGATGCCAGCTCCTGACCGTTGTCGTGGTTGATCAGGCGCCAGCTCTGCACCGCGCTGCCGATTTCGCGGATGATCACCGTGTTGAAGTTGCCGCCGAAATCTTTCACCGAGATGCGCTCGCCGCTGGCCGAGCCCGGTTGCCAGTAGCTCTGCAGGTCGCCGTCGATCACATTGCCGTAGCTGCTGCCGCCGCCCTTGCTGCTGCCATCGGCGCCGCCGCCGAGCGCCAGGTTCGGACCCAGTTCACCGGGCTCGCCACCGGAACTGCTGGAACCTCCTGACGAGGAGCCACCGCTCGAAGATGAGCTGGAGCTGCCGGATGAGCTGCCCCCCGAAGAGGATCCGCCCTGGCTCTGGCAGTTGCCGTCGGATACCAGCAGACCTTTGTTGGCGCCCGCCGTGGCCAGCACTATCTGCGGCACGCAGCCGGCATCGTCCAGCGGGTACGAATAGGGAATGCTGATGGAGGTGGTCGACACGGGATTGGGGCCGGCCGGGTGGTTGTCATCGCCGTCCGCCGTCCAGGTGATATTGGAAAAGATATTGCCGTTTACATCCCAATAGCCCATGTCGTTGGTGTAGAAGGTGCCCAGTACGTCCTTGGAGTCCTCGAAGTAATTGTTGTCCGCCCGAATGCGTCCGCCGATGCGCGGATTCATACCGGAATCCCTGATGCCGCGGTAGTGGTTGTTGAATGCATGCGCGGTGGCGTGGCGCAGCAGCGGCACCCGCGACTTCAGGTTCTCGAACAGGTTGTGGTGGTAGGTCACGGGACCGTTGGTGTCGTCGCTGTCGCTGGAACCGACCAGGCCGCCGCGGTCCGATCCGCGCAGTATGCTGTAGGACAGGGTGACGTACTGGGTCGTGGCCTTCATATCGAACAGGCCGTCGTAGCCGTCGCTCTCACCGCCGGAGGCCTCGAGCGTGACGTGGTCCACCCACACATTGAACACGTCGCTCTCCATGCCGATGGCATCGCCGCCGTTGGAAGTCGGCGAGCCGGATTTCTTCACGTTCCGCACATGCAGGTTCTGCAGAATGATGTTGGAGGCGTTGCGGATATGGATGCCCAGCTCGTCGAACAGCGCGCCGCTGCCGACGCCGATGATCGAGACATTGCTGACATCCTTGATCTCGATCTTGTCCTCGGCGGTATTGCAGCTGGCACCAGAGACCTTGCTGGTATTGCCGTGATTGATGGTGCCTTCGACCTGGATGACGATCGGCGTGTCGCTGGCGGCGCGGTTGCACAGGGCCGCGTGAATCTCCGTGCCGGAGGTCGCGTAGACGACGGCACCGCCCGCACCGCCGGTGGTGCCGCCGTTCTGCGAGGCGAAGCCCACCGGTTGCGCCGACGTCGAGGCCGACATTAGCAATCCGCCCAGCAGCGCCCCGAGCGCTGCCGGAATTTTTACTTTGGTTTTCATGTGTCTATCCGCGTTCTTATTCGTTGTTGGATGGATTCGACAATCAGTCACTGCGGCCGGGACCGCGGGAAAAGCACAGCCGGCTGATCATCATCGCTGAACTGCATTCCCCCGACTGGCGGGCCGACGTACCGCGCGGCACCGGGGTGACACTTTTGGTTGTCCAATATCAAAAGTGGCTAGACCAAAAGTGATAGGGAGGTTAGTCAGGTGGGATTTTCCTGTAAAGCCTCTCGGTGTGAATTTTGCCTTTTGATGTCTCTCGAGATGGCGTATCTGTGGGCTACGGCACAATCCCGCGCGGAAGCGGGCGCCAGGGCGCGCGGCGTACTTGGCAATACCGCACCGGCACTATCGATAGCGGTGGACAATTAAGCCGACAAATTTTGATCATTTCTCCAGGTGAGAATGATTCGCAATAATTCCGCATCGCAACCAGCAACGTGGGGCAGCACCATGTTAAAGACCATCAGCTTTGCCATAGTCCATATGACCGTCGCCTTCGCGGTCGGCTTCCTGATGACCGGCGATATCCTGGTCGGCAGCGCGCTGGCGCTGGTGGAGCCGCTGTGCAATACGGTGGCCTATTACTTCCACGAGAAGTTCTGGAAGCGCCTGGAGCTGGGCCGGCACGGGGCGCAGAGGGCTGGCAGCTACCGGGATTCGCTGTACGCCTGATCGCGAAGCGGGGTTCCAACGGGCAGGATCATCACGTCGATCTGCGTTAGCATGTGCCCCCCATAACATGCATAACACTGCCCGCCTGGAGGTCCACCTTGCCCCGTTTCGCCCTGATTCCCACGGTTCTGCTCACCCTCGCGGCCGCGCCCGCCCTGTCACAGCCAAATGCCGATGCGGCGCTGCTGGAAGAGATCCGGCGGGATGTCTCCGCGGACCGCATTGAGCAGGATATCCGCACCCTGGTGGGCTTCGGCACCCGCCACACATTGTCGGAAACCGAGTCCGACACGCGCGGTATCGGTGCCGCGCGGCGCTGGGTTTACGAGGAGTTCAAGCGGATCAGCGCGGCCTGCGATGGCTGCCTGGAAGTCTATTACCAGTCCGATTTTATTGAGGGCGAGCAGCGTATCCCCGAGCGCACCGAGGTGGTCAACGTGATCGCTGTTCAGCGGGGCACCGTGGATCCCGGGCGCTATGTGATCATGTCCGGCGATATCGACTCGCGCGTGTCCGATGTCATGGACTCCACGTCGGACTCGCCCGGCGCGAATGACAATGCCTCCGGTCTCGCCGGTGCCATCGAGGCGGCGCGGGTTTTGAGCAAGCACAAGTTTGCCGGTTCGATCGTCTACGCCGGCCTGTCGGGGGAAGAGCAGGGCCTCTTCGGTGGCAAGATCATGGCCGCCGCGGCGCAGAAGGGCGGCTGGCGTATCACCGGTGTGCTGAACAATGACATGATCGGCAATATCGAGGGCATCAACGGCGTTATCAACAACACCACGGCGCGGGTCTTCATGGAAGGCACCCGCATGAACGAGAGCGCCGAAGAAGCGCGCATGCGGCGCTTTACCGGCGGCGAAGTCGATTCCCCCTCGCGCAACCTCGGCCGCTATGTGCACAAGATTGCCGAAAACCATATCCCCAACCTGGACGTGATGATGATTTACCGCCTGGACCGCTTCGGTCGCGGCGGCCACCATCGCCCGTTCAACGACCTCGGTTATCCCGGCGTGCGCATCATGGAAACCAACGAGAATTACAATCGCCAGCACCAGGACCTGCGCACCGAGAATGGCATCCGCTACGGCGACGTGATCGAGGGCGTCAACTTCGATTACGCCGCCAAGCTGACCTCGCTCAACGCGCTGACCATGGCCGCCCTGTCCAGGGCGCCGGCGCCGCCGGCGAAAGTCAGCATCGAGGGCGCCGTCTCCCCCAACACCACGCTGAAATGGCAGGCGGCAGACAAGCGCGAGAAAAGCCTGCTGGCCGGCTACAAGATCTACTGGCGCCTGACCGACGAACCCACCTGGACCAACAGCCGCTATGTGGGCAATGTCGATGCATACACGCTGGAGAATATCGTGATCGACAATTATTTCTTCGGCGTGGCTTCGGTGAGCAAGGACGGCTTCGAGAGCCCGGTGGTATTCCCGGGGCCGGCGGGCTCCTTTTATCCAGATGAATCCGGCTCGCAATAGCTGGCTGGGAATAGGATGTTGCCCCCGATAGCGGCGCTGGATTTAATAGTGCTTTTGGCGTTGTTAGGTGGCTGAACAAAAAAAGGAATCCACCGGCGTGGCGCCCTGGCCGTATGGCAGGGCGACTCCCGCTGGCGCGATCAAATTGCAATTGCGATGCGCAACCTCCGGCTGTCCCTATTTTGACACTTTTGCCACTGCTTCAATTTCAATCAAAGTATCCGGGGTTGCCAAAGATGCGACCCCGATCCCGGTCACTGCGGGCCGGGCTGCGCCCAGATATCCGGCGATGATGGGCACTATCCTTTCCATATGCTCTGCCACCTCTCCCCTGACATAGACACGCAGTTGCAAGATGTTTTCCGCGGATGAATTTGCGGCCTCCAGTACGGTCAGCAGATTCTTTGCCGCGCCTTCTGTCTGTGCTTCTATGCTGGTATTTTTCACCGCGTAGTTGCTATCCCAATCCACCTGCCCGGATACGAATACCAGCCCAACTTCTGTATCAACCTTGGCGTGCGACATACCGGATGGCGTGCCGTCATAGAGACCTGCGGGATTGACGTTCTGAATACTCATGGAAACCTCACAATCTGGTGCGATAAGTGCAGGGTCAGGTTAGAGGCGCGGAGCTGAGTTATCCATACAGAAGGGCTTGTGGCCGATACAAGCAGCGCTATATTGACGCGGAAAACCGTTTGCTGACCAGATCGAGCAGCCAGGCCATGAAGGAATCGCTCCTGGCGCCGGGATGGTACGCCACTACGACTTCATAGCCCGGTGGATATTTTTCAAGAGGAATTTCAGTCAGCCCCTCACATGGTAGCAGCCGGGAAGGGATAAAGCCGACCAGGTCCGTTTGTTTCAAGTACTCCTGTGCCATGAAGAAAGATGGGACTGAGACGACCACATTCCGGCGCAGGCCCTGCCGTGTGAACCAGGCATCGGCCGATCCCTTGAAGCTGCCGGTTCCGGGTGATGTCACGACGAAATCATGTTCTACCAGTCGCTCGAGCGATAAGGAGCCATCGAGATTGATCGCTTTGTTTGCCGATACACAGAGGTATTTTTCGGTAAACAATGACGCGGAGATCAGGCCTTCGGGCACATATCCTTCGGAAGTAAATGCCAGGTCAATCTCTCCCTGCTGCATTTTCTTTGTCAGATTGACGCTCTCGATGTTGGCGACAATGACTTTCACCCCGGGCGCTGATTGTCGCAGCGTCTTGATCAAGTTCCCGACGATGACCCTCTGCGTATAGTCGGTGGCGGAAATCACCAGGGTTCTTGCTATTTGATTGGGCGCGATGGATTCAGGCAGCGGGATTTCGTTGAGATGACTAAGTACCTTGTGAATATGAGGTTCAATCAGTTTTGCATAGGGGGTGGGTTTGACGCCGTGGCCAGTGCGGACAAAAAGCTGGTCGCGGAGAATCTCTCTGAGTTTTTTAAGCTGCAGGCTGATCGCCTGTTGTGAGAGATCGAGGTGCTCCGCTGCGGATGATATGTTTTCAAACCTGTACAAGGCGTCGAGTGTTCGCAGGTGGTGTATTTCGAGTTTCTCTATCATGCTGAACTGGCCTGACGACAATGCGATTTTTGGGCGCTGAATCGAACCTGCAAGGATTCTGGCAATTGTGGTGGATAGACAGTGCAAGCTTACTCCGACAATGATCTGGCCGCCTCCCGTTTGTGGCATAGCCGGGAGCTGAAGCCGCAATCCGGCCTGGCTCTATACTGTGGCAGCCAGTAACTGGCGGCCTGTCACTTTCAACCGGGGACCGATCCGAAGCGATGGAGCCATGAACGATGTCCTGATACAGGCGCGGGATCTCTGTATGTCCTACCGCACCGGCCGCGAGCGGATCGGCGTGCTGCGGGGATTGTCGCTCGAGCTGCGGCGCGGCGAGGCGGTGGCCGTTATCGGACCCTCGGGCTCCGGCAAGAGCACGCTGCTGAATCTGCTCAACGGCCTGCTGCGCCCCGACAGCGGTCAGCTGCGCGTGTTCGGCCGCGAGCAGGCCGAACTGGGCGAGGGCGACTGGGCCGCATTGCGCCGCACCCGTATCGCGACCCTGTTTCAGGACGGCAATCTGATCCCGACGCTGACGGTGGCCCGCAATATTGCCTTTCGCGCCGGGCTCGCCGGCCTGGAACAGCACGGCGGCCAGGCTCTGCTCGAACGCCTGGATATTGCCGACACCGCACAGCGCTATCCCGATCAGATTTCCGGCGGTCAGCGGCAGCGGGCCGCGCTGGCCTGCGCCTTCGCCATGCAGCCGGAACTGATGCTGGCCGACGAACCCACCGGCAGTCTCGATCAGACGACTGCCCAGCGCGCGATACCGCTGTTCTTCGACGCCATCCGCGAGCGGGCGCTCGGCGCCCTGATCGTCACCCACAACCCGGAGCTGGCCCGGCGCTGCGACCGGATCCTGGAACTGCGGCAGGGAGCCCTGAGCCCATGGGACTCGGCAGTGTCTTCCTGAGCCATTACCGCCGCCATCCGGGTCAGCTGGCCGGCTTGCTGCTGATCCTGATCTGTGCGGCGATGCTCTGGAGCGGGGTCCGCTCACTGACTGGCCGGGCTGAGCATGCCGTCGAGCAGTCCAGGGCCGCGCTGGAACCGCGCCTGAGCGTGGTGCGCGTCGATGGCCGCCCCGTCGACGTGGCGGATTTCGCCCGCCTGCGCCGGGCGGGCCTCTGTGTATCGCCCCGGCTGCAGGTGAGCTTCCCGCTTGCCGATACGCCGGACGTTGTCGGTATAGATCCGTTCACTGCCGGTTGCCTGCGCCAGTACAGCGTCGGCACCGGCGTCGGCATCAGCGTCGTCGATGAACTGCTGGCCGGGCTTGACCGGCCAACGCTGCTCGGCGCTGCCGCGGACCTGGCGCGCTGGCAACAGCTGTCGCTGCCCGGCAGCGGCGATTACCGGCTCGACGCAGTCGAGGGCCTGCCGTCGGGACTGCTGCTGTCAGACATTTCAGTAGCCGCCGGACTGGCATCGGTCGGACGCGCCACGCTCGAGATTCTGCTGCCGGCAGCCGAGCTCGACAGATTGCCGCTGCCTGAAGGCTACAAAGCCCGGATCGAGGATTACGGCGTCGAACCGGATCCGCTGGTGGAAGCCTTCCTGTTTAATCTCAATGCGTTGGGGGCGCTGGCACTGCTGGTGGCGGCGCTGCTGGTGCGCAGTGTCTATCGTTTTGCGCTGGAGCAGCGGCGGCGCACGCTCGAGATTCTGGTGCGGCTCGGTGTGCGGCCCGCGCGGCTGCGGCTGGCGCTGGTCGCGGAGGTATTGCTGCTGGCGCTGGCCGGCGCCAGCCTCGGCGTCCTGTTCGGCGAATGGCTGGCGGCGGCCATGGCCGACGGATTCCGGGGCACCCTCAGCGGACTCTTCGGTATGGACACCCTGGCGCAGCGCCCGCCCGCGGCAGCAACCTGGCTGGGCGTGCTGCTGATCCTGGCGCTGGTCGTCGGCTGGGCCTGCGTCGATCTGCTGTTGCTGCGTCGATCTGCGCAGCCGGCCGCGACACAGATGGGCGAGCGGCGCTGGCGGGCAGCGCTGATCGCGATGCTGTTTCTAATGCTGGCGTCGCTGGCCGTGCTGCTGGCGGCGGAAAAACTCTGGCTGATATTCCTCGCCACCGCTGGCTGTCTGGTCGGCGCCGGCCTGCTGCTGCCCGCGTTGCTCAATCTGCTGCTGGCGCGGGCGGAGCGCCGCTGCCGGGATCAATTATCGGGCAGCGGCGCCCCGCTATTGGAGTGGTCCTGCGCCGAAATGCGCGCGCTGTGCCGGCTGCAGCAGCTGCCGCTGACGGCACTGGCGTTCGCGATCGCAGCGGTGATCGGCGTGCAGGCGATGGTCGCCGGGTTCGAGGCAACCTTCGCTCGCTGGCTCGACCAGCGCCTGCGGGGCGATCTCTACCTCGATCCCGGTCGCCCCCTGGTGGAGAGCGCGGCCGATGAGTGGGGCGGACGGCTGCAGGCTCTGCCCGGGGTGACGGCGGTACTGCCGATGGTGCGCGGCCGCGGCCTGCTCGGCGGGCTGCCGGTCGATGTAATGGCGCTCGATCCGGCCTCGCCGCTGGTGCGCGGCTGGCCCTTCCTCGCCGCCGCGCCCGATCCCTGGCCGGCGCTGGCGGCGCGGGGCGTGCTGATCAACGAGCAGCTGGCCCGGCGCCAGTCGCTGGCGCTGGGTGACCAGGTCCGCTTCCGCCTCGGCACCGAGCCGCAGGCGCGCGAAGTGATCGGCATCTACGCCGACTACGGCCGCCCCGAGGGCGAGCTTATCGTGCCGGTCGCGACCTTGCCGGACGCACTGCCCGGGCGCTACACGACCTTTGTGCTCGGGTTGAACGGGGCCGGCGGCATCGACTGGCAGGACTGGCCCGAGCAATACCCGTGGCTGGCCGGCAGCCGCCTGCGGGATCAGGCGGGACTGAAGCGCGCGGCCAACGCCGCCTTTGCGCGTACATTTCAGATGACCCGGCTGCTGAACGGCCTGACGCTGGCCCTCGCCGGCACGGCACTGGCGCTGATGGGCTTGGTGATTTTCCGCATACGCCAGCGCAGCTATACATTGCTGCATGTCTATGGCGTGCCGCGGCGGCGACTGCGCCGGCGATTGATCGCCCACAGCATGCTGATTACCGGCTTGCTCGGACTGTTGGCGACCCCGCTAGGGATTTTCCTCGGCTGGGTGCTGGTGGCGCGGGTCAATCCGGCGGCCTTTGGCTGGGCCCTGCCACTGCAACTCTACCCCGGCTTCTGGCTGCAGGTCTGGCTGGCCTGCCTGCTGATCGGCGGCTTTGTCGGCGCGCTGATGCGCGACCCGGTGCGACTGGAGACGCTGAAGAATGAATAGCGCGGGGCGGCTACTTCTGCTGCTTGTGCTGCTGCTGAGCGGCTGCGAACAACCCGCCGACCGTGAGGCGTCCCTAACCGCGCTGCGCGAGTCGCCGGAAGGTTTCACGCAGGCGGCGCCGGGCATGACCGTCAGCCTGCCGGAGGGTATGGGGGCGCACCGGGATTTCCGTCTCGAGTGGTGGTACCTGACCGCCAACCTGCGCAGCAGCGACGGCGAGCGCTTCGGCGTGCAGTGGACGCTGTTCCGCATCGGTCTGCGGCCTGGGCCCTATCAATATGGAGCGCAGGACAAGGAACCGGGCTGGCGCCGCGACGAAATCTGGCTGGCCCACGCGGCGCTGAGCCGTCCCGGCGATCACCGCTTCGCGGCCCGCAGCGCCCGGGGCGGCACCGGCCAGGCCGGCGTAACAGCGCAGCCATTCACGGCCTGGATCGATCACTGGCAGCTCGATAGCCATGAGGAGGGCCGCTGGTCGCTGGCCGTGGAGGGCGACGACTTCGCCTACCGGCTGCAACTGCAGCCGCGCCTCCCCGCGGTGCTGCACGGCGAGCGCGGCTTCAGCGCCAAATCCGCCAGCGGCGGCGGCTCCATGTATTTCAGCTACCCGCTGCTGGCGATCGACGGCGAGGTGACAGTCGACGGCCGGCGTTTCGAGGTAAGCGGGCAGGGCTGGTTCGACCGGGAGTGGAGCAGCCAATACCTGCAGCCCGATCAAGAGGGCTGGGATTGGTTGGCACTGCACCTGGACGACGGCCGCCACCTGATGCTGTTCCGCATCCGCGGCGCCGAACCCTATTTCACCGGCACCCTCGTCGCCGCCGACGGCAGCGCCCGAAGCCTCGGCGCCGATGACTTCAGCCTGCAGCCGCGCGAATACCGCGACAGCCGCTTTGGTAAAGTGCCGGTGGTCTGGCAGCTGCAATTGCCCGCGGCCGGGCTGGATCTGGATATCCGCTCCTGGCCTGGCGATTATTGGAATCCGGGGCGTTTGCGCTATTGGGAGGGGCCGGTCGGCGTCAGCGGTAGTCACGCTGGTGAAGGCTATCTAGAGATGACTGGGTATGGAGGCTGACAAGAGAATGGCGCTTGGTCAATTGAACTTGGCTCCTAACTTATTGATATGTTTAGAGCTTTTTGTTCAATGGCGGTGCTGGTGCCCCCAAATGTGCCCCCAAGTGTTCACGGCTGTAGATATTTTCAGGAATCGAAATTGGCTGGAGGGCCAGCCAATGACGATTTCCAACGACGAATTTGTTAGAGGCTACGCCGTCGTGAGTATTCAACAAGCTTCTTGAGCCGGACATCCTGTTTAAGGCTTGGCATGTTCTCTTCAATCGCGTCCAAACACTTAATCAAGTCACTTGAAGCCCACGGCTGGTCATCAATAAGAGCATCTAAAAATTTCAAGGCGTCCTCAGGGAAACGTTTCGGTAAGCCAGATTCTTCCATAAGATGGACGACGTAATCGGGATGCTCAATGGGGCAGAGCCAGTCGTATATTGCCTTAAGTGCTGATGGGAACTCACCTCTCGATGCTATAGCCAATCTCGATAGACTTTCTGCAATGCTGTTTGAAGCAAGATTACTTGATTTTGGCCAAATATTCTGCCAGAAGGGTTGGATGCGATTTTTCCAGTATTCTTCACGTTGTTCTTCTGCGCTTTCAAGTGCGTGCAAGAGTGCGTGTGCAATTTCATTTAGGCCTTCTTGGGGCAGCGCTCCAACTGCCAACTGAAAATCTGCCATGCTGTAACCCTCGAGATTGGTCAAAGCCACAAAGGTCAAGAAAGCGGCAAATTGACGGCGATGCTCACCTAAGTCTTCATAGTGATGGGCTGTTTCGATGAACTGTGACTTGAATGCCAACAGGAGCGGAGGGTAGATTCGAGGCGACCACAAGAAACCCTCCCAAGATCCTTTTGCTTCGATTGGGCTGTTCTTCCAATCGAATAAAGGTAGCAGGTTCTCTTCCGTCCAGACTCGGTCGACGCGAAACAAAGGGATCAAATGAGATGCTAATATCACTCTGCCAGGTCGAAATCGAACTACATTGCTGTTACATATTTTAGTGAAAAATGGCTCGATATTAGCGGGCAGACTATCGTTATCGCTTGGTTGTTGATTGAGCCATAAATTCAGTAACCCTTGGGTAATGCGGCCGATTGGATTGTTAATGGCACTGAAAACAGGCTGCTTTTCTGCATCTTCATCTTCATCTTCATCTTCATCTTCATCTTCATCTTCATCTTGATCTGGAATCTCCAGTATGCGCTCACACAGATCTAGAAAGATGGGTTCTGGAGCGATGATTGTCTTAGATGAGGCCTCTAGCCACCAAGTAATGCTGTACAGCACCTCCTCAACAATATTTTTGGGCATGGTGTGCACAAGTGGTGCTGCATATCTCCATGAGCGTTTCACTTTGCCTTTATCACTCCAAGCTTGGAGAGCTGTTCTCCAGCGATCTTCAGGCCAAGTTCCCTCTTGGGCTAGATCGCAGAGCGCAAAAAGGCTGTTTAGCAAGTGAGTGCTGCACGTTTCTCGCCATGTGTCCTCATAGAACACCTCGTCTTTCGGCAAGGGTTGTTTCAGCCATGTTACTAAATCCTTGCGTTTGGACGGCGCGATATCGACTTTGCGACGGCTTTCAAAATCCGGAGAGCCTGTACCGCTAGTCCATCGTAGGAATTCTTCTCGCTCATGCAGCTCAAAGCGCCAGTCAGGATATTTTTGTTTGGCGGCGGTGAGCCAAGTGTGAGCTTTTACTCCGAGAGGAAGTCCAGATGCCTCAAGTTTGGCAAGTCGGATCCAAGTAGCGTGCCTCCGAAGGTTTTTCCATTTGTTTGGCTCGATCTCGTCTTCGAACACTGCGCGTGGAGGACCCTTCAGGATGGCCATTTCCAAACATTTTTGGGTGTTTGGAGAGAGAGGGTTGCCCTGTAGTACTAAGAGGCGCATGACTTCTCGGTGAAACTCAGGCAGCCATATCGTATCGTCTGCTAACAACCAATTGGCCCATTCTTCGGGCTTTATGCTGTCCTCCTGGCTGGCAGCAAAAAGAGCGAGCCGCTTAAAGGTTGGGTATGGAATTTGGAACCAGTTCTGTGCAATTCGAGTTGCACGTGCTGAGTTGACACGGCGAACTTCCAGCCATGCATCACGCAGAAGCTCAATGAGCACTACCCACTCACGAAATCCTCGATTCTGCCAATGAGGGCTGATTGATGATAAGTCCCAGAAAGAACGATCATTTTGAGCATTTGCTTCGCCTAGTTCAGAAAGTAAATCTAGCGCGTCAAGCAGGAGTTTCTGAAAGTCATCAATAAGTTTCGGAAGTGAATCTCTCCAGTATTTGTCATCTTGATTCCGGAGTATGGAGCGCGGATGGCCTGACGCCAATACAAGCTCCCAATCTACCAATTGTCTCAGTCGCTGAGGAGTTTCAACTTCATCATCGATGCCTGGCCAAACATGACGCTCGTCGAGAGAAATTCTTGGTGATAATAGTTTTCGAAGCTCTAGCCTTAGACTGGTAGATAAGCCATCCCGCTTTAGCCTAGATCTCCATTCGTAGAGGTTGCTACTGCTCACCGGTGACTTTATCAGGCCAGTCAACATCAACCGCCAAAGTGTTTCCATTAGGGGGGTCGGGATCGCGTTGGGGGCGTTAGCTCGAATTTCGTCTAGTTCATCAGCTCTTTCCTCGCTTTTTAGCTGTGCGAAAAAGGTTAGCTTTTCTTGTATAAGCCAATGCCAGCGCTCGTTTAATTTACCACCATTTTTGGATAGCCAAATTATTAGTTTGGGATCATTTAGGTGACGGACGAGCCAGCGTGCAAGCTGAAACATGACGTCGTCCCATCGAGTGCTAGTATTTTCCCGTGATGATAGCGACATCCATTCTGTAAGGCTGTAAGGAGCTGGGCGGCGAATCAGGCTGAAGCGAAGCTTTGCATCCACTTTAGATCGTGGAGGTACTCCGAAGCGGACTAAGTCACTATGCTGGTACCGGTCTTCAAAAAAGGTTTCTAGCCATGCCAGTGGTGGTGCGGGGTTGAAGTCAGCGAAACGTCTTGCCGGTAAACCAGACTCATCTGATAAAGCCCAGATCATACGGCCAACAAAATTATCTTGTTTTGTGCTGTTTGATGGGTGCGCCAGTGCCTGATTGATTACTATGCGTTCTTTTCCAAGGGTATGATCACGATAAACCGCAGACCAGGATTTCAGTGTGTTATGTAGCGCAGAATGGTCGTGTGTGCCTTGCGGAACTTCATAGAGTATGGGGTTTACACCCTTGGCAGCCCATTCAATTTTTTGGCTTTGCTCCTGTCCAGGTTTGTAGTCTCCAAATGCATAAGCCTCTGGAGTTACTTCGCCTAACATGCGATCAGCTGCCAAGGCATCCATCATGTAGCGTAGAACTGGATCATTAATACTATAACCCACGAAGCAAACTACATAGTTGCGGAATAGCTCGCTAATGAATCGCGAGGCCCATCGCTCGGTGAGATAAGCCAGACCGAAATCACCGCTTGTGAGTACTAGTCGATGAAGGGCAGTGTCATCATCATTTTTTTGTAGAAGGCCGTGTAAGTAAACCAATCCATCCCAGCGGCTATTTTTTGGGATAGGTAGCATAGGTGCAGCAAAGACAGTATGAGGCTGCTTGGTGCGCCTCGCTACGTACTCAAATACACGATCAAAGTTTGTTGTTACCATCCGCAGAATGCCTTCACGATTGCGTGCCAGGTGTAGCAGTGCGGCATGAGTGTCCGTGGCACCTATTCTGCGAAGTTTGGGTTTTAGTGCGGTTGCTAGTGCGTTGCGCACGGTTAAGCGCTGACCAGAAATGCGTCTCTCGAGAAGATCTAATGTGGCGTCAAACTGGCCCCGTGAGTAGGCTTCCTTTTCAATATCTGATAGTTTTGTGCCGACCAAACTATAAATCTTATCGACAAGTCCTTTAAATCCCGGCAGTCCTGCCGGGTAGGATATGCCAGCACCGCAAAAGAATACTACGCGTCCTTCCTCGTGGGCTTGGAGTAGTGCGTCAGGTATATCTGGTCCATCAGGTACAAACTGCATACTCTATTTTTCTTCCGGCTAAAGAGGTATTTGTTTTTTTGTCACAATAATGATTCTAACGCCTTGCCTCAGTGCTGGCTATTAAGATGCTAATTCATAACTCTGTAAGCTGTACGAAAGTGCCAAGTTCGCTGAGGTGACCTGGTCAATCTAGAGTTCGTCCAGAAAATCGAGGTTATTACCCAATGTTCACCTCGTTTAATAGTTGGGGTCAGAGCAAAGTTTTGACGCCGTTAATAACTGCTTGATCCGGGTAAAGAATTCATGCTGTCAGACGAAGGCTGTTTCAGGTAGCCCTGTGATATGAGTCGTCGCATCGAACGGAACTTGCCGAATGCGGCTCCTCGTTTCGTCAACCTACCAGAATTCGACCTCGTCGGGGATGGCGTGAAAATGCGTGCGCACATAGTATTCGGCCAGCGATTCACCCGTCTTGGGGTTCAGGTCCCGTTTTACTGTAAAGAGCTTTTTATAGCTGCGTGGCGCCAGAAAGAAATACAGCATCGCCTGGTCCCAAGTGGTGAGCTTGGCAGAAGGGATATTGCCGCTCTCGGTTTATGTGTGTGACTTGCATTCGATGATCACCTTCTGCTCCTTGCAGCCGAGATCGAACTTGTGCTGTTTCTGATTGAGGTGGCCAATGGGCAGCCAGAAAGGCCGGATAAGCGACGGGTAAGAGGCTGTCAGCAGCGAGTGCACCAGCTCCTCGAAATCCGCGCCGACGGCAGTGTTGCTCAGTGCGTCTCTTCTCTGGTGGTTTGTCATTCCATGCAGCCCCGGTCCTAATAGATGGCGTATTGCCAGGCGTATAGTTGTATTTTTTAGCTGAACTTACGGACTAATAACGTGCGCGCGCTGGGTCGATTTCCTAGGGGGTTACTGCCTGCGCAAATGCGTCTTCCTGTGAGAATCCTTCCATTAGCAGCTCGATGATCAGTTCACGGCTGTCTTGCACTGACTTCGGCAGCGTGGCCTTATGCTCGCGATAGTAGGTGAACATCAGGTCTTTTGCGGCCTTTTTCGAACGCTTTTTCCTGGGCGTTATTTGCTGCTGCACGCCTTCGATATAGAGATCGAATTCAGTGGAAACATTTGACCAGTCACGCGCATACACCTCTTCCCTGGCCTGCACAGGATTGTAGTGTTGGGTGTACCCGGAGCCACACTCGCCGGATCCCTTGTTGATAATCAGGGAGGTCAGGTCGGGGAGTTCTCTTTCATCGGTGAAAAGCCGTACAATATCCAGCCTTCTTCCGGCTGATACCGCGATCGCGTTTTGGACCTCAGGTCTCTCCGGGTATTCCGCTTTGGCCTTATCTACCAGCTCGCCATAAGTCATGCAATGTTTATGCTTGGCGAGGCCGATCAAAATTGGATAGTAAGCCGCCGCCAACTGCACGTCAGTTAGAGTGACATTTTTATAAAGGCCTTCCTTGTTTTTGCTCATATCAACACCTTTTGCCTGTCTCAACCAAGAGCAAAAATCTGCGTGCTCTGCTTCAACGGCATGTTTATTTGGCTTTTCTGGCCCTGATCACGAGAGTGTTTTTAACCGGGTCGATTTCATATTTAACTATTTCAAACGACCACTCATCAAAAGTCATCTCTTTGAGAAAGCTATGAGTGTCTGCCGATAATAGCTTGATGACTTCGTTTGGCCACATGGATTTAGGCGGTATGTATCCATCGTGGTCCAGAAATTTAACCTCAATATTCATCGGGCCTGGGTTCGAAAATAGCGATAGGTATTCGGGGGTCATATTTTGTTCTTTTAAAAATCATGAATTTGCTAGGTTCCAAATAATAGAGGTCCAGAGAGGTGAGAGTAAAGTCATGCGGGCCGATTTACGCACAGTGACAAGCTTCGCTGGAAAAAGCTAAGGGACAAGATGGGATTGCGTTCTCGACTGACGTGAGTGAATCCGAAGGCCAAGTGGATTGGATCAGTTTGGCTGAGGTAAACCGGGCGGGGGAGAGGAAATGGTGGCCTTCCGTCACTTGAAGTTCAGTGCTAACTGATTGATTTATAAGGTTGTGTGGCTGTAATCGGTAGGCGGGTACCCCCGCATGTACCCGCAGTTGTATCCGCTGGGCTGTCCACGTTCTTGGTGATGGTACCGGCCTGTGACTCACTGCTAGTTGTTGTGGGCGGCGTCGGCAGGTCCTGGAAAATGTACTCGCTCACGCTTTATAACTCCAATGCCTTCACTGATAGCTCGCCATGACAGCTCGCCTTCCCCAGACTTACGTGCGCAGCGGCAGCCCTTCGACTTCTGCCGGCATCAGAATCGACACGGCCGCCGGCGTGGCGCGACTCCGGAAGCGGGTGATGTGCCCACACCTCAGATCAAGGTGCTTACGCTGATGACCGCATGATTGCAACGCTATGCGTGTTTACTAGGCTTCAAGGGGGCAGCAACAGCTGTTCGCAGTTTATGAACCGGTAATCAAGCATCGAGGACTGATCATGAAAGTCGTGCCATGGATGGTGGCAGTTGTCGCCTTCGCGGTCGCAATTCCGGGGGTGGCGCAGCAGGTGACTGGCAAGCCCGGTTCACCGAGTGCGACGACGACGATTCCGGGCAACCAGCTGCCCCCACCAGCGCCGAAATTTGGTGGCGTGATCAAGGAGGGCGCCCTGCAATCCACACCCTGGTGGCCGCCGCGGGTGGTGCCGCCCAAGGACGCGCCCAACATCCTGCTGATCATGACCGATGACGCAGGCTTTGCGATCAACAGTGTCTTTGGGGGCGTCATTCCGACCCCGTCGATGGAGCGCATTGCCGAAAGCGGGCTGCGCTACAACCGGATAATGTCCACCGCACTGTGCTCGCCGACACGCGCCGCATTGATTACCGGGCGCAATCATCACTCGGTCGGCTTCGGCGTGATCGCCGAGCAGGCCACCGGCTTTCCCGGCTACGACAGCGTCATCGGCGTGGACAATGCGACGATCGGCCGCATCCTGCGCGACAACGGTTACGCGACCAGCTGGTTTGGCAAGAACCACAATACACCGACCTACCAGGCCAGCCAGGCCGGGCCCTTCACGCAATGGCCTACCGGTATGGGCTTCGATTATTTCTACGGCTTCGTTGGCGGCGATGCCAACCAGTGGGGGCCGAACCTGTTCCGCAACACCACACAGATCTATCCCTTCAGCGAGCACCCCAGCACCCTGAAGATGGACCGCTCTGATCCCAATGCGAAGATCTGGCCGGTCACCGGCCAGGAGTCGTCCTGGAACCTGATTACGGCGATGGCCGATGACGCCATCGACTGGATGACCCGCATCCACCAGACCGACCCGAACCAGCCGATCTTCCTCCACTATGTGCCCGGCTCCTCGCACGCACCGCACCACCCGACGAAGGAGTGGGTGGACAAGATCCACGCCATGCACCTGTTCGACGATGGCTACGAGAAGCTGCGCGAGCGCATTTTCGAGAACCAGAAAAAGCTCGGCGTGATCCCGCCGGACCAGAAGCTGACGCCCTGGCCGAAAGACATACTCCCGCCGTGGGATACGCTCAGCGAAGATGCCAAGAAACTCTACATCCGCCAGGCCGAAGTCTTCGCCGCCTACGTGGCCTACAACGACCACGAGATCGGCAGGGTGATCCAGGCCTTCGAGGACCTGGGCAAGCTCGACAATACCATCGTTATCTATATCAATGGCGACAACGGCACCAGCGCCGAGGGCGGGCCGGAGGGCACCTTCAACGAAGTAGCGTTCTTCAACGACGTGCAACCACCGGTAGACGTACAGATGAAGTACTACGAGGCCTGGGGCACCGAGTTCGCCTATAACCATATGTCTGCGGGCTGGTCCTGGGCCTTCGACACGCCGTTTGACTGGTTCAAGCAGAACGCCTCCCGGCTCGGCGGTGTCAACCAGAACATGGTCATTTCCTGGCCGAAGGGCATCAAGGACAAGGGTGGCCTGCGCGAGCAGTTCATGCATGTTATCGACGTCGTGCCCACCCTGCTGGAAGTTACCGGCATCCCCGCGCCCGAATACGTGGACGGCATCAAACAGAATCCCATCGAGGGCACCAGCTTCGCCTACACCTTCGACGCCAAGAACGCCAAGGCAGAATCGCGCCACAAGACCCAGTACTTCGAGATGATGGGCCAGTGGGCGCTGTATCACGAGGGCTGGCTGCTGAGCACCAAGGTCAACCGGGCGCCGTGGCAGGCCTTTGGCGAGGCCAATGCGGACCCGCTCAACAATCAGACGTTTCAGCTCTACAACCTGAACGAGAGTTGGAACCAGTCCGAGGACATCGCTGCCAAGCACCCGGACAAGGTCAAGCAAATGCGGGAAATGTTCGTCGAGGAGGCCAAAAAATATCAGGTGTTCCCGCTCAGCGCGTCGGTGGCGGCCAGGGTGGCAGCCGCGCGCCCGAGCCTCACTGCCGGCCGCTCCGAGCTGGTCTACACCAGACCGATGACCGGAACTCCGCAGGGTGATGCACCGTTCTTGCTCAATACCTCCTACACCCTCACGGCGGACATCACTGTGCCGGAAGGCGGCGCCGAGGGCATGATCGCGACCTCCGGCGGGCGCTTCGCGGGCTGGGGTTTCTACCTGCTGGAAGGCAAGCCGGTGTTCAACTGGAACCTGCTCAACCTCGAGTGGGTGAAATGGGAAGCACCGCAGGCGCTCGCCCCGGGTCAGCACACCATCGAGTTCGACTTCAAATACGACGGCCTTGGCCTGGGCACCATTGAGTACAACAGCTTCGCCGGTGTCGGCAAGGGCGGTACCGGCACGCTGAAAATAGACGGAAAGGTGGTCGCCACGAAGCGGATGGAGAAGACGATCCCGATTATCCTGCAATGGGACGAGAGCTTTGATATCGGCTCCGACACGATCACCGGCATCGACGATACCGACTATCTGCCACCTTTCCCGCTGACGGCGAAATTGAACAGGCTGACGATCAAGATCGACCGTCCGCAGTTGTCACCGCAGGACATCAAGAAACTGGAAGCGGGTATGAACAAGGCCGCCCTCGGCATTCAATAGCGACGTTGGAACAATCGGGGACAAAGTAAGGATTCGGCGCCCCATGACGCTTTGCAGTTCCGCTAAATAAAATTAATTATTTTCCGACAAATGGCACTGGAGATTCAGTGTCGATAATCGACTGGGGATTAGCTTTAGAGAGTCGATTGGATACACGCACCGTAGAGCGCATAGCGGCTAGAGGAGAAGATGGTGGGCCCTCCGGGACTTGAACCCAGGACCTGCCGATTATGAGTCGGATGCTCTAACCAACTGAGCTAAGGGCCCACACAGTTGCCTGCATATAGGTCGCAGGCGGTTGGGCAAAGTACTCGATTTTCCCTTGTAAATCAACGCCTTTTCCCCGGCGGGCTACCAGGCGAAGGCGAAGCCCAGGTTGGCGCCGGCTGCCTCCCAGTCCAGGTCGTCGACCGAGCGCTGGTAGCTGACATTGATATAGGCGCCGCCCCAGTCGCGCTGCAGCAGCACCAGGCCGCCACCGATTTCCGCCCAGGTCGAGCCGCGGTCGTTTTCCAGGTAGAGGCGGTTGTCGAACTGCAGTTCATCGTGGCCGTCGAGGGTGTGCCAGAGGTTGCCGAACAGGTAGTACTGGTTGTCGCCCTCGCGATTGTAGCCGCGCAGGCCCGCGCGAAACGTGAGCTCCGGCGTTACGTCCGGCTCCACGCGGGAGAAGCCGTCCTGATATTCATTGAAGTTGGTGTAGTTGGCGATCAGCTGCAATTGCGGCTCGAGGTTGAGCCGCGCACCCGCCTGAAAGGTCAGCCCCTGTTCGATGGAAATGCTGAGCTGCGGGCCGTAGATGCGATCGCCGATGTCGCGGCTGGAACGGCTGTCCAGTTCCACGTAGGCGACCTTGGTCACCACATCCAGATAACTCTGATTGATCCGGTAGTCGGTAAAGTAGCCGCCGATATAGTGGCTCTCCAGCTCGTTGCGGCCGGCATCGAAATTTCTGATGCCGCGGACGAAGCCGTTGACGTCGCCCGCGGCGCGGCTGCTGCCGACAAACAGCCCCATCTCCTGGGAGCCGCGGCAGCTGGGGCCGGCGTAGATGTTGCCGCCCAGCTGGAATCCGCCCAGGTGGCCATCGAAGCGGCTGTAGACATCGCCCTCCCAGTCCAGGTCGCCACTTTGGTAGTAGAGGCGCAGCCAGCCGTTGTTTGCACCCTCGCTCCAGAAGCGCTGCTCTCCGCGCCGCTTGTGATAGCTGCCGAGCTCGGTCAGCGACAGGTATTGGGCCAGGGATTTGGCCTGGGCGTAGAGGGGAATTTCCGGGCGATACAGTGAAGCGGGTTCTGCGCCGTCGCAGACCGCGCCGCTGTCGCTGCAAGCGGCGAAGAGCGACTGGGGGGTGGCAAAAGCGGCGGCCAACAGCAGGCCGGCACAGTGGCGCAGTATGTCCTTTGCGCGCGAACAAGACATAAACCTTCCCTGGTTTATTGGTGGGATTCTTTTAGAGCAAAAAGTCTAGATGAGCCGCGTGCGGATGCCGGCGGCAGAAGAAAATTTAGGGGACTGGGGGGCGCAGTCGCACTCGCAGTCAGTGAGAGCGGGTCATGCGGGCCGCGGGGGCCGGCATGTATGGTCAATCGCCTGCAGGGCAGGCTCCCACTGGGGGCGGGGCGGTCAGGCGATCCAGCGCGGCAGCAGAATGGTGCCCCAGGTGAACAGCCACAGCAGCAGCGCGAGGGATACCGCGGCGGAGCCAGTGTCCTTGGCGATTTTCGACAGCGGGTGTTTCTCCGGACCTATGCGGTCGATGGCCGCTTCCACCGCGCTGTTCAGCAGCTCGACGATCATCACCAGCAGGGTGGCGCCAATCAGGATGGCGCGCTCCAGGCCACTCTCGCCGAGCCACAGCGCCAGCGGGATCAGGAATATGGCCAGCGTCACCTCCTGGCGGAAGGCGGCCTCGTTGCGCCAGGTGGCGAGCAGGCCGTGCCAGGAGTAGTAGGTGGCGTCGATCAGTCGGGAGAGTCCGGTCTTGCCCGGCTTGTTGATGAATTCTTCTTGCATGGTGGTTTTCTTTCGGCGCATCTTCGCTGCCGGCAAACAGTGACATCGATCTGCCGGCTGTCATCGTCTTGTCACAAAAACATAAAAAAGCCCGGCGGGGCCGGGCTTTTAGTTTAGCGCTTATTCGTCGAGGAAGCTGCGCAGATGTTCAGAGCGGGACGGGTGGCGCAACTTGCGCAGCGCCTTGGCCTCGATCTGACGGATCCGCTCGCGGGTCACGTCGAACTGCTTGCCCACTTCTTCCAGCGTGTGGTCGGTGTTCATGTCGATACCGAAACGCATACGCAGGACCTTGGCTTCGCGCGCGGTCAGGCCGGACAGTACGGCGCGGGTGGCGTCGTGCAGGCCGGTCTGGGTGGCGGTGTCGATCGGGGACGCCTGGTTCTGGTCCTCGATGAAGTCGCCCAGATGCGAGTCCTCGTCGTCGCCGATCGGAGTTTCCATCGAGATGGGCTCCTTGGCGATCTTCAGCACCTTGCGCACCTTGTCTTCCGGCATGTCCATGCGCTCGCCCAGCTCTTCCGGCGTCGGCTCGCGGCCCATCTCCTGCAGCATCTGGCGGCTGATGCGATTGAGCTTGTTGATGGTCTCAATCATGTGCACCGGGATGCGGATGGTGCGCGCCTGGTCCGCGATGGAGCGGGTGATCGCCTGGCGAATCCACCAGGTGGCGTAGGTGGAGAACTTGTAGCCGCGGCGGTATTCGAACTTGTCCACCGCCTTCATCAGGCCGATGTTGCCCTCCTGGATCAGGTCCAGGAACTGCAGGCCGCGGTTGGTGTACTTCTTGGCGATGGAGATCACCAGGCGCAGGTTGGCCTCGACCATCTCCTTCTTGGCGCGGCGGGAGCGCGCCTCGCCGATGGACATGCGGCGGTTGATCTCCTTGATCTGGCCGATGTCCAGCTGGGCGCGATCCTGGCACTGGGCCAGCTTGCGCTGCGCGCGAATGATGTCTTCCGCCACCTGGCGCAGGGCATCGGAGTAGTCGCGCTTCTTCTTGATGATGCTCGGGATCCAGTCCTCGTTGACCTCGTTACCCGGGAATTCCTTGATAAAGGTCTTGCGCGGCATCTTCGCTTTCTTGATGCACAGATTCATGATGACGCGCTCCTGCTCACGCACGTCGTCGAGAATGTTGCGCACCTCGTTGTACAGCGGATCGAACTGGCGCGGTGCCAGCTTGAAGTAGCGGAAGATCTCGCCCACGGCTTCCATGGCCTCACCGGCCTGCTTGGAGTCGCGGCCGCTCTTCTTGATCGCGGCATCGGCTTTCTTCTGCGCGGCGACCAGCTGCCTCATGCGTTCGGCCAGCTCTTCCGGGTCGATGCCGCCGGCGGTCTCTTCCTCTTCTGTCGAGGAGGAGTCATCCTCGTCATCGTCGCTGTCGGAATCGCTGTCGTCGCTGTTGCTGGAGTCGGTGCTGCTGCTGGTGTCGTCCTGACCCGCCTGCGCACCCGGGGGCACGTCTTCGGCCGGGTCGAGCCAGCCGGCGACCACATCGGCGATGCGGCGCTCGTCCTTTTCGATCAGGTCGTATTCGTCGATCACGTGCTGTACGGCGCCGGGCCAGTAGGCGAGGGCGGCCATCAGTTCGCGCAGGCCCTCTTCGATACGCTTGGCAATGGCGATCTCGCCCTCGCGCGTGAGCAGCTCGACGGTGCCCATCTCGCGCATATACATGCGTACCGGGTCGGTGGTGCGGCCCACGTCGGATTCCACCGCGGCCAGGGCGGCGGCGGCTTCGGCGGCGGCGATCTCGTCAGCGGAGCTGTCGCCCTCGGCCATCAACAACTCTTCGGCATCCGGTGCGCTCTCGAACACCTTGATACCCATGTCGTTGATCATGCCAATGATGTCTTCCACCTGATCGGGATCGGAGATGTCCTCCGGCAGGTGGTCGTTTACTTCTGCATAGGTCAGATAGCCCTGCTCTTTACCGCGGGCGATCAGTTCCTTGATGCGCGAAGTCTGCTGTTGGGTTTTGTCGGTCATGCACAACCCTGAAAAGTAAGGAGAAAATACGGGACAAAGACGCGGGATTATAGCTTATTTGCGATAGCAATAACCACTCTGGCTGTCAAGTTGAGCCGGGGTGCGATGTGTGGTGTGCTGGGATCCCGATCCCGTCCGGGGATGAATCAATATGGTGCTGGGCCCAGGAATTTCAAGGCCCGCGCACCGGTGGTCACTCGTCCTTTCGCTGCCAGTTGGCCAGCAGCGCGCGCTGTTCCGGGCTCAGCGGCCCGTTGCTGCCCTTGAGCTGCTGCAGCAAGTCACGGTTGCGCTGTTTCCTGGCCGCCTGGTCGAGGCGCTGTAGGCAATCAGCGAGTTCGGCCTGGGGGTCGTAGTCCATCTGCGGACCCAGGTTGCCTGCGATCGGGTGGCTGGAGGACAGCCTGGTGAGGATCTCCAGCGATTCCCTGTCCCTGTGGGCCATCCAGTGGCCGAAAAACTGATTGCGGTTGCAGCCCGGTCGCTGGTGCATCACGTCCAGCACCTCGCCGAACAGCTGCAGGTCCGGGTGGCCGCTCTCGCGAAACCGGCGGCTGTCCTCAATCTGTTCCGCCAGCTGCGGGTGGTGCAGCAGCAGGGCGATCAGCTTGCGCTCGGTCGGCAGGCGGTACTGGCCGCTGCGGCGCGATGCGGCCGCCGGCGGCGGCAGCCGGTCGCCGGTGTCGGGCGCGTAGGCTTCCGCCGGCGGAAAATCGACGGGAGGCTCATCTGCGGCGGCGGGTGCAGCGGGCAGCGGGCGCGACTCGCGCGGACTCTGGGGTTGTGGTGTCGGTTGCGCCGCCCGCGCGCGGGCCTTTTCCGCGCTGATCACCTCCTGCAGGGTTTCCCGGTCCAGACCGGTGCGCGCCGCCAGCTGCTGGAACATCAGCTGCCGGTAGACGCCGGCGGGCAGCAGGTCGAGCAGCGGCGCGGCCAGTTTCGACAGGCGCGCGCGGCCGTCCATGGTCTGCAGGTTGATGCCCTCGCCGAGCAGGTCGAACAGGAAGTCCTCGAGCGGCCGCGCCTGCTCGTCGAGCAGTTGCCGGAAGCGCTCGCCGCCCACCTGGCGCACCAGGGTGTCGGGGTCCTCGCCCTCGGGCAGCAGCAGGAAGCGCAGGCTGCGGCCGTCCTGCATCTGCGGCAGGGCCGACTCCAGTGCGCGCCGGGCGGCTGCGCGGCCGGCCTGGTCGCCGTCGAAACAGAACACCAGTTCCGCCGTGTGGCGGAACGCCAGTTGAATATGCTCTTCGCCGCAGGCGGTGCCGAGGGTGGCCACGGCGCAGCGGATGCCGAACTGCGCCAGCGCCACCACGTCCATATAGCCCTCCACCACGATCAGCCGCTCGAGCGAGCGGTTGGCCTGGCGCGCCTCCCACAGGCCGTAGAGTTCGCGGCTCTTGTGGAAGATCGGCGTCTCCGGGGAGTTCAGGTATTTGGGCTTCTCGTCCCCCAGCACCCGCCCGCCGAAGGCGATGGCGCGGCCGCGCTGGTCGCGGATCGGGAACATGATGCGGTTGCGGAAACGGTCGTAGTGGTGGCGCTGCCCGGGCGCCGTCTTGGCAAAAGAATTGCCGTCGCTGTCCTGGCGGCGGATGGCGAGTCCGGCCTGCTCCAGCAGGTCGGCCTTCTGCGGTGTGTCACCCAGTTCGCTGAGCAGGTTGTCCCAGCCCGGCGGCGCCAGGCCGATGCCGAAGTCCCGCGCTATCTCGCCGGACAGGCCGCGGTTGCGCAGGTAGGCGATAGCGTGGCCGGCCGTACTATGAGAGCGCAGCTGGCTGCGGTAGTAGTCGGCCGCCTTCTCGGTCAGCTGGTAGAGCGACTGGCTCTCCTGGCGGCGCCGCTCCTGGCCCGGGGCCAGCTGCTCGCGCGGTACTTCCAGACCCAAACTCCCGGCCAGCTTCTCCACCGCCTCGGGAAAGCCGAGGCGGTCGTACTCCATCAGGAAGCCGACGGCATTGCCGTTGGCGCCGCAGCCGAAGCAGTAGTAGAACTGCTTGTCCGGACTTACCGTGAAGGATGGTGTTTTTTCATCGTGAAACGGGCAGCAGGCGGAATAGTTTTTTCCGGTCTTACGCAGTTTGACCCGGCTGTCCACCAGCTCGACGATATCCGCCCGCGCGAGCAGGTCGTCGATAAAGTGCTGGGGTATCTTGCCGGCCATAGAATCCTGCTGCTGTGTGGGTCGGGAAGCCGGTGATTAACCGAGCTGCGCCTTCACCAGTTTGCTGACCACGCCCATGTCGGCGCGGCCCTGCACCTGTGGTTTCACCTGGGCCATGACTTTGCCCATCTCCGCCATGCCGCTGGCGCCGGTGTCCTTGACCGCGGCGATGACGATCTCGGCGATCTCGTCTTCGGACAGCTGTTCCGGCAGGAATTCCTGGATCACGTCGATCTCCGCCCGCTCGATCGCCGCCAGCTCGGCGCGGCCGGCTTTCTCGTACTGGGTGATGGAGTCGCGGCGCTGCTTGGTCATCTTGTCCAGCAGGGCGAGGATGCGGGCGTCGTCCAGCTCGATGCGCTCGTCCACCTCCACGCGCTTGATCTCGGCGTTGATCAGGCGCAGGGTCGCCAGTCGCTCTTTGGCGCGGGCCTTCATTGCGTCTTTGGTCGCTTGAGCCAGGGTGTCCTTGAGGGTGCTCATAGTCAGTGATCCGGAGTTTGCGTGGTTATCGATTCGGGCCCGTAAGGATAGCGCGTCTGCCACGGGCGGAAAATGCGGCGGGGGAAACGAAAAACGGCGCGCGAGTCGGACTCGCACGCCGTCTTGAACTGTCCGCTGCGGGGCTGGCCCCGCCCGGCGACCTCACTGAGGCAGACTTGATGCTGCCTGCAGTTCTTAGTAGAGGCGCTGGAACTTGCGGTTTTCGCGCTGCAGCTTCTTGGCGTGACGCTTAACAGCGGCAGCGGCCTTGCGCTTGCGAACGGCAGTCGGCTTCTCGTAGAACTCGCGACGACGTACTTCGGACAGTACGCCGGCCTTTTCGCAGGAGCGCTTGAAGCGGCGCAGGGCGATATCGAAAGGTTCGTTGTCTTTGATTCGTACTGAGGGCATTAGGATACCTGTAAAATTCGTTTCTCTCGGCCATTCCGGCAATGCTCTCGCAGTTGCTTCCGGTGGCCGGTTCACAGCGAGGGCGCAAATTCTAAACACTCGCCTACGGGATCGCAAGGCCTTTTGCCTTCTTGTTATGCGGGGCCATCCGGGGCCTCTCATAACAGTCGCACCGGCAAATCTGGCGCAAAAAGGCGGTTTTGCCGGATTTGCGTTGCTCGCGCCGTCCCTCGGCGCCGGCGGCGGTGCATCCCTGCACCGCTACTAGCCTTTCGAGTATGATAGCGACCCCTCGAAGTAGTCACGAGTATGAGACCAAGTGCGCGTTCTGGGTATTGAAACCTCCTGCGATGAAACCGGCGTCGCCATCTACGACACCGAAGCCGGTCTGCTCGGTCACGCCCTGTACAGCCAGGTGGACCTGCACGCCGATTACGGCGGCGTGGTGCCGGAGCTGGCCAGCCGCGACCATGTGCGCAAGCTGCTGCCACTGGTGCGCCAGGTGATGCGCAAGACGGATACCCGGCCGACGGATCTGGACGGCATCGCCTATACCGCCGGCCCGGGGCTGGTGGGCGCGCTGATGGTGGGCGCCTGCGCCGGGCGCGCACTGGCCTATGCCTGGGGGATTCCCGCGGTGGCCATCCACCATATGGAGGGCCATCTGCTGGCGCCGATGCTGGAGGAGAAGCCGCCGGCCTTCCCGTTCGTCGCGCTGCTGGTGTCCGGCGGCCACACTCAGCTGGTGGATGTGCGCGGTCTCGGCGAGTATGAATTGATGGGCGAATCCCTCGACGACGCCGCCGGCGAGGCCTTCGACAAGGCGGCCAAGATGCTGGACCTGGATTACCCCGGCGGGCCGCGCCTGGCGGCGCTGGCGGAGAAGGGCGATCCACAGCGCTTCACTTTTCCGCGGCCGATGACCGACCGGCCGGGTCTGGATTTCAGCTTTTCCGGCCTGAAGACCTATACATTGACGACCGTGCGCGAGCACGCACTGGCTGACGGGCTGCCGGACGAGCAGACCTGTGCCGATATCGCCGCGGCCTTCCAGGAGGCGGTGGTCGATACGCTGGTGATCAAGTGCCGCCGCGCGATCAAGGCCTCCGGACACAAGACGCTGGTGGTGGCGGGTGGGGTTTCCGCCAACAAGCTGCTGCGCGCGCGGCTGGAGGCAAAACTGAGGGAGGACGGCGCCAGCGCCTACTACCCGCGCCACGAATTCTGCACCGACAACGGCGCCATGATCGCCTACGCCGGCAGCCTGCGCCTGCAGGCCGGCGAGCGCGCGGATCTGGCAATAGAAGTGCGGCCGCGCTGGCCGATGGTGGAACTGAAGGGGAGTCTCAACTGACCCATGGATATCGTTTATATACGGGATCTGAAGGTGGATACCATCATCGGCATCTACGACTGGGAGCGCGAAGTGCGCCAGACGGTGAGCCTGGATCTGGAGATGGCCTTCGATATCAGTGAGGCTGCGCGTACCGACAATATCGAGCACACCCTCAATTACAAGGCGGTGGCCAAGCGCCTGATCGCGTTTATCGAGGGCAGTGAATTCCTGCTGGTGGAAACCATGGCGGAGCAGGCCGCGGCCATAGTCCGTGACGAATTCAATGTGTCCTGGCTGCGCCTGCGCCTGTCCAAGCCCGGCGCCGTGCGCGGCTCGCGCGATGTCGGCGTGATCATCGAGCGCGGTGGCAGGCCGGCCAGTGGCGCCGCGGCCTTTTCCGGAGGCTGACCGTGGCGCAGGTATTCCTCAGTCTCGGCAGCAATATCGATCGCGAGCGGCATATCCGCGCCGGACTCGATGCGCTGGCGCAGCAGTTCGGCGAGCTGCAGGTTTCCCGCGTCTTTGAAAGCGTGGCCGTGGGTTTCGATGGCGACAACTTCTACAACTTGGTGGTGGGCATTCACACCGACCTGCCAGTTGGCCAGCTGGCCCTGCGCCTGCGCGAGATAGAGGATGCCAACGGCCGCCTGCGCGCCGGCCCCAAATTCAGCGCCCGCACCCTGGATATCGATATCCTGACCTATGACGACCTGACCGGTACCGTCGACGGCGTAAAGCTGCCGCGGGGAGAGATCCTCAGGAACGCGTTTGTGCTGCTGCCGCTGGCGGAGCTGGCGCCGGAAGTCGTTCATCCGGTGGAGGGAAAGACTTACCGGCAGTTGTGGGATGGGTACGATCAGGCATCGCAAAAGCTGTGGCCGGTCGATTTTGACTGGCCGGGACAATAGCGGCGCCGTGCGTCGATAAATAATAAAAAAGCGGCCGGATCCGGCCGCTTTTTACTTTCTGCCTTCCGCGCCGGGTCAGCTCAGGCTGGCCAGTGCTTCCTTGGTGAAGGGTACGATTTCGTGCTCGCGCCCGTCCCGCATTTTCACCAGCCAGTTCGGGTCCTGCAGCAGGGCCCGCCCCACAGCGATCAGATCGAATTCGCCGTTATCCATGCGCCGGGTCAGTTCGTCCAGGCCCGTCGGATTGGCGGTGCCGCCCATGCCCTGGTTGTTGCCGCCGATAAAGTCATCGTCCAGGCCGACACTGCCCACGGAAATGACCGGCTTGCCGGTAAGCTCTTTGGTCCAGCCGGCCAGGTTGAGATCGGCACCCTCAAACTCCGGCTCCCAGAAGCGTCTGGTGGAGGCGTGGAAAATGTCGACGCCGGCGTCGACCAGCGGCGTCAGCAAGCGCCGCAGCTCGTCCGGGTTCTGCGCCAGCCTGGCGCCGTAGTCCTGCTGTTTCCACTGGGAGTAGCGCAACACTATGGCGAAGTCCTCGCCCACGGCATCGCGCACGGCTTCGACGATCTCCACGGCGAAGCGGCCGCGGTTCTCGATGGAGCCGCCGTACTCGTCGTCGCGCTGGTTGGTGCCCTCCCAGAAAAACTGGTCGATCAGGTAGCCGTGGGCGCCGTGGATTTCCACGCCGTCGAAGCCGACATCCTTGGCCGCTTTGGCCGCGTCGGCGAAGGCGCGCACCACTTCCCGGATATCCTCTTTGGTCATGGCATGGCCGTTGGTTTTGCCCGGCTTGAACAGGCCGGAGGGCGAGTGCCCTGGTACGGATTTGTCCGGCCCGATACCTTCCTTGCGCACCGAGCCCACGTGCCACAGCTGCGGGATGATCTGGCCGCCGGCAGCGTGCACTTCGTCCACGACTGTCTTCCAGCCCGCCATGGCCTCGTCGCCGAAAATCGCCGGCACATTTTCGTAGCCGTTGGCGGCCCGGTGGCCGACGAAGGTGCCCTCGGTGATGATCAGGCCGACCTCGCCCTCGGCGCGGCGGCGGTAGTAGCTGGCCACCTGGTCATTGGCGACATAGCCGGGGGAGAAGGTGCGCGTCATCGGCGCCATGGCCACGCGGTTGCGCAGCTTCAGGGATTTGTGCGCAAAAGGGCGCAGCAGACTGTTCAGGGAACCGCTCATGTCACTCTCCGGAATTTCACTTGGAAACGGCGGGCCGGGTCCGTCACATGACTGATCCGGCAAAAATGGTTGCGTTATGAAACTTGATTTGGTTTCTTAATGCAACCTTTTCCGCTTATACTGCGCCCATGACACGCAAACGTTTTGATGATCTTGGCTGTTCCGTGGCCTGTGCGCTCAACGAAGTGGGTGACTGGTGGTCCCTGCTGGTGATCAAGCAGGCCATGCTGGGCACGCGGCGCTTTGTGGACTTCCAGCACGGCCTCGGCATCGCCAAGAACATTCTCTGCGACCGCCTGGCCCGCCTGGTGGACAACGGCGTGCTGGCACGCGTCAATGCGGGTGAACACGGTACCCGCTATGAGTACCGCCTGACCGACAAGGGGCGGGACCTGTTCACGGTTGTGGTTGCGCTGCGCCAGTGGAGTGAGCGCTGGAACGGCAACAGGGACGATATGCAGCTGGTGGATCGTGTCACCGGTGCATCAATTGCACCGGTGGTCGTGCGAAACGCTGAAGGCGAGACGCTGACCGTCAGGGATGTGTCGTTTGTGGGCAAGGATGGTCAGCCGCTGGAGCGGGCTGGCTAAATCACAGGCCGTCGCGACGGCGGTCGCGTCTGTGGAGATTAACGAGTTTCGTGTTTTTTGGCCTGTGCCAATAGCCTCGTAATATCCAGGGATTTCCCCCAATCGCCGCGCATGATCGCCACTATGCCGTGCATTGCCAGCAGGCGGCGGTCTATGTGTGCCTCTCCTTGTGTGGCAATTTGTTGCAACTTTTTCTCGGCCAGTGCCAATCCCTGCTGCTCATAGGCGAGCAGTAGCTCGACGGTTTTTTCTGCGGGAGTTGCCGCGCGCGGCACGGGCGTGTATCCAAGTGCCTCGACCATCGCTTCCGCCACGGCCCAGGTGGACCAGGGGTTCTGTCCCGTCAGCAGCTGGCCGTGGATACTGATCTGTTTCAGGTAGGCGGGGCCCGGCTCGAAAATTGCGCCCCTGTCGCGCAACCGATCTTCCAATAGGAAGGGAAACAGCTGCGGCGCGTCGGGAATCAGAAAGAGTTCTTCGTCATTGGTAAATCCCGTTACCCGCTGGCCCGCCACTAACGCTTCGCCATTTGCCAGCGTGACATTGGCCAGAGCAGCCGGTCCGTGGCAGACGGCGCCGATCACCCTGCCACCATCGTAGAGATCGCGAACCAGACGTTGTATCGCCGGGTTGTCGGGAAAGTCGTACATGGCGCCCTTGCCGCCCACAAAGAAAACGGCGTGGTAGTCTGCGGCCGAAGCCTGTTCTACCAGGATGCTGTTTGCCAGCTTTCTCTGTGCTTCCGGATCATTGAGAAACGCATAGTCGAAAGGGCCCATATCGTCTTTGTCGATCACAACCGGGGGCTCGCCGCCCGCAGGGCTGGCGATATCCACGTCGAAGCCATTGGCGGTGAATACATAGTAGGGACGGGACAGCTCGGTCAGTTCGTAACCGGTGGCCTTTCCGCTGTTGCCCATGGTCCCGGTACTGGTGACGACCGCGAGTATTTTGCCCCGGCTTTCGGCCGGTCTCTGCAGGAGGTAGTCCAGGTCGGCGGGCAGCATCTGGGCAAGCACACTGTGATTCTGTGGCGGCGGAATCAGGCCTTTTAGCCAGAGCCCGGTCCCGACCAGTGACAAGACAAGAATTGAAAAGCTGAGTAGCAGTTTTTTTCCCATGGTAGGTTCTCCTGGTTGACGGAGGTACCTTAAGGGCCGCCGGGTAAAATCCGGGTGAAGTGGCAAGCCTTGCGGATGGCTCTTACTCCTATCGGGCTTCGATCAGGTTGGGAAATGCGTGGGAGTTATTGTGCACCTGAACAGGCCGTTGGCGCAGTCGACGCTAAATTCCCAGTCCAGTGCGGCCAGTATCCGCTTCACCAGGAAGAGCCCCTGGCCCAGGCCGTCGCTCTTGTCGCTCTTTCCTCCGGGAAGTAAGAATCTATCCGTATCGAAGTTTTCCGCTATCGGGTTCTCGAAAACCAGGGCACCTTTCTCTGCATAGATGCGCAGCTCCGGCTGCGATGCGTGGCGGATGGCGTTGTTGAGCAGGTTGTCGATCAGCAGCGCGGCCAAGTTGCGGTTGCCGAGGCTGTGGTATTTGCGTGGTAACTCCAACCGAGCCCGAAACTGCATTTCCGCGATCCTGTGGTGCTGGGCGAGTATGCGCTCTTCCAGCAGCGATCGAATTTCCACGGGTTCCCGCGCTATGGATTCGGCCCTGGCCAGTGCCAGCAGCGCCGAGACGGTGCACTCCATCTGCTCCACAGTGCTGTGGAGATCCTCCTTTTCCCCTTGTGACAGTTCCCGACGGAGGGACAGTGCCAGGGTGTTCTTAGCAATGGTGATGGCGGTGCGCAGTTCGTGGCTGGCATCCCGTGTAAATTCGGACTCGCGCCGCAGGGCGAGTTTGAGCTGGTTGAGCGTCGTTTCCAGAGTCCTGGCCAAAAAGCCGATTTCATCTTTCGCGCTGGTGGCAGCTAGGGATAGCGGCGCACCGTCTTTCTGCCGACTTCTGACTTCCTCGGCCAGGGCGATCACCGGCCTGATGGTTCGAGATGAGATCCGGTAGGCGACCCACAGAGCCAGCGCCAGGGTAACCAGCAAGGCGGTGAAAATTAGCCACAGCAGTCCTCGGGACTGGCGGGAAACGGTGAGTAGTCGGCCCACCTCGGCGGCCAGTATCGGCGAAGTGTTTTCATCCAGACTCAGTCTGCGCAGGTGGAAATGCCGCTCGGCATCGCCGAACCACTCGGCCCTGTTCGCGCCCTCGGGCAGTGCCGTGCGAATTTCTGCCGGGGCCGGATTGCTGGCGGAATAGAGCTGGATGTAGGGAAGTCGCGGGCGGGGAACTTCACCACTGGCGAGGTACTGCCCTTCGATATATGCGGCTTCATCGGCGAGCAGATTGTCCAGCACCTGGTCCTCGATGATATAGGCCACCAGCGCGCAGATAGCGGTATAGACGAGGCAGAGCAGCAGGGTGAAGGCGCCGAAGGTGGCGAAAACACGGCGCTGCAGGCTGTTATCTATCCGCACCGGGGACCTCCAGCTGGTAACCCAGGTTGGTGATGGTCTTCAGCATGGGCGCGGGAAAGGGTTTGTCCAGCGCCTGGCGCAGGCTGTAGATATGGGATTTCAGCGCGTCGGTTTCCGGCGGATCCTCTCCCCAGATCTGGTGTGCAATGGCTGAGCGGCTCACCGGCTCCGGGTGGGCCTCGACGAGCATGGACAAAATGCGAAAGCCGATGGATGTGAGTTTGAGCGGCTGCCCGGCTCTTTCGGCGCTGTGTTCGCGGCGGCGGACTGTGAGTTCGCCGATGCGGATGTGGTCGCTTCTGTGCAGGTGGTTGCGCCGGGCCAGGGCGCGGCAGCGAAGGGCCAGTTCCCGCGGGTCGAAGGGCTTGCACAAATAGTCGTCAGCACCGGTTTCGAAGCCCTCGGCCTTTTCGGCAAAGGCGTCCCGTGCCGTAAGCATCAGCACCGGCATATTCACCGGTGCCCGTGCTTTGATCTGCCGGCAGACTTCCAGGCCGTCGATATCCGGCAGACCCAGGTCGAGGATGACCAGATCGTAAATCTGCTCCAGTGCGAGGCGACTGCCGAGGCGGCCGTTGAGGGCGAAGTCGATCCGCCAGCCGTGCGCCTGTAAAAACTCCCCGGTCTGGCGCGCGAGGATGGGATTATCTTCGATCAGCAGAATCTTGAGGTCGTTCACCGGCACAAGTCTTGTTATTTGTTGGCAGGGTCATTGTGACAAGATGCTGGTGAAATTGCAGTGAAATCAGATATTCAGGTTGCGGCCGCCGTCCACCGCGATCACCTGGCCGCTGATGTAGGGCGCTTCGCTGACGAGGAAGCGCACGGTGCGCGCAATGTCATCGGCGCTGCCGGTGCGCGCCAGTGGAATGCGCTCGAGAATCTGCGCCTTGGCTGCTTCGTCCACGGTTTCCTGTTCCGGCCACAGAATCGCACCGGGGGCCACGGCGTTGACGCGCACTCTTGGTGCCAGCTCCAGGGCCAGGCTCTTGGTCAGCATGACCAGGCCGGCCTTGGCGGCGCAGTAGATCGGGTGCCTGGGCATGGGGCGCTCGGCGTGGATGTCGGCCATATTGACGATGCAGCCGCTGATACCACTGTTACTGCCGCGCGCCAGGGACTCCGCCAGGGCCTGGCTCAAGAAGAAGGGCGCCTTCAGATTGCTGCCGATCAACTGGTCCCAGTGGTCCTCGTTCGCACGGCCGACCGGTGTCGGAAAAAAGGCCGAGGCGTTGTTGACTAGTACATCGACACCGCCCCACTGCCGTATCGCTTGTTCGGCCAGCTGTTCGCAATCGGCGGCACCGGCCAGCTCGCTGTGCAGGGCGGCGGCGGAATCGGGGCGGATGGCGTTCAGTTCGTCGACCAGCTGCTGCGCCGCGGTGGCGGAGCTGCGGTAGTGGATGATGACCCGATGATCCCGATGCAGCTCGCGGGCGATGGCGCGGCCGAGGCGTGCGGCGGCGCCGGTGATCAGTGCGTTACGCATCGCCATCGTTCTCAGGGTCGTCGTTATCAAGGAACTGGTCCTTTACCTTGGTAATTGCTGAGATGCGGGCGCGGTCCAGTGCCTTGCCCAGTTCGGCGCCCTCATAGCCCTGCGCTATCAGCGCCTCGGCGGTCACCGCTGCGGCAGCATCGCGCACTTCGCGCAGGTAGTCCACCTGGGGGTAGTGGCGGTCCTGCAATCCCTTGCGGCCGCGGGCGTCCGCCTCGCAGGCGAGCAGGAAGTATTCGAATCTCTCCGGGCGGCGCAGGGCGTCGAGGGCGCGCAGCATTTTCATCAGGGTCTGCGGGCGCAGCTCGAAGGCTTTGTGGCAGTGCAGGTGGTACTCGCACACCCCCGTCGCCAGCGCGGTCAGCTGCTTGGGGACGCGCCAGCGCTTGCAGACGTCGCGCACCAGCGGCAGACCGGCACACTCGTGGCCGCGGTGGCTGGGCAGTATCTCCTCCGGGGTCACGCCCTTGCCGAGGTCGTGCACCAGTACCGCAAACCGCACCGGCAGCTCCGCCGGGGCGGCGCGCAGGGCCATCAATACGTGCTCGCCGGTATCTATTTCCGGGTGGTGCAGGGGCGGCTGGGGAACGCCAAACAGCCGTTCGACCTCGGGCAGCAGTATCTGCAGGGCGCCGCACTCGCGCAGCACGCGGATAAAGATGTCGGGATCCGGTTCCGTCAGTGCCCGGCTGATCTCCTTCCATACCCGCTCGGCAACCAGGTGCTGCACTTCGCCTTCCTCCACCATCTGGCGCATCAGCGCCATGGTTTCGTCGGCGATGCTGAAGCCGAGGTGGTGGTAGCGCGCGGCAAAGCGGGCCACGCGCAGTATGCGCAGCGGGTCTTCGGCGAAAGCCGGGGATACGTGGCGCAGCAGGCGCGCTTCCAGGTCGGCGCGGCCGCCATAGGGATCGATCAGCTCGCCATCCTCGCTCTCGGCCATGGCATTGATGGTGAGGTCGCGGCGCAGCAGGTCCTGTTCCAGCGTCACGTCGGCTGACGCATGCACCGTGAAGCCCCCATAGCCGTGGCCGCTCTTGCGCTCGGTGCGCGCGAGCGCGTACTCCTCACTGGTTTCGGGGTGCAGGAAAACCGGAAAGTCCCTGCCCACCGGGCTGAACCCCAGCGCCCGCATCTGCGCCTCATCGCCCCCGACCACCACCCAGTCGCGCTCCTGCACGGGCCGCTCGAGCAGCTTGTCGCGCACGGCGCCGCCGACCAGGTAGGTCTTCACGGAAACTGTTCCGGGGTGGGGGGAGTTCGGTGCCGGGGTGAGTAGTTCACTGCCATAAATCCAATAGTTCCGGCGCCGCCGCATCGGGACACAGGGGCGGTTAGAGAAGGGCTTGGGAGTTTTGGCAAGATAAAAAAAAGGCCCCGAAAAAACAAGGGGGCCCAGGGTCTTAGGGTATTCGCTTGGGGAATATCCACTCACCATTCAAAAGAGAGAGATGCCCTGCCTGGCAATCGCCCCGAGGGGCCTCGGCATCCGACTAACCTGCCGATTTGTGACCATTCTATTTAACCTGTCACAACTGTCAACTCTATCTTTCAGTATTTTTTGAGGGGGTTCTTCCGCCGTTCGTCAATGAAATTACAAAGGCCGAGTTTCAGACTGATTTTGCAGTGTTGAACAGCATAATTTATAAGGGCATTTCGAAAGGACAGGATAATTTCGCGTTGAACGGCAAATTTCAGCCGCTTGTTGCGCAAATGGACTTCGAAAGTGCCTGCCAGTAATTGCAGGATGTTGGGGGAATAATAAAGATGAGCGAATTGCACGTGCTTACCACCGGGGAGGCTGCGAGATACTGCGGTGTGAACTTCCGCACCGTTATTCGCTGGATAGAACGGGGTCAGCTCAAGGCGTACAAACTGCCGGGCCGCGGCGATCACCGTATCTGCGTCGAGGATTTTGTCGGCTTCCTGCGCGACAACTCCATGCCGGTACCGAGCGAGTTGGCGGCCGCCAGCCGCAAGGTGCTGCTGCTGGCGGCCGATCCGGAACTGACCGCCTCCGGGCGCCAGGCGCTGCAGCAGGTCGGCTGTGACGTGGAAGTGGCCGGCGACAGTTTCGTCGCGGGTACTCTGATGACGGCCTGCAAGCCGACGCTGATGGTGATCGATGCGAACCTGACGGGCGTCAACGGTTTCCAGATCCTGGACCACCTGCGCTCGCGCAGTGAATATGCCAATGTGCGCGTTCTGGTCGTCGGACCGGCCGGCGAGCGGGACCCGCAGCGCTGGCTGAACGCCGGTGCCGACGCGCTGGTGGCCCATCCGGGCGAAAGCAGCGAGCTGGCGGCCAAGGTGAGGCTGCTGCTGGAAATTTGACCGAAAGCAGAATGCGGAATGATGAATGCGGAACAGAGGCAGCTATTGCCGTTCCGCATTCATCATTCCGCATTATTAGATCGGCTTGGGCACCAGCATTGACTCCTCCTCGCCATCGGGGCGGTCGCGGCCCAGTTCCGGACAGTGGTAGCTGGCGGTGATTTCCTGGCCGTTCAGGCTGTGCAGATGCACGTCGAAGCCCCAGAGCCGGTGCAGATGCTTCAGCACCTCGCCGGTGTCCTTGCCGAGGGGGCGGCGGCGGTACTGGGTGTGGTGCAGGGTCATCGAGCGATCGCCGCGGGTGTCCACGGAATAGACCTGGATATTGGGCTCGCGGTTGCCGAGGTTGTACTGCCCGGCCAGGTTGGCGCGCAGCTCGCGGTAGCCATCCTCGTCGTGAATGGCGCTGACCAATATCTCGCTGTCCCGGTCGTTGTCGCTGATACAGAAGAGCTTCATGTCGCGCATGACCTTGGGCGACAGGAACTGCAGGATAAAGCTCTCGTCCTTGAAATCGCGCATCGCAAACTGCAGCGTGTCCTTCCAGTTGCTCCCCGCGATATCCGGAAACCACTGGCGGTCCTCGTCGGTGGGGTTTTCACAGATGCGTCGCAGGTCGCTGAAAATGCTAAAGCCCAAGGTATAGGGATTGATGCCGCTGTAGTGGGGGCTGTCGAACGAGGGCTGGTAGATGACATTGGTGTGGCTCTGCAGGAACTCCAGCATAAAGCCTTCGGTCACGCGGCCGCGTTTGTACAGTTCCGTCAGCAGCGTGTAGTGCCAGAAGGAGGCCCAGCCCTCGTTCATCACCTGGGTCTGGCGCTGCGGGTAAAAATACTGCGCGAGCTTGCGCACTATGCGCACGAGTTCCCGTTGCCAGTTCTCCAGCAGCGGCGCATTCTTTTCGATGAAATACAGGATGTTTTCCTGTGGCTCCTCGGGGTAGCGTTTGATCTCCGCCTCCTCCGCGCCCGCGCCCATTTTGGGTATTGTTCGCCACAGATCGTTCAGCTGGCGCTGGCGGTACTCCTCGCGCTCCTTCTGCCGGCGCTCCTCTTCCACGGCGGAAATCGGGTAGGGGCGTTTATAGCGGTCCACGCCGTAGTGCATCAGTGCGTGGCAGGAATCCAGAATTGCTTCCACCTCTTCCAGGCCATGCCGCTCCTCGCAGCGGGCGATATAGTTCTTGGCGAAAATCAGGTAGTCGATGATGCTGCTGGCATCGGTCCAGGAGCGGAACAGGTAGTTGCCTTTGAAAAAGGAGTTGTGCCCATAGCAGGCGTGGGCAATGACCAGGGCCTGCATGGTCATGGTGTTCTCTTCCATGAGATAGGCGATGCAGGGGTTGGAATTGATCACTATTTCATAGGCGAGCCCCATCAGGCCGCGCTGATAGTTGTTCTCAACACTGATGAACTGTTTGCCGAAAGACCAGTGGTTGTAGCCCACCGGCATGCCTACCGACGAGTAGGCGTCCATCATCTGTTCGGAGCAGATCACCTCGATCTGGTTGGGGTAGGTGTCCAGGCCGAACTCTTCCGCCAGCGCGCCAATGGCGCGGTCATATTCCTGAATCAGTTCGAAGGTCCATTCAGACGTGGTGGATATGGGGCCGCTGGATTCGGATTCCGGCGCGCTGGTGCCGGTAGTGAAAGTATCTAGCATCAGGCGGACACCTTCTGGCTGAACAGTTGGCGGAAGACCGGGTAGATATCCTGCACATCGACAATCTGTTCCATGGCGAAGTGATGGGGAAAGACGGCGCGCACGCTCTCGTACTCCTCCCACAGCGCCTGGTGATCCCGCGGGGTAATCTCCACATAGGAGTAGTACTGCACGTGGGGCATGATGTCGTCGATCAGTATTTTGTGGCAGGTGCTGGAATCGTCATTCCAGTTGTCGCCGTCCGACGCCTGGGCACCGTAGATGTTCCACTCGCTGGCCGGATAGCGTTCGCGCATGATGCGGCGCATCAGCTTCAGCGCACTGGAGACGATGGTGCCGCCGGTTTCGCGGGAATAGAAAAACTCCTCCTCATCCACCTCCTTGGCGCTGGTGTGGTGGCGGATGAACACGACTTCCGTGTATTCGTAACTGCGCTGCAGGAACAGGTAGAGCAGCAGGAAGAAGCGCTTGGCCATGTCCTTGGTAGCCTGGTTCATGGAACCGGAGACGTCCATCAGACAGAACATGACCGCGCGCGAGCGCGGTCGGGGCTGCCGCACCAGCAGGTTGTACTTGAGATCGAAGTCGTCGAGAAAGGGCACCCGGTCGATGCGCCGGCGCAGTTCGGCGATCTGGCCGCGCAGCGCATCTATCTTGCGCTGGTCGCGCAGGACCAGATCCTTGGCCTCCTCCTGCTCCAGGTCCAGTTCCAGTGTGCGCACATTGCGCCGCTTGCTGCTGGTCAGGGCGATGCGCCGGGCGTTGGCAGCGCGCAGGGAGCGCACCACGTTGAGCCTGCCCGGTGTGCCTTCATTGCTAATGCCGGCGCGCACCACCTGGAAGGATTCATTGCCGGCCAGGCGGCGCTTGATCAAGTTCGGCAGCTGCAGGCCCTCGAACATAAAGTCGAGGAATTCTTCCTGGGATATCTGGAAAACAAATTCGTCGACGCCTTCGCCGCTGTCGCTGGCACCACCGCCGCCGCCACCGCCGCCGGCCTGTTGCCCTTGGCGCGGTATGCGGTCACCAGTGATAAATTCCCTGTTGCCCGGCAATACCCTGTCCACATGGCCGCCGGGACCATGGGAAAAAACGGGTTCGTTGATGTCGCGGGTGGGGATGCTGATGCGCTCGCCCTTGTCCATATCGGTGATCGAGCGATTGTTCATGGCCTCGCCGACGGCCTTCTTGATATGGGCCTTGTAGCGTCGCAGAAACCGCTGGCGGTTAACGGTGCTTTTCTTCTTGCCGTTCAGGCGGCGGTCGATGATATAGCTCATATTACTGCCTCTGATCGGAGTGGTGCTGGCCGGAACTGACACTTTGCAGTGAAATTTCCGGCAGTTGGGCCGTGACTGGCTTTACTTCGGTGCCACTCCTCAATGACCGCTCCACTCCGTCACGGTGCTGTCACTGCGACTTGCGCACGCGCAGGTACCACTCGGAAAGCAGTCGTACCTGCTTCTCGGTATAGCCCCGTTCCACCATGCGTTCGACAAAGTCTGCGTGCTTCCTCTTGTCGTCTGCAGAAGCCTTGGTGTTGAAGGAGATTACCGGCAGCAGGTCTTCGGTATTGGAGAACATCTTCTTCTCGATCACCGCGCGCAGCTTCTCGTAGGAGCGCCAGTCCGGGTTCTTGCCCTGGTTGTTGGCGCGGGCGCGCAATACGAAGTTGACGATCTCGTTGCGGAAATCTTTTGGATTGGAGATTCCCGCCGGCTTCTCGGTTTTTTCCAGTTCCTCGTTCAGTGCGCCGCGGTCGAGGATCTCGCCGGTTTCCGGGTCGCGGTATTCCTGATCCTGGATCCAGAAGTCGGCGTAGGTGACATAGCGGTCGAACAGGTTCTGGCCGTACTCGGCATAGGACTCAAGATAAGCCGTCTGGATCTCCTTGCCGATGAATTCGACATAGCGCGGCGCCAGGTATTCCTTGATAAAGCCCAGGTAGTTCTCCTGTACTTCCGGCTGGAACTGCTCCTGTTCTATCTGCTGCTCAAGCACATAGAGCAGGTGCACCGGGTTGGCCGCCACCTCGGTGGCATCGAAATTGAACACTTTGGACAGTATCTTGAACGCGAAGCGGGTCGAGAGGCCGGTCATGCCCTCGTCGACGCCGGCGTTGTCGCGATACTCCTGCATGGTTTTTGCCTTCGGATCCGTATCCTTCAGGTTTTCGCCGTCATAGATGCGCATTTTCGAGTAGAGGCTGGAGTTCTCCGGATTCTTGACCCGCGAAAGTACCGAGAACTGCGCCAGCATACGCAGCGTATCCGGCGCGCAGGGCGCCTTGGCCAGCGAGCTGTTCTCCAGCAGTTTTTGGTAGATCTTGATCTCTTCCTGCACCCGCACGCAGTAGGGCACCTTGACGATGTAGATGCGATCGAGGAAGGCCTCGTTGTTGCGGTTGTTGCGGAAAGTCTGCCATTCAGATTCGTTGGAGTGAGCCAGGATAGTGCCGTTGAAGGGAATCGAGCCCAGGCCCTCGGTGCTGTTGTAGTTGCCCTCCTGGGTCGCGGTCAGCAGCGGGTGCAGCACCTTGATCGGCGCTTTGAACATTTCTACAAATTCCATCAGGCCCTGGTTGGCGCGGCACAGGCTGCCGGAGAAACTGTAGGCATCGGGATCGTTTTGCGGGAAGTCTTCCAGCTTGCGGATGTCGATCTTGCCCACCAGTGAGGAGATGTCCTGGTTGTTCTCGTCGCCGGGTTCGGTTTTGGAAATGGCGATCTGGTCGAGAATGGACGGGCGTATCTTGACCACACGGAATTTGCTGATATCGCCGCGGTACTCGTGCAGGCGCTTCACTGCCCAAGGTGACATGATGGTATTCACATAGCGCCGCGCTATGCCGTAATCCTCTTCCAGTATCTGGCCGTCCTCGTTCGGCGAGAAAAGGCTGAGCGGGGATTCGAATACCGGTGAGCCCTTGATGGCATAGATCGGAATCTTCTCCATCAGCGCTTTCAGTCGCTCCGCCAGGGAAGATTTGCCGCCACCGACCGGGCCCAGCAGGTAGAGGATCTGCTTTTTCTCCTCCAGTCCCTGGGCTGCGTGACGGAAGAAAGAGACGATCTGCTCAATGGCCTCTTCCATGCCGTAGAATTCGCTGAACGCTTCGTAGCGCTTGATGACCTTGTTGGAAAATATGCGCGACAGTCGCGGATCCCGGGAGGTGTCCACCAGTTCCGCTTCGCCGATCGCCATCAGCATACGCTCGGCGGGGGACGCATAGGCACTGCGATCGGTTTTGCACAGCTCCAGATATTCCTGGATGCTGAGTTCTTCATCCCGGATAGCCTCGTATCGTTCCAGGTAGTGATTGAATATCGTCATGATGTACGGCTCCCTGTAGCGTGTCGGACAGCGTTTGGCGCCCTGCCGGTCGAGCTGGATGAGTGCACAGATTGCTTCTTCTAATGTGCGTCTAACCCCTGGGGCTGGCGACCAGAGCGCGAAGCTGCTCCTCAGTCTTCGCGTTTGCGGAAATGCGAGTGGACGCGAAACGCTATCTTTATTACCAGTGCCAGTGGCACCTCTCTGCCGCGCGGAAGCAAAGGCGAAACAGCCTCCCGCTTTTTCAGCATAGCTTTCCGGGTAAGTGGCGGGGGCGAAATGGCGCCAACACAGGTTGATTTAGGCGGCAGTTTTACGATCTACTAGGCGCCGTCTTGAGAACATGAAGTGCACAAAGGAATTCATTATGGCCATCCTGGTGACTGGAGGCGCTGGTTATATCGGCAGCCACACCTGTGTGGAATTGTTGGCGGCGGGCTGGGAACCGGTGGTGGTGGACAACCTGTGCAACAGCAGCGCGGAGGCTCTGCACCGGGTTGAGGCCATTGCGGGACGGCAAGTGCCCTTTTACCAGGTGGACATCGGCGATGCCGCCGGCCTGCGCGAAATATTTTCCCGCCATGAGATCGAAGCCGTAATCCATTTTGCCGGTCTCAAGGCTGTGGGGGAATCTGTGGCGCAGCCACTGCGGTACTACGAGAACAATGTTTCCGGAACCCTGACGCTGTGTCAGGTCATGGCGGAATTCGGTGTGCGCCAGCTGATTTTCAGCTCCTCCGCCACCGTCTACGGTGACCCGGTGAGCGTGCCTATTCGCGAAGACTTTCCCACCGGCGCCACCAATCCCTACGGCGCCAGCAAGCTGATGGTGGAAAACATCCTGCGCGACCTCTGCGCCGCGCCGGGCAGCCAGTGGCGGGTCAGCCTGCTGCGCTACTTCAACCCGATCGGCGCCCACGAGAGTGGTACTATCGGTGAAGATCCCCGCGGTATCCCCAACAATCTGCTGCCCTATGTGGCCCAGGTGGCCGTCGGCCGCCTGCCGCAGCTGCAGGTATTCGGCGATGATTACGACACCGTCGACGGCACCGGTGTGCGCGATTATATCCATGTCGTCGACCTGGCCCGCGGCCACCTGGCGGCGCTGGAAATGCTGCGCCGCACAGAAACGGCGGACGGTTGCTACACCCACAACCTGGGTACCGGTCGCGGCAGCTCGGTGCTGGAAATAGTGCGCGCCTTCGAGCGGGCCAGTGGTCGCGAGGTTCCATACAGGATAGTCCCGCGCCGCCCCGGTGATATCGCCGCCTGCTACGCCGATCCGGCGCTGGCGGAACAGGAGCTGGGCTGGAAGGCCGAGTACGATCTCGAGCGGATGGTGCAGGACACCTGGCGCTGGCAGTCGCAGAACCCGAACGGCTACCAGGCGGGATAAGTTCGCCGGGCTGGCGGCGCCGCCGGCAGCGGATTTGCAGTGCTACCAGTTGAGCAGGAAAGCCTCTCTATCCGCCGATGGCCGCAGGGCCGCTCCCATGTGGCGGCACTCGCGGTCCAGCGTCCCCAATAGCCAGTCGCGATCGTCACTTGTGGGCTTCTGCAGGCGAAAACGCCGCATTTCAAACGGAATCACCTCCAGGCGGGTCAGCGCGCCGCTCGCGCGTTCCAGGTCGACGCAGTAGAGCGGCCGCAGGTGCGAACGATATTCCTCGTGACCGCTGATACCCTCATAGTCGTTGATCAGGTCCCCGCAGCCATACAGAATCGCCCGCCCCCGATAGACCTCTATGCCTTGGGGGTGATGAGAGGAGTGGCCGTGCACCAGGTCCACACCCAGGTCGATCAGTCGGTGGGCGAATTCCCGCTGTGAACGGGCGATGCTGTAGCCCCAGTTGCCGCCCCAGTGGATGGAGACGATGGCCAGGTCCCCGGGTCGGCGGTATTCCCGCAACTGTTGCGCAAGCGCCTCGGCCCCCTCTGCTGACAGCTGACCGATAACATTTACCCCGGCCCTATTTTCCGTCGCTGCCCAGTCTTGCGGAATACCGCTGCTGTAGTGGCCACAGGCAAAGAGCAGCAGCCGCGTTTCCCCCCAATCGATGATTGCCGGTTCGATCGCCGCGCTGAGATCGACTCCCGCGCCCGCTGTCTTCAGGCCAGATTTGCGCAGGCTTGCCAGGGTTTCCGTCAGTCCGTCGTAGCCCCAGTCCAGCACATGGTTGTTGGCGAGACCGCAGATATCGATCTGTGCGGCGGTGATGGCAGGAATGTTGCCCGGGTGCATGCGGTAGTTGATGCCCTTGCCGGGCCAGAAGTCGTCGCAGCTGGTCACGGCTGTTTCCAGATTGATAACCCTGCAATCCGGTTCCCGCACCGCCATGGCCCCGAGCGCCTCGCCCCACAGATAGTCGAACGCGACCGGTCGCGGAATGCCTCCGTTGCGTTCCTCCGCCAGTGTCAAATAACCCTCGGCTGAGCGCATAAAGGATTCATGGATCTGCGGGTCGCCGGCGCAGGGAAGTGCCTGGTCTATGCCGCGGCCTGTCATTACATCGCCGGTGAGAATCGTCCTCACAAAAGGTTTTTCGTTCATGGCGTTTTCAGTTTAGAAAAGTCGAATTTGAAGGGAGGTTCGGTTTATGTAATGGCGCGTAATTAAAAACACTTTGAATCCCCTGTCAGAGGTTTGCTAAAAAGCATGTCGCCAAATGATAAATACAAGAGTAAGGGATTAACGGTGACAGGATTATTCCGCCAGCAGGCCATGGCTCGGCAAGCAGACCGCCTGCACGGCGATATTCTGCTCCTGCCGCGCCTTTCCCACATGGTTATTCTGGCTCTGCTAGCGCTATGGGTACTTGTCGTCATCTTCTGGCTTGCGACCAGCAACTATGCGCGTAAGGAATCCGCGCAGGGCTGGTTGGAACCGACTTCAGGAGTGGTGCGGGTCTACGCCGAGCGCTCCGGTATTATCAAACAGGTTTTGGTGAGGGAAGGAGAAAAGGTAGTCAAGGAGCAGCCGCTGATAGTCGTCAATGGCGATCGTATTCTCGCTGACGGCAAACACCTCGAATCCGTGCTGCTGGCTGAGTATGAAAGCCAGCGCAAACTGCTCTCAGAGCAGTTGGAGCGAAGTGAAAGAGTCTATCGCCGGCAGCAGCAGGACATCGAGCAGCGTATCGCCGCCAGTGAGCAAGACATGGCACTGCTCGAAAAGCAGATAAGGATCCAGGCCCGCCGTTACGCCCTGATAGCAGAACAGGCGGAACGATATCGCCAGCTCAAGCGCGACGGTCATATCTCCTCGGCGGAACTCGACACGGTGATCGCCCAGGAGCTGGAACTGCACGCCGAGCGGCAGAGCCTGGCGCGCGGCCGAGTCAACCTGCACAATCAGATTCAGCAACTGGAAAACCAGCGCTCTCTGCTTCCCGAGGAGCACGCCAACAGCACCGATCAGCTGCGCGCGCGCCTCTCGGATCTCGCTCAACAGATCGCCCAGTTGCACGGCCAGCGGGCCTATATCGTAAAGGCTTCCAGAACGGGTGTGGTCAGTAATCTGCAGGCGAGGGAGGGCCAGCAGACGCAAACCAATATCCCGGTTCTGTCCCTCGTGCCCGAAGATAATGTGCTTACAGCCCAGCTGCTGGTGCCCGTGCGCTCTGCCGGGTTCCTGGATGCGGGCCAGCCGCTCAATATCCGCTACGACGCCTTTCCCTACCAGAAATTCGGCCTCTACCGCGGTGCCGTGACCGAGGTGTCCGATACCGTGCTCCTGCCGGACGAACTGCTTCACGCGCCCATCGCGGTGCGAGAGCCCGTCTTCAAGGTATCCGCCAAGTTGGCCCAGTCATCGATCAGTGCTTATGGAAAGGATTTCTCTCTCAAGCCGGGCATGACCTTATCCGCCGACGTGCGACTGGCCGAACGCAGCCTGCTGCAGTGGTTGCTGGAGCCCGTATACAGCCTGAAGGGGCGCCTGTAATGGAAACCGCGGCACAGGAACCAGTCGCGCAAGCGCGACCCGAACAGCTGCTGCACTTTACCACTGGTCGGCGGCTGCCGGTGATACTGCAGACAGAAGCCGCCGAGTGTGGCCTCGTCTGCCTGGCGATGGTCGCCGGCTACCACGGCTACGACACGGATCTCGCCGGCCTGCGGCGGCGATTCAGCATTTCCAGCCACGGTACCAATCTCAAGACCCTGATGGATATGGCCGGGCGCCTGCACCTGGCCGGCCGCGCCCTGCGGCTGGATCTGGAGCACTTGGGAGAGTTGCAGCTCCCCTGCGTGCTGCACTGGGATATGAACCATTTTGTGGTGCTCAAATCCGTACAGCGCGCAAAGATTAACCTTCACGATCCCGCGGTGGGAGAGCGGTTGTTGACTCGGGAGGAATTCGGCCAGCACTTTACCGGCGTGGCCCTGGAGCTCACTCCAACCGATGAATTCCAGGTCGGAGAAGACCGCCAAAGCCTTAAGCTCAGCCACTTCTGGTCTCGTATCACGGGGCTCAAACGTAGCCTGGTCCAGGTGATGTTGCTGTCACTCCTGCTGCAATTGTTCGCCGTTGTTGCGCCTTTCTATATGCAGACGGTAGTGGACGACGTCATCCTCCGCGGCGACGACAACCTGCTGCTGGTGCTGGCCATCGGCTTCGGCCTGCTGCTGTTGATACGCACTGGCACCAGTGCTCTGCGCGAGTGGGTCATATTGCATATCTCCAGTCGGCTCAATATGCAGATGGCAGCCAACCTATTCCGCCACCTGATCCGGCTGCCAATGAGTTATTTCTCCACCCGGCATATGGGGGACGTGGTTTCCCGCTTCGGATCGCTGAATAAAGTACGCGAACTGCTTACCACGGGCCTGGTAGCAGCGGTGGTAGACGGCATTATGGCGCTAATTACTCTCGCCGCCATGTTTTTCTATGACGTCGAGCTCACGCTTATCGTCCTGCTGGTGGTTGCCCTCTATGCCGCCTTGCGTCTGCTGCTCTATCGTCCCTTGCGGCTGCTGACCGAAGAAAAAATTGTTGCCCAGGCAAAGCACGATTCCCACTTTATGGAATCCGTGCGCGCCATCCAGACCGTCAAACTGTTCCAGCGGGAGAATGACCGTCAAGGCCAGTGGCACAACCGCCTGGCGGACGCTGTCAACAAGGATATACGTATCAGTCGATGGAATATTGGCTACGACACGATAAACCGCCTGTTGTTCGGCCTGGAAAATCTGCTGGTGATCTACTTCGCCGCCACCGCGGTGATGGGCAATATCCTCACCGTGGGCATGCTCTACGCCTTCATGAGCTACAAGACCCGCTTCGTGGAATCCATGGACGCGCTGATCGCCAGGTGGATAGATCTCAAGATGCTGGGCCTGCATCTGGATCGTCTGTCCGATATCGTTTTTACCCGGCCGGAAGAAATCGATCTGGGCAACGCACTGCCATTCGACTCCAGCCAGGCCGTACAACCACTCAGCGGCAGAATCGAAGTACGTAACCTCGGCTTTCGCTACGGCGAGGCCGAAGCACCCGCCTTTCAAAACCTAAATTTCACCATAGAAGCGGGAGAAACCGTTGCCATCGTCGGCCCTAGCGGTTGCGGCAAGACCACCCTGCTCAAATGCCTGATGGGTCTGCTGGAGCCGGGTGAGGGGGAAATCCTGATCGACGGCCAGCCCCTGAAACAGCTGCCGCACTACCGCAGCCAGATAGCCGGCGTCATGCAGGAAGACCAGCTGCTGGCCGGAAGCATCGCCGACAATATCGCCTGCTTCGAGCCGCAGCTCGATCTGAGGCGAATAACGGACTGTGCGCAGATGGCCTGTATCCACGACGAGATCGTGAAGATGCCCATGCAATACAACACTCTGGTGGGCGATATGGGAACCGGTCTCAGCGGTGGCCAAAAGCAAAGAATCGTGCTTGCGCGCGCCCTCTACCGCGCGCCGCGCATACTGTTCATGGACGAAGCGACCAGTCACCTGGATGTGGCGAACGAGTCTTTGGTCAACGACCATATCAAGCGGCTCGCCATCACCAGGGTATTGGTGGCACATAGACCGGAGACGGTCGAATCTGCAGGGAGGCAGATTTACATCAATCTTAGAAACCAAATGGAGAGTTAAATGCGTGAGTTAAATGTTTGTGAGCTCGACCGAGTGAACGGTGGTGGAGCGTTTGAGTATGCATTCGACGGTGCGGCAGCCGGGCTGAGCATTGGCGGGGGTGCAGGCGCATGGGGGGCGACATTGGCTGCTGCGAATGGAGCGCGTTGGGGGGCTATCGGAGGCCTTGGAGGTATGGTCGCTGGTGGTGCTATTGGCCTAGCTGTTTACTATCTCCATTGAATAAGGAACTGAAATTATGCGTGAACTGACCTATATAGAGCTTTGTGAAGCTGGTGCTGGTGTCGATATGTTTGGGGTGTGGACATCAGCCGTTTCTCATGGTGGAGCAGGCATGGGGCTCGGTGCAGGTTTAGGGGCGTTTGCTGGTCCTGGCGGCGCTCTAGTTGGTGGACTGATTGGTTTTGGAGGTGGAACTATTATGGGAACAGTAAGAGCAATGATGCGTTAATTCCCAGATAATCAAAACCTAATTCTATGGGGTGCAAGTTGTCAAAAATAATATGCATCCCCTTTGGTCGGATGTGACCGGCAATTTTTTTTGCAGTCTGACTTGATGCATTAAGAGCGAATTAATTTTAGTCTATTGTTGATGGCCTGGATCACGATAAATTGTTGTTGATCTATTTGATGCCGTGAAGATCGGTTTAAATTTTTGAGCAGTTTGCAGACATATTGTTGGTGTTAATTATATGAATGATAAATGGATGCTTTGGGGATTAATTCTATTTTTCATAATGGCTGCGATAATCATATCTTTTGATGTTAATTTGATGGTTAAAGGGCTTTTTCTTTTGGCGTTTGCTTTTTTTTGTACCTATGTTCTAGCTAGAAGGTCATAGGTTTAAAGTAGAGAGCTGAAGGTATTTGTTAATACGATTAATTTGGATTGGAAATTGATTTTGCTGTCTTTTTGTTTCCTGAGTTAGCCATTAGCTAGAAGTCTGGATTGATGACGATCCATCAAAGAAATGAAGTTGCTTGGGGATGTAAGTTCGCGATTGAATGTATTATCAGCCTATCGAATCCCAAAGTAGCCTGTTTCCTCTGAATTCCCACACGGCCATGGCGGTGCGCACGGTCGAAGTGGTGTTGCTCTACTGTCAGTGGCTGGTGACGCTGTCCCTGCTGCTGGGGCCATCCAGGGAATCCAGAAAATTTGGCCGCGCCTATTCACCTTTGGGTCTAAGTGATACGGCAATACGGCAAGGAGTTCAACTTGGGCGATATCTGGTGGGCTAGCAAAGTGCATCAGTCGCTGGATCTTTAAATCAACGCAGCAATTAAAAGGAACAAACCATGGATTCTGCGCTTGAAAGCACTTCTACTTCGTCACGCAGTATCGAGAATGGGCTGGGGCCTGAGCCTGACTGGAGACCAGGGCCATTGCGCGCCGCGGGATGGCTTTTTGTTTTTGCCGTTTTGCATTTTCTGGCCATTTTTCTCTATATCGCCGGTTATGGCGGCTACTTGGGGGCGCAGATTGGGGCTAAGGGAGAGGTGCTCGACCCGGCGGCGATCCAGTCCGCAGTGCAGGCACATATGCAGACTCCGGCGGCCATGGCCGGCTTTTATCTACTCCAGTTCTCGCTGATTATGCCGGTACTCCTGCTTGTGGCCAAATTCAGGGGGCAGTCGCGCTGGGATACGCTGGCTGTGCGTCCCTTTGCACTCAAGTTCCTGTGGCGCTGGGTGGCACTGCTGCTGGTATTCCTGTTTGCACAGATATTTGTGGTGCGGCTGCTGGGGATAGGGCAGGGCGAGTTTATGGAGATGCTGGCCGGGATTCGCCATTTGCCGCTGGCGCTGGTGATAGTGATGGCGGCGCCGCTGCTGGAGGAGCTGGTATTTCGCGGCTACCTGTTCAGCGCCTGGCGGCGAACGCGCCTCGGCTTTAGCGGCACCCTGCTGCTGACTTCGGCCCTGTTCACGCTGTTGCACTGGGGTCAGTACCACTGGGTGCAGTTGGGCTCTATTTTCGTACTGGCATTGATACTCGGATTGGCGCGGGAGAAAAGCGGCTCTGTACTGTTGCCGATGTTGCTGCACCTGCTCAACAATCTTGTCAGTACGATCGTAGTGATCTACCTTGGTATCTTGTGAAGTCCAAGAGGATGGCGGGTCTTTGGCCCGCCTGCGGAGCTGAATCCATCAGAGTTTCACGGTAAATGGCTCCGCGTTCCCCGCCTGACTTTCCAGCTGTCGACCCTACAAACTGCAATCCACACAGAAAAATTTTTCATCGCTCAGCCGCATCGCGCTCAGATAGCCGCCCCAGACACAGCCGGTATCCAGCGCGTAAACATTCCTCGTATCGGCTCTGCCTTCCAGTGCGGCCCAGTGACCGAAAATAATCTTATCGTTTTTGGTTTTGCGCTCCGGAAAACTGAACCAGGGCCTGAAGTCGCCGTGGGTCGCCTCGGGGCCGCGTTTGGTCACCAGGTCCAGGGTGCCGTCGGCCTTGCAGAAACGCATGCGCGTGAAATAGTTGGTAATGGAACGCAGGCGTTCAATCCCGAGTAAATGCTCGCTCCAGCAGTGGGGCTCGTTGCCGTACATGCCGTAAAAATAGGCCTTCGCCATGGCGTCGTCGGCCAGCGCCTGGTGCACTTCGCGCGAGAGCTCCAGCGACTTGGTGACGCTCCAGATCGGCGGTATGCCGGCGTGCACCAGGGTAAAGCCCTTCTTGTGCACTACCAGCGGCAGGCTCTGCAGCCAGCTCAGTAGTGTGTCCGCGTCCCTCGCGCGCAGCACCTTGGCCAGGTCGTGCTCCCTGTCTGTCAGGCGCTTGGCGCCGTGCGCGAGGGCGAGCAGGTGGAGATCGTGGTTGCCGAGTACGGCCGTCACCTGGTGGCGGTGTTCGTACAGGAAGCGCAGGGTGCCGAGGCTGTCGTGACCGCGGTGTACCATGTCACCGGCGATCCACAGTTTGTCGCGGTCTGCGCGAAAGTGTATTTTTTTCAGCAGCCGCTGCAGCGGTTCAAAACAGCCCTGAATGTCGCCGATGGCATAAGTGGCCAAGACTCTACCCCGAAATCGATGCTCTGGTTATTGGTCTTCGAGTGCCGCGCAATAGTTTGCCAGCTGGACAAATTCCTGCACGCTGAAGGTTTCCGGGCGGCGGCCGGCATCCACCGGCAACTGCTCGGTATCGAGGTCAGGATACAGGGGTTTCAGCGCGTTGCGCAGGGTCTTGCGGCGCTGCTGGAACGCGACATTGACGATGCGCTCCAGCAGCTGTTCGTCCCGGGCCGGGTAGGGCAGCTCGGCGTGGGGAACCAGGCGCACTATCGCCGACTCCACCTTGGGGGCGGGGCGGAAGGCCTGCGGCGGCACCGGGAAAAGCCCCTGCACGCGGCAGTGATACTGCACCATGACGCTGAGGCGGCCATAGGATTTTGTGCCGGGCGTGGCGCTGAGGCGATCCACGACTTCCTTCTGCAGCATGAAGTGCATGTCCTGCACCTTGCCTTTAAAACTCAGCAGGTGGAACAGCAGCGGTGTGGAAATGTTGTAGGGCAGGTTGCCGACTATCCGCAGCATCCGCTCGCCGGCCCCGGTATCTTTGGTCAGTGTGCAGAAGTCGAACTTGAGCGCATCCTGCTCGACAATGGTGAATTCCGGGTAATCGCGGAACTTGAACTGCAGCAGCGGTATCAGGTCGCGGTCCAGTTCCACCGCCGTGAGGGAGGGACAGCGCTGCAGCAGCAATCGGGTAATGGCGCCCTGGCCGGGGCCTATCTCCACCAGATTGTCGGTTTCTTTGGGGCCGATGGCGCGCACGATGCGCTCGATAATATTCTCATCGACCAGAAAATTCTGGCCGAAACGCTTGCGCGCCCTGTGGTGAAAAAAGGAGTTTTGGGAAGAATTGTCCATTGAATAGTCTGTGATTTAACCGCGGGCTCACAGGCCGCGCAGTTTGGCTAACTGGATCGCCTGTAATATCGCGGCCTGCAGGCTGCCGCAATCGGCGACACCGGTGCCGGCAATATTGAGGGCGGTGCCGTGGTCCACCGAGGTGCGAATAAACGGCAGTCCGAGGGTGATATTCACCGCGTGGCCGAAGCCCTTGAATTTTAACACCGGCAGGCCCTGGTCGTGGTACATGGCCAGTACCGCGTCCAGGCGCGCCAGCTGCGGTGGCGTAAACAGGGTGTCGGCGGGCAGCGGGCCGATCAGCTGTATCCCCAGGGCGCGCAGCTTGTCCAGCGCCGGTTCTATGATCTCGATCTCCTCGCGCCCGAGGTGGCCGCCCTCACCGGCGTGCGGATTGAGGCCGCAGACGCCGATACGCGGTGTGTCGATGCGAAACTGATCGCGCAGACTGCGGTGCAGTATGGTGATGATCTGCTCCAGCCGCGGGCCGGTGATGGCGGCGCTGACCTCCTTGAGAGGCAGGTGGGTGGTGACCAGTGCCACCCGCAGCTCTTCCGCCGCCAGCATCATCACGACGCGCTCGACGCCGGCCAATTCGGCAAAGAACTCGGTGTGGCCGCTGAAAGGAATACCGGCGTCGTTGATCACGCCCTTGTGCACGGGGCCGGTCACCAGCGCGTCGAAACGGCGCGCCAGGCAGCCCTCGGCGGCCATGCGCAGGGTGTCGAGCACATAGCCGGCGTTGGCGCTGTTCAATCTGCCCGCCGCGGACGGTGCGCCCAGTGCAGCCGGTTGGATATAGAGGCTGCCGGCGGGGGTGCCGGTTGCCGGTGCCGCGGGATCGAACGGCAGCAACGTCAGGGGCTGGCGCAACTGGGCAGCGGCCCGCTGCAGCAGTTGCGGGTCGGCGACGGCGACGATTTGCGCCGCACCGCAGGCGCTCTGGGTGGCGCCGCAGTTGGCGAGTTTGACCGCCAGCTCGGGCCCGATGCCGGCGGGTTCGCCGGGAGTGAAGGCGATTCTGGGTATCATGTTTCCGTCGCGCTCTTCCATAAAAAACCGGGCGCAGAGCGCCCGGTATTGCGACTGAGAGCAGGCTGTTACTGCTGTTCAGTGCTCTCGGGCTGTTCCTGCGTTTCCGGCAGTTTGATCTCTACATAGGCCTGGTCGCGAATTTCGCGGCGCCAGTTCTGCAGCTCTTCCTCGTAGCGGCGGTTGCGCAGCAGGTTGGCGGCCTGGTTGCGGATATACTGGTCGGTCATGTCCTGCTTGCGGCGTCCGTCGACTTTCAGGATATGCCAGCCGAACTGGCTGCGAAACGGCATGCTCACCTCACCGACCGGCGTATTGTCCATGGCCTGGGTGAACTCGGGTACGAACTGCCCGGGCATGGACCAGCCGAGATCGCCACCGGAGAGCATGGTGCCGATGTCCTCGGAGTTTTCCCGCGCCAACTCGCCGAAATCGGCGCCCTTCATGATCTGCTCGCGCAGGTCGATCAGCTTGTTGTAGGCGTCGTCGTCGCTGAGGATCGCCGACGGCTTGACCAGTATGTGGCGCACCTTTGTCTGTTCCACTACCTGTTCGGTGGCGCCGCGCTGAGCGTGGATCTTCAGCAGGTGGAAGCCGGCGTCACTGCGGAAGGGCTCGGTGACTTCGCCGACTTTCAGCTCTTCCAGGGCGTCGGCAAACAGGGTCGGCAGCTCCACCGTCTTGCGCCAGCCGAGATCGCCCCCGGACAGCGCATTCTGGCCGGCGGAATTGGCGATCGCCAGCTGGCGGAAATCGGCGCCACCGCGAATCTGCTGCGCCAGCTGTTGCGCCTTCTCCCGCGCCTTGGTCACTTCGTCGGCGGGGGCGCTGGAGCTGACCGGAATCAGGATATGGCCGAGCTCATACTGTGGCGACTTCCAGAATTCCCCCTCCTTGGAGCGCAGGAAGTTGTCGATATCCTGCTCGGTGATCTGGATGCGGCGGTTGACGCTGCCCTGTTCCACCCGGCGGATCAGCAGCTCCTGGCGGATCTGCTGGCGAAAGCTCTTCATCGTCAGGCCGTCCGCTTCCAGCCGCTGGCGGAATTCCTCCGGGCTGACGCCGGCGCCCTGCTGTACCCGCGCTATGGCCTGATCCAGCTCGGCTTCGGAAACGGTGACGCCGGCGCGCGAGGCCATCTGTAGCTGCAACCGTTCGATGATCAGCTGTTCCAGTACCTGGCGGCGCAGGATATCGACGGGCGGTGCCTGCACCTGCTGGGCGCGGATCTGGTTCACGATGGTATCCATACGCTGCTGCAGCTCGCTCGCCATTACCACATCGTCATCTACGACGGCGACGACCCGATCGAGCGTCTGTACCTGCGCCGAGGCGGTACCGGCAGCCAGGCTACAGAGGGCCAGCAGCGCCAGCAGGCCGCGCATTGAAGTGAACTTGGTCATTATTCTCATCACTGTTTCAGTACTTCTCTCTGATCAAAGTTGGCGATGCCCTGGCTGAGCATACGGGTGACGGTGGTGCCTAGGCCGGCGAGGCCTTTCAGTTGTAGCTCTAAATACACGCCTTCATCGAATTCAAGGTCTTCCGGAGCGACCAGCCCCGCAAGATCGTTATCCAGGGAGCGGCGCCACACCAGGCGCGCGCGGTAGCAGCAGCTGTCATATTCGACGCCGGCCAGATATTCCAGTTCCCGGTCGAATGTCAGGTCATAGTTGGCACCGGCCAGTACCGAGGTATGGGCGTTGACCGGCACCACGGCCGAGGCGTTGACCTGCTTGACCGAGGCGTCGGTCAGGTCGCCGTCCTCGTCGATAAAGAATCTGTCGCTGCGCTGGTAGTAATAGCCCAGATTGAAAATGCGGAAGTCGTCGTCCAGATAGCGTAGGTTGACGTTGCCGCGGTTGATATTGTGTTCGCTGTCGTCGTAGACGACCTCGCTGCTGATGCGCAGATACTGGATGGGGCGGCTCTCCAGTCGCGCGGCCAGCTCCGAGCGGGGCGCCACATCCTCAACTATGTCAAAGCGCTCGATGCGCGCATCTTCCGAATAGAAAATCTGCCCGACGCTGGCGGACAGCAGGTCGCGGCCGCTCACCGGGTCGACAAAGCGCGTGGTCAGGCCCAGCGCCACCCGGTCGGCGTCGTCGATGCGGTCGTTGCCGGTAAAGCGGCTGTCGCGGAACAGCTGGTCGTAGCTGAAGGTGAACAGCGAGGTATCGTACAGCAGGTTGTTGCTTGCCTGGTCAATATCGCTGGCGCCCTGAGTGACATCCAGGAAATCGGTCTGGTCTGCTTCGGAACTCGCCAGCGCGAACAGGCGCGGCTCCAGGGTCTGTATGTAGTCGCGGCCAAAGGCCTGGCTGTAGCGCTCGAAGAACAGTCCGGAGTCCAGCGTGAACTGGCCGGCCGATGCCTCCGGGGAATCGCTGCTCCCCGGCATCAGGAACCGGTCATCCACGCGGTAACCCAGGTAGCGCGCCGCGATGCCGGGTTTGATATAACCCCACAGCCACTGCTTGTCCCAGTAGAGTTCATAGTCGAGTCGCACCCGCTCGGCGGTGACGAAATTGCGGGTGATATCCCTGACGCTGTTCGGGTCATCCGTATCATCAATGCGCTGGATGGTCTGGGTGTCGTCGTGATCCCAGCTGGTGATCTCATTCTCCATCGACAGCAGCCAGTCGCCCCAGCGGTAGTTGCCGTCAACGTCCAGGCGCGGCAGCTGGGCGAAGGTGTCAAACCTGTCCAGCTGCAGCACCTGGTAGTCCTGGCCGCGCAGCGTGGCCTGCCAGTGCTCGCTGCTGAGACTGCCCTGAACCATCTGGTTGACCTGGGTTTCCGCGGACACGCTGAGGTTGGCGGTATCCAGGTCGCGGAAATAGTCCGGATCGCTGACCTTGGTGTAGTCGATGTCGGTGCGCCAGAAACTGCCACTGCCGCCCTGCTGCTCCAGGTTCACCAGCCAGCGGTCTTCGCCCTTGGCCGGCAGCACCAGCTCTTCGGGGAAGCCCCTGCGGATCAGTTCGCGGGCGTCCTCATCATCGCCGCCCTTGTCGTCCGGCAGACCCGCAAAGCGCAGCTCGGTATTGAACAGCTGGCTCAGGTGGCGCACCTCCACCTCCGCGCCGGTGCCGCGGTACTCGATATAGCGGGGGACTATGGTGGCATCCAGCTGCGGCGCGATATTCCAGTAGTAGGGGATGGCGATATCCCAGCCGTTCTCGTCATTGTTGCTGAGGCCGGGAAACAGCAGCCCGGACAGGCGCGCGTCGCCCACCGGAAAGCGCAGGTAGGGGAAGTAGAACACCGGTACGTCGACAATCTCGAGGCGCACGTTGCGGGCCACCCCCTGGCGCTCGACATTGTCGATGGTGATCTGGCCGCCGGTCACACGCCAGATTTCCTCGCCGGGCTCGCAGCGGGTGTAGTTGCCCTCGGTCAGGGTCAGTTCGCCGCTGGCCTCCCGGGCCGCGTAGCTGGCGCTGCCGTGAATAAAGGCATCGTGGACCACATAGGTGGCATCTTCGATGGCCGCGGCCTTGCTGTCGGTGTGGACCTCCGCGGCCGCGCCGCGCACCAGCAGGCTGGGTTCGCGTATCTCGATGGCGCCGCGCAGATAGGCGGTGTTCTCGTTGCGGTTCACGTCCACCTGGTCGGCAAACAGCTGGCGGTAGCCCTGAGTGATCTGGACATTGCCGCGCAGCTCCGCGGTGCCGTCGTCCAGCCAGCGCGACTCATCGGCCGTGGCGCGCAGTGGCGCCTCCTCCGGTACCAGGTTGGCGTCGGCATAGTCCCGCGGCGGCGCGACAAAGGCGCCGGAGCAGACCGCCGGCATGGCGGCGCGCTGCTCTGGAGTGAGCGCCGATTTCGGCAGCCAGTCCAGGTAGAGGTAGGGGGTTTCCTCGAAACCAGTCAACAACTCATCAGTAGTCGGCTCGGCCGCCGCGCTGGCCCACAGGGGTTGCGCCGCCATCAGGCCGATGGCGAGTGAGCGCGGGCGTGAAATCTGTGCAATCGCCAGTGTGAGACGACGCCACCGGGAAGCTTCCAGCATCAGGTGATATGTTCCGGCTATCTTTTAGTGTTTCTTCCGTCGGGAGGAGCGCGCTGGGACGGTCCAGGGCGTGGCGCGCAAAAATCAGCGGACGATTCTACTTGAATGTAGATGTGGTTAATAGCAGCTTGCCGGTGCCGCGCCGGGGAGAATTGCACAGGCGCCGCTGGACGCAGCCGGCCCCACGGTTACAATGCGGCCAGATCCCTGGAGTAGAAACGGCGCATGAATGAGCGTTCGACTGGCGGACCAGATGATAGGTGCAATGAAGGGCGCGACGACAGGCGCGAGGCGCTGGGCCTGTGGGCCGGGCGGGCCCTGGGGCGCGATTGCGCCGTGGGGCTCGAAAATCTCGCCGGCGATGCAGGCTTCCGCCGCTACTTCCGCACCCTGACCGAACCGCGCCTGATCGCGGTGGACTCGCCGCCGGAGCGCACCAACCCGGCGAGATTCGTCGCCGTGGCCGACTATATGCGCCGCCACGGTATCCACACGCCGATGATCGCCGCGGCGGATGTGGAGCACGGCTTTATGCTGCTCGAGGACCTGGGCGACTGCCAGCTGTTGAGCCAGCTGGACGACGACAGTGTCGAGGGGCTCTACGCCGAGGTGCTGAGCGAACTACTGTGCCTGCAGCAGATACCACCGGCGGACAACCTGTTCCCGCCTTACAACCGCGAACTGCTACTGACGGAAATGCGCATTCTGCCCGAGTGGCTGGCTTCGCGGTTGCTCGGCTACCCGCTCAGCGAGGCGGACAACGGTTTGCTCGAGCGTATCTTCAACCTGCTGCTGGACAGCGCCGCGGAGCAGCCCCAGGTACTGGTACACCGCGATTACCACAGCCGCAACCTGATGATTCGGGACGGCGAGCGCCCGGGGGTGGTGGACTTTCAGGATGCGGTGTGGGGGCCGGTCACCTACGACCTGGCGTCACTGCTGCGCGACTGCTACATACGCTGGCCGCGGGAGCGGGTGGAGCGCTGGGCGCTGGCCTATGCCGCCACCGCCGAGGCCGCCGGGATACTGCCGCCGGTGGCACCGCAGACCTTTCTGCGCTGGTTCGACTGGATGGGCCTGCAGCGGCATATTAAAGTGCTGGGGCTCTTCCCGCGGCTCTATCTGCGCGATGGCAAACAGGGCTACCTGCCCGACCTGCCGCTGGTAATCCGCTATGCGCTGGAAGTCTCCGAGCGCTACCCTGAGCTGGAGCCCTTTGCCGACTGGTTCCGCGCCGGGCTGCTGCCGCGGATCGAAGGCCAGGACTGGTACCGCGACTACCGCTGTGCGGGCGAACATCGCCGGCAGCCAGAAGCTGGTAGCCAGAATCGGTAGCTAGAAAAAGTAACTGCACAGATTTATCGATGACCAACAGTACAAACAATCCGATCCCGACCGCGATGGTGCTGGCCGCCGGCTTTGGCAAGCGCATGCGCCCGCTGACCGACCGCACGCCCAAGCCGCTGTTGCCGGTGGCCGGCAAGCCCCTGATCGAGTACGCGCTGGAGCGCCTGGCTGCTATTGGTGTCAAGCGCGTGGTCATCAATCTCGGTCACCTCGGCCAGATGATTCGCGAGCGGCTCGGCAACGGCGAGCGCTGGGGTCTGGAAATCTGCTATTCGGTCGAGCGGGAAGAGGAGCCGCTGGAAACGGCCGGCGGTATCATCAAGGCGCTGCCGCTGTTGGGTGAGGAACCTTTCCTGGTGGTCAATGGCGACGTCTGGTGCGATTTCGACCTGGCGCGCTGGCTCGCGCGGCCGCTGCCCGCCGACTGCCCCGGGCGCCTGCTGATGGTGCCCAATCCGCCGCACAACCCCGAGGGTGACTTCGGTATCGACGGCGGCCTGCTGTCCGGCACCGTCAAGCCCCGCTATACCTTTGCCGGCATCAGCTGGCTGCGGCCGCAGGTCCTGACCGAATACCCGAAAGTGCGCACCTGTTTCGGCCTCGGTGAAGTATTCACCTATAACGAGGACAGGCTGCAGGCCGAGCTCTACGAGGGTGACTGGTGCGATGTGGGGACGCCCGAGCGCCTGCAGCGACTGGATCAGCGTCTCGTCAAAGGCGGTGGCACAGGCTGAGTGAACAACTGAAGGAAATCTCTATGCCAGATTACACCACATCGGATTACATTATTGCCCCGTCGATCCTCTCCGCCAATTTCGCCCGTCTCGGCGAGGAGGTGGATGCGGTGCTGGCCGCCGGCGCCGACTGGGTGCACTTCGACGTGATGGACAATCACTATGTGCCGAACCTGACCATCGGCCCGATGGTGTGCCAGGCGCTGCGCAAGCACGGCGTCGAGGCCCCCATCGACGTGCACCTGATGGTGGAGCCGGTGGACGATATGATCCGCATGTTCGCCGACGCCGGCGCCACCTACATCACCTTTCACCCGGAGGCCTCGCGCCACGTAGACCGATCCCTGCAGCTGATCCGCAGCCTCGGCTGCAAGGCGGGGCTGGTGTTCAATCCGGCCACCGGCCTGGATGCGGCCAGGTACGTGATGGACAAGCTGGATATGATCCTGCTGATGTCGGTGAACCCGGGTTTTGGCGGGCAGAAGTTCATTCCGGCCGCCCTGGACAAGCTGCGCGAGGCGCGGGCACTGATCGATGCCTCGGGCGAGAATATCCGCCTGGAGATCGACGGCGGCGTAACCCGCGACAATATCGCCGAGATTGCCGCCGCCGGTGCCGATACCTTCGTCGCCGGCTCGGCCATCTTCAATGTGGGCGACTACGCCGAAGCGATCGGTGCCATGCGCCGCAATCTCGGTTGACATGACGGGGCGGGCAAACTCTTGCCCGCCCGCAAAGGGATTTGTACACTTGAGCGCCTGCAACGAGGGAATGTCCGTGAACACCAACGCCTACATCAATTGGGCCCCCCGCAATTCCAGCTGGCGATGGCGCCACTGATCCGCTGAGGCCAATTTCCGGTACGCATACCGCCTGGCCGCCTTTCCCGTGGGCAACGCCCCCTTCTGTATCAGGGGTTGGCCGCCCGCAAACACGAAGCCTGTAAAAGACCTGGAGTCGCCATGACCCCAAGCGAATACGCCCAACTTGCGTCCGCGGGTTACAACCGCATACCGCTGGTGCGCCGCGTACTGGCGGATATCGAAACGCCGCTGTCCACCTATCTGAAACTTGCCGCGGGCCCCTACAGCTATCTGCTGGAGTCGGTCCAGGGGGGCGAGAAGTGGGGCCGCTACTCGATTATCGGGCTGCCCGCACGTACCCTGCTGCGGGTGCGCGGTCACGAGATTACTGTTGAGCGGGATGGCGAGGTAGAGGAACGGCACGATTCCGCCGATCCGCTGGCATTCGTGGAAGAGTTCCAGCACCGCTACCGGGTGCCCGAGCTGCCGAATCTGCCGCGCTTCAACGGGGGCCTGGTGGGTTATTTCGGTTATGACTGCGTGCGCTACATTGAGCCGCGCCTGGCCGACAGCGCGCCGCCGGACACGCTCGGCAATCCGGATATCCTGCTGATGGTCAGCGACGAGCTGGTGGTGTTCGACAACCTCGCCGGCGCAGTGATCTTTATCGTGCACGCGGATCCCGCGCAGGAAAATGCATTCGAGTGCGCAGAGCAGCGCCTGGATGAACTGGTGAACAAGCTGGCACAGCCGCTGCCGAACACGCTGCCGCTGGATCTGGACGGGGACGCCATCGACGAGCGTGCCTTCCGCTCCCACTTCGGCGAGGAGGCCTTCAAGCGGGCGGTCGCCCGGGTCAAGGAGTATGTGCTGGCCGGCGATGTGATGCAGGTGGTGCCATCGCAGCGACTGTCCGCGCCCTTCGCCGCGCCGCCACTGAACTTCTATCGCGCGCTGCGCAGCCTGAATCCATCGCCCTATATGTATTTCCTCGATCTGGACGACCACCAGGTGGTGGGCTCCAGCCCGGAAATCCTGGTGCATCTGGAAGAGGGTGAAATGACCGTGCGCCCGCTGGCCGGCACCCGTCGCCGCGGCGCCACCGAGGAGGAGGATGCCGCGCTGGAGCGGGAGCTGCTGGCGGACCCGAAGGAGCTGGCCGAGCATCTGATGCTGATCGACCTCGGCCGCAACGATGTCGGCCGGGTGGCGGAGACCGGCAGCGTGCAGGTCACCGAGAAGATGGTGGTGGAGCGCTACTCCCACGTGATGCACATTACGTCCAACGTGACCGGCAAACTGAAGGCCGGCCTCAGCGGTATAGACGCGCTGCGCGCGGCGCTGCCGGCCGGCACTTTATCGGGTGCGCCGAAGATCCGCGCGATGGAAATCATCGACGAACTGGAGCCGGAGAAGCGCGGCATCTACGGCGGTGCGGTCGGTTACCTGGCCTGGAATGGCAATATGGACACCGCCATCGCCATTCGCACGGCGGTGATCAAGGACGGTCACTTGTATATCCAGGCCGGCGCCGGCCTGGTGGCAGACTCGGACCCGCAGTCCGAGTGGGACGAAACCATGAACAAGGCCCGCGCACTCTTCCGTGCGGCGGCCATAGCGCTAACGGAAAAACGGTCGTTAGCGGATAATGAGGCGCTAGCGGATAACAAGCCGTTAGCGGATCAAAAGACTCTTTCCAGCGGTACAGCGAAAATTATCAGTAATGAACGAAGTTAGTATTTCCCAGACAGTTTCTGTTGCCGAGCGGTGTGAGCGTATCGTCGCGGCGCCGCTCTTCGGCCAGCTTATTATCGGCCTGATTCTGCTGAACGGTGTTGCCGTGGGCCTGGAGACATCGGCCTGGGTGACCGAGCGCTTCGGCAGCCTGTTGGCCGGGGTCAACCAACTGATTCTGGCCGCATTTGTCGCCGAGGCGGCGATCAAGATGGCCGCGCACGGCAACCGGCCCTGGCGCTATTTCGCCAGCGGCTGGAACTGCTTCGATTTCAGCATAATTGCACTGAGCCTGATTCCCGCCGCCGGCCCCCTGGCCACGCTCGCGCGCCTCGTCCGAGTGCTGCGCGTGCTGCGCCTGGTATCGGCCTTTCCCGAACTGCGCCTGCTGGTGGACACGCTGCTGCGCAGCCTGCCAAGCATGTTCCATATCGCGCTGCTGATGGGGATCATCTTCTATATCTACGGTGTGGCCGGTTATTTTCTCTTCCACGAGATAGACCCGACCCACTGGCGCAGCCTGCCGATCGCGCTGCTGAGCCTGTTCCGTATCGTCACCTTCGAGGACTGGACGGACATCATGTACACGGCCATGGAGACCATGCCCTGGGCGTGGCTCTACTTTGTCAGCTTCGTGGTGATGGGCGCGTTCGTGATGATCAACCTGTTTATCGGCGTGGTGCTGAACAACCTGGAAGAGGCCAAGCTGCGCCGCCTGGACGAACTGCAGCTGCCGCCGAGCCAGACCGAAATCCTGCGCGAACTGCGCGCGACCCAGGACGCGCTGGCGCGACTGCAGCGCCGCATGTCCCAGTCTGACGGAGGTGCCGGGCAATGATTCTGATGATCGACAACTACGACTCCTTCACCTGGAATGTGGTGCAGTACCTGGCGGAGCTGGGTGCGAATGTGAAAGTCGTGCGCAACGATGAAATCGGGGTTGAGGAAATAGACCGGCTGGCGCCGGAGAAAATCGTGATCTCGCCCGGGCCCTGTACGCCCAACGAGGCGGGCATATCGATGGATACCATCCGCCGCTTCGCCGGACAGATCCCGATCCTGGGAATCTGTCTCGGCCACCAGAGTATCGGCCAGGTGTTCGGCGGCAAAGTGGTGCGCGCGCGCCAGGTGATGCACGGCAAGACCTCGCCGATAGTGCACAACAATCTGGGGGTGTTTCACGGGCTGTCCAACCCGTTCGAGGCCACCCGCTACCACTCGCTGGTGGTGGAGAAGGACAGCCTGCCGGAGTGTCTGGAAGTCACCGCCTGGACCGAAAGCGAAGATGGCGAGATCGACGAGATTATGGGGTTGCGCCACCGCGAGCTGGCGGTGGAGGGAGTGCAGTTTCACCCCGAATCCATATTGACCCAGCACGGCCACGATATGTTGAGGAATTTCCTCGAGTCCTAGCCCGTTAGTGGAAAAGCTCTGACGAGGCGGCGCTGCTGCTGGGAACTGTTTGCGAGACACGCCGTGAATACATCCATGTAGGCTTGTCGGCGGGGTCCCTCCCGCCGACAGTCTCGCAAACAGTTCCCAGCATCAGCGCCTTCGCATACCGAAAATGCGTCCTATTCGAGTCTTGGGGAGAAAGATAATGAATATCCAACAGGCCATCGCCAAACTGGTGGACGGCGAACACCTGAGCCGCGCGGAGATGCGTGAGGCGGTGGGGCAGATAATGCGCGGTGAGGCCGAGGAGGCGCAGATAGGCGCGCTGCTGGTGGCCCTGCGGATTCGCGGCGAGACCGTCGACGAGATCGCCGGCGCCGTGGAGACCATGCGCGAGCTGGCAACTCCGGTGGAACTCGACCTGACCAATGCGGTGGATATCGTCGGTACCGGCGGTGACGGCGCCAATCTGTTCAACGTCTCCAGTGCCGCCAGCTTTGTCGCCGCCGCCGCGGGTGCGCGCGTCGCCAAGCACGGCAACCGCTCGGTGTCGTCCAGCTGCGGCGCCGCCGACCTGCTCGAGCACGCCGGTATCTTTCTCGAGCTTACTCCGGCGCAGGTGAGCCGCTGTATCGACACCATTGGCGTCGGCTTTATGTTCGCCCCCAGTTACCATAGCGCCGTGCGTCACGTGGGCCCTGCCCGCAGGGCACTGGGCATGCGCACCATCTTCAATCTGCTCGGCCCCTTGACCAACCCCGCCGGGGTGAAGCGCCAGGTCATCGGCGTCTACGACAAACACTATTGCCGTATCCTGGCGGAAGTACTGCAGAGTCTGGGCTCCGAACACGCATTGGTACTGCACAGTGAAGACGGCCTGGACGAGGTGAGTCTCGCCGCCGACACCTTCGCGGTGGAGCTGAAAGATGGCGTACTGCGCGAGCGGGTTATCCGCCCGGAGGATTTCGGTATCGCGCGCCAGAGCCTCGACGGGCTCTGCGTGTCCGGTTCCGCAGAGTCACTGGCGCTGATCCGCGATGCGCTGGGCAAATGCGCCACCGAGGCGGGGCAGAAGGCCGCGGACATCATCGCCCTGAACGCGGGCCTCGCCATCTACGTCAGCGGCGTCGCCGACTCCGCCGAACAGGGCGTGGTCATGGCCCAGGACGCCATCGCCAGCGGTCTGGCCGGCGAGAAGATCAACGACCTGGCCGCCTTTACCAGCGCCTTCCGCCCGGAGACAGCCGTGAGCGCAGAGGAGAAACCGCAGTGAGCACGCCCACCATCCTGAAGACCATCGTCGAGCGCAAGTGGCAGGAGGTGGCCGAGCGCAAGCGGCAGTGTCCGCTGGAGGAGATGCGCGCGCGGGCCCTGGATCAGCCAGCTGCCCGCGGTTTCGTCGCCGCGATCGAAAACAAGCTCAGCCAAGGCGAGCCTGCGGTGATCGCCGAGATCAAGAAGGCCTCGCCCAGCAAGGGGGTGATACGCGCGGACTTTATCCCGGCCGAAATCGCCACCAGCTATGAGAGGGGCGGCGCCGCCTGTCTGTCGGTGCTGACGGATGTGGATTTTTTCCAGGGTGCCGACGCCTACCTGCAGCAGGCGCGCAACGCCGTGCGCCTGCCGGTGCTGCGCAAGGATTTCACGGTGGACCCCTACCAGGTGTGCGAGGCCCGCGCCATCGGTGCCGACTGCATACTGCTGATCGCCGCCTGCCTGGAGGATGCGCAGATGCGGGATCTAAACGGCCTGGCGCTGGAACTTGGGCTGGACGTGCTGGTAGAGGTCCACAACCGGGCGGAGCTGGAGCGGGCGCTAACGCTGCCCAACCGCCTGATCGGTATCAACAACCGCAATCTGCACACCTTTGAGGTGCAGCTGGAGACTACCTTCAAGCTGCTGGACCTGATTCCCGACGATCGCATCGTGGTGACCGAGAGCGGTATTCACACCAGCGACGACGTGGCGGCCATGCGCGGTCACAATGTGAACAGCTTTCTGGTCGGTGAGGCGTTTATGCGCGAAGTGGAGCCGGGGCGGAAGCTGATGGAGATGTTTAACTAGCCGGGCACGCGCCGCCGGGAGCGCCGAGCTCCAGCTCGGCAAGCGGGCCAAGGGCCCGCCACTGCGAGGGCGGCCTGTATATAGAACGGGGCGGTCCTGCTGCCGGTGGCCTCTTGCGGGACACGGGCTAGGCGCCCCCCCTAAATACATCCCTGGAGGCTTGTCTGCGAGGTCCCTCTCGCAGACAGTCCCGCAAGAGGCCACCGGCAGCAAGACCTAAACTTCCACATCATTGCAACTATCGGGCTTCACAAACGAAAAAGGGCGATCACAAGGATCGCCCCTACAGATTGGAGTCCGGTGGCTATTCAGCGGGTCCCATAGACCACCATCGTCTTGCCTTTCACCGATACCAGACCCTGTTCTTCCAGGGTCTTCAGCACCCGGCCGACCATCTCCCGCGAACAGCCGACGATACGGCCGATTTCCTGGCGGGTGATTTTGATCTGCATGCCCTCCGGGTGGGTCATCGCATCCGGTTCGTTGCACAGGTCCAGCAGGGTGCGGGCTACGCGGCCGGTGACATCGAGGAAGGCCAGGTCGCCGACCTTGCGCGTGGTGTTGCGCAGGCGGCCGGCCATCTGGGTGGCCAGAGCGAACAGGAATTCCGGATGCTGGCGGGTCAGTTCCTGGAACTTGCTGTAGGAGATCTCCGCCACTTCGCACTCGGTCTTGGTGCGCACCCAGGCACTGCGGGTGTCCTGATCGAACAGGCCCATCTCGCCGAAGAAGTCGCCGTCGTTCAGATAGGCGACGATCATCTCGCGCCCCTCGTCGTCCTCGATCAGAACGGTGACAGAGCCGCGCATGATGAAATAGAGGGATTCGCAGCGGTCGCCGGCGTAGATGATAGTGCTCTTGGCCGGGTAGCGGCGCCGGTGGCAGTGGGCCAGGAAGTCTTCGATATTGCCTGTAGTCATTGTTTCTTCGGTAGCAACCGTCACGGATCTACTCCTTATTTTTTAATCTTGTGCCTGATCCCGACCAGCGTGCGCAGCAGCACGCGCAAATTATGGCGCGAATTAACTGTCCTCAACAGTGGCTGAGCTCGGGAAACTCTCGCAGTGTGACTTGCGACACCTTTGCCGCGTCTTTGCGATGCCAGGGCAGGGGCTATCCCAGAACAGACCTTATAACGGCTGCGAAGTTCGCTGGCAACCGGCCGGGTTGCTGACCGGGGATTCGCATCTGGCGACACGGCACTCCGGCCACTATACCGGAAAAACAGACCACTCAGGTTACAGCGACGCAATATGCTAAGCTTTGCGCCCTCTCTAATACATAAGGAGCGAGGCGATGCAGGGCAGGGTTACCTGGGTGGATGGGCTGACTTTTGTCGGTGAAGCCGGCAGCGGCAATTCGGTAGTGATGGAGGGGGGGCGCAAGAACAACGGCATTCGCCCGATGGAGATGATACTGCTGGGTGTCGGCGGCTGTGCCTCCTACGACGTGGTCAGTATCCTGCAGAAGGCGCGCCAGGACATCCTGTCCTGCCACTGCGAGCTGAACGGCGAGCGCCCGGATGCGACCCCCGCGCCCTTTACCCGTATCGAAATGGAGTTTGTGGTGCGCGGACGCGGCCTGAAAGAGGCCCAGGTGGCGCGGGCGGTTGAGCTGTCGGCGGAAAAATACTGCTCGGCATCGATCATGCTCAGAAACGCCGGCGTGGAGATAGTCCACAGTTACCGCGTCGAGGAGCTGTGACGGCGGAAGCCATAAAGTGTAAGCGGCTTGTGGGCGGCCGCAGGGCCTTCGCATCGAGCTTCGGGACTCCTGCCGGGCCCCTAGCCCCGCTCAGATCCGATAGCTGGCCGATGTCATCACTTTTGAAACCAGCGACATCAGTCCTTTCAGTGGCGCCGGGAAGCGGGCGCCGCCTGCTTCCAGCGCGGCGTGGCCGTGTTCTTGCTCTTCAATCTGCATCTGCTCCACCACTGCCCGGCTCCTCCGGTCCTGGGCCGGCAGGCGCTGCAGGTGACTCTCCAGGTGTTTGCACACCTGTTCCTCGGTGGCGGCCACAAAGCCGAGGCTGATGCGGTCGCTGACCTTGCCGGCGGCGGCGCCCAGGCCGAAGGACAGCCCGTACCAGAGCGGGTTCAGCAGGCTGGGGTGGCTGTCCAGCTCGCGCAGACGCTGTTCGCACCAGGCCAGGTGGTCTATCTCCTCGTCTGCAGCGCGCTCCATTTCGCCGCGCACTTCCGGCAGTTTGGCGGTCAGCGCCTGGCCCTGGTAGAGGGCCTGGGCGCAGACCTCACCGCTGTGGTTGACCCGCATCAGGCCGGCCGCGTGCCGGCGCTCGGCATCGGACATCTCTGTCTCTTCCTCGGCTCTGGCTGGCGACGGGCGCCCATAGCCGGGTGCGCCGGGGCTCAGAGTGCGCAGCGCGCGGTCGGCCTGCAGCAGCAGCCGGTCCAGGCCGGTCAGTTTGCGCTCACTCATCGTAACTGCTCCCGCTGTTTTCGAAGTCTCGTAGGAGCGGCCGGCGGCCGCGATGCCGAGCTGGAGCTCGGCGTTCCCAGGGGCGCGGCCATGGGCCGCTCCTGCAGTGTCAGCTGGTGGCGGCCTCTTCCCGCTCTATCGCGCGGTAGCCAATATCCTTGCGGTAGAAGACGCCGTCCCAGTAGATGGCGCGGGCGCAGGTATAGGCATTCGCCTGGGCCTCGGCGACGCTGTCGCCCAGCGCGGTGGCGCAGAGGACACGGCCACCGTTGGTGACCACCCGCTCGCCGTCCAGCGCGGTGCCGGCGTGGAAGACCTTGGCATTGTCGCTGTCGGCGCGATCCAGGCCGCTGATGGCATCGCCCTTGCGGTAGCTGCCCGGGTAGCCGTGGGCCGCGAGCACGACACCGAGGGCCGGCCGCGAATCCCACTCGGCGCTCACCTGGTCCAGGCGCTTGTCCAGCGCCGCCTGGCACAAGGCTACCAGGTCGGATTTGAGGCGCATCATGATCGGCTGTGTTTCCGGATCGCCAAAGCGGCAGTTGTATTCGATCACCTTGGGCGCGCCCTCGGTGTCGATCATCAGGCCGGCGTAGAGGAAGCCAGTGTAGGGCGTGCCCTCTGCGGCGAGCCCCTTTACCGTGGGTTCGATGACTTCCTTCATGATGCGCTGGTAGACGCTGTCTGTGACGACCGGGGCGGGGGAGTAGGCGCCCATGCCGCCGGTATTGGGGCCGGTGTCGCCGTCGCCGACCCGCTTGTGGTCCTGGCTGGTGGCCATCGGCAGTATGTGCTCGCCGTCCACCATGACGATAAAGCTAGCCTCTTCACCGGTCAGGAACTCCTCGATCACGACGCGACAGCCGGCTTCGCCGAACGCATTGCCGGACAGCATGTCACGCACCGCCAGCTCTGCCTGCTGTTCAGTCTCGGCGACGATGACGCCCTTGCCGGCGGCCAGGCCGTCCGCCTTGACGACGATCGGCGCACCGCACTCGCGGATATATTCAATGGCCGGCTCGATTTCGGTGAAGTTGCGGTAGGCGGCGGTGGGGATCTTGTGGCGCTCGAGGAAGTCCTTGGTGAAGGCCTTGGAGCCCTCCAGCTGCGCTGCGCCCTTGCTGGGGCCGAAGATGGCCAGGCCGCGAGCGTTGAAGAAATCGACGATGCCGTCTACCAGCGGCGCCTCGGGGCCGACGATGGTGAGCTCGACGCCATTCTCCTCGGCAAAATCTGCCAGGGCCGGGAAGTTATCTACGCCGATGGCGAGATTCTGCAACTTGGGTTCGTGCGCGGTGCCGGCATTGCCGGGTGCCACGAAGACGGTGTCGACGGCGGGGTTCTGTGCCGCTTTCCATGCCAGTGCGTGCTCGCGGCCGCCTGAGCCGATGATCAATACATTCATTCTTTATTCCCCCTGAGTCGGCCGGTGTAGTCCATTGGGTACGGATTTAGATGCCGTATTTTAGCCCGGAATTCCTGCGGGCAAGAAAAAGCCGGCCCTTTGCGCGCCGGCTTGTGCCTGAAAGTCGGTTATCAGTGGCGCCTCACAATGACGCCCCTCAATGACGAAAGTGGCGCATGCCGGTGAAGACCATCGCCATGTCGTGTTCGTCCGCCGCGGTGATGACTTCCTCGTCGCGCATGGAGCCGCCGGGCTGGATGACCGCGCGGATGCCCACTTTGGCGGCGTTGTCGATACCGTCGCGGAACGGGAAGAAGGCGTCGGAGGCCATCACCGAGCCCTGTACCGCGAGGCCCGCATGCTCCGCCTTGATTGCGGCGATACGCGCGGAGTTGACGCGGCTCATCTGGCCGGCGCCGACCCCGATGGTGCGGCCGCCCTGGCCGTAGACGATGGCGTTGGATTTGACGAACTTGGCCACCTTCCAGGTGAACAGCAGGTCGCGGATTTCTTCCTCGCTCGGCTGGCGCCTGGTGACCACCTTCAGGTCGGCTGCGGTGACGACGCCGTCGTCGCGATCCTGTACCAGCAGACCGCCGTTGACGCGCTTGTAATCCAGTGCCGGCACGCGCTCCGCACCCCACTGGCCGCAGATCAGCAGGCGCACGTTTTTCTTCTCGGCGACTGCCGCCTTGGCCTCCTCGGAGACCGAGGGCGCGATAATCACTTCGACGAACTGGCGTTCGACGATGGCTTTCGCGGTAGCGCCGTCCAGCTCGCGGTTGAAGGCGATGATGCCGCCGAAAGCGGATTCGCTGTCGGTGGCGAAGGCCAGGTCGTAGGCCTTGCCGATGTCTGCCGCGATGGCCACACCGCAGGGGTTGGCGTGCTTGACGATCACACAGGCGGGTTCGTCGAAGGCCTTCACGCACTCCAGCGCCGCGTCGGTGTCGGCAATGTTGTTGTAGGACAGTTCCTTGCCCTGCAGCTGCTCGGCGGTGGCGATGCCGGCCTCGGCCGGGTTGGCCTCTACATAGAAGGCGCTTTTCTGATGCGGGTTCTCGCCGTAGCGCAGGTCCAGCTTCTTGATGAACTGGCTGTTAAATGTGCGCGGGAACTGCTGTTTTTCGCCGTCCTCGATCGCGCCGGCGCCCGCGGCGATTGAACCAAGGTAGTTGGCGATGGCGCCGTCGTAGCCGGCGGTGTGTTCGAAGGCCTTCACGGCCAGATCGAAGCGGCTGGACTGGTTCAGGGCACCGTCATTGGCTTTCAGTTCGGCGATGATGCCGTCGTAGTCGCTGGCATTTACGACGATGGCGACATCTTTATGGTTCTTGGCTGCGGCGCGCACCATGGTCGGACCACCGATATCGATGTTCTCGATCGCGTCCGCTAAGGTGCAGTCCGGCTTGGCCACAGTCTGGGCAAAGGGGTAGAGGTTCACCACCACCATATCGATCGGGGTGATGCCGTGCTCGGACATGACACTGTCGTCGGTGCCGCGACGGCCGAGGATGCCGCCGTGAACTTTCGGGTGCAGGGTTTTCACCCGCCCGTCCATCATCTCCGGGAAGCCGGTGTAGTCGGAGACTTCCACGACAGGAATGCCGGCCTCCTTCAGCTGGCGGTGGGTGCCGCCGGTGGAGAGGATTTCTACGCCCATGTCGGCGAGTTGTCGGGAGAATTCCACGATTCCGCTCTTGTCCGACACGCTGATCAGCGCGCGGCGAATCGCAACCTTGTCAGTCATAGCACTTGGTCCATCTGAGTTTCTGAAAAGGGTAGCTGCCTCTGGTCTGGCTCAGAGAGCAAAAATGCCGCTAACGGTGCCGGTAACCTGGAATTGAAGGAAGCCACGGGGCTGGATTAGCAGCTGCTGGGCCGGCAAAACCTGCCGCCAGCAAATAGCGAGGGGGGATGAGTGACCCCATCCCCCCTCAAGTTGTCTGTGCCGCCGGCGCGGCGCGGTGCTTACAGCAGCCCGTAGCGCTTCAGCTTCTTGCGCAGGGTGCCGCGGTTAAGGCCCAGCAGATGTGCCGCGCGAGTCTGGTTGTGGCGAGTGTATTTCATCACCACTTCCAGCATGGGTGCTTCAATTTCTGACAGCACCATGTCGTAGACGTCGGTGACCATCTGGCCGTCCAGGTGGCGGAAGTAGTTCTCCATTGCCTGCTCAACGGCGTCGCGCAGAGACTGCTGCTGCGGCTGCGCCAGTTGAGTCTGTCCCCCGGCGGATACTTCTTCGCTGCCAGTATCCGGAATCAGTGCTTCGTTAGTCATGCCGCTTGTGCCCCTCTCGTTATTCGGCGTTCAAACCACTCATGAACGCTGGCATGTTGTGCTTCTGCGCTTTCAAGTTGAAAAAAGGTCTTGCGAAAGGACTCGCTCCCCGCGAGTGTCTTCAGGTACCACCCCACATGCTTGCGGGCGATACGGACCCCCATCACATCACCGTAGAAACGGTGCAATTCACCCAAATGGGCGAGCAAAATATCCCTGACTTCATCCAGTGAGGGTTCGGGCAGCCTCCCGCCGGTGGCGAGGTGATGAGCTATCTCCCGAAAAATCCATGGCCGTCCCTGTGCTGCACGGCCAACCATGACTGCAGCAGCGCCTGTGTAGTCGAGCACCTCTCGGGCCCGCTCCGCACTGGCGATGTCACCATTGGCGAAAACCGGAATTCTCACCCTGGATACAATTTCGGCAATGGTATCGAATTCGGCCTGGCCGTGGTAGCCACAGGCGCGGGTGCGACCGTGAACTGCCAGCGCAGCGATACCAATGTCTTCGGCCATTCTGGCCACCGTGACCCCGTTGCGAGTATCCGTGCACCAGCCGGTGCGGATTTTCAGGGTCACTGGTACTGAGACGGACTGAACCACGGCTTCCAGAATATCCGCGACCAGTTTTTCGTCCCGCAGCAGCGCAGAGCCCGCCGCCTTTTTGCAAACCTTCTTCGCCGGGCAGCCCATATTGATATCGATGATCTGGGCGCCGCGGCGGACATTCTCTCGCGCCGCCTCGGCCATCATATCCGGATCGCCGCCGGCGATCTGCACCGATATGGGGGCTCCCTCTCCACCGTGATCGAGGCGCAGCCGCGATTTGCGGCTGTTCCACAGGCGGGTGTCGGAAGTCACCATCTCCGACACCACCAGGCCGGCGCCCAGTTTCCGGCACAGCCGGCGGAAGGGGCGATCGGTAACACCGGCCATGGGCGCCAGAATTACCGGATTTTCGATCACGTAAGGGCCTAGGGCGATGGACACTGCAGCTCCGCTCGGGCGTCGAATGAGACTTCGGTTTAGGATCAAAGAGCCTTCAGCCCGGGATCAAAGAGCCTTCAGCCCGGGATCAAAGAGCCATCAGCCCGGAATCAAAGAGCCGCCTATGATAGCCGCTGCCCCGACGTTGGAAAAGCGAAAAAGCGGGCAAATTGGTTGCGCGGTGCGCGTTTAGTTCGCGGAATGCGCAGTTTTGGCAGTTTTATGCGCCAGCTTGCTGCGCCATCTCACAAGGAGCGTGTGCTTCAGTGCGCAATATGGAGCTCGTAATTCACCGCCTCGCTGCCGGGATCCACTATCTCTATGGCGATATGCACCGGACTGCCGCTGGGCATCTGCCGGCGGCCGGCCAGTTCGCCCTGCAGGTAGTCCGCGGGGGCAAACCGCCGACTCGCCACCGGCTTGTTCTTCAGGTCGCTGAAGCTGAGTAGCAGGCTCGGGAATGGCTGCGTATAGGGCGCCGTATTGAGCAGTACCGCGTCCACGACCAGTGCGCCGGCCAGCTGCGGGTGGCTGCGCACCATCAGATTGGCGGTGTGGATGGCTTGCAAGTCCTCCAGCGGCGGTAGCCGGCAGTCCAGCAGCGGACAGATTTTTGCGTAGAGGTCGCGCCAGGGCTGCTGTTTGCTCAGGCTGTCGAAGCGGAAGTAGGCGAGCTGCACCGCGATACCAGCGACCAGCAGGATTGCCAGCAACCACCACAGCCAGCCGGGTATTCTCCTGTCGCGCCGCGGCTGCCACGCGACTTCGAGTGGCGCCGGCTCTATCGCCGAGATCAACCGCTCGCGCTCCGGATTGACGGAAAACGCCGGGCCTGTGCGGGCTTTCGGCTCAGCCGCGTGGGCCTTGATATGCGCCAGTTGCTCACTGAATTCGTCGCCGGTCTCCTCGTCGTGCCAGTCGGTGGCGAAGGTCGGCTCGCGCTTTTGCGGCGGCTCCGGGATTTCGTTGGCCCAGGGATCGTCATCCCAGTCGGCCAGGTCCCCTTTTAGTACCGCTGCACTATCGTCGTCCTCATCATCCTCGTCAGCTGCGGGGGAGGCGGCGATGTCCTGCCACTGGCTGTCGCCGAAGGCTTCGCCGATCAGCGGCTCGCCTTCGATCCCGTCGTCGCCGCGTTCGGCGCCGGAATCGCCGCGCGGCGTTACGGCCACCGTGGGCGGCGCCGGCTCTTCATCGTCGTCCAGGTCTATGTCGTCGTGAATCAGGAAGTCGTCTTCCTCGAGCAGGGCCTCGAGGTCCTTGCCCGCCGCCGGATCGCTGTCGGTAAAGACGATATTTTCGTCGGCGCGGAATACCTGCAGACAGGAGCCGCAGCGCACGGCACCGCGGGCCGCGCGCAGCTGCTGTTCATTGACATGAAAGGACGTGCTGCAGTGGGGGCAGCGGGTTACCAGTTGCGACATGCTTGTTCGGAAAGTTTTATCAGGCGGTCAAGTCTATCAGCCTGTCCCGCGGCCGCGTAGTGGTTCCGGGGAATTCAGCGGACGCGCGTGCCGCTCAGGCGCACCCAGTCCTCGCGCTGGCCGTCGTCGTCAAAATCGATCCAGGGGCGGTAGGCGGCTTTCACCTTTTCGGCCTGGGAGGCCAGTATGCCGGACAGGCAGATGCGGCCGCCGACACGAGTCAGCTGCGCCAGTTGCGGTGCCAGCTCTACCAGCGGGCCGGCAAGGATATTGGCGAGCATCACGTCTGCCGGCTCCTGCGGCATCTTCTCGGGCAGGTACACCGGGAAGCGCCCGGGATCGATACCGTTGCGCTCGGCGTTGTCGCGGCTGGCGATCAGCGCCTGGAGGTCGATATCGGTACCCATCGCCCGTTCGGCGCCGAGCAGCAGTGCGCCTATGCCGAGAATGCCGGAGCCACAGCCGAAGTCGATGACACTGCTGCCGGCCAGATCCTCGCCAGCCAGCCACTGCAGGCACAGGAAGGTGGTGGGGTGAGTGCCGGTGCCGAAGGCGAGGCCGGGGTCCAGCAGCAGGTTCACCGCTTGCGGCTCCGGCGGCTCGCACCAGCTGGGACAGATCCAGAGATTGTCGCCGCACTGGATCGGCTTGTAGTGCGACATCCACTCCCGCTCCCAGTCCTTGTCTTCCAGCTGCTCCCAGCGCGCGTTGGGCAGCAGCTCGCACAGGTAGGAGGCGGCCTTGGCCTCGGTCACCGCCGTGTCCACGGTCGCGTCGAACAGTCCGGTGACCCGGGTCTGGTCCCACAGCGGCACTTCGCCGAGACCCGGTTCCAGGATCGGCTGGTCGGCGTTGTCCTCCAGGGTTACGGACACGGCGCCGGCAAACAGCAGTGCATCCTCGATTTTTTCAGCGTGTTCGCGATCGGTGTCTACGCGGAGTTGGAGCCAGGGCATCTTCTTGGTGACCGGTGGTAGGTGGTGAGTGCTAAGTGTAGGGCCAAAGGCGCCGCGAAAGCGTGGAGCGGCCGGTGGCCGCAATCGGGGCGGAAGAATACATGAATTCGTCGCGAAGGCCCTGATGCCGGGGGCAGTTTGCGGGACTGTGACTCGGGCCATCCATGCCCCTCGCCCTTCGGGCGCCTCCGGCGTCCAAAACGGCACTCCTGCCGTTTTGTCGGCGAGAGGGACCTCGCCGACAAGCCTCCAGGGATGGATTCACGGCGTGTCCCGCAAACTGCCCGCGGTAGCAGGGCCGCCGAAGGGCCTGCTTACGGAGCTCCGCTTCCGTGGGGCCCTGCGGCCCGCAAGCGGAGCTGGAGCTCCGCGCTCCCGGCCTAAAGCCCCAGCTTTTTCTCGAGGTAGTGAATATTCACCCCGCCCTCGGCGAAGGCGCTGTCGCGCACCAGTTCTTCCTGCAGCGGGATGTTGGTCTTGATGCCGTCGACAATCAGCTCCGACAGGGCAACGCGCATCCGCGCCAGGGCCGCTGCGCGGTCCTCTGCGTGGGTGATCACCTTGGCGATCATCGAGTCATAGTTGGCGGGCACCGTGTAGCCGGAATAGAGGTGCGAGTCGACGCGCACACCCAGACCGCCGGGGATGTGGAAGTTGTTCACCTTGCCCGGGCAGGGGAAGAAGGTCCTGGGGTCTTCCGCATTGATCCGGCACTCGAAGGCGTGGCCGCGAATGACGATGTCGTCCTGAGTGAGGGACAGTTTTTCGCCGGCGCAGACGCGGATCTGCTCCTTGATCAGGTCGACACCGGTGACCATCTCGGTGACCGGGTGCTCTACCTGAATGCGGGTGTTCATCTCGATGAAGTAGAAGCGCTCATCTTCATAGAGGAACTCGAAGGTGCCGGCGCCGCGGTAGCCGATATCGACACAGGCCTGCACGCAGGACTGATACACCGCCTGGCGCACTTCATCGGGAATGCCCGGTGCGGGCGCTTCCTCGAGCACCTTCTGGTGACGGCGCTGCAGGGAGCAGTCGCGATCGCCCAGGTGGATGGCGTTGCCCTGGCCGTCGGACATCACCTGGATTTCCACGTGGCGCGGGTTCTGCAGGAATTTCTCCATATAGACGGTGCTGTCACCGAAAGCGGCGCCGGCTTCGGACTTGGTCACCGAAATGGCGTTCAGCAGTGCCGCTTCCGTGTGCACCACGCGCATGCCGCGACCGCCGCCGCCGGCGGCGGCCTTGATGATCACCGGGAAACCGATTTTGTGGGCGATCTCCAGGCAGCGCTCTCCGTTGTCCGGCAGCGGGCCGTCGGAGCCGGGCACCGTGGGTACGCCGGCCTTCTTCATCGCGGCGATGGCGGACACCTTGTCGCCCATCAGGCGGATCACGTCGGGATCCGGGCCGATAAACGTAAAGCCGCTCTTCTGCACCTGTTCGGCGAAGTCGGCGTTTTCTGCCAGGAAACCGTAGCCGGGGTGTACGGCCACCGCGTCGGTAATCTCCATCGCGGAGATGATCGCGGGAATGTTCAAATAACTCTGCGGCGAGGGGTTGGGGCCGATGCACACGGACTCGTCGGCGAGGCGCACGTGCTTGAGGTCGCGGTCCACCTGGGAGTGCACGGCCACGGTGGCAATGCCCATCTCCTTACAGGCGCGCAGTACCCGCAGCGCGATTTCGCCCCGGTTGGCAATCAGGATCTTGTCAAACATATTCGCTCACCCCGCTCAGACGATGGTCACGAGCGGCTGGTCAAACTCTACCGGCTGGCCGTCTTCCACCAGGATGGACTCGATGGTGCCGGCCTTGTCGGCTTCGATCTGGTTCATCATCTTCATCGCCTCGACGATGCAGATGACATCGCCCACCTTGACTTGCTGGCCCACCTTCACGAAGGGCTCTGCGCCGGGGCTGGGCGCGGCATAGTAAGTGCCGACCATCGGCGATTTAACCGGGTGACCGGTCAGTGCGGGTACCGCTTCCTTCTCTTCGGCGGCCGGCGCTGCCATCGGGGCGGCCGGTGCAGCGGCCGGAACGGGCGGCGCCGCGTAAACCGGCGCTACCCCCTGGTGGGCGCCGCTGGTACCGCGGCTGATGCGCACGGATTCTTCGCCTTCCTTGATTTCCAGCTCGCCGATATCCGATTCCTCGAGCAGCTCAATCAGTTTTTTAATCTTGCGGATATCCATAGTTCTTCACTCTCAGTGTCTTGGGCAGTTCTGGTTCATTGACCGGCCGGCGCCACACTCAGTTGATGCATGGCTGCCTGCAGGGCCAGGGTGTAGCTGTGTGCGCCAAAGCCGCACACGACGCCCCGCGCCAGGTCGGAAAAATAGGAGTGGCGGCGGAATTCTTCCCGTGCGTGGGGGTTGGAAAGGTGCAGCTCGATAAACGGAATGGCCACTGCGGCCAGGGCATCGCGCAACGCCACGCTGGTGTGGGTAAAGGCGGCGGGGTTGATCACAATAAAGTCCACCCCTTCGCCGGCCGCCGCCTGTATCCGCCCGATCAGTTCCGCTTCGCTGTTGCTCTGCAGGGTCTCCAGCTGGTGGCCGGTGGCTTCGCACTGGGCGCGGGCGGCCGCGTCTATCTGCGCGAGCGTTGTGGCGCCGTAGATATGCGGCTCACGGCTGCCGAGCAGATTGAGATTGGGGCCGTGCAGCAGAAGAAGTCTTGCCATAGCGTGCTCTGAAGAAAAAGCGCAAAACAGTCACAAAAATCGGGCGAAAGTCAGCTATCTTGCGGGCAAAGTCGCATTCTCAGCGAGCTTGCCCGAGCGCCGGGGCGAGTTTGCCGCAAAAGTGACTCTCTGTCCATGCCTGCGGCACAGTTAATTGAAGTTAGCCGCAGTTCGGCGAAATTTCCGTGAAATTTAGCGCAAAATTATTATGTGCGTGGCTTTTTTGCCCGGCGGAATGGCTACAAAGACAGTTTGGCGTCGGTTTCGGCCCGGGACGTGCTGAGCGCGCTCTCGGCGGCGGCGTTGAGTTCCGCCAGCAGCCCGTCGCGGCTCAGTATCTGCGGCAGTATCTTTGCCTCGCCGCCCCCGGCCGGGTAGAGCAGATAGAGGGGTACACTCGAACGCCCGTACTGCGCCAGCAGCGCACTGATCTGCGGATCCTGATTGGTCCAGTCGCCCTTCAGGGCCACTACGCCGAGCCGCTCCACGGCCGCGCTGATCTCATCGCTGGACAGCACCGCCTTCTCATTGGCCAGGCAGGTGATGCACCAGGCCGCCGTCATATTCGCCAGCACCGGGCGCCCCGCGCTGCGCGCCGCGCTGAGGCGCTCGGCGGAGTAGGCTTGCCAGTAGCCACTCGCGGTGGTCGCGGGCTGTTGCACCGCGGTCAGGCGCGGCAGCAGCAGGGCGGCAAACGCCAGTGCCAGCAGTGCTGTCGCGCTTCTGCCCCAGTGCCACTTGCTCCGGGATTCATGGGGCCGCGGCCACAGCCACAGGGCGAAGGCAATCGCCACCGCACCGGCGAGCACCAGTGTCACGCCGTCGCTGCCGGTCTGGCGGCCCAGTACCCACAGCAGCCACACCGCGGTCAGGTACATCGGGAAGGCCAGCAGCTGTTTCAGTCTGTCCATCCACGGGCCCGGGCGCGGCAGCTTGTCAGCCAGGGCCGGCACATACGTCAGCAACAGGAAGGGTGCCGCCATGCCCGCGCCGAGCGCCGCGAACACCAGCAGTGCCACCGAGGCCGGCTGGGTGACCGCGAAGCCCAGCGCGGATCCCATCATCGGCGCGGTACAGGGGCTGGCCACCAGTGTGGCGAGGGCGCCGGTCGCGAAGGAGCCGCGCAGCCCCTGCCGGGCGCTGAGATTGCTGCCGGTGCCCATCAGGCTGCCGCCGAACTCGCTCAGCCCCGACAGGCTGAGCCCCATGGCGAAAAACAGATAGGCCAGTGCCGCCACCAGCCAGGGGGACTGCAACTGGAAGCCCCAGCCGACCGCCTCGCCGCCGGCGCGCAGTGTCAGCATCAGTGCCGCGATCAGCACGAAGCTCAATACCACGCCGGCGCTGTAGGCCCAGCCGTGGTGATGGCGCTGGCTCGCGTGGCGTGTCGCCTGGCTGACGGCCAGCAGTTTGATCGACAGTACCGGAAAGACGCAGGGCATCAGGTTCAGCAGCAGACCGCCGGCAAAGGCCAGCAATAACGCCAGGGACAGGGCCATACCGCCTCCCTCGCCAGCGCCGCCGGATGCAGGGGGGGCGGGAGGGGCCGGGGCGACGCCGGCGTCGACGGGGCTGGCGCTGCCACTGGCAGGGTCCAGCCGGAACTGGCGCACCTGCGGCGGGTAGCAGAGACCGGCATCGGCGCAGCCCTGGTAGTGGATCTCCAGTTGCAGCGGGCCGCTCGCGCCCTGCAACTCGACGGGAATCTCCAGCTGCAGGCGGTAGACCTCGGTCTCCTTCTCGAAATAGTCGTCCCAGATGACTTCCCCTGCGGGCAGCTTCAGGGGCAGCTCGGTTTTGCCGCGCCCATCTACGCGGTAGAGCGCCAGCTTGTCCCGATACAGGTAGTAGGCCGGCGCTATCTGGAATATGGCGCTGATCCCCGCGGCATCGAACAGGAAATCCTGGCGATAGGCCTCATCGACCGGCAGGAAGTCGGCATCTTGCGCGGCACCCGGCGGGGCGAAAGGGCTCTGGCTAGACTGTGCGCTGGCACCGGCGCATAACACCAGCGCCAGCGCGGCCAGCAGCGCGAGGAAATTTTTTTGGAAACTGTTGGTCTTCACAGCCATAGGAACAAAAATTCTTTATAGTCAGACGCAGCCTCTGACTGCCGCCGTGGACGGGGGTTCAGTTGTGCCGGCAGTATAGCGGCGCCTGCGGTTCAAAAAAACAACAGCAAGGGGATAGATTTGCCGTCATTTGACCGCCTTCACATAGTCGGGTCTTTGTTGCTGCTGGTGCTTGGGCTGAGCGGCTGTGTTACCACGCCGCCACTGCCAGCGCCGCGCGCCGTACCCTTGCCGGTACCGGAACCGGTCGGTCCGTCACCGGAGCAGATCCGCCAGCGCAACGTGGCATTCTTCCTCGAGCGCGCCGAGGCGGCCCAGCGCGAGGGGTTCCTGACCCAGCCGCCCGGTGCCAGCGCCTACGATTACTACCTGCGCGTCAAGCAGCTCGACCCGGGCAATACCCGCGCCGCCACCGGCATCCAGACCATCGTGATCGATTTCGTCGAGCGCGCCCGCGACGCGTTGCGTCGACGCTCCTTCGGTGAAGTGGACAGTTTCCTGAACCGCGCCGAAGAGTTGGCGCCGGGCAACCAGCTGGTGGCGGAAGTGCGCGGGCAGCTCGCGCGCGAACGCAGCCGCGCGAAGCTGGATCTGCCCACGGGGGAAACCCTGGCGCTGCCGGAGGTACAGCTGACGGCGAAGTCCACTGACGTTGTCGAGTTGCTGCGCGGCGCCGCCCGGCGCATCCGCAGCGAGGGGCTGCGCGTCATTATTGTGGCGCGCAGCGACGCCGAGGGGCGCTGGATTTACCAGCAGCTGCGCGAGGCGGTACCCGGTCACCGGGTGCGCGGGGATATCAAACTCGGCAGCCCGCCGCGGCTGCTGCTGATCCAAACTGCTGACGGAGGTGGCTCGTGAAAAAACTACTGACTGGTTTCGGAGTGCTGTTACTCGGCGGAGCGCTGGCCGGTACCGGCATTGCCGGCGTCGAGGGCAGTGAAAACCGTGCGAGAGTTGCGCGCGAAAATGCCGGGGATCGCGACACCGCGGTCGCCCGGTTGCAGTTCGAGGGCTATGCCCGCGAGACGCTGCCGGGCGGAGCCGTGAGTGCTGCCTATCTGTCCCTGCGCAACACCGGTGACAGCGAACTGCGCTTGCAGCGTGTCGAGTTGCCAGGCCGGGAAGATGCTGCGGCCGATCTCCACGCGACCGTCAGTGAGGGTGGGATCAACCGCATGCGTCCCCTGGCAGAGCTGGCCATTCCCGGCGGCCAAGAGGTGGTCATGGCGCCGGGCGGTGTGCACCTGATGCTGCACGGCGTGCAGCTGCGCGCCGGCGAGCAGCTGCCACTGCGACTGCGCTTCGCCAGCGGACTGGTGCTGGATGTCGCCGTGCCGGTGGTACCGTTGAAGGCAGTGTCTGAAGACCAGCATCACCACCACCACGGCTGAACTTTCTGCGCCGCGGGGTTACGAACAGAATCAGCAAATTATCCACATCAAATTACCGGAGGAATAAATGAAAAAACTGCTGTTGTTGCTGGGCGTCTGCATACTGTCTGCCTGCGCCCACAGTCCGCTGCAGATCCAGGTACGCCCGCAAGTGCAGGTGCCGTCCGACACCATTGGCGCAGGCCACACGTTGAGCGTGCACGGCGTCAACCAGCTGCCGGGCGGCGGCCTGGGTTCACTCGGCGGCATCTATGCGGACACCTCGAATGTGCGCCTCGGCAACAATGTGGAGAACGCGATCGCCGATGCGCTGAGCGCGGGGTTTGCCAGCTGGTCTTTCCGCACCGTCGACAGCGCTGCCGATGTCCAGGTGGTGGCCAAGCTGACCGGCCTCAGTTACGACAGCCCGGACAAGCTGTATACCAGTAAGGTAGACACATCCGCCGAGGTGCAACTGGAAGTGAAAATCGGTGGCGCCACCTACTTCGGAACTTACCGCTCCAGCGGCAAGGACCGCAGCCTGATCAAGCCGAGTCGCGAGGAAGTGGAGACCCGGGTCAACGACCTGCTGAGCGCGACGCTGCAGCGCGCCTTCGAGGATGAGAAACTGAAAAACTTCTTGCGCACCCATCTCTGAGTGTGCAATTTAGACGCATAAAGCAACGGGCGGGCAGGGAAAGCCCGAATCTTGAAATCTATTGGCGGGTTTGCGTGATGGAGTTTGCAACTTCGCCGTGCTGTCGGTCAGCTGGGTGTCCGGGGGGTGTGTCCGGCTCCGGTTGGCGCAGTGCAACAGCAAGAAAGACACGAGCTTGCAGCTTTGACTGAGTTTGACCCGCAATCCGTCGACTATCTCGGCCTGCTGACGCAGGTGGAGGACGAATTGATGCCCGGAGCGCACATCAGTCTGCAAGCCGCCGAAGCGGCCCTGGGCGAAATTGCCGATGGCGTTGTAGTGACCGATGCGTATGGCGTGGTTACCTATGCCAATCCCCTGATCAGCGAGATGACCGGAGACCTGCTCGGCTTGCTGCCCGGGCAGTCGCTGAACGACAGCCTGCGCTTGTACGACCACAGCGGCGCGCCGCTGCCGCCGATATTGCCGGCGGCGGGTGGTGACGTCGAGCCGCCGGGCATGCGCGAATTCAGTGCCTGCCTGCTGCGCCCCGGCGAGGAGAAATGCCCGCTGGAAGTCAGTGTGCAGGTGATGGCAGTGCGGGAAGGGGCTACCTTAAAAAACTTTGTCCTGATATTGCGCGATACTTCCGCCGCGCGCCGCATCTCCTCCCGTCTCAGCTGGCAGACCAGCCACGATTCCCTCACCCGCCTGCCCAACCGCCAGTATTTCGAAAGAGAACTGCAGAAGACCCTGTCTCTCTGCGTCGACCGGCGCCAGCACCACGTGCTGCTGTATCTCGATATCTACCAGTTCAAAGTGATCAACGACACCCTCGGCTACGGTGCCGGCGACCAGCTGCTGGTCGAGCTGGTGCAGCTGTTGCGCCGCTGCCTGACTACCGCCGACCTGTTCGCCCGCGTCGGCAGCGACGAGTTTGCGATACTGCTGCGGGACTGCACGCTGGAGGAGGCGGGGCGCGTGGTTACGCGCCTGCGCGAGGCGGTACAGGACTTCTCGTTTCACTGGGAGGGCAACGACTGCCGGGTGGCCGTCTCCATCGGTGTCGTTGCTGTGGATCGCCACGCGCCTTCGGTCAGCCAGTTGCTGGCTTCGGCGAATGATGCCTGTTGCGCCGCGCGGGATCAGGGGCGCAACCGGGTAAAACTCTTCGGCGATTCGCGCAAGGTGTTGGAGAAGCGTCGGGAAACGACCTGGATCGCGGAGATACACGCGGCGCTGCGGGAGGACCGCCTGATGCTGTACCGCCAGCCGGTGGTGTCGCTGAAGGGCGAGCAGCGGGTGCACCACTACGAAATCCTGGTGCGCATGCGCGGCCGCGATGGCGATGTCATCTCGCCGGGCCTGTTCCTGCCGGCGGCAGAGCGCTATGGCCTGATCGAGGAGGTGGATCGCTGGGTGATACGCAGGATCCTCACCTACATGGCGCAGGAGCAGCGCCAGGGGGGCAATGGTTTCAGCTATGCGATCAATATTTCCGGCATCAGCCTCGGCGACGAAACCTTTGCCGACTTTGTGTTGCGGGAGCTGACCGAGGCCGGGGTGGCGCCGTCGCGCGTGCAGTTCGAAATCACCGAGACCAGCGCCATCGACAATTTAGAGCGCGCGCTGATCTTTATCCACAAGCTGCGCGCCGCCGGCTGCAGCTTCGCGCTGGATGACTTCGGCCGCGGGGTGTCCTCCCTGGCCTATCTGCGCCAGCTGCCGGTGGATTATCTGAAGATCGATGGCAGCTTCGTGCGCAATATGCTCGAAGACGAAATCGACAGTGCCATGGTCAGCACCATCGACCACCTCGCCAAGCAGATGGGCATCAGCACCATCGCCGAGTATGTGGAGACGCCGGAGTTGATGGAGAAACTGCGCTTGATGGGCGTGGACTACGCCCAGGGCTTCGGCATTGCCGCTGCGGCCTGCCTGCCGGAAATCTGCGGAACGCCCGACGCGGGATTCGAGACCCAGGAGCCGTAGAGGCGAACCTTGTGTTCGCCCTGGCAGGACTTGCTTAGGCAACAATATTCAAAGCGAAGGCCCTGATACCGGTGGCTTCTCTCCAGGCCTTTCACGGCCATGGATGGCCGTGGAGAGCGTACAAGGATGTATTCACAGCGTGTCTGGGGAGAAGCCATCAGTAGCAGGGCCGCCACGGCGCCATCGACGAAGTCCCGAAACCTCGCCGCACCAAGGCGAACACAAGGTTCGCCCCTACGCCACTGCCGCCAGCAATTCCGCGTGCTGTTCGGCGCGCAGTCGCGGCCCGTACTGGCTCACCACCTGGGCGGCGGCGCGGCACGCCAGTTCGCCGGCCTCGGCAAAAGACATGTCGCGGTTGACCGCGTAGAGGAAAGCGCCGGCAAACATATCGCCGGCGCCATTGGTGTCGATCGCGTGCACCTTGGGACTCGCGACCCGGTACAGCTGTTCGCCATCCCACAGCAGGGCGCCCTCGGCGCCCAGGGTAACGGCGAAGCTGCGGCAGTAGCCGCGCAGGGCCTGTGCGGCCGCGTCTACGGAATCAGCGCCGGTGAAAGCGAGGGCCTCATCCCGGTTGCAGAACAGCATGTCCACACCGGTGCCGATCATCTCCCGCAGGCCATCCCCGAACAGGTGCACCATCGCCGGGTCGGAGAGACTGAGTGCGGTCTTCACGCCGTGCTGCTGTGCCCGCTCGCGCAGGGCGATGGCGGCTGCGCGACCGCTGCACGATGACACCAGATAGCCCTCGATATAGGCCCAGCGGGACGCCGACAGGGCCTCCACATCCAGCTCGGCCACGGACAGCTGCTCGCTGATACCGAGATAAGTGTTCATACTGCGCTCGGCGTCCGGTGTGACCAGTACCAGGCATTTGCCGGTGGTGCCGCCATCCGCCTGTTGCAGCGTTAGCGGATAGGAGACGCCGGCACTGGTCAGGTTGGCGCGGTAGAAGTCGCCATTGTCGTCCGCCGCCACCTTGCAGGAATAAAAAGTGCGCAGGCCGAAATAACTGGCGGCAATCACCGTGTTGGCGCCGGAGCCGCCGCAGGCACGTGTGGCGGTCACCAGGTGATCCCGCAGGTCATCCACCAGTTGTTGCTGGCGGGCGTCGTCCACCAGGGTCATAACCCCTTTCTCGACGCCGAGCGTCTGCAGATCGCTGTCGGAGACTTCGATTTCGGTGTCGAGCAGGGCGGCGCCAATGCCATAGAGATCGTACTGGTGCATGCTTGTCCTTGTAGGGCTGTTTTGTGTACTTTCCGGGCGCATTATGGCGCCCCTCCGGGCAAGTGCAAGGCGACAGAATTGACCGGAGTGGCGATATCCCGATTCGGGTTGAGACTGCACGGATCAGACCTTATAAAGGCCCGGCCCCTCCCGCAGTGGTGAACTTCCGGGCCGAAATTGCGGTCAATCCACGAATACGCGGAATTGGCACCTATCTATAGTTGATTGAGTAGCTTGGTATTGCATTTATATGGCATCGACAAAGCGCCGGCGCAGCAAGGCGTCTAAACCGGGAAGACTTCACCGCTGGATGGTAAGGCTCGGCCTGCTGGCCCTGGTCGGCGGCCTGGTGCTGGTCGGCTATATGGTCTATCTGGACGTGCAGCTGCGCGAGCGCCTGGACAGTCGCCAGTACCAGTTGCCGGCCCGTGTGTTTGCGCGCCCGCTGGTGCTGCGGGAGGGCATGGTCATGCGCCCGGACGAGCTGGAGGCGGAGTTCGAGGCCCTCAACTACCGCGAACAGGGCACGCTGTCCGAACCGGGGCACTGGTCGCGGGAGGGCATGGACTACCGGGTCTGGCGCCGGGATTTCGTCCATGCGGACGGCCGCGAGCCGGCCGCGGTGGTCAGCTTCCGCCTGCGCAATGACGAGATCAGCAATCTGCGCGGCGAGAACGGTGAGCGGCTGCAGAAGTTCCGCCTGGACGCCGCCAATATCGGCACCTTGCTCGGCGGCGGCGACGACCGCAATCCGGTGCGCTTCGCTGATATCCCCCCATTGCTGGCCAACACCCTGATCGCAGTCGAGGACCAGGATTTTCTGCAGCACTTCGGCGTCTCCCCCCGCGGCATCGCCCGCGCCATGGTGGCCAACGTCAAAGCCGGTGAGGTGGTGCAGGGTGGTTCCACCATCACCCAGCAACTGGTGAAGAATATCTTCTTCGACCACAAGCCGAGCCTGTGGCGCAAGTTCAACGAGGCGCTGATGGCGGTACTAATGGAGCTGCACTACGAGAAGGCCTACATCCTGCAGGAGTACATCAACGAGGTGTGGCTGGGCCAGCAGGGCAGTCGCGCCATCTACGGCTTCGGTCTGGCGTCCGAGTTCTATTTCCAGAAGCCGCTGGATACCCTCGAGCCGCATCAGATAGCGCTGTTGGTGGGACTGGCCAAGGGCGCCTCCTACTACAACCCGTGGCGCAACCCGAAGCGGGCACTGGAGCGCCGCAACACCGTGCTCGACGTCATGCTTGAGCAGGAGCTGATCACGCCCGAGCAGTACCAGACCTACAAGGCCAAGCCGCTGGAAGTGGCCAGTGCCGGCGCCGCCGCGCAGAACCCCTATCCGGCGTTTACCGAGCGGCTGCTGGAGGAATTGCGACCCTTCTACTCCTATGAAGAACTGCGCACCGCGGGCCTGCGGGTCTACACGACCCTGGCGCCCTCGGTGCAGAAAATTGCCGAGGACGCGGTCAGCGAGGGCGCGGCGAAACTGGAGCAGGACCGGGGTATCCAGAAGGACTCCCTGCAGGCGGCTACGGTGCTGCTGGACAACCACAGCGGCGATGTGTTGGCGATGGTCGGCGACCGCCGGCCGCACTACCCGGGCTTCAACCGCGCCCTCGAGGCGCGCCGCCAGGTCGGCTCACTGATCAAGCCGGCGGTCTTCCTGACCGCGCTCGAACGCCCCCATCAATACAATCTGGCCACGCTGATCGACGATGCGCCGATACGCATCGAAGGCGACAACGGCGAAATCTGGATGCCGTCCAATTTCGACAATCGCGCCCACGGCCAGGTACCCCTGTACGTGGCGCTGGAGAAGTCCTACAACCTGGCGACGGCCCGGCTGGGTCTGGATCTGGGACTGGAAAACGTGCGCCAGACGCTGCGGCGCATGGGGGTACAGGCGAAGCTGCCGCGGGTACCAGCCATGCTGCTCGGGGCGGTGGAGCTGACGCCGTTCGAGGTAGCCGGTATGTACCAGACCATCGCCAATGAGGGGGAGCACGTGGAGCCGCGCACCCTGCTGGCGGTGTCCGATGCCGATGGCGAGCAGGTACAGCAGTTCCGCCGCCGCGCCAACCGCGGCGTGGACCCGGTGCCCGCCTACCTGCTGCGCTTCGGCATGGAGCGCGTGATGCGCGAGGGCACCGGCCGCAGCGCCTACCGCCGCCTGCCGGGCAGCGTGGCCTTCGCCGGCAAAACCGGTACCACCAACGACTACCGCGACAGCTGGTTTGCCGGCTTTTCGCCGGGGGTAACCGCGGTGGTGTGGCTGGGCCGCGACGACAACGAGCGCACCAGCCTGACCGGTGCCACCGGCGCGCTGAGCATCTGGACCGAGATAATGCGCCAGCTGCCGCACCGCCACGGTTCAATAGAGCCGCCGCGCGGTGTCGAGTACAAGCCGGTCAACGCGCGCGGCCAGTTTATGAATCCCGAGTACTGCCGCGGCGGCACGGAACTGCCCTTCTCCTACGAAACCCGCCTGGAGCCGGCACCGGAGTGCGCCGGCCGCGACCGCTGGCGCTGGTTCCGCGACCTGTTAGGCGATGACGAGCAACAGCAGGAGGCGGCGCCGCGCGAGGAGATGACTCCCGGCTGGGGTGTGGATCCGCGCGAACAGCAGCGCCGCGAAGAGCGCGAGCGCCAGTTGCAGGAGCAGCTGCGGCAAGATGACGAGATGCAGCAGCTGCCGGAATCAGAAGATGAGCCGCTGCAGATTCCGCAAACTGAGGAAGAACAGCTGCAGTGGCAGCTTGAAGAGGAGCAGCAGGGCGCACCGGAGGAAGAGGGGGAGCCCTCGCCACTGGAGGAAGAGGACCAGTGGCCGTGACGGGGCGGTCAGCGCTTGTGGGTCCGGACCACCCGGAGCCCGCCGCTTATTGAATCTGGAAACTGGTGCCGCTGATCGGTCATAATCCCCGTCCAAGTCATGACCTGAATCACAGTTCCAGCAAGATGCAGTGCCGATTCGACAAGTTTGATCTGGACACCGAACAGTTGTGCATTAGTGCAGACGGCCGGCAACTGGACGCAGAATCCCGGCAACTGCAATTGCTGTCACTGCTGATCGACGCCTATCCGGAGCACTGCGACCAGGCATTCCTGCTGCAGAAGCTGTGGACCAGCACGGTGGTTTCCCACTGGTCCCTGGGCAGGCTGGTGTCCGATACGCGCAAGTTCTTCCGGCGGCAGGGCTACGAGAAGCCCCTGATCCAGACATTGCACGGGCGCGGCTACCGCCTGGCACCGGAGCTGGCGGAGCAGCTGCAGCGGCTGCCGACTGCGCCGCCGCGCAAGGGAGCGCGATTTCCCGGCTGGCGGGTCTCGATCGCCGCGCTGCTGTTGCTGCTCGCCGTCCAGATGGCCTACCTGTTTGCCGGGCGGCCGGCGGAGCAGAATCCGGATAGCCGCCTGGTGATCGGCGAGGCCCCGGATGTCCGGGGGCGCGTTTTGTGGGTGGATGACAACCCCGACAACAATCTGGCCGAAAGACATTTCCTCGAAGCCAATCACATCGCCGTCTATACGGCCACCAATACCGAAGACGCCCTGACGCTCCTGACCATGTACGACTATGACGCGGTGATCTCCGATATGGGGCGCGGCGGCGAGGCGCTGGCCGGCTTCAAATTGATAGAGCGGATGCGCGACGGGCGGGACCGGACGCCATTCTTTCTTTACACCATTATGCCGTCCGCGGCGCAGCGCGCGCTGCTCAACGAGCGCGGCGGTCAGGGGGTTGCCGTGACCTCGGAGGAGCTCTATGGGCTGTTACTGCCACTGTTCGATATAGATCCGCACCAGTCATCTGCCCACTGAGGCGCGCCCGCCGGCCTGTTCGGGCCGATTCAAAACTTTTCAAAAGCTTTCAAAGACTTCTCCTGCGCCCACTCGCTATGGTCTCCGGCAGATTGTGCATCCGGAGGCGCCGAATTTTCTCGGCCCTTCGCGTTCGCCCGATGTGGATGGGGGAGGAGCTATGTTGGATGTTGGACTTTGGAGTATGGCGCTGGCGCCACAGAAGAGGTTTTCGGCGGCAGATGGCTGTGGCCAGCGGCCGGGGGGCGGGGGCCGGCTTTTCAGCGGTCGGGAGCGGCAGGTGATCCGGCTGCTATCCGAGGGTAAGACGAGCGCGGAGATTGCGGACCGGCTCAGCATCTCGGTAAACACCGTCAAAAATCACCGCCGGAATATCCTGCACAAGGCCAATTGCCGCAATACCGGGCAGCTGCTGAGCAAATGCATGGCGCTGGGTGAGATCTAACAGCGCATCGCGCGGGTGCCGGACGGCGCACGCTCGTGCGCCGCTGGCGGTGCTGCCGCCGGGCACTGCCGGCGACACACTCCGGTGACAGCTCAACCCTGCAACAGGCGAGCGGCGTCCTCGGCGAAGTAGGTCAGAATGCCATCGGCGCCGGCGCGCTTGAATGCCAGCAGGGATTCCAGTATCACCGCGTCACGGTTGAGCCAGCCGTTTTCGAAGGCGGCGCAGTGCATCGCGTACTCGCCGCTCACCTGGTAGGCGAAGGTCGGCACGCGCAGCTCGTCCTTCACCCGCCGCACCACGTCCAGATAGGGCATGCCCGGTTTCACCATGATCATGTCGGCGCCTTCCTCCAGATCCAGCGCGCACTCGTGCAGCGCCTCGTCGCCGTTGGCCGGGTCCATCTGGAAGCTGGCCTTGCTGGCACCCTTCAGATTACCGGCGGAGCCGACTGCGTCGCGGAAGGGCCCGTAGTAGGCCGAGGCGTACTTGGCGGCGTAGGACATGATCAGCGTATTCACACGGCCCTCGCGCTCCAGCGCGCCGCGGATGGCGCCGATACGGCCGTCCATCATGTCCGACGGCGCCACCACGTCGGCACCGGCGGCGGCGTGGGACAGGGCCTGCTGCACCAGCACCTCGACGGTGTCGTCGTTGACGATATAGCCGCTGTCGTCCATCAGGCCGTCCAGGCCGTGGCTGGTAAACGGGTCCAGGGCCACGTCGGTGATCACGCCCAGTTCCGGCGCGGCGTTCTTCAATTCGCGCACCGCGCGCTGGGCCAGGCCATCGGCGTCGTAGGCGGCGCGGGCGTCCGCGGACTTGTGCGCCGGGTCCACCACCGGGAACAGCGCCACGGCCGGAATCCCCAGTTGCAGCAGTTCTTTTGCCTTTTTCGCCAGCAGATCCACGCTCAGCCGTTCGACGCCGGGCATGGAGGCGACGCGCTGGGTCTCGCCGCGGCTCTCGATCACGAACAGCGGCAGGATCAGATCGTCGCAGGTAAGGCGGCTTTCGCGCACCAGGCGGCGGGAGAAATCCTGCGCGCGCAGGCGGCGCAGGCGGGTGTTCGGGTAGGCGCCGCGGTGAAGGCTGATACTCATAGGGATAATCACTCCGGCTGTAAGTTCGGGTTTTGCCGCGACCGCAGTGGTGCGGCTAAGCTGGCGGCTATCATAACAAATGGGAGACCTACCGATGGCAGTTGCTTTCTGGTGCCTGCTTGCGGCGGTGCTGATGCCGCCGATATTTGCCGCTATCGCCAAGGCCACCGGCGAGGGACGCTATAACAACCTGGCGCCGCGGGAGTACCTGGAGCGGCAGACCGGCCTGTCGCGCCGCGCGGACTGGGCCCAGCGCAACAGCTTCGAAGCGCTGCCGACATTCGCCGCGGCCGTGCTCGCGGCCGCGCTCGCTGGCGCCCCCGAGATATGGCTGTCCGGTCTGTCGCTGGCGTTTGTCGCCGCGCGGATTCTGTATGGTATTTCCTATCTGAAAGACTGGGGTTACGCACGCTCACTGTTCTGGTTCAGCGGCTTCTTCTGCTGCCTGGGGCTGCTGGTGCTGGCGGCACTGGGCGCGGCGGCCTGAGAGTTCAGCGGGTGGCAGCGCGCAGATAGTCGACCAGTAGGCGGCCCGCGTTGCCGATGTGCTGTTCGAGCAGTCGCGCGGCGGCGCTGGCGTCGCCGCGCTCGAGTGCGGCGAGGATTTCATGGTGTTCGCGCTGGCTGGTGTCCTGGTAGTCGAGGCTGCGGGACTGATAGCCGATATAGCGCTCGCACTGGCGGTGCAGCTGCTCCACGGTGGCAAACAGGGTCGGGCGGTCGGCGGCCCGGTAGAGGCAGGCGTGAAACTGCCAGTTCAGCGCGCCTATCTCCGCGGCCGTCAGCGCCGGTTCCGTTTCCATGCGCTGGAGAATATCCCGCGCGCGGCCGAGTATCTCGCCGCTCAGGTGCGGTGCCGCCAGCTCCTGCAGCAGCGGTTCGAGCCGCAAGCGCATCAGGTAGAGATCTTCCACTTCCCGCGCATCGAAACGCGGCACCGCCACGCCGCGCTTGCCGTGCCCGGTAAGCCAGCCCTCACTCTTCAGGCGCTGCAGCGCATCTCGTACCGGAATGCGGCTGACGCCGTAGTGCTCGGCCAGTTCCGTCTGCTTCAGCACGCTGCCCGGCGCAAAGCGGCCCCGCTGCAGATCCCGCTTGAGGCGCTGGTAGAGGCTCACCGCTCGCCCCGCCTGAACAGCCGGTAACTCGCCAGCCCGCCGACCAGTCCCCAGAAGGCGGCGCCGATACCGAGGAAGCTCGCGCCCGAGGCGGTGATCAGGAATGTGATCAGGGCCGCCTCGCGGCTGTCGGCGTCACGGGTGGCGCCCTCGAGGCTGGCGCCGATGGTGCCGATCAGTGCGAGCCCGGCGACGCTCGCGATCAGCGCCTGGGGAAAGGCGCTGAACAGGGCGACGACACTGGCACCGCAGACTCCTACCAGCAGATAGAAGACCCCGGCGGCGATACCGGCGGTATAGCGCCTGGCGGGATCCGGGTGCGCCTCCGGCCCGGTGCAGATGGCGGCGGTAATCGCGGCGAGGTTGAAGGCGAAGCCGCCGAAGGGCGTCAGCAACAGCGACGTCAGACCGGTGCCGCTGATCACCGGCGAAACCGGCACCCGTTCGTAACCGCTGGCGCGCAGCGTGGCTACACCCGGGATATTCTGCGAGGTCATGGTGACGATAAACAGCGGCAGGCCGACGCCGAGCAGGGTGGAGAGCTCGAACTCGGGCGCCACCCACACCGGCCTGCTAAGCGTCCAGTGCAGCTGCGCGAGCTGCACCAGCCCCAGCAGCCAGCTGGCGGCGAAACCGACGGCCAGGACCAGGATGATCGCAAAGCGCGGCAGCCAGCGGCGACCCAGCAGGTAAGTAAGCAGCATGGCGCCGACGAGCAGCGGCTGGCTCTGCAGCGACGTGAATACCGACAGGCCGAACTGCACCAGGATGCCGGCGAGCATGGCGCTGGCGATCGGCGTGGGCACCCTCCGCATTACCCGGTCAAAGGTGCCCGACAGACCCAGCAGCAGGGTCAGCAGTGCGCTGAACAGGAAGGCCCCAATGGCCTCGGCCATCGGCACGCCCACCAGGCCGGTGGCCAGCAGCGCCGCGCCGGGGGTCGACCAGGCGGTGATCACCGGTGCGCGGTAATACCAGGAGAAGGCGATACAGGTGAGCCCCATTCCCAGGCCGAGTGCGGCGATCCAGGACACCATCATCGCCTCGCTGGCGCCGGCGGCGCGGGCCGCCTCGAAGACGATAGCGACGGAGCTGGCGATGCCCACCAGCACCGCGACAAAGCCGGCGCTGATTGTGGACAGGCTGGTATCGGCCAACAGTGAGCGGGACACAATGTATACCTTATGAAAAATGTATACATTTTTATATAGCGCAACGCGAGTAGATGCAATGGGTTTTGCGCGGCGCTTTGGCTGATTGGATTAACGGGCGGGAGTCTCGGCAGGCCCGCCCCGGACGGAGCGGGCCTATTTTGACTGGCCTTTCGTGTCGGGCCTTTGGTGTTGTAGTGGCGCCGATCAGGCGAGTCGGGCGAAGACCCGGCGCGCGGCGGCGATAGTCTGCTCGATATCCTCATCGCTGTGGGCGGCGGACATAAAGCCGGCCTCGTAAGAGGCGGGCGCCAGATAGACGCCCTCCTCCAGCATGCCGTGGAAGAAGCGGTTGAAGCGCTCGTTGTTGCAGGCCATCACCTGCTGGTAGTTAGTGACCTGCGGCACATCGGTAAAGAAGAAACCGAACATACTGCCGGCCTTGTTGGCGGTCAGCGGGATACCCGCCTCCCGGGCCGCTTCGAGCACGCCCTCGACCAAGCGGTCGGTCTTGGCGGTGAGTGCTTCATAGAGGCCCGGTTCCTGTACCAGGCGCAGGGTTTCCAGGCCGGCCACCATCGCCACCGGGTTGCCGGACAGGGTGCCGGCCTGGTAGACCGGGCCCAGCGGGGCGATCTTTTCCATAATCTCGCGCTTGCCGCCGAAGGCGCCGACCGGCATGCCGCCGCCGATCACCTTGCCGAGGGTGGTGATGTCGGCCTCGATGCCGTAGTGACCCTGAGCGCCGGTCAGACTGACGCGGAAACCGGTCATGACTTCATCCAGAATCAGCAGCGCGCCGTGCTGGTCGCAGACCTCGCGCAGGGTTTCCAGGAAACCGGGCACCGGCGGAATGCAGTTCATGTTGCCGGCCACCGGCTCGACAATGATACAGGCGATCTGCTCGCCGATTTCATCAAAGCAGCGGCGCACGCCGTCGGCGTCGTTGTAACTGAGGGTAATGGTGTGGTCGGCCAGCGATGCCGGCACGCCGGGCGAGGAGGGCACGCCCATGGTCAGGGCGCCGGAGCCGGCCTTGACCAGCAGCGAGTCCGAGTGGCCGTGATAGCAGCCTTCGAATTTGACGATCTTGTCGCGACCGGTAAAGCCGCGCGCCAGGCGAATGGCGCTCATGGTGGCTTCGGTGCCCGAGTTCACGAAGCGCACCAGGTCCATGTTCGGCCACAGCCGGCACAGCTCTTCCGCCAGCTCGGTTTCCAGCTCAGTCGGGGCGCCGAAGCTGAGGCCGGACTGCGCCTGTTCCACCACCGCTTCGATCACGTCCGGGTGCGCGTGACCGAGCACCATCGGGCCCCAGGACTGCACGTAATCGATGTAGCGTTTGCCGTCGGCGTCGTACAGATAGGCGCCTTCTGCGCGCTGGATAAACAGGGGCGTACCGCCGACCGCGCGGAAGGCGCGCACCGGAGAGTTCACGCCACCGGGGATATATTTTTGGGCTTCGGCGAAGAGTTGCTCGGATTTGCTCATAGGACTCATTCAGGAATTTTGGGGGATGGGTTGGAATTCTGGCGGGCCATTATCGCGGCCATGGGCCGGTGGTACAACGTGCCCATAAGACGGCTGGGCGGCGGGCCTGCTGCCGATGGCCTTTTGCGGGACACGCCGTGAATCCATCCCTGGAGGCTTGTCGGCCGGGTCCCTCCGGCCGACAGTCCCGCAAAAGGCCATCGGCATCAGGCCCTTAGCATTGGACTCTGCCGTTCTTTACTGATCGAAGCCAGGATGTTGATGCGAAGGTCCTGATGCCGGGATTCGTTTGCGGGACCGTCGGTGGCCATGGATGGCCACCGCCGAGCGCACAGGGATGTGCTTGTAGCGTGTCCCGCAAACGGATACCGGTAGCAGGACCGCCCGGAAGCTTGCTAGGGGCACGTCTGAAAGGCCTGGAAAACTAGTACCATACAGGACACTAGCGCTTGCACCAGAAAAGCCGGTTCGGAATCGGCCGCCCCATGCCCAGCCGGCGGCTGTCGGCGATGGCGCTCCAGGTGAACTGCTGGCTGCGACTGACCGCCTCGATAATGGTGAGGCCGTGGGCGATATGGCAGGCGATGGCGGTGGCGAGGGTGCCGCAGACGCCGTAGGCCGCCGGCGGCAGTCGCTCCCAGTGGAACTGGCGGATCAGACCGCGCTCGTCGTAGAGGCGGTTCTCCAGTTGCTGCTCGCAGGGGACGCCGGTCAGCAGCAGGTAGCGGCAGCCGCTCTCGAGCAGTTCCTGTGCCATGGCGTCGAACACATCGGCCTCCAGCGCCATCGCGCGCGCCTCGCGCCGGTTGGGGCAGGCCATGGTGGCGTAGGGCAGCAGCAGTGAGGTCATCGCCTCCCACAGGGGGGGCGCCAGCAGGCTCTGTTTGTCCGCCAGGGTGGCGTCCGGATCGATAATGACGGGAATATTGGGATAGTCGCGCAGTACGCTGTGCAGCGCGCGCACATTTTCCACCGAACCCAGGTAGCCCACCTTGATCGCGGCGACCGGCATATCCTCGAGCACCGCGCGTGCCTGCTCCACCAGCAGGCTGTCATCCACCGGCGCCACGCCCAGCAATTCGCCGGTATCCCCGACGCTGATCGCAGTCACCACCGAGGCGCAGTGACAGCCGAGGCTCGCCGCGGTTTCCGTATCCGCCGCAATACCGGCACTGCCGCTGGGATCGTGATGTGTCACGGTCAGAATGACGGGTTGGCTCGTGTCCATAGACGGTCCGTGTCGCTACCTTGCTGTGCGCCTAATTCTAGCTGCTTGGCGCCTTCCTTTCGGAGTGATCCGGCGCCCTTTTTACCTGGGGATCAAAAGGGCTTCACCACTGCGAGAATCACAATTGCGATCAGCGCTATCACCGGCAGTTCGTTGAATATACGGAAATAGCGCCCGCTCTTGGTGTTGGTGCCCTCGGCGAATCTGCGGACATAGGCGCCACAAATATGGTGATAGCCGATCAGCAGTACCACGAACAGCAGTTTCGCGTGTAGCCAGCCAGCGGTTTTGTAATAGGCCCAGTTGAAACTCATCAGCCAGATGCCGAGGGCGATAGTGGCGATCATCGACGGGATGGCGATGCCGCGATAGAGGCGGCGTTCCATGATGCAGAAACGGTCGCGGCTCAGCGCATCGGTGGCGTCCACGTGGTAGACGAACAGACGCGGCAGATAGAAGAGTGCGGCGAACCAGCAGACAACGGCGACCAGGTGGAAAGCTTTGACCCACAGCATTGAGTGCCCCCTCGGCAGTAATATTGATGGCGGTTATTTTCGGTAAAAATTGTCGATTTGTTGCGGCAGGATAATACCGGTAGCTCTGCTGTCCAGTGTGCCGCCGTGGCCGCGGCTGATAAACAGCGCTCCGGCGCCGCTGGACTCCAGCTTCTGCTGAGCCTCCAGCAGGGTGGCGCGCCAGTTGAGCTCGGCTAGTTGCTCGCGATCGCCGGGCAATTTGAGGAGATCTACCGGTTCGGCTTCAGCTTCCGCGGTTCGCTCCCTGTCCGTGTCCTTCGTCTCCTGGCGCATTTCTTTCACGCGCAATAGGAAAGTCGCCAGATCCGCAGCGCGGAGCAGCTGCGGTGCCGGTTCCTTCGGCAGGTCGATCAGGATCCACTGCGGGTGCCGCTCGATCAGCCGCACCGCCTCGTCTACGCTGATTTTCTGTGGCGCCACGACAAAGCGCCTGTCCATTACGCTGGCCACGCCCACCCGGCTCAGCATCTGCTGGCGCCAGCTGGGGGTGCCGCTCTTGTCCAGTGCGCGCAGCGTTTCCTGGTAAATGCCCTCGGTGGCCAAGAAATAGCGGCTTACCAGGCAGGCCACCACGATCATCATCATGCCGGGAAAGAGCACGTTGGGGTTGTAGGTCAGCTCGAGAATGGCCAGCAGCGCTGCCAGCGGCGCATTCAGCAGCGCCGCCATCATCGCCGCCATCCCCACCATGGCGTAGAAACCGGGGCTGGCAGTGTATTCGCCGAGCCAGAGGTTGGTCAGGCCGCCGGCGATACCGCCGAGGCAGGCGCCGAGGAACAGGCTCGGGCCAATCACGCCGCCGGGAATCCCCAGGCTGGTGCCCACGGCCGTGGCAATGAATTTGGCCGCAACGATAACCATCAGCGCGGTAACCCCGATTTCGCCAAGCATGGCCATTTCCAGCGTGTCGTAGCCAGTACCGAGTATTTCCGGGACCCAAATGGCGAGGGTGCCGGTGGTGAGTCCTACGAGCAGGAAGCGCAGCAGCGGCGAGCGGCGCTGCTGCGGCACCAGCAGCCGATGAATGCGGATGAACAGTGCCGCCAAAACGCCGATAACCAGCGCGCACAGAAACAGCGCCGGCAGTTCGGCCAAGGAGTGGAGCTGGATCGCGGGCACATTGAAGGCGGGCTGGCGGCCGAAGGCGATTTGCGTTGTCACGCTGCCGGCGACTGCCGCCAGAATCACCGGCAGGAAGCCCACCACCGAGTACTCCAGCATCACGACTTCCATCGCGAATATCACCCCGGCCAGCGGAGTGTTGAAAGAGGCGGCTATGGCCGCGGCGACACCGCAACCGAGCAGGCTGCGTGCAGAGTTGTTCGGCAAGCGCAATTTGCGCGCCACCCAGCTGCCACTGGCGGCGCCCAGGTGCACTGCCGGGCCTTCGCGCCCGACCGACTGGCCGCTGATCAGCGCGGTAGCGCCGGCGAAGAACTGCAGAAAGGCATTCTGCAGCGGCATCTGTCCCTGGTGGTTGTGCAGGCGGTCGAGCACGTGTACCACACCGACATTGCGGCGGCTCGGTGTCAGTAGCAGGTACATGCTGCCGAGGAGCAGTGCTCCGATAACCGGGAGGCCGAAGCGCCAGTGCGGCGGCAGCGATTCGTAGCGTTCTGGGATGGCCAAAAACAGGTGGGTCGGCCATTCGCTTAGCAGGCGGAAACCGACGGTAACCACGCCGGCACAGATGCCGGTCAGCAGTGCCATGGCCAGCAGGGGCGCCAGTGCATCCTGGCCGGACAGCAGCAGGCGCAGTCTCTCCAGACCGCGCTCCTGTTGCGGCCAGCCGGACTGGGCCTTTTGGGCGGGTTTCCCGGAACGCTGTGACACCGCACATCCTTATAGTGCAGAGGCTTGTGGTAGAGTGCTCCGCTGGTTGAAACACTGCCGCCGCAGTCGGCGGGCATACAGGGAGATGCGAACAGGTGATTAAGGTAGCAATTGTCGGCGGCACGGGCTACACGGGCGTGGAGCTGTTGCGCCTGCTGACGGCGCACCCGCAGGTCGAACTGGTTGCGATTACCTCTCGCGCGCTCGCCGGCACTCCGGTGGCGGAGCTGTTCCCGAGCCTGCGGGGCCACTGTGACCTCGCCTTCTGTGAGCCCGATTTAGAGCAGCTGGTCGCCTGCGACCTGGTGTTCTTTGCCACCCCGCACGGCGTCGCTCAGGCGCAGGTGCCGGAATTGATCCGGCGCGGTGTGCGGGTGATCGACCTGTCAGCCGATTTCCGCCTCAGGGACATTGCCAACTGGGAGCAGTGGTACGGCCAGAAGCACGCCGCGCCCGAGCTGGCGGCGCAGGCGGTCTACGGCCTGCCGGAAGTGAACCGTGCGCAGATTGCCGGCGCGCAGCTGGTGGCCTGTCCGGGTTGCTATCCGACCGCGATCCAATTGGGCTGGATCCCTTTGCTGGAGGCGGGCATCGTCGATCCCGTGCAGCTGATCGCCAGCGCCGCCAGTGGCGCCAGCGGCGCCGGGCGCCAGGGCAAGACCGAATTGCTGCTGGCAGAGAACAGCGATAATTTCCGTGCCTACGCTGCCGGCGGCCACCGCCACCTGCCGGAGATCGAGCAGGGGCTGCGCCGGGTACAGCCGAGCGGGGCGGCAGCCGCACAGGTGACCTTCGTGCCGCACCTTTTGCCCATGGTGCGAGGCATTCATGCGACGCTGTTCGCAAAATTGCAAGCCGGGCAATCGGCGCAGGAACTACAGCAGTTGTTCGAGAATCGCTATAAGGACGAACCATTCGTGGACGTCATGCCGGCCGGCAGTCACCCGCAGACCCGCAGCGTGCGCGGCACCAATATCTGCCGGCTCGCCGTGATGCAGCCGCAGGGGCGGGATACGCTGCTGGTACTGTCGGTGATCGACAACCTGGCCAAGGGGGCTTCGGCGCAGGCGGTACAGAATATGAATATCATGTTCGGCCTAATTGAGACATTGGGGTTGGAGAGCCCGGCGTTGCTGCCTTAGAATCGGCAGTTTCACCACATCGAACAAAAACCAGACAAATAAACAACGGATTTCAAGTTGCGCAAAGTTAAAGGCAGCAAGCAGTACCGCATGAAGGTGGTGCCCCATCGCCCATTTTCTGGAGTCCTGTCCGTGGTCGGGGCCGCTCTGCTGGTGCTGGTCACTTCCGCCGCGGCCTATTTTGCCGGCCAGCACCACCTGCGCAGCAACCTCGACCAGAAAACCCTGGCCCACGAGAAGGCCCTGCAGCGGCTCCAGGAACTGACCAGTGAAAACGAGGCGCTGCGCCTGCGCGTTGCCACCGCCGAGCAGTCGCTGGCCATCGGCGAACAGGCGAGCGAAGAGGTGCGTGCAGAACTGGTGCAGAAGGAGAGCCGCATCGCCGAGCTCAAGCAGGAAATTTCTTTCTACCGGGGCCTGATGGCTCCGGCCGACGGCAGCGATGGCGTGTCCATCGGCCGCTTCAGTATTTCGCAGACCGCCGATGTGCGTCGCTACCAGTACAAGTTGCTGGTTCAGCAGTCGGCCACGCGACACAGTGTCGTGAAGGGCAATGTGACCTTCACCATTGTGGGCCGCCAGGATGGACAGCCAAAACGCTACCCGCTGAGCGACCTGTCGCCCCAGGTGGATAGCGAATCGATTCCGTTGCGCTTTAAGTACTTCCAGAATATCGAAGGTGAGCTACAGTTGCCCGACGGCTTTGAGCCGGAGGGCGTAGAGCTGGCGCTCAAATCCGGCGGGCGCAATGGTTTCAACATAGAGCAGCGCTATGGCTGGCTGGTGCAGAAAAGCTAGCGGTGGTGCCGAACGCACGAGGTTTGACTGAATTATGTTTAGTAAGAAAGAGAAGGCGACAACTACTATGGCCAGTACCGCAAGCAACCACACGACTCTGATTGCACGCCAGACCGAAGTTTCCGGCGACCTGCATTTTCGCGGCAACCTGGTGATCGAGGGCAAGGTGCGCGGCAACGTGAATGCACACAGCGACAGCGATGCCCGCCTGCAGATCGTTGACGGCGGCATGGTGGAGGGTGAGATCCGCGTGCCCCACGTGGTGATCAACGGCCACGTCAAGGGCAACGTTCACGCCTCGCGCCACCTGGAGCTGGCCTCCAAGGCAATGGTGGAGGGCAACGTCCACTACAAGCTGATCGAGATGGTCAAGGGTGCCCAGGTGAACGGTGCTCTGGTCTCCAACGTCGACATGGATACCAGTGGCGAGCCGCGCATGATCGAATACTCCGAGGAAGAGACGGTCATAGAAGTCGAGTAACGGCCCGGTCTGACTGGCGCCGCCATTGAGCCCCGGCATCTCCCCGCGACGGGAGTAGATGCCGGGGCTCGCCATTTTGCAATACTTGACTGATTTTCTGGGTTTAAGCAAGATGACGGCCTCGAGGCTGCGCTCTGTATAATTTTTGTACGAGCTGCGAATGTCTCGATGAGCTGAGAGAGATCTATGTCAGAAGCTGTATCCTTTTCTCCCGAACCGCTAGCGGTAACCGAAAGGGCGGTGGCCAAGGTTAAGAGCCTGCTGGAGGATGAGGGCAATGCGGAACTGAAACTGCGCGTTTTCGTGACCGGCGGCGGCTGTTCCGGTTTTCAGTACGGTTTCACCTTCGATGAATTGGTGGCCGAAGACGACGCCGTGGTCGAAAAAGATGGCATTCAGGTGCTGGTGGATGCGATGAGCTATCCGTATCTGGTGGGTGCCAGTGTCGACTATGAAGAGGGACTGTCCGGTTCCCGCTTCGTAATACAGAACCCCAACGCCTCTTCTACCTGCGGTTGCGGTTCCTCCTTCTCCATCTAACAGAATCCCCGCATCCCTTCTTGTAAGAGGAGCGGCCCATTCACCGACGGCGGGCCCGCGGCCCGCTTGCGGAGCTGGAGCCTTCAGCGGCCCGCGACATATAGCTCCGCGCTCCCGGGTCAGGCCGGGTAAATAGCCCCCAACACCGTCTCCAGCTTGGCGCCGGTGACACCCGGGCAGTTCCCCGGCAGCCCCAGCAGTGTCTGTCGCGCCAGCCAGGCAAATCCCACGGCTTCCAGCCAGTCGGCGTCTATGCCGTAGCTGCCGGTATCGGCAATGGACCAGGTTGGCAGGCGCCGGCGCAGGCGCGACTGCAGATCCTTGTTCTTGGCACCACCGCCGCACACCAGCAGTTCGCCGCCGTCGGCAAACAGGTGTACGGCCTCGGCCACACTGGCCGCGGTCACTTCTGACAGGGTCGCCTGGACGTCTGCCGGCGCCAATTCCAGGCCGGAACAGGCCTGCTCCAGCCAGCTGGCATTGAAGGTCTCCCGGCCGGTGCTCTTGGGCGGCTTCGCCGCGAAGTAGGGGTCGGCCATCAGCCGGTTCAGCAACTCCGAGTGAACGCGGCCGCTGGCAGCCCAGGCGCCGTCGCGATCGAAAGGTTGCCCCTGGTGCAGTCCAATCCAGTAGTCGAGCAGCGCATTGCCCGGCCCGGTGTCGTAGCCGTAGACGCTGCCGTCCGCGGCCAATTCGGTGATATTGGCCATACCGCCAATATTGACCACCGCGCGATTCCGGTCGGTGGCAAAGGCGGCGCGATGGAAGGCGGGCATCAGCGGCGCGCCCTGGCCGCCGAGGGCCATGTCGCGGCGGCGGAAATCCGCCACGGTGGTGATGCCGGTCAGCGCCGCTATGGTGTTGGGGTCGCCGAGCTGCAGGGTAAACGGCGATGCCACTGTGCCCGGCGGGCGGTGGCGAACTGTCTGGCCGTGACTGCCGATGGCGGTGATATCGCCAGCCTTGACGCCGGCCCGGGCCAGCAGCGTGTTGGCGGCCTCGGCGAAGGTCTGTCCCAGCTGCCGGTCGAGCTGGCCGGCGCGGTCGAGTTCCGAGGGGCCGGGTGCACAGAGGGCGAGAATTGCATCGCGCAGTGGTGGATGAATCGGGTGACCGAGAGCGGTCAGGATGCGGGGTTTTGGCTTGTCTTCGTCGCCGAAGTCGACCAGCACCGCGTCGATGGAGTCGACGCTGGTGCCGGACATCAGGCCGATATAGAGATCGGGCATTCTAGTTGACGCTGTTGTCGTTGTTATCCGTATCGCGTTGCGCGAGCGCTGGCTGTTCGTAGTTCTCCAGCTGGGCCAGTAACGGCTGCGTCTGAGACTTGAAGCGCGCCATTTCGGCTTCGGGAACCGATTTGGCCTTGGGCAGCTTCCGCACGATAGTGGCCGGGTTGCGGTGGTGGCCGTTTACCAGGAATTCGTAGTGCAGGTGCGGTCCGGTGGCGTATCCGGTTGCGCCGACGGTGCCGATCACCTGGCGTTGCTTGACGCGCTGTCCACTTTTCACCTTGCGCTGGTGCAGGTGCAGATAGCGGGTCACGTAGCGTTCGCCGTGCTGAACAAACACGTAGTTGCCGTTGGCCTTGCTGTAGCCGGCTTTGATTACGCGGCCGTCGCCGACGGCGTACACCGGCGTACCGCGCGGAGCGGCGTAGTCGGTGCCATTGTGCGGGCGCCGCGTCTTGAATATCGGATGCAGACGGCGCGGATTGAAGTGTGAGCTGATGCGGCCGATATCCACCGGTGTGCGGATAAACGCCTTGCGCATGCTTTTGCCATCGGGCGTGTAGTAGTTGGCATCACCATTGCTGTCGACGTAGCGCACGGCGCTGAATGTCTTGCCCTGGTTGGTGAAACTCACCGCCTGGATGGGCCCGTTGCCGATTTTCTCCCCATCGAGGAATTTCTCTTCGTACATCACGCTGAAGCGGTCGCCCTTGCGGATATCCAGCGCGAAGTCGATATCGGAACTGAAGACCTCCGCCATTTCCATAATCAGGCTCTGGCTGAGACCGGCGTTGCTGCCGGCGACAAACAGGGAGCTGTCGATCTCGGCCTCGCGGTAGGCGCTGTAGCTGTCGGCCTCGCGCTGGTGCCGGGCGTACCTGAAATCGTCGGCTTCGCCGCGCGTGAACTCAATCAAGTTGAGGCGGTCTCGATGCAGTTCCAGGCTCTGCAGCGCGCCGTCATCGTCAATATGGAAAGTGAGCTCCTCGCCCGGGGTCAGGCGCGCCAGCTGCTTCGCTTCTTTGCCACTGGCGAGCAGCTTGTACATATCCGCTGCATTTACGTTGGCGCGCTGGAACAGGTCGGACAGGGTATCGCCGCTCTGTACTGTGAGGCTTTGGCTGCGCAGGCTGGTCGCGATCGCTGGCGGCTCCACTTTGCCTGCCGCTGCCTCCGGCGTCGCCGGAACCGCTTCAGGGCCCGTCACTTCGGCTGTGGACAGGTTTACCGGCAGTGAAAGTCGCCTGGCCTCTACTTCCGGCGTCGAGACAAACATGGTCAGCGCCAGGGCAAAGCTGGCAGCACCGGCGGTCAGGGCATGGGTGCGCGGGAAGTGCTGGCGTAGGGTGCCCAGCAGGCGCGGCGTCGGTTTGCGTTGGTCTTGCATGGTCTTAACGGGTGGCGCTGATTGTCGTTGTTATCAGTGCTTTAGGCATCGTGTGCCTAAAAAACGAACACTGAGGCGGCTTTATAACAAAATTCCCGCCGTGATTCACGGAGTAATTGACCTGTCTTCCCATGACTGAGTTCCTCTGCACTTTTCCCTGGCAGTCGTTTGCGCCTGCGCCCCGCACCTGTCTTCGCCGCAGCTTGTATTTGCCGCAAAGTCCGGTAATGTTGCAGCCCATTTCGCCGCCGCCCGGCGGCGCTAGTCAAGCATCACAGTATGAGGGGAAACCATGGCCGGGGTCGATGCGACACTGCTTAAAGACTTGGACCGCCGCGGGCTGATAAATCAGGCGACCGGCGACGGCGAGCTTACACAGCATTTGACGGAAAGCCGCACCCTCTATTGCGGTTTCGACCCCACCGCGGATTCCCTGCATATTGGCAGTCTAGTACCCCTGCTCACTTTGAAGAGGTTTCAAGCGGCAGGACATCAGCCGATCGCACTGGTTGGCGGCGCAACCGGCCTGATTGGCGATCCATCCTTCAAGGCGCAGGAGCGCAGCCTCAATACACCGGAGGTGGTTTCCGGCTGGGTGGAGAAACTGAAGCGCCAGGTATCCCAGTTCATCGATTTCGACTGTGGTGAGAACAGTGCCATCGTAGTCAACAATCTGGACTGGACGCAGGGCCTGGATGTCCTCGATTTTCTGCGTGACGTAGGAAAACATTTCTCCGTCAACAATATGATCAACAAGGAATCCGTCAAACAGCGTATTCAGCGGGAGGGTGAGGGAATCTCCTTCACCGAGTTCTCCTACATGTTGCTGCAGTCGATGGATTTCTCCGAATTGTACAAGCGCTATAACTGCACGCTGCAGATCGGCGGTTCCGACCAGTGGGGCAATATCACCGGAGGTGTCGACCTGACTCGCCGGCAGCACCGGGGTAAGGTCTACGGCCTGACACTGCCGCTGGTGACCAAGGCGGACGGCACGAAATTCGGCAAAACAGAGAGTGGCACCATCTGGCTGGACGCGAAACGCACCTCGCCTTACGCCTTTTACCAGTTTTGGCTGAATACCGCCGATGCGGACGTTTACAAGTTCCTGCGCTACTTCACTTTCCTCGGCGTCGACGAGATCGACGAAATTGAGGCGGCGGATCGCGAGCGCGCCGGCCGGCCGGAGGCGCAGGGCATCCTGGCGCGCGAGGTGACGCGTCTGGTGCACGGGGAAGAGGGGCTTGCCGCGGCGGAGCGCATTTCCCATGCACTCTTCTCGGGTGATATCGCCGATCTTTCCGCGAGCGACCTGGAGCAGCTGAGCCTCGATGGCCTGCCCTGTTCCGCGCTCCCGACCGATTTCGGCGAGCTGACCCTGATCAACCTGCTCGTCGACGCGGGCATGGCGCCCTCGGGCAAGCCCGTCAAAGATGCGCTGGGCCGCAACGCGGTGCTGGTCAATGGGCATCCCGTGGGTATGGACAGCAATGGTAGTCCCGCCAGTGTGTTCAGTGCGGACAAGTCACTCGGCGGCCGCTTCTTCATCGTCCGCCTGGGCAAGAAGAAGTACCACCTGTTCACCACCGCGGCCTGATGCTTTTTTGGGCGAAAACTCGACAAAAAAGTCTTTTTTACAGTTCTGTCACAAAAGTGCTTGCGGCGGCTGCGGCCAGCCCGTATAGTTCGCGCCCTCGCTGCTTGAGAAGCGGCGAGAAAGTGGCTCCAAGTGATTGATTTTCATAAGAAAATTTTTTCAGAAAGGGGTTGCCAAGGTTGAAGGGCTCGCTATAATGCGCGCCACCTTGAGCGAAGCCGGCAGCGGATTCGCCGCTTCCAAAAAGGCCTTTTTAAAGGTGTTTTTGACAGCGAAAAGCTCTTCAAAAAAGAGCTTGCCAAGGTCGAAGCGGTCGCTATAATGCGCGCCTCTTCGAGGGTCACCGGAAGCGGTGATCCGGAGGGTCCGGAAGGCTTTCGAGTCGCACCGGAAGCCTCGAAAAAGTCTGCAAAAAGCACTTGCTTCAGCAGAGTGGATGTGTAGAATACGCGTCCCGCGGTTAGGGCCGAGCGCCCAGCTGAGTTGTTTAAAAATTCGATCAAGCAATATGTGTGGGTGCTTACGGGGCGATGAATCGATACATCCAGCTTCGGCTGGAAAATGATTTATCGGAAGTAAGTAACTCATGTCAATGAATTACGTTTTAATTCCGAGCAAGACTTAAGCCTGATTGGGGGTCACATTCCGACTCTTATGAAAGGCGACTCTTTAAACTGAAGAGTTTGATCATGGCTCAGATTGAACGCTGGCGGCAGGCCTAACACATGCAAGTCGAGCGCGAAAGGTCCTTCGGGACTGAG